>JBBIML010000012.1:0-159462 GCA_037444405.1 Armatimonadota bacterium
AAACGCCCGCCCTAACGCCCCAATCCGACCCAGATAACCCTGCACTGTACCCACCGACACGCCGAGCCGCTCCGCTATCTCCCCATAACTGTAGCCTGCTTCGTACAGCTCCGCCACCTGCCGCAAATACGCGGGCAGAGTCGCAAGAAAACGGATGGAACGGAACTCCTGCTGGTTTCCTATCGCGCGGTGCCTGCTGGCGCGGCGGAGGGCACGAACGGCTCTATCAGGTGCAGAGCCAGCTCCTTCATAAAGAAGTGGCAGTCGGTCACGATGGGGAAGGTCTGGTGCGTGCCGCGATCAGTGAGTTTGATCACGGTGTCGGCATCGTTGTCCACGCAGAACACGCGCACGCTGGCAGGTAGCATATTGCCCGTCGCGACCGAGTGGAGCGTGGTGGCGACCATAATCGCGACGCCCACGCCCGGAATATGCGCCCGCATGGCGTCCTGCGCCTCCAGCACATCGGTAATCACTTCGGGCAGGGGTCCGTCGTCGCGGATACTACCCGCCAGCACGAAGGGCACATTGTGCCGAACGCATTCGTACATCACGCCTTTGGTGAGGATGCCCTGCTCGACGGCGGCGCGGATGCCGCCTGCCAGCCGAATGCGGTTGATGGCGCGGATGTGGTGCTGGTGCCCGTGTTTGACGGGCGCACCCAGCTCCAGCGCGACGCCGAGCGAGGTGCCGTATAGGGCGGCTTCGATATCGTGGGCTGCCAGCGCGTTGCCCGCGAACAGCACATCGATCCAGCCGTTGCGGATGAGCTGTTCCAGATAGATGCCGGCACCCGTGTGGATGATGGCGGGGCCGCCCACGAACAGCACCTTTTCGCCGCGCGCTTTGGCTTTGCGCACCTCGTCGGCGACGCCGCGCACGGCACGCTCCTTCGGCTTCTCGGAGGAGACATCACTGCCCATGAAGGCGAAGATGGAGGTGGGGTCGCGTCGTTCGGGCGGCGTGACGCGGATGCCCTCGTGCCCCACCACGATCAGGTCGCCCCTGCGCACGCGCGCCATCGGCACGGTCGCCGCCCGCCAGTGTGAACCCTCCTGCCACACCCGAATGCCGCAATCCATCTCGATGTTCTCCACCGGTATCCAGCGGTGATGCACCCGCACGAAGGTCTCCAGATTGGTGGTGGAATAGAAGTCTTCGGGGAAGACGCCATCTTTGGGCGCGGGTTCGAGGCGGGCATCCTCATGAGAGAAGTTCGCACCGTGCTGCTGCACCTCGGTCAGCACCGCCTCCAGCTGCTCCTCGGTGTCTGCCTGAACCAGAATCTCGAACTTACTGGTCTCGTCGCGCGTGTGCCCAATTCGAGCGTGCTGAATCTCGTACCGCACGCCCGCGTAGGACGAGAGAATGTCCAGCACCTTGGACAGCGTGAGCGAATCGATGACATGACCCTCCAGATGAATGATTTCCGATGGCATCGTCTCCTCCCGCATGATTTTACCTGACGGCTGGGTATAATGGGTGCGACCAGTTGCTGCCCTGTGCCGCCTGGTCCAAAACCAACCACAAAGGGGGTGATAGGTGATGAATAACCGTCACCGTACTGTGGAGGGGATGGCATTTTAGCCACCCGTAGACGGGTTGGCGATGCCGACCGACCCGTGGGGCGGAAGGTTAGCGACGCCCGCTACGGGGTTCGGCGATGAATGCATCCTCTCCGAGAGAACGCGCCGGGTGTGAACCCGGCGCACCCAAACTCTCACCTATGGGGGACAGAATATGGCAAGACAGTTGCTGAGTCAGGTAATGCACTGGTGGAACATCGCGAAGGAGCTGTCGCCGAAGCAGGTAGAGCGCGAGCTGTTGACGCCGTTCCGTATCGCGCTCGTGGGGCAGCCGGATCGGGTGGAAGCGGTATGGCGCGTGCTGACCAGCGGCGCCAGCCCGCAAACGCTACAGACCGCATCGGAGTATGTTCAGCGGCTTAACGCGCCGCCCACCGAAGAGTTCGACTTCATCCTGGGCTGTGATGCGCTGGAGGTGCCACAGGACGCGATCGAAGCCATCGTGGAGCATTTCCAGAGGAACGAGTTCCCGCTGGTCGCGCTGGCGCGGGTACTGCCCGGCACGCGCGAGATGGTGGTCAATCGCATCGTGGAGGAGGTCGCCTCGCTGAACGCGGGGCTGGCGATGTTGTCGGCGGTGCCATCCGTGGTTCCGTTACTGGGTCTGCTCGCGCCGCCTGCCGCCGTCGCCGATATGGTGGTGCTGACCAAGAATCAGCTGCTGATGGTGTTGCGCGTGGCGGCGGCGTATGGCAGGGCGCCCGACTGGCGCAAGCGGTTGCCAGAGCTGGCGAGCGTGCTGGGCGCGGCGTTCGGCTGGCGAGCCGTCGCGCGGGAGCTGGTCGGCTTCGTGCCCGGCGGGGTCGGCATGGTCATCAAGGGCATGGTCGCCTACGCGGGCACGCTCACTGTCGGACGCGCCGCCGCATGGTACTACGCCACCGGGCGCGCGCCCGGCAAAGCCGAGCGCGAGCGGCTCTATCAGCAGGCGTGGGAGGAAGCCCGCGAGCGAAGCCAAGACTGGAACCGACCGTGAGGGCGTGGGTGGTCGCGTGGCTGTTAAGCGGGCTGGGCGCGCTGACGCCCGCCCTCTGCCAACAGGTGATGGTGCGCCCGGACCCCGATGCGCCCCTTGTCGCCCTCGAAATCTGGGTTCGGGCAGGCAGCGCGAACGAGACCCGCGAGACTTCCGGCGCCGCGCATCTGCTGGAGCATCTCATCTTCAAAGGCACAGCCCGACACGCGCCGGGCGTGCTGGACGCCACGATTGAATCCGCGGGCGGCATTCTGGAAGCCACCACCGAGCGCGACTGGACACGCTATCGCGCGGCGGTATTGCCGGACCGCTGGGAGCCGTGCCTGCGCATGCTGTTGCACCATCTGCTTCAGCCTGCTCTGCCCGAAGCCGAGCTGCAGCGTGAGCGCGCGATTGTTTTGCAGGACGAATACGCGCTCCATCGGGCAGACCCGATTCGCACGGCACGCTACGCGCTCTATCAGAAGGCGTATGGCGAGCATCCCTACGCCCTGCCACCGCTGGGCGTTCCCGACACGCTGGCGAAGCTCACGCGCGAGCAGGTGCTGGCGTTCCATGCCCGCCACTATCGCCCCGAACGGATGGTGATTGTGGTGGTGGGGCGTGTGGAGCCAGCGCGCGTGCAGGCGGTGGTGCAGGAGGAAATCAGCAAGACCCTCTCCGCCTCTGGAGGAGAGGGCGAACGAGCCCCTGAAACCCTCTCCGCCTCTAAGGGAGAGGGTACGGGTGAGGGGGTAGAAGTTCAGCAGTCGGGCTGGCTGGCGCTGGGGGTCAAGGCACCGCCCGCGAACCCGCCCGACGCGATGCTCGCAGCGGAGGTAGTGCGCCTCGCACTGGCGGAACCCTATCTCGGATTGCTCTATCAACCGCTGAACCACGGGCAGGATGCCCGTGCTACGGACACCCGCAACTGGCAGGGCGTGCCCTTTGTCTATCTGCAGAGCGAATATATGCCCCGCCCGATTCAATCGCTGATGCTCTTCTTTTTCCAGCTGCCGCCCGATTCAGGCGATGAAGGTGTGCAGAAACTGCGTGCGCACTGGCACGCATGCGTGCGCCAGATTGTTGAGGGCAGGGCGCGCTGGCAACTGGAGCGTGCAAAAGGATGGCTAATCGCCCGCCACCAGCAGGCGATGGCGAACCCGCTGGAGCGTGCGCGGCTGTACGCGCTTTACGCCACACTGGGGCTGCCCACTTTGCCCGATGAGTACCTTTCGCGCCTGCAATCGCTCTCTGTGGAGCAGATTGAGCAGGTGGCACGCGAGATGCTGAACCCCTCTCCCCCGCTCACTAAATCCCTCTCCCCCTCTGGGGGAGAGAGCGAACGAGTCTCTGGACCCCTCTCCCCCGTTGGAGGAGAGGGTACGGGTGAGGGGGCACGGGGTGAGGAGACGGTCTATCGGCAGGTGCTGGCGAACGGCATGCGGGTGATTGCCCTGCGGCAGTCGGGCGCGAGGCAGGTGGTGATGCAGCTGCTGGTCGCCACAGGGTTGGATGCCGAGCGCGACTTCCCTGCAGGCACAGGCGAGCTGACCGCGCGCATGCTGTTCACCGCCACCCACAACGAGACGCAGGCGACGATGGCGATGCGAATCGCACGCTCTGGCGGCGCACTGACGCTGAGCTGGGAGCCTGTGGGCGTGCGTATTCTTGCCGTCGCCGAGCCAGCCGCGCTGGAGAATGTGCTATCCCTGTTGCGGGAGGGGCTGACCCGCGCGGTGTTCGAGCCAGAAAGCTTGCGCCACGCGCTGCAGCTCGCCATTGCTGAACGCCAGCGCACCGACGGCACGCACGAGTTCTATCTCTATGACCAGCTGTTGCGCCAGCTGAACGGCGCGAGCAGTCTGTACGCGACCGCCGAGCAGCTCCAGCGCGTGCGACTGGAACATATTCGCGCCTTCTATCGCCTTTATTACCGCCCTGAACGGTTCGTTTTTGTGATTGCAGGCGATCTGTCCGTGGAGCGCCTGACGGAGCTGGTACAGCGGTACTTCGGGACGCTGGAGGGGACTCCCTCACCCCCTGCCCCCTCTCCCACGCTGTGGGAGAGGGGGTTCGAAAAGCCCCTCTCCCCCGCTGGAGGAGAGGGTACGGGTGAGGGGGCGTTTTATCCTGCTGCCCTGCACGCAGGTGCGAGAGTAGCAGTTGCTGCCTGTGGCGGTGGGGCGACGCTCTATCTGGGGTTCGGGCTGCGCGTGCAGGTGCGCACGCCTGCCGACTATGCCGCGCTGATGGTGTTGCACGCGCTGCTGTGCGAGGGCAAAGGCTCCGCGCTCTTTCAGCAGATGCGGCAGGCGCGGGGCGTCGGCTATGCGTTCGGCGGCGCGCCCCTCATGTGGCAGGGCGACGGGCTGCTGCTGGGCTTCCTGCAGGTGGGCGCGAGTCGCGCCAGCCAGCAGCAAGAGCTGCTGAACGCGCTACAGACACTGGCGACGCTCAAAGAGATCGACCCGAACGCCTTCCAACGGGCGGTCGCGCTTGCGGAGGGGCGCTGGCGGCTTGCCCGCCTCGATATCGTTGAGCGCACGCGCCGACTCGCCCTCGCTGAAGTTAGCGGAGTCGGGTATCATGCGGAGGAGCAGCTGCCCGACTGGCTCCAGAAGCTGGATCGGGCAAGCGTGCTGACCGACGCCTCGCAGGGCGCACCGTGAGCCGTGCCCCGGCACTGGCTCCAGCATGCCCCGATACGGGATGGTTGAGCGCAAATGGGACACACAGCAACGACCCTCGTGGAGACGATCCTGCTGGTGATCGGCGTCAGCATACTGGTGGTGGCGCTGTTCCAGCGGTTGCGCGTGCCTGCAATAGTGGGATTTATTCTGACAGGCGTGCTGATCGGTCCGCACGGGCTGGGCTGGGTCAAGGAGGCGGAGACCATCCAGCTGCTGGCAGAGATGGGTGTGGTGCTGCTGCTCTTTTCGCTGGGGGTGGAGTTCTCCATCGAGCGGCTGATCCAGTTGCGCCACTATGTGTTGCGGGCGGGGCTGGCGCAGGTCGCGCTCACGATTGCCCTCTGCACGCTGGGCGCGCTCCTGCTGGGCTATGCGTTCGCGCAGGCGCTCGCGCTGGGCATGATTATCAGCCTCAGCAGCACGGCGGTCGGCGTGAAACTGCTCAAGCAGCGCGAGGAGCTGGACAGCACGCATGGGCGGATGGCGGTCGGCGTGTTGCTGTTGCAGGATGTGATGGCGCCGCTGTTTATGGCGATGCTACCCTTTCTGGCGAAGACGGGTTCGCTCAGCGCGACGGCGATTGCGGGGCGGATGGCGCTGATTCTGCTGGGCGTGGTGGCAGTCTATTTGATGGCGCGGGCGATGGTGCCGCTCGTGTTGCGCTGGCTGATGGCGTCCGACACACGCGAGCTGCCCGTGCTGGGTTCGCTCTTTATCGCGCTGCTGATGAGCTTCATCACGCAGCGGCTGGGGCTGTCGCCCGCGCTCGGCGCGTTCGTGGCGGGCATCATCATCTCGGAAACGCCCTATAGCCATCAGATTACCGCCAATATCGTGCCGTTCCGCGACAGTTTCCTCGCCCTCTTCTTCATCTCGGTAGGGCTGCTGGTGAACCTGCCTCACCTGATGGGGAGCAGCGGGCAGATTATCGGCTGGACAGTGCTGTTGCTGTCGCTCAAATGGGCGATCGTGGTGCTGGTGGCGTATCTGTCGCGGCGTCCGCTGCGCGTCGGGCTGATTGCAGGCGCACTGCTGGCGAACATCGGCGAGTTCTCCTTCGTGCTGATTGGTCAGGCGCAGACGCTGTTGCCCGCCGAGCTGGTTCAGGGGCTGATTGTGGGCACCTCGCTCAGTATCCTGCTCACACCCATCCTGCTGGCGGCGACCTATCGCCTCACGCTGTACGCCACAGGGCACTTCGAGCTGATTGAACGCATCGGACGGCACGCGGAGCCACCGCTGAAAGACCATGTGATTATTGTGGGCTACGGGCTGAACGGGCGCAATCTGGCGAATGTGTTGCGCGAGCTGGATGTGCCCTTCGTGGTGGTGGAGCTGAACGGTGCGCTGGTGCGCGAGGCGCAGAAGCAGGGTATCCCGGTGGTGTACGGCGATGCGGCGAACCCCGACATTCTGAAAGCGGCGGGCATCCGTCAGGCACGGGCGGTCGTGCTGGCGATGTCCGACCCCATCAGCACGCGCTATGCGGTGCGCACCGCCCGCGAGCTGAACCCAACGGTCTATCTGGTCGCCCGCACGCGGTACCTGACGGAGATTGAGCCGCTCTATGCGGCAGGCGCGACCGATGTGATCCCCGAAGAGTTTGAGGCGTTCGTGGAGATTGCCGACCGCATCATGCAGATGCTGGGCGTGGACGAGTCGGCGCGTCAGGAGGTGATCCACGCCTGCCACGCCCGCCACTACAAAATGCTCCAGGAAACCCGCGAAGGGCTGTTCGCGAATTGATAATCAAAAGATGGCAGGGCAAACTTTGCTGGCGATTGAGTCGACCGGCGCGCTCTGCGGTGTTGCGCTGGTGCAGGACGGCGCATTGCTGGGCAGCGTTCGGCTAAGGCACGGGCTGAACCTGTCGGGCAACCTCCTGCACGCGACCGAGTGGCTGCTGGGGCGGCACGCGCTGCGCCTGCAGGCGGTGGACGCCTTCGCCGTGGATGTGGGACCCGGCTCCTTCACGGGGCTGAAGATAGGCGTGATGCTTGCTAAAACATGGGCGCACGCGCTGGAGAGGTCGCTGGTGGCGGTGTCGGCGTTCGAGGCGTGCGCGGCGCTGGCGCCGGCGGGCGTCGCGTTGCTCATCGCGCTACCTGCCCGACGCGACGCGCTCTACCTGCAGCGGTTCAACCCTGCCAGCGAACCCGCGATGGTCAAGCAGGCTCATCTTGCCGACTGGCTGGAGCGCACAGCCGCGCAAACGCCGGCGCCGCTGATGGTGATGGGCACGGCGCAGGCGTGGGACTGGCTTCAACCGCTGTTGCCCGACGCGCTCTGGCTACCGATGGAGTGCCCCGACCCTGCAGGTGTGGCGCAGGTCGGCTGGCAGCGCCTGCAAAAGGGCGAGACTGTACATCCCTTCAGCCTGACCCCGCTCTATATCCAGCCGCCCTCCATCACCCTGCCACGCCAGCGGCCGTAGCACGGGCGCCCCGCCCGTAAGACCCAGAGGGTATACTTGCTAACGCTATGCCAGGCAAAACCCTGTCGAAGGCAGTCCGAACATCCAGACCGCGCACCCGCCTGCCCAAAACGGCAGCCGCGGAGACATCCCCATACGACCCTGACCTGGACGAGATCATCGAGCGTGCGCGAAACATCGAATTGATCGAGGAGGACGGCGAACCGTCGGAAAGCGACTGGCATGTGAAGCAGATTCATCTGCTGGACGAAATCGTGCGTCAGAATCTGGGCGACCCGCAAAACTACTTCTGTGGCGGCAATATGTTCATCTACTACAGCACGGCTCAGGCGGATGCTGTGCGGGAGAACCGCGCCGCGTTCAAAGGTCCCGACTTCTTCCTGGTGCGCGGCGTGGACGGTCGCAAGCCGCGTCCGTACTGGGTGGCATGGCAAGAGGACGGGCACTATCCCGATCTGGTAATGGAGCTGGTATCGCGCAAGACGGCTCGCAAGGACAAGCAGGAGAACCTTGAGTTCTACGCGCGGGTATTGCGCGTGCCCGAGTATTTCTGGTATGACCCCGATCAGGATGAGCTGCGTGGCTTTCGGCTCGATGTGGCGCGGGGCGTATATGAGCCGATAGAGCCGAACGAGCAGGGCTGGCTCTGGAGCGCGGTGCTGGAGGCGTACTGGGGCACATGGGATGGCGAGTATAACGGTCGGCGGTATCGCTGGGTGCGCCTCTATCGCGCCGATGGCAGCCTTGTGCCGACCAAAGAGGAGCTGGTCGCCCAGGAACGCCAGCGCGCCGAGCAAGCCGAAGCCGAACTGCAGCGGCTCAGGCAACTGCTACGCGAAAAGGGCATCGAGCTGTGAACATGGAGCCGAAGCCGACTGTGGGGTTCATCGGGCTGGGCATCATGGGACGCCCGATGGCGCGCCATATCCTGCGGGCGGGCTATCCGCTGATTGTGCATAATCGCAGTCGCCCGCCGATCGAAAGCCTTGTAGCCGAAGGCGCGCGGGAGGCGCATTCCCCTGCGGAGCTGGCGGCGCAGTGCGACTGCGTGATTACCTGCCTGCCCGACGACGCAACCGTGCGCCAGGTGTGGTGGACAGGTGAGAACGCTGCCCTGCCCGCAATGCGACCTGACACGCTCGCCATCGACATGGGCACAACCTCGCCCAGCCTCGCGCAGGAATTAGCTGCCGTTGCCCGGCAGCACGGAGTGCATTTCCTCGACGCGCCCGTCACAGGCGGGCAGTGGGGCGCCGAAGCGGGCACACTGACCATCATGGTCGGCGGCGAACCGACCGCCTATGAGCGCGCCCTGCCCATCCTGCAGGCGATGGGCAAAAAGATTGTGCATGTCGGCGAGAGCGGCAAAGGGCAGCTGATGAAACTCGCCAACCAGATTGCCGTCGCCATCGGCATTCTGGCGGTGGCGGAATCGCTGCTGTTCGCGGAGCAGGCAGGGCTGGACCTGAACCAGACCATCGAAGTGCTGAGTTCGGGCGCGGCAGGCTCCTGGGCGATGGAAAACCTGGGACGACGAATCGCCCAGCGCGATTTTGAACCCGGCTTTATGGTGCAACTGCAACAGAAAGACCTGCAGATGGTGCTGGACGAATCGCGTCGGAGCCAGCTGCCACTGCTGGGCACCGCGCTGGTGAACCAGCTCTATCGCCACCTGGAGCGCACTGGCGAGCAGCGGCTCGGCACCCAGGCGCTCATACTGGTGCTGGAACGCCTCGCAGGCGTGCCGAAAGTGAAGTAGCAAGCGGGTATCATATGGAATAGCCCCACGAGTGGAGGGAACAATGATTGTCAGAGAGTGGCTGAGAAAATGGCTGGACACAACCGAGCGCGACATCAAACGCATGAAGCCCATCGTCGCTAAGATCAACGCGCTCGAACCCGAAATGCAGCAGCTCTCCAACGAGCAGCTGCGCGCCAAAACCGACGAATTCAAAAAGCGACTGCAGGACGGCGAGACGCTGGACGATATTTTGCCCGAAGCGTTCGCGGTGGTGCGAGAAGCGGCTCGCCGCACGCTGAACATGCGCCATTTCGATGTGCAGCTGATGGGGGGTATCGTGCTGCATCAGGGTCGCATCGCCGAGATGAAAACGGGCGAGGGCAAAACGCTCGTCGCGACGCTCCCGCTTTACCTTAACGCGCTGGAGGGCAAAGGCGTCCATCTGGTCACGGTCAACGACTATCTGGCTCGGCGCGACGCCGTGTGGATGGGACCCATCTACCACCTGCTCGGCTTGACCGTGGGCGTGATTCAGGGGCGCAGCGCAGAAAGCGACGAACTCGGCGGCTCCTATATCTATGAACCCGGCTACCAGCACCCTGACCCGCGCTACCTGCACCTGCGCGAGATCAGCCGCAAGGAGGCGTACGCCTGCGACATCACCTACGGCACCAACCATGAGTTCGCCTTCGACTACCTGCGCGATAATATGGTCTACTCGGTCGACGAACTGGTGCAGCGCGAACTGAACTACGCCATCATCGACGAGGTCGACAGCATCCTCATCGATGAGGCGCGCACGCCCCACATCATCTCCGGGCAGGTGGAAGAGGACCTCAACATCTACTATCGCATCGATTCGTATGTGCGGCGGCTTCAGCCCGGGCGCGACTACATCGTCGATGAGAAGCACCACGCCGTCACGCTCACCGAAGAGGGCACCGAGCGACTGGAGCAGATGATGGGCATCCAGAACCTCGCGGATGAGGTGGAGCTGATGCCCTACATCAACGCCGCGCTCAAAGCGCACGGGCTATTCAAACGCGATGTGCATTATGTGGTGCGCAACGGCGAGATTATTATCGTGGACGAGTTCACAGGGCGCCTGATGCACGGACGACGCTACAGCGACGGACTGCACCAGGCCATCGAAGCCAAAGAGGGCGTGCCCATCAAACAGGAAAGCCAGACCATCGCCGTCGTCACCTTCCAGAACTACTTCCGACTCTACAAAAAGCTGGCGGGCATGACAGGCACCGCCAAGACCGAAGAGGAGGAGTTCCGCAAGATTTATGGCATGGATGTGGTGGTCATCCCCACGCACCGCCCGATGATCCGAATCGATCATCCCGATGTGGTCTACAAGACGATGGAAGCCAAACTGCGCGGCATCGCGATGGAGATTCTGCGCCTGTACACCAAGCAGCAGCCCGTGCTGGTGGGCACACGCTCCATCGAGATGTCGGAGGTGGTCTCCAGCCGAATCACTTTCGACAAGCTCCAGCTGCTGGTCTTAATCGAGCGCATTCGGCACGCGCTGGAGGAGCGCAAAGATATACCGAAACAGCAGAAGGAGGAGTGGCGCAAGACGCTGTTGATGCCGCTGCCCTCGCTTTCGATGCGCCAGATTGCGCCCATCTGCCGCGCGCTGGAGCTGCCGACTGACCCTCTGCACGAGTTGCACCTGAGCTGGCTGCTGGAGAAGTGGGGGCTGCCCGCCGAGAACCGTGTCTACCTGCAGGAAGCGCTCGAACATGGCATCCCGCACAATGTGCTGAACGCCAAATATCATGAGAAGGAAGCGCTGATCATCGCCGAGGCGGGTCGCAAGGGCGCGGTGACAATCGCCACCAACATGGCGGGTCGCGGCGTGGACATCCTGCTGGGCGGCTCGGTGGTCAAAAAGGAGCCGTCCGATTCGACCAACGACGCCGATTCGACCGACCAGTCCGAGAGTGTTGCGCCCGTTGAGGAGATGTCGTTCCGTCGGGGCGGCAAGGTTCGCGCCGCGCCGCCGTTACCCCTCTCCGAGCAGGAGCGTTCCATCGCTGCCGAAGAGGTGCGCCAACTCGGCGGGCTGTTCATTCTCGGCACCGAACGCCACGAGAGCCGCCGCATCGATAACCAGCTGCGCGGACGCGCCGGGCGACAGGGCGATCCGGGCGAATCGCGCTTCTTCATCTCGCTGGAAGACGAGCTGATCCGCCTGTTCGGTGAGAACCTGCGCAACAGCCCGCTGCTGCGCACCTGGCCCGAGGATGAACCGCTCGAAGCCAAAATGTTGAGCCGCGCCATCGAGGGCGCCCAGAAGCGCGTGGAGCTGCACAACTTCTCCATCCGCAAGCATGTGTTGCAGTATGACGATGTGCTCAACAATCAGCGCCTGCACATCTATCGCATGCGGCGGCAGATTCTGGAGGGGCACAACCTGCGCGAGACCGCGCTGGAGTTCGCTCGCCAGACGGTGGTGGATGTGATCGACGAGTTCGCCCCGCGCAACCAGCCACCCACCGAGTGGGACCTGCAGGGGCTGTATCAGCGGCTCAATACCCTCTTCCCGCTGGAGTTCTTCGTCAAGCCGAACGACTTCCTGTTCGCTCGCCACGACGAGCTGGTGCGCAAGGTTCAGGAATGGGTTCAGCAAGCCTACGAGATGCGTGAGCAGGAGCTGACCCCCGACATCATGCGCGAACTGGAACGCTACTTCATGCTGCATGTGATCACGCGCAAGTGGGTGGAGCATCTGGCGTCGATGGAGTACCTGCGCGAGGGCATCGGGCTGCGCGGCTACGGGCAGATCGACCCGCTGGTGGCTTACAAGCAGGAAGCGGCACAGATTTTCGCCGAGACGCTCCGCAGTATCCGCAACGAGGTGGTGCTGTACCTGTTCCATGCGCAGGTGGTGCCGCCCCAGCCGCGTCAGGTCATCCGCCTTGACGCCGCCGACGGCAACCCCGCCACAGGGCTGGCGACCGCCTCACGCGGCATCCAGCGTCTGGACGACGCCGACGGCTCTCGGCAGCGCACCAGCGGCAAGGTGGGACGCAACGACCCGTGCCCCTGCGGAAGCGGCAAGAAATACAAAAAGTGCTGCTACCCGAAATATGGCTGACTTCGCCCGTTGCGGCATGGGCGTCCTACCCAGGTTCATCCTGCCACCGTCGCCCCTCGCCGGGTCCAACCATGCGTCCCACGATACCCCTGATACCCTGTAAGGGCGCACGACCGTGCGCCCTTACTTACCGTGCATCAGCTCCTCGCCTGCCTGCAGGGCTTGCTCATTGAGCGCGCGAAACCGCGCAGGCACCCGCTTCAAGACTGCCTCGCGCAGGCTTTGCGGAGTGACCAGCCCCACCAGCGCGTTCATCGCGCCCAGAGCGACCACATTCGCCACCACCTTACTGCCCACCTTGACAGCGACCTCCGTGATGGGCAGACGATAAACCAGCCGCTCGCTGGTCTCCGGACATTCGATCTGGCTTGAGTCGAGAATGATGAGGGTGTCGGGATTCGTTTGGGAGAAATACTTTTCATAAGCATCCTGAGAGAGGCACAGGAGCAGGTCGGGTCGGGTCACCTGAGGATAAGCGATTTTCTTTTGAGAGATAATCACCTCCGATTTGCTGGCGCCCAGTCGGGCTTCGGGTCCATAGCTTTGCGTTTGCACCACATTTTTGCCGTCCAGCAGAGCCGCTTCTGCCAGGATCACGCCAGCGGTGATCAGTCCCTGCCCGCCCGCGCCGCTCAGCCTTATCTGCAGGGGGTCCCTGGCTCTTATCGCGCTCAAAATTTCGGATTCCACTGGATGGCTCATTCGCTGCCCTCCTCACACAACTGGCGGTAAAGCGCGGTGTATTCCGCCCGTTGCTCGCACCGAAAGATGCCGGTTGGCAGTTTGGACATCCACTCGCTTTGCTCCGCGAGTGCGGCGTCGTCGAGGGGGAAGGTGGTGTCGCGGAGGTAGAGGAGCATCTCGTAAGGGTCGCGCAGTTCGTTCAGCCGACCGTAGTAAGTGGGGCAGGAGGTCAGCACCTCCACGACGGAGAAGCCCTTATGGGCAATCGCTTTCTGGAAGAAATCGCTCATCTGCTGGAAGTCGTAGGAGGTGGTACGCGCGACGAAGGTTGCCCCTGCGCCCAGCGCCAGCTCACACACATCGAAGGCTGGCTCAATATTGCCCTGCAGGGAGGTCGTGCTGCGCTTACCCTGCGGGGTGGTGGGAGCCAGCTGACCCCCTGTCTGCCCATAGATGGCGTTATTAAAGATGATGGCGGTGAGATCGATATTGCGTCGGCAGGCATGAATGAAGTGGTTGCCCCCTATCGCGACGGCATCGCCATCGCCCATCACCACAATAACCGTCCACTCCGGGCGCACCAGCTTGATGCCGGTGGCGAACGCCAGGGCGCGTCCATGCGTGGTGTGCATGGTGTTGAAGTCCAGGATAAAGGGGGTGCGTCCCGAACAGCCGATGCCGCCCAGCAGCACAATCTCGTCTTTTTTGAGACCCAGCGCGATTATGGCGTCGATCAGCGCTTTGACGATGACACCGTTGCCGCAGCCGGGGCACCAGATGCTGGGCAGTTGCGTGCGTCTCAGATACTCCTTGTAGCGCTCCTTGATCATCGTTCGGTTCCTCCTTCAGGAAGCCCTGCGCTGATAGAAGCGGGCGACGGCTTCCGCTATCTGCTGGGGCGTGATGAGGTAGCCGTCGGCACGCCCCAGATGCTGGACAGGCGCCCGCCCCTTCACCGCTCGCTCCACCTCACGAACCAGCTGCCCCAGGTTCAGCTCCGGCACCAGAACCAGCTCCATTCGGGACGCGAGCGAGTCAAAGAGGAAGTCGGGGAAGGGCCAGAGGGTCTTCAGGTCCAGCAGCCCTGCCCGAATGCCTTCGGCACGGAGCCATTCGACCGCGCTCTCCGCCGCGCGACTGGTGATGCCGTAGCTGGTGATTAGCACCTGTGCATCGTCCAGATAAAGCGCTTCATAGCGAGCCAGGGTTTCGGTGTTCGTCCGAACCCGGTCGACGATGCGTCGCAGCAGTCGCTCGGCAGCTTCGCCCTGCGCAGGGAAGCCCCACGCATCATGAGCCATGCCGGTGACATTGAAGCGAACGCCTTCCCCAAAAGGAAGGAACACCGTATCCTCGAAGGGCTTGAAGGCGTGCAGGTCGGCTGGGCGCCGCCGCTCGAAAACCGTTAGTTCGCCCGGTTCAGGCATCACGATATTCTCCCGCATGTGGGAAAGAACCTCGTCCAGCAGCAGGATCACGGGCACGCGATATTGCTCGGCGAAGTTGAAGGCGGTGACGGTGATTTCGAACACATCGCGCACATGCGAGGCGGTTAACACAATCACGGGATGGTCGCCGTGGGTGCCCCAGATTGCCTGCATCACATCGCCCTGCGCGGTTTTGGTCGGCTGCCCGGTGGATGGACCCCAGCGCTGGCAATCCACAATCACGCAGGGCGTCTCGGTGATGGCAGCGTAGCCGATGCCCTCCTGCATCAGGGAGAAACCGGGACCGCTGGTGGCGGTCATCGCCTTCGCGCCCGCCCACGAGGCGCCGATCACCGCCGAGATGGAGGCAATCTCGTCCTCCATCTGGATGAAGACGCCACCCCGACGGGGCAGCTCGCGCGCCATAATCTCCATAATCTCCGAGCTAGGCGTGATGGGGTAGCCCGCATAAAAGCGACAACCCGCGTAGAGCGCCCCATAAGCGCATGCCTCATTGCCCTGAACCAGCCGCTGCTGACTCGCCATACAGGTTGACCTCGCTCCGATTGGGTTTCTCGATCCAGATAGCGAAATCGGGGCAGCGTGCCTCGCAGAGCCCGCAGAAAACGCATCGGCTAATATCCCTGACGGCTATCTTGCTCCGGTTATCCAGAAAGAGGATCTCCGTCGGGCAACTGTTGACACAGAGGGCGCAGCCCTTGCACAAAGCCCGATTAATAGCTAAATAGAAATCGCCCTGATAGTAGCGCCCATCCCGGGTCGCCACAGGTTGAGGAAAAACAGGGCTGGGAGCCGCCGCTGCCTCCTCGGTCCGGCTCAGAAATCGGTGAATGCCGCGAGCAGCCAGCTTGCCATGCTGAACCGCCTCCACGACGGTGCCGCCGCCATTGATGCAATCCCCACCAGCAAAGTATTTTTCACGGCTGGTCTGAAACCGTTCGTTCACCTTCACGACGCCGTGCTGGAACTCGATACCCAGCTGCTCAAAGAACTCCTTTTGCGGGCGCTGACCGATCGCCTTGATGACGGTATCGGCTTCCACGATGAACTCGGTGCCTGGCACCGGTTCGGGGCGGGGTCGTCCGGAGGAATCGGCGGCGCTTAACCGCATCTGGATGCATTCGACGCCCCGCACGCGGGTGTCGCCGATGAAGCGGAGCGGTGCGACCAGCCAGCGGAACTGCACCCCTTCCTTTTTCGCAGCCTGCACCTCGTGGGCATAGGCGGGCATCTGCTCTTCCGTGCGACGGTAAAGCACGACGACCTCTCTGGCGCCCAGCCGCACCGATTCGCGCGCCACATCGATGGCGGTGTTGCCGCCGCCAATCACCACCACACGCTCGCCCAGCTGAAGCTGTTCCAGCCGCCCCCACTTGAGCTGCTCGATAAACTCCAGCGAGTTCCAGACGCCCTTCAGATGCTCGCCCTCGATCTCCATCGGCACATCCTCGCCCAGCCCGATACCCAGAAAGATGGCTTCATGGGTCTGCTCCAGCTGTTCGAAAGAAATATCCACACCCACTGTTACCCCGAAGCGGAATTCGACGCCCATCTGCCGGATGGTTTCGATCTCCTGCGGCAGCGGTTCGTACCTTTGCTTGTAAGGCGCGATGCCATAGGTGACCAGCCCGCCGGGCAGCTCGCGCCGTTCATAGACCGTCACGCGATAGCCCAATCGGGCAAGTTCCGCAGCGCACGCCAGCCCTGCTGGACCTGCGCCAATCACCCCGATGCTCGCTTTCCTGCGGGGAGCCTTTTCGGATGGGCGAACCGGCAGATTTCTATCAAGCGCCCAGTCCGTCGCATAGCGCTGAAGCCGTCCGATGGAAACGGGGCGACGCCCCTCTTTTTTAAGCACGCATGCCCCTTCGCAGAGCTCCTCCACAGGGCAGACACGGGCGCAGGTGCCGCCCAGAATATTCGCCGCAAAGATGGTGCGAGCCGCATCCAGGGGGCGACCTTCGCGAATCTCTTTGATGAATCGGGGAATATCGATTCCTGTGGGGCAGGCAGATACGCAGGGTGCGGGAGCCAGCGGACCGCCACACTCTAAACAGCGGCTCGCCTCCACCACCGCCTGCTGCTCCATCAGCGGCGGGTGAAGCTCGGTAAAAACATCCTGAGCGGGATTCATCGCTCGATACCTCCAAGGGGCATCTTGCCAGAGCCGTGATGCCCGCAGGTGAGGCGTGTCATCCGCCTCTGCAGGTATTATACCTCACATGCCCCGTGATCCCGTGCCGCTCCCGGTATCTGTTAGCCCTGACTGCGGACACCCGTCTCGACGCGGCTGAATTCAGTCTGAGTGTGGCGGACATCCCTTTTGGCAAAAGGGGCTTCCCTTTCGAGCGGAGGGAATTCCCCTTCGAGAAAAGGGAGGTTCCCATGCCTTATACCCCTGCTAACACGGGTTGCCGAAGTAGAACAGCACCAGCATCAGGTCGGCGTCGTCGACGGCGCCGTCTCCATCGATATCGGCGGGCAGGTCCGGTCCGCTCTGCCCGAAGGCGAACAGCACGGTGAGCAGGTCGCTGTCGTTCACACAGCCGTCGCGGTTCACATCTGCCCAGAGGGGATTGCGTGCCATGACGACGGTGGCGTCGCGGCGCGACCACGCCAGCAGGCGCCCATCGGGGGAGAACTGCACCGACTGTACGATCGTGTCCGTTTCGGCGTCATAGGTTCGCAGGAGCCTGCCATCCGCGACGCGCCAGAAGCGCACTCTGCCCGCCAGCAGCCAGTCGGTCTCCTCGCCCAGATCGGCGCCGGCGGTCGCCAGATAGCCCCCGTCGGGCGAGAAGGCGACGGCAGCGGCAGGCGCTGTGAAGGCAGGCAGGGTCTGAAGCAGGGCGCCATCGTCCGCGCGCCACAGCCTCACCGTGCCCGCGCCGTCCGCCGTTGCCAGCAGCCGACCGTCGGGCGAGAAGGCAATTCCACGCACGCTATACTGATGCCCGGTGAGTGTATAGCGCACCGCCCCATCGGGTAGATGCCACACATAGACCACCACACGCGTCTCGTTCGTATTGGTATCCCAGTAGCTCCCACCTGACACCACCAGCCGCCCATCGGGCGAGAGCGCCAGCGACTGAACCCTTTCCAGCGGCGTCACAAGCACCTGCTGGAGAGCGCCGTCTGAAACGCGCCAGAACTTCACGGCGCCGAAGCGGGTGTAGGTCAGCGGGTCCACATCGCTGCCTGCGGTTGCCAGCATCGCGCCATCGGGCGTGAACGCGAGGGCAGCCAGCCAGCGGTCATGCGCCTTCCAGGAGTTGACCTCGGCTCCATCCGACACGCGCCACAGGCTCACCACGCCATCCTCTTTGCCCGCCGATGCCACAAGCCGATTGTCAGGCGAGAAGGCAGCAATACGCCAACCGTTCAGCGCATGCACGCGCTCGCCCGCCGTCGCTCGCCATACCCGAACCGAATCGCCACCTGCGGACGCCAGCAGGGCGCTATCGCCCGAAAAGGCAACCGACGGCACGGAGCTGGTATGTTCCGTCAACACATGGATCAGTTGACCGCTGGGCACATGCCAGAGGCGTAGCGAGCGATCCTCGCTCCCGCCACCCGATGCCAGATACTGCCCATCGGGCGAAAACGCCACCATCTGCACCTCATCGATGTGTCCCTCCAGCCGCTGGACCAGCTGACCACTGACCACATCCCACAGCTTGACCGCGGGATCATAACTGCTCGACGCCAGCAGCCGACCGTCGGGCGAGAAGGCGAGCGCGAACACATGGTAGTCTTCACTGAGGGTGTGGAGTAGCGTGTTATCGGTCAACCGCCACAGCTCGATGCCAGCCACTGTTCGCCCGCTCTCACTGTACGAGCCGCCAATCGCCAGCAGTGTGCCATCCGGCGAGAGCGCCATCCGCGAGGCGTATTCCCACTGCGCAGGATAGAGAATACGCACCAGCGTGCCATCGGCGACACGCCAGAATTCGACCATGCTGATCACGCTTCGTCCAGCCTCTGAGGCGCCCAGCACCAGCAGATGCTCGCCATCGGGCGTGAAAAGAATTGAGTAAATATAGTTCAACTGGGTATCCAGCAGGCGCATGGGCTGACCGTCCGCGACACGCCACAACTGCACCACCCCATCCATCTGACCCGTGGAGGGGTTCTGATAGCTGCCGCTCGCCGCTATGGTCTGCCCATCTGGAGCAAAAGCGAGCGAGGAGATACAGAAGGGATATTGCGGGTACAGTGTCTGCACCACCTGACCGTCCTCGAATCGGCGCAGCCGAATAATGTCGCAAAGCTCTGGCGGGTCTGTGAAGAAGTAGGTGACGGTTGCTATCAACTGACCATCGGGTGAGATCGCGAGGGCGCGTTCGCCCCTTGCGAATGTGCGCACCAGCGCGCCCGCCACGGGGTTCCAGAGCTTGATGGTTGAATCGCCACCCAGCGATGCCAGGGTGCGTCCATCGGGTGAGAAGGCGACGGAGTAGATGCCCCCGCTATGTCCACCCTTGAGCCACAGGATGTCGGGCGCCGTCTGCGCCCTGCTGGGGTTCCAGCCGCTCCAGATCAGCACGCTCGCAATCAGCCGCCAGCTCCATCGCTGGATTGCCTGCCCCACCATATGCCTCACCTCCGCAGTTATATATACCCCAGCTCCCTGTCGACTCCTGTTAGAGGGTGACTGGGAGGGGCGTTTTGTGTGAGCGAGCAGGTGAAAAAGCCCCCGCGCTGTGCCGATAATCAGCCTGTGAGCAGGGGTGGCAAGCCCCCTGAACGGTCGGCACGATGAGCGAGATTCTTTCTCAATCGGAGATTGAGGCGTTGCTGGCGTCGATGGCGTCCGATCCGACGCTGGGCGACCCGGCGGCGCAGAGCGCATCGCCCATAACTGCCCGCTCCAGACGCGCCGCCTACGAGGTGTACGACTTCCGCCGACCCGACAAGTTCTCGCGCGACCAGCTGCGCACGCTCCAGATGATTTTTGAGACCTTCACCCGCCTCTGCTCCACGAACCTCGCCACCTACCTGCGCGTGCCCGTGCATATCGAACCCATCTCGCTGGAGCAGATCCCTTTCGAGGACTACCTGCGCTCGTTGCGTCAGTCGGCGTTTATTATCTTCAGTGCGCCGCCGCTGTCGGGCGAGGCGGTGCTGGAGATGGAATATTCGCTGGTGTTCACCTTGCTGGATCGGCTGCTGGGCGGTCCGGGGCGTCCCGTGGAGCGCACGGCGTTCACCGAGATAGAGCGCCCGCTCGTGCTGGCGCTGGGCGAGCGGATGCTGCTCGCGTTCAAAAGCGCGTGGGAGAGCATCCTGCAGATTGACCCGCGCATCGAGGGGATGGAGACCAGCGCGCAGTTTGTGCAGGTTGCGCCGCCGAGCGATATCGTGATTGCGATGCTGATGGAGGCGCGGGTGGGCGAGCGGCGCGACGCGATGAGCCTCTGCGCGCCCCACATGGTCATCAAGCCCATCACGCCGCGGCTCAGCTCCCAGAACTGGGCGGCGTCGTCAGGCAGGCGCACCACGCCGCTCATCCGCCAGGCGCTGACCCAGCACCTGCGCCACTCGCGGCTCAACTGCGTCGCCCTGCTGGGACGCACCACCATTCGCCTGCGCGACCTGATTCGCCTCAAAGAGGGCGATTTAATCGTGCTGGACACGCCCGTTAGCGGCGCCATCGACCTGCTGGTGGAGGGGCGACGCAAGTTTCGCGGCAAGCCCGCCGTGCGCAACCGCAAACTGGTACTCAGCATCACCGAAGTGATACGGGAGGAGTAAACAGCCGATGAGCGAAGTCGCACCTGAAGTGTTGACCCAGTTCGTTGTTCAGCAGGGGCGCCTCTGGCAGCGCGTGGCGCTCCACCTGTCCGAACAGAACAACCTGCAGGTGGAGATTCCCATCCCCACCACCGAATCGACGCCAATTGGCGAGCTGAACGCGCTCAGCATGGAGCCGGTGCTGTATGCGCAGGGCGGCTTCGCCGAGTTTGAGAGCGAGCCATGCCTGATCCTGGTGGGCGACTGGACAGGGGAGCGCGAGTCGGCAGAGAGGGCACTCGGCGCAGCGGTGCTGGGCAGTGCACCAGAGACCTTCGACGAGACCGCCCTGAACAGCCTGCGCGAATTCTTCAGCCAGCTGATGCAGGGGTTGGCGCTCGCTTTCGGCGAACTGCGGGACAGCACCTTCACGCCGCTAACAGTGGAGGTGAAGCGTGCCCCGCTCGTGCTGCCGCCCAACTTTTTGAGCGTGGACGCGCTCATCACGGTACAGCTGACGCTGAACATTCCAGAGCGCGAGCCTGTGCCGCTCACCTGGCTGCTGACGGACACGCTCGCGGCTCTGTTGCTGGGTCTCCCGCTGAAGGAGGCGGACCCGCTCAGCGGCTTTGCATTCGAGGAAGCATCTTCGGAGCCGACAACCGCCCCCCCGACCCCGCCCAGAGGGTTCAACCCTTTCGGCGAGGTGGAAGGTGCCTCCCCACGCAATCTCGATCTGCTGATGGACATCCCGCTGGAGGTGTCGGTCGAGCTGGGGCGCGTGACTCTTCTGGTGAGCGAGCTGCTGGAAATCGGCACAGGCTCCATCGTGGAACTCAAAAAGGTGGCGGGTGAACCTGTGGAGGTGCTGGTTAACGGACGGCTTATCGCACGCGGTGAGGTGGTGGTCGTGGAGGATAACTTCGCTGTGCGCATCACCGAGATTATCTCACCCATCGAGCGCGTGCAACGGCTGGGAGCGTGAAGACCATGAACCGATACGGGCGTAGTCTGTGGGTGATGACGCTGAGCGCGGGGTTGCTGATGCTGGCGCTGGCGCAGGAGCTGAAGCCGGGCGCGTTCGGCACGCGCGGGAGTGTGCCCCTGCGCGTGGCGGCGCCTGCAACGGGTGGCTCTGCATGGGTGCAGATGACGGTCGCGCTGGTGCTGGTGGCGCTCGCTTTGCGCTACGGGCTACCTCGCCTGATTGGCTGGGCAGGCAGGGCAGGTGTCGGCTCGCGCCTCGACGGGCAGATTCGAGTGCTGGAGAGCCGCGCGGTGCCCGGCGGTAGCCTGCTGCTGGTCAAAGCCCGCGACCACCTGCTGCTGATCGGCGCCACACCACAGAGCATGCAACTGATCGCCGATTTGACCCCCTCGCCCGTGCCCTCTCCCCCGCTGGGGGAGAGGGAATCTGAACCCCTCCTCCCCTCTGGGGAGAGGGCTGGGGTGCGGGGTTCAGAGGGCTGGGATTCTCAACCCTTTGAACAGGCGCTGCGGAGCGCGGAGCGAAACGCGCGCGGTGTCGTGCCCGCGGACTGGCAACAGGAGGTCGCCAGCGAACTTCAGAACCGAATCCAGCAGGCGCGCGCCCGCCTGAAGGAGTTATGCCGATGAGGCTATCACCTGCATTTGCCCGCCTGCTTCTGTTCGCGCTGCTGACGGCGCCCGCGCTGCTGATGGCGCAGGAATCGGTGCCCGTGCCCCGCATCACCATCGGCGTAGACACCGCCCGCAACCCGCAAGAGGTCTCCACCTCGTTGCAGATTCTCGCTTTGCTCACCCTGCTTTCGATTGCGCCCTCGATTCTGCTGATGATGACCGCCTTCACCCGCATCGTTATTGTGCTTTCGTTTCTTAAGAGCGCGCTGGGCACGCCGAACATCCCGCCGACGCCTGTGCTGATTGGCTTGAGCCTCTTTTTGACCTTCTATGTGATGGCGCCCACGCTTGATCAGATCAACCGCGATGCCCTTCAGCCGTATCTGCGCAAGCAGATTACCTTTGAGCAGGCGCTGACACGCGCCGAGCAGCCGATCCGCGCCTTCATGCTGCGCCAGACCTACACGGACGATTTGAACCTCTTTTTGCGGATGCGCAACCAGCCTGCGCCGCGCACGCCCGACGAGGTGCCGCTGACCGTTTTGATCCCCGCCTTCATTCTGAGCGAACTCAAAACCGCCTTCCTGATCGGCTTCTATATCTATATCCCGTTTCTGGTGATCGATCTGGTGGTTGCCAGCATTCTGCTGTCGATGGGTATGATGATGCTGCCGCCGGTGGTGGTCTCGCTGCCGGCGAAGCTGCTGGTGTTCACGCTGGCGAACGGCTGGAGCGTGCTGGCGCAGGCGCTGGTGCAGGGCTTTCGATAGCAGCAGGAGACCCGCACCCGTTCACGAATCGTTTGGGGTACAATATATCGGCGGGTATCTGCCCGCCGGCACAAACGGAGGCGAATGACAATGGTTCGTGTGGCGATAGGGTTGGTGCTGCTGATCGGCTTTGCATGGGCGCAGGCGCCGTTTACCATCGTGCGCCCGCTGGAAGGCGCGCGCGTGCGGGAGAAAGTGCAGGTGCGTGTGCCGCTGCACAGCGTCCCGGCAGAAGGGTTCATCGGCGTCAGCATCGATGGCAAATTTGTGGAGGCGGTCGCTCCTGCCGCCCTCAAAACCGATAAGGAGAAAGGGCATCTCATCTACGAATGGGACACCAAAGCGACCAACACGCCCGATGGCAAGCATAATATCGAGCTGACCCTTTACGGCGGAGGCAACGAGCGCCGCATTCTGGCACGCAGCGCGGTCAATGTAATTGTGCAAAACAAAATCAGGGTTCCTGCGGGCGGCATTCGGTTGCAATACAAGTGGGTGCCCGGGCGCGATTTTCGCTATCAGGTGCGCACTCTGGCGAAAGACCAGACCGAGCTGAAAGACACGGGACTCAGCCCCGAAGAGACTTTGCTGCTGGACGCCCGCTACGGCGTCGATCTCTACACGCAGGACTTCACACCGCCGTTCGCGCTGATTTCGTGGCTCCCTGTTGCGCCCGCCATCATCTACGAGGGCGGTCAATATCGCGTGATTACAGGCGACAACATGGCGCCCGTCTATCAGCAGGTGGAGACCACCGGGCGCGTGGTCTATCAGGCGTCGCGTCTGGGCGAGTCGCAACAGTATCAGTTTTTCTATGTGACGGCGGGCGACCTGCCTGGGCTGCCGCCCACCAGGGTCACCGAAGGCTTCCGCTGGACGATGACCTTTGTGCAGTATGACCCGCTGGAGACGGGTGAAGGCGGCAATCCGAAGGTGGCGGCGCGCTTCCCCATCGCTGCTCGAATCGAGAGCTTCGAGTGGGAGCGGGGTTATAAGTGCGCCAAAATCGTGTGCGAGTTTTCGGGCAACCTGCCAGGCAAGTTCGATATGGGCGAGTTCCGCCTCGAAAAGCCGAAGGTGAAAGTGAAGCGGGTCATCTACTTCGCCTACGATCTGGGTCAGGTGGTGCGCATGACCACCTCCGTCGAGTTTGAGATCACCGCCCGCGAGCAGATAGGCGGCGGTGGCGGCGGGATGGGCGGCATCGGCGGTCCGCTTAGCGCTCCCCCGACGCGCGGCGGTCGTGGCGGTTTCGGCGCGGGCGACATGGGCGAAGAGGGCGGCATGGGCGCACCGCGCGGTCGTGGCGGTCGCGGCGGTGGCATGGCGCTCGGCGGTCAACCCCCAGGCGCCCCGCCCTATGGACCCGGACAGCAAGGTGGGCGTGGCGCCGCCACGATGCCCGGACAGGCGGTCATCAACCGCTTCATCGTCATCGATGAATGGGTGCTGACGAAAATCTTTTGAAGCGCATCGGTCAGGAGTGAGAGCGTGGCAAGCCCAGCCGGTCTGGAACCGCCCCCTGTGCGACGCGAGGAGGAGGTGCGGGCAACTTTTATCGAGCATCTGGAGGAGTTGCGGAAGCGCATCTTCCGCGCTCTGATGTATGTCATGCTCGGCTGGATTGTCGGCTTCATCATTGAGCCGTATGTGTATCACTTTCTGGCGAAGCCTCTGCTGGGCACGATGCCCCGAAGCACCCAGTTCGTGTTCACACATGCGACCGAGCCGTTCTTCCTGAAGTTCAAGCTGTCGCTGATTCTGGGTCTGCTGCTGGTCGTGCCGCTCATTGTGGGCGAGCTGTGGGGCTTTCTTAAGCCTGCCCTGACCCGTCAGGAACGCCGCGCGGTGAAGCTGATTATCCCTTTCAGCACCTTCCTGTTCTTTCTGGGCGCGGGGCTGGGCTACTTCATTCTGCCCGCCGCGTTCCGATTCTTCCTGAGCTACCTGAAAGATTATCCGGACGCCGTGCTGTATCAGAACCCCGCGCAATATGTGACCTTCGTGGTGAAGATGATGCTGGCGTTCGCGCTGGGTTTCCAGATGCCAGTGGTGCTGATGTTCCTGGCGCAAATCGGGCTGGTGACCCCGGAGACGATGTGGCGCAACTGGCGCTATGCGGTGGTGGTGATCGCGCTCTTAGCGGCGGTGCTGACCCCGTCCGGCGACGCCTTCTCGATGCTGGCTGTTGCGCTGCCGATGGTGTTTCTCTACTTTCTGAGCATCGCGCTGGTGGGGCGAATCGCCCGACGGCGCCGCCTGCGCGAACAGCAACGCCAGTAAACTTTTGGAGGCAAGCACGATGGGAACGGCTTACACACCTGGATTGACCGTGAGTGGCAACACGATTGTGCGCAAGACGCGCCGACTGCCCATCAAGGGCGAGGTGCTGGTGAAGGAGGGCGATGCGGTCGACGCCGGCACGGTGGTCGCCCGCGCCTACCTGCCCGGCATCCTCCAAACGGTGCGCGTGGCGCAAACGCTCGGCATCGAAGCGAAGCAGATTCACGAGGTGCTGAAGGTCAAAGAGGGCGACACGGTTGAAAAAGACCAGATTATCGCCGAGACGAAGGGCTTCTTCGGGCTGTTTCGGGGCGTCTGCAAGTCGCCCGTGCGCGGCACAGTGGAGCTGATCTCGCCCGTGACGGGGCATGTGGGCGTGCGCGAGCCGCCGACGGTGATCGAGGTCAACGCCTATGTGAAGGGGCGCGTGGTGCAGGTGCTTCCCGAAGAGGGCGCGATCATCGAAACGCAGGGCGCGTTCATCCAGGGCATCTTCGGCGTCGGTGGCGAGCGACAGGGTACCCTGCGCGTGGCGGTCCAATCGCCCGACGAGATTCTGACCGAATCGCACCTGAGCGATGATATGGAGGGCGCGATCGTGGTCGGCGGCGCGGGCATCGAAAGCGCCGCCCTGCGCAAAGCCGCCCGAATCGGCATCGTGGGGCTGGTGGCAGGCGGAATCCGCGATATCGACCTGATCGAATTGCTTGGCTACGATATCGGCGTCGCCATCACCGGTCAGGAGGACATCCCGCTCTCGATTATCGTGACGGAGGGCTTCGGCGTGATGCGCATGGCGGCACGCACCTTCAATCTGCTTCGGCGGCTGGAGGGGCGGCTGGCATCCATCAATGGCGCGACCCAGATTCGCGCGGGCGTGATCCGCCCCGAAATCGTGGTGCCGCTGGAGCAGTCGGAGCAGCCGTTAGAGGCGATGCCAACCGCCGAGAGCCAGCAGCTGAACATCGGCGTGCCCATTCGCATCATTCGCGAACCCTACTTCGGCCGGCTGGGGCGCGTGCGCGCACTGCCCCCGGAACTGATCGAAATCGAATCGGGCGCGCGCGTGCGCGTGCTGGAAGCCGAGCTGGAAGACGGGACGGTGGTGGTCGTGCCCCGCGCAAATGTCGAAATCATCGCGGAGGGATAGCATGCGCGACACCAGTGGCATGGGCGTCTCGCCCAGGACGAGCGAGCCTTACCGCGTGCTGATCGTGGAAGACGACACCGTGCTGCTGGAAACCCTGCAATACAATCTGCAACGCGAAGGCTTTCAGGTGCACACTGCGACCGACGCCGAGACCGCCCTGCGACTTTTTCACGAGACCCAGCCCGATGTGATCCTGCTCGATGTGATGTTGCCCGCTCGCAGCGGGTTCGAACTGTGTCGACTGATTCGTCAGCAGAGCGAGGTGCCGATTCTGTTTCTCACGGCGCGGGCAGTGGAGGAGGATCGGGTGCGCGGGCTGGAGATGGGCGGCGACGATTACATCGTGAAGCCGTTTGGCATGCGTGAGCTGATCGCGCGTGTGCGAGCCATCCTGCGCCGCACCACGCCCGCGCCCACATCGACCCTCATTCGCGCAGGCGAGCTGGAGATCGATCTGCAGGCGCGGCGCGTGCGACGCAACGGGCTCGAAATCACGCTCTCGCCCAAAGAGTTCGCCCTGCTCGCTCTGCTGGCGACCCACCCAGGCAAAGTGTTCTCCCGCGACGAATTGCTCAACAATGTGTGGGGACTCGATATCTATGTCAGCCCGCGCACCGTCGATGTGCATATCCGTTGGCTGCGCTCCAAGATCGAACCGGACCCTGACCATCCCCGCTATATCCACACTGTGCGCGGCGCAGGCTATCGCTTCGATATATAGGGGAGGTCACTATTGATGCAGGCTCTACCCGTCACCGCGATGCCAGCCGATGGGCGGGGATGGGGCGTCGTGCCGACCCCCCATGAGCTGGTCGATTTCATGATCGCTCTTGCGGCGCCCATCGAGGGACGCTGGCGGGTGCTGGAGCCTGCCTGCGGCGACGCCCGCTTCCTCACTGCCTTCGCCGAACGCTACGGAACGCACCACGAACTGGTCGGCATCGATATCCACCCTGCAGCCAGCCAGCAGGCAAAGGCGCGAGCGCCATTCGCCGAGATTATCGAGGGCGACTTTTTGCTCTGGGAACCCGGCGAACGGTTTGACCTCATTATTGGCAATCCGCCCTATGGCATCATCGGCGACGCCTCCCATTACCCCATCCACACGCTCAATCACCGCAAAGAGACCTACAAACGCCGCTTTCATACCTGGCAGGGCAAATACAATCTCTACGGGGCGTTTATCGAGCATGCCGTTAACCTGCTCAAGCCGGGCGGGAAGCTGGTGTTTGTTGTGCCTGCCAGCTGGCTGGTGCTGAACGATTTCGCCCGACTGCGGGCGTTTCTGGCGGCGTCGGGACGGCTGTGCGTCTATTATCTGGGCAAGGTCTTTCAGGGGCGGAATGTGTCCTGCGTGGTGCTGGCTCTGGAGAAGGGTGGGAGCGGGCTGACGCTGTACGATTGTGGAGGGCGGAAGCCCTGCTTCCGTACCCCTTCCCCTGCGCTGGACAAGCCCGTTTATCGCGGCGAACTCATCCGCTTTGAGACGCCTGAGCGGCTCGCTTTTGAGCGCAGCGGCATGCCGTTAGGCGCGCTCTTCACCGTTCACTTTGCGGCTCGCAGCCCGCAAATCCGCCGCCATCCGCAGGTCAGCACCCGACCACGGGATGGTTTCCTGCCTGTGTTGACGGGTCGCAACCTGAAGCCAGGACAGATTGACTATGAGAGTTGCTATTCAGAATTGTGGCTGCCGAAGGAGGCGGCGCCTGCCCTGCGGTTTTTCTATGCGTTTCCGCATATTGTGGTGGGGCACACGAAGGGCACGCGGGTGGTCGCCGCGCTGGATGAGCGGTGCTATCCCTGGCGGGAGGAGTTCCATCTTGTGCCGAAGGTTGAGGGGCTTGACCTGCCCGCGATAGTGGCGCACCTGAACAGCGAACCCGTGCAGGAATATGTGCGCCAGCTCTATCGCGACTTTGTGCCGCATCTGACAAAACCGATGCTGGTGCGTGTGCCGCTCCCGTTCACGGTGTCGCGGTGCCTGTGTGAATGGGGTGAGTGGTTTTGGTAATCCTTCGCTGGCTGGGCTGGGTGCTGATGGGATGCGCGGCGCTGGTCGCGCTGACGCTGTGGGTTCCAGCGGGGTCGCCGCTTCGGGTGTGGCTCAGCTGGGTGCTGATAGCGGCGCTTGCATTCGCGGGCTATCTGGTTCATCGCGCTCAGCGCGGGTTGCAGAAGGCGAGTCGGCAGGAGCAGGAGTTGCAGGAACAGCTGAGCGAGCTGAGGCGGTCGCTGATGCAGAGTCGGCAGACGCGACGAACCCTGCTGGACGGCTTGCCCATCCCGCTGATGCTGTGTGAACGCGACAGCACGCTCCGATTCGCCAATCATGCCGCGCTGGAGTGGTTCGGCTTCCGCGAGGTGCGCGGCAAATCGCTGCTCGCGCTCACCTTCAGCTATGACCTCTACCTGCTGTTTCGGCAAGCCGTGCGGCGCGAATCGCAGCTGACTGCCGAGCTGACGCTCAGCTTCCCGCAGGAGCGCCATGTGATTGCCTCCCTCTGGCCCCTGATCGATGAGGACGACACCGAGCTGTTCGCCGTTGCGCTGCTGGATCGGAGCGAGGTGGTGCGAATTGAGCAGGTGCGGCGCGACTTCGTGGCGAATGTGTCGCACGAATTCCGCACACCGCTGGCGTCCATCCGCTCGCTGGCAGAAACGATTCTGGAAGACGCCTCCATGCCAGCCGAGGTACGCGCCCGATTTCTGAGCATGATTGTGCAGGAGGTGGAGCGCATGGCGCGCATCGCCGAGGACCTGCTGGTGCTGTCGCGCGCCGAGTCGCTACCGCCCCAGCGCGAGCGCATTGATCTGGTGCCACTTATTCGGCAGGCGGTGCAGCAGGTGGCAGGCGAGGCGCGAACGCACGGCGTGCAAATCGAGACCGAACTGCCGGAACACCTTCACCTGATGGCACAGCGCGACCAGATGGTGCAGGTGGTTCTGAACCTGCTGACGAACGCGATTCGCTACAACAAGCCGAACGGACGCGTGTGGGTGCGGGCGTTCGTGCGCCCGCGTCCCGACGCACCTGACCGAACGGAAGCGGTGCTGGAGGTGCAGGACACAGGCATCGGCATTATGAGCGAAGACCTGCCCCGCATCTTTGAGCGGTTCTATCGCGTGGATAAGACGCGCTCGCGCGAAACGGGCGGCACAGGGCTGGGGCTATCGATTGTGAAGCACATCGTGGAGTCGCACGGCGGGCATGTGGAGGTGCAGAGCGAGTATCGGTTGGGCAGCACCTTCCGCGTGATCCTGCCCACCCTCGTGGAGGGGTAGGGGCGCACGGCCGTGCGCCCCTCCAGCCGTGCGCCCCTACAGCCGAACCTCGTGGCTGACCGTCTCACGAATGCGGAACCCGCGCCGCAGGAACTCGCGCACGAACTCGTGCCCGCTCATCGACTGCTCGTAGGGGATCAGCCCGCGCGGCACTGTGCCGTTCGCCACACCAATCGCGATAATCGAAGCCGAAAAGCCCGTGCAGCGCTCCATCGCCGTGAAGCCCGTCGCATCATCGTGATAATCGATCATCTGGAGCGTGATGCGATAGGGAGTGCCGTCCTTGATGCCTGTCGCCCACACATAGACCACCACCAGGTCCTTCTCGTCGGGGAACTGGATTCGGGGTGGAATAACGGTGGCGGTGAGCTGGCGCGGGCTGACGCTGACCTCTCCCACACGCACGGGCGCCTCATCAAAAAAGCCCAGATCGCGCAGGGCGCGCATAATCGCCCAGTGTCCGGGATAGCGCAAAGTTTTGTAATCATACTCACGCACCCTGCCTTCGAGGGTGAAAGGGGCGGTGGAGGTGCCGCCGGAGGTCGACGCCGCCTCCAGCATGCCCAGCCCCTCAATCTCCACAGGCTCCACATCGTCCAGTGTGTCCACATAGGTCGGCTTGCCGCCGCGCAGGGTTAGCGCCTTTCCCGTATATTCCGAAATGACGCCAATCATGTTGAACACCAGCTTGTAGCCGAGTGGTCCGATGGGGCGCTGGGGCAGCCCACCGCAGCGCAAATGGATCGCGTCGCACTGATCCATTTTTTCCATGCAATAGAGTCCCAGATGGTTCACCATGCCCGGTGCCAGCCCGCAGTCGGGCACGATCGCGATGCCTGCCTCCTGCGCCTCCTCGTGACGCTTGTGGAACTCGAACCAGAACCATTCGGGCTCGTTGCCCATGTCGATAAAGTTGCGTCGGGCATCCAGCGCCAGTTGCGCCAGCCGCATATTCATCTGCCACGGCACCGCGCTGATAATCACATCCGCCTGCTCGAAGTAGTCGCGTACCTGCTTCTCGTTGCGTGCATCGATCTGTTTAGGATAGACAATCGTGCGCTGTACCAGCTGATTCACCCATTCGGCTTTGAGGGTCGCCCGTTCCATGTCGATATCTGCCAGCGAGATGGTTTCGGCGTCGCCGAAGCGTGCCAGGTCATAGGCGACGGCGGGACCCTGCATGCCAGCGCCCAGTATCGCATATCGCTTTCCCATCCGTTCATTCCTCCTTCTTTTAGCAATAAAGGAGGGGGGTCAACTTCTGACCCCCCTCGTGAAAGTATACCTGACGGTGCGGGTTTAGCGGATGAGCTGGAGTACCGCCTGCGGTGCGAAGTTCGCCTGCCCCAGCACCGCCATACCCGCTTGCTGAAGAATCTGGAACTTGGTGAAGCGGGCAATCTCTTCAGCGAAGTTCGCGTCGCGGATGGACGACTCGGTGGCGGTCAGGTTCTCCTTCGCGATGCTGAGCGAGCGCATGGTGCTCTCCAGCACATTCTTCTGGAAAGCGCCCATATCGCCGCGCAGCTTGGAGACCTGCGCGATTGCCGCGTCGATAATCTGGAGCGCCTCATCCGCCCCGCCAGCGGCGGTGACATCGATGTCGGCAAGGCTCTTGCCTGCCACGACGCCGGTACCCAGCTGAGAGGTGCTCATGTTATTGAGTGACAGGGCGACGGTCTGCCCGGCGTTGCCACCGACCTGGAACTGCAGCTGCCCGGTGGTGATTCGGGCGACCTGAACGAGGCTTGTGGTGGCGTTGCCCGCCTCCGTCAGCAGGATCACATTGCCGTAGGTGTCGGTTAGGCGCAGCCCCGATTCACCCGCACTGCGTCCACCCACGAACTTGACGGAGGTAACGCCCGAAGCGGTGTTGATCGAGACGGTGTACTCGGCGTTGCGTCCCGTCTGCACAGTGGCGCCGCCGCCGCTGATGATCAACCCGAGCGAGTCGTCAAGGTTCACGCGGAAGTTTGCGCCGTACTCGCTGGTGCGCAGGCGAATCACATAGCTGCCGCTCGCGAAGCTCGCTTCCGCGACAACGCCCGTCACAGAACTCGACGCATTGATCTTGTTGAGGAAGCTCTCCAGGGTCTCGGTGCCGTCGGTGGAGAAGGTCTGCCCGTTGATGACGATGCTGCCTGCGGCGACGGTGCTGGCAAGCGAGCCGTAGGAGACGCTGCCGGCGACCACCGCGCGTGCCGCCGAGGTAATCTGCTGGATGCTGACTTCGCCAGAGGCGACGGCGACGCCGTTGAAGGTGCCGGTAAAGAAAGCGCCGCCCACAAGGTTCGCATTTGTCACGGCGGTGCTGACGCCCGCTGTGCCATCGAGCAGCTTCTTCGTGCCGAACTGGGTCTGCTGGGCGATGCGGTTAACGCTCTCTAACGCGGAGCGGATCTGGTTCTGGTCAGCCTGGAGCGCGGTCAGGTCATTGGTGCCCGTGTTGCCCGCATGCACCGCCAGCTGGCGGATACTGCGCAGCAGGTTGTGAATCTCTTCAAGGGCACCCTCGGCGGTCTTCACCAGGTTCGTGGCATCCTGCGAGTTCATAATCGCCTGCTCCAGCCCCGCAATCTGGGCGCGCAGGTTTTCTGAACGAATCAATCCTGCCGGATCGTCCGAAGCGCGCACAACGCGCAAGCCCGAAGCCAGTCGCTCAATCGAACGCCCAAAGCCCTCGGATGCACTCTGCACATTGCGCAGCGCAATCAGCGACGACATATTGGTGTTGATGCGCAGACTCATCGTTCATCCTCCCTGATAGATTGGATTTGGCTGGCACACGCGCCCCGCGATCCCTCAGCGGGGCGGTTCGTGAGCCACAGGGGATTGTGGGCATAAACCGAAAGCATCCTCTCCGCAAAAATACGGGAATTGGATAAAAAATCGTAAAAATGCGGGGAACCTGTTCAAATTACGGGGGTATGCCAGCCATCAGTTGCTGATGGAGCCGCTCGCGGATGCGGGACCGAATAGCGCGTGGCACGCGCATCAGCTGGATACCGCTGAGGTAGACGGGGCGCCCCGCTTCGGTCAGTGCCAGCGTGTGGCAGATGAAGCCCTCGCTGCGGAAGGCATAGGTCGCTTCTGGCTCCTGCCATTCGATGAGCAGGTGCAGGGGCGTGCCTTTGTTCAGTTCCACGGGCAGCTTGAGCGCGACGCCATGCGCGCTCAGATCGATCAGGGTGCCCTCCACCGTGCGCAGCAGGCGTCCCACTGCCGACACCACCACATGCCCGGTCGCGGGCAGGCGCGGCTCACGCCGTCGCTGGATGCGCCGAACCCGACCGGGACGCTTCAGCCGCCACCAGTCGCTGTCTTCCCTGTGTCGATGCTCAATCAGGCGTGCGCGGAAATGGTACAGGGCGTCCCTGCCCGTCAGCTCCACCTGCACCCAGGCGGGAATGGCACCTGTTTCGTGGGGCGTCTCAATCACGCACTCCAGCTCGTTGCCCGCGCGCACCTGACCCATCAAGCGTCGCCCCTCCAGCTGGAGCGTAACAAAACCTCCGACGGGCGGGATTTCCAGCCACGACGGGGGTATCGGCATCGGGGCAGGCATCTGCACCACTGCATGCGTCGACATCCCCCCATGGCGCTTCAACAGCAGGTGGCGAACAGTGGCGAGCAGAGTGTCGATATCGAAGGGCTTGAACAGCACCGCATCCACACCCTGCTGAACCGCCTGCTGTACCTCCGCATCCACCGCGTAGGCAGTGATTAAAATCACCGGTATCGCGGGGTCTATTTCGCGAGCTGTCTGCACAACGGCAGCGCCGCTGATGTCTGGCAACCGCACATCCTGAATCAGCAGGTCGTATCTGCGCATCTGCAGGCGTTCCAGCGCCTCCTGACCGGTGCGCACCACCTCGCACGGAAGTCCAATCAATCGGGCGGCATCCTCCATCACCCGCTGCAACAGCACCTCGTCCTCCACCACCAGTATGCGAAACCCTTTCATCGATGCTCCTCCCTGACCCGTGCGAATTGCGCTGTCGGAGAGTGCGGCAGTCGTCCGCACCTTCCTTCCATCCATAGTTAGCGCCATCAACAGGGGCGAGCAGTTCCGCAGGGGGCTGAACCGATGATCTCTCGCTCGCCTTTATAGAACTATACAGCAACTTCTGTGCCATAACCGTTTCTCCTGCTGTTTTTCGCGGCGAATCGTCAGGATTCTTTGAGAATCCGCTTGAAAGACATCTTGGATTGCTGAAGCCGTGCTTCAGCAGTCCAAAGTCATGGATTGCTGAAGCCGTGCTTCAGCAGTCCAGCGTTCTGCAGGATGGAGCGTAGGGTTTCGATCACGCGCTCGGGTCGGATGCTGAGCATGCACTGGTGGCGTGGGAGCAGGCAGTGGGCGTTGCGGAATCGGTTCTCGTAGCAGCGCGGGCACGGCTCTTCAGGCAGCATGAGAGCGAGGTTCGGCACGGGTGGCGTCCACACCCACCATGGGCTGGCGCCGAACAGGGCAATCGTGGGCGTGCCCACGCTGTAAGCCAGGTGCATGATGCCGTTGTCCACCGAGATGCACGCTTTTGCCCGTTGCAGCGCGCCTGCGACCTGGGGCAGGCTGAACCGCCCGCGCAGGTCGATGAGCGCGGTCTGTTCCAGTAGCCAGCTCTCGGTGTCGCCCGTGTGATAGACCGCGCTCTGGTGCTGGGGGCGGTCGCCAATCAGCCCTACGCTGACCCCTTCCGCCGTACACCAGTCGATCACCTGCTTCCAGTAGTCGCGGCTCCAGAGCTTGGCGGGGCGGCGACCGCCAGTGGCAATCAGCACATCGGGCACGGCACAGCCCGGCTCCGCCGTCGGCACCTCCGTGCGAAAGAAGTCGGTCTCCACAAAAGCGAGGCGACACCAGATTTCGCCGATGTAGGTGCTGGTGAGGATGTCGCCGTAGCGTTGCAGCAGGTCGGGCGCTGACCAGAACTCATCATGCAGTTGATGCACCTTATCGGGGTGGCGGGGCACCTCCTCGCGCCAGTCGTGGCTGATGCAGCGCCCGACCACATAGCGCGGCTCCAGCAGACGCGCCACGAACGCCATCATGGGGTGAAAATCGCAGTTGATGACCAGATCGTAGTCGCCCGCCTGTTCGCGCCGCCCTTTAATGAAAGCGGGCAGTTCGCACAGGGCGTTCGGGTTGCCGAACACGGAGAAGCGAGCATCGATGTAGGGCAGTGCCTCTTCCAACTCGCGCGTGCGCTCCCCGCTGAAATAGTCCAGCGTGCAATCGGGGTACTTTTCCTTCAGCCCGCGCAGGAGCGGTGTGATAATCACGAAGTCGCCAATCGCGTCATAGAACAGCACGGCAATATGCGGTCGCTCGCGCAGCGGCTGATTGTTGAACCATTCCATCAGAGTGAGATTTTACCCATTCAACCGGGCTGTAGCCAGTGGTCCCGTGCCCGCTCCACCCGCGCGGACCGCAACGGACGCAGCCCCAAACGCAACGCGCCCCCACGACAGACCCGCCCCTGTGTTGCAATTTCGTTTCCGGAACACCGGAAATCGCATCGGGTGGACTATACTGGGGATGAGGAGGTATTTGTCCAATGAAACATGACCTACGCCAATCTGCTCACGGACGGCTCGCACCTGACCAATGCAAACGCCATCAGCCCCGACGGGCGCTACATCGTGGGGAATGGCTACAACGCCGCCACAGGGCGTGACGAAGGGTATTTGCTGGACACCTGGCGCACGGGCGACACCAACGGCGACGGCTGTATTGATGACGCTGACCTGCTAACGGTGCTGTTCGCCTTCGGCACGCCGGGCACAGGCTCCACGCGCCACGAGGACATCAACAGGGATGGCATCGTGGACGATGCCGACCTGCTGGAGGTGTTGTTCCACTTCGGCAGTGGATGTTAGCGCCCTCACCCCCCTCTCCCCCGCCGGCGGGAGAGCGGGTACAGGTAAGGGGGCAAATCAGAACCTCAATCCCCACCATCGGGCGAAAAAGTGTGCTATAATAAGACTGGTATCGTCAAGAGAGGACAGAATGGTCTCAATTTCGCCGAGACTGGGGCGGCGGATGCGCGCCTGTTTCTTGCCGCCGGGGGGAATGTGGGCATCGGAACGAGTAGTCCCAAAGAACGCCTGCACAATACCGGCGACTGCTACGGCCGAGGGCATCTCTGGCTGTATGCCTTCGAAAGCGATGGACAGAGCGGCACGGCTTATCTGCAGGCACGGGACGACTCCACGACTTCGAGCATTACCCTGCGCTTGCGTACCAAGAATGGCAGTAGCCTGACCGACGCGATGCACATCACGCCAGCGGGTAATGTCGGCATCGGCACCAACAGCCCCACTGAAAGGCTGCATGTGTACGGCAACATTCGGGTTGCCGATCGACAGGCGAAATCGGCTGGGACAGCTCCAGCCGCCGCTATAAAGAGAACATCACCCCGCTGGAAGACGATTTCGCCAGAATCCTGCCTTTGCAGCCGAAGACCTACACTCGCATCGGCGGCGATCCCAACCGCTGGGAAATCGGCTACCTCGCGGAGGAGGTGCATGACCTGGGGCTGCATCGTCTGGTGGAGTACGACCTGCAGGGTCGCCCCGATGGGGTGAACTACGAGAAGATGGTGCTTTATCTCAACGAGGTCATCAAGCAGCAACAGGCGCGTATCGCCGCCCTGGAGCGACGCGTATCGGAGCTGGAAGCCCGCAAACCGAGCCAGCGGTAAACACGCACGGCACGGGCATCGGGTGCATCCACCGATGCCCGTGCCAGAACCAGCAAACGATGGAGGTGGATAGTGATTCGCGTTGTGCCTTCAGCTGCTATGGGTCTGCTGCAGACGTTCGATGACGCGCAGTGTTCGCTGAATCATGTGCTGCCGCGCAATCTGCTCTGCCTGCACGAGTGCGGATCGCGCTTGCTCCCGATTGCCCAGCGCGCGGCAGATTTCGTACAGCACGATCAGGTAGGTTGCCTGCGTCGCCGGGAGCGGGTTCTCTGGGGGTTTCAGGATTTCCAGCGCCTGGTGGGGCTGCCCCACGCGGCACAGCACCAGCGCACGCGACACCCGCGCGTGCTGATGCTCCACAGTGCTGTCCGAGCGCTGAATCATCTGGAACCCCTGCTCGGAAGCGCAGAGGGCTTCATCATACCGATGCGCCTCCGAATAAAACTCGGACATCTCGCGATAAAACCATGAGGCATGCTCCACCGAGTGGCTGATTTGCGGCAGCCAGTCCTGCAGGATCTCCGCCGATTCGAGCAGGTGCGCCGCGCCTCTGTGCGACTCCGCGTAGCTGTGAGCGATGGCTGTGATGAACCATGCGGCGCTGCGTGGGAAGCCGCGCTCGCGCTCCAGCAGGTGCAACCCGCGATAGCCATATCGCTCCGCGTCCTGAACGCGCCCGTGCAAGCTATGCCACTGGCAGCAGAGGGTATAGACCTCGCGCAGCAGTTCGGCGTGATGGGGGCACTGACGCACATGCCACCACGCCTGCGCCTCCAGCGCGAGCAGGCGCAGCTCCATCCCCTCCGTGACGCCCTGCCAGATTAACTGCCGCATCTGATCGATGCGCATTTTCAGCATGGCGGCGGATGCGTGCGGCGTCTGGGCGTCTGGCGGCTCCAGCCAGAGCGGGCGCGTGAGAATGAACGCGACCTCCTCCACGCTCGCCTGCAGCACATAGCACAGCATATGCAGGTGTTTCTCGGAAGGCAGGGTCTGCGAGCGTTCCCAGCTGCGCACGCTCCGCTCCGACACCGCCAGCGCAGTAGCGACCTGCGCGACGCTCCAGCCGCGTCGCCGACGCAACACCCCCAGCAAATCACCCAGCAAGGGGGGATACGGCTCGCCCGAGGGATGCGGCTGCTGCTGGGCGAGCTGCTGGAGTGTCCACAGGGCGCGCGGCGCGTTCAGCAGGCGCAACGCCTCCAATTTTTCCTCTGGTGAAACGTCCAGCGCCTGCAGCACCTGCTCCAGTTCGGGTATCGACGGACGGGTCAGTTCCCGCTCCCAGCGGTTCAGGGTGCTGGAGGACACACGGGCGCGCTGCGCCAGCGCGTGCTGCGAAAGCCCCCGTCGCTGCCGGGCTTGCCGAATCCACACCCCGATGGTCGGAACCATTGACGCCCCCTGCTATTGTACCGCTTTGGCTGCTCTCTACACCATCCCACGGCGTCGTTTTGCAATTTCACTTCCAGCATACCCCAAATCACAGAGGGCGGATTATACTGATGATACGGAGGTATGCGTCATGCGAACGGTACGATGGATGTGGATGACAACTTTGGTCGCTCTGGCACTAAGCGGGATGCTCGGCGCAGGGAACCCGGTCCATGCCCAGAGCCTCGCCTGGCTGGGCACATTCGGCGGCAGTGAGAGCATGGCTTTTGGCGTCTCGGCGGACGGTGCGGTGGTCGTTGGCATGGCACGCAACACCAGCAATCGGATGCGCGCCTTTCGCTGGACGCAAAACGATGGCTTGCAGGACCTCGGCACATTCGGCGGTAGTGAGGGTGCGGCTAATGGCGTTTCCGCGGACGGCGTGGTGGTCGTTGGCGGTGCAGCCGACGCCAGCGGTCGCTGGCGTGCCTTCCGCTGGACACAGGGTGGCGGCATGCAATCCCTCGGCACGCTCGGCGGCAGTGAGAGTGTAGCTTTCGGCGCTTCGACATACGGCAGTGTGATCGTCGGCTGGGCCTATAACGCCTACGGCTGGTTGCACGCCTTTCGCTGGGAGAATGGCGTGATGCATGACCTCGGTACGCTAAGCAATTCTGAGGGCTGGTGGAGCGCAGCTTATGGCGTATCGGGAAGCGGGAGCGTGGTCGTTGGCGAGTCAGGCAGCTCCTCTCAGCGGCGCGCCTTTCGCTGGACGCAGAGCGGCGGGATGCAAAACCTCGGTGCATTCGGCGGCACTCAGAGCTTGGGTAATGGCGTCTCGGCGGACGGGCGCGTGGTTGTCGGCGCAGCCCGCAACGCCAGCGGTCAGCTGCGCGCCTTTCGCTGGACGCAGAGCGGCGGCTTGCAGGACCTTGGCACACTCGGCGGCACTGAAGGCTGGGCTTCTGCAGCCTCAGCGGACGGGCATGAGGTCGCCGGTATGGCACGCAACGCCAGTGGTCAGTGGCGCGCCTTTCGCTGGACGCCGCCGGCAGGCATGGTAGACCTGAACCAGGCCTACGCCCATCTGCTCACCAACGGCTCGCGGCTTGAGGAGGCCTACGCCATCAGCACCGACGGGCGCTACATTGCTGGCATTGGCTACAACGCGGCGACGAGGCGCCGGGAGGCGTATCTGCTGGATACTGCGCCCAGCTGCATCCCGCACAGTGGCGATGTGGACGACAACGGCTGCGTGGACGACGCCGACCTGCTCGCGGTGCTATTTGCGTTTGGCAACAGCGGCTCCAATCTGGGGCGTGTGGATGCCAACTGCGACAACGCCGTGGACGATGCCGATATGTTGGTGGTACTGTTCAACTTTGGGCAGGGTTGCGACGGCTGAGAGAAGACAATCGCCCCTTCACAAAGCAAGGACGGTGGAGACACATGATGAAACAGATGAGATTCAGTTCGGGAAAATCGGCGCCGCAGAGATTGCAGGCGCGAGGAGGGCTGTTTGTGCTGGCGCTGAGCGGGATGCTCGGCGCAGGGAACCCGGTCTATGCGCAACGGCTCACCTGGCTCGGCGTGCTACCGGGTGGAAGCTTCAGCGGGGCGAACGGAGTCTCCGCCGATGGGACCGTGGTGGTCGGGAGAGCCGATATTGCCAGCGGCAGTTATCGCGCCTTTCACTGGACGCAAAGCGGCGGCATGCAGAACCTCGGCACACTCGGCGGCGACTATAGCGATGCGTGGGGAGTCTCCGCTGACGGGCTCGTGGTCGTTGGCGAGGCAGACAACGGCGCTAATCTGTCACGCGCCTTTCGCTGGACGCAAAGCGGCGGCATGCAGGGTCTTGGCACGCTCGGCGGCAGTGCAAGCCGGGCATTTGGCGTCTCAGGCAACGGGGCTGTGGTGGTCGGTATGGCAACCAACGCCAGCGACCGTTGGCGTGCTTTTCGCTGGACGCAAAGCGGCGGCATGCAGAACCTCGGCACGCTCGGCGGCGACTATAGCGCTGCCATTAATGTCTCTGCCGATGGCGCAACGGTGGTCGGCGAGGCAGACAACGCCAACGACTATACCCGTGCCTTCCGCTGGCGGCAAAGCGGGGGAATGCTCAATCTCGGTGTTTTCCAGGGCGGCGATTCCAGCACCGCTTATGGCGTCTCGTCCGATGGCAATGTCGTGGTGGGCGAGTCCTATAACTCCCAGCAGCGAACGCGCGCCTTTCGCTGGACCCAGAGCGGTGGCATGCGAGACCTCGGCACGCTGGGTGGCAGTGAGAGTGGGGCTGCAGGGGTTTCCGCTGACGGCACTATCGTGGTCGGTTGGGCGGATGACGCCAGCAATACACAGAATGCCTTTCGCTGGACGCAAAGCGGCGGCATGCAGAACCTGAACACCCTCTACTCCGCCCTGCTAACGAATGGCTCGCGACTGATCAACGCGAACGCCATCAGCCCCGACGGGCGCTACATCGTGGGGAATGGCTACAACGCCGCCACAGGGCGTGATGAAGCGTACCTGTTAGACACCCGTTGCACGCCACGCGACGGCGATGTGGACGGCGACGGCTGCGTGGATGACGCCGACCTGCTCGCGGTGCTGTTCGCCTTCGGCGCGACGGGCGTCAACCCCGCCGATGTGAACTGCGACGGCACCGTAGACGACGCCGACTTGCTAATCGTGTTGTTTAACTTCGGAAATGGGTGTTAGCGCCCGTCTTCGCGCAGAACAGAAGGAGGTCTGACAATGAAACGCATAATGCTCTAACAAGGTCATCAAGCAGCAACAGGCGCGTATCCGAGTTGGAAGTCCGCAAAACGAGCCAGCGGTAAACACGCTCAGCAGGGGCATCGGTAGATGCAGCCGATGCCCCTGCCAACACCCAAACAGCGATGGGGATGCTTCGCCCCTCAGCCGATAATCCCCTCTATCACGCGCCCGGCGACATCGGTCAGGCGGAAGTTGCGCCCCTGATACCAGTAGGTCAAGCGCGTGTGGTCAATCCCCATCAGGTGCAGGATGGTGGCGTGCAGGTCATGCACATGCACGGGGTTCTCCACGACCTGATAGCCGAGTTCGTCGGTAGCGCCGTAGGTGATGCCGGGCTTGACCCCGCCGCCTGCCATCCAGATGGTGAAGGCGCGCGGGTGGTCGCGTCCCAGAACAGAAACACCACCCGTTTCGCGCGTGGTTTGAAATGGGGCGGTTTCGGGGGCAAGTGGGTCCGAGGCAGCAAACAGTTTTTCATTCATCAGCGCGTTCAACACCAGCGCACCAAGTCCGTGCAGGGCTGGTGGTGGGGACGCGTTCGCAGTTCGTGTTGGGGATGACGACGGGGTGGGGGTTGTATTCGGATGTCCACTGGTTGCCCTCGTTGCGTCGGCAAGCGCAGCGGTATGTGCCGCGCGCGGGCGATGTGGACGGCAACGGCTGCGTGGATGACACCGACCTGCTCACGGTGTCGTTCGCCTTCGGCAGCGACAACCCTGACGCCGATGCGAACGGCGACGGACTCGTGGACGACGCCGACCTGCTAACGGTGCTGTTCAACTTCGGAAATGGGTGCTGAAGTCTCCCATCTCGCATACAAAAGGGTGGGAAGCGAGGGCTTCCCATCTTTTTTATCAGGGGTGGCTCTGTTGCTTCTGGGAGCCTTTGCATGCTATAATTGTGTTCAGAATCGCTGGGGACATCTTTCAAAACAGAGAGGTGGAACATCAACAGCTTTGCGGAGTATCTGGGGCATTTACGGCGTGCGCGCGGCATGACCATTCGTCGCCTGGCTCAGCTGGCAGGGATCCATCCTTCCACACTGAGCCGCTGGGAAGCGGGGTTTGTGCGCCCTTCGCTGTACGAGTTCGATGCCCTCATGAACGCGCTGGGAGCGAGCGATATCGAGCGGCGTTGCGCCCTGGAGCGGATTGACGCGCCCCGCGCACTGTCCCGTCTGCACGCGGCACAACCCGCTCCGGCAGGTTCGCAAGCGAAGCCGCATATTCCCCTTCCCGGCGACCTGTTGCGCGCGATGCGCCAACGCAGAGGCTGGACCTTAGAACAGACCGCCAAGCAGATGCACATCAGTATCGCCACTCTCTACCGCTGGGAACACTCGGAAGCGTGGCCCTCCGAAGAGCAACTGCATCAGCTCTGTGCCCTGCTTCAGGCGCACTTTCAAGAACAGGTTGCGCTCTCCGCAGGGCGCCTCCATTTCCATCCTGAGGTTCAGGCGTTTCCATCCCGCCCGGAGGAGCTGGAAGAGCTGATGCGCCAGATTATTTTCGCCGAGGTAGCGGTTGATCGCGCGCTTGCGGATCTGTACTTTTTATCTCTGGAACGATTTCTATGGAGGCTGAGTCAACGCAGCGAAGCGGGGCGTCGGCTCCTGATTGACGCCTATGTGTGCCACTGCCGCCACCTGCTTCAGGATGCACGCCTGATAGACGCGCAGACCCCAGCCGCGCGCGCAATGCACCGGATCGGTGGCTGGGAGAACCCGCGTGCGCACTGGTTATGGATCGTGCATGCCGCCGCGAAAGGCGCTGCCGAGAAGCGCGCCCAGCCCTATCCCACCGCAGGGATTCGAATCTTGCAGGATTGGCTCCCCCTCGCCGCTGCCACTGCACTCCAGTATGAGGCGTGGTTCCTGCGTGACATCGCCGAATATATGAGCCTCACGCATGCCACGAGCGCCGCCGTGGAAGCCAGCGAGTATGCGGTCAGCAAAGGGCTGGGGATGGGCGACGACTGGAATGTGTGGCTCTCCCATGCGGAGGTCCTGCTCAATGCAAAGCGCCCGCACCAGGCGCTTGAAGTTGTCGAGCGCCATCTGCAATTCGCATGGTGCGAAGACTCGGTGCTGATGCAGCAAGTGCATGAGGCGGGAATCTACGCCCGCGCTCTTCACGGAGTCGGGCGGCGTCAGGAAGCCCTCCTCTGGGTGGAACGCGCTCAACAGCTGGTACAGGCGAACAACCTCTGGCAGGTGCGGAACCGTGTAGAGGCGATCGCCTCGCAAATCAGGTAGGCAACGCGACAGGGTGTTGCAATTTTCCGAAAAATTACGCAGGGAAGACCCTCCCGTGCTATGATAGTGCTGTGTATCACGGGAGGACACCATGCGATGCTATTCTGGGCGTTTGGCAGATCTCCATACGGAGGCAATGAAGCGTACTCGCTTCAGCATGCTTGCTGTTATATCTGCGCAACTCCTTCTATGCCTCGTCGTGAACGGGTTCGCGCAGCAGAACCGCGAGGTCTATACCTACAACCTGACCTTCACCACCACCAACCAGTGCATGTGGCAACCGGGCACCTGCAACATTGGCTACTCCTACTTTCTGGGGGGTAGCTTCAACGGCTCGCGTTCGGGCGGCGGCTACTTCACCATTCCCGTGCTGGGCGAGTTCGGCGCATCGGGCGGTGCATCGGCGAGCGGTCGGCTCGGACTCCAGTTCGATGCCTACGCTACGGGCGGGGATGTGAGTGTCGTTTACCCGATGCAGCTGACTCTTTCCTTCCCCACCCGCGAGTACTTGGTACCCGGCGGGGTTGCCGTTATCCAGTCCAGCTACAGGCTCCAGCAGGGCGCGCGTCTTGGCACCACTTCGCCCACCGCGCGCTTTGTGATGTCGAGCGTGCTGGATTTTGCTGGCTCGTTCAGCGTCCGTGCGCGCGCCTTCAGCGAGGACATTATCAACACTTCGGTAGACATCCCGCGCGTGAACTATGTGCAGGAGCTGATCAACACGGACAATCTGAACATCTGGGATCGGGATTTCGATCTCATTTCGAACTATCCGGGATTGCTCACCCTGAATGTTCACCGCCCGTTGATTATTACAGAAGGGGGCAACCCTTTTTCTCCGACGGAGACGCGCCTGACCTCCACTGGCAGCGACCGCTTTGTTACGCTCACAGGCGACCTGACCGCCGCGACCATCTATCTGATCCAGACGCTGCTGGGGCTGCCGCCGAACAACTACCTGCGCAAGAGCATTTCGTATCCCGGGCTGGAGGCGGGCTATTCGCTGCTGCAGACGGAGGTTCGGACAGGACTGGGGTTCCGTCAGGACTTTGAGTTCGTGCCGCGCCCGAAAATCCGACTGACCTTCACGGATGGGCGCGCGCCCGTCGAGTTCTACGCGGGCGAAAGCGTCGCCATCCAGCTCCCCATGTCGGGCGCGCTGGGCGTGAACGCCTCCGTGGTCATGGACAACCAGTTCACCAACATCACCTATCTGACCCTTTCGGGCGGCATCTACTTCCTGCCGCTCTATGTGTACGCCAGCGGGAAGCTGGGAAGCATCTCGCTGGGCAGCTTCGAGTTCAAGCCTGTGGACGAGATGGGCATCGGCAGCACCCTGCCCATCCGCATCTTCAATCGCACCTTTACGCTGAGCGGATTCGCCGATCAGGTAGCGGGCGACCTGACCGTGCGGGCGAACACCGACGCCACACCGGGCATCTTTTACAGCGTGAACTACAACAGCCCTACCTTCGCACGGGTGTACGACCCCAATACGACCATCTATCTGGAGTGCCGTCCCGTCAACTACTTCACCAGCCAGTCGCGGGTGGTGTTTCGGGGCACAGAAGTCAGCACGACGCTGGTGCAACCGAATGTGGTGAGCGCAGTCATCCCTGCCAGCCTGCTCACCACGATAGGCAACTACACGCTGTTTGTGCGCACGCCGGGCAAGCCCGACACGAACACCCTTGCATTCGCCGTTGGCTACAGGCACCCTCTGATACGGCAGGTGCGATGCAACTGCCTGCCAGGACAGGATTACAGAGGCTACACCATCGGCGTCAATTTTCCAGAGAATGACCTGGTGCTGGACCTGACCACCACGAATCCGACTTACTATCGAAACGGTGTGACGGAGGTCTACTGGAACGATCAGGCAGTCACTATCGAGCAGATGGGGCTCGGGAGCGAGGATCCTACCCACTTCATGCGCATTCGGGTACCCAATCGGTATCTATGGCAGCCGGGCACGATGGTGCTGAAGGTCGTGAATAGGGGTCCGGGCGGCGGCGAAAGTATTTACAATATCTATGCTTCCTACCCGCCGCTTCAGTGGAATGAGGACTACGATTGCCGGCTGAATCCCCGCCGCGGGCGCTCCATCGGCACGCAGGGCATCACGATTCGTGTGCGCGGAAGCTGGTTCATCAAGGGCGTCACCGAGCTGATTCTGGTGGAGGGTGCCGATTGGTACCCCCCAAATAACGCGATCCCTCTGCCCACCCAGTATGTGAGCCAGGCAGAGCTGGTGGGGCAGATTCCGGGCGACCTGATGCAGACGCCCCGTAGTGTGTTGATTGGGATGCGTCATCCCGACGGGCGTGGGGGCTACATCACTTCAGACGGTGGCGAGAGGTTTGAGGTGCTGAACCCGATCCCTGTCGTGGAGCGATGCGAACCGAATCTGGTCAATCGGGGCGATGCGCCGCCCAGCTATGTGGAGGTGCGCGGCGTGAGCTTCCGTCCTGGCTGTCAGGTCGTGTTCAACGGCGCGCCGCTGGCGACCACGCGCCTTTCGGACACCCGCCTGCGCTTCACCCTGCCGGCGGGCACGATGAACACGGGGCGTGTGAACAGCGTGAAGGTGCGCAACCCGCAAACGGACGGCATCGATTCCAACGAGGAATGGTTCACCGTGCGCAACCCCGCGCCCACGCTGACCGCACTCAACCCCAGCAGTGTTACTACCTTCGCGCCTGCGACGCGGGTGGACATCGCGGGCAGCGGCTTCGAAAACACGGCGCGTGCCTACTTTGGGGGCACGCCGGTGAGTACCACCTTTGTGAACACAACGCTTGTGCGCGCCCTCATCCCCGCCAGCCTGCTGCGGAATGCTGGCACCTTCTCCATCACCGTGCGCAACGAGCCGAGCGTCGACTCCAACGCGCTCCCCTTCACGATCAGCGACGCGCGCCTCATCTATGTCAGCCCGCAGGGCAGCGACGCGAACGACGGACTGAGCTGGGCAACGGCAAAACGCACGGTGCAGGCGGGCATCAACGCTGCCGTGCCCTCCTCCGGCGGCGCGCAGGTGTGGGTCAAAGCGGGCCTCTACAATGAGCGCATCATCCTGCGAGCTAATGTGCATGTGTACGGCGGCTTCGCAGGCAACGAGACCAGCCGCAGCCAGCGCAACCTGTTCGCCAATGAGAGCGTCCTCGATGGGCAGTCGGGCGGTGCGGTGGTAACGGTGAACGCGGGCACGGTCAACGCCACCCTCGACGGCTTCACCCTGACCAACGGCAACCGCCCTGTCGGAGGCGCGGGCGTGCTGATTAATGGCGACTGTAGCGTGGTCGTGATTTCCAACAACCTGATTATCAATAACCGCTCGCTGGATGTCTCAGGCAGCGGTGCGGGCATCCTGGTGCAGGGGACGAACCCGTTCGGCGCTGATGTGCAGATTCTCAACAATGTCATCGTGCGCAACGCCGCCTACAACAGCGCTGCCATCTACCTGCGCTACGCGAGCGCGCAACTCATCAACAACACCATCGCCTACAACACCAGTGTCAGCTCCACCACAGGCGCCGCGCTCTACTGCTCCGATAGCACCAGCACATTACTTGCCAACAACATCGTGGCGTTCCAGGGGAACGGTCCCGGCATTGATCGCAAGAATGTGTCCACCGCGACGGTGACCCTGCGCAACAACTGCGTGTATAACCCGTCCACCGCGAACTACCGCAACATCGCCGCCAGCGCGTACGCAAGCGACATCGCTGTGGATCCGCGCTTTGTGGACGCGAGCCACGATGACTTCCATCTGGGCGACTCGCCCTGCATCGATCGGGGCAGCGCGTCCGACGCGGCAGGTATTCTGGTCGATTACGATGGGCAGGCGCGGGTGAACGGCGTTACCATCGATATCGGCGCAGATGAGGTGTACGCAGGCGCGGTTGTGCTGACCGTGCCGCCCGCCACCGGCGCAATTCGCACCCCGGTGAACCTCACAGCGACCCTGCGACGAACCGATAACAACCTGCCGATTGCCGGTCAGCGGCTGGAGTTCTTCGTGCAGGACACCTCCATCGGCGCCGCCGACACCCAGAGCAACGGCACGGCGACGCTGAGCTACCTCCCGCCCGAATCGCTGGGCACAGGTGTGAAATCGCTGCGGGTGGAGTACGCGGGCAACACCGCCTATTTACCTGCCTCTCAGACAACCACGCTCACGGTGAATCGCGGCGTCTCCATTTTGACGCCCATCATTGAGCCGACGCAGGTCTCGGTCTCGCAGCAGATGACGCTGGGCGGCAGGCTCTCGGACGCCACTGGCGCCCCGATTGCGAACCGCACGCTGAACATCCTCTGGGACGGCGCTCCCATCGCCAGCGGCAACACCGACTCCAGCGGCGTCTTCCGCACCGCATACACCATCCCGCGCGGCACCTCACGAGGCAACCACACCGTGCGCGTGGAATTTCTGGGCGATCCCCTGTTCTTCGGCAATGTAGCCGCCAATACTGTATCCGTGGTCAACAGCGCGCCCGAAGCGTCCCTTGCTGGAGCGAACCTGCTGTTCAACGGCTCGAATACCGCCGTACAGTTTGACCACCGCCCCGAACTGAACGCCTATCCGCTCACGGTCTCCTGCTGGGTGCGCACGCTGGACATGGCGGACCTCGAAGAACGCGGCATCGTCAACAAATATGGGAGTGGCTCGCTTAACGGCTACCAGCTATACCTGCGCAACGGGCGAGTGTACGCATGGTACTTCCGCAACGGAAGCAACTACATCTGGGATGGCGGCTTGGGGCTGGATGGCGGGGCGATTGCCGACGGCGCGTGGCACCATATCCAGTTTACGGTGGATGCCAGCGGCGGGCGGCTCTATGTGGATGGCGTGTTGCGCGCCAGCCGCGCGTGGACAGGTTCACCAGGCGCATGCACGACGACCACGCCGCTGCTGATCGGACGCTATCCCGGCACTCCGCTGAATGGGCACTTCGACGGCGAGATCGACGAGGTGAAACTCTGGAGCCGCGCCGATGTCGGAACCGATGAGAAGAGCCGTAAGGCGAACCTCGTCGGCGACGAGACCGGCTTGCTCGCCTATTTCCGATTCGATGAACGCTCTGGCAACCAGACTGTGGACGCCGTATCGGGTGGGGCGGCGACGCTCCTCAACACGCCCGTCTGGCAGACCTCCAGCGCGCCCGTAGAGACCCTCTATGTCGTGGACGGCGTGCCGCGCACAGTGCGCCTGAACGCTTACGACGCCAACGAGGACGCGCTGAGCTACAACCTGCTCACCACCCCTGGAAGCGGACAGTGGCTTGGCGGTGTATTCCCCAGCGCGACCTTCCTGCCTCCTTCTGGCGGCGTTTCAGGCGCGTTCAGCTATCGCGTCAGCGACGGGATTGCCAACAGCAACACAGCGTCGGGAGCCATTCAGCGCACGAATGCACCGCATGCCGGTCTGGGCGGCTCGATGCGCTACTTCAACGGCAACACCAACTCGAACATCACCGTGCCGGGCTTCGGCAATCGCGTTTCCAGCGGTGAGCTGACCATCGAGTTCTGGCAGCTTGTCGCCTCGCCCCGCTACGCCGCCACTATCGACATCAACGGCGGTTCTGCAACCAACCGCATCGTGGTGCATAGTCCCTGGAGTGATGGCAGGGTCTTCTTCGACTTCGGCAACATCACCACGCAGGGGCGACTTTACTACACGCCGCCCCAGCCAATCGTCGGCACCTGGCAGCATTTCGCCTTCGTGGTGAGCCAGAGCGGGAACTACATGCGCATCTACCGCAACGGCGTTCTGGAAGCCCAGAAGACCGGCATGACTCCCTTCACCCCGGGCAACTACACGCTGGGGATTGGATTCGGAAACAGCGGTTTCGGGGGCTTTAATGGGTTCCTCGACGAGGTGCGCATCTGGAACCGTGCGCGCACCCAGCGTGAAATCCAGCGCGATATGCACGCGGTGCTGCAGGGCAACGAGCGCGGGCTGATCGGCTACTGGCGCCTCGATGAGTGGGGCAACAGTGCCACCACCGCCGTCGACTCGTCACCCAGTGGGGCGAACGGAACCTTCAGCAACGTGCGCTGGCTTGGCTCCACCGCGCCCCTTTACACGGTGCATGTGCCCGCTGGCGAGCGCACCTTCACGCTGGGCGCCTTCGCCGAATCTCTCACCCAGCCAGACCAGTTGACCTACCAGATCGTGGAGAACCCCGCCGACGGCACGCTGAACCTGTCGGGCAATCAGGCGACCTATACGCCCGATCAACCGGGCACCTACACCATGCGATACACCGTCAGCCATTCGGCAGCGGCTCTGAACACGGCGCGTGTATGGCTGGTGGTGCCGCGCGCGGGCGATGTGGACGGCAGCGGCTGCGTGGATGACGCCGACCTGCTCACGGTGTTGTTCGCCTTCGGCAGCGACAACCCTGACGCCGATGCGAACGGCGACGGACTCGTGGACGACGCCGACCTGCTAACGGTGCTGTTCAACTTCGGCAGCGGGTGCTGAAAACGCCTGCAGTTCGCCCTTTGCCCAGTTGTACCACCATGGCATGCCGTGCGGAGCGAGCATGACATGGATCTGCTGGAGGCGCAGCCACCAGTGCTGCGCCTCCGTATACAAACCGCACTGACACAGCACCCGAATCCAGATGAGCGCTTTGTTGATGCGCTGCTGAACGCCCTGCTCTTCAGGGTCCGCCAGTGAGGGGTTATCGGTGAGCAGTTGGAGCGCCTGCTCGCTCTGACCCAGATTGGCCAGCACCAGCGCGTCCGAGAGAAGGATGTTGGGGTCACCATCGCGCCATGGGTCGCTTTTGCGTCGGGCGATAGTGTGGGTCTCCACTGCCTCGTGGCGATGGCGTGAGAAGCTCAGGTACTCCGCACTGTTGCGCCAGAACCATGCGGCATGTTCAGGTGCGCACTGTTCCGCCGCGCAAAGCCAGCGCCGAAGGATGGTCACCCCTTCCAGCGGAATCATGCGCGGGTTGCATTCCGCTGCGCCTTTCGCCTGCGCATGCACGATATAGAACCAGTGGGGGCGCAGGGGTTCCGATCGGGGAATCAGGCGCAGGGCACGCTGAACGGATAGCTGCGCCTCATGCACCCGCGCCTGCTCCACCAGATAGCGGCAGTGATAGGCAAAGGCATCGATCAGCAGGCTCTTCGGGGCGCGGTTCACGCTCACCATCTGCCACAGACGCCCCTGAACACAGCGATAGAGCAGGTCGGTCATCGCGGGGTCAATCGAGAGCCGGTCGGTTTTGACCGCTTCCAGCAGTTCTTCCATCTCGGCGGCGGACGCCACCTCGAAGGGCAACCAGGTCAGCACGCCGCGCCCGTTTTGAAGCGCATGATGCTCCGCCTCGCTCGCGCCCAGCACGGTGCACAGGCGTCCTAACTGCTCGTCGGAGGGCCAGCTCTCGGAACGCTCCCAGCGACTGACCGTGCTGACCGTCACGCCCACATGCAGGGCGACCTGTTCGAGTGTCCAGCCGCGCCGTCCCCGCAGCGCTCGCAACAGCTCGCCCCCAATCGGGGCAGCGCCTGACGGCGAAGGCATACCTTCTCTTACCCCCACTGCCATCGGGGTCGCGCGAGGGGCATCCAGAAGTTGCCACGCCTGCGCACACTCGGTCTCAGTAGCCTGCAACGCGGTCAACACCGCCCGCAGCTCATAGACGCGCGGAGTAGTCGCTCCCGCTTCCCAGCGGCTCAGGGTGGAAGCATTCACTCTGGCAGCACGCGCCAGCTGACGCAGCGACAGTCCCCGTGAGGCACGCATGCGACGCAAATGCTCTGCCAAAAACACACCCCAACACCTCATCGACATTATACCACAGGTCAGTTCAAAAATGCTCTTGAGAAACCCCTGATGCAGGGAACCATCGGTAAACGCGCAGGGTATAATAGATGTGATGCCGTTGCACAGCAGGCACTGGTGGCGCATCGCGCTCTGGATGCTGATGGGCTGGCTGGGACTGGCACCGCTCAGCTGGCTGGCTGTGCATTCGTGCGACTGCTACCGACCTGCTCGCACCCACGCATGCTGTGCGTCATCCCCTGCAACGGGGCAGGCAGTCCCTGCGCCCCATCCGCGCAGCGATTGCCCGCATTGCCAGCTCTGTCAGGCAAGCCATCCGAACCCTGCCGTGCTGACGGGCGGGACGAATCTGCCGGACCAGAGCTTCACTCTACTGATGCCCCCGTTGCCGATGCAGGTGGTGGTACAACCCACCCGCACCCCGCTTTATCACCCACCGATTCAACCCCTCATTCAGACCGCTTTCGAATGCTGGGCGCCGCGCGCCCCTCCTGTGTGAGCATATAATCGCATCTGTCATCACCGCATCCTGCGGCGATGCGATTCGTTCACCTGAGTTTCACGCTCGTGAGACGAGCGCAGACAATCATCACACAGGAGGAGATGAGCCATGCAAAAAGCGATCTATGGGGCGCTGCTGAGCGCCGGAATGGTGCTGGTTTTAACGGGTCTGATGACCGCTCAACCGAAGCAGGAGCTTCGCACCGTCGCTATCCGGGTTGGCGGGCTGCACTGCGAGGGCTGTGTGGAGCCTGTGGTGAAGGGGCTTCAGCAGGTGCGGGGCGTGCAGTCAGCCCAGCTCGATTTTAAGACGGCGACGGCGATTGTGCGCTACGACGAGGCGCAGGTTGCCCTCTCGCAGGTCGTGCTGGCGTTGCCCAAAATCCCGCACGCGATGGGACCCAGCTCCCGAATGCGCTATTCGGGTCAGCTCGCGCTGAACCTGCAGAAAGGTGACGCGCAGAAAGTCGCGCGGGCTTTGCAGAAGGTCGCCGGCGTGCAGAAGGTCACGGTCAACAAAAATACCCTGCTGATTCAGTTCAAGCCGAACGCTTCGGTGCGCTATGCGCAGCTGGAGCAGGCACTGAAAAAGGCAGGGGGCACGCTGGCACCCGTGCAGGCAGCTGGCGAGCAACACCAGCACAACCATGAGCATCATCATTAAAGCCAGAGCAGGGGCAGTGTCTTCACAGGGGGCACTGTCCCTGCTGGAGGGAATAAACAATGGGGCACTCACACCCTCACCATCATCGGGTTCATACGCCAGCGCCGCTGCCTGACCATCGTGAGCATCGCGAGTCGGCTCATGACCAGCATGCGGGGCACACCATCGCGATGTTCCGCAATCGCTTCATCGTCTGCTCCGTGCTGACCATTCCGATTCTCATCTGGAGCGAGAGCATTCAGCAGTGGCTGGGCTTTCGGGCGCCGCGCTTTACAGGCAGCGATGCCGTTGTGCCCCTGTTGAGTGCGGCGGTCTTTCTCTATGGTGGAACCCCCTTTTTGCAGGGCGCGGTGCGCGAATGGCGTGCCCGCATACCGGGCATGATGACGCTGATCGCGCTGGCAATCAGCGTGGCGTTCGGGTACAGCCTCGCCACCACGCTGGGGCTGCGGGGCATGCCCTTCTACTGGGAGCTGGCGACCCTGATCGATGTGATGTTGCTGGGACACTGGCTGGAGATGGCAGCAATCGGCAGGGCGTCGCAGGCGCTGGAGCATCTGGTCGCACTGTTGCCCCCGCAGGCGCATCTGCTGCGCGGGGAGCAGGTGGTGGATGTACCGCTGGAGGCGGTGCAGGTGGGCGACCGCGTGCTGGTGCGCACGGGCGAGCAGGTGCCCGTGGACGGTGTGGTGCTGGAGGGGGTTTCCAGCGTGAACGAGGCGTTTCTGACGGGCGAATCGCGCCCTGTGCCCAAACAGCCAGGCGATGAGGTCGTGGCTGGCTCCATCAATCTGGAGGGGCGGCTGATTGTGGAGGCGCGGCGCGTGGGCACCGCCACCACACTCCACCAGCTAATGCGACTGGTAGAAGAGGCGCAGCACACACGCAGTCGCTTCCAGGTGCTGGGCGATCGGCTCGCCTTCTGGCTCACCGTGGTCGCGCTGCTGATGGCAGCGGGAGCAGGCATCGCGTGGCATCTCAGCGGTGTCGACTGGCAGTTCACGCTCGCCCGCGCTGTTACCGTGCTGGTTATCGCCTGCCCGCACGCGCTGGGGCTGGCAATCCCGCTCATTCTGGTTCAAGCAACGGGGCGCGCCGCCCGCAACGGCATTCTGATTCGCAATCGTGAAGCCATCGAGCGCGCCCGCACCATTCAGGTGGTCGCGTTCGATAAGACGGGCACGCTCACGGAAGGGCGGTTCGCTGTTACGGGCATCTGGGTTGCAGGGATGGAAGAAACGACTGCCCTGCAAATCGCAGCGACGCTGGAGCAAAACACGAGCCATCCGCTGGCGCAGGCTCTGCTCGAAGCAGCCCAGGAGCGCGGCATCCTGCCCAGCAGGCTGGACGAGTTCCAAACCGCGCCCGGCAAGGGTGTGGAAGGGCGTATTGACGGTGCGCTTTACCGACTGGGACGCCCCGAATGGCTCGCGGAACTCGGCATTGAACAAACGCCAGCCCTTCAGACAGCTCTGGCACATGCCGAACAGCACGGCGAAACAACCATCGTGCTGTTCAACACGAACGGGGCGCAGGCAGCGTTCACGCTCGCGGACCGCGTTCGCTCGGGTGCAAAAGAGGTTGTTGCGGCGCTCCATGCGATGGGCATTCAGGTCGTGATGATCACAGGCGACGCCGAAGCAGTGGCACGCACTGTCGCCGAGCAACTTCAGGTCGATACTTACTACGCACGGGTGCTGCCCGATCAGAAGGCGAACATTGTGCGCCAGATTCGCGAGGGGGGTCAGCGGGTTGCCTTTGTGGGCGATGGCATCAACGATGCACCTGCCCTGCTCGCCGCCGATATCGGCTTCGCCATCGGTGCGGGCACGAATGTCGCTATCGAATCCGCTGATGTGGTGCTGGTTGAGAACGACCCGCGCGATGTGGTCTTCTTCCTGCGACTGGCACGACTGGGCTACACCAAAATGGTGCAGAACCTGTTCTGGGCAACGGGCTACAACCTGATTGCCCTGCCCCTGGCGGCGGGTGTGGCGGCGCGCTGGGGGCTACTGCTCTCACCCGCAGTGGGCGCACTGCTGATGAGCCTGTCGACGGTGATTGTCGCGATAAACGCGCTCCTGCTCCGCCGCGCAAGGCTCGATAACGGCGAAGCCACTCCACATCAGCATAGCCATACAACTCACGCTACAGGAGGGAAACAGCTATGAAAAAATGGTTCCCGATTCTCAGCAGCCTTATTCTGCTGGCAGGACTCACATGGGGCACATGGTGGGTTGTGCAGACAAAGCGCCCGCCGGGTGCGATGACCCCCTTGGAGGCGCAGGGGATGGATATGACGGTCATGAAACCCCCGCGCGGCGCGTTCCCTGTAAGCACGGAAGAGGTGCAACCGCGCCCGTTCCTGCCCTCCGTCGCCTATCCCGCCACCTTCCGCGCCTACAACGAGGAGGTTCTCCGCGCCCGCATCACGGGCAAATTGATGGGGACCCGTGTCTATCCCGGCGACCGCGTGCAACCGGGTCAGTTGCTGGCGCTGATTGAGCCAGAGGAGTATCAGGCGCTGGCACAGGGCGCTGAAGGTGGGCTGCAGATGGCACTGGCAGAGCAGAGGGAAGCCCTCTCGATGGTGCAGGAAGCCAACGCGGCGCTTCAGGCGGCGAAAGCGCGCTTCCAGCAAGCACAGGCGGAAGTGGACGAAGCCCAGCAGATGCTCCGCGCCGCCGGCGCCGAGTTGCGAACGGCTCAGGCGCAACTGGAACAGATGGAAACCGAGATTCGGGCGGCGCGCGCAGAAGTGGAGTTCTGGCAGGCGGAATCGGAGCGCCAGAACGCCCTGTTGCAGAAAGGCTTCGTGTCGAAACGCGACGCCCAGGCAGCGGAGACACGCCTCAAGCAAGCGCGTGAGAGCCTGCAGGCAGCACAGGCAGCCTACCGTTCGCAACAGTCGCGGGTTGAGCAGTTGCAGGCGAATCGCGAGGCGATGCGCGCCCGTGTGCAACGCGCCCAATCAGCACTCGATGCCGCTGAGCGTGAAGTTCAATCCGCAACGGCTCGCCAGCAAGCCGCCCAGGCGCGGCTCCAGCGCGCGCAAGCACAAATCCAAGCCGAGCAGGGCAAAACCCGCGCCGCTCAGCTGCAGGTTGCCTACACCCGCATCGTTGCGCTCAACCCGGGCGTCATCACCGAACGCCTCACTGAGCCGGGCACCCTGGTTCAACCCGGCACGCCCATCTTCCGTCTGCAGAACACTACCCGGATTCGGGTTCAGGCGAAGGTCGCCGAACAGGACGCCGCCCGAATCCGCGTTGGATACCCCGTCTGGATTCGGCGCTACGCCGAGCCGAACCGTGTCTACACGGCGCGCGTGAGCGCCATCTTCCGCGAAGCGGAACCGAACACCCGCACAATGATTGTGGAAGCCATCCTGCCCAACCCCGACGGGCGCCTCAGCGTGGGTGAATACGCCGAAATGCGGATCGGGCTGCGTGGCGATTCCCGTCGCGCGCTCACCGTGCCCCAGCGCGCTATCCAGCACGACGAACATCAGCGCCCCTATGTGTGGGTGGTGGAAAAAGTGCATCGCCACACCAATCAGCCCACCACCTACTACTGCACGATGCACCCGCAGATAGAGCGAAACGAACCCGGAATCTGCCCCATCTGCAAGATGGAGCTGGTTCCCAAAGAGCAACCTGCCGACTATATCGCACGCCGACGCTATGTGAAAGTGGGACTCTCCGACGGCGAGCGCACCGAGATTCTGGACGGACTCAAGGCGGGCGACCAGGTGATTGTGTTTGGCTATGCGAGCCTGGTAGAGGGCGATCCCGTGTTCCCCACCGAATGGACCGCACGGGGACCCCGCCAGATTAACCCGCCCCAGTTCCAGCCATCTACCCCTTCACACGGAGGGCATGGACATTGAGAGGACACAATCGCTCTACGGGGAGCCTATTGCGTGTCGAGCTGGTTCAGAAACTGCTGCACGCTCACGACCTGAATGCCGAACTCTGCCATTTTCTGAATCAGCTCGAGGTCGCGCTTGAGATCGTCATCGCGCGTAACAAGGTACTCCGCGCCACCCTTGATGGCGGTCTCCAGAAACATGTTATCGTGCGGGTCGCGGCAGAGGTTTATTTCGCCTTGAATTTCCACCCACACGGCTCGCGCTTTGAGCAGGTTCATCAGTTCTTGCACAAGGTCTGGATGATAAGACATTCTTCGCATCAATCGTGGGCGCATCAGAACCTGCCAAAGTTCGTCCAGAAGCGGCTGGCTCACCACCACGAGGAACTGCGCTTTCCGAAAGGCTTCCATAACCAGAGCGGGCGCGCCGTGAGGGTTCAGTACCGCCGATACCCAGACATTCGTATCGATCACGGCACGCATCGCTGGCGATATTCTTCGTACGCCGCGGTAATCTCGGCTTCGATGTCTTCGGGAGGCTGGTACTGGGAAGCTCGACGGAACGCCTGGAGCAACTGCTCCATGCGCTTCTGCCAGTCTTCCTCGGTAAGTTGCAGCCAGCGGCTAACGATCTCGCGAGCCAGCGCTTCAGGGCTGACCTGCCGACACTCTGCAAGGTACTGCAGGCGCTGCCAATCGGTCTCGCTCAAATCGATGTTCAAGGTTGCCATCCCACCCCATTATACCACAGGAGGGCTGTCATGAGTCAGCGCGGGTTCAATCTGATCGAGTGGAGTGTAAAGCATCCGTCGGCGGTGCTGGCGTTTTATACCGCTGTGATCGTGCTGGCAATCTGGGCGGTGGTCGCCTATCTACCGCGCCGGATGATGCCCTACATCGAAAGCCCCCAGATCGGCATCGTGACGCGCATGCCCGGCTTGAGCGCCGAAGATATGGAGACCTACTACACCAAGCCCATCGAGCAGCGTATGACCGCGATCGCAGGCGTGCGCTACATCCGCAGCACAACCCAGGACGGCTACAGCATCGTGGTGCTGGAGTTCCCCTACGGCACGGATATGCAGAAAAAACTTACCGAGGTTCAGGCGCTTATGACCATTACGCAGGACGATCTGCCGATGCAAGGCGCCAACGCCCAGCCCTCGTGGGTACTGCAGATTGACCCGCTGAACCTGCCCGTGCTGACCCTTGCCGTAACGGGCGACTCGCGCTGGACCCTCGCCCGCATGCGTGAAGTGCTGGAGAACGAGATTGCCGACCGCATCAAGCGCACCAGCGGTGACATCTACACCGTCTCGGTGTTCGGCGGCTACCGGCGCCAGATTCAGGTGATTGTGGACCGCAACAAACTCACCGCCTACGGTCTTTCCATTCTGGATGTGCAACGCGCCGTCGATTCGTTCAACCTCGCCGCGCCTGCAGGACGACTCACAGCGGACGCCTACGAAGAGATTGTGCGTCTCGATACGCTCGCTCGCAACGCCCAGGAAGTGGCGAACTATCCCCTGAAAGCCGTCGGCGACCGTGTGGTATATATCCGCGATGTCGCCCGTGTGATTGATACCTACGACGAAAAACGCAGTGGCTACTTCCATCAGTGGCAACAGGGCGGCAAGTGGCAGGTGAATGAAGCCATCGCCGTCAATGTGCTACAGAACCCATGGGCAAGTTCCCCACGCGTGATTGAGGCGGTGATGAAGGAGCTCGAAGCCATCGAGCGCGACTACCCTGGCTTGAAGTTCCGTGTCGCCTACAATAACGCCGAGTTTGTGGATGTCTTGTTGCGTAATCTCTGGGAAGAGCTGCTCGTGGCGGTACTGCTTGCAGGGCTGGTAGTGTGGCTCTTTCTGGGCGAATGGCGCATGACGCTGATTGCGCTCACGGCTATCCCGACCTCGATGGCGATGGCGATTCTCGCGCTGGTGCCGATGAACATGAGTCTCAACTCCAGCACGCTGATCGGGCTGTTGTTCGGCATCGGGCGCCTGGTGGACGATGCGATTATTGACCTGCATGCGGTGCGCCGCCATATGCGCATGGGCAAAGACCCTGTGCAGGCAACCGTGGACGGCATCACGGAAGTGCGCCGCTCGGTGGCTGCCAGCACGCTGATGATAGTGATTGCGCTCACGCCCCTGCTATTTGCCGGGGGCATCGTGGAGCAGATGTTCGTGGGGCTGGTGTGGCCGCTGATTTTCGGGCTGCTGGCGTCGTTTCTGGTCTCGATGACACTCACCGCGACGCTCGCGTCGCGCCTTCTGCATGGCATTTCCGATCAGCCGACGCGCATTGAGCGGTGGCTCATCCAACCGTTCCAGCGTGGGCTGGACAGGCTGGAGAACGGCTATACGCGTCTCATTCGCTGGCTCTTGCATCATCGGTTCGTAAATATGATGAGTATTCTGGCGACGCTGGCAGTGGGGTTCGGCTTCTATTACTTCATCGGCAGTGAGATGATGCCGCTGGGTGATATTGGGCAAGCCTACCTGCGTCTGGAGATGCAGCCGGGCACTTCTTACGCCGCGACGGAACGCGCCGTGCGCCAGCTCCAGCAAATTATCCAGAAGTATCCTGAAATTCGCCATGTGTCGTGGGAGGTGGGCGCGGAGGGCGGTCCGGGCTACTACGAGGGCGCCTACTTCACAGGCTACGCCTCCATGCGCGAGAACACCGCGACCGCCATGATAACCCTCACCTCCAAAGACGAGCGCAGGCGCGACATCTGGCAGATTATCGACGCGATTCAGGCAGAGGCAACCGCCACCATCCCTGGTATCCGCCTGCTCCAGATTAAGGAGATGGGCGTGGATGTGATGGCGACCGCTGCCGCGCCCATCCAGATTCTCGTCTACGGACCCGATTTTGAGCTGACCAGCCGCCTGGCAGAAGAGAGCCTGCGGATTGCGAAGGCGCAGGTCCCCGACCTGTTCCAGCCCGGCACCTCGTGGACGATGAATCGCCCCCTCTGGCGGTTGCGCATCGACCTGACCAAAGCGGCGCAGATGGGTTTCACACCCGAAGAGATTGCCCGTCAGGCGTTCTACGCGCTTAAAGGGGGCTATACTCAGCAGTTCTATCGCTTCCCGGAGCATGCGGACCGCCGCCAGACGACTATCCTCATCCGCTACGAAGAGTCGCAGCGCCTGCACCCTGCTGATCTGGAACAGTTGATGCTGGTGAACGCGCGCGGGGAGAGCGTGCCGCTGAAGGCGGTGGCGCGGGTGGAGTATACAGTTACGCCGACACTGATTGAGCGCGATGGGCTACGCCGCGTGGTCAGCCTGATGGGCTATTACCGCAAGGGCGACTATCAGCCACCGCGCCTTGATACAGATGGCGACGGTCAGGCGGATACGGCTTTGTTTGACCTCCCGCATCCGCCACGCCCGTCGATGGATGTGGCGATGGATGTGATGATGAAAGCGATGGCGCAGGTCAATTGGCCCCCGCGCGAATACGGCATGGAAGTACGCGGCGATATGACCCAGATGATGGATTCATTCCGGCGGATGATGATGGGCTTTCTGGTGGCGCTGCTGCTGATGTATCTAGTGCTGGTGGCGCAGTTTGGGGGCTTTTTGCAGCCGTTGCAGATGATTTTCAGCCTGCCGCTGGAACTGTCGGGCGTGTTTATCTTTCTGTGGCTGATGAAGCAAGCGTTCAGCACGGTGTCGTTGCTTGGCATTATCGTGCTGACGGGAATGGACATCACCGCCGCGATATTGATGATTGACCTGATTCTGGTGTTGCGGGCGCAGGGCATACCGCGCGATGAGGCGGTGGTGCAGGGTTGTGTGGACCGCTTACGCCCCATTCTGATGACGGTCATGGTCACCATCGCTGCGCTGGCGCCCGTCGCTTTCTTCCCGAAGATGGGCACCGACGCCTACCAGCCGCTGGCGACTGCGGTGATCGGCGGGCTGCTGATGGGCACAGTGCTGACCCTTATCGATATCCCGATTATGCACACGCTGGTGGATGACCTGCTGCGCTGGCTGCGACGCGAGCGTCCCGAACCAGCCATCGGTTTACAAAATCCGCATGATGGGGTATAATCCGCACAGATGCGCGGCGTGATCGAACCCAACCACATCTATCTGATGGACTGTCGTGAGGGCATGCGCCTGATGCCCGATGAGTGGGTAGATTTGATTGTTACGGACCCTCCCTTCGCCATAGATTTCCACGCCCGACGCGCCAACTACAATCGCACCCCAGAGCGCGTGCTGGAGGGCTACAACGAAATCCCTGCCGAAGAGTATTACGAGTTCACGCTCTCATGGATGCGCGAGGCATACCGTGTGTTGAAGCGTTCGGGCAGTATGTATGTGTTTTCGGGGTGGAACAACCTGCGCGATATCCTGAATGCGCTCGACGCGGTCGGTTTCGAGGTGGTGAATCACATCATCTGGAAGTATCAGTTCGGCGTCTACACGAAGCGGCGCTTTGTAACCTCGCATTATCACTGCCTGTATGTGTGTAAAGACGATGCGCTCCGCCGCTTTTACCCCGATGCGCGGTTTCCTGCGAGCGTTCGCGACGCCGCTGGGCGCAGCCAACGCTATGCCGATATGGAAGATGTGTGGATTATCCCCCGCGAATACTGGAACGGGGATGTCAAAACGCCCACCAAGTTGCCCGCCGCGCTGGTAGAGAAGATTCTGCAATACTCTTCGGTGGAAGGCGACCTCGTGCTGGACCCGTTTCTGGGTTCGGGGCAGGTGGCTGTGATTGCGAAGCAGATGGGACGGCGCTACCTGGGCTTTGAGATTGTGCCTGAATATTATCAGTTTGCGCTACGGCGGCTTGAAGAGGGTGTTTATCGAATCAAGGCTATCAAGGAAGAGAAAGAAGTAAATCTTTCTCTGTAAAAAAAGCCTCAACACCCATCGCCGAAATTGAACAGCACCGTCAGCAGGTCGGCGTCGTCCACGATGCCGTCTTTATTGATGTCCTCGTGTCGAGTGGGTGGGCTGCCTGTGGTGCCAAACGCGAACAGTACGGCTAACAGGTCGGCGTCATCGATGCAGCCGTCGCCGTTGGTGTCGCCCGTGCGCCAGGTATCCAGCAGGAACGCCTCGTCAAACTGGGAAGTGGCATTATAGCCCCAGCCGACGATATAGCGTCCATCAGGCGAGATGGCGGTTGCCTCCCACAGCTCGGAGCCGTTCGTCAGCAGGTCGGCATAGGTCAGCTCGAGGTTCTCCATTCCGCCCGTGATTGTCCAGCGAAACGCCCGCCACCGGTTGGCGCTATTGCGCGACCTGCCCACGATAATCGCGCCGTCGGGGGAGATGTTGCGTGCTTCTGCTTCTCGTCCGCCCAGCGTGCCGAGGTCCTGCATGCCTGTCTCCGCCGTCCAACGGAAGGCACGCCACCGCCCGCTGCTGTCGCGCGACCTGCCAGCGACAACCTGTCCAGACGCGCTGGCGTCATGCGCCTCGCTCCATGTGCCGCCCAGCGTGCCGAGGTCCTGCATGCCTGTCTCCGCCGTCCAGAGAAAGGCGCGCCATTGGCTCGCGGCGTTGCGGGCGCGTCCCACGATGGCTGCACCGTCGGGCGAGATTGCGAAGGCTTCGCTGGAGGTGCCCCCCGCCAGCGTGCCCAGCTCCTCTATCTGCCCGTCGGGCAGCCAGCGCACCGCCCGCGACAGACCCGCGCTGTTGGCAGACCAGCCGACAATGATAGAGCCGTCCGCCGAAATGTCCGCGGCGGCTGCCCACTGACCACCTGGCAGGGTACCGAGGTCCTCCAGCCCCGTCGCCTCGGTCCAGCGAAAGGCGCGCATCCGATCCTGACTGTCCACCGAGTATCCGACCATGACGGCGCCATCCCATGAGACTCCGTACGCCTCGGTGCTGACCCCGCCGAAGGTGCCAGGGTCACGCATACCCTCATCGCGCGTCCAGCGAAATGCCCGGAACAGGGGCGGAGCCGATACCCAGCCAACCACCACTGAACCATCCGCCGAGACATCCCATGCCCCGCTCTGGAAACCGTCTGGCAAAACACCCAGCCAGAGCAGCTGCTGGGCGCTCGCCGGGAGTATGACCAGGCTTAAGCAGATTACAGTCGTCCCGTGTCGCAATCGGCTGAATGCCCCGGTTTTGCCGCAGCTCACCCGGGCAGTCCCCAGAATCCATGCACACCTCATTGTGAGCCTCCTTCCGTGGGGCGGCTGATGTCCACCCCGTCTCTATCATTATACGCCCGATTTTGCGAATCTCCTGCATTAATCCGGGCACGAGTTGCAGGAACTTCATGCGTGGGGCGCGAATCTAAAAAGTATGCCTGTGGTGCTGAAGCGTGCAGAATCGGCGGTGCCAGCGCTGGCGTTTCGGGAGCTGGTGGGGGTTGACCTGCGGGATCGGGCGCGGATTCGACGCCTGATTCCGCGTGCAGGTCAGCCGTGGCGCTCGGTGCCGCCTGTGAACGCCTACGAGCTGGAAGCCCGCTGTGAGTGGCTCAGCCGGCGCAGTATCAAAAAAGAGGGCAAGCTGTTCGCCCTGCGGCTTGCCGTGTCCATGTGCGATCTGACGACGCTGGAGGGTCAGGACACGGTGGAGAAGGTGCGTCGGCTGTGCGCCCGCGCCGCGAACCCTTACACCCCGCGCGAGGGCATGCCGCCGCAGGAGGTCGCCCGCGTGCCCCATGTGGCGGCGGTGTGCGTCTATCCGCCCTTTATCGCGGTTGCCAAAGAGGCGCTGCAGGGCACAGGCGTGAAGGTGGCAGCCGTCGGCACCGCGTTCCCGTCGGGGCAGTACCCCTTCCGCCTGCGCCTCGCCGATGTCAAATGGGCGATTCGCGAAGGCGCCGATGAGATCGACATGGTCATCAATCGCGGGCTGTTCCTGCAGGGCGAGTATCGGCGCGTGTTCGACGAAATCGCCCGCATCAAGGACGCCTGCGGCGAGCGCGTCCACCTGAAGGTGATACTGGAGACGGGCGAGCTGGGCAGCTACGACAACATCCGCAAAGCCGCCCACATCGCGCTGATGGCGGGCGCCGACTTCATCAAGACCAGCACGGGCAAGATTCAGCCCGCCGCCACACTGCCCGCCACGCTGGTGATGCTGGAAGCCATTCGCGACTTCTATGACGCCACTGGACGCGCCGTCGGCATGAAGCCTGCAGGCGGGATCCGCACCGCCAAAGACGCCATCCGCTACCTGGTGCTTCTGCACGAAACGCTCGGAGCCGACTGGCTCACGCCCGAACGGTTCCGATTCGGCGCCAGCGCCCTGCTGAACGACCTGCTGGCGCAGATTGTGAAGCAGATCACGGGCGCCTACCGCGCCGCCGACGAATTCTCCTGTGACTGACCACCAGAGGGCAGGTGAACGAACATGACAGGGCAAACGGGCAAGGTGCTGATAGAGGTCGATCTCTCCGATCTGGTTCTGCCGCCAACGGACTTGCCTGAGGAGGACGACACCCCGATAGAGACTGCATGGCATCGAGTGCAAACGGATTTGCTCATCGAGTCGCTGCTTTACTACTGGCGCGATCGGAACGACTTTTTCGTGGATGGCAACATGTTTCTCTATTACAGCACGGAGCAGGCGCAAAGCATTCTGGAAAACCGCCCCGCCTACAAGGGACCCGACTTCTTCGTGGTGAAGGACATCGACGGCAGCCAGCCGCGCGACAAGTGGATGGTGTGGGCGGAAGGTGGTCGCTACCCGGACCTGATTATCGAGTTCCTGTCGCCCACCACCGCCGAGCGCGATAAAACCGAGAAGAAACGGCTCTACGAGCAGGTGTTCGGCACCGAGGAGTATTTTTGGTACGATCCGCTCACGCGCGAGCTGGTGGGCTTCGAGCTGGTGCGCGGACATTACGAGCCAAAGCAGCCGAACGAGCGCGGCTGGCTCTGGAGCGAGGTGCTGGAGGCATGGCTGGGCATCTGGGAAGGCGAATATCAGCGTCGACAGCTGGCATGGCTGCGGATGTATGATCGGGAGGGCAACCTTGTGCCCACGCCCGCCGAAGCCGCCCAGCAGATAGCCGAAGCTGAGCGCCAGCGTGCCGAACGCGCCGAAGCCGAACTCCAGCGACTCAAAGCCCTGCTCCAGCAGCAGGGAATCGCTATCGAGGAACACAATGACTGACCATCCAGTCAAAAATGCTGGCTCCGTCAGGCAGGAGAAGCATCCTGCGCGGTGTATAATAGAGTGACATACTCACTGCGGAGGTTGACAACGATGAGGCAGAGCAATCAGTGCAAAGGCTTTACTTTGATCGAGCTGCTGGTCGTGATCGCAATTATTGCGATATTGGCGGCGATCCTGTTCCCGGTGTTTGCCCAGGCGCGCGAAAAGGCGCGCCAGACCCAGTGCATGAACAACCTGAAACAGATGGCAATCGCCACGCTGGGCTATATCCAGGACTATGACGAGAAGTTCCCGATGGCGGTCTATGCACCTGCCTATGGTGGAAGCAATGTGCCAGCCAACCAGCCCTGTGCCTTCACCCTGTTTGATGCCATCTTGCCCTATGTCAAGAACTACGATATCGTTAAGTGCCCGTCCGAACCCAACGCGCTGTACCTCAACGCTGGCTTTCGAACCGTTATGAACGGCATGCCAACCTGCAATTTGCCAGAAACCGTGAGCTATATGTTCAACTATGACCTGCTGCCACCGGGTCGAACACCGCTTGGCGCTGGCTCGATCAGTAAGGGCACGGTCGCCCTCGCTGAGATTCCCTATGTGGCGGAGACCACCATCAATCTGGAGGCGGATATTGGCTTATCGGGAAGCTGCGCCCTGATGAAGCGCAAACCTACTGATAGCGGGATTAACTTCCCGATCCCAGTGCGGGCACGCCATAACGAAATGATACAGGTGAACTACGCTGACGGTCATGCAAAAGCGGTCAAGGGGCGCAAGTATGCAGGCACGGATTGCTATTATCTCTATCCTGGTACCAATGCCAATCCGCCATTCATTGCTCGTGACAACCCCAAGCTGTGGTGTGTTGGATCAGGTCCCTACTTGCGCCCGTGTGATTATGCGCCGAACTCGAACCCCTATGCCATCTGCCGCCCCTACATGGAAGGGATTATCGATCAGGATCAGTACGGGCTGTGCTATCGATACATTCGGCTGTGAACCTGCATGACGCTCACGGTTCGCGCGTGGATATTGCTAAGTGTGGGCGGGCTGATTTCCCTGCTGGGGGTCGCCCGCCCGCCGTTGTTGGTGTGGGTCGTGCCATATGATCTGGTGGTGGCGGCGCTGATTGTTGCCGATGCACTGCTGTTGCCGCGCGCGGCTCGCTTTCGGGCGGCGCGCCTGCACGAGGCGGTGCTGTCGCTGGGTACGGCGAACCGCATCGAGTTGACGCTGAGCGCGGCAATATCCCGACCGTTGCGCGTGCGCCTGCGCGACGAGCCGCCCCCTGATTGCACTTTCGACCGTCGCGAGTTCGATCTGGTGCTGATGCCCGACACGCCCGCGCAGGTTGCGTATCATCTCACGCCACTCTATCGGGGCGAGGCGCGGTTTGAGGATGTGTTCCTGCGTGTAGAAGGTTGGCTGGGGCTGGTGTACGGCTTCTATCGGCTGCCCGCCCGCGAGCGCGTGCCCATCTACCCCAATCTATTGCAGCTGCGCGAGTATGAGCTTTTGCGCCATCGCGGGCTGCTGCGTCAGATGGGTTTCCGCCAGACGCGCCTGCGTGGGCTGGGCACCGAGTTCGAATCGCTGCGCGAATACACCATCGACGACGAGTTCCGCCGCATCGACTGGAAGGCGACCGCGCGACGCGGCAAGCCCATCGTGCGCGACTATCAGATCGAGCGCAGCCAGAATGTGATTTTGCTGTTCGATGCGGGGCGCAACATGCTGGCGGAGGTGGAGGGCATGCGCAAGTTCGATGCGGTGCTGAACACGGGGCTGATGCTGGCATATGTGGCGACGCAGATGGACGATAAGGTGGGCACGCTGGTGTTCGCTGACGAGGTGGAGCGGTTCCTGCCGCCCCAGCGTGGACGCGCCCAGCTCGCGCAACTGGTGCATGCCCTGCATGCTGTCCAGCCCCGCATGGTGGAAGCGGATTACATATATGCCATCACCTATTTAGCCCAGCGGTGGCGCAAGCGCTCGCTGATGGTCATCTTCACCGATTTGATAGACCCTGACGCCTCGCGCGTGTTGTTGCACGCGCTGGCAGGGCTGGCAAAACAGCATCTGTGCGTGTGCGTGACGGTGTCTGACCCGCGCCTGCACGCCTGGAGCCGCCTGACGCCACAGTCGGCGGATCAGCTCTATCGGCGGGCGATTGCGACGCAGGTGCTGACCGATCGGCTGGCGGCGGCGCGCACGCTGGAGCGGATGGGCGTGTCCACCATCGATGCCGAACCTGACACGCTGGTGCCCGCACTGGTCAACTTCTACCTGCAGGCGAAGGCGCGGGGCGTGCTATGAGCCGCGAAACACCCGCGCCAGCGCCTTCTCATGTTCAATCGGCACGAGCGCGATGACGGTGTCGCCCGGCTGCAAAATCAGGTTGGCAAGCCCCAGCGTCAGCTGACCGTTGCGAATGACTGCTGCCAGCATCGTCTTGGGCGGCAGCTCGATCTCACCGATTGCCCTGCCCGCAACGGGCGATTCGGGCGTGACCTCCGCCTCGATCACCTCAATCTGTCCGCGCATCACCGCGCCAATCGGCAGCACCTCGCCGACCTCCACCTCCTGCTCCAACAGGTTGAACACGAAGCGCGTGCTGCATACCGTTTCGTGGATGCCCAGTCGGAAGAAGATGGCTTCGTGGCGCGGGTCGCGCACGATTGACAGCACGCGGGGAACCTTGAAGAAGTTCTTGGCGAGCTGACAGATGATGAGGTTGTCCTCATCGTCGCCTGTGGCGGCGACCACCACATCGGCGCGACGGGCGCCTGCCTCACTCAACACGCGCACCTCACAGGCGTCCCCGTACATCACCCGGTCGGACAGCTCGTCGCTGAGTTCTGCCGCACGCCGTCGATTCTTTTCTATCACCAACACCTCATAGCCGTGCTGGTGGAGTGCCTTGGTCAGATGGTAGCCGATGTCGCCTCCACCGGCGATAATCACATACATAGCCGTCACCTCGTTGCGCCAGTAGACTTGGGCATCCTGCCCAAACCAATAGTATAGCATGCCGACTCACAGTTCGAAGGTCTCCCCGAAGTAGTATTTGCGGGCGAGCGGGTTGGCAATCACCTCTTCGGGCGTGCCCTGCGCCACGATGATGCCGTCCGCCAAGATGTAGCTGCGGTCGGTGATGCGCAGCGTCGCGCTCACATTATGGTCGGTGATGAGAATGCCGATGCCGCGTCGGCGCAGCTCCAGCACAATCTGTTGCAGTTCCTCGATGGTTTTGGGGTCGATGCCAGTGAACGGTTCATCGAGCAGCAGGAAGGCGGGTTGCAGGGCGAGTGCGCGGGCGATTTCGACACGGCGTCGTTCGCCACCCGACAGCGCATTGCCGCGCTGATGGCGCAGGTGCGCGATATGGAACTCCTCCATCAGCTGCTCGGCGCGGGCGCGTCGCTCGGCGGGCGGCACACCGTTCATCTCCAGCACCAGATGCAGGTTCTGCTCAACGGTCAAAAATCGGAACACGGACGGCTCCTGGGGCAGGTAGCCGATGCCGAGCCGTGCGCGCTGATACATTGGCAGGCGCGTGATCTCGCGCTCGCCCAGAAACACCCGCCCCTCATTCGGGCGCACCAGCCCCACCATCATATAGAAGGTGGTCGTCTTGCCCGCGCCGTTGGGTCCCAGCAGTCCCACAATCTCGCCAGGGGCGACCTCCAGCGAGACCTCACGCACCACCGGCTTCTTGCGGTACGATTTTTTCAGTCGCTCCGCCCGCAGAGTCATTCCGTGTGAAGAAGTGTACCTGAAAAGTTTCAGCGGGTGTGGCTGTAGGGCGCATCCTTCAGGCGAAGTCGGGTGCGATTGCCGTTCAGCTCGGCTGTCAGCTCCACATCGGCGGGTTTTGCGCCCTTTGGCAGCCGCACGCGCCAGCCGTTGCTGCCCACTCGCTCCACCTTCAGCGATTGGCGCTTGACCGACGCCTTCAGCCGCGCCCGCGCCGGCGAAATCTCGCCTTCCAGCTCGCCCGTGCGCTCCCTTGTCCAGACAATATATGCCTCTTTGCGGCTGATCGCCCGCATATAGGCGACCATCGCCTCCAGCTCCTCGCGGCTCAGCGTATCGGCGCCAGGCATAATCTTCACAATCTCTTTTAGCTCCGATTCGTTGCGGTACTTTTTCTCGAACTGCGCCTCAAACAGGGAGCCTTCCCTGCCATGGCAGGCGGAACAGCGGCGGTTGAAGAGGCTCACCGTCTCCACAGGGGCTGGTCGGGACGAACTTATCGCCAGACCGGCAATACCAATCAACAGCCCTACCAGCACGACACTAACGACCCTCCACATCATTACCTCCTGCCCATGAGATTCGGTAGATACGCCCGGTCATATCGCAGCTGAACAGCACCGAGCCGTCGGGCGCCTCGGCACAGTCCACGGGACGCGCCAGCACCCGCAAATCGGGCGTGATGGTTTTGACAATTGTCAGGCTGCCGTATGGCTTGCCCGTTACATCGTCGAACAGCACCCGCTCAATACGATACCCGTCGGGGACACGGCGGTTCCACGAGCCGTGGCAGGCGGCGAACAGGTCGCCTTTGTGGCGCGGGAAGTGATCCCGCGTCAGAAAGCAGAAGCCGTTCACCGCCCAGTGCGCACCGAACGCCCATGCGGGCGGCTCCGCACGGTCGGCTAACTCCAGAATATCTTTGCGACGCTGATACTCGATACGAGGCAACTTCGATGCCACGATGAACGGATGCCCATAGAACTTGCCCTGTTGATAGTGATTGAGTTCATCGGGGGGATTGTAATCGGTGATGGGCTGGAATCCGACGCGGTCGCCCAGCGGTCTGCCGAACCAGTCGCTGCCGTGATCCGCGCCCCAGATTTCGGCGGTGCCAGGGCGCAGGCGCAACTTCTCCGTGTTGCGGATGCCACTGGCAAACAGCGTCTTGCCCGTGCCGTCTTTGTTGAATCGCCAGATTTTCTGGCGTTCGGTGGCGGTCTCATCGGTGATATTGCCTGAATCGCCGATGCTGGTGTAGAGATATTTGTCCGTGACGAGAATGGAGCGCCACCAGTGCCCGCCGCCTCTTGGCAGTTTGCCTTCCGGAATGACGGTTATCACCTCGTCGGCTTTGCCGTCGCCGTCGCGGTCGCGGGCTTTATGAATCGCGCCCGTTTGCGTGAACCAGAGCCAGCCGTCGGCGAACTGCATGCCATGCACCGTCGGATAGCCTTTGACGAAGGTGTTGACCACGCGGTAGCGGTTGCCCTGCGGGCGCAGGGCGAGAATATCGCCCTCCTGCGGACGGCTCACATAGAGCGTGCCCCGATCATCAAACTCCAGAAAGCGGGCGTTCTCGATGCCATCGGCAACCAGATCGACGCGATAGCCCGGCCGCACCCAGAACTCGGGCACGCCCGGTCCACGAATTCCCTGTCTGGCAGGGGCAGGTCGGGCGCCAGGCGATCCGCCACGCGCCGGATTCCGCTGTGCCGTGAGGCAACCGACTATCAGCAATAATCCTGCCACGCCAACACCGGTAGCAACATGCTTGCTCATCATCACAGATTCTACTCCCTCAGGCGCCGCGAGGGTATAATCGATCTGACATGCTGATTATTGACACGGGCAAAATCGCGAAACGGCTCCAGAGCGTGATGGACGCCCACGCCGCAGAAGTGCTGGCTGAGGTATTCGCGGAAACCATCCAGCACGCTTTTGAGCAGGATATTACCCGGCGGTTGGATGCTATCCAGCGTGAGCTGGCAGAGCAGCGCACCCAGACCGACCAGCGCTTCGCTGTTGTGCTGGAGGAGCTGCGCCTGCAGCGCCAGCACACAGAAGAGCAGATTAGCCTTGTACGGGGAGAGGTTGCTGAGCTGCGGCGTCATACTGACGCGCAGTTAGAGGCTTTACGCCAGCAGACCGAGGCGCAGATTCAGGCGGTGCGGGAGGAAATTGCTGAGCTGCGGCGTCATACTGACGCGCAGTTTAGGGACCTGCGTGAGCAGTTAGGTGGGCTTGGGATAACCGTTGGATACGCGCTGGAAGACCTCGCCTACAATTACCTGCCCGACCTGCTGCGGCAAGATTACGGCATCGAGCTGACGGAGGGGCTGATACGAACCTTCGTCAGGGATGCTCAGGGCAACTATCTGGAGGTCAATATCTGGGGCGCGGCGCGGCGCAACGGTCAAACGCTGCAGATTGTTGGGGAAGCCAAATCGCAACTCTCTAAACGAGCGATTGACAATTTTCTCAGGGCACGGGTACAACGATTGAGCCGTGTCTACCCCAATCTGTTCCCTGTGATGGTCGCCTACATGATCAGCGAACCTGATGTATTCGAGTATGCCCAGCAGAAGGGCGTTGCGCTCTACATGTCCTACCAGTTCCAGCCTCGTCGGCATCCCTTCCTGCCGTCTACCTGAAACGCTATGTTCAGCCGGGACCCTGCCATCTGGCGCGAGATGGGATTGAGCGATGCCGAGTATGCCCGCATCGTGGAGCTGATGGGGCGCGAGCCGACCGACACCGAGCTGGGCATGTTCGCGGTGATGTGGTCAGAGCATTGCGGCTACAAATATTCCCGCCCCGTGCTGCGTCTGTTCCGCAAGTATCGTGAGGCGCTGGAGGGTGCTGGCTTCGAGAACGCGGGCGTCGTGCCCCTGGATGAGCAGCTGGGCATCGCGATGAAGGTGGAGAGCCACAACCATCCGTCGGCGGTGGAACCCCATCAGGGCGCGGCGACGGGCGTCGGGGGCATCATTCGCGACATCTTCACGATGGGCGCCCGCCCGATTGCCATTCTCGACTCCCTGCGCTTCGGTCCACCCGATGAGCCGCGCAACCGCTACCTGCTCGAGCATGTGGTGGCGGGCATCTCCAGCTATGGCAACTGCATCGGCGTGCCGACCGTGGCGGGCGAAATCTACTTTCATCCCTGCTATTCGGGCAACCCGCTGGTGAACGCGATGGCGGTTGGCGTTGTGCCGCTGGAGCGCATCGTTCCCGCCCGCGCCGATGTGCCTGGCAGCGCGGTGATGTATGTCGGCTCCAGCACAGGACGCGACGGCATCCACGGCGCCACCTTCGCCTCCGAAACGCTCGGCGATGACCAGCAGGAGAAACGCCCCAATGTGCAGATTGGCGACCCGTTTATGGAGAAGCTGCTCATCGAAGCGACGCTGGAGGCAATCGAGACGGGCGCGATACTGGGTATGCAGGATATGGGCGCAGCAGGGTTGACCTGCACCACCTGCGAGCCGACCGCCAAATCGGGCACGGGCGTCGATATCGATGTCGCCTTAGTGCCCACGCGCGAGCCGAACATGACGCCCTATGAGATTATGCTCTCCGAATCGCAGGAGCGGATGCTGCTCTATGTGCAGGCGGGTCGTGAAGCGGAGGTGGCGGCGGTCTATCGCAAGTGGGGTCTGAACGCGGTGGTCATCGGGCGCGTGACGGACGACGGCATCGTGCGCGTGCGCCATCGGGGCGAGGTGGTGGCGGAAATCCCCGCCCCTTATCTCACCCGCGAATGCCCCACCTACTACCTGCAAACGGAAGAGCCTGCCTACTTGCGAGAGGCTCAACGCTTATCGCTGGACGATGTGCCCCTGCCCGACGATTGGAACGATGTGCTGCTGCGCCTGCTCCGCTCGCCCAGCATCGCGAGCAAGCGATGGGTCTACGAGCAGTATGACTGGCTGGTGGGCACGCAGACGGTGCTGGCACCGGGCAGAGCCGACGCTGCCGTGTTGCGCCTGCGCGAGAGCGAGAAGGGCATCGCGCTCAAAATCGACGGCAACGGACGCTACTGCTATCTGCATCCCTATCGGGGAGCGCAGCTGATTGTGGCGGAAGCCGCCCGCAATGTCGCCTGCACGGGCGCACTGCCACGCGCCATCACCGACTGCCTCAACTTTGGCAACCCGCAACGCCCCGAAATCTTCTATCAGTTCGAGCAGTGCGTACGCGGGATTGCCGACGCCGCCGAGTTTTTCGAGACGCCTGTCATCTCTGGCAATGTGAGCTTTTACAACGAGAGCGAGCAGGGGGCGGTGTTTCCGACGCCCACCATCGGCATGCTGGGCGTGCTGGAGCGGGTGGACGATTGCGTCGGCGCGGGCTTCCCGGAGGCGGGGCTGACGGTGCTGCTCGTGGAGCCGCTCCAGCCCGCGGATGACCCGCTGCAGGGTCTGGGCGGCAGCGAATATCTGTCGGTGATTCACGGTCTGGAGCGCGGCACACCACCCGCGCTGAATCTGTCAGCGGAGAAGTCGCTCCATTGGTTTCTGGTGGAGGCGGCGCGACGGCGACTGATGCGTTCTGCGCACGACCTCAGCGAGGGCGGTTTCACCGTTGCGCTCGCCGAATCGGCGCTGATCGGCGGCGTCGGCGCATGGGTGCAGATCAATCCAGAGGATCCAATCAGGCTCGATGCCCTGCTGTTTGGCGAATCGCCCACGCGCGTAATCCTCTCCGCCGAGCCGGATCGGGTGTCCGCACTCCAGCAGTTAGCCGCGAGCTACCAGCTCCGCTGCCAGAAGCTGGGCTATACTGGCGGCGATCGCCTCGTCATCACACAGGGCGACCACCTGCTGATAGACCTGCCCCTCACTCACTGCCGGCACGCCTACGATGCCTTTCCGACCCCTTGACTTTTTTGTCAGGCGTCGGGTATATAATAGGGCGTAATGGGCACTCGCGAATGGCGAGTGCTAATTTTATGCGGTTCGCGTACCAGGCTCGCAACGAAGGAGGTGTAATAACAATGCTGAAACCTATCGGTGATCGTGTGGTGGTCCGCCCCAAATCGGCGGAAGAGATGACAAAAAGCGGTATTATATTGCCCGATACAGCGAAGGAACGCCCGCAAGAGGGTGAAGTGATGGCGGTAGGCACAGGACGCATACTGGATGACGGACGAGTCGTCCCGCTGGAAGTCAAGGTCGGTGATCGAGTGCTTTTCTCCAAATATGGCGGCACCGAGATTAAACTCGGCAACGAGGAGTATATTATATTGCGCGAAGACGATATTCTCGCCATTCTGCAAGACTGAGGAGGTGAGCAACGATGGCAGCGAAGGAGATTCTGTATAATGAGCAGGCACGCCACGCGCTGGAGCGCGGAGTGGATGCTATTGCGAACGCGGTTAAAGTTACGCTCGGTCCGCGCGGGCGCAATGTGGTGCTGGAAAAGAAGTTCGGCTCGCCAACCGTGATTAACGACGGCGTAACGATTGCCAAAGAGATTGAACTGGAAGATCGGTTTGAGAACATGGGGGCGCAACTGGTGCGCGAGGTTGCGTCCAAGACGAACGATGTGGCAGGCGACGGCACGACCACCGCGACGGTGCTGGCGCAGGCAATCTTCAAGGAAGGGCTGAAAGCCGTCGCCGCAGGCGCCAACCCCGTCCAGGTCAAGCGTGGCATCGAGCGTGCCGTCGAAGCCGTTGTGAACTATATCCGTGAGGTCGCCATCCCCGTCGAGGGGCGTGAAGCCATCGAACAGGTGGCGACCATCTCCGCGAACGACCCCGCTATCGGTAAGGTTGTCGCCGACGCCATCGAAAAGGTCACCAAAGATGGCGTGATCACTGTCGAAGAATCGAAGGGCACGGAAACCACCCTCGAGATTGTGGAGGGCATGCGCTTCGATCGCGGCTACATCTCGCCCTACTTCATCACCGACCCGGAGCGCATGGAAGCCGTGCTGGAGGAGCCTTATATCCTGCTCTACGAGAAGAAGATTAGCGCGGCGCAGGACCTCATCCCGATTCTGGAGCAGGTGGTGCGCGCGGGCAAGCCGCTGTTGGTCATCTGTGAGGATATGGAGGGCGAGGCGCTGGCGACGCTGGTGGTGAACAAGCTGCGCGGCGTGCTGCAGTGCGCCGCCGTCAAAGCGCCCGGCTTCGGCGAGCGACGCAAGGCGATGATGGAAGACATCGCCATCCTCACCGGCGGCACCTTCTTCACCGAAGACCTCGGCATTAAACTGGAGAACATCCGCCTGGAGCAGCTCGGTCGCGCCGAGAAGGTGATTATCGAGAAGGAGTACACCACCATCGTCGGCGGCAAGGGCAAGCCCGAAGCCATTCAGGGACGCATCGCCCAGATTCGCAAACAGATCGAAACCACCGAGTCGGACTACGACCGCGAGAAGCTGCAGGAGCGACTGGCGAAGCTGGCGGGCGGTGTCGCCGTGATCAAGGTCGGCGCTGCCACCGAGACCGAGCTGAAGGAGAAGAAGTCGCGCTTCGAAGACGCCATCCACGCCACCAAAGCGGCTGTGGAAGAGGGCATCGTGCCCGGTGGCGGCGTCACACTGGTGAACGCCATCCGCGCGCTGGATAACCTGCAGGCGGAGGGCGACGAGCGCATCGGGATTAACATCGTGCGCCGCGCGCTGGAAGAGCCGCTGCGCCAGATCGCCCAGAACGCAGGCGCGGAAGGCTCCGTCATCGTGGAGAAGGTCAAGGAACTCCCCGCTGGACACGGCTTCAACGCCGCCACTGGCGAGTTCGTCGATATGGTCAAAGCGGGCATCGTCGACCCCGCCAAGGTGGCACGCACCGCACTGGAGAACGCCGCATCGATCGCCTCCATGCTGCTGACCACCGAGGCGCTGGTCGCCGAACTGCCTGAAGAGAAGGAGAAAAAGGCTTCCACCTCCCCCTACTGACACACAGACCACTCACCCCCCAATAGCCGGGGCTGAAAAGCCCCGGCATTTTTTACTGGCTCTGAACCCTCGACGCCGCCCCCACCTTCGAACGCCGCCAGTAGAGATAGACGCCTATCGCCATCACGGCTATCGCCGCCAGATGACCATAAGTCCAGAAGCCCGCTATCGGCTCGGAGGTCGCGCCTGCCCGAAAGAACTCCACGAGGAACCGATACAGCCCATGCAACATCAGAAACAGCGCGAACAGCTGACCCTGAAAGCGACAGCGCGGCTCTAGCCGAACCAACACCACAAAAATCATCAGGTTCATCAGGGTTGAGTAGAGCTGGGTGGGATGCACGGGCGTGCTGAGCGCGGGGAAGCGCACGCCCCACGGTAAATCGGTCGGTTGACCGTAGCAGCAGCCTGCCAGAAAGCAGCCGATTCGCGCAATCGCATAGCCGAGCGCGAGCGACGGCGCCGCCAGATCCGCCACCTGCCAGGCGTTCAGTCGGCGTCGCCATACCAACCAGAGACCCATCAGCGCGCCCGTCGCAAACCCGCCGAAAAACGACAGCCCGCCCTCCCACACGCGCAGAACGCTCCACCAATCACCCTGATAGAGGCTCCAGTTGGTCAGCACATAGACCAGTCGCCCGCCAACAATCCCCGCCAGCACCATCGCGAACGACAGGTCATACACCGTGTCGCGGGCGATCCCGTAGCGGGATGCGGCGCGTGCGCCCCGCCAGGTCGCCAGCAGAATCCCGATTGCCCACATCAAGCCGTAGGTGTGCAGCGCGAAGTCGCCCCAGCGCACCAGATCGGGCATCATGGCGATTGCGCCTCCTCCGATTCGGCAGGCTGCTCCGACCCCGCACGCGAGCCGAAAAACTGCAACAGCACCAGCCCCACCAGCGCCACCGTAATCGCCATATCCGCCACATTAAAGACGGGCCAGAGCAGCAGATCGAACATGTCCACCACATAGCCGTGTCGCAGGCGGTCGATGAGGTTGCCCGCTGCGCCGCCGAACAGCAATCCCAGCAGCGCCTGCACCGCGCGCGGCGGCTTCGCCCGACGCAGATACAGCACAATCCCGCCCATCACGATCAGCGAAAGCGGGACCGTGAGCCAGCCCCTGCCATCTAACAAGCCGAACGCAATCCCCGTGTTGTGCGTGCGCGTCAGATGGAACACGCCGGGAATCACAGGCAGACTCTGAGAGGGGTGCAGGCTGCTCACAACCCACTGCTTGCTTGCCTGATCCAGCACCAGTACCGCCGCTGCCACCAGCCAGAACATGCCACCCAGAGGATACCCGCTCTATGCCCGCCCAGGCGTGCTGATGGTGTAGCGCCGTTGTTGACACGCCTGAACCTACTTCACGGCTGCCTTCTGGCGCAGACCGAGCCGAATGTTGAGAACCTCTACCCCCAGCGCGAACGCCATCGCGAAGTAGATGTAACCCTTGGGAATATGATAGCCAAAGCCCTCGCCTAACAGGTTGAAACCCACCAGCAGCAGGAACGCCAGCGCCAGCACCTTCAGCGACGGATGCGCATCGATCAAACGGCTCACCGTACCCGAAAAGAGCATCATAAAGATAAGCGCCAGCACCACCGCCGTGATCATCACCCACAGCTGGCGTGCCATCCCCACCGCCGTGATGACCGAATCAACCGAAAAGACCAGATCGATGAACAGAATCTGCACCACAACCGCCCAGAAGGAGAGAAATGCCCGCTTCACCATCGACTGAGAGGCGACTTCGAGCTTGTGATGAATCTCATAGGTCGCCTTGCCCATCAGGAACAGCCCACCGAGAATCAGCACCAGGTCGCGCCCCGAAAAGGCATTACCAAAGATTGTGAACAGCGGCTGCTCCAGCCTCATCAGCCATGTGAGCGAGAGAAGGAACAGCACCCGTAGGATCAGTGCGAGGCTCAAACCCACCAAACGCGCCTTCACCCGCTGATCAGGCGGCAGTTTGTCCGATAAAATCGAAATAAACACCAGATTGTCGATACCCAGCACAATCTCCAGCGCCGTCAGCGTGATCAGAGCAATAACCGCTTCCATCGGGGCATAGTGTACCCGCTGTGGATGGGGTATACTTCTGGGGTCAGAGGACGGCAAGCGATGGCAACGGTCAGAACAGGCGGATTTATCGGGCGCCTTGTGAAACGGGTTCAGACCTGGTTCAACGAGGTCACGGCAGAGTTGAAGCGGGTCGTCAAGCCGACGCCAGAGGAGACCACCCAGATGATGATGGTGGTCATCGGCTTCATTCTGATAGTCGGCATCTGGTTCGCGCTGTGGGATGTGATCTTGACCAATCTCACGGTTCGAATCGAGCAGTGGGCGGAGCGTATCGGCAAGTAAGGAGCGAGCGATGCGACGGGCATGGTATGTGGTGCGCACGCTGGTCGGGCACGAGAACAAGGTCAAGCTCGCGATTGAGAAGCGGGCAGCCGCGCGCGGGCTGACCGATCGCATCTTTCAGGTGCTGATCCCGACCGAGCGCGAGGTGCGTACAAAGGGCGGCAAGAAGCAGACCCTCTCGCGCAAGGTGTTCCCCGGCTATGTGCTGGTGGAGATGATCTTAGACGACGAGAGCTGGACGCTGGTGCGCACGACGCCGGGCGTCACAGGCTTCATCGAATCGGGCGGTAAACCCGTTCCGCTCTCGCCCGAAGAGGTGGAGGATATCCAGCGCTCCATCGAGGAGAGCAAGGAGCGCCCGCGTGTAAGCTACCTGCCTGGCGACGCTGTGCGCGTCACCGCCGGCGCCTTCGCCGACTTCAACGGCAAGGTCGAAAGCATCGACTACGAACGCAATCGCGTCAAGGTGCTCATCAACATCTTCGGGCGGGAGACGCCCGTCGAACTGGAACTGGACCAGATCGAAAAGGTCTCATAGGAGGGATACAGGGATGGCAAAAAAGGTGATGACGGTAATCAAGTTGAACCTGCCTGCGGGCGCAGCGACGCCTGCGCCGCCTGTCGGACCCGCGCTGGGTCAGGCAGGGGTCAACATTATGGAGTTTGTGAAGAAGTTTAACGAGCAGACGGCGAACCAGCGCGGCTCCACGCTACCCGTGGAGATAACCGTCTATGAGGATCGCTCCTTCACCTTCGTGGTAAAGCAGCCGCTGGCGTCCGACCTCATCAAACAGGCGGCGGGCATCGAGTCCGGCTCACCCAACCCGCTCCGCCAGAAGGTGGGACGCATCACACGGGAGCAACTGCGCCAGATCGCCGAACGCAAAATGCCCGATCTGAACGCCAACGATATCGAAGCCGCCATGCGAATTATTGCAGGCACTGCCCGCTCGATGGGCGTCGAAATCGTCGACTGAACACAGGAGGCAACCGATGAGAGGACGCAAAATCGCCAAACGACAGGCACATAGCGAACGCTATCTGAAACTTTTACAGCTGATCGACAAAACGCGCCTCTACTCACCCGAAGAGGCGATCCGGCTGGTGAAGCAGACCGCCACCGCGAAGTTCGATGAAGCGGTCGATATGGCGGTCAATCTGGGCGTGGACCCGCGCAAGAGCGACCAGATGGTGCGCGGCGTGGTGAACCTGCCACACGGTACGGGCAAAAAGCAGAAGGTGATGGTGTTCGCCAAAGGCGAACAGGCGGAGGCGGCTCGCGCCGCCGGCGCCGACCTCGTGGGCGCGGAAGACCTCGTGGAGCAAATCCAGAAAGGCTGGAAAGGCTGGAAAAACTTCGATCTGATCGTCGCCGCGCAGGATATGATGCCCATTATCAGTCGCGTCGGCGGGATTCTCAAAGCGCGGATGCCGAACCCGAAATCGGGCACGGTATCGCCCGACCCTGCGAAGGTCGTCAGCGACATCAAGCAGGCGTCGCGCGTGGAGTATCGCGTGGACAAGGCAGGCATCGTGCATATGCCCATCGGGCGCGTGTCGTTCAGCGAGGAGCAGCTCTTGGAGAACTTCGCCGTCGCGCTGAACGCGCTCCTGCGTGCCAAGCCTGCCACCTCACGCGGACGCTACCTGCGCGCCATCACCCTCTCCAGCACGATGGGACCGGGCATCCCCATCGACCCGAACCTCGCGCAGAAGCTGGCGGAGCAGGTGAAGTCCTGATTCAGTCACCCGTCGCGTTGCGCAGATGCTCGGCGGCGTCTTCGGGCGCGGTGATGTTGATGTAGATGCCCGTGCCCATCTCGAAGCCTGCCGGTATCGACAGGCGCGGCACCAGCACCAGATGCCAGTGGAACAGCGGCTCGCGTTCGAGGTTAATCGGCGCGGTGTGAATCATATAGTTGTACGGCGGGTCGCCCAACAGCCGATGGAGCCGTTGCAGGATATCCTGAAGGGTGGCTGCGAACGCCTTCAGCACTTCGGGCGGCTCCTGCGCAAAGTGGGACGCATGGCGCAGCGGCAGGATGCACACTTCGAACGGGAAGCGCGAGGCGAACGGCGTGAACACCAGAAAATGCTCGTTCTCCAGCACCACGCGCCTGCCGAACGCGCGCTCCTGCTGAATCATATCGCAATAGATACAGCGGTCGCGATAGTCGGAGTGGCGGGCGATGCCGTCGAGCTTGAGCTGCACCTCCATCGGCACCATCGGCAGCGCGACCAGCTGCGAATGGGGATGCTCCAGCGAGGCGCCCGCCGTGCGACCATGATTGCGAAAAATCAGCACATATTTGAAGCGGGTATCGCGCTGGAGATCGAGCGCGCGCTCCCGATACATCCAGAGGACTTCCTGCCACTGTTCAGGCGGCATGGTGGTGGGGTGCAGGTTGTGCGTGGGCGTTTCGATAATCACCTCGTGCGCGCCGACGCCGTTCATCACATCATAGATGCCGAACCCCTGTCGGCTCAGCTCGCCTTCGCTGGCGAGCGCGGGATACTTGTTCGGCACGGTGCGCACCCACCAGCCGGGCGTGTCAGGCGCGCTGCCCGCTTCGCGGAAGGCGCAGATTTCGGGCGGGGTCTGATGCTCATTACCGGGGCAGAAGGGGCAGCTCTCCAGAAAGGCTGGCAGTGGCGGTGTGTCCGCCCCGCTTTTGCGAAAGTCGTGCGGGCGACGGCTGCGCTCCGTCGCGATAATCACCCATTCCCGCGTGACGGGATCGCGTCTGAGTTCTGGCATCGTCAAGATTATGCCATATCGCGCCCTGTAATCTCACCGTTTCGGGTATCATTCTGGCGTTGCCGTTCGGCAATAGCGCAAATACCGACTCATACAAGGGAGGCATGTAAGTATGCGTGAAATCTGGCAGCAAGATGGAGGCTTTTCAGGGAAGAATGGTGGGCGTGTGGCGGCGCTCGGTGCGCTCTGGCTGCTGGGCGTGGCGGGCGCGTTTGCGAGCGAGGCGGTCGAACTGCCGCCGTTTGGCTCCACCGAGTACACCATTCTCACGCTGGTGCTGTTGATGGCGTTCGCGGCACTGGCGTTCGGCGGCTACCTGTTCTTCTGGACCCTCAAACAGCCTGCGGGCACGCCCCGCATGCAGGAGGTCGCCGCCGCCATCCAGGCAGGCGCGAATGCCTACCTCAAACGCCAGATTCGCACAATGATCTGGTTCGTACTACTGATCACTATCGGGCTGTTCGCGCTCTATTATCCCGTGTATCAGCGCATCTATCCCGATGAGGCGTTCCGTCTGGCGTTTGGGATCGCGCTGGCGTTCTTTCTTGGTGTGTTCGCCTCGTACGGCGCGGGTTTCGTGGGGATGTACATGGCGGTGCGCGGCAATGTGCGCACGGCAGCGAAGGCGCTGACCACCTTCAAGGGCGCGCTGGAGACCGCCTTTCGCGCGGGCGCGGTGAGCGGGATGTTCACCGTCGGGCTGGGACTGCTCGGCGCGACCATCATCTTCCTGCTCTATCGTGAGAAGGCGATGTTCGTGCTGATTGGCTTCGGTTTCGGCGGCTCGCTGGCGGCGCTCTTTATGCGTGTGGGCGGCGGTATCTACACCAAAGGCGCCGATGTGGGCGCCGACCTGGTGGGCAAGGTGGAGGCTGGCATCCCCGAAGACGACCCGCGCAACCCCGCCACGATTGCCGACAATGTGGGCGACAATGTGGGCGACTGCGCGGGTATGGCTGCCGATGTGTTCGAGTCGTACGAGGTGACGCTCGTCGCCGCGATTATTCTGGGCGTGGCAGCCAGCGTGGTGCTGACCTCTGCGAGCGCGATGAAGCTGGTGATGTTCGCGCTGATGGTGCGCGGTGTGGGCATTCTGGCGTCGATCATCGGCGTGCTGGCGGTGCGGGGCGAAGACCGCGCCGACCTGAACCCGATGGCGCCCATCAGCCGCGGCTTCTGGGTCTCCGCCGTGCTGGCAGCGCTGGGCAATCTCGGCGTCGCCTACTACTTCATGCAGGATGTGCAGCTCAAGCCGGAGATGGGCGGCGCTGTGGTGGACTGGTGGCGCTTCTGGCTGGCGACCGCGTTCGGGATTGTGATGGCGACGCTGATTGAGCGCATCACCGAATACTTCACAGGCACCGAGAAGAAGCCCGTCAAGGAGATTTCGGCGTCAGCGTCCACGGGACCCGCCACGCTGATTATTCAGGGCTTCGCCTACGGGCTGGAATCGAGCGTGTGGGCGGTGCTCGCGATTGTGCTGGCGCTGCTCGCGCCGCTGTTCATCTTTCCGCCCGGCGAGTTCGCGGGTCCAATGCTGTCGTTCTACGGCATCGCGCTCACAGGGCTGGGACTGCTCGCCACCACCGGCTACATTCTGGCGATGGACACCTTCGGTCCTATCTCCGATAACGCGAACGGCATCTTCGAGATGTCGGGCGCGCTCAAGGAGCAGGGCAATCGCCCTGCCGCAGGCGGGCTGACGGGCGACCGTATCGTGCATCGGCTCGACTCGGTCGGCAACACCACGAAAGCCCTGACCAAAGGCTTCGCGATTGCCACCGCGGTGGTGGCGGCGGTCGCGCTGTTCCACTCGTTTGTGGAGGATTCGCGCCTGGTGGAGCTGATCAACGCCGCGTCGCAGCAGGCGCCGCATCTGCGCGATTCGATCGGCGGGCTGCCCGTGGATGTGCCGATTGTGTTCATCGGGCTGCTGATTGGCGGCGCGGCGCCGTTCCTGTTCAGCGCGTTCTCCATTATGGCGGTCGGGCGCTCCTCCTTCGAGATGATCAACGAGGTGCGCCGCCAGTTCCGCGAGCGACCGGGCATCATGGCGGGCACCGAGAAGCCCGACTACGGGCGCTGTGTGGAGATAGTCACGCGCGCGGCGCAGAAGGAGCTGCTCGGACCGGGCGTGCTGGCGATTGCCCTGCCGATTGCGGTCGGTTTCGGCTTGAGCATCGGCGCTACGGCGGTAACGATTAACGGCACGCAATATGTGCTGACGGGCGCGCAGGCGCTGGGCGGCTACCTGGCAGGCGCGATTCTGACCGCGCAGCTGCTGGCGGTGCTGCTGGCGAACTCCGGCGGCGCATGGGACAACGCCAAAAAGCGCATCGAGGACGGCTTCCTGGGCGGCAAGGGCACCGACGCGCACAAGGCGGGCGTGATCGGCGATACCGTCGGCGACCCGTTCAAGGACACCGCCGGTCCCGCGCTCAACCCGCTGATCAAGGTGATGAACCTGGTGTCGATCCTGATTGCGCCTGTGGTGATCCAGCCGCTGCCGAACTGGGTTCGCATCGCCGTTACCGTCGTGGCGGTCGCAGCGCTGCTCTTCTCGATCTACTGGAGCAAGCGCGGCTCGGTCGCCGAGACCCTCGAAACCGAGCTGGGCTACCAGCTGACCGAAGAGAAGCATGCCGTCGCCGTCGGCGCCACCAAAGACGGCTCGTAAACCCGGTGCTACCCTCACCCCCGTGCCCCCTCTCCCACGCTGTGGGAGAGGGGGTTCAAATCCCTCTCCCCCAAAGGGGGAGAGGGTACGGGTGAGGAGGCTTTCTTCAGACCGAACAAAACCCATCATCAGGCGTCTAAAAGGGGCGAGGAGGAGATGACAATGCGAACCAGATGGCTATGGCTTGGAGTGGCTGCGCTGGTGGTGACCAGCCTTGCGCTGGCACAGCAACCTGAACGCCCCCGCCGACAGGGACCGCCCGGTTTCGGCTTCGGCGGGCGCATGGGCGCGAACCTCTCATGGACCCTGCTCATGCGCGACGATGTGCAGAAGGAGCTGAACCTCTCCGAGCAGCAAAAAACGAAGCTCAACCAAATGCGGCAGGAGATACAGCAGGCGATGCAGGAGTCGCGCAACCTGCCGCCGGAACAGCGCCGCGAGCAGATGCAACAGCTGCGCCAGAAGTATGACCCGACCAGCATCCTGACCGACGCCCAGCGCAAGCGCCTGCGCGAACTGGAACTCCAGTGGCAGGGTCCTATTGCGCTGCTCGACCCCGACATCGCCCGTGAGGTGGGGCTGACCGAGGAGCAGCAGGCGAAGATTCGCGGCATCGTGCAGGAGACCTTCCAGTCCATACGCGGTCAGCCGGGTCAACCCCCTCAGCCCGGTGAGCGGATTCAGGAGCTGCAGAAGGCACGCGAGCAAGCCGAGAAGAAGATTCTGGAGGTGCTGACTCCTGCCCAGCGCGAGAAGTGGCAGCAGATGACGGGCAAGCCGTTTGAGTTTCAGGGTGGGCGCGGCTTCTTCGGCGGCGGTCGCGGCGGCTTTGGCGGCGCGCCCGGCGGCGGCGGACGCGCCGGCGGCTTCCGCGGCTAACCCCGCTCACCCCGCTTCTTTTCCCAATCTCCCACCCTGCTGAAGGCGTGGGGGATTGTTTTTATGCCATGCGTTAAGGGCTACCTGCCACACCTGATGGAGGGGGATGTTCTGTTCGCGGGCGAGGCGGGCACAGTCCTCATATTCGGGCGCGACATGCAGCACGCGCTCGCCATCCCGCGCCAGCTTGACCCGCACCACACCATAGGGCGTCTGCACCTCCCGAATCTCGCGCTGGAGGCAACGGCGATGGAGCAGGGTGTAGCGCACGCCCAGTGTCGGCGTCTCGGTCAGCAGCAGATTAATGAGCGCGTCGGCGCGCTCCGGCGGCGCAAGCAGCGTGATTAACACACCCGGGCGGTTCTTCTTCATCTGCACAGGCGTGAGGAAGGCATCTAACGCGCCCTGCGCCAACGCCTGCTCCAACACATAGCCCATCAGCTGGGGCGTGGCGTCGTCGAGGTTGGTTTCAATCTGCACGATGCTCTGCCAGTTGCCCTGCGCGTCCTGCAGTCCGTATGCTTCACCAACGAACAGGCGCAGGAGGTTGGGCAGAGGACGCACGGCGGTGCCCGCGCCGTAGCCGACCGCCTCGTAGCGCATCGGGGGCTGAACCCCGAACGAATCGCTGAGCGCGACGGCGAGCGCCGCGCCCGTCGGCGTCACCGTCTCGCCCTCTATCGGAATGCCGTAGGTCGGCACGCCGCGCAGCAGCTCTACCACGGCGGGCGCGGGCAGGGGTAGGTGACCATGCTCCGCCTGCACGAATCCGCGCCCTATCGGCAACGGCGAGCAGACGATTCGCTCAACGCCCAGCTGTTCCAGCCCCCAGCAGCTGCCCACCACATCCAGAATGGCGTCGATCGCGCCCACCTCGTGGAAATGCACGCGGTCGGGCGTGGTGCGATGCACGGCAGCCTCCGCCTCCGCCAGTTTCTGGAACACCGCCGTCGCGTTCTGGCGCACCCGCTCCGAAAGCGGCGCGCGCTCGATAATCGCCAGCACATCGCTCAGATGGCGATGGGGCTGGTTTTCCACGACGCGAATCTGCACGCGCCGCGCGTACACCGCCTCCACCTCCACCTGCTCCGAGCGCCATTCCCAGCCCGTAAGGTTCAGCGAGCGCAGCGTCTCCACGAGCGCCGCTTCAGGCACGCCCACCTCAATCAGCGCGGCGAGCATCATATCGCCCGCGATGCCGCCGATACAATCGATGTAGAGTGTCCTCATAGCGTTGGCAACACCTCCTGCATAACAGGGATAGGGATGCGGGCGACCGCACCCTTACTCTGCGCTCTCATAGCGTTTGCAATACCTCCTGGGCGGCGCGCTGTCCCGATTCGATGGCGCCGTCGATGTAGCCCATCCAGCGTGTGGCGGTCTCCGTGCCTGCCCAGTGGATGCGTCCGACGGGCGAGCGCAGGGCGTGTCCGAACTGGGTCCATGCGCCGGGCGGGAAGTGAGCGCCGTAGCAGCCGCGCGTCCACACCTCCGCGCTCCAGTCGTGATCCAGATAGAGTTCAGGGTTCGCCGCCCGCTCGCCAAAGTAGCGGGCGAAGCAGGCTAACGCCGCCTGACGCCGCTCCGCTGAAGGGACCATGCTCATGCGGCGGGCGTCGGCGCCCTCCATAAAGCCCAGCAGGATGCCGACCGAGCCGTCGGGCGGCGAGTTGTCAAACACCAGATGCACGGGTCCCGTGTCGCTCGTCACGAAGCCGTTCAGCCCCTGCTCGCGCCAGAAGGGGGTCGGGTACACGGCGAAGCATTTGATGACGGAGCCGTTGGGCAGTCGCTGGGTGAGCTGGTCGCGCGCGGGCGGCATGGGCGGGTCATACTGGATGCGCCCTGTGAGCGTGGGCGGGATCGCCACAATCGCCGCCTTTGCCCGATACACCTGACCGCCCGCATGCACCGCCACGCCCGCCGAATCGTGCTGAATGAGCGTCACAGGTCGGTTCAGCAACACGCGCTCGCCCAGCTCGTCCGCGAGGCGCTTCGCGAGGCTCTGCGCGCCCAGCACGAACCGATCCTGCTGGGCACCGCCGCGAATGCCACTCAACCGCTCCACGCCGCCGCCTGAACGGATATAGAACAGCGCGTGCAGAAGCGAGAACTCGCACGGCTCGGCGGCGAACACCGCCTCCGCAAACAGAGAGAGTCCCCACCGCCCGATCGCGGTGCGCGTGAAGCCCTCGATCCATGTGGCGAAGGTCAGCGAGTCCCACTCGCGGGCGCGCGGCGCTTTCCAGGGCGCGTCCAGCGGCACCTCCTGCGCCATCTGATCCAGCCGCGCGAGGCTGCGCCCGAAATCGAGCAGCGCCAGCAGCCCGATATTCGGCACCACGCCCTTATAGCGGCGCAGTCGCCCCGCCTGATAGAGGAGGCTATCGCCCTCGTGATAGGTGGGGAACAGCTCAACGCTCAGCTCGCGCGCCAGGGCGTAGGCGCGCTCCTGTGTCGGACCAAGCCACTGACCGCCTAAATCGATCCAGAGGTTCGGCGCGATTTCATGGCTGAGCAGTCGCCCGCCCACGCGGTCGCGGGCTTCCAGCACCAGCACCGCCCTGCCCGCCCGAACCAGCTCGCGCGCGGCGACCAGCCCCGCCACGCCCGCACCCACCACAATCACATCCATTTCCTGTGCCCGTGTGAACGAATCTCAGAACGGTAAGCGGCTTTTGCGCGTTTGCAGCTGGGCGTCAAAGTAGCACGGGCATCCCTGCCCGTGCAAACACTGCAGTTGTGCCTCCCATTTGGCGGGCGGTCCCAGCGCGGTCTTGACAGGTCCGATATTCGCCAGAAACTGCGCCACCTGCGCCTCAAACTCACGGTCGGGTCCTTTGACATAATCGCGCGCCATCGCTTGATTCCTCCACCTGTCCTGTTCGCCGTGCCTGCCCCCCCTCCTGCTGGAAAAGAAACTCCGTCTCAACGCGGCGGACATCCGTCTCAACGCGCAGGAGGGGGGCATCCGGTGGCAAACACGGGCTGACGCTTTCCATTTTGAACTCGCTGGCTGTACCCTTGTCAGCGTTGGCATAGGGGCGTTTGGGGCGCGGGCAAGTGCCAGAATTGACCCCGAATTTGCCCCTATTGGCTCCTGACCCCTTGCCATTGGGCGAAAAATGGGATATAATAGTGGTAGCCTCTGCGCTACGGGGCGCGGGGCGGAGCAGAGGAGGTCAAACGATGCGACGCGGTATTCCGGAGCGGGCATCCGCGCTTGTGAGCGCGACGGTGGTGTTGGCGTTGACAGCGACCGTGGGTTGGTCGCAGAGTTTGACCTGGCTTGGCACGCTCGGTGGATACAGGAGCGCGGCTCGGGGCGTTTCGGCGGACGGCGCGGTGGTCGTGGGCTATACTTACAACGCCAGCTATCAGTGGCGCGCCTTTCGCTGGACGCCGGCAACGGGAATGCAGGACCTCGGCACGCTCGGTGGATATATGAGCGAGGCTTTTGGCGTTTCGGCGGACGGCGCGGTGGTCGTCGGCGGGGCAAACACCGACGAGATCTATATCTATCCTCTGCATGCCTTTCGCTGGACGCAGGCAACGGGGATGCAATACCTCGGCACGCTCGGTGGCATTGGTGGGAGCGAGGCTTATGGCGTTTCGGCGGACGGCGCGGTGGTCGTGGGCCGGGCATCCCGCGATCAGAACCGCGCCTTTCGCTGGACGCCGGCAACGGGAATGCAAGACCTCGGCACGCTCCCCGGTGGTGGTGCGAGCTGGGCTTATGGCGTTTCGGCGGACGGCGCGGTGGTCGTGGGCTGGAGTGATGGTCGCGCCTTTCGCTGGACGCTGAATGGCGGAATGGAAGACCTGAACCAGACCTACGCCAGCCTGCTCACGGGCGGCTATCTGATAGAAGCCCGCGCCATCAGCCCCGATGGGCGGTACATCGTGGGGAATGGCTTCCACGCGGCGACGGGGCGCACCAAGGCGTTCCTGCTGGACACCTGGCACACGGGCGACACCAACGGCGACGGTTGTATTAATGACGCCGACCTGCTGAATGTGCTGTCCGCGTTCGGCACGCCCGGCACAGGCTACACCCGCCACGAGGACATCAACAAAGACGGCATCGTGGACGACGCGGACTTGCTGACGGTGTTGTTCAACTTTGGGAGCGGGTGTTAGCCCTTACCCGCGTGCCCCCTCTCCCGCGCCTTCGTAGCTCGGGCATCCTGCCCGTGACAGGTTTTTGTCCTTAACACCCACTGCCCTCCCGCCCCCGCAGGCAGGGGAGAGGGGCTTAGTTTCTCCCTCGCCCCAGTTCCTCCGCATTCGCGCTGGTGCTCCCAGCCTTATCTAACAGGTATAATCGCTTCTGCCATGAGCGTGATCGATTTCGAGACCTATGTGCGTCGGCAGCGGACTGCCTCTTTGCAGGAGGTGGACCCCGAAGTGTACGCCCTCATCCAGAAAGAGACGGAGCGGCAGGAGCGCAACCTGGAGCTGATCGCCTCCGAGAACATCACCAGTCGCGCCGTGCGCGAGGCGGTCGGCTCGGTGATGACCGATAAATATGCCGAGGGCTATCCTGGCAAGCGCTACTACGGCGGCTGCGAGTATTACGACGAGGTGGAACGCCTCGCGATTGAACGGGCGAAGCAGCTGTTCGGCGCGGAACACGCCAATGTGCAGCCCCATTCGGGCGCGAATGCGAACATGGCGGTCTACTTCGCTGTGCTTCAGCCGGGCGACACCTATATGGCGCTCGATCTGGCGCAGGGCGGGCATCTGACGCACGGCAGCCCCGTGAACTTTTCGGGCACACTGTATCAGGTGGTGCATTACGGCGTGCGACGCGACACCGAGACCATCGACTATGACCAGCTGCGCGAGCTGGCACGCCAGCATCGCCCCAAACTCATCGTCGGCGGCGCGACAGTCTACCCCCGCGAGATCGACTGGGCCGCGATGCGCTCGATCGCTGATGAGGTGGGCGCGTACCTGATGGCGGATATCGCCCATCCTGCTGGCTTGATCGCCGCGGGCGAGTACCCATCCCCTATCCCCTACGCCGATTTCGTGACCACCACCACGCACAAAACCCTGCGCGGTCCGCGCGGCGGGATGATCCTCTGCCGCGCCGAATATGCCGCGCTCATCGATAAGACGGTCTTTCCCGGCTTGCAGGGCGGACCGCTGATGCATCAAATCGCGGGCAAGGCGGTCTGCTTCCACGAGGCGCTCCAGCCGGAGTTCAAAGCCTATCAGCGCCAGGTGAAGGCGAACGCGCGGGCGCTCGCCGCCGCGTTGCAAGCCGAGGGCATCCGACTGGTCGCCGGCGGCACCGACAGCCACCTGATGCTCATCGACCTCACCCCGCTCGGTCTGACAGGCAAGCAGGCACAGCAGATTCTCGACTCGGTCAACATCACCACGAACAAGAACATGATCCCGTACGACACGCAGAAGCCGTTTGTAACGAGCGGCATTCGCATCGGCACACCTGCCGTCACCACGCGCGGCATGCGTGAGCCAGAGATGGCGATTATCGCGCAGCTGATTGTCCGTGCCCTGCGCTTTTACGAGAGCGAGCTGGAGCTGGAGCGTGTGCGCCGTGAGGTGCGCGAGCTGACCGCCCGATTCCCCGTACATTCTCTCAGTTGACGATGCGCGTGCTATTTCTGGGCGATATAGTGGGGCGTCCTGGCAGGCGGGGAGTGGCGCAGATACTGCCTGAATGGCGCGTGCGCTATGCGCCCGATATTATCATTGCCAATGGCGAGAACGCGGCGGGCGGCATGGGCATCACGCCCGATATCGCAAACGAACTCTTCGCGCTCGGCATCGAGGTGATGACGCTGGGCAACCATGTGTGGCAGAAGAAGGAGATTTACCCGATGCTCGATTCTGACCCGCGCCTCATTCGCCCGGCGAACTATCCGCCGGGCGTGCCCGGGCGCGGCTGGAACCTCTTTCCTGTGCTGGATAAGCAGCTCGCGGTGATGGTACTAACAGGGCGCGTGTTCATGGAGCATGCTGACTGCCCCTTTCGCACCTTCGACGCGTTGCGCCCGCAGATCGAGACGCCCTTTTTGCTGATCGACTTCCACGCGGAGGCGACCTCCGAGAAAGCCGCCTTCGCGCTCTATGTGGACGGTCGTGCCAGCGCGGTCATCGGCACGCACACCCATGTGCAGACCGCCGACGAGCGCATCCTGCCTGGCGGCACGGCGTTCCTCTCCGATGTCGGCATGTGCGGACCGTTCGACTCCGTGATCGGAATGGACGCCGCGATTGTGATACGGCGGTTCATCACGGGCATGCCTGCCAAATTCGAGGTGGCGAAGGGCGCGCCGGTCGTCTGCGGCGTGCTGCTCGATTTCGACCGCACCAGCGGTCGCGCCCTCTCCATCCAGCGGCTCCAGCACCGCCTCAGCGAGGTATAATCCCACGCAGGAGGTAGGCAACCAATGAGCGTCGGAACCGCACCCAGAGCAGGCTGGCGCGAGTGGCTCAAGGGCGATAACTACACGCTCCATAAACTCCACTCGCTCACCGGCATCTTTCCTGTCGGCTACTATCTGGTGCAGCACCTGTTCTTCAACTCGATGGCAGCGGTTCACCCAAAGTATTTCAATGCGATTGTGTACTTTTTCAATGTGATTCTGCCCAAGCCTGTGCTGTATGCGATGGAACTCTTTCTGGTGATTTTGCCCCTGCTGTTCCACGCGCTGTACGGCTTCGTGATTACCTATCACGGCAGGGCGAACATCTATCGCTATCGCTTCAGCGAGAATCTGGCATACACCCTTCAGCGCGTCAGTGGCGTTTATATCTTCTTCTTCCTGCTTTATCATGTCTATTCCACCTCCATCAGCCACAAGTTGTATGGCACCGATATTTACTATTCAGGAATGCAGGCACAGTTCCAGAACCCGATAGTGGTGATTGTCTATGCACTGGGCGTGATTGCCAGCAGCTATCACCTGTTCAATGGGGTCTGGAACTTCTGCATTCGCTGGGGCATCACGGTCGGCGAGCGGGCACAGCGCACCATGCACCGCTGGTGCATGGTGGGCTTCGTGCTGTTGAGCGCGCTGGGGCTGATCGCGCTCGCGGGCTTCTTTATGCATGAACCCGTGCCCGCCCCTCAGCATTAAGTAAGAAGGAGGCTTCGACGATGGCAAAGAAGCAGGTTGCAGTAGTCGGTGGCGGACTGGGCGGTCTGATGACCGTCATCAAGTTAGCCGAAGCGGGTGTGCATGTGGATCTCTTTTCGCTTGTGCCCGTGAAGCGCTCGCACTCGGTGTGTGCGCAGGGCGGCATCAACGGCGCGGTGAACACCAAAGGTGAGGGCGATTCGCCCTGGATCCACTTCGACGACACCATTTACGGAGGCGACTTTTTGGCGAACCAGCCGCCCGTGTTGCGCATGTGCGAGCGAGCGCCCGCGATTATCTACCTGCTGGATCGGATGGGCGTGCCGTTCAACCGCACGCCCGAAGGGCTGCTCGATTTCCGCCGGTTCGGCGGCACGCGCCACCATCGCACGGCGTTCGCCGGCTCCACCACGGGTCAGCAACTGCTCTACGCGCTGGACGAGCAGGTGCGCCGCTGGGAGGTGGAAGGGCGCGTCACCAAGTACGAAGGCTGGGAGTTCATCGGGCTGATCCTGGACGACGCGGGACTCTGTCGCGGGCTGGTCGCCCAGGACCTGCGCACGATGCAAATCCGCGCCTTCCCCGAAGAGGCGGTGGTGATTGCCACCGGCGGACCGGGCATGCTGTTTAAGAACACCACCAACTCGATCATCTGCACGGGTAGCGCGGCGAGCATCTGCTATCAGCAGGGCGCGTACTACGCGAACGGCGAGTTCATCCAGATTCACCCGACCGCCATCCCGGGCGAGGACAAGTGTCGCCTCATCTCGGAGGGTGTTCGGGGCGAAGGCGGACGCATCTGGGTGCCCAGAGACCCCTACGATAAGCGCCACCCGCGCGACATCCCCGAAAGCGACCGCTGGTACTTCCTGGAAGAGAAGTACCCCGCCTATGGCAACCTTGTGCCGCGCGATATCGCCTCACGCGAAATCTTCGATGTGTGCGTCAATCAGCGGCGCGGCATCCAGGGCAAGAACCAGGTCTATCTGGACATCACGCATCTGCCGCGCGAGCAGGTGGAGCGCAAGCTGTGGGGCATTCTGGAGATTTACCTGAAGTTTGTGGGCGAAGATCCGCGCGAGGTGCCCATGCGGGTCTATCCCGCCCAGCACTACTCGATGGGCGGGCTGTGGGTCGACTACGCGACCAACGGCGACGGGCTGATGGAGCCTGTCCACCCGCGCAACCAGATGACCAACATCCCTGGCCTGTACGCGGTGGGCGAGGTGGACTATCAGTATCACGGCGCGAATCGGCTGGGCGCGAACTCCCTGCTGAGCTGCCTCTTCGCCGGTGAGGTCGCAGGTCCCGCGATTGTGGAATATATCAAAAGCCTGGAGCGCTCGGCGTTCGATCTGCCCACCAGCCTGTTTGAGGCGGAACAGCGCCGCCACGAGGAGCAGTTCCGCGAGATCAGTCAGCGCACAGGCTCCGAAAACCCCTACCAGCTCGCCGACGAGATGCGCACTCTGATGGACGAGAATGTAACGCTTGTTCGCGAAAACGCCCGTCTGCAACAGACCCTCGAGCGGCTCAGGGAGCTGCGCGAGCGGGTCAAGCGCGTGAACATCAGCGACCATCTCGGCTGGACGAATCAGGTCATCCCGTTCGTGCGCACGCTGCAGCACCAGCTGGAGCTGGCAATCTGCATCACGGCGTGTGCGCTGGCTCGCAACGAGAGCCGCGGCGCCCACTACAAGCCGGAGTTCCCCCAGCGCGACGACGAGAACTTCCTCAAGACCACGCTGGCAAAATGGACGCCTGACGGACCCATCATCAAGTACGAGCCGGTGGACACGCATCTGATTAAGCCGCGCCCGCGCCGCTACGACGCGCCCAAAGCGGAGGTCAAAACGCCCACATCTGTCGGCGTCAAAAACGGCTGACAAAAAAGCCCTGTGCTGGAGGTGTAGTGATGAGCGACGGCTATGCGATTGGCGTCGATGTGGGCACGGCGAGCGTGCGGGCGGGGCTGTTCGATCTCGCGGGCAATCGGCTGGCAATCGCGACCGAACCCATCCAGATCCATCGCCCGAAGCCCGACTACGCCGAGCAGTCCTCGGAGGACATCTGGCGGGCGGTGGGCGTGGTGGTTCGTCAGGTGGTGCAGGAAGCAGGCATCCCGCCCGAATCGGTCATCGGCATCGGCTTCGATGCGACCTGCTCGCTGGTGGTGCTGGATCGCGCTGATCAGCCACTGAGCATCTCGCCCACAGGCGACCCGCGCTGGAACATCATTATGTGGATGGACCATCGCGCCACGCGCGAAGCCGACGAGATCAACGCGGGCGGCTATGAGGTGTTGCGCTATGTGGGAGGCATCATCTCGCCCGAAATGGAGACGCCCAAACTGCTGTGGCTCAAACGCCATCTGCCCGCCGTGTTCGAAACCGCAGGGAAGTTTTTCGACCTTGCCGACTTCCTGGTCTACCGCAGCACGGGCAACAATATCCGCAGCGTCTGCACCAAAGTGTGCAAATGGACCTATCTGGCGCACGAGTCGCGCTGGGACGAGTCGTACCTGCGGGCGCTGGGCATCGAGTCGATTCTGGAGGGTGGCAGGGCAGGCGAGGCGATTCGCCCGCTGGGCGAATCGGCGGGACGGCTGACGCCCGACGCCGCGCGCCATCTGGGTCTGACCGAGCGCACGCAGGTGGCGGTCGGCATCATCGACGCGCATGCGGGCACGCTGGGGCTTTTGGGCGCAGTATGGAGCGGGCAGGCGCATCCCGATCTGGCGCAGCTGGAGCGGGCGATGGCGCTGATCGGGGGCACCTCCTCGTGCCTGATGGCGCTCTCACGCGAGCCGCGCTTCACGCCCGGCGTGTGGGGTCCCTACTACGGCGCGGTGCTACCCAATATGTGGATGAACGAGGGCGGTCAGTCGGCAGCAGGCGCCCTCATCGACTACACGCTCCAGCACCATGTGCATTACGCCACGCTGGAGGCGACGGCGCAGGCGGAAGGCATCAGCGTCTACGAAGCCGCCAATCGGATTATCGATAAGCTAAGCGCAGGGCTACCCTATCCGGCGCTGCTCACGCGGATGCTGCATGTCTATCCCGACCATTACGGCAACCGCAGCCCGTATGGCGATCCGCATTCGCGCGGGATTGTGGACGGCTTGACGCTGGACATCAGCCCCGAATCGCTGGCGCTGCTCTACTATGCGACGCTGCAGGCGCTCGCATACAACATTCGTGATGTGTTGCGCGTGCTTTCTGACGCCGGCTATCAAATTGACCAGATTTATGCGACGGGCGGCAGTGTGAAGAACCGCTACTGGCTGCAGGAGCATGCGGATGCGACAGGCTGTCGCGTGATTATCAATCGCGAGCCGGAGGCGGTGCTGCTGGGCGGGGCGATTCTGGGCGCGGTGGCGGCGGGCGCGTACCCCGATCTGCCCCGCGCGATGCACGCGATGAGCCAGCCGGAGCGTGTGATCGAGCCGAACCCCGCAACTGCCGACTATCACGCCACACGCTTCGAGATCTTTCGCGAGATGTATCAGCAGCATCTGGAGCGGCGGCGTCGGATGGCGCGGTTCACCTGAACACCACACGCAGGGTGTCGGCGATATGGCGCAGCCCCAGTTCGGGGAAGGCGCGATAGCCGCTCACCTCCGCCGTGATATAGCCGGTGTAGCCTACCGATTCGAGCGCGGCGCGCACCTCCAGCCACGGCACATCGCCCTGCAACGGGTTCGTGAAGCCCTGAATGTTGCCGATGTCGGTACGGAAATCTTTCACATGCACGCGCCGGATGCGCCGACCCAGAATGTGGATCCACTGCTGCGGGTAGCCGAACGCCAGCACATTGCCCGCGTCGAAGTAGGCGCCGACCCATTCGCTGCCGATTTCGTCGATGAAGCATGCCATCTCCAGCGGGCTGAGCAGGAAACGGTTCCACACATTCTCGACGGCGATTGCCACGCGCCGTCGCTCGGCTTCAGGCGCAAGCGTTTTGAGCGCCTCCTGCGCGCGGCTGTAGGCGGCATCGTAGGGCACATCGGGTGTCACGACGCCCGGCACCACCAGAATCGCGTCCACGCCGAGCGCGCTCGCCAGCCGCAACTGCTGACGGCACAGCTCGATCGCCTGCTCGCGGATGCTGGCGTCGGGATGGGTGAAGGGCGTGCTCCAGTAGACGCCCGTTGAGAGCGAACTCAGTTCGATGCCGATCTCATCTGCCATCTGGCGGATGGCGCGGGCGTCGGCGTCGCTCGTCTGCGGATTAAGGGCGCCCTGCGGCTCCATGTTGAACTCAATCGCGTCGAAGCCCGATTCTTTCGCTGCCCGCAGGCAGGTGCGCACATCCCAGCTGGCAGGCAGTGTCCACCGATTGATGCCGATTTTGAAGCTTGCCATGCTGCTTAGTTTACTCAAAAAAATAGGGCTCGCTCGGCGAGCCCCTGGCAGAGATGCTCTCTGGTTGAGAGCAGGACGACCCTTGCACCTCTCTTAGACGACGCATCTCCGCCAGTGTTCTGCTTGTTTGGCTTTACATGCCAACATCGCCCGCGCCGCGTCCGCGCAGCCCGCGCCCTGTGCTGAGGTCCTCCTCTTCACCGGAGCCGCCGCGTCCGGGTGCGCTGGGCGGCGCTGCGGCAGGCGCAGCTGGTCCGAAACCGCCCATGCCGGGTCCACCGCCCATCGTGCCACCCATCTGGGGCGCAGCAGCTGCTGCCAGCGGGTTCTCGATGCTGCTGCGCACGCTCGCCAGATCGGGCTTCTGCACCGCAGGCAACGGGTCGGGCATCATGTTGTTGCTCAGGAGAAACAGCACGATCAGCACCACGACGCCCAGCGCTATCACGCCAATCGCCACCGCATCCACACCTTTTTGCATCGTTCTCACTCCTCCAGAGGTCGATTATAGCACATCGATTCGCGTCCCTAAACGCCCCTCCTGCCGAGGCTGTTCGAAAAATCACCCGCCGAGCATCTCCTCAATAATGGCGTTGATCTCGCCCTGCAGGCGGTCGATCCAGTCGTTCACATCGTCCACCGCGCGCGCAATCGAGAGCATCGTCTGCTGGGAACCTGCGTTGAACTGGATGTAGAAGTAGGCGGGGTCGTTGAAGAGCGGCTCGATGCGCAGATCGCACACATAGGGCGACTGCTCGAAGGTGATGCGCAGTCCCAGCCCGCGCAGACCCGGAAAATACTGGCGCATGGTGATGGGCGGCAGCGGCGTGAAGGCGTCGACGGTGCGCTCGAACGCCGAGCCGTTCGCATCCTTGTGTCCAATCACCTGCAGGATGAGCGGGAAGCGGTCATCGAGCAGCAGCCCATCGCGAATTCGGGCGAGCAGGTCTTCCACGCGCGCGGGCGAGAAGTGAACCTCACCTTCGGCGGTGTACTGCAGCTGGGCGTCGGTCAGAAAGAGCGCCTCGCGCGTGGCATGGTTCACCACGGCGAACGCGCCCTGAAACGGCACCGGCTGGGGCACGAACGCGCCCTCCAGCGCCTCCAGAACCCGCTGGCGCCGCGCATCGGTCAGCACCCCGACGGGCGCATTCAAAGTAATCTGCACCTGACGCAGTTCGATCGGTGTCATTCACACAACCTCCGCTTTGGTGATGGGGGTGGTGGTCAGCACAGGCTCGGCGAAGGCGAAGGAGCGTCGCACCTCGCTGAGCTTAACCTTGTTGGTCGGCTGAGTGGGCGGTTCCGATTCCCACAGCAGCAGGTAGCCGTCCGCCGTCCACGCGACCTTTTGCTCCTCGTCCAGCGCGGAGCGCCTCAGCTGGCATTCGACCACCTGCAGGGGTCGATAGGGCAGCTGCTGACGCTTCAGCCCGTCGAGCGTGCCCGCCTGAATCCGATACTCTTCGATGGGCATTTCGGGTCGGGCGCGGGCGAACAGGGCGCACTCCAGCGCGTGTTCGAGCAGTTCGATGTTCACGCCGTCCTCGCCCACCAGATGCTCAATCGCGTCGGGGTGCGCCTCGATCAGGTAGGCTTCGGCATGCTCTTTATGGGCGCGGGCGCTCAGCTCGCGCTCGATCCAGAGGCTCACCGTCTCGGGCGAGGGAATGCGTCCGCGCCCGTGGCAGATGGGGCACGGAGCCGATAGCCCCTCCGTCACCGATTCGCCCGTGCGCTTGCGCGTCAGCTCGACCAGCCCCAGCGAGCTGATGCGCCCGATACGGAACCGCGCACGGTCACGCTTCAGCACGCGCTGCAACGCCTGCATCACCTGCCGATGGTCGCTCCGACGCGCCATATCGATAAAGTCAATCACAATAATGCCACCAATATCGCGCAGGCGCAACTGGCGCCCAATCTCCTCCACCGCCTCCAGATTGGTCTTGAGGATGGTGTCCGCCAGCGAGGTTTTGCCCGTGAACTTGCCCGTGTTCACATCGATGGCGGTGAAGGCTTCCGTTTCGTCGATGGTGATATAACCGCCCGATTTGAGCCACACCTTGCGCCGCAGCAGGCGCTCCATCTCCTTCTCCACATTGAAGTATTCAAACAGCGGGGTCGGCTTATCATAGAGCATCACGCGCGAGCGCAGGCTGGGCGCAATCATGCGCAGCACCTCATGCACATTTTCGTACTCTTCGGGGTCATCGATCCAGAGTCGGGCGACCTCGGAGGAGAAGATGTCGCGCAGCACGCGATAGAGCAGGCTGGCGTCGCGATGCACCAGCGCAGGCGGGTCCACCTCCTGCGCCCGCTGGCGAATCGTCTCCCATAGCTCGGTGAGGTAGTCGATATCCTGCTTGATTTCCTTCTCGGTTTTGCCTTCGGCTTCGGTGCGCAGGATCAGCCCGAAGCCGGGCGGGTGCAGTTTCTGTCCGATCTGGCGCAGGCGTTCGCGCTCGGCGCGGTCTTCGATTTTGCGGGAGACGCCCAGATGGCTGCCGTCGGGCATCAGCACCACATAGCGTCCGGGCAGGGTGAGTCGGGTGGTGACGCGCGCGCCTTTGGTGCCGCGCGGCGCCTTGATGACCTGCACCAGGATTTCCTGCCCGATTTTGAGCAGCTCGCTGATGTTGCGCTTGCGCAGCTCCGCGCGTTTGAGCGAGGCGGGCGCCTCCTCACCTCCGGTCGCTTCGGGAAGGATGTCGCCCACATACAGAAAGGCGTTGCGTTCCAGCCCGATATTGACGAAGGCGGCGTCCATGCCGGGCAACACATTCTGCACGACGCCCTTGTAGATATTGCCCACCACGCGCTCGCCCCGCTCGAAGCGCACCTCCATCAGCTGCCCGTTCTCCAGCACAGCGATGCGCGTCTCGCGCGGTGAGACATTGACCAGAATCTCCCGTATGATGTTCTCGCTTGCGATGGCTGTCGCCCTCCGCTGGAGATTGTACCCGATATGCCATAATAGGTGTGTGGGTGTGATTCGCAAAGCGATTGTGCCGATGGCGGGGCTGGGCACGCGCCTCTACCCTGTCAGCATCGTGTTGCCAAAGGGGTTGATGCCCTTCGTGCTGCGCGACGGGCGCATCACCACAGGACTGCAGCTGATTGCGACCGCGCTTATTGAAGCGGGCGTGGAACAGATTGGCGTGGTGGTCTCGCCCGATCAGGAGCCAGTCTATCGTCGCTTTCTGGAGGGCGATACGGCGCACTATGGCGATGTGATGGCTCGCAAGCCCGATTTGCAAGCCGCCTTGGAAGAGTTGCGACGCCTGCAGCGATGCATCACGCTGATTGTTCAGTCGGAGCCGTACGGGTTCGGGCACGCCGTCTGGTGCGCGCACGAGTTCGCGCAGGATGAGCCTGTGCTGGTGATGCTGGGCGACCATATCCCGTTGCGCACGGGGGCACGCTCGCCGATTGAGCAGGCGCTGTCGCTGTTCGAGTCGCTGCGGGCGCCGCTCTATGCGGTCTATCGCGTGCCGTTGCAGGTGGTGGAGCGGTACGGCATTTTGCGGGGTGAGCCGACGGGGCAGCCGCGCCTCTATCGGCTCCAGCAGGTGGTGGAAAAACCCACGCGCGAGTATGCCCAGCAGTCGCTGCGCACGCCCGACCTGCCCGAAGGGCAGTTCTTCACCCATTTCGGCATCTACTGTTTCCCCACCGAACTCTGGCAGGTGCAGGCGGAGATTGCCGACGAGTACCGTCCTGGCAGGGGCGAATGGTATCTGGTGGATGCCCAGCAGCGCCTGCTCGCGTTCATGCCCGCCTATCTGCTGGAGGTGGAGGGGCAGATGCTCGACTTCGGCACGCCCAACGAGTACGCCCACGCCTTCCGCACCCTGCTCGAAACATAAAACATAAAAGTTTCTGTGCCCGATTCTACCCCACGCCCTGCTGACGGGTACAATCGCTCCAGGAGGTGCGGCATGCGACTCTATTACATCACGCTGAACACAGCCGAGGAGGCGGAGCGAATCGGGCGCGCGCTGCTGGAACAGCGGCTGGCAGTGTGCGTCAACTGGTTCCCCATCACCTGTGCCTACCGCTGGGAGGGCAGGATTGTGCAGGAGCCAGAGGTGGTGCTGATTGTCAAAACGCGTGAGGGCTACTTTGACGCCATCCAGCGCGTGCTGCAGGAGCATCTCACCTACACCAACTTCGTCGCCGAGCTGTCGCCTGTTCAGGTTAACACGCCCTTCCTCAACTGGCTCCACGCCGAAGTGCCACCTACACCGTAAGGGAGGCACCGTGCCGATTTTGTTCAGACCCGCGGATGGGCGCGGTACCGCGCCCCTGCTTCACATCCGACCTGGATGCTATCTGGTTTTGTAAAGGTATGCTATAGCGGATGGTGGCGCGGCAGGAGGTGTTGAACACAGAGCTGGCGCGCTTGTTGAGCCAGCAGGGGCTGGTGGCGTTGCCAGAACGACGGCTTCAAGGAGGCGCTCTGCCTGACCTGCTGATGTCTTTTCGCGGGCTGCTGTTGATGATAGAAGGTGAAGTGGACGATCAGCCTCAAGCGGCGCATCGGGCGTGGCAGAAAGCCGTCGAGCGGGTACGGCAGGGGCTGGCACATCTCGCCCTCGCGCTGGTTTATCCTGCCCACCTGCGCACGCTGACGCCTGACCAGCTTGAAGACGCCCTGCGTCAGGTGAATCTCCGCTTTAGCCTCTGCACGCCGTCCATCCCCAAGGTACCTGAATGGCGCACGGGCAACCTGAGTGCCCTCGCCGCCACCCTGCAACAAGCCTATCAGGCGATGGCTTCAGAAGACGAGGTACGCCATGCCGTTGACCAGCTCAAGCAGGGCATCAGCGCGCTGGCGCAAACCCTGCTGTCCCTGCGTGTGCCCGACGCCCGACTTGCCGAGCCGCTGGGGATTGACGCCCGCGCCATAGACCCCAATCAGGTGGAGCAGACAACCGCCGTGCGCCAGATTGCCGCGCTGGTACTGCTGAACGCGATGCTGTTCCACGAGGAGCTGACCCGTGTAGAGCCACGCGTGCGCACCCTGCAGCAGTGCGGTGAGGCAGGCTCCATGCACGACGCCCTGCTTGAAGAGTGGGGCAAAATTCTCGCTGAAATAGACTACCACGCCGTGTTCCACCTGGCGCGTGCCATTCTGATAGCGCTTCCCGCCGATTCGATGCTGGATAAAGCGCTCCAGCAATCCGTTCCGATTGTGCGAGACCTCACGCGCCAGCGCGTGATGCTCCGCCACGACCTGGCAGGACGCATCTATCACCTGTTGCTGGGCGATATTGCCAAGCCGCTGGGCACCTACTATACCTCGGTGGCGTCGGCGACCCTATTGTTGCGCCTTGCGCTCCAGCCCGAACGCTGGCAGATAGACTGGGGCAACCCCGACGCGGTTGGAGCGTTCCGACTGGCAGACCTGGCGTGCGGCACAGGCACGCTGCTGATGGCGGCAGTGCAGGCAGTTGTGGACAACTACCTGCGGGCGTCGCCCGCGCCCAGCGCGGACGAGCGCACACGCCTGCTGAAGGCGCTGCTGGAGGAGGGCGTCTACGGGCTGGATGTGCTTCAGTCGGCAGTTCATCTTACGGCGGCGACGCTGGCGTTGCCCATCCCTGAAGTGATGGCGCGCGGCATGCGCCTCTACACGATGCCAATGGGGTTTGACCCCCATACGCAGGCGCCCCGATTCGGCAGTGTGGACTTGCTGAGCGGCGCGCCCGTCGCGCCCCAGCTCTCGCTCTACCCCGAATATGGGCACGAGGCAGAACGCGCCACCGATGCCCAGCGCGCTCCCGAAACGCTCAAACTGCCGCCGCTGGACCTCGTGTGCATGAATCCCCCCTTCACACGCACCTGCGGGGATAACCTGCTGTTTGGCTCCATGCCCAAAGCGGAGCGCGAGCGCCTGCAGAAAGCGTTTCAGAAGTGGCTCCAGCAGAACAGTGTGCAGGCGTCTATCACGGCGGGGCTGGGCGCAATCTTTATTGCCGTTGCTGACCGCCACCTGAAGCCCGACGGGAGGCTCGCCTTCGTGTTGCCCAAAGCGCTGTTGTCGGGTGTGGAGTGGCAACCCTCACGCGAACTGCTGACGAAGCACTACACGCTGGAATATCTGATTGTGAGCCACGACCCCGAACGCTGGAACTTCAGCGAGAACACCGACCTCAGCGAAACGCTGTTTATTGCCCGCAAAACTTCAGAGAAGTCGGGCACACTCTGCCTCAACCTGTGGCGCAACCCCGACAACCCCATCGACGCGCTGCTGCTCGCTGAAGCCATGCGCAAACTCAAGCCGCAGGGCGCGCAGCGAGCCGTTTTTGACCTCTGGCTGGGCGACTCCAAGTGGGGCGAGGCGCTCTACCTGCCCGCAAGCACGCTGGAGCAGCTCCCCCACTGGCTGATACCCTGCGCCTACGCCCAGAGCGACCTGACCGAAGCGCTGATTGCCCTGCTCACCGAACATCGCTACGGCACAGCCAAACTGCCCCTCGCACCCCTGCGTGCACTGGGCGAGCTGGGACCAAGCCGTAACGACCTGTGGGACGCTTTTGACCCTGTAGACAATCCCCCTGGCTTTCCTGCCTACTGGGGGCGCGACTCCAGACAGGTGCAAACGATGAGTCTGATGCCCAACCGCTATCTTGTTAAGATTCGGGAGCCGCGCCGATCAGGGCGCCTTTTGCGCGACGCCGACTCGCTGATTGCACGCGCCAGCCGACTGCTGATTGCGGAGCGAGTTCGGCTGAACACTCTGCGCACTGTGGCGGTGCTTCTGCCGAAACCTGTTCTTTCTAATGTGTGGCTTCCCCTGAAACTGAAAGATGGACAGGACGAAAATGCGCTCAAGGCGCTCTGCCTGTGGTGGAACAGCTCGCTGCACTTGCTGTTGCTGCTGCCCTATCGGGTTGAGACAGAAGGCGCATGGGTCGCGTTTTTGCGTCGCGCTATAGTAAACTGCCCTGTGTTAGATCTTTCTGCCCTCACGAAATCTCAAACATGTCAGCTGGCGCAGGCGTTTGATGCGCTATGCAACCAGCCCCTACAGCCCCTGCCGCAGATGTCGAGCGATCCTGTGCGAGCACAAATTGATGAGGCGATTGCGAACGCGCTGGGTTTGCCCGATTTATCGCCGCTGCGGGCACAGCTGGCGCGTGAGCCTGTGATCTGCTTGCAACCCCTGCGTCAGCAACGAGCGCGTTAAATGCAAGAAACAAGTTTCTCCCATGAGGCGCGTTCGGCGCGAAGATCGGCATCCACTTCTTCGCGCGTGGGCGAGGGTTGGGTACAATAGACATGGATGAAAGCGACGCAATCGGTGCCGACGGCAGGCAAGGCGTCCACCGAGCGCGATCCCGAAGTGTTCGCCACCGTTGAGGAAGCCATCGAGATTATCCGCAACGGCGGCATGCTCATCGTGGTGGACGACGAGGATCGCGAAAACGAGGGCGATTTTGTGATGGCGGCGGAGAAGGTGACGCCCGAAGCGGTGAACTTTATGCTGCTGCACGGGCGCGGGCTGCTCTGCCTGCCCACCGATGGCGCACGGCTGGACGAACTCAACATCCCGATGATGACGCAGGTGAATGCACCCTTCGGCACCCCGATGGCGGAAGCCATCGACGCCCGCACAGGCATCAGCACGGGCATCTCCGCGTTTGACCGCGCCCGCACCATCCGACTGTTTGTGGACCCTGCCGCCAAGCCCAGCGACTTCGTGCGACCCGGGCATGTGTTCCCGCTGCGGGCGGCGCCGGGCGGCGTGCTGAAGCGAGCCGGGCACACCGAAGCCGCCGTCGACCTCGCCCGACTCGCAGGGCTGTTCCCTGCAGGCGTTATCTGCGAGATTCTGAACGAAGACGGCTCGATGGCGCGCATGCCCCAGCTGATTCAAATCGCCCGCCAGCACGGCTTGAAAATCCTTACGATTGCTGACCTGATCGCCTATCGACGGCGCCACGAGAAGCTCATTCGCAAAGTTGCGCCGCCCATCCATCTGCCCACCCGCTACGGCACTTTTAACCTGCACGCCTACGAGAGCGAGGTGGATCCGAACCCCTATCTCGCGCTGGTGATGGGCACGGTGGACGACGGCGAACCCGTGCTGGTGCGCGTGCATTCCAGCTGCGTCACGGGCGACCTGCTCGGCTCCCTGCGCTGCGATTGCGGCTCCCAGCTTCAGCTCGCCCTGCAAAAAATCGGTGAGGAGAAGCGCGGCGTGCTGGTCTATATCCCGCAGGAGGGACGCGGGATCGGACTGCTCAACAAGCTGCGGGCGTACCATCTGCAGGATCAGGGGCTGGATACGGTGGAGGCGAACCGCGCGCTCGGCTTCAAGCCCGACCTGCGCGACTACGGCATCGGCGCCCAGATCCTGGTCGACCTCGGCGTGCGCAAACTGCGCCTGATGACGAACAACCCCACCAAAATCGCCGGGCTGGAAGGCTACGGGCTGGAAGTGGTCGAGCATGTGCCCCTGATTGCCCCGCCCACCGAATACAACCGCCACTACCTGCGCGCCAAAGCCGAAAAACTGGGGCACCTGCTGGAACTCGAAACCGAAGCCGATTAGCCGCCCTGCTCATTTCTCAAACAGCCAGAGCTGCACATTGCGGTAGAGGCGGGCAAGCTCGCAGGCGCGGGGCGCACCCAGCACGCACGCAGCGGTTGCGAGGCTATCGGCGGTGATGCCGTCGGGCGCGCGAACGACCGCCAGCACCAGCCGTGTCAACCCCAGCCCCGTGCGCGGGTCAACGATATGCGCATATCGCTTACCACCAATCTCCACGAACTGCTCCGTGCTGCCCGAGGTGGCGAGCGCGCATCGGCTCAGGCTCAGCACGCGCGGCAGCGGCGTCGCTGGCTCCTCGGGAGCAGGACGCGCCACCTCAATCTGCCAGCCATGCTGATCGGGCGGCGGCTCGCCGACCACCATATCGCCGCCCATCTGCACCAGCGCGCGCCGAATGCCGAACCGTTTCAGCGTGCGCAGGGCTTCGTCGCAGGCGTAGCCTTTGGCGATGCCGCCCAGATCGAGGCGCATGCCGCTGACGGCAAGTCGGGCGGCGCGTCGGCGCAGACTCAGCTCCAGCTTGCGCCAGCCGACTCTGGCTCGCGCGGCGTTCAGAGTCGCCTCATCGGGCAGTTGCCCTGTGCGGCGCGCCTCCCGCCAGAGCTGCGTCAGGGGTCCCACCGTGATATCGAACGCCCCGCTGGTTTGCTGCGCCAGGCGCTGCGCTCGCCATAGCACATAGAACAGCTCCTGGCTCACCCGCACCCAGCGTCCGACGGCTTGCTCGCACAGGCGCATCAGCTCGCTGTCGGGGCGATAGTCGCTCATTTTCGCCTCCAGCTCGCTCAGGCGATGATAGGCAGCCCGGCACGCCTCCAGCGCCAGCGATTCGCGCCCGGCGTAGACCACCAGCCGCGCCTCCACCCCCATCCGCACCTGCCGATACTCAAACCGCTGCATGGGCAATCCTGTGGATGGCTGAAGCCACGCTTCAGCGGTTCAGCCGCCAGACTGAAAGTTTACCCGCGATAGGATTCCGCAGGGGTATACTGAATGTGGTGAGAGGCGATGGCGACCGTGCCTTCTAAAGCGCATCCTCGCCCCCCGCGCAAGCGCAGGTGGAGCGAGGCGGATCTGCTCCGCCTGCCTGATGATGGGCGCAAGTACGAACTGGTTGACGGGAGGCTCAGGGAGGTGCCCACAGGCGGACAGCATGGATGGCTGGGTGTGCGGCTCAGCGCCCGCATTTTGGCGTTGCGGGCAGAGAGCCTCTATGTGTTCGATTCCAGCACGGGCTTCCGCATGCGTGGGGGCAACATTCGTAGCCCCGATGTGGCGGTGATGCGGCGCGAACGCCTGCCCGACGGCAAGCCGCCCATCGGCTTCATCGACGGCGCGCCCGATCTCGCCGTTGAAATCGTCTCACCATCGGAAGACCCGCACGATCTACTGCGCAAAATCGGTGAATATTTCGATTCGGGCGCGCAGGAGGTGTGGCTCCTGCTGCCGGAGCGCAGAATGGTTCACCGCTATCGGGCGCCGCTGGAGGTGGAGATACTGCGGGCAGAAGACACGCTCATGGGCGGCGAGCTATTGCCTAACTTCGCTGTGCAGGTGAGCGAGCTGTTCGCCGATTGACAGGGAACGCCTCTATCGTGTAGAATCGAGTCGTTGCGATGAGACGGCTGAGTCTGAGCGACTGGTGTCGCTATCTGGAGAGCCAGTTTGTGGAGGAGGGTCAAACGCCCGCACCGCAGGAGTCGCCGAGCCAGAGCGAGACGGCTGCGGTGCAACCTGCTGCTGAGCCGGAACGCCCGCCCGTATCCCTGACGCCACTGCCTCCTGCCCGCGAGGTGGCGAAGCCATCACCTGAATGGGCGTCCGCGCCTGTCGCGGCAGTGCCCGCGCGTGAAGCGGCGGAGCCGCTGCCTTCCACCGCTCGCGAAGCTTACGCCGTCATCTCCATTCGCGTGCCCGACTTTCTGGCGTTTGTGCCGCTGCTGCGTGAGGAGCTGGGTCTGCCCACACCCGAACCTGTTCAGGCGAGCGAACTCGAGCGCGACGCTCAAGCCACTGCGGGCGAACCTGAACGGGGCGCTCAAGCCGCTGCGACTCAGCCGCAGGGGAGCCGTGCCCCTCAACCCGTGCGGACCGCTGAGATTGCGCCGCGCCTGCGCAAACGCCGCGCCCGACAAACTGACCCCGAAGCGCTGATCCCGCCCGAAATGGACGAAATCTGGGCGAAACTGCCCCGCTACCTGCGCTACCTGTCGGAGTGGACAGACGACAGCGTGACGGACAAGTATTATCCTGTGCGGGGTCGCGAGAGTCGCGAGGAGCTGATCGCCCGCCTGACGGATCCCGTGCTGACGCTGGAGGAGGTCGCCCGCCTGCTGGGGGTCTGCCCCGCGACGGTGCGCCGCTACACCAATCGCGGCTGGCTGCGCCACTTCCGCACCGAAGGCAACCAGCGACGGTTTCGACTCTCCGATGTGGTGGCGTTTCTGGAGGAGCAGATGAAGCGCGTGCCGCGTGGCAGTCGTGTCCGACGCTGAGCCGCGCCGCAAGGAGACCCGCCGTGAAAATCGCCCTCTTCTCGGAGAGCTACCTGCCCTACCTGAACGGGGTCAGCATCTCCATTCGCATCTTGCGGGACGAACTGCAGCGGCGCGGGCACGAGGTGTGGGTCTACGCGCCGCGCTTTCGGAACCACACCGACGACTCGCCGTATGTACGCCGATTCCCCGCCTTCTACACGCCGTTCGAACCCGACTACCCGATTGGCTGGCTCTACGCGCCGCGCCTGTGGCGCGAATGGCGTCAGCAGGGGTTCGATATCGTGCATACGCACACGCCCTTCTTTGTGGGCATGGCGGGCGCCAGCTGGGCACGACGCACCCGCACGCCCCTGGTCAGCACCTTCCACACGCTGTATGAGGAGTATCTGCACTATGTGCCCTCGATAGTGCCACGCGGACTGATACGGCGCGTGTTGCGCTGGCATCTGCGTCGCTACTATGAGGGCGTGGACGCGATTATCACGCCATCGGAAGTCGGCGCGGCAGTGCTGCGTCGATACGGGGTGCGCAAGCCCATCACGCCCATTCGCAACCCTGTGCTGCCGTTCCCCGACCTCAGCAAAGAGCAGGCACGCGCCACGCTGGGCATCCCGAACGAGGTCTGGATGCTGCTCTATGTGGGGCGCATGGCGCCTGAAAAGAATGTGCATGTGCTGTTGCAGGCGATGCCGCAGGTCGTGCGCGAGTGCCCGAACGCTCACCTGTGGCTGGTTGGACCGGGACCCTCGCTCGAATCGCTTCAGCAGCAAGCCGAATCGCTCAGCATCAGCGACCATGTGCAGTTCACGGGACCGGTGCCGCGCGAGCAAGTGTCGCTCTATATGCTCGCCGCCGATCTGTTTACCTTTCCATCGGTCACGGAGTCGCAGGGGCTGGTGCTGGACGAGGCGCAGGCGGCGGGTCTGCCCTGCATCGTGGCGAACGGGGGCGGCGCGCCCGAAGCTGTTGAGTACGGCAAGTGCGGGCTTATCGTGGAGCCGACGCCGCAGGCGTTCGTTGAGGCGATTCTGCGCCTCACCCGCGATTCACACGAGCGCGACCGCCTGCGTCAGGCAGGTCTGCACAAGCGCGAAACGCTCTCCGTGCCTGCGGTGGTGGATCGCATCCTGAAAGTTTACGAGCAGGCGCGTGCGAACAGGCTCCCCGCCGCCGCAATTGACGCTTCTCGTGCCTGAAAGGGGCGCAGAAGCTCTATTACCGCCAGCAATGGTGGGCGCATGGTCTTTCTATCCCTCACTACTGAGTGTGCGGAATAGCAAATGAGATAAGAAGTCTCTAACAACCACTTCCAAAGTTGAGTAAAACAGTTAGTAGATCGGCATCATCAATAAATCCGTCCATATTGAGGTCAGCCAATCCCCCTTCCTGACCAAAGGTCAACAGCACTTGAAGCAGATCAGCATCATCCACGCAACCATCACCGTTCACATCGCCTTGCTGCCAGAACGGATTGCGCGCCACCACAACTGCTCCATCCAATCGTCCATAGGCGAAAAACTGACCATTCGACGAGAACTGGATAGAATTTATACCCCCTCAACCTCTTCTGTGTATCGTCTTAGCAGGATCCCATCACTCACATCCCACAGCCAGATGTAGTTGCCTGCGGCAATGATTCGGCGTCCTTCAGGAGAGAAATCAACAGATTTAAAAGATTCTGTTATGCCTATGCCTGCACTGAATGTGTTTATCAAAGCTCCATCATCAATTCGCCACAGGCGAACTGTGCCATCGCCGCTTCCGGACGCCAGCAGTTGCCCATCGGGAGAAAAGGCGACCGATTCAACTGGACCTCCATGTCCGACGAAAACATCTGCCAATTCTCCGTCTGGCACGCGCCACAAGCTGATCATATATTCATAGTAAGAGCTACCTGCTGCCAGCCACTGTCCATCAGGTGAAAAGGCGACGGAAAGAACTCTGGTTGTGTGCCAGAAGAGTGTATTTGCAAGGAAACCGTCGGCGACACGCCACAGGCGAATTGTGCGATCTTCTCCTGCAGATGCCAGCAGCTGCCCATCAGGGGAAAAAGCCACCGAAAAAGCCGCACTGATATGTCCTACGAGTGTGCGCATCAGTAAGCCGTCAGAAACGCGCCATAGGCGAATAAAATAGTCATCGCCGGCAGCGGCAAGCAGTTGACCATCTGGTGAGAAAGCAATGGAATAGACTCTCACTGGGGTAGTCCAGCTGGAGATAAGGGCACCATCTGAAGCACGCCATATTCGTATGGTCCGATCGGGGCTTCCTGAGGCGATGAGCTGCCCAGTTGGTGAAATGGCTATTGAGCTGACCGCGTCTGTGTGTCCGCTAAAAGCACGCATCAGAGTGCCGTCCGATACGCGCCACAAGCATGGGGTGCCGCCACCAGAAGCCAGCAACTGTCCATCGGGAGAAAAAACAACAGCGCGAAAATCAAAGGGATTACTGGATGTAATCCGCAGGACAGGGGTGCCGTCCGCTACACGCCAGAGCCGAATCGTGCGATCACTGCTGCCAGAAGCCAGCAATTGCCCGTCGGGAGAGAACGCAACCGTATTAACAGGGAATGCATGTGCGGTGATTGTGTTGATCAGACTGCCATCCGCAACACGCCACAGACGAATCGTGCGATCACCACCCCCCGATGCCAGCCACTGTCCATCCGGCGAAAAGGCGACCGCATACACGCTGGAAGTATGTCCTGTAAGCGTTCGAATCGGCGCACCGTCAGAAACGCGCCATAAACGAATGGTCCCATCTTCGCCTGCCGAAGCCACCAGTTGCCCATCGGGAGAAAAGGCAACACTGTAAACCGCGGCGGAATGCCCCGTAAGATTGAGCACCTGTGCGCCATCCGAAACGCGCCAGAGACGAAGGGTTCGATCGGCTCCTCCAGAAACTAACAGCTGTCCGTCGGGTGAAAACCCAGCGGTGTAGACCCCCGCCGTATGCCCTCTAAAGATACCCACCTGTGCGCCATCGGCAAATCGCCACAGGCGAATGTTCGTGTCTTCACCGGCCGATGCCAGCAATTGTCCATCGGGTGAGAAGGCAACGGTAGAGAGCGCTCTGCTGGATGCTCTAAGGGTGTGACGCGGCGCACCATTTGCCGCACGCCAGGTCTTCAGCTTACCGTAACGATCCACTGTTGCAAGCCACTGACCATCGGGGGAGAGAGCGATGGCGGTGCTACCCGTTTCACCGCTTGCCAGCCAGACAATATCGGGTCTCCCCTGAGCAAGCCCCCCCAAGGGTAAGCAGGCAAGCGTAGCGAGGCAGACAATTCGCACTGCTTGTCGAAGAGCGTGCGAATATTCTAAACATGCCGTCAACAGCGCAACCCGTCTAGCCACGCAACCCGTTTGCATCGGTCATGTCCTCCTCACAGCGATCCTCAATTGCTTCATGCATCTATCTCAGCACCCCTCACTGAAATGGAACAGTACGGTAAGCAGGTCCACATCGTCCACGCGCCCATCGTTATTTAAATCGGCACTACCACCCCCCTCACTACCAAACGATTGGAGCACCTGAATCAGGTCAGCATCATCCACGCAACCATTTCCGTTCACATCACCCGGTTGCCAGAAGGGGTTTCGTGCCAGTGCCACCGTTGCATCCCAGCGGGCATAGCTGAAAAGCTGTCCACTGGGTGAGAATTGAATCGAACTCACATCTCTGTCGGTCTCCTCATCGTAGGTCTGCAAAAGCACTCCATCGGACACACGCCATATTTTAATTTCCCCTACGTATCGTGAACCGTTCCAGTAGTTGCCAGCGGAGGCAAACCGCTGCCCATCAGGAAGAAAGACCACCGCACTGATCAGAAACTCGTGCGCAGGGAGTGCGTACAACAGGCTGCCATCAGAGACGCGCCATACGCGAACTGTACGGTCGCTGTAACTTCTTGCTCCAGAGAGAAGCAGCTGCCCATCAGGTGAGAAAGTAAGAGAGCCGACACTGCCTGTATGTCCTACCAGAGTGCGCAGGAGAGCGCCAGTGGCTGTGTGCCATATCCAGATTGTACCGTTCTGACCACCTGACGCCACCAGCTGTCCATCTGGTGATAGAGCAGCGGCAAATATCTGCTCCGGGTGGGTCAGGGTTCGGACCAAAACACCATCCGCAACTCTCCAGAGGCGTATTGACCAATCCCCCGCCGAGAGGAGAAACTGACCATCGGGTGAAAAGATTACCGAACGAACCCCGGTCTCGTGCGCCATGAGTGTATAGAGCAAGGAACCATCGCTTACGCGCCATAAGCGAACGACTCTATCCTCGCCGCCTGTAGCCAGAAATTGATCGTCAGGCGAAAACGCCAGAGTATTGAGATATAAATGATGAGCCAAAATGAAGCGCAGCGGCTGTGAATCGAACACTCGCCATATCCAGACAATCCCATCCGCACCCCCAGATGCCAGCAACCGTCCATCATGAGAGATAGCAACCATTCTGACCGAGCTCACATGCCCCGTGAAGATTCGCACCTGTCTGCCCGCACGTATATCCCACAAGCGAGCTGTCTGATCGGAGCTTCCCGAAAGAAGCCTCTCTCCATCGGGTGAAAAACTGAGAGAGGAGATAAGCCCGCTGTGTCCTACAAATCGGAGTACGCGTTCACCATCCGAGACGCGCCATATCAGAATTTTCCGATCCTCGCTCCCGGAAGCCAGTAGCTGACCATCCGGAGAGAAGGCAACGGAGTAAGCTGGGCGCGCATGCCCCGTTAGTAACCTGACCTGCGCCCCATCTTCCATGCGCCAGAGCCGAACCGTGAAGTCTTCACCAGCAGACGCAATCAGTTGCCCATCAGGGGCGACAGCAACCGCATATACGCTCCCTGTGTGTCCCGTCAAAGTGCGCATCAATCGTCCATCCGAAACGCGCCATATGCGAACCGTCGAGTCCCAGCTGCAAGAGACCAGCCACTGCCCATCGGGCGCGAATGTAACGGCGTTAACAGCACCTGTGTGCCCCGCAAGGGTACGAACGCGCTGCCCGTTCGAAACACGCCATAACTGTATAAGCTGATCACCGCTACCCGAAGCAATCAATTGCCCATTCGGTGAAAAAGCGACCGCATTAATATATACTGACTGTGCGTACTGAATCGTGCGTATAAGCGCGCCATCCACTACGCGCCAGAGCCGAATCGTACCATCCTCACCCCCAGAAACCAGCAGCTGCCCATCAGGTGAAAAGGCAATAGAGCGTACACCAGCTGTATGCCCCACCAGACTCCGGATCAGCACCCCATCAGCAATACGCCAGAGCTTTATTGTCCCGTCATTCGTGCCACCAGCCGAAGCAGCGATCGCCCCATCAGGTGAAAACGCAACAGCATTTACTATATCGGTATGACCACCCCGCATCCAGGCAATATCAGGCGTTCTTTGTGCAAGGACAGGAGCAGGTATTTGCCCGATTAGCAGGGATAGGGTAGCCCCCACGAACAATTTGCGACCCCTGACGAACCCCTCTCCTGTTATTGCCTGCCAGCTCCTGCTTTGTATTCGCTTTCAACCTCCTGCCCGATGATTCCCGTGTGAATGGCTAAGGAATTATACCCCTCATAACCGCTGATTCCTGCATCGAGAAGGAACGGTCACGCAACATGCTCAGAGGCATATCAGGATTTACTTCGCCAGGCGCAGGATGGCTTCGGCGAGGCGGGTCGGGTCGTGGCGCACGAAGTCGCTCTCGCTGATAAAATCGCCCGTGACCACCCTGTAGCCCATCGCGCGGATGCGGTCCACATCGGGCACGACCATCTCCTGCCCGCTGGCGCGATACCGCTCCAGCATTTCGGGGCTGGGCATGCGCGTGTTGACCAGCACATAATCAAACACGCGCCGACCCACATGCGCCTCGATCGCCCGCACATGGTCGGATGCCGTGAAGTTGTCGGTCTCGCCGGGCTGGGTCATCACATTGCACACATAGATGCGGATGGCGTCGGTCGCCTGCAGGGCGTCGGCAATCGCGGGCACGAGCAGGTTCGGAATGACGCTGGTGAAGAGGCTTCCTGGACCCAGCACCACCACATCCGCCTGGCGGATGGCTTCGACGGCTTCAGGCGGCGCGGGCGGGTCCGGCGGCTTCAGATGCATGCGACGGATGCGCGCAGGATAGGCGACAATCGCCGTCTCACCCTCCACGCAGGTGCCGTCCTCCATCTCGGCGAGCAGGTTCACATGGCTGAGCGTGGAGGGCAGCACGCGCCCGCGAATCGCCAGCACCTTGCTCATCTCGCGCACCGCCTGCTCAAAATCGCCCGTGATTTGCGTCATCGCGGCAATCAGGAGGTTGCCCACCGAGTGCCCGCCCAGCGTGCCCGATTCGGAGCGGAACCGATGCTGGAGCAGGGCGGTCATCGCGCCTTCAGCGTCGGCTAAGGCAATCAGGCAGTTGCGGATGTCACCGGGTGGCAGAATGCCCAGCTCCTGGCGCAGGCGCCCCGACGAGCCGCCGTCGTCGGTCACCGTCACAATCGCCACGATGTTGGCGGTGTAGCGTTTGATGCCGCGCAGCATGGTGGACAGTCCCGTGCCGCCACCGATCACCACCACGCGCTTACCATGCGCCATCAGCACATAGCGGGACAGCACATCCCACACGCGCCCGCTCACGCGCGGCTGCAAAATGTTCACCAGCGTGCGCCATGCGCGGCGTAGCCCCCACCACCAGAGCATGCCGCCAGCCGCTATCAGCGCCGTCCCAATCGCGATTCGGGCGACCTGCACGCCCTGCGCGGTGCTCAACCGATCGCGCAAAAAGGCATCCAGGGTGCTGTAAGCCGTCTCCAGCCAGCGCGATGGCTGACCCATCAACAGCACATAGACGCCCAGCAATGCCACCAGCACGCCGACGCTGGAGAGCAGTAGCCAGCGCTTCACCCGAATACCTGGCAGCAGCCACCGCAGGCGCTCGTTGGGCATCTCACTCCTCACCTCGCTCGATATCGCGATGCTCCACGCTCACGCGGTAGCCCTGCCGCTCGAACCACTTCTGCAGGGTGTCCACCAGCACCACGGAGCGGTGTCGCCCGCCTGTGCAGCCGATGCCTATCGTCAGATAAGCCTTGCCCTCCTGCTCATACTGGGGCAGCAGGTGCTTCAGGAAGCGTTTCAGCTGCCTTATGAATCGCCGGGTTTGCGCGTCGCTCAGCACATAGTCGCAGACGGCGGGGTCGGTGCCGGGGCGAGGTTGCAGTTCGGGCACATAGTGCGGGTTGGGCAGGAAGCGCACATCGAACACGAGGTCGGCGTCGGCTGGAATGCCGTATTTGTAGCCGAAGGAGATGAGCCGGATGCGCAGCGGGGCGTGGTCGCCCACCTCGCGATAGAGGGCGCGAATGGCACTGCGCAGCTCCTGCGGGCGGAAGAGGGTGGTGTCCAGCACGCGGTCGGCTATCGCGCGCAGGGGCGCCAGCAGCGCGCGCTCGCGCTCGATGGCGTCCGTGAGCGCCGTCTGCTGCTGGGCGAGCGGGTGCGGGCGGCGCGTCTCCTTGAAACGGCGCAGCAGCACCTCGTCCGCGCAGTCCAGAAACAGCACCTCGATGGGGCAACAGCCGGCACGCCACTGCTCGATGCGGGCTGCCGCCTCGTCGAGCGGTTCACCCGCGCGCGTGTCGATGACCACCGCGACGCGCTGACCTTCGTCCACCCGCGCCTTCAGCGAGCCAAGCAGCGAGGGCAGCAGGTTATCGATGCACAGGTAGCCGATGTCTTCGAGGGTCTGCAGGGCGAGCGTTTTGCCCGCGCCCGACACACCTGTCAACACAATCCATCGCCCCCGACCCTTCTTCGCCATCCGCGTCTCATCTCCTGCTGGGCGCCAGCACCAGTATTGCAAGCATACCCTGAATCAGCCCCACGAGGGTACCCTCCACCACGGCTGCTGCCGGGTTGCCCACCAGATAGCCTGCCAGCGCCAGCCCGCCCAGCTGGGTAAGCAGCCACATCAGCAGGATGCCCCCCACAACCGCAATCGCCATCAGCGCGGCGCGTCGCGCCCGCCGCCCAAACAGCGCCGCTGCACCCGTCAGCAGCGCGACGGGCAGGCTCAACAGCGCGCTCACGCCCAGCGACTCCTGCCAGTACGGGCTGGGCTGCACATCGAGCGCCAGCACCACGCGCTCGCCCCAGCTGTAGGGCGGCTCGCGGTCAACCGCCTCAGTTCCGTACCGCGACTCCAGTCGATTCTCCAGCCACTGACGCAGCTGATCCAGTCCCCACAACACCCCGAAGTGCGCCGCCGTCAGCAGCCCATATAATCCCAGCCAGAGCGCGAACGCTCGCAGAAAACGCGCTATCATAACCGGCTTATGAACGGCTTTCCTCCTCCTTCAGCAGCCCACTCAGCAGCCCGTGAATGACGCCCAGCACCACCGAGCCGTAAAGCGCCGCCCAGAAGTTGCCCACGCGAAAGCCCAGCGGCGCAATCGCGAACACAATCCAGAACAGCAAAGCGTTCGCAATCAGTCCCGCGATGCCCAGCGTGAGACAGTTGAGCGGCAACAGTGCCAGCCGCATGACGGGGCGAACCAGCGCGTTCACCAGCCCCAGAACCAACGCCATAACCGCCACATCGACCCAGTTCGAGCTAGGCTTCATATCCAGCCCCAGCGCCTGCCCGCTCCAGAAGGTCAGATAGAGCGCCAGCGCGAAAACGACCCACTTCCCAACGAACCGCGCCATTAGCAGAAGTATACCCCGCACGAATCCCTGTCCAGCAGGATTCTCGGTGCTGTGCGCGTATTCCCCTATTGCTCGCATCGCCCGAAAGAGGGCTATGGACATCTCAGCAGAGACGCTGGAAATATTAGAACAGCTATTTGAACGCGCTAAACGCATCTGCCTGCAGAAAGGGCTGACCGAGCAGGAGGTGCAGCTGACCAATCTGCCCGCAGGGGTTTACACGGTGCGGGCGCGGGAAGAGAGCGGCACACGCTGGCTGCGGACAGAGGGTAAAATCGTCACAGAGGTGCCGTGGATCTTTGCGGTGCCGACGGGGGCGAACAAGGTGACGGTCTACTGGGACGGTGTACCAGGTGCGACGGGTTATCGGGTGCGCTGGGGGACGGTGAGCGGGAGTTATCCCAGCGCGAGTGAGGTGTTGTCGGGTTCGGTGCGGCGGTACACGGTGTCGGGTTTGATGAGTGAGCAGGAGCACTACTTTGTGGTGGAGGCGGAGTGGCATGGGGTGTGGGGTCCGCCTTCGGAGGAAGATAGCGCAGTGCCGCATGTGGGGGCGATCCGATGGGATTCTGGCAATGTTAGCTGGATTATGGAGGATGTTCGGCGTGTGATTGGCTCTATGGCAGGGTACGATGTGCTCGATGTGTTAGGTCCTGACGGTCTAATCTATACTGACAGTGGGGTAAGGCAGCCGACGACCTTCTTTGACACGAATCGGCAGGTTTTCCTTTTTACCGACTTTCCTAGTTTGCAAGTTCCAGCGGTTGACGCAGGGCGTGAAGAGTTAGAGAACACCTGCACCGGACCCTACCGTCGTGTGCGAACAAGAGGGGATCGAGGTATCACAGCTGTTCGTGGAACTTTTTGGGTACCCTCCACAACTTCACCGCACTGGCCGTTCATTCAGATTTCCATACCTCCAGTCGTGGATGACCCCAACAACAACTTTAGAACCGCAGATACACCATACATGTACTTTGGTTTCGCATTTGGAAACACGGATGTTGAAGGTGGTTTGATGTATCATCGGGCGGGTAGAGCTGGTTTGGACTACCCACGCTGGCAGGCTTATATGAAGGTTGTGCATCGAGGTCGTGTTAGAAATGTAGCGATTACAGATACCAGCAATATGAGAGGGCACATCTTGGATAATGTATATGGTGGGACACCTACTGTAGTCGAGCTGTACACTTTTAGTCGGGATCGGGCAGCAATGCTCCGCATACAGCCTATAGATCCCAAATACGGCAACACAATTTTCCTCAGGGAGATTTTTGCTACTGCCAAGCTCAGACAAAATATATCAGGAGCACGTTTTCGGCGTGTTTTCTCGATAGCTCAAAGAAGGGAGTCAATGCCAGGGTGCCCACTAATGCCTGGCTGTGTAAGAACGGGTAGTTATGTAAGCGGAATGGGAATAGGGTATAATCCTATTGAGGGTTCTCCTTTAGATCCACCTGGGCAGATTTCAACGGCTCCCTTTCTTTGGTTCGAGTGGATAAGACGCGATTATACCGATCAAGCTGGCTCATATCCAGGTTCAAATGCTGGGATTGTTTCGTGGGTCGAGATAATCCAAGATTCACGGGAAGCAGTCACTATATACTTAGGAAATTGAAGAGGTTCTTATGAACAACTTGCTGGCGGTAACTGACCCGAAGATACCAGACCGATTTCGGTTTGTGGTGTTTGATGGGCGAAGGGGTGTTGCTCTCTATCAGGTGTCAGACAGCAAGCTCATACAGGAGGAATGGCTTGTCCAGTTTTCTGGTTACTGGTACATCTCTGGGGCAAATCCCGCCCTTTCACCGAATGGGCGATGGATCTACCTGCCCCTGCACGCTGATACTGCCTTGATCGACATCCAAACAAAAAGGTTGCACTGGCTGGGACGCGCCCGCCGCCTGCCGGAAGGAGGATACATTCCAGAGGTCTATCGGCTACGCTGGTCACCCAATAGCCGCTACCTGTTGGGACAATCGGCGCCTCAAGGGCGCGACTTGATTTTGTGTCAACCTTTAGGACAGGGTTATCGGGTGCTGGTGAAAGACGGGGTGTATGGTTATGGCTGGTATCCTGATAGTCGGCACATCTGGTATGTGCAAAAGGATGGAAGGGGATATTTCCAGTGGTATCGACGGGATCTGCAATCGGGTCGCGTGGAGCGATTGAGAGCATCAGAGCGGCAGCGAATCAATAGCGATTGGGATTTGACGTTAGGTCCGTTTCGGTGGATGGAGGTGGAAGTTCGTCGGCTGCTTAAGCCGGCTGAATGGACGGCTTTGATGGTGATTGCATGTACGGCAGATAGGCAGTTGCGGGTTCTGCTGCCAGCGCAGAACCTGCACCGTCGGATGTTGATCGAGTGGCGGAATGGGCATTCAGTAGTGCTGGAGGCACCTCCGACAGTGCGCGCGATGAGCTTGTGGGATTTATCGGCGGACAAGCAGTGGGCACTTGTGTGGAGCCAAGAGCAAGGCGATGGGCACTGGTATGTGGTGCATCTGGAGCGTGGTCACTGGGAGCGACTGGTTTTTTCTGCAGAGGTGGAGCAGGCCTTGTCGGTTGTTGATGGGGTAATTCGCGCAGATTTTGAACCAAGTGCGCGTTTGTTGCATATATAAACGAACACAACTTAGCCCACCACCCGCACAGGCGACTCGCAGAACCCCTATGCGCGGCTGTTTCGTCCGGGCATTCAACAGGTGCTGCCGAAGTTGAACAGAACCTGCAGCAGGTCCGCATCGTCCACTGTGCCGTCGCCGTTCACATCTTCGCGCAGGCTGGAACCCGTTTGACCAAACGCGAACAGCACCGATAGCAAATCGGCGTCGTCAATCACGCCGTCCCCATTCACATCGCCGCTGATCAGACTGAAGTTGAGATTGACCACATTGCTCAGGAACGCACTCTGGCGCTGGCAGAGCCACGCACTGCCGGGCACAGAGGCGGTGATGGTGGCGTTGCCGGTGAGCGCGGTCTCCACCGCGTAGTTGCCCGAGGCGTCCAGCGTCACCTGCAGGCTCTCCTGATTGCTCCCCGCCACGATGTCGAAGCGCACCACAATGCCAGTGGGATTGGAGCGGTTTGCCAGCTGAACCTGCCCCTGCAGGCGCACACGGTTGACCGTCAGCACATTGCTGCCGACCGTCGCGGCGTAGGTGCTGTTGCCCGCGTACTCCACGCGCAGGGCGTTCGTGCCCAGGGGCAGGCTGAGCGGAATGGTGTAGTTGAGCGTGGCGATGCCCGAGCTGTTCGTGACGGCGGTCCCCACGACGGCGTTGTTCACTTTGAAGGTGAGCGTCTGACCGCTGATGGGCGCGTTATCCAGGCTCTGACGCAGGGTTGCCTGAAGCGCCACGGTCTGCCCGCGTCGACCTGACACCGCAGGCACCTGCAGGCTGGTGGCGCGACGCACCTGCCACAGGTTGCTGAAGATGCGGTCATCCACCACGAAATCGCCCGTGTTGATATTGCCGCTGTTGTTGCGGTCGTACCAGAGTGCGCCCCACACATCGTAGCCGCCTGGCAGGGCGTCGGCAGGCACGGCGAAGAACCGCACGCGCGACTGATTGCCCTCTCCGATGCTCACCCGCAGGTCGCGCGGCGGGTCGCTGAGCCAGTTGCCGCTTCCTGCAGGGGCGATCGACGCGCCTAAAATCACATTGAACTCGTGGGTGGCGGTGATGTTGAAGGTCAGCGTGCCCGTGTTGCCCGTTGCGACGGGGTTGGGCGAGGGGCTGAGTCCGTCGATGGTGGCGACCGCGCCCTGCACCAGCTGATAGCCCGCTGGACCATAGTAGTGATTCAAAATCTGTTGCCAGTTTTTGGTTCCGTAGCCGTGCTGGGGTGCGGCGTTCGTGCAGGCTTGCGAGCTGGAGAGCCGTCGTCCCGTCGCCCAGCGGGCGGAACCCCACTGGCACATTCCGCGCCCATGCCCGTTCCGCGCAAAGCCTGTGCAAACGGGGTCATAGATGCAGGGCCAGCTGCTGCCCGTGCCTGAATAGCCGTCGCCACAGCCCGCATTATTGTTCTCGGAGGAATATTCGGCGCGGGCAATCGTGTTAGAAGCGGTCAACAACACATAGCGTGTGGTGGCGTCCACCGCCGCGTTGCCGTTGCTGGTCTGATTGCCTGTGAACACCTGACACGCCGTCGAATCGCAGATGTCGTAGGTGCTGGTGGCGGGCGAGTAGACAAACGAGACGCCGTAGCTGCGCACGGCGACCGCGCCCGCCTTCAGCGATTCCATCCCGCCCGTTACATTGCCCCAGCAGGCGTACCACTCATTGGTGATCACGCCCTTGCAGTAGGTTTCCAGTGTGTAGACTTCCACGCGCTGGCAGTCGGTGCGCGTGGTGCAGTTGCGCCCGACGCGAATGTACTTGGGCAGGACAATCGGCGCGGGCGCGGCAGGTTCAAAATCGGACGACGCCTCGCGGGGAAGTGGATTCGCCAGCGAAGGCGAATCGCTCTTCGAGTCAGGGCAACCCTCGCACGGCTCCGACGATTCGCGATGGCGTGGCGAGCGCATCTCGCGGGTCTCCATACCCTCGCCGGGCGTCATGCTGAGCCGATAAATCCAGTCGCCCTCGCTCCAGATTTCCACATTTGCCAGCTGAACCGTGCGGTAGCCTGCCCGCTGAACCAGCAGGGTCGCATAACGCTGGGGAACGCCACTGCGGTCGCAAATGGGGAACTGCAGGAGGAAGCAGCCGCGCGCGTCGGTGACAGCGCTCCCTTCATGCCCCACCACACTCACCTGAGCGCCCGCGAGCGGCTGACCGCTCACCTCGTCCGTAACGAAGCCGACCACCACCATCTGCCCCGCACGACGCAGCGACCACAGGAACTCCGTGGTTGTCTCCTTCGGCGGCTGAATCGGGTCCAGATAGAGTTCATAGGGCGGTAGAGGCTCCTCGCCAACTGAAAGCGTCATGCCGATGGGGTGATAGCCTGCCTGCGCTGCGGAAAGCGCGTAGTTGCCGATGGGCAGGATGAGCGTGAGCCGCCCATCCGTCTGAACAGGAGTGGGCAGAGGCATCGCTTCGCCCGTGTCGAGGTTGATAATGCGCACGCTGGGGATGAGCGCCTGTCCTGTGAGGGCGTCCTTGAAGCGCAGGTTCAGCACCTGTGAAGAACCGTTTGCCAGCAGCGGCAGCCCCAGCACGCTGCTGACCAGCAGTCCCAGCCACATCTTGCCGTATCGCATCCCATCTTAGTATACACCACTGCCACACGGTTCAGGGCTTTTCGAGGCAGCCACTGCGGTCAGCCCGCCTGTGTGCAGAAAGATGACAGGCTCGCGGGCGCCCATCTGCCCCTCTCGAATGCGGTGGAGCATGCCCGCGAATGCTTTTGCGGTGTAGGTGGGGTCTAACGGCACGCCTTCCAGCTGCATCAGCAGATGAATCGCAGCGTTGCCCGCTGGCGATGGGACTCCGTAGGCAGGCTCGGCGTCGTTGCCTGCGAGCAGGGGCGTCTGCCTCCTGTCGAACCGACAGGGTTCACCCAGAAAGGCGCAGATTTGCTCCGCAAGCCGGGCGATAGCGGCGGGGAAAGCTTTCCAGAGTTTGCCGATATCGATGCCTGCCAATCGCACAGGGGTGTCCAGAAGGGTCAGCCCTGCCCATAAGCCTGCCAGCGTCGTGCCTGTGCCTGCTGTTACCACCAGCCACGCGCCTGCCAGCCCTTCACGCTGAACCTGCTGGTGAATCTCCAGCGCGGCGCGCGCATAGCCCAGCCCGCCCAGCACCGAATAGCCGCCTGCAGGGATAAAATAGTGCGAGCCGAGCCGCAGGCGCATCAGCAGACGCACGAGTCGATTCGTCCAGATGATCGAGCGCGCGCTCTGACCCCGCCTGAGCGGTACGAAGTGCAGATGTGCGCCCAGTTGCTGACATATCAACAGGTTGCCTGTCAGGCAGGGTGGGCGCGGCTCAAAATAGAACAGATGCGCCTCCAGCCCCAGTTGTTGCGCCGCCGCTGCTGTGATGCGCGCATGGTTGGACTGCAGGGCGCCGAAGGTGGCGACCCGCCGATAGCCTCTGCGGAGCGCGTCTGCCAGCAGATACTCCAGCGCCCGCGCCTTGTTGCCGCCCATCACCGAACCGCTGCCATCGTCCCGCTTGAGATAGATGGGACGGTTCAGCTCCGCGCTCAATCGTGGCAGGAACTGCAGCGGCGTGGGGCATGCCATCAATTCAACGCGCGGCACCCGCGCCAATCTTTGTGCCAGCTCCTCAACTAACAGCGGGCTTCACCCCCTGTGGAGCGAGCTGGCGTGCCAGCCGCTTCGCCAGCCCGATAATCGTCAGCACCGTCGGTCGTCCCAGCGCCTCAGGGAACACGCTGGCGTCGCACACATATAGCCTCTCTATCGGCGTGCGCAGATTGGTATCCACCAGCGTGCCGATACGCACCGTTGCGCTCGGATGGGTTCCGCGCAACGGCGAGGTGAAGATGGAGTTCGGCTCCGCGCCTACCTCTATCAGGATGCGGTGGGCAATCTGCTGCGCCTCCTGCAGACGCTCCCGATCGCGGGCAACTATCGGCTTGGACAGCGAGCCATCGGGCAGAAGGGCGCCCGAAAGCGTATCGCGCAGTTTAATCATCACGCCCAGCATCTGGCGCCACTGATGCCAGCTGAAAACGCGCCTGAACTGGCTCATGCCTGCCATCAGCGGGTAAAGCAGGCACGGATCCATCAGCGGGCTGAACATCACTTCCAGTGCAGGGTCATCCCACGACCATGTCATCGGCGGGTCGAGGGCGTTGCCAGGCGCCCGTCGGTGTCCATACACGATCATGGTTAAATCCATCGCCAGCTGCTCGCCTGCTTCCCTGATGCCTGATGCACGGAGGATGCGCGGTGTGCCCAGTCCACCAGCGCAGAGGATGACCCGTTCGGCGAAGGCGTGGAAAGGGCGTCCCCGATGGCGTCCTGCCACGCCGATGGCGCAACCGTCCTGAATCAGCACGCGCTCCACCTGCGCCTGGGTCAGCAGTTGAGCGCCTGCGGCGACCGCATCCGCCACAAAAGCCGTCGCGCTCCATTTGGCGCCGCAGCGGCATCCAAGCAGGCAGTGCGCACCACAGCGAAATCGCTGTGCCTGGCTGGGGCGCATGAACTTGGGCTGGGGGTAGATTGCATAGCCCAGCGCCCGCGCCGCCTCCGCCAGCTGCGTCGAGGCGGAGCCACGCAGCTCAGGCGGCAACGGCGCAATCTCCAGCTCCTGAACCGTCTCCTCCACCTCGCTGCGAACATCGACGCCGTACTTCTCATAAAGCCAGGGCGGAGGCGGCGCGGCGCAACCCGCAAAAACGCCCGTTGCGCCTCCCACCATCGACGGCACCACCACCTGAATCCCCTCCGGTGTGAAAAACAGCCCGTGCCGTTCGAGATATTGCACTGCGCCCAGATAGGTGCCGTAGAGCCGACTGCCCTGCTCGGCGCGACCGCGCTCCAGCAGCAACACCGAACGCCCCGCGCGAGCCAGCTCCCGCGCAACGGTCGCCCCGCCAGGCCCGGTGCCCACCACCACAAACTCCGCCCGCAGATGCTCCGTTGCCATCCTTGCAAGCCTCCCGCCAATTCAATTCTACCTCAGGTTGTAAACACGGGGATGAATATGGAATAGTAGCGGTATGAAACGCTTCGGGCAATGGCTTGGAGGGTGTGCTGCAGCAGCGCTGATAGCAAGCGGCTGCCAGCATCGGGCGATGCTGCCAAGCGAGGTGGTGTATACACCTGACGCTATCCATGAAGGCGCCATGGGCGAGCGCCCCATCCGCTTCGCGCTGACGGCGGCGTTTATTTCAGAGGCAGGCGTCGGCGTCTATGAGAAGCTGATCCGCTATATTGAGAAACAGACGGGCTACCCGTGTGAGCTGGTGAGCGGCTTCTCCTACCGCACGGTGAGCCGCATGCTGGAATCGGGCGCGGTGGAGGTGGGGTTCATAGGCGGTTTGCCCTATGTGCTGGCTCAAGAGCAGCCCAACCCACCTGTACGCCTGGTGGCAGCTCCTATGCCCGCCGACCCGCGCTATCGGGGTAAACCCGTCTACTACTCCGACATCATCGTGCGCACCGATAGCCCCTACCAGCGCATCGAAGACCTCAGGGGGCGCACATGGGCGTACAACGATGAGCTGTCCAACTCGGGCTATAACCTGCCCCGCGCCTTCCTGATACGCAAGGGGTTGCACAAAGGCTTTCTGGGTAGAATGATTCGCACAGGCTCGCATGAGGAGTCGATTCGCGCGGTGGCGACGGGGCAGGCAGATGTTTCGGCGGTTGACTCGCTGGTGCTGGATTATGAACGCGCTCGCGGCAGCAACTATGCGCGGCGCGTGCGGGTGATTCACTCACTGGGACCATCAGGGATTGTGCCTGTGGTCGCCTCCTGCAGGATGGCTTCGGAGCGGTTTCAGACGGTACAGCGTGCCCTGCTGGAGATGCATAAAGACCTGGAGGGCGTCGCCATTCTGAAAGAGGCGCGCTTGAAAGCGTTTGTGCCTGCATCAGATACGCTCTATGACGATATTCGCCGCGCGCTCCAGACAGCACGCCGAGCGCACTGTGAGGGGCTTCAGCAATGAAACGGTGGCTTGCTTATTCCAATCGGGCAGTGGCGCTGCTGGCAGTGGCACTGACGGGGTTCATCTGCTGGCAATCGCTGACCTATGATATACACACGCAGATTCCCCTGTTCGAGGAGCTGCAGAGCCATACACACGCTTATCAATACCATCTTGTGCAAACGCTATCGGCGCTGGTGCTGGAAGATTGGGAGACCGCTCTGCGCTCCAAGAAGCAAGCCGACGCGCACGCGCGTCAGATTGAGACCCTGTTTGCTCTTTTGCAAAAAGGCGGCGTGTTCAAAACGACCCATTCCGAATTCACGATTCCACCGCTGCACTCCACCCAAGCACGCGAACAACTTGGGCGCGCCTGTGAGGTGTGGAAAGCGCTTCAGCGCTTCGCTGTGCGCGCCCTGCAAGCCGATGTGGAAACTCTCGGCAAGAACCTCTTCCTGAACGAAATGAACCAGCTGGGGCAGAATCTGAATCGGCTGATTCTCCAGTCTGCCGAGTTCGAACGCGCCCAGCATGCGCGGGAGACCCAGCGCTTCGTCCGAGCGAGCTGGGCGAGTCTGTTCCTGCTGGCGCTGGTGCTGATGTTGCTCTGGAACACCATACGGATGCATCGGCAGTCGGAGGTGTTGCGCATCGCAGCCGAGCAGCTGGCGCAGGCGAAATCGGAGTTCCTCGCCAAAATGAGCCATGAAATTCGCACGCCCCTGAACGGCGTGATTGCGACCGCCGACCTGCTATCAGCCACCGAGATGACCGCTGAACAACGCGACCTGCTGAACACGCTCACTCTCAGCGCCAGAACCCTGCTGGGGCTGATCAACGACATTCTTGACTTCTCCAAAATCGAGGCGGGCAAGATGGTGCTGGAGGCGCTCCCCCTGACGCCCGCTGTGCTGGCGGAGGAGGTGGTTTCCATCATGGGTCCCTCCGCCAGAAAGAAGGGACTGATTCTCCGAACCGAGCTGGCGCCCGATTTGCCTGTCAGAGTGCTGGGCGACCCCCACCGCCTGCAACAGATTCTGCTTAACTTCGTGAGCAACGCCATTAAGTTCACCTCCGAGGGCGAAATCGCGCTGCGTATCCGTCGCGTTGAAGGGTGGACGCCCACGCAAGACCACACATGGCTCCGCTTCGAAGTGCAGGACACAGGGATTGGCATCCCGCCCGATAAGCAGGAGAGCATCTTTGACTCGTTCACCCAGGCGGATAACTCCACCACCCGTCGATACGGCGGCACGGGGTTGGGGCTTGCCATCTGCAAGCGGCTGGTGGAGCTGATGCAGGGACGAATCGGCGTTGTCAGCCAGCCTGGGCAGGGGAGCTGCTTCTGGTTTGAGGTTCCTCTGCCGATTGCGCACGGAACGGCAGAAGACATGACGCCTGAAACCGGCCTGTCGACGGCTGATTCAGGCACACTGGAAGGGCTTAAAGTGCTGCTCGTGGAAGACAACGGCGTCAATCAGAAGGTAGCGGTTCGGATGCTCCAGAAACTGGGATGTGAGGTTGTGGTTGCCGGGGACGGTCAACAGGCGCTGGAGGTACTGGAGCGCGATTCGTTCGATGTGGTGCTGATGGATGTGCAGATGCCCGTGATGGATGGGTTGACGGCGACCCGTTTGTTGCGCACCCGTGAGCAGGGCACGGGGAGGCATCAGATCGTGATTGCGCTCACGGCGAACGCGATGCGGTCCGACCGCGAGCAGTGTTTTGAAGCCGGCATGGATGACTACCTCAGCAAACCGCTCACGCTGGAGGCGCTACGAATGGTGCTGATGCGGTGGGCAGCTCGTTCGGAACGGAAGGCAGCCTGATCTCCTGCCCACAGCAGGAATATGCCTCATCCCCGCGTAATATTAATCCACCCCGAAATCGCACGGGGTGGAGATAGCCATGCATTGGAGAGGCTTTACATTGATCGAGCTACTGGTTGTGATTGCGATTATCGCCATTCTGGCGGCGATATTGTTCCCTGTGTTCGCACAGGCACGGGAGAAGGCGCGTCAGAGCCAGTGCCTGTCTAACATGCGCCAGCTGGGGATGGCGTTCGCGGCGTATCGCACCGATTATGACGGCGTGAATCCGGGCTTGAGCGAGGGCTGCCGCGGGTTCGTGACCTATGGCGCCGACCACCCATCTTGGCAGAGGGGGATCACGCCGCGTGTCGAGGGGCACTGGGTGCCCAACTATCCTTTCATTCAGAACTGCGGCGATCCGGAGCGCTCGCCCGTTCATCCCAGCTGGGCGGCGACGGGGGTCACGCAGGGCGCCATCTATCCCTATGTGAAGAACGCGCAGGTCTATGTGTGCCCCTCGCACCGCCGCAAGGATGAGCTCAAAATCAGCTATTCGCTCAACTCGGTGGCGGGCTTCATGCCTGAGTCGCAGGTGGAGCGCATCGCGCAGTTTGCAATGCTGATCGACGAGCAGGAGACGCTCAACGACGGGCACTATCGCGCCTTCTGCGGCGACCGCTACTGCGACTGCCCCTCGTTTGTGCACACAGGCGGCGCGAACTATACTTTCTTTGATGGGCACGCGAAGTGGTACCGCTCACTGAAGGAGCGCCCCCGCATTCGAGACTGCAACGGTACTGTTGACCCCAGAATCTTCTGCCCCAGAATTCCCTTTCCTGAATCACAGGACTACGCCTACTACTGCTCGCAGGAGTGAGCCATCATGCTGGATCGGATTCGGTTCATACTGGGCGAGACGCTGACGAGTCTGCGGCGGCACGGCATGCTGCAGGTGGCGGCGGTCAGCACCGCCTGCATCGCGCTCATCCTGCTGGGCAGTCTCGGCATGATGCTTTACAAGCTGGACGCGATTGCCCAGTCGCTGCCGCGCCAGTTCGAGACGGAGGTGTTTCTGAAGCCTGAGGTGCCGCGCGAGCGTACCCTCGCGCTCAAACGGCGCATCGAGGCGATGCCGGAGGTGCAGAGCGTGCAGCTCATCCCGCGCGAGCAGGCGTGGGAAGAAGAGAAGAAGCGCTATGCAGACGAGATCAACCTCGCCGACCTGCCGAACCCGCTGCCCGACAAGCTGATTGTGCGCACGCGCGAGCCAGCCCTGCTCAAGAAGGTGGGCGCAACCCTGCGTCAGCATCCCGATGTGGACGAGGTGCTGGATCAGCAGGGCACGCTGGAGCGGGTGCTGGCGGTGGCGCGACTGGTGCGCTGGGTGGGGCTGGCGCTCGTGAGCATGCTGATGCTCTCCGCGCTGGTGCTGATCTATAACGCGGTGCGTCTCACCATCCTCGCGCGGCAGCTGGAAGTACGAATCATGGCGCTGGTGGGCGCAACCCTGCGCACCATCCGTATGCCGTTCATTCTGGAAGGCATGGTGCAGGGCGGGCTGGGCGGCGTTCTGGCGGCGGCGCTGGTGCTGCTCGGCGCGGGACTGCTGTCGGACTATATGCTGCGCCTGTGGCCCTTCTTGAGCGATCTGCCACCGGGTGCGCCTGCCTTTCTGGTGATGCTGGGTCTGCCCGCACTCGGCGTGCTGATGGGCGGGCTGTGCGCATGGTGGGCGGCGCAACGGTTCGTGCGAATCAGTTAGCGCGGGCTCGCCCAACAGAAATGGACATTCGTTACAGGGCAATTGTCGCAGGCGGTGGTCTGCTGGTGGCGCTGCTGCTGAGCGTGGGCATTACGCTCGGCATCGGTGTGGTGCCCCTCTCGCCAGCGGAACTCTGGCGGGCGCTGCTGAATCGCGCTTCGGACCCGACGCTGCAAACCATCGTGTGGGAGTTGCGCCTGCCGCGTGTGCTGCTGGCGCTGCTGGTGGGTGGTGCGCTGGGCATGGTGGGCGCAGCGTTTCAGGGGCTGTTGCGCAATCCGCTCACCGACCCCTATGTGGTGGGTGTGTCGGCGGGGTCGGCAGTGGGCGCCGCGTTGGCGTATCTGCTTGGCTGGCACCTGCGCGGCTACGGGCTGGGCGTGTCGCTGCTGGCGTTCGTCAGCGGGCTGGCAACGCTGGGGTTGGTGATGGCGCTTAGCCGTACCGATGGACGACTGCAGCCTGGCGCCTTTCTGCTGATGGGCGTCGCACTCAGCGCGAGCCTGTGGGGCGTGATGACGCTGCTGCTGGTGCTGGCAGGCGAGGAGATGGCGCGCGTGCTGTACTGGCTGCTGGGCGGGCTGTTGAACGCCGACTGGCAGCGGGTGGAGGGCGTCGCGCCGCTGGTGCTGCTCGGCGCGGTTGCGATGCTCACCCAGGCGCGCGGGCTGAACCTCTATGCGGTGGACGAAGAGATGGCGCAGCATCTGGGCGTGCGCGTGGAGCGACTCAAGCGGGTGGTGCTGATCACAGGCGCGCTGATGACCGCCGCAGCGGTCGCGGTGGCGGGCATCATCGGCTTCGTCGGCTGGCTGGTGCCGCACCTGTTGCGCCGTCTGGTGGGTGGCGACTATCGGCTGCTGTTGCCGCTCTCTGCGCTGGGTGGCGGGCTACTGCTGCTCTGGGCGGACACGCTGGCGCGCACGCTCACCCGACCTGCGGAGCTGCCCGTCGGGGTCATCACCGCCCTGCTCGGCACACCGCTGTTCGTGTGGGTCATTCGCCAGTATCGGCAGGCGACTGCCTGAACCCTCCCGGCACGGCTACCGCTTCATCATCGACTCCAGCACCTGTCGGACTTCCTCTGGCAAATCCACCGGCACAAACATCGACGCAGGATAGAGATACCCCTCTGGCTCCGACAGATCTTCGTCGATAATCCGCACCAGATTGTGGGCTTCAGCGTCCGGATCGGGCAGTCGGCGATAGACCTTGCCCACAATCAAGCTGGCAGAGTTCTTGTCGGTACGAATACAGAGAACGAACTCGCTCATCGCATTACCCTCTTGATTTTAAAATCTCTCCGACCGATTCCATGTGCTTCGTACCAGTGAATCTCCGCTTCACAGATTGTACCATCCGCCAGCTGCACGGTGGCAATCCCCTTCATTTTCCGCCAGCGCCCCTTGCCATAAACCCGATTCAAATGGTGTCGCATATAGGCGCCTCGCCCTGAGGCAATGGTCTCTATATCTTCTGATTTCGCCCAGAATCTTGAACCCTGAGTGCATCCATGAACCTCTGCCTGCCACGAAAGATTATGCCCATAGAGCCTGCTGGCTCGTGTTGGGGTAGACTATAATGTAGCCCCCGTAGCTCAATGGATAGAGCAGCGGCCTTCTAAGCCGTTGGTTGTGGGTTCGAGTCCCGCCGGGGGCGCCACAGGTATACTTTCTCCGATGGCCGCACGACTGAGCGTCACTTCACAGGCACAGGTTTACATTGCTGACAGTCGCAACATGGCGCCACCTCAGGCTGGCTCCGAGTAAAATAGAGGCTATGATACTCACGGTCACGCTCAATCCGTCGGTGGATGAGGCGGTTTTTGTGGAGGAGTTGCGCCTGCATGACACGAACCGCGTGCTGCGGGTGGAGGTGGACGCGAGCGGCAAGGGCGTCAATCTGGCGCGGGTTGCCCACCGGCTGGGTAGCCCCGTGATGGCGCTGGGCTTTCTCGGCGGCAAAACGGGGCAGTTCGTGGCGGCTGTGTTGAACCACGGGGGCGTGCCCCACGATTTCATCTGGATCGACAAGCCCACACGCCGCAATCTCTGCATCGAGGAATTGTCGGGGCGACCGCCCACAATGCTGAACGAGCCGGGTCCCGAAATCAGCCCGCAGGCGTGGGAGGCGTTGCTGTCAAAGGTGGAGCAATACCTGCCACAGGCGTCGTGGCTGGCGATGGGCGGTAGCCTGCCGCCGGGCGTGCCACGCGACGCCTACGCGATTCTTATCGAGCGTGCGCGTCAGGCGGGCGTGCCCTGCGCGCTCGATAGCGACGGTCCGCCGATGCTCGCTGCCCTGCGGGCCCGACCCGATCTGATCAAGCCGAACGAGCATGAGGCGGAGCGGTTGCTGGGTCGCGCCCTGCGCACCGATGCCGACTGCTTCGCGGCGGCGCGCGAACTGCACGAGCGCGGCATTCGCTATGTGGTCATCTCGCGTGGGGTAAAGGGCGCCGACGCCGTTAGCAGTGAGGGCGCGTTCCGTGCTATCCCGCCAGCCGTGCCCGCACGCAGTACCATCGGCAGCGGCGACTCAATGGTTGCTGGCATGCTCCATATCCTGTCGCAGGGCGGCAGCATAGAGGAAGCCCTGCGCTGGGGCACCGCCGCCGGCGCCGCGACCGCGACCACCAGCGGCGCCGAAATCGCCACGCGCGAGCAGGTGCTGGAGCTGCTGCCTCAGGTCAAAATCCGCCGAATCGAGGCACAGCAGGCACCTCAGCCTGCGCCGTAGCGCGCACGGAGGTTGCGCGCCGCCTGCACCATGTTCGTCAATGCGGGGATCACCTCTTCCCAGCGGCGCGTCTTCAGCCCGCAGTCAGGGTTGATCCAGAACCGCTCGCGTGGGATCACCCGGATCGCCCGCTCGATAATCGCCTCAATCGATTCGACGCTTGGCACAACGGGCGAATGCACATCGAACACGCCCGGACCTATCTGCCGCGCGTAGTTGTAATGCTCGAACGCGCCGATGACCTCGCCCTTGCTGCGCGTCGCCTCGATGGTGATCACATCGGCGTCCATCAGGTCGATGAACGGCAGCACCTCGTTGAACTCGGAGTAGCACATGTGGGTATGCACCTGGGTTTCGGGTCGGGCGCGGGCGGCGAGCCGAAACGCCTGCGCTGCCCAGCGGAAGTACGGCTCCCAGTCGGCGCGTTTGAGCGGCGCCTTCTCGCGATAGGCTGGCTCGTCAATCTGCACAATCTGGATGCCCGCCGCCTCCAGATCGCGCACCTCATCCTGCAACGCGAGCGCGATCTGGAACGCCACCTGCTCCACCGGAATATCTTCGCGCACGAAGCTCCACGCCACAATCGTGACGGGACCGGTCAGCATGCCCTTAACAGGCTTCTGCGTGAGCGACTGGGCGAACGCAATCTCTTTGACGGTCATCGGCTCGCGCCGCTGCACATCGCCGTAGATGATGGGCGGGCGATAGACGCGCGTGCCGTACGACAGCAGCCAGCCCTGCTGGGTGAAGGCGATGCCCTCCATCTTCTCGGCGAAAAATTCCACCATGTCGGTGCGCTCGAACTCGCCATGCACCAGCACATCCAGCCCGAGCTCTTCCTGCAGCTGGACGCAGCGCCGAATCTGGTCCTGAATGAACGCCTCATATTCGGATTGGCTGATTTTGCCGTTGCGGTAGGCGGTGCGCGTCTGGCGCACTTCAGGCGTTTGCGGGAAGCTGCCGATGGTGGTGGTGGGGAACAGGGGCAGGCGCAATCGCTCCCGCTGGATTTTATCGCGCTCGCTGTAGGGCAGCGCACGCTCGAAATCGTCCGGGCGCAGGCTCGCCACCCGCTGCTGAACCTCCGCCGAGTACCAGTGGTCGATGCTAAGAGCGGGTTCTTCAGGCAGGCTGGACGGATCAGCGCCATCAATCAGCAGGCGTTTCAACTGCTGCAGTTCCTGGAGACGCTCCTTCGCGAAGGCGATTCGCGCCTTCAGAGCGGGGTCTAACCGCTCCTCTGGCTCCACCGTCACGGGCAGGTGCATCAGCGGCGAGCCGTTGGACAGCCAGAGTGTGGCTCCTGTGCGCATCTGCAGATTGCGTATCAGCTCCACGAGCGCGCGCAGGTTCGACCGCCACACATTGCGCCCATCCACCACGCCCGCTATCAGCACCTTATCGCTGGGGAAGCCGAACTGACCAATCTGGTGGAGGTTGCGCCTGCCATGTACAAAATCCAGCCCAAGCCCCGCGATGGGCAGCTCATACAGCAGGGGCAGAAAGTCCACGCTATCGTAGCAGGTCATCACCAGCAGGTTCGCTTCCTGACCGAGCGTGGTGTAGACCTGCTGGATGGCGCCCAGATGCTCGGCGGGCACATCCAGCGCGAAGGCTGGTTCGTCGATCTGGACGAAACGTGCGCCCGCCTCGCGCAAAGCCCGCAACAGCTCGCCATACGGTTCAGCAACCGCCTGTAGCAGGAAGGGCAGCTCATCAGGCGCGTAGCCGCGACTGAGCCGCACAAAGGTGTAGGGTCCTATCAAACAGGGAACGCCCTCGCCTCCGACGCCAGCCGACCGAAACCGCTGCAGAGCCAGAAGCGGCTTGTTCCAGCGCAACTGGAAGCGCGTCGACCGCTCGATGTGCGGCACCAGATAGTGATAGTTCGTGTTGAACCATTTGGTCATCGGCAGCGCGTCGGCGCCCCGCGCCAGCTCAAAATAGGCGTTCAAATCGTCGGGGTCTATCGGATAGACGCCCAGCATCAGCGCCGTGTCGAGCATGGCGTCGTAAAGGGTCATCTCACCGACGGGGAAGGCGTCCACGAACTGCGCATAGGTCGCCCACCGACGCTGCTCCAGCGCGTCAATACCCGCTCGCAGCTCCTGTTCAGAGACCTTGCCCTGCCAGTAGCCTTCGATCAACCGCTTGAACTCGCGCTGTTCACCCAGTCGCGGATAGCCATAAGCGTAGCTCTGCATCGTTTTTTAGCCTCCTGTAGGAGCGGCGATAGGGCGATTATACCACCTCGCCCAGCACGCCCTCTGGTGAAACGCTGGTGATTCGGACGGGCAGGAGTTGCCCGCTGAGCGAGGGCGACGCCACGAACTCCACCTGCAGGTAGTGATCGCTCGTGCCCGTCATCAGCCCGGAGAGTTTGGAGAGGGTCTCCGCCCGCACATATTCGATCTGCCCGATGAATCGGCTGGCGTAGCGCAGTTGAACGGTGCGGCAGAGCGCCTGCAGCTGTTGCGAGCGCTCCAGCTTCACGGGTTCGGGCACCTGCTGCGCCATCTGCTCGGCAGGCGTGCCCGGCCGCGGTGAGTAGCGGAACAGGTGCGCCCGACAGAACTCCGCCGCCTCCACCACCCGACAGGTGTTCGCGAACGCCTCCTCATCTTCACCTGGAAAGCCCACCATAATGTCGGTGCTGATAGCCAGATTCGGCACGCGCTCGCGCAAGCGGCGACACAGATCGAGATAGAACGCCTGATCGTAGGGGCGATTCATGGCTTTCAGCACGCGCGAATCGCCGCTTTGCAGAGGGATATGCAGGTGCGGGCACATTTTGGGGTTGGTCGCCAGCAGCTCGATCAGCGCGTCGCTGACCTGCGTTGGCTCGATGGAGCTGATGCGGATTCGCTCCAGCCCATCGATTTCGCTGAGCAGCTGGCAGAGCGCGGGCAGGTCGGGTCCGCCACTGCCCGAATGGGCGCCGTAATCGCCAATCAGCACGCCCGTCAGCACAATCTCTTTGAAACCGCGCTCCACCAGCGCCCGCGCCTCCGCCAGCACCTCCTGATAGGGCACGCTGCGCATCACGGGGCGCGTGTAGGGAATTGAGCAGAAGGAGCAGAACACATTGCAACCGTCCTGAATCTTCAGCACGGCGCGGGTACGCCGCAGGGCAGGAGGAGCCGCATCGCCGTCGGGCGGTTCGTCCTCCGATACGATGGAAGGCGCGCGTTGCCCGTTCGGGCGCAACTGCGCCTGCAGCTGCGGGAACTGCTCCAGCAGGATGTCCACCGTGCGCAGTTTGTCAGGGTTGGGCACGACCAGATGGGCTTCGGGCACGCGCTCGCCCCGCCGCAGGCTGAACTGCGCGTAGCAGCCCGTCATCACCACAATCGCGTTCGGGTTCTGACGCGCGGCGCGACGCACCGTCTGGCGCGACTTCGACTCCGCCGATTGCGTCACTGAGCAGGTGTTGATCACATACACATCGGCGGGGCTATCAAACGGCACCACTTCGAACCCGCACGCCTCAAAACTCTCCAGAATCTTCTGGGTCTCGTACTGATTGACCTTACAGCCCAGCGTTGTGAGCGCGACCTTCGGCATCGTGAAGCAGATTGTACCCGTTCGGCAGGCGAATAGGCTATAATAGTGACGGCGTTGAAGCGATTCAAGGGACGGAGAACGATGAAAGAGCGGACGCTGTGCGTGGTGGCGATGGTGCTGGGTGCGCTCGCCTACGCCGATGAGCATGCGCACCTGCCCATCTATCTCGATTATCCTGCTGGACAGTGGGATGACTGGTCGTGGGCGCCCCACGATATGCGCAACATGAATCCTGTGCGCTCCTATCAATACTCCATTCGGGTCAATCTGCTGCCGTGGACGGCGGTGCGCTTCCATCACAGTGGGCTGGACACCACTGGCTTCAGCCATCTGGAGTTCTGGGTGCATGGCGGCTCCACAGGCGGTCAGCAGTTTTCGGTGATGGCGGCGGTGAACGGCAGCGACCGCCCACCCGTGCCCATCACGAACTATGTTTCGATCCCTGCCAATCAGTGGGTGCGCGTGCAGGTGCCGCTGAGCGATCTGGGCGTGGCGCAGGGCGTGCGCCTGACCGACATCTACTTTATTGAGCAGCGCGGGCAAATCGTGCCCACTTTCTATCTGGACGATATTCGGCTCTTTCGCGCCAGTGTGCCCACCAGCGCCACGGTCAGCATCGACCTGGATCAGCCGCTTCGCGAGCTGACACCGCTGCTGTTTGGCATCAATGTCGCCACCTGGGACTGGAACCTGACCCGGAGCGACACCATCAACATGATGAAGCGGGGCGGCTTTCTGGCGCTGCGCTTTCCGGGCGGCTCCACCAGCGACGAATACGACTGGGCGAACAACCGCAATCGGCGCACGGGCACTAACTACGGCACGAACACCGATGGGTTCCTGAATGTGGCGAACCAGCTGGGCGCGGAGAAGATAATCACGGTCAACTACGGCTCTGGCACGCCGCAGGAGGCGCGCGACTGGGTACAGTACGCCAACATCACGCGCGGGGGTAATGTGCGCTACTGGTGCATCGGCAACGAGTGCTACGGCACCTGGGAGTACGACACGCACCTTTTTCAGCATGATGCCATGACCTATGCGCAGTTCACCCGCGACGCGATTAACCTGATGAAAGCGGTTGACCCCACTATCAAGGTGGGCGTGGTGGGCACCTGGAGCGAGACCGACTTCCCCCAGCGTGTCTTTGTGACGAACCCGCGCACGGGTCAAAGGGTCAACGGCTGGTCGGCGGTGCTGCTCGCCACGCTGCGCGACCTGAATGTGGTGCCCGATTTCTATGATATTCACTACTATCCCCAGAATCCGGGGCACGAGGATGACGCGAACCTGTTGCACGCCAGTCGCGACTGGGCGGAGATTCTGACCCGCACGCGCCAGATGTTGCGCGACTATCTGGGCGCGGCGGGCGACAGCGTGCTGATTATGGTCACCGAGAATAACGCCGTCTCCTCCAGCCCGGGCAAGCAGACGACCAGCCTGGTGAACGCGCTCTATCTGCTCGATTCGTGGGGTCAGGCGTGCGCTGGGGGCGCGGCGGCGTTTCTGTGGTGGGATCTGCACAACAGCACCGACACGGCGAACAACAACAGCCCCGTGCTGTACGGCTGGCGTAACTGGGGCGATTACGGCGTGCTATCGGCAGGTCCAAACTCGTCGGGCGTGGGCGACCCGCTCAACACGCCTTACCCTGTTTTCCATGCGTTCGACATGCTGCGTCGGTTCGCGGCGCCGGGCGACAGGTTGGTGCGCTGCACCAGCACGCACCCGCTGGTGAGCGCGTATGGGGTTCGGCGGGCGGATAACAGGCGTCCGCGCCTGTTGCTCCTTAACAAGTCTCGTTCACTCACGGTCAGCACGCTCATCCAGTTGCGCAACGCCGCGCCCGTCAGTCAGGTGACGGTGCATCAGTACGGGATTCTGCACGATCGGCTGCGCAAGACGCCCACCACGCGCCGCGTGCGGGTGCAGGGTACACAACTGCGCATGCTGCTGCCGCCGCTCTCGATCACCGTGGTGGAGTTCGAGCGGTAGGGTTCTGGCTCTCAATGCCTCCACTGCAATCCCTGTGGGAAGAGGAAGCCCTTGCAGGTATAATCGGGGTTAAGATGGAAAGGGCAACGGATACACAGCGGTATGTGGTGATTGATGGCTCTTATGGCGAGGGCGGCGGGCAGATTGTACGCACGGGGCTGGCTTTGTCGATTCTCACGGGTCAGCCAGTGGAGTTTCGCAATATTCGGGCGCGACGCCCCCAACCGGGCTTGCAGCCCCAGCATCTGACCGCCGTGCATGCCGCTGCCACCATCAGTCAGGCGCGGGTGGAGGGCGCGTTTCTCGGTTCCCCGACTTTGCGCTTCGAACCAGGCGAGGTGGAGGGCGGCGAGTTCCTGTTCAATGTGGAAGAGATTTCGGGCATGGGGTCAGCAGGCTCCATCATGCTGGTGGCGCAGACGGTGCTGCTGCCGCTGGCACTGCGGGGTCAAAGCGCCCGCCTCATTCTGCTGGGCGGTACCCATGTCGGCTGGAGTCCGAGCGCGGATTATATCCGGTATGTGTATCTGCCCGCCTTGAGCCATTTCGGGGTGGAAGCGGAGCTGGAAACGGAGGCGGCGGGCTTCTATCCCAAAGGCGGCGGGCGCTGCGTGCTGACGGTTCACCCTGCCGAGCTGCCCCTGCGCCCGATTGAATGGATCGAACGCGGCAGCCTCAAAAAGATTCAGGTGCTGTTCACGATGTCGAATCTACCCGAAGAGATTCTGCCGCGCGGCGATCGGGTGGTGGATACCTTCGTGCGCTTGCTGGGGCTGACGCCGTCGATTGTGCATCAGGTTCTGCCCTCGCGAGGCTTCGGGCTGGCAGTGACGCTCACAGCGGAAGCCGAGCGTGGCTATGCGGGCTTCATTCGGCTGGGACGGCGCGGCGTAGCCATCGAGCAGGTGGTGGAGGAGGCATGGAACGAGTTCGTGGCATGGGCGCGCACGCGCACCGCCGTGGACCACTTTCTGGCAGACCAGCTCGTGCTGCCCGCGCTGTTCGCCGATGGACCCAGCACCTGGACGACGCCGCGCGCCTCCAGCCACCTGCGCACCACCCTCTGGCTCGCAGGGCACTTCGTCAAGGTCGGCATCGAACTGGCGCCCTACAACGAGAGTGGTGTGCAGGTGCGTATCACCCCCGGCGGCGAGGGTATCGTCAATCTGCTGAACGCCACCAATCAGACATCCACATAGAACCGCAAAAACCACTGGTTGCCCTGTTGCTGGAGGATCAGCCCGTGATAGGTGACGGATTTGACGGGCGCGCCCGCCCACTCAATCGTTTCGGGCGTGATGGGGCGATAGTGAGCGGTCGCCTGCAACCGCCATCGCCCCTCGTGCGCCGCCACCGCCACCTCAAACTGGCTGAACAGCCGATGGCGAACCTCGAACTGATAGAGCAGCTCGTTCAGCCAGCGCACCATCAACATCTCCAGATCAGGCGCCTCGATCTCGATGTGGGTCTGCTCGGTGGCGGGATAGTGGTCGGGTTCAATCATGAGCGTGAACAGTCCACGCGCGGCGGTGGCGAACAGCTCTGGCAGGCTGCTCGCCTTCACCTCCAGTCCCTTATCCGCCGTATGTTCAATCGCCTGGAAAGTGCCCATCCTGCTCTCTTTTTACCCGTTTTGCCCTCCATGAAGTGGCTCGCATGGGATACAATATAGGGCGGAGGTTACGGATCTGTGAAACGCACTATCTGGCGTGGGGGTTTGAGCCTGCTAACGATGGGGCTGGCGTTCGCTGGCGGCTGGCTCACCCACAAAGCGCTCTATCGAGCTTATCTCACGCGCGGGTCGGAGACGGTGGTGCAGCGCGATTTCGCGCCGACGCTCGCCGACGCGCGCACGCCGCGCCCGGAACCGAAAGTGTCCGAACCAGAGATGATCCAGCTCTACTGGCGCGTGTACGCCCTCGTGCGCGACAACTTCGTGGAACCAGTCGATTCGCGCAAGATGGCGCACAGCTCCCTGCAGGCGTTGCTGAACGAGCTGAACGACCCGCACACGCAATACCTCACAGCGGAACAGCGCGAGCGATGGCTGAACGCGCTCAGCGGTAATGTGGAGGGCATCGGCGCGTTGCTCACCGTGCTGAAGCGCAAGCAGGGCGAGCGCGAACAGCAACTGCTGCAGGTGGTCGCCGTTGTGCCCGGCTCGCCTGCCGAACGCGCGGGCATCCAGCCAGGCGACTTCATCGCCGAGATCAACAAGAAATGGGTCATCTCGGAAGACCCGTTCTATGAAGTGCTGCAGCTCCAGCGTCAGCACGCCGAGCGCAAGCAGCTGATTGAGGCGGATCGGCGTGCCCGTGAGCGATTGCGCAACGGTCTCACGCTCAGCGAAGCCATCGAGATGCTCAGCCGTGTGGGGTCGAATCCGCCCGCCACCGCGACCGCTGAAGAGAAGGGCGGCGGACTCAGCGCTGCGAGCGCCCCGCTGGAGCTGACCATCAAACGCGCCGGTCAAACCCTGCCGGTCAAGGTGGAGCCTGCGCGCATTCAGGTGCGCCCACTGGAGTATAGCCTGCTCCAGCGCCAGTGGGGCTACCTGCGGTTCAACCTGCTCAACGGCGCCGCCGCGAAGGAGCTGCCCGCCGCGCTCCAGAGCCTGCAACAGGGCGGCATGAAGGGGCTGGTCATCGACCTGCGCAACACCGCCATCGGTCAGCAGGAGGCAACCCTGCAGATACTGGCACAGCTGGTAAGTCAGCGGCAGGTGGCGCTCGTGGAGGTGCGCGAGGGCAAACAGTACCGCAAACGCCCGCTGAATCTGAAGAGCGCACCGCAACCCGTTAAGGTGCCGATTGCCGTGCTGATCGATCGCGGCACTTACAATCTGGCGGAGCTGATGGCGCTGGCGTTGCGCACGGGCGCGAAGGCGCGACTGTTCGGCATGCCGAGCGCGGGCGACGCCTCCCAGATCGCACTCTATCGGCTCAGCGACGGCTCCGGGTTCACCATGACGGTCGGACGCTATCTGGGCGCGGATGGCACGGTGTTCCATCAGCGCGGGGTTCAGCCTGATGAGCGTGTGGCGGAGCCGCCACGCATGCGCGGACAGATTCAGGGCGACGCCGCGCTCGCCCGCGCCATCCAGTGGCTGAGCCGCACGAAGGGGGTTCAATCATGAGGAGGAGCCAATCGAATCGGGTTTGCAGGCGCACCCGGTGGGGGCGCGCACTCTGGCGCGTGCTCATACTGATCCCCGCGCTGGTCAGTCTCTACCTGCTGGGCTTTTTGAGCGCGGATCTGTCGGCGAGCCTCAATGCGCGACCGGGCGAATCGCTGGGGCTGCTGCGCTCAGCGGTCAGCAACCTGCTGCAGGGTTCGCGCCCCGCGCTCGACCCCGTCGACGCTTTCCAGAGTACGCTGGGCGAGATCGAAGCGCACTTCTATGGCACGCCGCCCGCCGTCGATAAGCTCACCTACGCCGCCATCGACGGCATGCTGCTGGCGTTAGGCGACCCTTACACGCGCTTTATGGACCCCGACGCCTTCCGCCGCATGCAGGAGGACACTTCGGGCAACTTCACGGGCATCGGCGCGTTGCTGGAGGATGCACCAGGCGGCGCGCGCGTGGTGCGCCCCCTGCCGAACAGCCCTGCCAGCCGCGCCGGTCTCAAAGCGGGCGACATTATCATCGCGGTGGACGGCAAGAGCCTGGAGCGCGTCGCGCTGGACGAAGCCGTGCGCATGATTCGCGGACCGCGCTTCACCAAAGTGACGCTGACCATCCGTCGCGAAGGGGAGCCGAACCCGCTCACCATCACCATCCAGCGCGACCTGGTGGAAAGCCCCACCGTCGATCTCTATCTGGACGACAGCGAGAACAAAATCTATCGCATCTGGCTGCAGAACTTCAGCGAGAAGGCGCCCCTGCTGTTAGACCGCGCGCTCAGCGAGGCGCAACGCAACGGCGCCCGCGCCCTGATTCTCGACCTGCGCGCCAATCCGGGCGGACTGCTCGAATCGGCCATCGAGGTGGCGAGCCGATTCCTGCCCGAAGGCAGTCTGGTGGTCAGCATCAAGGGGCGCACGGGCGTGCTGGAGCAGCGGCGCGCACTGCCCGAACGCTACCGCAACCTGAAAGTCCCGATGGTCGTGCTGATCAACGGCTCCAGCGCGAGCGCATCCGAGATTGTGGCAGGTGCCCTGCGCGACCACAAGGTCGCCATGCTCATCGGGGAACCCTCCTACGGCAAAGGGCTGGTGCAGACGGTCATCCCCATCACCAGCAACACCGCCGTCGCCATCACCACCGCCAAGTACCTCACGCCGAACGGAACCGACCTCAACGCGAAGATGGTGGACGGCAAGCGCGTCGGCGGTCTCAAACCCGATATTGAGGTTCAGCCCAGCGAAGATTGGCGCATCGGCGACGAGGACATCGCCAACGACCGTGTGTTGCAAAAAGCGCTCCAGGTGCTGCGCGAGAAGATTCAGGCGCAGAAGCCCGGCTCCGCCACCATGCGCGCCAGCACCGAGCCATCCCAACCATAGCATCCCTTATGGACTGCGGAAGCGAAGCTTCCGCAAGAAACAGCGATGAAGGTGTTTATCGGCTCCGATCACGCGGGCTACGCGCTCAAAGAGGCGCTGCGCAACCATCTGCAGGCGCAGGGCTATGCGGTGGAGGACCTCGGCGTCTTCTCACCGGAGCCTGCGGACTATCCCGATATTGCGCATCAACTCACGGCGCGCGTGGTGGAGCAGCCCGATTCGCGCGGCATCCTGATTTGCGGCACGGGGATCGGCATGTGCATCGCGGCGAACAAGCGGCGCGGCATCCGCGCGGCGCACGCCTCCGAACCCGTGTCGGCGCAGCTTGCCCGTGCCCACAATAACGCGAATGTGCTGTGTCTGGGCGGGCGCATCGTCGGCGAGGAGCTAGCGAAGGCGATTGTGGAGGCGTTTTTGCGCACGCCCTTCAGCGACGAGCCGCGCCACGCCCGCCGCGTGCAGAAACTGGAACTGCCATGAGAGGCGACTATCCCGACATCCAGCGCGTGATCGAGATTATCGCCGAGCGCAAAATCGAGGAGGCGATGCAGGAGGGCAAGTTCGACAACCTGCCGGGCAGGGGCAAGCCGCTGCCGATGGACGAGGAGTGGTTCGTGCCGCCGGAGATGCGCCCTGCGATCCGCCTGCTCAAGAGCGCGGGCGTGCTGCCCGAATGGCTCGAACGCGCCCGCCAGATTGAGGACGCCCGCGCTGAGTGCCGCCGCTGCTGGCAGCGCGCCGAACGCGAGTACCCCCGCATCTGCCAGCAATCGGTGGAGCAATACACCCTCTGGCTCGAACAGCGCACGAGCGAGCTGCAAGCCGCGATGGAGCGAGTGAACCAGCTGATCGTGGTCTATAACTGCTGTGCGCCAGCCACCGCCGAGCCGCAAATCCCCTATCAGGTTCAGCGGGAGCTGCAGCGGTTCCGCGCATGCTTCCCGTACCCCACAGAGTAGGGGCAACGCATGCGTCGCCCCTCCCTGCGATTACTCATACAGCAGGTAGGGCTTGCGTCGCTGGCGGAAGGCGCGTTCGTCGCGGGCGCAACGCCGGAGCAGCTGATCCAGATCGGCGCCCTCCATCAGCATGCTGTGCAGTTCGCGGTTGGCGAGCAGTCCCAGCATGCGTTGCGCCTCCCATTCGCGCGGGTAGAGCCGTCGCAGGGTGTGGGCGATGCCCAGCCCCAGCGCGACCGGGCGCACCCGCGAGCGCTCCGTGATGAAGATCGACACGCCCTCGCACGCCACGCCCCTGTAAGTGCTGGCAGCTGGTGTGAAGGTGATGGGAATGAAACGCACGCCCGTGCTGGTGGGCAGCTCGTTCAGCGCGGTCGCCAGCTGCCGCCCGTCGAGCCACGGCGCGCCAATCAGCTCAAAGGGCGTGTCGGTGCCGCGCCCCACCGACAGGTTCGTGCCCTCCAGCAAGCCGATTCCCGGATAGAGCAGCGCCTGCTGGAGGCGACGCATATTCGGCGATGGGTTCAGCCAGTAAAGCCCGCACTCGTCGAACCAGCGCGCTCGGCGCCAGCCCTCACAGCGCACCACGGTCAGCGTGGCGTTTAGCCCCCGCTCGGCGTTGAACAGCTGTGCCAGCTCGCCGACGGTCATGCCGTGACGCACGGGCAGCGTGTGATATGCCGTGAACGAGAGCCTGTCGGGGTCGGGCAGGGCGCCCTCCACCGCCACGCCGCCAATCGGGTTGACCCGATCCAGCACCATGAAGGCGACACCTGCTTCCGCGCACGCCTCCATCGCCAGCCCCATCGTGGAGATATAGGTGTAGAAGCGCGTGCCGATGTCCTGAATATCGAACACCAGCCAGTCGACGGCTTTGAGTTGCTGGGCGGTGGGCTTGCGTCGCTCGCCGTAGAGGCTATAGATGGGCAAGCCGGTGCGCTCGTCGACCGAGTCGGGCACGCGCTCGTCCAGCTGCCCGCGGATGCCATGTTCGGGGCTGAAGAGCGCGGTCAGACGCACTTCGAGCGTGCGCAGTGCGTCGATGGTCGATTGCCGGTCGGTGGTCAGCCCCGTGTGGTTGGTGATCAGCCCCACCCGCGCGCCCTTCAGCAACGCCGCACCCTGCCGCAGCAGGGCATCAACCCCGTTGAGAACCGTTGCGGTCATGGCGACCTGTGCTGATGCCTGGGCAGGATGCCCCGGCTACTGAAGTAGCAAGCGCATCTTGCACTTGAGTCTGGGCAGGATGCCCAGGCTACTATTCGTATCGGCGCAGGAGCTGTTCGGCTTCCTCGCGGGTGACCAGCACCTGACGCGGTTTGGCGCCGTCGAGCGGACCCACGATGCCGCGTCGCTCCATCAGATCGAGCAGGCGCGCCGCGCGCCCGTAGCCGATTTTGAACCGCCGCTGCAGCATCGAGGTGGACGCCTGACCGTGCGCCACCACCAGCCGCACCGCCGCCGGGTAGAGTTCATCCTCTTCCTCGTCGTCATCGTAGAACGGCGATTCCGGCTCAAAATCGGACGGCTGCAGGAGATACACGGGCGACTCCTGCGCCCGCCAGAAGTCGACCAGCGCCTCAATCTCGGCTTCGGAGATGTAGCAGCCCTGAATGCGCGTCGGCTTGGCGGCATCGATGGGCAGGAAGAGCATATCGCCGCGCCCCAGCAGTCGCTCCGCGCCGTTCATGTCCAGGATCGTGCGGCTGTCCACCTGACTGGAGACCGCGAAGGCGATTCGGCTGGCAATATTGGCTTTGATGGTGCCCGTGATGACATCGACCGACGGGCGTTGCGTGGCGACCACGAGGTGGATGCCTGTGGCGCGTGCCAGTTGCGCCAGTCGGCAGATGGAGGTTTCGATCTCGGCGGCTGCCTGCATCATGAGGTCTGCCAGCTCGTCGATAATGACCACGATGTAGGGCAGGCGCTCGCTTTCGGGTGCGCGCTCGTTGTAGCCCTGAATGTTGCGCACGCCCGTGTTCGCAAAGAGGTCGTAGCGCCGATCCATTTCGGCAAGGATGGCTCGCAGTGCGCCCGCCGCCTGCTTCACATCGCGCACCACAGGGCACAGCAGGTGCGGGATGCCGTCGAACAGCGACAGTTCGACGCGCTTGGGGTCAATCAGCACAAGGCGCACCTCGCGTGGCGTGGTGCGGAACAGCAGGCAGGCAATCATCGAAAGCAGGCACATGCTCTTGCCAGAATTGGTCGCGCCGCCAATCAGCAGGTGGGGCAGGCGTCCGAGATCGGTATATTTGGGCGTGCCCGCCACATCCTTGCCCAGCGCGACAGTGAGCAGGCTGGGCGAACTCCAGAACTCCTCGCGCTCGATCACCTCGCGCAGGGTCACTATCTGTGGGCGGTCGTTGGGCACCTCCACGCCAATCGCGCTCTTGCCCGGAATCGGCGCCTCCACCCGCACGGCAATCGCGGCGAGCGCCATCGCCAGATTATCTGCCAGATTGACCACCTTGCTCACCTTGATGCCGGGGTCTAACTGAATCTCGTAGCGGGTGACGGTCGGACCGTGCGCCACTTCGACCACATTCGCGCCGATGCCGAAGTCTTCGAGGGTGCGCTCCAGCACTTCGATCTTCTCCTTGAGTTCGGCTTGCGTGCGTTTGGGTGGCGGTGCTGGCTCGCGCAGGAGGGAGAGCGGCGGCAGGGTGTAGTTGCCCTCGCTGGCGGGCGGAGGTGCCGGCACGGTTGCAGGGCGCGGCTCGCGAACAGCAGGTGCGCGCTCGCCTGCGGATGGGGCTTCAGCGCGGCGGTCAGGCTCGCGAGATGCCGCCGTTGCCGCCTCGCCTGCCTGTGGGTGGGGTAGCGGGCGTGCGGGATGGCGTTCCGGCTTGCGTTTAAGCACACTGCTCGCCTTCTGCACGGTGGCGGTGGTGGCGTTCGCGACGGCTTGCGTGGTGACGGCGGCGCCGCGCCAGCCTGTCCACAGCACGCGCCACAGCCCGCGCAGGACGCTGATCAGCGGCAGGTTGAACATCATCAGCAGTCCCAGCACGGCGAGCGCGCCGAGTGCGACCTTCTTGGCTTCGCCGAGCGCCATCTGGAACAGGAAGCCGATCACCGCGCCCAGATAGCCGCCCGTCGCCTTCAGCGCGCCCGGATGGAACCAGTTGCCCGATTTCGATTCGGGCTGTGCCATCCAGCCGAGCAGCACCGCATAGAGCAGCAGCCCGCCACCAATCACTTCAGGCAGTGAGAGGCGTCCGTAGCCGAACACCAGCGCGCCCGCCGCCAGCCACAGCATCACAGGCAACAGATATGCGCCGTTGCCGAACAGCAGGCGCAGACCGTCGCGCAGTGCGCCGCCAATCACGCCGCTGTCGGGCACGGTGAGGCTCAACAGCAGCACCAGCCCTATCGCTACCAGCGCAATCGCGATGCGGTCGTAAAACTGCTGCGAGCGTTCTTTAGGCGGCTCGGTCGCCCGCCGCGTCGGCGTCTTCGCTCGTGTGCCCGATTTCGCGCTTTTGCTCCTCGCCATACTCTCACCAGGCAGATGTTGCGCTCCTTGTTCTGCCCGCCACCATCTATTGTACCCGATTCGTTCACGGTTGACTTTATCCTGCTTGAAAAACGGCACGCACGGAAGACGGGCAAGGGGAGCGAGGGCGTTCAACAGGGATGTCCCACCGATGCGCCGAATCATCAGATGGTGCTGAAGTGGTGGCTGTGGCGATGGGGTGTGTCGTGCGCGCTGGCGCTGTTTGCTCCTGCGCAGGCTGCTGTCGCCCAGACGGAGATCAGCGTGCGTAACTTGCTCGGTGAGCAGGCGATTACCGACCCGCTGCCTGTGCGTGTGGAGCTGCGTCAGCGGGGCGAAGCGACGCGCGGCATACTGGAGTGGTGGACAGGCACGGGACCGCGCCACCGAATGGCGATCGAGCTGCCCGCAGGCGCCCGCAAGGTGGTCTACCTGCGCCTGTCGCTGGATGCATGGCGGCTCCCTGAACGGCGCAGACGTGCCCTGATGGGCATTCCGACCCTGCTATGGCGCTCCGAAACGGGCGAATGGCGTCTGCTCGATGTGCCAATCGGCTGGGGCAATCGCCTGCCGCTGGTGATTATCGGCGATGTGCAGGGCGGGTTCGAACAGTGGAAGCAGGCAAGCTTCAGCCTGCAATCCCGATTCGGCTCGCAGGTGGTCGGCAGCCCCGACTGGTCGCTCCAGCCCGTGTACTGGTCGCCTGAGATTGTGCCCACCGAGTGGACTGCTCTGCTGGGCATCCCGATGATGGTGCTGATGGAGGGCAGTGAGCGGCTCTCGCGCGAGCAGTGGGACGCCCTGCTGGCGTGGATGCTGGCAGGCGGTCATCTGGTGGTCTCTGTCGGCTCGGTTGGCGAGCCGCTCAAAGGCACGCCGCTCGCCACACTGCTCAACAAACCGCCTCTCCCCCAGCGCGCGAGCGGGGCAGGAGATGAGGGACTCTACCCCCCTCTCCCCCAGCGTGGGAGAGGGGCAGGGGGTGAGGGCAGTCTCCCACTCGCCAGCAGTCGGCGCGTGGGGCGCGGGACGCTGAGCCTGTTCGCGGGCGACCTGAGCGCGCGACACTGGCGCGAGTGGCAGGGACTGAACGCGCTTATTAATGGGTGGACAGCACGGCTCACGCTGCCACTGGAAGGCATTCGCACGGGGTTCGAAAGCGAATCGCTGCGTCCGCCGATTGCGCGAACGCAGATTCTGGGCGTGCTGGGCGTGTTCGCGCTCTACTGGCTCGCGCTCTATCTCACCTGGCGTATCCTGCGACGGCGGCGACGGCTGATTCGCGCCCCGCTGGTCGTGCTACTGCTCACGGCAGGCTGCTGGCTGGCGCTGGTTCAGCTGGTGCCCGCGTCGGTCCATCGGGCACAGCGGCGCGAGGCTTGCACCCTCTTAGCCGACTCGCGCCTGCCCATCGCGATTGAGCATCGCCTTTATCACTTCCTGCTGCCCGCGGGCGAGCATCGCCTGCGCTGGGAGGGCGCGATTCAGCCGCTTGTGTCGCGCCAGCAGGCGTTGCTGGGCGAGCGCATCATCGTGGAGTACGGCGCGGACACGCTGATGCGGATACAGTCGATGGGCGCGCTGGAGATGCAGGTGCAGATGGTGCGCCTGCTCCATCTGCCTGCGCCCGTGCGCATCGAGCAACAGGGCGAGCGGTACACCCTCCACAACCCGCTGCCCTACCCCCTGCAGCAGGTTCATATCCGGCGCGGGTTGATGAGCAACGCCCTCACGGGCGCCTTCGAGTTGGCAGATATACTGGCGAGTGGTGCGACACTGACCGCCACCCCGCGCAAGGTGCTTCGCCTGTATGACGGGCTGATCCCGCGTGAGGGCGAATGGCTCACCGCGACGATGCCCGCCATGCCATCGCCCCTGCGAACCCCCATAGACGGTCAGGAGGAGCCAGCACGCTTATGGGTGTGCATACGATGACCCCGCTGAAACGCCTCTATCAGCAGGCGTGCGAATGGTGGGACGAGTACTACACCGACAACCCCATCGCATGGCTGCTGATGCGGCAGGTTCGGTACGCTGGACGGCAGCAATTCTCGTCCAGTCTCCAGGAGCTGGAAAAGGCACTCAAGCGGGCACAGCAGGCGCGCGACCAGCAAGCTATCCAGAACCTGTTGATAACGCGAGGTGAACTTCTGCGCGGCATTATGGCACCGCAACCCTTCTGGAAGCGTTCCGATCGCTGGTGGGCGCTCATTCTATGGAGCCTGTGCTTGCTCGCTGCTGCCGCGATCTATCTGCAGGGTCTGCAGACGCTGATTCAAAGTCAGCTGCGTGTGCCTGGCTTCTGGTTTTTCTTCGCTGCTATGGCTGGCATCCTCCCCTTTAGTTATAGTACGATGCTACGCGCCTTACTGGTGACTGAGCGTGAACGAGGTACTGGCATGTTTCTGTGGCTCACCCGACTGACAGGTCGACATCTGGTGTATGGCAGCCTTTGTGTGCTGGTGTTGCATTTGCAGGTGCGTACTTATATTGTCTTTCTGTCACCGCTGGTGTGGTTGGTGGGCACGATAATGTGGGATAATCCGCTGCGTGGGTTGTGGGTTGCTGCGCTGGTGGGCTGGCAGGCAAGCGCCTTTGCACTCTTCTGGATGGTGCTGAGTGTGTTTATCATCCCAACTACTCCCAATAGTCTGATGAACATTATATTTTATTTTATAAATGTCCTATTTGCATTTGGCATAATTATGCTGAGTTTACCAGCCTTCTACCTCACTGGATTCACTTCGCGCCCCTTTATGTCGATGTTCGCTATGGTAGACATGACGCCTGTGTGGAGCTGGTTTCGGTTGCCTATCTGGTGGATTAGTTTTTCTCCGCCTTTAGGGCAGGTTTCCCTCCTGTTTGTGCGGCATCCGCTATGGGGCTTGTTGCAGGGGTTTATTTATGTGGGATTGATGCTCTGGTTGTTGCCGCTGGCTGTTCGGTTCGCTGATCGGGTGCGGCGGTGTCCACAGCCCGAGCCACACCCTGATGAAGGAGACTGGTGATGTGGGACGAGGTGCGCACGGTTTTCTGGATGGAGTATCGGCGCCATTTGCGCTCGCGCCTGTTTTGGCGGATGCTGCTGCTGATCGCTGGCAGCAGCATGATGATAGCGGGTGGCGCGGGTTTCTTATTAAGTTTCATCGGCGACGCTGATACCTTTGGTACGCTGATTGGTTCGGTGAGTATTGGTTTGATGACCGCTCTGGGCGCTGTGGCAATTTTTGCGCCGCCTGTTATCGTGCCACGAATCTTCAGCGATGTTTATAAAACGCGCGCGGTGCCTGACATCTACCTTACCGCGTTGCACCCACTCGCTATTGTCGCTGGGCGCACGCTAACAGCAGGCGCTCAAGTGGGACTGATTCTTCTAACGCTGTTCCCTGCAGGCATTCTCGTCTGTCAGATAGCAGGTTTCGTACCGACTTACTGGCTGTTCATGGCAGGACTGACATGGATTGCCATGCTAACGCTTGTGGGGTTGAGCGTTGTGTTGATGAATAAGCGCTTTCCAGCCGATGCGGAGGGCGCGCTGGCTGGCACGCCCGCGCTCACAGCAGGGGGCGTATCCTTGCTACTACTGGTATCCCTCTTTGTGCTTTTTCAAGGCTGGCTTGCTGGCAGCAGGGGACATCTACCCTTATATCTGATGAGTCCGCTGCTGATTCCTTATGAGATGTACGCAACAGTTTCGCTTGGCAGCTGGGAGTTGCCTGTATGGGTGCTGGCAGTCCCGATGATGATAGGGTTATGCCTGCTGGCAATGATAGTGTCGGCGCAGTGGCTGGGCTGGTGGTCAGATACAGCCTATCAGTTTCAGCGCTGGGGCGGCACGGCGTTCTTTCTGACAGTCTATGCGCTGCATATGGGCATCTACGCGCAGAGCGGGGTGCACTCCATCACAGAGGCAGAACGCGCCGTCTTTTGGGGCATGATATTGGGTGGTCTGGCATACGCATTCGCCTGTGCGCGAATGCTGGGCTACTATGGGATTGGGGCGCGCCCGCGCCCGTTGCGCCATGCACTCCCCTATCCGCTGGGCGGCGTCATGTGGGGGTGGGCGCTGGTGCTGGCAATCGCGCTCATCGCGTGGCTAACTGTCGGCTGGGCATCAGGCTACTGGGTCGACCCGCGACGCTGGTTGATGTGGAGCCTCTGCCTGATAGGTCTGCTACTGCTGGCGCAGTCCCTCAACACCGGTATCCTGATTTTCTACTGGCATTCGTACCGATCGGCTCCTGTCAAGTATGTCAGGGCAGAAGCGCGGGCAATAATGGAGATGTATGGCAGCCAGATGCCCGCATCACTGACACGCACGCTCTTTCTCTGGTTGGTTATAGTTTATATTTTGCATCTGATACCTTTGAAATTAACTCAAATAGTGGGGAGCTGGCTGATGCTTATTAACCCGATGTATGCGCTAAGCAATCCCGATCGAAGCTTGAGTTTTTACGCAGGATATGCGCTTTATATGGTTGTGCTAACCGCCTTTATGACGATGATTGGCGTTCGTCAGGCAAGAATCTGGCTGAATCACTATCAGTCAAGGCAGGTAGAATCGGAAAGTTCGCAATGAGCGGGCGGGTCTGGCGTGGGTTTGTGCTGGGCGGTGTTTTACTGCTAACGGGATGACGGTGGCGGTGCAGGGCGCGACTGGACGCTCGGCTGTATCGCCCTCGACGACCCCGACATCGATATCCTCTACGCCATTTTGCAGGTTGGCGACCCCGTGACGATTCTGCCCTGACTTGGTACATCGGTCGGGGGTATCCTAAAAGTATGCATTTTGAGACCATCGCTATTCGGGTGGGTCAGGAGCCGGACCCGACCACTGGCTCGGTGGTGGTGCCCATCTATGCGACCTCCACCTTTCGGCGTGCGAGCGTGGATCAGGAAGGGGGCTACGAGTATTCGCGCGTGTCGAACCCGACGCGGGCGGCTGCCGAGCAGTGCCTCGCCGCGCTGGAAGGCGGCAGGTATGGCTTGCTATTCGCCTCCGGCATGGCAGCCGAGAGCGCCATCATCGGCTTGCTCAAGCCCGGCGAGCATGTGGTGTGCATTCGCGATGTGTACGGCGGCACGATGTCGCTGTTGCGGCTGGCGCAGCAGCGTGGCATCTACTACACGCTGGTGGATGCCACCCAGCCCGACGCGGTGGAGGGCGCCATCCGCCCCGAAACCCGCCTGCTGTGGCTCGAATCGCCCACCAACCCGCTCACCTATGTGGTCGATCTGGAGCAGTTAGCCGCGCTGGGGCATGACCACGGGCTGCTTGTGGTGGTGGACAACACCTTCGCCACACCCTATTTTCAGAACCCGCTCGCGCTCGGCGCCGATATCGTGGTGCATAGCGCGACCAAATATCTGGGCGGGCACAGCGACCTGATTGGCGGCGCGCTGGTGTATAATCGCGACGACCTGCACGAGCCGCTCTGGGATCAGCAGGCGGTGGGGGGCGGTATCCTGTCGCCCTTCGATAGCTGGCTGCTGCTGCGCGGGCTGAAAACGCTGGCGGTGCGTATGCGCGCGCACGAGGCGAACGCGCTCGCTGTTGCCCGCTACCTGCAGGAACATCCGAAGGTGGAGCGCGTGCTGTATCCCGGCTTGCCCGACCATCCGCACCATACGCTGGCGAAACGCCAGATGCGCGGATTTGGCGGCATGCTCGCCGTGTATCTCAAGGGCGGGCGCGAACAAGCCAGGCGATTCTGCGAATCGACGCGGCTCTTCCTTCTGGCGAGCAGTCTGGGCGGCGTCGAATCGCTGGTTGGCTACCCGCCCGTGATGTCGCACTCCAGCCTGACGCCCGAAGAGCGAGCCGCCTGCGGCATCACCGATAACCTTGTGCGCCTCTCCGTCGGCATCGAGCATATTGATGACCTGCTGGATGATCTGGAGCAGGCGCTGGCGAAAGTGTAGCAGGGTGGCGCATGGCACGGAGCGAGTGGCGCGTGGGCGTGGACACAGGTGGCACTTTCACCGACCTTGTGGCATGGTCGGGTCAGCAGCTGCTGTTGCTGAAGGTGCCCTCCACGCCCGTGGCGCCGGAGCGGGCGGTTCTGCACGGGCTGGCGTGGCTCCAGCGCGAACTGAATGCAGGACGACCCGCGATGGTGCTGCATGGCACAACGGTCGGCACAAACGCCATTCTGGAGCGCAGGGGCGCCCGTACCGCTTTTCTGACCACGCAAGGCTTTCGCGACCTGCTCCATCTGGCGCGTCAGACCCGTCGGGAGCTGTATAGCCTCTGCCCGCAGCCGACGCCGTGTCTGGCGGAGCGCGCGCTCTGTGCCGAAGTGCCCGAACGCCTCGCCTATAACGGTCTGGTTCTGCAGCCGCTGGACACGAGCGAGTTGCCGCGCCTGATTCGCCGCTGGAAGCGGGCGGGTGTGGAGGCGGTCGCCGTGTGCCTGCTGTTTTCCTATGCGAACCCTGCGCATGAGCGGCGGCTGGGCGAGCTGCTGGCGCCCCATTTCGCCGTCGCGCTCTCCAGCGAGGTCGCGCCCGAGTTCCGTGAGTACGAACGCGCCAGCACCACCTTCCTGAACGCCTATCTCATGCCCGTGCTGACCCGCTATCTGAGCGCACTGCGCAGCCAGCTCCATGAGTCAGATGGGGAGCCGTCGCCGACGCTATTATTGAGCCATTCGAATGGGGGATTGATGGGCATCGCGCAGGCATGTCGGCTGCCGATCAGCACGGTGCTGTCGGGTCCGGCGGCAGGCGTGATGGGCGCGTGGGCAATCGGTCGGCAGAGCGGGCATCCGCGCCTGCTCACGCTCGATATGGGCGGCACCTCCACCGATGTCGCGCTGATTGACCGCGAGCCGTCGCGCGTGGGGCTATCGGAGATCGCGGGCATGCCGCTCCGCCTGCCCCAGCTGGAGATTCACACGATTGGCGCAGGCGGCGGCTCCATCGCCTATCTGGACGCGGCGGGCAGCCTGCGCGTCGGACCGCAGAGCGCGGGCGCCGATCCCGGTCCCGCCGCCTGCGGTAAAGGCGACCAGCCCACTGTCACCGACGCGCACCTCGTGCTGGGGCACCTGCTGCCCGAAACTTTCGGCTTCGGACAGATCGAGATTCAGCCCGATTGCGCCTGGCGTGCGCTGGAGCCGCTGGCGCGGGCATTGCAACTGAGCGTGGAGGAGACGGCGGAGGCGATTCTGGAGCAGGCGCGCGCCCGCATGAGCAAAGCGTTGCGCACGGTCTCCGCCGCGCGCGGCTATGACCCCGCCGCCTTCACCCTGCTGGCGTTCGGCGGCGCGGGTCCCTTGCAGATGTGTGCCCTGGCACGGCTGATTGGGGCGCAACGCTGGCTCTTGCCACCCCATCCGGGCGTGCTATCGGCATACGGGCTACTCTGGATGGATTGCGTGCATGAGGCGGTGCGCACGCTGCTAACGCCGCTGGATGCCCTGCCCGATTTGCACCCGCTGATGGACGCCCTGCGTCAGGAGTGCCTGCGCGCTCTGCAGGAGGCAGGTGCGTCGATTGACGAAGCGCAGCTTCACCTCTATGCCGATCTGCGCTATCGCGGGCAATCGTACGAAATCACCTTACCGTTTGACCCTCTGCGCCCGCAGCAGGCAGCGAAGGCGTTTCACACCCAGCATGAGCGTCAGTACGGCTTCGCGCTGACCGAGCGGGCGCTGGAGCTGGTGAATCTGCGCATGCGGGCAATCGCGCTCCAGCCGAAGCCTGTGGGTGGCGAGTGGCGCGTGGCGGAGGATGGATGGCAGCCGATGCGCGGGTTGCCATCGTCCGTGCGCCTCTATCTCTGGGGTGAATGGCGTGAGGTGCCCGTGATTCATCGCGCCGAGCTGAGCGCGCGCCAGCGCGTGCCCGCGCCCGCGCTCATCCTCCAGCCCGACACCACCCTGCTGATTGAACCCGACTGGCAGGTATCGGTCGATTCACAGGGCAATCTCTGTGGGGTATCCTCTTAATATGGAGCGGGCGTTGGCTGCAGGCGGTCCGCATGAGCAGGTGGTGGTGCTGGACTTCGGCGGTCAGTACACCCAGCTGATTGCGCGGCGTGTGCGCGAGTGTCAGGTCTTCTGTGAAATTCTGCCCTATAGCACCTCCATCGAGTCCCTTCGTGCGCGTGCGCCGAAGGGCATTATTCTTTCGGGTGGTCCCGCCAGCGTGTATGAGCGGGACGCGCCGCGCGTGCCGCCTGCGCTGTTTGAGCTGGGCATTCCCGTGCTGGGCATCTGCTACGGGCATCAGCTGATGGCGCAGATGCTGGGCGGCGAGGTTCAGCCTGCTGCCCAGCGCGAGTACGGGCGAACACCACTGCGCGTGCTGCACGCCGAGCCGCTCTTTGAAGGGCTGGAACCCGACCTCATCTGCTGGATGAGCCACGGCGACCAGGTGGTTCAGCCGCCGCCCGGTTTCACCCTGCTGGCGACCACCGGGAACACGCCCGTCGCCGCGATGGGCGACCTGCAGCGCCACCTGTACGGCGTGCAGTTCCATCCCGAAGTGAGCCACACGCCGTTCGGCAAGCAGTTATTGCGCAACTTTCTGTTCGGCGTATGTGGCTGTCGCGGCGACTGGACGCCCGTTAGCTTCATCGAGGAGTCGATCCAGGCGATTCGGGAGCGGGTGGGGAATGCGCGCGTGCTGTGCGCCATCAGTGGCGGCGTCGACTCCTGCACCGTAGCCGCGCTGATCCAGCGAGCCGTTGGTGAACAGCTCACGGGCATCTTCGTCGATCACGGGCTGTTGCGCAAGGGTGAAGCCGACGAGGTGCGCGAACTGTTCACCCGCCATTTCCCGACGCGCCTCATCTTCGTGGACGCCCGCGAGCGGTTCCTGCAACGGCTGCGCGGCATCACCGACCCCGAAGAGAAGCGCAAAGTGATTGGCGAGGAGTTCGTGCGCGTGTTCGAAGAGCATGCCGACGCGATGGGTGACTGCCGATTTCTGGCGCAGGGCACGCTCTATCCCGATGTGATCGAAAGCGGCACGCCCATCGCCGCCAAAATCAAGACCCACCACAATGTGGGCGGGTTGCCGTCCTGGATGCGCCTGGAGGTGCTGGAGCCGCTGCGCTATCTGTTCAAGGATGAGGTGCGGGCGGTGGCGCAGGCGCTCGGCTTGCCCGAAAGCATCGTGTGGCGCCAGCCCTTCCCCGGACCGGGTCTGGCGGTGCGCGTGATCGGCGAGATCACTCCAGAACGGCTCCAGCAGGTGCGTGAAGCCGACGCGATCCTGAACGAGGAGCTGACCCGCGCAGGCTGGCATCGGCAGGTGTGGCAGGCGTTCGCCGTGCTGTCCACCATCCGTAGCGTCGGCGTGATGGGCGACCAGCGCACCTATCAGCACCCGATTGTGCTGCGCGTGGTGCTCAGCGAGGACGCAATGACCGCCGAACCCGCCGAGCTGCCCTGGTCGCTCCTGCGCCGCATCGCGGACCGAATCGTGAACGAGGTGCCCGGCATCAACCGCGTGCTGTATGATTTGAGTTCCAAGCCGCCCGCGACCATCGAGTGGGAGTAGGAGGTTGCCTATGTCGGTTCAGACGATGGCTGTGCCCTGTTCTTTGGAGGCGACGGAGCAGTCCCTGTGGCAGGCGCGTTTTCCAGAGGTGCAGGTGATGATCGACGCGCCGACCCTGCAGGCGCGCGTGCGCGAGCTGGGCGAGCAGATTGCCCGCGATTACGACCCGCGCGTGCTGCAACCGCCCAGCAGCGAGCCGCTGCTGCTGGTGGGCGTGCTGAAAGGCTCGCTCGTGTTCCTCGCCGACCTGATGCGCTATATCACAATCCCTGTATCCTACGATTTCGTCGCCATCTCCAGCTACGGGGCGGAGACGCGCACCTCTGGAGTCGTACGCCTGCTGAAAGACCTCGACACCAGCATCGGCGGTCGCCATGTGCTGGTGGTGGAAGACATTCTGGACACGGGGCTGACACTCTCGTACTTGCTGGAGCTGCTGCGCACGCGCGCGCCCGCGAGCCTGCGCGTCTGCACGCTGTTGCGCAAGCCCACTCGCCAGAAGGTCGCCGTGCCCGTCGACTACTGCGGGTTCGATATCCCCGACCAGTTCGTGGTCGGCTATGGGCTGGACTACGCCGAGCGATACCGCAACCTGCCCTTTATCGGCGTGCTGAAGGGCATCGAGGTGGGGGCGAAGGAGTGATGAAGTGCCCGCGCTGTGGCTGGATTGCCGAACAACCAGTGGACGCCTGCCCTGGCTGTGGCTTCACGCTGCTGGCGCTTCAGGTTCCAGCCCATCTGCAACTGCAGCGCCAGAACACGGTGAACGACTTCGCGAACCTGTTGAGCGATTCGGAGCGCAAACAGCTGAAGGCGCGATTGCAGCAGCTGAGTGAGGCGATGGGCGGCGTGCTGGTGATAGCGACGGTGCTGGCAGTCGCGCCGCTCAAACCCAGCGAGTACGCCTTCTGGCTCTATCACCACTGGCGACTGCCCGCGAACGGACTGCTGCTGTTGATTGCCCTTCAGGAACGCTGGATCGAGAGCGAGGTGGGTCTCGCGTGGGAACCGTTGCTATCGGATGTGGAGACAGGCGAGGCGCTGCAGACTGCTGTGCCCTTCTTCAAAGAGGGACGCTACGCCGACGGATTGCTGAACGCGCTGCAGGTGATTGAGCAGCTCTATCGTATTCGTCAGGAGGCGATAAGCCATGAGACGGGTTAGCCTGCTGTTGACGGCGCTGCTCATCGCGGGCGCATGGGCACAGCGCGTGCAGGAGGTGCCCAACCCGCGCGAAACGGGTGGCTGGGTCACCGATATGGCGGGCGTTCTGACACCCGACCAGCAGCAACGCCTGAACGAGATAATTGACGCGCTCGAACGCGATACGGGCGCCGAGATGGCAATCGTCATTCTCCGACGCACGGTGGACGCTGAGCCGAAAGAGTTCGCCACCGAGCTGTTCAACCGCTGGGGCGTCGGCAAAAAAGATATTAACAACGGTGTGCTGATCCTGGTCGCATTAGAGCAGCGGCGTGTGGAGGTCGAAACGGGCTACGGCATCGAGGCAATCATCCCCGACTCTGAGGTCGGACTGCTGTTGCAGGATTTCATGGTGCCCGCGTTTCGGCGGGGCGATTATGCGGGCGGGCTGGTCGCGCTGGTGGACGAGTTGAGCCAGCGCATTCGCGACCGTCTGGCGGAGCCAGCTGCAGCGCCAACCGCGCAGGCGCCCCCCATCGGGGCGATACTGGGCGTGTTGCTAACGGCGGGCGGGGTGGGGCTGGCAGGCTGGCTGCTGTTGCGCGAGCGGGCGCCCCTCTGCCCCACCTGCCGCCAGCCAATGCGCCTGCTCACCGAACAGCAGGATGACGCCTACCTCAACCCCCTGCAGCTGCTGGAAGAGAGATTGATGAGCGTCGACTATCGCGTGTGGCGTTGCGATCGGTGTCAGACGCTGGAGATTCGCCCGCGCGTGCTATGGTGGTCAGGCTACGAAAAGTGCCCGAAATGTGGCGGGCGCACGGTGCAGACGCGCAGTCATGTGGTACGCGAACCGACCTATACGCGGTCGGGGCTGGAGATGATTCATAAGGTGTGCAAGAACCCACGCTGTGACTATGAAGATGAGCAGCAGCGCGTGCTGCCCCGCCGCGAGCGGGCGCCCAGCGTGATTGTCACGGGCGGAGGCGGCTCGTCGCGAAGCGGCGGCTGGTTCGGCGGCAGTTCAGTTGGGAGCGGTGGCTGGGGCGGATGGTCAGATGGCGGCAGCTTCGGCGGCGGCGAGAGCGGCGGAGGCGGCGCAGGCGCCAGCTGGTGAACAACCATGGAAAAACGGTTCGAGCAGGAAGAAGCGCAGGAAGTGATTCAGGAAGCCATTCGGCTCCAGCAGGAGCACGAATCGGGCATTTCGCAGCAGGTGCTGGAGCAGAGCGCAGCCGAGCTGGGCATCGAGCCCGAGCGGTTGCGCGAGGCGATCCGCCGCATTGAGCAGGAGCGCGAGCGCCGCGCCCGCATCCGACGCAACACCCTGATTGCCGTTGGCGTCGCCGCCCTGCTGATGGTGCTGAACCTGATTTACAGCCATTTCGCCCTGAGCGACGCGTGGGCGGAAGTGCAGATGCGCAAAGCGCAGGTGGAGACTGTGCAACAGCGACGCCAATCGCTCATCCCGCGCCTGGAGATGCTGGTACAGCAGGCGAATGCCGCCCAGCGCGAACAGCTGCAGCAGGTGCTGAATACCCTGCGCCAGTCGGGCGACAAGACGCAGGCGGCACAGCTACTCCTGCGGCAGATATTGAGCGATCCCGCCCTGCGCAACGACCGCCTCACGCTCGCGCTGATGTACGAAATCGCGGGCGCGGAGAACCGTATCGCGGTGGAGCGCGGGCGCTATGCGCAGGCTGCCGCTCGCTACAATCAGGTGGCGAACCGTTTCCCCATCCTGCTGGCGCGTCCCCTGCTGGGCTACCCCGCCCGTGCGCCTTCGCTGTAATCGCGCACTTTGAACGCTCTCCTGCATGGTCAGCCCCGAAACGGGGTACACTTAACTGCCCGGAAGGTCTATGAGCTACGGCTGGACAGGTGAAAAGGTGCGACTGGTGCCGCTGGACAAAGAGAAGCACCTCGAGAACGCCCTGCGCTGGGTCAATGACCCCGACATCACGCAGTGGACGCTTATCGGCGACTTCCCGCTGAGCCGATTAGCCGAAGAGGAGTGGTTCGACCGCATGATGCGGGGTACGGAGCGGGATGTCGCCTTCGCCATCGAGACTCTGGAGGGTGAACATATCGGCTTCACAGGCGTTCACCAGATTAGCTGGCGGCACGGCACGGCGACAACGGGCACGATGATCGGGCGCAGCGATTTGTGGGGCAAGGGCTACGGCACCGACGCGGTGCGGGTGCGCACGCGCTACGCCTTTGAGGTGCTGGGTCTGCGCCTGCTGCTTTCTGAAGTGCTGGATGGCAACCATGCCTCGCTGAAAATGCTGTTGAAGGCGGGCTATCGGGAGGTGGGTCGTATCCCGCGCCGCTACTGGAAGCGCGGCGCCTACCGCGATGCCATCCTGCTGGTCAGGGAGCGCGATGTGCCATAGCGCATCTTTCATCAGCCCCTCGCCCGCGCCCCACACGGGTGAGGGGTATACTTATATTGATGCGTCCCATCTATCTGGATTACGCTGCCACCACGCCATTAGACCCGCAGGTGAAGCAGGCGATGGAGCCGTTTCTGACGGATGCCTTCGGCAATCCGTCCAGCCTGCACCGCTGGGGTCGCGCGGCGAGGCTGGCAATCGACGAGGCGCGGGAGGCGCTGGCGCAGGCGCTCGGCTGCGATCCCGCCGAAATCTGCTTCGTCTCGTCGGGCACCGAATCGTGCAATCTGGCGATTATCGGCGCGTCGCTCAAAGCGCCTCCCCACCGCCGCCACCTGCTCGTCTCCGCCGTTGAGCATCACGCCGTGCTGAACGCCGCCGAGTGGCTTCGCCCCTTCGGCTACGAGCTGGAGCTGATCCCTGTGGATTCTTTCGGGCAGGTCGACCCCGACGAGGTGCGTCGCCGAATCCGCCCCGACACATGGCTGGTGTCGGTAATGCACGCGAATAACGAAATCGGCACGATTCAGCCTGTGGAGACGATTGGCGCGATCTGCCGTGAGCAGGGCGTGCTGTTCCATGTGGACGCCGTGCAGACCTTCGGGCTGTTGCCCGTGAAAGTGGAGACCATCGGCTGCGATCTGTTAAGCATCTCGGCGCACAAGATTTATGGACCCAAGGGCGTGGGCGCGCTCTATATTCGCGCGGGCACGCCGTTGCAGCCGCTGATGGTCGGGGGCGGTCAGGAACGGGAGCGACGCGCGGGCACCGAGAATGTGGCGGGCATCGTCGGCTTCGCGAAGGCGACCGCGATCGCCGAATCGGTGCGCGAATCGGAATCCCTGCGGCTGACCGCCCTGCGCGACGAGTTCATCCAGCAGGTTCTGGGGCGTGTGCCCGACGCCACCCTCACGGGTCATCCCCATCGGCGGTTGCCCGGCAACGCCCACTTTCGGTTCGCGGGTGTGCCCTCCGACAGCTTGCTGATTGCACTCGACAGGGCAGGAATCGCGGCGAGCAGTGGCGCGGCGTGCAGCGCTGGCTCGCTGGAACCCTCCCATGTGCTGCTGGCGCTCGGCTGGGACGAAGACGCCGCCCAGCAGGGCATCCGCTTCTCGCTGGGACGCCACACCACACGCGACGACCTCGCCTGCGTGGTGGAGGTGCTGGAAAGGGAGGTTGCCCGCATTCGGACTACTCATTCACGCGTGCGCCCCACAGCAGGCGGTCGCGTAGCTTCTCAAAGAACTCACCCTCGTTAAAAACGAGCAATCTGGTGCGGAAGGGCGCGGCGGAGATGCTCACCGTTTGACCGACGGTCAGCCACTGGTGGCGGCGTCCGTCGGCAGTGATCAACACCTGCACTTCGGGATCGCCTGTCGCCTCACAGCCGACGGTGATGTCGATGCGGGCGTCGGGCGGCAGCACCAGCGGGCGTGCGCCCAGCGTGTGGGGCGAGATGGGTGTCAGGATCAGCGCCTCGGTCGCGGGATGCATCACGGGCGCGCCTGCCGACAGCGCGTAGGCGGTGGAGCCAGTCGGCGTCGCCACCAGCGAGCCGTCAGCGGGATAGGTGGTCAGCGGCAGCCCATTAATCGCGATGCCGAAGTTGAGCATCGGCGAGGTGGGATGGCGCAGCAGCGCGATTTCGTTCAGCGCCCACGCGAGGCGCACCTCGCCCGCCACCCGCGCCTGCACCATCAGCCGCTCCTGCACCGTGCAGTCGCCCGCCTGCCACCGCTCCAGCGCGCCCTGCAACCCGTCAGGTTCCACCTGCGCGATGAAGCCGAACCGCCCCAGATGCACGCCCAGGATTGGCACGCCTGCGGGCGCGGCTAAATGCGCCGCCGTCAACAGCGTGCCGTCGCCGCCCAGGGTGACCACCAGCGCGATGTTCGGGTCGGGCAGGCTCTCCCACGCCGTCGCCGTCTGCTGGTCTGTTAGCACCACCTCATAGCCACGCGCTCGCAGCCAGCGGGCGACCTCCTGCGCCTGACGCACCGCCGCCGCCTTGCCCGCGTTATACACCAGCAAAATATGTCCCATCGCCCTGCCCTTCACTATACCCAAAACGCCAAAACTGGCATTTTTACCAGTCCGCCGAACGCCCCTGTCGAGTTATAATGGGTCAGCCTGACTGAAAGGAGCCGATTCAGGGCAAATTCGCCCTTCGAGTTGTCCGCTTTTTGGCTCCTTTTGAGTCATGTATAGACGGAAGTCCGAAAACGGGCGTTCCAGACAATCACACAATGAGGAGGTACATGCAGATGAAACGAGTGAGCAGTGGGATTATGCGCCGAATCACGAGCGCACTGACGGCTGTTGTTGTGCTGGTTAGCTTCGCGAACGCAAGCGGCGATATCGTCTGGTTCAACGGGAACTTCGACAACCAGAACGGTCTCGCCAGCGAGCGCAACACGGTAGTGTCCGACGCCCGCACCTATGACAACTTCTCCCTGCCGACGGGCTACAATGTAGTCACTGGGCTGCTTGGACAGTTCTACCTCACCAACGAGCTGGTGGGCGCACCTGTCTACTGGGAGATTCGACAGGACGCCGGTGTTGGCAACGGCGGTACGCTGATCGCTTCGGGCACCGCCGCGGGCGGCAGCTACACCGCCATCGGGAGCGGCTTCGGACTCACCATCTACGAGATCCGCGTCAAGATCGGGAATGTGAATCTCACCCCTGGCACCATCTACTGGATGACGATGGCGCCCGTTGGCAACGGCACGGGTCGCGCGTTTGTCGCCACGACCGACGGCGCGGGTGCGATTGGCTCCCCGATCGGCGGCGATGACGGGCTCTTCGATAGCTCGACTTTTGGGATTTCCTGGGCACGCGCTG
>JBBIML010000013.1:0-116780 GCA_037444405.1 Armatimonadota bacterium
CGTCAGGCAAGCGAGGGCGGTGTCCGCTGGATGCCCTGCCCTCTATGCTCACCTCCCTTGTTGGGGGTTAAGTTTGGCAGGTAGGGGCAGATTCCTGCTAATTTTTGCAGGCTGATGCTGCAGAAGGCAAGCAGGCGATCTCGCGTTCTTAGATCACCTCTAACGCAGCTGCACCACGCCGAGGTCGGTCACGGCAGTGAGGCTCGTTACGCTGATGGTGCGCTCGGCGCGATAGGTGCCTCCTGCGCTGATGAAGACCAGCTTATAGTTGCCTGGCAGCAGCCACAGGCGGAAATCGCCTGTATCGCGTGTGATGACCACCGATTCGGACGGGAACTGTGCGTCGGGCGGCGTGTAGATATCGATTCGCGTGCCCACGGGCGTGCCCACGGGCACCTGCACGCGACCCTGCACATTGCCCGGCGTATTGGGGGGATTCTCGTCCGTTTCAGGCTGGAGCGGCAGGTCGCCCAGCTCGATTTCGCCATTGCTGGGAGGCTGATCCACAAGAAAGCGTCGCGGCAGGTATCCCGTGCGCTGGATGGTGCCCTCGGGGTCCAGCACGCCGTTGGGATCGTAGGCGACATCGTTGAGGGTGAAGCGCCCGTTAGCGTCGCTTTGCGTGAGCTGACCCAGCAGGCTGACGATGGCGCCCTCGACAGGCTCCTGCGTGAGCGCGTTCACCACACGCCCGCGCACAACCACGGTCTGCGGTCCGATGTAGAGATCGCCCAGATCGTAGGTCTGCCCCGCCTGCAGGGGAGGCAGGCGAAAGGTGAAATCGGGCAGCCCCTGCGAGCGCACAGTCAATTGCGTGGCGGTCGGCGGCACGGCGAGCTGGAAAGTGCCTTCCTGCGTGTCGGTGGTGGTTCGCGCGCCGCTCGCTTCGACGGTGGCAGCGGGGTTGGGCGGCAAGCCTGTGCCCACCAGCACCACGCGCCCGCGCAGGATGGCGACAGGACCAAGCCCGCCCCCGCCCCCGCAGGCGTTCAACCCTATCAGCAAGAGAGCGATCCAGAGCCAGTTCAAGCGTCGCATAGCGGTTCTCTATCGGGTCAGCACAATCGGCGTGGTGGCGCGTGCGATGCGCCCCTCCGAATCGACGGCTTCTAACAGCAGCAGGTAGGAGCCAGGGGGCAGGGCGCGCTCCTGCGAGTCGCGCCCGTTCCATGTGAGGCTCTGCACGCCTGCGCCTGTCGCGCGTGGGGGCTGAAGCAGGCGCAGCGTCTCGCCCTGCATCGAGCGGATCTCAGCCCGCACGGTGGCATCAGTGGTCAGCTGATAGCGGATGGTGATGGTGCTGCCGCGTGTGGCGGACACCTGCACACCCACGATGCGCGGCGGCAGATGGCTCTCTGGCTCCAGCACCACACGCAATATCTGCGCCCCACCGGGCGTGAAGCGATACGCGCTCTGGCGGCGCATATCGACCCGCTCGCCTGTGACGGGGTTCTCCAGCACAATGCGCCAGCGGCGTCGCGCGGGCAGAATGCGCCAAGTGAGCGTGTGTTCGCTGTTCGGCTCGGCGGGCACGATCTGCAGGCTCCACTGCTGGCGCGTTCCCAGCGTGCGCGTATCCTGCAGCAGTAGGGGCGGGCCGTGCGCCCCTGCCTGCTGGTTCTCGTCCAGAATGGCGAACGCGGTCATGCCCGGCAGGGTTGGCGGCGCTTCGGCTTTTGCCCAGCGACTGCGCGTGCGGGGAGGGGTGTCCAGCCCCAGAGTCACGACGCCGCCGCCCGCGCGCGACTGCAACGCCAGCTCCATCGCCCATGCGGGGCGCTCCGGTGCGCGACTGGACGCCGCTCGCGAGCGAGTGGGCGGCGGGATCAACAGCGTTACACCCTCCGGGCGCAACACGCGCACCCAGTACGCCTTGCCCGGCTCCAGCAGCGTCGTTGAGACATAGCCAGCCGTGCCCAGCGTCCACACCTTATCGCCCACCAGCGGCGGCTCGCCCCCTATCGACTCGGTCGCCGTCTCCCACACCACCGGCTCGCTGAACTGATGTACCACGCGCACCGAGCGCAGATCGACCGACTCCCTGAACGGATGCCCGATCAGGTTCCAGCCTGGCTGGAGCGCGATGGCAAACTCGCGGTCGGTCGGCGCAGGCTCGCCCTGTATGGAGACAGTCAGCGGGCTGGCGAGATAGAGGAAGTAGCCCACACCGGGCGCAGGCGGCGGCGTCTCTGGATAATACACATAGTTGAACCGTTCCTGACGCCAGTGCGCCAGACGCAGCTGGTTCGCGGGGATGTTCAGCAGCTTCGCGAAGTCGCTCTCATAGGGGCGCAACGGCAGGCTTATCATGTTCAGCCCTGCGGGCAGGCTCAGCTGGAAGGTGTCGGCAGCCGTCTGCAGGCGCACCATCACGAACTGGAAGCCAATCCCCGTGTTGACCTGCACCGTCCCCACCTCCACGCCCTGCGAGTCGAAGAAGGTGAGTCGGGCGATGCGCTCGCGGCTGAGCGCCGATTCGCTGAAGGCGATGCCGAACGCGCCCTTTGTTATCTCCGCTTCCTTCTGCTCCACGCCCAGATCGATGCGCACTCTGCCGTTGTCCACCCCATACACCACGCCGAAGAAGTTGTTGCGGAAGTTCGTGCCCTGCACCTTGCTGCTGGGGTAGACCACGCGCGCGTTCTCCGTGCCGACGCTGAAGTCGACCGTCAGCCGTTGATGGGCGACCTCGCTGCCGATAAAGCTCGGCACGACCGCCCCTGTGCCCACGCGGATGTCCACCCGCTCATACTGCGGCGAGAGCGTCAGCCGATTATAGCCGAAATCCCAGTAGATGGGGTAGCTGGTTCCGTTCAGCATCGCCTCGTCCCAGCCGTCCGCTGTGCGCACCGTCTGAAAATAGGTGAGGAACACGGTGAAGACCGCCTGCTCGTCGGGCTGGATGCTGGCGATGTAGGGGAACATCTGGGCATGCAGTTTGCGCCCGTAGGTCAGGCTGGTGTCCAGAATATATTGCTGGCGATACCACTGGTCGAACGGCACGCCTTCCACTGTCGGATTGCCCGAGCCGCTGAGGGCGCTGAGCGTCTGGCGAGCAATCGCGAGTAGGTTCGGAATGTTGCCTCGCAGGTCGGGCGTGTATTGAGCGTAGTAGCGGGCGTTGAACTCACGGAAGAAGCTGGGGTACTCCGTCGCGAGCTTGAGCCATGCCGAACCCGCCATCTGATAGCGCACCAGCCACAGCCCGCCTGTGGTGCCGGGCGCAATCGGCGCCTGACGCAACGACGGCGCGATAAAGCCCGGACTGCCCAGCACGGGCTGGTTCCACGCATCATAATAGGGGCGAACATCGAAGTTCTGATCCAGCATCAGGTCGATGGTGTCGGGGTTCAGCCCTGCGATCTGGCGAAACGCGCTGCTGCGGGCGATACGCGCCGTTACGGCGCGGGCGAAGCCCTCCTCCCAGGCGTCATAGGCGAAGCCCGCATCGGCATGGAACGCCCGCACAATCAGGTAGAGCAGGCTCACCGCCGCCGCTTCAGGCGCGTTATAGATGGCAAATAAAAATCGGCTGTTGCTCACATCGTAGACACCGCCCACCACCGCGTCGCGGTCGCCAATCTGGTCATCGTAGTTGACGACGGTGATGGTGAGCGTGCGGGCGGCTTTGCCGTATTCGGCTTCCACAAGGGGCAACACCCGACTCGCCACAGTCTGCAACAGGGCTTTATACTGGGCGGGGAAGGGGTTGTCGCCATCCTGAATCTGGATGGTGAGCGTGCCGTTGCCCAGCCCGCCGTCGCGCGTGCGAGTGGGCAGCAGCAGCTGCCCGTTCCGTCGCAGCACCACCGTGTGAAAGATGGGCACCCGATAGTCGGGCGGCAGCAGCCCCATGCGCTTGTAAAGGCGAATCAGCGGGCGCGCGCCCGCTATCTGCGCACGGCTCACCTGCGCCACCCGCTCCCGAACCAGCCGCTCAATTGCATCAGGCGAACGACCCGCGCGGTCGATATCAACCACAATCACATTCTGCGGACCGTTGCTGACCGTCTCAAAGGGGCGATTGACAATATTGCGATAGAGCTGGGCGTTCACCGCTGCGATGAGCAGCAGCACGCCAATCCCGCCAGCCGTTGCCCGCCACATCCAGTCCCTCATCGTTCCAACCCTTAGACGAATCGCCCCCGAAGGGGTTTCTATTGTACCCACCGGCTGATCGGGTGAGAGGGCAAGAAGCTCACGCCTGTGGGAAAGCTCTCACCCGTACCCTCTCCCCCGCGGGGGAGAGGGTACGGGTGAGGGGCAACCCGCTCCCCAGCAGGGGCGAGGCTGATGTTCACTGACAGGGGCTGTTTGGGCTATAATATTGCTGATGAGAGCGGCTATAGTGGCACGGTGGGGCGCGATTCTGTTCGCACTGATCGCGCTGGGGCTGTCGGCGCAGGCGCAGCTGAACTGGGTCGGCAATACGCGCCTCTATATCACGAATATCGGGCAACTGCCTGCACGCAACGGTATGCTCGAACCCACCCAGACGCTCACCATCACCACGCAAACCTCCCCGATCGCGCCCGGTCAGAGCGTGTACGCCGTCGTCACCACCGATAACTGGACAACTACGCGAGAATTCGTATTCACATTCGACTACAACACAGGCAACAACACGCAGTGGTACCTGGTGCTGGGACCCTACTCTGCTGGCACCTATGTGCAGTTCTACATTCGGGCGCAGGACAGCAGCGGGCGCATCCTTTATGATAATAATGGCGGCTCGAACTATTCGGTGTGGGTGCGTTATGCGCCATCGTATCGCGACACGCCGATTCTGCAGTGGTTTGAGACCAACTATCGCACCATTATGAAGCGTTTGCCCGAGGTGGTGTTGGCAGGCTACGGCGCCATCTATCTGCCGTCGCCTGTCAAATCGGGCGGCGGCGGCTTCAGCACGGGCTATAACCCCTTTGACCATTTTGATCTGGGCGACCGCCTGCAGAAGGGAACCGTCGCTACCAGCTACGGCACCACGCAGGAGCTGATTGAACTCATTCGGCTGGCACATCGGTTCGGGCTGGAGGTCTACTGCGATCTGGTGGTGAACCATGCCGATAATCGTGCCAGCACTGCCATCGACCGCTATCCGGGGCTGATCCCCGAAGATTTCCACATTCGTTCCACCGCTGACCCGACCAATAACGAGCTGGATTTCAATAATGCGCCGCCGTTCGGCTTCAGCACGCTGAACTACGATGTGGTGGGGCTGGCAGATATTGCGCAGGAGGACGGCAACAATGTGCGCCAGGGCGCGTTCAACCTGCCCGCCTACGCCAGTTTTAATGCGTGGGGCAAGCCAAGCTTTGTGCGTCACCCTTTGAACCCGTACTATTACCCAAGCGGGACGCCCACTGCTGAAGATGTGCGCCAGTACCTGCACCGCTGGGGCTGGTTCCTGACGGATGTGATCGGCTTCGACGGCTATCGCATCGACGCGGCGCGCCATGTGCCGCCTGCCTTCTTTGCGAAAGTGCCCCAGCAGCCGGGCGGCGTTGCGAGCGTGGGCGATTTCCTGCCCGCGCTCTACAGCCGGAAGCCCTCGCTCTACATCTTCGGTGAGGTCTACAGCGGCAACAGCTACGAGCTGCGCGAGTATGCTAAAACGGGCATGAACCTGCTGGACTTCCCGATGAAGTTCATGGCGAGCAATCTGTTTAATGCGAATGGCTACGGCGATCTGGGCGCGAGCTTGAGCAACCCGATAGGCACCGATGGCGGCACGGGACTGCCCTACGAGCTGGGCGGGCTGGCGCGCTATCTGGGGGTTGGCTTCATTCAGAGCCATGACGAGGGTCCACCCGCCTCGAACAACCTCGCCTATGCGTGGCTGCTGACGCGCCCCGGGCGACCCAAAGTGTACTACGACGGCAACAATATCGCGCCCGACGACTGGAGCCACTTCCCGCGCCCCGGTCGCTATAATGCGCTGGGCAACGGCGACGATACCCTGCTGCGCCTGCTGGATGTGCGCAAACGGTTCGCCCGCGGCACAGTTGTGAACCGCTTCGTGAGCAGCGATCTGTACCTCTATGAGTGGCAGGTGAACGGCAACGCGCTGCTGCTGGTGGGGCTGAACGATCGGAGTGATGTGCCGCTGACGGCTTCCGTGCAAACGGGCTTCGCGCCCGGCACGGTGCTGGTGGATTACAGCGGTCAGCGTCCGGCAGTGGTGGTGGGTGCGGGCGGCAGCGTGACCATCACCGTGCCACCCAACAGCGCGCCCGGCGCCCCCAACAACGGCTACGGCTATGTGCTGTACGCGCCACAAACGCCCCGACCGCTGGCGGGCGAGCGCGTGATCCGACTCTTTGACCCGCAGGGCAACCCCATCCCGTTTGACACCATCCCGACGCCGGGCGGACAGTACGCCAGCGGACGCAGCTTCGAAGCGGCAACCATCACCCTGCCCGCGCAAAACCCCCTCACCATCGTTGCCCGCACCGATTCGTCGGGTGTGCAGGCATATCTGAAGCTCGATAACGGGATATCCGTCGCCGGGCGCACGCCCCTGCAGAACACGCCCGAAGGGCTGACCGACGGCTTCGTGCCGATGGATTGGGTGGCGAACGGGCAGTTTGAACTGTGGGGCGTTGATCTGAGCGGTCTGCCAGCGGGGCTGCATGTGTTGCGCGTGCGCGTGTTTGCCGACACAGGCTCGCGCCCTCCGCTGTTCAACGAGTTCATCACCTTTTTCTATCTGAAGCGAGCCGAGCGCGGCGTTGTGGTGGACGGCAACCTGCAGGAGTACGGCGAGCCGCTCGCGGTGCAGACGCGCACGCCCTCCTCCAATCTCAATCGGCTGGACGCGCTCTATGTGCGCAACGACCATCGCTATCTCTATATCGGCATCGCGGGTCGGGTGGACACCGCCGAAAATCTGGCGAATGGCGTCGCGCTCTTTATCGATACGGATTATGGCGCGGGCACGGGCATCCGCACGCTGGAGGTGCTGAACGATGACAGTGGTCCCGCGACACGCCTGCTGTCCAATCAGCGCATCACCGCGCCGACGGGCTTTGGAGCCGAGTTTGCGGTGGGCGTGTTCCGGCATAGCGGTCTGCACTCGGCGCCCGAAGCGCCTTTTGCAGGCGATGCGGTCGTGCCCCCGGTGGTGGGGGCGCAGGCGGGCTTCTATCGGCTCGATGTCGATCGGCTGAACTGGCTGCCTGCCGAACCTGCTCGTATCGCGTGCCAGCCCCGCCTGAACCCGACCGACCCTCCGACAGGCTGGGAGATTGCCCTGCCGCTGGAGGCGCTCTATCGCGACCGCAAGCCGAGCCGCCCAATCGGGCTGTTCGCTGTGCTACTCAACACGGGCGAATCGGGCGCGATATTTTCGGCATACGATTCGCGGCGGGGCACGCTCGGACCGCGCCCGCCCGCCACCAGCTGGCTATCCAACCAGTTCCTGCCGCCGCAGCCGAACATCGTGAACGACCCGGGCGCCGTGCCCATAACCCTTCAGGCGGTGGCGACCTACAGCCTGCAGGCGATGCCGCGCGTGCCGACGCCCCATCGGATTATTCTGGGCGCGATGCGCTATGATCCGCGCGTGGGCGCCTATCGCGTGCGCGGGCGCGTGGTGAACGCCAGCGATCAGCCAATCCCTGCGCCCGTTGCGCTCTGGATGCGCCTGCCGAATGGCGTTGAGCTGCTCAACCGCACGGGCAACAGCCTGCTGGAGGCGGGCGCGGCTTATCTCATTTTGCGCGAGGACGACCTGCCACCGGGCGGTGTGGCGGAGTTCGAGCTGCGCTTCCGTGCCTCCAGCCCGCGCGGCTTACCGCCCAAGCTGGAGCTGCGAGCCGGTCTGGGCGCACTCTGAAGCTAAAATTAAGAGCGAATGGACTGGGAGCGTGTCTGGGAGCGCCAGCGTCCGCCGTTGAGCTTGCGGGCGCTGGCGCGGTTCTATGTGGCGGGCTGGCGCCTCTATGCCAGCCTCTACGATCGGGGCTGGAAGCGACAGGTGCGGCTGCCGGTGCCCGTGATAGGCGTCGGCTCGCTGCTGGTGGGCGGCGCTGGCAAGACGCCTGTCGCGATTGCGCTCGCCCGCCTGCTGCGCGATTGGCGGCGGCGCGTGGTCGTGCTGTGCAGCGGCTACGGCGGGCGACGGTTCCCCCACATCACCCTGCTGGAGCCGGGCACGGGCGCGGACCCGCTGCTGGTGGGCGACGAGCCTGTGGAGGTGCTGAACGCGCTGCGCGATGTGCCTGTCGCGGTGGGGCGTCGGCGCGTGGCAGTGGCGCAGGCAGCCATCGAACGCTGGCAACCCGATGTGCTGGTGCTGGACGATGGCTTTCAGCACCTGCCGCTGGCGCGCACGCTCGACCTGCTGGTGCTTCCCGCTGATCGTCCGTTCGGCAACGGCTACTGCCTGCCCGCTGGACCGCTGCGTGAGCCGCCCGACGGCATCGCCCGTGCCAGCGCGATCCTGTTTACTATATCTGAACCCCTCTCCCCCAGCGGGGGAGAGGGTACGGGTGAGGGGGCTTACCCACCTGCCTTCAAGGTTCTCGTTGAACCTGAAGGGCTGGAACGGCTCGCAACAGGCGACCTGCTGCCGCCCGATGCCCTCAAGGGGCGAGAGGTGATGGTTGCCGCGGGAATCGCGCGCGCCGAACGATTCGTGCGAACCGTCCAGCAACTCGGCATGCAGGTCAGTGAAACGCGCCTGTTCCCCGACCATTACGCCTTTGAGCGCGAGCGATGGGATTGGGCGCGAGGCAAGACGCTGGTCATCACCGCCAAAGACTCGGTCAAACTACGCTCGCGCCTGCCTGCCGATTGCGAGGCGTACGCCCTGCGCATCCGCGCCTGCCTGCCGCCCGACTTTTGCAACTGGCTGCTGCAACGGTTGTCCAGTGCGGTATAATCTGGGCGGGATGCAGACGACTGTGGACCCACGAGTGATGGTGGCAATAGCGGTGCAGGCTTCGCCAGAGGAACTGGCGGAGCTGCTGTACTTGATGTCCCACATGCCCGAACAGGCGAATGCGATGCTCGAAACCCTGCGCCAGAAGTATGTACCTCAAATGGACGAACCCCTCTGGAAAAGAGCCACGCCAGAAGAGCTGAAGCAAGCGATTCGAGAATGGGCAAACCAGGAGCGCCCTCCTGCACCACCGCTCCCCGATGAGGCGCTTCGGCGCGAAAACCTCTATGAGTGACCACTATGGAACGCTGCATGGTCGATACGAATGTAGTTCTCCGACTGCTTAACCCAGCCGATGCTCGGTACCCAGCGGCACAGCGCGCTATCGATCGTGCCATTGACGATGGGTATCGCCTCTGCATTACTCACCAGATTGTGACGGAGTTCTGGAATGTAGCAACTCGCCCTCTGTCGGTAAATGGGTTAGGCTGGAGTGTTTCCTAAGCAGCAAAAGAGGTGCAGCGATTGTTGGATCGTTTCGAAATGCTCTATGTTGATGATGGCATCCGAGAGTTTACTTTGTGGTTTGACATCGTGATTCGGTACAGCGTGCAGGGGAAACAGGTTCATGACGCGCGGCTGGTTGCCACGATGCTGACGCATGAGGTACGCCATTTGCTCACTTTTAATACGCAGGATTTCCAGCGATATGCCGATTTGATAGTACTGCTGGATGCCGCGACCCTATAATGTGGCTGATGGCTATAAGGTACAATCACGCCCTGATGGACATCGAGCAGCAGTTGGCGGTTTTGAGGCGAGGCGCGGAGGAGATTATCACTGAAGAGGAGCTGCGGGCGAAACTAACGCGCGGGAGACCGCTGCGCGTGAAGCTGGGCATCGATCCGACCGCGCCCGATGTGCATCTCGGCTGGGCAGTGGTGCTGCGCAAACTGCGCCAGTTCCAGGACTTCGGGCATATCGCCTGCCTCATCGTGGGCGACTTCACCGCGATGATTGGTGACCCGACAGGCAAATCGAAAACGCGCCGCCAGCTCCCCCGCGAGGAAGTGATGCGCTATGTCGAAAAGCTCAAGCCGCAACTGTTTCGCATCCTGGACCCCAGCCGCACCGAACTCCACTACAACGCCGACTGGCTGGGCAGGATGAGCTTCGCCGATGTGATCCAGCTCGCCAGCAAGTACACCGTCGCCCGCATTCTGGAGCGCGACGATTTCGCCACCCGCATGGCAACCAATCAGCCACTCGGGCTGCACGAGATTCTCTACCCGCTCTGTCAAGGCTACGACTCGGTGGCGATTCAGGCGGATGTGGAGCTGGGCGGCAGCGACCAGCGGTTCAATAATCTGGTGGGGCGCGACCTCCAGCGCGAGTTCGGACAGGAGCCGCAGGTGGTGTTCCTGATGCCGCTGCTGATCGGACTGGACGGCAAGGAGAAGATGAGCCAGTCGCTGGGCAACTACATCGGCATCAACGAGCCGCCCGATCAGATGTTCGGCAAGGTGATGAGCCTGCCCGACGAGCTGATGAGCCACTACTTCGTGCTGTGTACCGATGTGCCGCTGGAGGAGGTGCAGGCGCTGGAGCGCGACTGGCATGAGGGGCGCATCAACCCGCGCGATGTGAAGCGTCGGCTGGCACGCGAGATTGTCGCGCTCTATCACGGCAGCGCTGCCGCTGAACAGGCTGACGAGCAGTTTATGCGAATCTTTTCGAAGCGGGAGCTGCCTGAAGAGGCGCCCGAAGCGCCCATCCCGATGCATCTCATGCGTGAGGACGGCACCATCGCGCTGGCGGCGCTGATTGCCGCCATCGGGCTGGCGCCCAGCAACTCGGAGGCGCGACGGATTATGCAGGGCGGCGGCGTGGAGCTGGACGGTCAGCGCGTGCAGGACCCCAACGCCCGCTTCACGCCCGAACAGCTGGTCGGGCGCCTGCTGCGTGTCGGCAAACACCGCTTCGCCCGCCTGCAAGCCACCGACCCGAATTCGGGGCGACTCACAGCGGAATGAAGCTCATATCAGGTGTGAGGCGGCGGGTGAAGGCAGCGAGCAGGCGCACCGCGTTCTCCACATCCTCCAGCGAGAGCAGCTCGCAGGGCGTGTGCATGTAGCGCAATGGAACCGAGATCAGCCCCGTTGCCATCCCCGCGCGGCTGATCTGCATCGCGTTCGCGTCGGTGCCCGTGCCGCCGCCCGTAGCTTCAATCTGATAGGGGATGCCCTCCTCTTCGGCGGTCTGCACCAGCAGGTCGAACACACGCGGATTGATGTTCGCGCCCCGGCAGATAACGGGTCCCTTGCCCGGGATCACCTCACCGACGCGCTTTTTGTCCACACCCGGGTAGTCGGAGGCGTGCGTGACATCGACGGCGATACCCACCTGCGGGTCGACACCGTACGCGCTGGTGCGAGCGCCGCGCAGCCCGATCTCTTCCTGCACGGTGGCGACGGCGAACACGGCAGCCGTCGGGCGATTTTCGCTGAGCAGGCGCAGCGCCTCCGCCACGATAAACGCGCCCATCTTGTTATCGAACCCGCGCGCGGCCGCAAAACCGTTCATCAGTGGAGTGAACTCGGCGGCAATCGTGATGGGGTCGCCGATGCGCACCTTCTCCTGCGCGGCGGCGCGACTGCCCGCGCCAATATCCACCCACAGATCGTGCAGCTTGGGCGCCTTGTTGCGCTCGTCCTCCTCCAGCAAATGGATTGGCTTGCGCCCGATGACGCCCGGGATTGCGCCCGATGCGGTATGCACATAGACGCGCTGCCCGACCGGGATGACCGCATCGTGCCCGCCTATCGGACCGAAGTAGAGGAAGCCCTCGTCGGAGATGTAGCGCACGATGAAGCCGATTTCGTCCATGTGTCCGGCGAACATCACGCGCGGCTTGCCCGATGGGTTCAGCGCCGCAATCACATTGCCCATCACATCGGTGGTCACTTCGTCGGCGAACTCGCGCGTGTAGCGGCGATACACTTCTGCCGCCCGATACTCATAGCCGGATGGCGACGGTGTGTTCACAATCGTTTTGAAAAACTCCAGCGATTCGGGTCTCATTTTGTGCCTCCTGATAGTCGATGAAGGTTCGCCATTTCGATGGCGCTGAGCGCGGCTTCGGCGCCCTTGTTGCCCGCTTTGCCGCCCGCACGTTCGAGCGCCTGTTCGAAGGTGGCTTCGGTGAGGATGCCCAGCGCGACGGGCACGCCCGTGTCCAGCATGGTGCGCATCAGCGCGTTGCAGACGGCGGCGCTGATATGGTGAGCATGGGCGGTCTCGCCCTGCAGCACCGCGCCGATGCAGATGATGGCGTCATACCGCTGGCTTCGGGCGCACGCCTGCACCGCGAGGGGTATCTCCCAGCTGCCCGGCACAGAGTAGAGGTCGATCGCGTTCGGGTCAGCGCCGTGCTGCAGCAGGGTCTGGACTGCGCCCTCGCGCAGGCGGTCCGTGATAAGCGCGTTATAGCGGCTGACAACGATTGCAAACCGCAATCCCTGCGCCTGCAAGCCACCTTCGTAGCCTGCCATCGCGGTAGAGTATACCCCTTCAATCCGTCTGAGTCGTCAGCATGTTTCTGGTGAGGGTCAGGGCGCGGCTGAGTTCGTCGGCGGTGCAGGTGCGCTGTCCCGATTGAGCGAGGTGTGCGCCCGCGGCGGCGTGCAGATAGGCGCCTGCGAGGCTCGCCTCCAGCGGCGGCAATCCCTGCGCGAGCAGACCCGCTATCGCGCCGGTCAGCACATCGCCCGAACCGCCTGTCGCCAGGCTCGGCTCGGCGAAGGGTATCAGCCACACGCCAGCGCTGTCCGTCACGATGCTGTACGCGCCTTTCAGCACGATGGTCGCTTCATAGCGTTCGTTCAGCAGGGCGGCCGCGCTGAGGCGGTCCTCCTGCACCTGGCGCGTTTCGAGCTGGAGCAGTCGCGCCGCCTCGCCCGGATGGGGGGTCAGGATGGTGCCGGGCGGCAGCGATACGGCGTTGCCCAGTCGCGCCAGCCAGTTCAAGCCGTCGGCGTCGATCACCAGCGGTCGCCCCGTCTCGCTCCATCGCTCCAGCAGCTCCAGCATGGCGTTGCCCGTCGGCTCATGCTGACCCAGCCCGGGACCGAGCGCCAGCACATCGAATCGGCTCCAGCGCTCGCTGAGGTAGCGCACGCCGTCGCGGGTCAGCACGCCCAGCTCGCCATCGGGCAGGGGTAGCGTCATCAGTTCGGGATAGAAGGCGGCGACCTGCGGCTGGATGCGGGACGGTACAGCGACCGTTGCCAGCCCTGCGCCGATGCGCAGCGCGGAAATGCCCGCCAATGCAGGCGCGCCCACCATGCCCACCGAGCCGCCCACCACCAGCACGATTCCGCGCTGACCCTTGTGCGTGTCGGGCGACCACACCGGCAGCATCGAAGCCACATCCTGCGGGCGCAGCAGTCGCGCTGTGCATTCACACGCCTGCAGGCGGTGCGGCGCGATGCCTATCGGCACCGCCACCCACTGCCCCACACAGCGCGGTCCCGCGTTCAGGAAGAAGCCGATTTTGGGCAGTCCCATCGTCACGGTGCAGGTCGCCCGCACGGCGACGCCCATCTCGTGTCCCGTGTCGGCGTCCAGCCCGGAGGGGATGTCCACCGCCACGATCGGGCGGTTCGAGCGGTTCATCGCTTCAATCAGCGAGCGGTACGGCTCGCGCACCTCGCCTGTCAGCCCTGTGCCCAGCAGCGCGTCGACCAGGATGTCCTCCCCCTGAAACAGTTCGGGTTCGGGCTGGGCGGGCGCCGCCAGCGCGGGGATGCCGTACGCGCGCACCATCTGCCACTGGATGGCGGTGTCGCCCGTGAACTCGTTCGGCTCCGCTGTTAGCCACAGATGCACCTGTGCGCCCGCCTCATGCAGATAGCGAGCGACCACCATGCCGTCGCCCCCGTTGTTGCCCTTACCCACCAGCACGGCGACATGGCGACCCCGTATCGGGCTGAACCGCTCGCACAGGTGGCGGAACACGCCCTGACCCGCCCGCTCCATCAGGATCAGCGACGGGATGCCATCCTCTTCGATGGTGAGCCGATCGAGGGCGCGCATCTCCGCCGCGCTTACCACTGGCATGCCCCAGCACATACCTTTCCAGTTCACCTTCCGCAACGGCTCTCCTGCCTGTGCGTGGGGTATCCTTCTAACTATGGTGAACGCTAATCGTCGCAAGGGGCACGCGGTGGTGCTGGGCGCGGGCACGATGGGCAGCGGCATCGCCGCGCTATTAGCCAGCGTCGGCTGGCGCGTTACCCTGCTCGATGTGGGCGAGGTCGCCCTCCACGCGCTGGAGCGACTGAAACAGAGCGGCGCGTTCTATCACCCCGATGACGCGACGCGAATCACGCCCGGCAATGTGGACAGCCATCTGGACGCGGTGGAGAGCGCGGACTGGGTGCTGGAGGCGATTATCGAGCGCATCGAGCCGAAGCGGGAGCTGTGGACGCGTGTGGCAAAGCGGGTGAACCCGGGCGCCGTTTTAAGCACGAACACTTCGGGGCTGGGCATCGCCGAGATTGCCGAAGCGCTGCCACCCAACCTGCGCAGCCGCTTTCTGGGCACCCACTTTTTCAATCCCCCACGCGTGATGCACCTGTTAGAAATCATCCCCACCGCCGACACCGACCCCGACCTGGTGGTACAGTTCACTGCCTTCGCGGAGCGGCTGCTGGGCAAGCGGGTGGTGCTGGCGAAAGACCGACCTGGCTTCATCACCACGCGAATCGGCATCTACGCGCTGATGCGGGCGCTGGTGAGCGCAATCCAGTTTCGCATCACGCCCGAAGAGGCGGACACCCTGCTGGGTCCGCTGGTCGGTCATCCGCGCAGTGGGGTCTTTCGGCTCGCCGATCTGGTGGGGCTCGATATCGCGCATAATATCATTCTCAACCAGAAGGAGCGCTTGCCCGACGATTTTTATATCCAATCGTTGCAGTTGCCGCCCGTGTGGCACGCGCTGATAGAGCAGGGTCGGCTGGGCGAGAAGGCGGGCGCGGGCTTTTATAAGCGTGAAGGGCGCGAGATTCTGACCCTCGATTTCGACACACTTGCCTATCGCCCGCGTCGGGAGCCGCAGCTGCCGCTGGAACCGTCCGTTCCGCAGCTGCCGCTGCCAGAGCGGTTGCAGGCGCTGCTCAATCTGCCCGATCAGTACGGCGCCTTCTTCCGCGAGGCGTTCCTGATGCCGCTGGCGTACGGCGCGGAGGTGATGCCCGAAGTCGCCTACGACATCCCATCGCTCGATATGGCGATGCGACTGGGCTACAACTGGGAGCTGGGCGTGTTTGAGAGCTGGGACGCGCTGGGCGAGGCGGGACGCGACGCGCTCGCCCAGCTGAACCTGCCACAGGAACCCAGAATGCTGAGAGCTTTGCGCAACGCGGGCTTCAACCGCTTCTACACCACCCACGGCGCCACGCGCGTCTACTTTGAGCTGCGCGATGACGAGGGCGACTATGTGCCCCTCACCACACCCCACTTCTTCATCCAGCTGGACGACCTCGCGCGCGGCGGCAAACTCATCGAAGAGCATCCCGAAGCCCGCCTGATCGATCTGGGCGACGATGTGGTCTGCATCGAGTTCCGCACCAAAGCGAATGTGCTGACGCCCGATTTAATGCGCTTTCTGCACCATGTGCTGGAGCGGGCGGAGCGCGAGTTCGCAGGTGTCGTGATTGGCAATCAGGGACGCATGTTCTCGGCAGGATTCAATCTGAACCTGTTCGTGGAGTATATCACGGCGGAGGACTGGCAGGGTCTGGACGAGGGTCTGCGCCTTCTGCAGGGCTTGAGCCAGCGCATTCGCACCTGCGGCGTGCCCGTCGTGGCAGCGGTGCATGGTTATGCGCTGGGTGGCGGGCTGGAAGTGGTTCTGCCCTGCGCCCATGTGCATGCGCATGTGGATGCCAGCCTCGGTCTGCCCGAAGCGCTGGTCGGGCTGATCCCCGCTGGGGGCGGCACCACCCTGATGACCCGCCGCGCCCTGGAGAATCTCCCGCCCGATGACGACCCGCTGCCCCACCTGCGCCCCGTCTTCCAGACGCTGGCGTTCGGCAAGCGTTCGAATAACGCCTTCGACGCCTGCACGCTGGGCTTCCTGCGCCCGCACGACACGCTCTGCTGGAACATCGACCGCCTGCTGTACGAAGCCAAGCAGCATGTGCTGGCACTGTCGCGGGCGGGCTACCGACCACCTCAGCCCACGCCCATCCTCGCCACTGGCGAGAACGGCTTCGCGCGACTGATGATGGAGGTCCACTGGGCACACAAAGCGGAGCAGATCAGTGACCATGACCGCCTCATCGCCGAGAAGATTGCTTATGTGATGACCGGTGGCGCGGTCAAATCGGCTACCCCATTGCCCGAAGAGCATTTCCACGCGCTCGAACGCGAGGCGTTCATCGAACTCTGCCGCACGCCCAAAACGCTGGAGCGCATCCGCCACATGCTCGAAACGGGCAAACCGCTGCGCAACTGAGAGGGAGCAAACCATGCGGAAACGCGCACAGGAGACACGGCTCTATCGGCTGGAGATGAATGAGCGAATCTTAAACAGTGGCTTCAAGCCGTTCCAGCGGTTCTTCGCGCTGGACACCGCCGCCTACGAAGCCGGCGCCATCCCCGTCAAATACAAAGAGCTGATGGGACTGGTCGGCTCGATGGTGCTGCGCTGTAACGACTGCATCTTTTATCATCTGGACCGATGCGTGCAGGAGGGCGCCACGCGCGAGGAACTGCACGAGGCGATGAACATCGCGCTCATCATCGGCGGCTCCATCGTCATTCCGCATCTGCGCTACGCCTACGAGGTAATGGATGAACTGTTCGAGGAAAAAGCCCAACGCGAGGGAGGTGCATAGATGGCAACCGTGCATATGAAGATAGCGACCGTCACGCGCGACCAGGTGAAGGTGCCATGGCTGTGGCGACTGGGACGCGATTTTGAGCTGCAGGTCAACATTCTGAAGGCGAACATCGACGACGATTTCGGCTGGGCATTGATCGAACTGCAGGGTCCCGTCGAGGAGATTCAGCGGGCAACGGCGTGGCTCCATACGACGGGACTGCATGTGGAGCCTGTGGAGCGCTCCGTCTCGGAATGAGCGATGCCTGCGGTTTTACTGAAGCGACCGTCGCCGCCGCCCGACTTTGAAGCCTTCTGGCGTGAGGTGGTCGCCGAGAGCGACGCCCTGCCCCTGATCTATGAGCGTGTGCATCAGCCCTCGGATGACACGCTCACCCATCAGGTGTTTCGTTTGCGCTGGCAGGGCGCTGATGGCAAAGGGCGCGAGGGCTGGTACGCCGTGCCGCGCACCCCTTCCACCGAAAAACGGGTGGGACTGCTCTACCTGCCCGGCTACGGCATCGGCACCACCCCCATCAACGAGAACACGGCTTTTGACCGCTTCGTCACCCTGTCGCCTAATCTGCACGGCTATTCGGTGGAGCCGAACATCCCCTATAGCCCCGAACACGGCTACTTCACGCAGGGCATCGAATCGCCACGCACCTATGTGTATCGGCGTATCATGCTGGACTGCCTGCTCGCTGTGCGTGTGCTGAACGCTCAGCCGGAGGTCGATTCGAGCCGAATTGTTGCGGCGGGGTTGAGTCAAGGAGGCGGTCTGGCGGTGATGCTGGGCGCATGGTGCCCGCTGGTGCGCGTGGTGGTTGCGGAACTGCCTGCGCTCACCTACTGGGAGTATCTGCTGAACGCCACCGCGTGGCGCTATCCCATCAAAGAGTTCGCCGACTACATGCAGGCAACGGGGCACCGCCCCGAAACATTGCTGCAAACCCTGCAATATTTCGATACGGTCAACCATGCGCCCTTTGTGTGCGTGCCTGTGCAGCTGAGCCTCGCGCTGAAAGACCCTGGCATCCGCGCGCCGGTGGTCTTCTCGCTTTATGACGCCCTCCCACATCCCAAACGCCTGCTGATTTACGAAGATCTAGGACACGACTGGTCACCTGAGATGCACATACGCCTGCAGGAGTGGGTGGATATGTCAATTTAATCCTGTGGAGGCAACAGGTCATCGACAGCAACCACACTTTCTGGTTTGGCAACGGGCGTCAGCACCTCCCCCGCACGATACACCCCCTGCTGACGATAACCATACCCATAGGGACGCCCGCTCATCGGCACTGGCTCGCGAAACACCTCCACCACCCGCTCCGCAAGATTGATAATCCAGTATTCGGGGATGCCTGCCCATGCGTACAGGCTGGCTTTGGTGTGGCGGTCGAGGCGCAGGGTGGTCTCGCTGACCTCCACCACCAGCACGGCGCGGGTGGGATGCGCGTGGGCGAAGTCGCGAATGGCGCCTTCCACCACCGCGACATCGGGCAGGGGTTCATCCCGCTCGCTCAAGGTCAGGGGCAGCTGGGTACGAATCACATATCCCTTGCCAAACGCCTGACGCAGTGCTTCATCACAGAGGCTGATAGCAGTCGCATGGGCGCTTTTCATTGGCAACTCCTTTGCGATGAGTTCGCCGTTGATGAGCTCAATCTTCTCGTCGGGCTGGATGATGCCCGCCTCGATCATGCGCTCCAGATCGGCGCGGGTGAACTTGCGTCGGTAGCCTGCACGGTACGCCGGCGAAACACGGGATAGGGTCTTTGCCATACCTTCAGTATACCCCAGTCCATGCAGAGAGGTTTTGCAGCGCCTGGGCGGGTGTCCCTTACAGCCCATCTACTCCGTGAACATGTCGGGCGTGAACTGCTTTTTGGTGCCGGTGGCGATGGCTTCTTCGGCGAGCAGTACGGTCGCGAGCGCGGGGATGGCTTCTCGGGGCGTGCAGCGTGGGGTCTCGCTCGTGCGCACGCACTGGCAGAAATGTTCCAGTTCCAGGTAGTAGGCGTTGCGGTTGGCGCCGTAGTTGAGTTGCTCGCTGGCGGTTTGGGCGCGGCGGGTCGGACGCGCCTGCAAGGTGATGGCGGTGCGACCGCCCACCTGCTGCGTGCTGGCGTCCTGCTCCCACTCCAGCCTGCCTGCGCGCGGCTCCCGAAAGAGCAGCCCTTTGTTCTCCTCCGTCAGCACAATCGTGCCCTGATCGCCCATGAACCACTCGCCGTAGCCGTCATAGGCGTTCGCCGTGATGCTGCTGTAGACCACTTTGACCCCGTTCGGATATTCGTACAGCAGTTCCACATTGTCATACACCTCGCGCCCATCTTTCCAGTAATCGATGCCGCCTGTGCCGACCACCGCAATCGGATAGCTGCCCAGAAACCAGTTGATCACATCCAGCTGGTGGCTGGCAAGCTCGGTCAGCAGCCCGTGCGAATATTCTCTGTACAGTCGCCAGTTGAGCAGGCGTTCGAATTTAGGGTTGGGCACGGCGCGGCGCCAGCTGCCGTTGCGGTGCCACAGCGCCCGCACATGGGTGATACGCCCAATTGCGCCCTCCTGAATGAGCCGATATGCCTGCTCGTAGATGGGATTGTAGTGGCGCTGATGCCCGATTTGCAGGATTCGGCGCGTTTCGCGGGCGGTGCGCGCCATCGCCTTCGCCTCCTCCAGCGAGTAGGCAATCGCCTTCTCGCAGAATACATGCTTGCCCGCGCGCATCGCGTCGATGCTGATGGGCGCGTGCAGGTGCAGCGGAGTGGCAACCACCACCGCTTCGATGTCCTTGCGTTCCAGCAGGGCGCGATAGTCGGTGTAAGATTGGGCTTTCCCACCTGTGATTTCGAGGGCGCTGATTCGGTGAGGGGCATAGATGTCGCAGAGGGCGACCACTTCGGCAGTGGGGAGTGCCATCAGCTGGCGCAGCAGGTTCTGCCCCTGTGCGCCCGTGCCGATGACACCGATGCGCACCTTCTCCTGCTGGTTGGCGCGGGCGGTCAGGATACCGAAGCTGAAAACGGCGGCACCCAGCGCGGCTTGCCGAAGGAACTCGCGCCGCGTGAGCTCCATCTGCCCACTTCGAGCATCGCTTCTCATGGCAACCACTGTCGGATGTAATCGGCGTAGCGGTAGAGCGCGCTGCGCGTGCGCTCGATACGCCCGATTAAATCGCCCTCGTCCGCCCGTATCAGCTCCTCCAGCGTTTCGAAGCAGAAGAGCGCCTCAAAAGCGTCGGTCGGCTGACCCCGCGCTTTGAGTCTGACGGCTTCGTCGCTGGGGTCGTAGTTCAGGTGAGCGCAGAGGTAGGGGCGGAGGTGGGGATAGGCGCGTTGCAGCCAGGAGCGCAGTGCGGCATACCGCTGCTGGAACGGTTCACCTGTACCGCAGAAGGCGGCATCGCAGATGAGTTCAGCCAGTTGCTCGTAGCGCTCATAGAACTCGGCGAGCAGCGCGCGCTGTTCCTCCAGCGGCAAAGTCAGCGTCTGTCCCCGCCAGTGTCGAACCTGCTCGCGGATGGTGGCAGGCAGCGCGCGCAATGTCGTCAGCGCGTCGCGCGTCCACAGTTGCGCTCGCACAGGCAGTGATGCCAGCGTCATTAAGATGCGTCGATTCAGACCCTGCGCAAGGGTGCGTGCCCATGTCCCAATATCCATCTTACGCCTCCGTGCCTGGGGTATCGGAGCCGCCGGCTGCCCCGACACGCGCCACATAGTTCACTTTCAAATCGCGAATCTGTCGCTGATACTCCCGCATCGTCGATTCTTCGACGAACGGTCGCAGGTGTCCTGCCAGAAAGTCGGCGCAATCGATGGCGATTTTCGCCTGTTGCAGGTCGGTGCGAATCTGGCGCGTGATGGGATCGGGCACCAGCCCCATCATCTGCCATGCAGCGGCAATATAGAGATGGAGCGTGTATTGCAACAGCGTGGGCACATCGGTGCCCTGCGCCGCCTGTTCCCCATCGCCCGGCTGCGCCTGTGTCGCCTGCTCGTCAGGTCGCTCCACCATCGTCCGACCCTCCTTTGAGCGGATTATACCCCACCCGTGAGGAGCCGCTCGTTACGAAGCAGCTGCTCCACTCGCTGGCTGGCTTCATGCTCTGCTGATGCGTAGAGGGCAAACAGATAGATCAGCACCAGAATTATCAGGCTCAGCACCCATGGTAGCGCCTTCAGAAACCGCTCATAACCCAGCAGCGGCTTGCGGCTTCGAGCGCGGACATATGTGATGCCCAGCATCAGCAGCAACAGTCCCAACCCCGACCAGAATCCGATGCTGGCGATATCGGCTCGCGCCCTGAACAGCGCGCCCTGAAACCGCTCCTGTTCAGTCTGCCCTATTCCAATATAAGGGTCGCCGAAGAAGCCTGTGCGAATTTCCGCGAGGGAAGCAGCACCGATGGCTGACAAGCTGGTGAAACTGAACAGAAACGCTGCCAACCATCCTGTTAGCAGTGCGGCTCCGAAGAGCCAGAATTCGTCGGGGCGCACGCGACGCGCTATTATCAGGGCAACCCCCATCGCCAGCAGGGTCCACAGCATACAGAACGCTATCGCAATCGCCGCGCGCAGCCGATAGAGCGGCGTGAAGGTGCGCTTAAGGAACTGTTCCGATAAGGCGCCTATCCGTGCAGGAGGGGGAAATACCGCTCGGGCGCGTGCCTCGTAAGCACGAAACGCCTGCGCCTCTCGCTGAAAGCCGCTGCGTAATAGATAGTTTGTAAATCGCTGGTGATAGATCTCCCACTGCTGTTCAGGCGTGTCACGCACAGGGGTGTCCCGCACGCCGCTAGGAAAGCGGAGCGCGTTCAGGTACATTACGCGGGCTACCAGCACACCGATAGCCAGCGGGCACTCCTCGCCCATTCGGAGACTGCTCTCGATAATCTGCTGGCGGATCGCCAGCCCGCCCTTCAGGTCGCCCTGCCGTTCACGCTGAACTGCTAACGCGACATTCAGGCGACCCATCGCGCGAAGACTACTGTAGTGCGGCAACAGAATCTGTGCCGACCAGGCATAGTCCATGTCCGCTCCAGAATATTCAAGAATCTGGCGTCCAGCCTTGCGCAGGGCAATCGCTTCGATGGTAGCGTGGTCGTTCCAGCGCGGCAGCCGGGCGGCACGCTGGAGCGCACGCAGAGCCTCCGCATCCCGCCGCAGCTCGAACAGCGCAACTGCCTGCACCATCGGAAAGAAGCCGTTTTGAGGGTCAACCTGCTCCCCTTCACGCGCCAGCTGAAGCACCTGCTGCGCCATGCGGGTCTGGGCTGGCTTATGCCCAGGATTGCCGCCAAAAAGCCGCTCCCCCTCCTGACGATGAAGCACGAACTGCTGAAACTCCAGACGCAGAATGGTAGCATATAGCTCTGGACGCTCAGGGAAGCGCAGTAGTAGGTCATACAGGGCAGGATTAGCCCCGGAGCCGCCTGACAGCCACTGCTGGATCAGCGCATAGCTGAGTTGAATCTCAAAATCGTCCGGGTGCTGCTGGGCATGCGCCTGATAGGAGGGAAGCAGTTGCTCGATCAACTTCCGATTGTCGAACAGTTCACGCGGGGAGTTGAGCGGTAGTTTGCGGAAGGGCGCCATCAGCAGCCAGCGCACCGAAGGCAACCCTTGCGGCAGCAGCACAAACAGCCCAGCGGCTAACAGAGCCAGTAGCAGCCATCCGAGTAGCGACCATCGCGCCCGCATGCAGGCTTCACCAGTAAAAAGTACGCTTTCTGGTCGGCTATTCCTGCTGAAGCGTGCGCTGGATAATAGAAAGCATGCGCTCGATATCGGCGCGGGTGATGCCATAGTGCGTAACGGCGCGCAAACGATTGCCGGAAAGCGAGAGCAGAACGCCCTGCTCCCTGAGCTGTGCCTGCAGGCGTTCGGGTGTCCAGCCTGTTTCGGGCGCCGTCCCGAAAATCACGATATTGGTCTGCACGCGGGCGGGGTCAATCTGAATGCCAGGGATATTTGCCAGCCCCTGCGCCAGATAGCGCGCGTTCTCGTGGTCTTCGGCGAGGCGATCGACCATCTGTTCCAGCGCGACGATGCACGCCGCCGCCAACACGCCCGCCTGCCGCATGCCGCCGCCCAGCATGCGACGGGTGCGCCGCGCCTCCTGAATGAACGCCTTCGTGCCGCACACGATGGAGCCAACAGGGGCGCACAGCCCCTTCGAAAAGCAGAAGTTGATCACATCGAAGGGCGCGGCGATCTCGGCTGCCGAAACGCCCAGCGCGACGGCTGCGTTGAAGATGCGTGCGCCGTCCAGATGCAATGCAACGCCGCGCGCTCGTGCCAGCTCCGCCACCTGCTGAATATATGCCAGCGGCAACACGGCACCGCTGCAACGGTTATGCGTGTTCTCCAGGCTGATGACGCGCGTGCGGGGCGTATAGACCGCGTCGCGAATCGCGGTCTGCAGGCGTGAGAGCGCAATCGTGCCGTCGGGTTCGTTCGGCAGCACATGCAGGAACACGCCGCCGAAAAAGCCCAGCCCGCCCACCTCGGAGGTGTAGAGGTGCGAATCGCTGCCCACAATCACCTCATCGTGTCTGCCCGTGAGCGTGATGAGGCTCACCAGGTTCGCCATGATGCCGCTGGGCACAAAGAGCGCAGCCTCCTTGCCCACCCGCTCGGCAGCCAGCGCTTCCAGCCGTTGTGCGGTGGGGTCATCGCCCAGCACATCGTCGCCCACCTCCGCCTCCGCCATCGCGCGGCGCATGGCGGGCGTCGGCTGAGTCACCGTGTCGGAACGCAGATCGATCACCCTGTCCGCTTCGCGCACCACAGCACTCCATTATAGATGATGCGGCGCACTATTGGGTGATGATAGGTGGGCACCGATTCGTGCCCGGGTCGGAAGTAGAACACGCGCCCGATGCCGTAGCCCTGATGCACGCCGCCGCCCGGACCAGAGGTGAAGTTCGGATCGATGCCCTCGCCCACCGTCCAGCATAGCCCGCTGGGGAAGCTCTCGCCCCCTTCAGGGAAGTAGGACTGGAACACAACCACCAGCGGCGGTGGTACATCGAAAGGCGCGCCGTACATCTCCTCATGCTCGATCACGAAGTCCTCGATGCCCTGTGCAATCGGGTGCCACGGCGCGCATACGCGAATCTGTTCGGGTTCGGGTGGGTGCTTCTCGCGCCAGCCGCCTTTGAGATGACCCGTACAGCCCAGCACACGCTGGAACGGCTTGGAATAGTGTCCCGAATGCAGCACCACAAGCCCCATGCCCTCGTGATGCACGCGCTGGCAGATGCGCTCGACGGTCTCGTCCGACACCTGCGCGTGCCGCACATGTCCCCACCAGATCAGCACATCGGTCTGGCGCAGGCGCTCCATCGAGCAGCCCTGTTCGGGTTCATCGAGGTGCGCGGTCTGCACCTGCAGGTTGTCGCCGCCCAGCTCGCGCAAGCCGTCCGCAATCGCGCCCCGAATGCTTTCAGGGTAGATTGCCTTTGCCACATGGGGCGGGTTCTCGTCCCACACCAGCACACGAATCGCTGCCATGTCAGCCTCCTTCGGTTGAGGTTTCGTCCCACCACGCACTCAGCTCGCCCTTGAACACTGCATCGGCGGGTCCGGTCATCAATAGCAGGTTATCGTCGCGCCATTCGATGAGCAGTTCGCCGCCGGGCATACGGATGGTGGCGCGGCGGTTCAGTTTCTGGAGCAGATGTCCCACGACCACGACGGCGCACGCGCCGGTGCCGCAGGCGAGCGTGGCGCCCGCGCTCCGCTCCCATGTGCGCACGAGGGCGTAATCGGGTCGCACGATTTGCGCCACCTGCACATTCACGCGCTGGGGGAAGAGCGGATGGTGTTCGATAGCGGCACCGACCGATTCCAGTGGGAACGCCTGCACATCATCGGTGAACAGCACGGCGTGGGGTGTGCCCGTGTTGACCGCGCTCACCAGCAGGGTTTGCCCGCCAATCTCCAGCGGCTGCTGGAGCATCGGCTGGTCAGGAGGCTCGCCGAGCGCGGGCACCTCGCGGCGGGCGAGGCGCGGAACGCCCATCTCGACAGTCAGCTGCCGTCCTTCGGCGTCGGCACGGCGCACGAATCGCACCCCTGCACCCGTCTCAATCGCAACTGTCTGTGCGCCTGGCTCCCAGCGCATCAGTAGGTAGCGGGCGAAACAACGGATGCCGTTGCCGCACATCTCCGCCTCGCTGCCGTCGGGGTTGAAAATGCGCATCCGATAGGGCGCATGCTCGCCCCGTTCGACGACCAGCAAGCCGTCCGCGCCGACGCCGAACCGCCGATCGCACAGCCGAACCGCCCAGCGGCTCCAATCGGGAGCTGTCCCTGACTCCCCCTGCCAGCCACAGGCGGGATCGAGCGCGTCGACCAGCACGAAGTCGTTGCCGTTGCCCTGCAGCTTAACGAACGCTCGCCGACTCACTCTTCGTACTCGCTGGTTTCCTGCTGGGGGCGACTGGGACCGTAGCCCGTTACGGGTCGCGACGGTACAATCGTCGTGATGGCGTGTTTATACACCAGTTGCACGGGCTTGCCCGGGCTTTCCAGCAGGATGGTGAATGCGTCGAAGCCGCGCACAACCCCCCGCAGCTGGATGCCTCCGCTCAGGTAGACAGTAACGCCGATTCCTTCCTTGCGCACCTGATTCAAAAACATATCCTGCAAGTTAATCGCTTTTGCCATAATCTTGCCCTCCCTGTTGCGCAATCATCTGCACAATTTGTTGAGCGGTCGCTTCCACGCCCGCGCTGGCATCGAGCCAGCAGATGCCTGGCTCCCGACGGAACCAGGTCATCTGACGCTTTGCGAAGCGTCGCGTGTCGCGTTTCCAGCGTGCGACCGCTTCCTCCAGCGTGCATTCGCCCATCAGATGGGCGATCAGATGCCGGTAGCCCAACCCTTTGAGGGCGGGCAGGTCTTTATTGTACCCTTTCGAGAGCAGATTCTGCACCTCTTTGAGAAATCCCTGCGCCATCATCTGGTCGACGCGCGCGTCGATGCGCTGGTAGAGCAGGTTTCGGGGCATGGTCAGTCCGAACTTGAGCGCGGGCAGCTCCGATTCGGCGCGCCGTTGCCACTGGCTGATGGGCTTGCCTGTGGTCGCATACACCTCCAGCGCGCGCACGATGCGCACGGCGTCGTTGGGATGGATTCGAGCGGCGGCTTCGGGGTCGATCTGTTGCAATCGCGCGTAGAGGGCGGGCAAGCCGTGCTGCCGCGCTTCCTGCTGGAGCCTCTGGCGCACGGCGGGGTCACCGGGCGGCGGCGCGAGGCTGAAGCCGTGCAGCAGCACGCGCAAATAGAGTCCCGTGCCCCCTACAATCAGCACGCGTCTGCCTCGCGCCTGAATCTCGCGAATGGCGTCGAGTGCCAGCTCGCGGAACTTCGCGGCGGTGAACGGCTCGCTGGGGTCTGCCACATCGATCAGGTGGAATCGCACGCGGGCGCGCTCTTCGGGCGTGGGCTTCGCCGTGCCGATGTCCATCCCCCGATAGACGGCTGCTGAATCGGCGGAGATAATCTCGGCTCCTATCTGCTCCGCCACTCGCAGTCCCACCGCCGTCTTCCCCACCGCCGTCGGACCCAGAATCACAATCAGGCGATCCATCCATGCGCAGTGTACCCCGCGGCAATATAGGACTTTAGTCCTATATTGCCGCGTGCTGTGAATCCGTAAACCTTTGTGGAGGTGGAGCAACAATGCGAATCGCACAGATTGGAGTTGCTCTCTGCTTGGCGACTTTTGTGCTGATCTCGCTGGGCTGTTTGGGACTGGTTCGCGTCTCGCCCAATCAGCGCTATGTCACTGTGGTGGCACCCATCACCGACTCGAACGGTGAAACGAAGGAGTTCGAACTGCGCATGTACGACCTGCAAACCCGTGAGACCATTCCTGTGCGCCGTCTTGATTTTGAAGAGCGAATCGTTGTAGCAAGCCAGTGGTCGCCCGATTCGCAACGGTTCGTGTTCCTGGAGAGCGAGCAGCGCTCCGATCCGCTCTATCTGTTTGATGTAACAACCCGTTCGCTGGAACAGTTGCCGATTGAGGATGTGGGCGCTGCTGTCTGGAGCGCGGACGGCGCTTACTTGCTGGTTGCGCATCGGGTATCGGACGCGGATTCGCCAGCTGGCGAGGGCACTTTGATGCTTAACTGGCATCGAACCACCGATTGGGCAAAGGTCCACTCGGTGCGGGCGCCAGCGGGGATCTCCGATGTGGGCAGCATCGATTGGGCGCGTACCTTCCCTGACGATGCGTTCAAGGCGATCGTTCATCTGGGGAATGACCTGTATCGGGTGCAGAGCACCGAAATAACGCCGCTGACCACCACAGGCGATGTAAAGGCGTTCTGGTTCTCGCCCCAGGAGCATCGCGTACGCTGGGTGCGGGTGCAGAACCGTCGCTTTCTGGCGGTATTCGAGCGCAATCTGGCGACGGGTGTGGTCAAGCGGCTGGCGCTTCTGCTGCCGTCCATGATGCCCTTGCCAGAAGGTTACGAGTACCGCTTCTCCCCTAACGGGGAGCGACTGGCGTGGGATGCAGGTGATTATGTTATCGTGCTGACCATCCCAACACAACAGGTTCGTCTGATTCAAGCCGTCGATGCAAAGCATTCCAGGCGGGCTACCCAGCCACAATCGGAGAGTGGTTTCCAGATTTCCGTGCCCGAAGCTCCTGCCCTCGGATTAGACTGGCAGGATAACAACACCCTCCTGATATTGCGCGACGAGCTGGAGGTGTATACCTTTGTCAGGCTGAAACCGTAGCGACTCTGATTTGAACCCATTAGCCAGTCGTAAGTCCCGAAAATGTGGGCTTGGTGAAGGTGATGGCGGCATCATAAAGCCGAACCGGGTCTTTCACGCGTACCTTGCGCCAGCTGGGACCGCCTGTCTCCATTCTGTTTCCATACGGTCAGGCGCTACTTCAGGGTGGTATTCAGGAATCGCAGGGTGAGGCGCCAGGCATGGGCGGCAGCCTGGGGGTTATAGCCGCGGCGGTTGTTGGGGTTCGCGAAGGCGTGCCCAGCCCCCTGAAAGATATGTATTTCCACGCGCTTGCCCAGCCGTTTGAGCGTCGCTTCGAACTGGCGCACCGATTCGACGGGGATGCCCCGATCCTGGTCGCCGAAGATGCCCAGCACGGGGCAGTGCAGGTTGCGCAGGGTCGCCTCGTCGGTCAGCAGGCGTCCGTAGTAGATGACGCAGGCGGACAGGCGCGGCTCCTGCAATGCGAGGCTCAGCGCCAGCCCGCCCCCCATGCACCAGCCGATGACGCCCACCTTCTTGCCGCGCAGCTCGGAACGGCGCAGCAGCCAGTCGACGCCCGCCTTGAGGTCGCGCATGGCGCGGTCTTCTGGCAGGGCGCGCGACAGCTCGTGCGCCGTTTCGGGGTCGGTCGCCACCTTGCCCCGATAGAGGTCGACCGCCAGCGCGAGGTAGCCGTTCTGCGCCAGACGGTTCGCCTGCTCTTTTATCCAGTCGTTCAGCCCCCACCATTCGTGCACGAGCAGCATCCCGCCGCGCGGTTGGGCGGGGATGGCGGCGTAGGCGCGCGCCCGCTCGCCGCTCACCTGAAGCATTACTTCCTGCTGTTTGATCGTTTGCATGCGCTCACTCCTCCAGAGGATGGACCTGCAGGATATGCACGCGCACGCGCCGTCGCCCAAACTGGAGGGCAGCCCGCCGCGAATGGAAATAGAGGTCGATGCGGCGCCCTTTGATGGCGCGTCCGCGATCGGCGGCAATCGCCATGCCGTAGCCTTCAATATACAGCACCGTGCCGAACGGGATCACGCGCGGATCGACGGCGACCAGCCCGTAGCCGGCGGGCAGACCAGAGGCGGTACGCCCCGTGCCCGTGCCGCCGCTCCGATGCGCGGTGTAGGCGGTCGCCTCCATCTCCAGCACGCGCGTCGTGCGGAAGCTATTGCCGCGCGCCACCTGCCCGCGCGAGGCGATATGCCGATAGACGCCCACATGGTAGAGATTCGGCTGCGGGGGTTTCAACAGCTCCGATTCGAGCAGCTGGCGCTCCAGAATGCGCCCGTTGCGTTGCACCACGCGCCAGCGCACGCGCCGCAGTCCCGGCTCACCTTTCTGCACCAGCACGCGCTGGCGCGGTTGTAAGCGATGATTCACCTCGAAAATGGTGGGTGGCTCGATTCGTTCCAGTCGTTCCACGCAGTAGGACACGGTTGATGTTGACGGCGGGCGCGATTGCGCCGCGCCGCTGACGACCAGCACCAGTCCTGCCACCCAGCCGTACCGTCGCCACCCATCTCCCCGAAGGGTGCCGCTTCTACGGCTCATTCGTCACCTCCCTTTGCGAAACCGTGAACGGTCTCGCCGACGCTCAGTTTACCTGATACAAATGCAGTAAGTCAACCCTGCAACGGAACAACCGCCTGCAGCTGTTCGAAGCCCTGCACGCGCTCTTCGGGGGTGTCGTATCGCAGGGTGATGTGTCCCAACTTTCTGCCTGCGTGCGGTTGCTTGCCGTAAAGATGCAGATGCGCGTTCGGGATGGTCAACACCGATCGGGGGTCGGGCAGCTCGCCAATGAGGTTCGCCATCAGGCAGTAGCCGCGCGGGGTGGTACTGCCCAGCGGCAAGCCCAGAATCGCCCGCAGGTGATTCTCAAACTGGCTCGTTTCCGCGCCCTCAATTGTCCAGTGCCCGCTGTTATGCACGCGCGGCGCGACCTCGTTCACCAGCAGGCGCCCTCCCACCAGAAACAGCTCGATGGTCAGCACGCCCACATAGCCCAGCACATCGAACAGCGTCGCGATGAACCGTTCCGCCACAGGCTGCAATCGGCTTGTGTCCACGCGGGCGGGCGCGAACGAATAGCGCAGAATGCCGCCCCCGTGAATGTTCTCAATCAGCGGATAGCACGCCACATCGCCCTGCAGCGAGCGCACGCCGATGATCGATAGCTCGGTCTCAAAAGCGACGAGCGCCTCCATCAGCAGCGGTTGAGACTGCTGACGCACGATGCGCAGGTACTGCTCTTCGGTGTCGATGCGCCATTGACCTTTGCCATCGTAGCCGAATCGGCGCGTTTTGACGATGGCAGGCAGACCCACCTGCTGGAGCGCACGCTCTGGATCATTCGGCTCAATCGGGGCGAAGGCGGGCACGGGAATGCCCAGCGAATGCAGGAACTCCCTCTCGGTCAGCCGATCCTGGAAAATCGCCAGTGCGCGCGGGGTCGGTCGCACAGGCAGGCGTGTCGCCAGCCACTCAGCGGCTTTGGGAGACACATTTTCGAACTCATAGGTGATGCATTGCTTGCCTTCCGCGAACGCCGCCAGCGCGTGCAGGTCATCAAAAGGCGCGCAGCGATGGGGCGCGACCTGACCTGCGCATGCGTCGGGTGCAGGATCAAACACCTCACAGGTGATGCCCAGCGGATAGCCCGCCAGCGCCAGCATGCGTCCCAGCTGTCCACCGCCCAGAATACCCACTCTCATCCCTGCTGCGACTCCATTCGCGGATCAGGGTTCTCCAGCACTATCTGGGTCTGCCGCTGGCGATAGGCGCGGAGCGCCTCGCGGAAGTGGGGGTACTTGTTCGCCAGGATTGCCGTTGCCAGCAGCGCGGCGTTAATGGCGCCCGCTTTGCCAATCGCCAGCGTGCCCACGGGCACGCCCGCCGGCATCTGCACAATCGACAGCAGCGAATCCAGCCCGCTCAGCGCCCGCGATTCGATGGGCACGCCCAGCACAGGCAAGGTGGTTTTGGAGGCGGTCATACCCGGCAGGTGCGCAGCGCCGCCCGCGCCCGCGATGATCACCTCCAGCCCGCGCGACTCCGCCGTGCTGGCATACTCGAACAGCAAGTCCGGCGTGCGATGCGCCGACACGATGCGCACTTCATACGGCACGCCCAGCGATTCGAGCGTCTCCACCGCATGGCGCATCGTCTCCCAATCCGACCGCGATCCCATAATCACGCCCACCAGTGGCTGCATCAACAGCGATTTTACCTGACGGTTTGAATCCCGACTTCGCAGGAGATAGGGCTTACCTGTTGAAGAATCACATTATGCGTAAAGATAGCATTAGGGCTGATTTTGATAGCGCGTGGAAGTTTGCGGTGGAGACCTTCCTGCCACAGTGCCTCCAGCTGCTCTTCCCATACCTGCACGCATCCATCAACTGGACACACCCACCCACCTTCCTCAACACCGAACTGCGCAAAATTCGACCCGAATCGCAGGCACACCGACGCTTCGTCGATGTGCTGGCACAGGTGCACTTCAACGACGGACACCCTCGCCTCATCTACCTCCATATCGAAATCCAGGCACAACCCGACCCCCAGTTCCCCCTGCGCATGTTCGTCTATCACTACCGCATTTTTGACCTCATCCACTTTGGCGAGGTTATCAGCCTCACCATCTTAGCCGATGCGGACCCCCACTGGCGTCCTGACCGCTTTGAGCGTTCGCTGGCAGGCTGCGAGCTGAGCTTCCGCTTTCCAACGGTGAAGCTGCTGGATTTGCAGGAGCCAGAGCTGGAAAACAGCCCCAATCCGTTTGCGCTGGTGGTGCTGGCGCACCTGCGGGCGTTGCGGGCGCGGGGCGATGTGCAGCTGCTGTTTGCGGAGAAGGTGCGGTTGATACGGCAGCTGGGGCGGCGCGGGTATAATGCAGATGATGTGGCGAATCTGTACAGGGTGGTGGATTATCTGATGGCGTTGCCGAAGGATCTGGAGGAGCAGGTGGAGGAGATAGTTCGGTCGGTGGCGCGGGAGCAGCGGCTGCCGAAGTTGACGAGTCTGGAGCGTTTTGCGCTGGAGCGTGGGGCGCGTCGGGGTTTGCGGAAGGGTTTGCGGAAGGGGTTGCAGCAGGGTCTGCAGCAGGGTGCGATTAATACGATCCTGACCGTCCTGCGAGCGCGTTTTGGTGAGGTGCCCGAGCGTATTCGTCAGGCGCTGGAGCGGGTGGACTCGCTGGAACGTCTGGAGGCGCTGGGTGCGGTGGCGGCGACGGTGGAGAGCCTGGAAGCCTTCGAGCAAGCGCTCCAGCAAATAGCCCCGCCACCCTCGTCCTGACCTCAAAGGCAGATGCGCAAAGTTATTTTTCTGCTGGGGCTGCTGACAGCAGTGCTGATTGGCTGTCAGCGGCGAGAGGCGCCCCCGCCCGCGCTACAGCCACCTCTGCAGGGCGCTCTGCAAATCACTTTCTTCGATATCGGGCAGGGCGATTCCGCGCTGGTGCAGTTCCCCAACGGCAAAACAATGCTCATCGACGGCGGTCCGCCCGAATCGGGGGTCCGGCTTGTGCAAAAACTACGCCAGCTGAGAGTGGCGCGCATCCACTGGCTGGTTGCCAGCCATCCACACAGCGATCACATCGGTGGATTCATTCGGGTGCTGCGCGAGTTCACCATCGACGAGGTGTGGGATTCGGGCTTCGTGTACGACTCGCCCGTCTATCTCGATTATCTGCGGGCGGTCAGGCGCAGTCGGGCGAAGTTCCGCGCAGTGGCGGCAGGTTATCGGATGGAACCAGCGCCCAATTGCCAGATTGAGGTGTTCGCGCCAAGCAAGCCGTTCCTGCGCGGCACCAACTCCGACGCCAATAACGCCAGCATCGTGATGCGCCTGCGTTGCGGCAAAGTGCGCGTGCTGTTCACGGGCGACATCGAGCGGGAGGGACGGGCGCGAATCTATCGGCAGGGCGCCGATCTGCGAGCGGAGGTGCTGAAGGTCGCCCATCACGGCTCCCACAACGGCACCGACATGGCGTTCCTGAGTCGCGTGCGCCCGCGTATTGCGATTATCTCCTGTGGCGTGCGCAACCTGTACGGTCATCCGCACAAAGAGGCGTTGCAGGCGTTGCAGCGCATCGGCGCCACCATCTATCGCACCGATTGGCATGGCGACATCACTGTGCGCGTGCAGGGTGAGCGCCTGCAGGTGTTCACCGCACGCAAGTCGCCCGCAGTGCCCGCGCCACCCGCCTCAGCATCCCCAACCACGGGCTTTATCGGCAACCGAATCAGCAAAGTGTATCACGCACCTGACTGCAAGGGTCTACCCAAGCCCGAAAACCGCGTCCACTTCCGCACCCGCGCAGAAGCTGAACAGGCAGGCTACCGCCCCCACCACGCCTGCTTGGGTGAATAGGTATACTTCCTGTGTATGTCCGCAATCGTGGTGGAGCATCTGTCGAAGACCTATGTGACCTACAAGCGTCCGCCCGGGCTGCTCGGCGCTGTCAAAAGCCTGTTCCGGCGCGAGCGCCAGTATGTGGAGGCGGTACGCGACATCTCCTTCACGATTGAAGAGGGTGAGCTGGTCGGCTTTCTGGGACCCAACGGCGCGGGCAAGACCACCACGCTGAAGATGCTGTCGGGCATTATCTTCCCGACATCCGGCACCGCGCGCGTGCTGGGCTATGTGCCCTGGGAGCGACGCCCCGAAATGCAACGCCAGATCGCGCTCGTGATGGGACAGAAGATGCAGCTCTGGTGGGACCTGCCTGCCTACGAATCGTATCTCCTGCTCAAAGCGCTCTATGAAGTACCTGACGACGAGTTCGAACGGCGCGTGAATGAGCTGGCGGAGATGCTCGAAATCCGCCATGTGCTGAATGTGCAGGTGCGGCGCCTGTCGCTGGGCGAGCGCATGAAATGCGAGCTGCTGGCGGCGCTGCTCCATCGCCCGCGCGTGCTGTTTCTGGACGAGCCCACGATTGGGCTGGATGTGGTCTCGCAGAAGCGCATTCGTGAGTTCCTGAAAGAGTATAACCAGCGCGAACGCACCACCATTCTGCTTACCAGCCACTACATGCAGGATGTGCAGGAGCTGGCTCAGCGTGTGCTGATTATTCATCACGGGCGACTGATTTTCGATGACACGCTCCGCGCGCTGGTGGAGCAATATAGCCCCAGCAAGGCGTTGCGCCTGCAGTTCGAACAGCCCATCGAGCCGATGGCGCTGACGCGCTTCGGGCGGGTGGTACGCCATGACGGACTGGAAGCGGTGCTGGAGGTGCCGCGCGAGCAGGTTAGTCGCGTCGCCGCGCAAATCCTTCAGCAACTGCCCGTTCACGACATCACCATCGAAGAGGTGGAGGTGGACGAGATTGTTCGCGACATCTTCGCGGGCAAACGCGCCGACCTCGAAGCCGAACGGGTATAATTAATCCGCTGCCGGAGTGGCGGAACTGGTAGACGCGCCGGTCTCAAAAACCGGTCCGGGGGGACCCGGGTGTGGGTTCGATTCCCACCTCCGGCACCAGCAGCGCCGCGCATTCAAACCTGTCGAACCTCTTTGACGAGAAGCAGACCGAGCGCGAAGGCGGCACAGATGCCGGCGCCGATCAGCACGGCGGTCGGCGCGCCCAGCATCTGCGCCAGCTTGCCAATCATCAATGCGGCGAACGGTGCAGGACCGTTAATCGCCCAGGTGTGCAGGGAAACCACGCGTCCACGCAGGTGATCAGGTGCAGCCGTCTGCAACGCCGTGTTGGTCGACACCAGCTGCATCACGCCGAACATGCCCGCCAGCATCAGCATCAGCTTGGCAATCAGCGGGTGACTCAGTTGCGAGAATCCAATCACGCTCCATGCGAAGCCGTTGGCGGCAATCAGCACCAGCACGCCGCGCGGGATTTCGCCCGAAAGCCGCGCCACCATCAGCAGCCCGATCAGCGAGCCGATGCCAGCGAAGGTGTAGAGCTGACCCAGACCCGCCTTGCCGATTTTCAGTATCTCCGCGGCGAACACGGGCAGCAGCACCAGATAGGACAGCCCGAACAGACTCAGCACGATCACATTTAGCCACAGCACGAATAGCCCGCGCCGCGCCACCACAAACTGCACGCCCTCCCGCAGCGAGTGGAGCAGCCCGCCCCGCGACTCGCCATCATCCACCGACTGCACCCGAATGGTCAGCAACGCCAGCAGGATCGCGCTGAAGCTGATAGCGTTAACCAGAAAACATGGCGCTGCGCCGACCCGCTCCAGCAGAAGACCCCCCAGCGCAGGTCCCAGAATGCGCGCGGTATGGAACGCGGCGGCGTTCAGCGCGATGCCGTTCGCCAGATCGCGCTTGTCCACCAGATGCGCCACCAGCGACTGGCGCGTCGGCAAATCGATCGATAACACCAGCCCGTTCAGCAGCACCAGCCCCAGAATGTGTTCGTATCGGATCAGCCCTGTGTAGGTGAGGATCGCGAGCGTGAGCGCGCTCAATGCGAAGGTGCTTTGCGTGAGGAGCAGAATGGTGCGGCGGTTCCAGCGGTCGGAGATGGCGCCGCCCAGCGGCGCGAACAACAGCATCGGCAAGCCCTGCACAAAACCCACCACGCCCAGCAAGAACTCCGAGCGCGTCAGCTCATACACCAGCCAGCTCTGGGCGACATTTTGAACCCATGAGCCGATGAACGACAGGAACGCGCCCATCCAGTACCGCCGAAAGACGGGGTACCGCATCGCCTGAAAAGTTGAACCCAGCCAGCCAGTCGAGAGAAACAAGCCCCCTTGCGGAGGCTCCAGCGGCTCCGACTTACCCGACGGTCGAACCGACACTGCACCCCCATAATACCCCATCTTCAAGGTATACTTCCCGCCATGCGAAGCGTCGCACTGTTGGGGCTTGGAGCGGTACTGGGCGGGCTGATGCTAATCGCGATTCACTCCCAGCAGAGCCAGCCATCGAGCAGCACATCCACCGCCGAAATCGATCAGCTGCTGCTCGCGCTGACCGACATCAACTGGTTCCACAATGTGCGCCCGCTGAACCTGACCGCCGAACAGGTGGACCGGCTCATCGCCGCGCACGAAAAGGCGTTCAAGCAGCTGGACGAACTGATCCAGCAGGAGGCAAAGGAGCTGCGCAACCGCAAGGACGAGATTCTGCGCGTGCGCGAGGACGCCTCACGCGGCAAAAGCGTGCCGAAAGAGTTTCTGGACGCTATGCGCCAGCTGGAGACCAGCGCCGCCCAGCGCCGGCGCGACCTGCGCACCCGCGTCATCACCGAAATCAGCACCGAACTCAAACCGCGCTTCACCGAAGAGCAGATGGACTATATGGTCAAACGCAGCCGTGAGGTTCTGCAAGCCAGCAAAGTGGACACCGAGAAACTGGAGCGCGACCAGCTCTATATGTTCTTTATAGAGCATGTTTTCCTGACGGAGCGCGCGCCAACCCTGCTCAAAGAGTGGAAGCAAAAGAATCTGACGCACTGACAACCCCATCAGCCATCCTTAACCCCCTCTTAACCCCGCCCGCATGGTATACTCTTCATAGGGGAACACCCCGAAAGGAGGCTGATGACGATGATCCGAACAGGCACGGTTATTCTAACAGTGACGGTGCTGCTATGCGCCAGCTATGCCCAGCAGGTGCTGGGCAACGACAAGGGCAAGGTGCGCGCTGTTAACGCGCTGTCGGATATTAGCATGGCAGAGGACCCGCTCGAATGGAGCCGACGCGACTTTCAGGACGGCGCGAACGCCGAGATATTTGGCTTCTGGCCTGCCTACACCATTCAGAACAACTTCTTCGATCCTGAGTTTGGGCAGGGCGACGACACGGGCAGTGTAACCATCACCAGCGTCGATTCGCTGGTGAATGCAGGCTGGCCAGCGACCTTCACCATCCCGCGCTATCTGTTCCGCCAGGGCGGCGCGTACACCAACAATAGCGCAGCGGGCGACCACAACCCCATCGGACCCGTCTGGATCAAGTACGAGCTGGACGACAGCAATCCCAGCGGCTGGAATGTGCGCAAGATTCAGGTGTGGACCTGGGATGTGCGCGACATCATCCACAAGAGCAGCACCAGCAAAACCCGCTCCTTCTCCGATACCGCCTCGCCCTATCGCATCGATGTGTATGTCGCCAGTACCGATAGCGACCCGTCCGCCAGCCCCGAAAACAACCCTGAATGGACGCTGGTGGGCACGCTGAGCGTGGCAAACGGCACAATCCCGCTGGTGTGCCAGTGGGACCCGAACACGGGCAACACCTTCGGCGAGTGCCCGCAGGCGTTCATCGACTTCATCAGCGGCAATAACTCGGCTGGCGTTGCGTTCTATAACGACCCGACCAACGACATCTGGTACGCCACGCTCACCGTTTCGGGTCTGAGTGGCATCCGCTATGTGGCGCTGGTCATCCCGCAGGGCAACCAGTACGGTCAGGACCCTGACCTGAACGCCAGCAGTCGCACCACCTCCAGCCTGCGCTACACCAACATCACCGATGTGCGCGTGTTCGCGGGCGTTGAGGGCGATGTGAACGGCGACGGCTGCGTGGACGATGCCGACCTGCTGGCGGTGCTGTTCGCCTTCGGGCAAACGGGCAGCGAGCTGCCTGAAGATGTGAACGGCGACGGCGTGGTGGACGACGCGGACCTGCTGATTGTGCTGTTCAACTTCGGACAGGGCTGCTAAACAAATAGTGCGTTTCACCCACCGCGTCGGCGGCGTTTGATTTCCAGCAGGCGGCTGGTGGTGTCGCCTTCAGCGGGTGTGGGCGCGGGGCTGACCTCGCCTCGTTGCGGCGCGGGTTGGGCGGGCGCGCGGGGTGGGGTCGCCGCGTCTTCGCCTGCCTGAATCGGGCGAGAGGCAATAACTGGCTCGCCATCGGCGGGGGTCGTGGATGCACCGCCAGCGGGGGTCGTCGCCGTGCGCACTCTGCCCTTCACATTCAGCAGGCGGGCAGTGGCGGCGGGAGCCTCCACCGGACGGCGTACCCAGCGTCGCCCGCGCAGCCAGCCCAGCGCCTGACGCAACAGCGCGACCGCCTCCCCAATCGGCAGCACCACACGACGCACCGTGATGTCCATTAACAACAGCACGACCGCCAGCCAGAGCAGCGCACGCCACAGATCGGACACCGATGCGCCCCGCCGCGCCACGGGACGGAACGCCTGCTCCGGCTGAGGGTTCAACCTGCCGCCCGTGATCTCGGCGATGCGCGTCAGCAGCGGAATATTCGCGCGGCTGAAGCGATATTCGGGCGGATAGGGCAGAGCATAGCCGCGCGTGGCAGTGCGCACCGTGCCATCGGGCTGTTTCTCAATAACCGTCAGCATATAGTCGCCCACATCGCGCAGGGGGAACCGCCCCATGTAGCGACCTGGCGCATCCTGCTGAAGGGTGATGGTCTGCCCCTCGCCGTTCGGAAAGCTGATGCGCAACTCTGGCTGAAGGAAGTTAATCGGTTCGCCTTCAGGTGTGAATGCCTGCATCTCCACAACCGCCTGCCCGCCCTCCTGTCGCACGGTGATCTGATAGTCCTGACGGCTGCCCTTACGCAGGATGGAGCGCACCACCTGCGTCCAGAAGGGCGCGAACTCGCTCCAGCCAACCCACCGCTGCGCCCATTTCGGCTTGGCATCGGAGGTGAAGGCGAGCGAAGTGCCCAGCCCGTACTGCCACACGGCGAGCAACGGGTCGTTCTTGTGCGTGCGCATCAGCACGCGCGCCAGCGGGCGATCGGAGGTCAAATCGTACGCCAGCAGCGCGGGCGTGCTGTTCCAGTTGATGCCCTCCAGCATTTCGTCCGCGCCCGTGATTTTGGGGATAAACGCGCCCTCTTCGATGGCGGAGCGGGTCATCAGGCTCACATCGGCGGTGAAGAGGCGCGGCAGGTCGCGGGCGCGCGTGGTCAGGTAAAAGTTGCCCCCGCTCACCTGTGCCAGTTGCTGCAGGAAGCCGACATCTTTGCCCGCGCCCAACGCCACCACCGACATCGTGACGCCGTTCGCGCGCATGCGCTGGGCAATCTCGAAACAGCCCTCCTGTTCGTCGCAGTCGTCGCCATCTGCCAGCAGGATCACATGCTTGACGCGCGTGTTCTGGGGGATAATCGCCTGCGCCGCGAACTCCAGCGACGGACGGCAGTAGATGCCGCCGCCGCCCGCGTAGATGCGCGAGACCTGCTCGATGGCGCGCTCCTTATTGCCAGCGGGCTGAATGGGCGCGAGCCAGTCGACGCCCGTGCCGCTCACAATCACGCCAAACTGGTCCATCGGGCGCAACATCTTGAGCGTCTGGATGGCGGCATGCCCCGCCAGCTGCACCTTCGGAATGCCATCTTCTGGCACCGCCATACTGCCCGAAATATCGATAATGATGACGACGGTCGCGGCGGGGAAGACCCTGCGCTGGCGCACATTCAGATCGACGGGCAGAATCTCGGCGATGGGCGTTTCGTAGTAGCCGCCTGGCAGGAAGGAGTTCTCGCCGCCGATCATGGCGAACCCGATGCCCGTGTCGCGCACCGCGCTCTGGATGGTCAGCATCTGCTGGGGCGAGAGCGCGACGGCGGGCAGATCGTGAAACAGGATCGCATCGTAGCCCTGCAGTTCATCGGCGCGGGCGGAGAAGCTGTTCGCGTCGGCGCGCACGACCTCCAGATTGTTCGCTCGCAGGGCGCGTTCGAGAGCGCGGGTGGGGTCCGGCGTGCCTTCAGCGAGCAAAACGCGCGGCTTGCCCCGAACCTGCACAAATGCGCGCCCCACATTGTTGCGCGGATCCTCGTCTGGCTGAACCTCTAAAGTGGCGCGATAGCGGTGGAAGCCCTCCTTCTCCGTGCGGATGGGCACCAGCACCACATTTTTGCCCGGCGTGAGCTGAACGGGCACACTCTTGACAGGTTGACCGTCCCGATCGATGTGGAGCGTGCCCGAGGCGGGCTTGCGGGCGTCGATCACCACGCGCAGATTGAACGGCTCGCCGATTTTGACCTCGCTGGGCGCCTGAATCTCCTGCACCAGCGTCTCCGATTCGGGCGTTGCTGATGCCAGTTGAACCGTGTCGATTTCGATGTTTTCGGTGGCGGCGACGGCGGCGGCGTCCAGCGCGTTGCCCTCGGTCTCGTTGCCATCGGAAAGCAGCACGATTCGCCGATCCTTGCCGTCGGGAAAGAGCGCGCTTGCCAGTCGGATGGCGGCGGCGATGTTCGTGCCCTGTCGGTCGGGCGCCGACAGGATGGGCGGCAGCGTGCGGGTGCCCGCAGGCGCGAAGTCGATCAGCGCGTCGCGCCCGAACACAATCAGCGCCGCCTGATCCTCCTCGCTCATCGCTTTCAGCGCCTGTTGAACATAGTCGCGTGCCGCCTGCTTGCCCTTATCAGGGACGCTGTCGGAGGCGTCCAGCAGGAAGATGGTGCAGATGCCCTGATTCTGGCGCACGGCTTGCAGTCCCGCCAGCGCCAGCACGATGCACAGCATCAGCAGCGAGCGCAGGATCAGCGCCAGCCGCCGACGGGCGCGACTGATACCGAGCATGCGCCGCCCGCTCCACCACACCCCCGCAATCAGCACGGGTAGCAACAGCAGGTAGCCCGGCTCCACGAACCGCATCGCGCCACTATTGTACCTCTTAAGCGGGGTATACTGCCCGCGTGATGGCGAGCCGATTGACCTTTCTGGGCGCAGCGGGCACGGTAACGGGCAGTAAGTACCTGCTGGAGGTAGATGGAGCGCGCTACCTCATCGACTGCGGGCTGTTTCAGGGCAGCAGCGACTGGAAAGAGCGCAACTGGGAGCCGTTCGCCATCGAGCCAGCCTCCATCGATGCCGTGCTGTTGACTCATGCCCATCTGGACCATTCGGGCTATCTGCCGCGCCTGGTTCAGCAGGGCTTCTCTGGAGCCATCTATGCGAGTGAGGCGACCTGCGCCCTGCTGGAGATTATGCTGATGGATTCGGCGCACCTGCAGGAGCAGGACGCGGACTACGCCAATCGCAAGGGCTACAGCCGCCACAAACCCGCTTTGCCGCTCTACACCGTGCAGGATACTGAGGCGACGCTCGCCCTGCTGAAGCCTGTCGAGTTCCACACCATGCTGGAGCTGGAGGGCATCCGCGCCTTCTGGTTCCCGATGGGGCACATCCTCGGCTCCGGTGCCATCGAAATCCAGCTCACCCGGACAGGGCGACGGATTCTGTTTTCAGGCGACATCGGGCGCTATGAAGACCCCATCATGCGCCCGCCAACCGAGCATCCCGGCGCCGACCTCGTGCTGATGGAATCGACCTACGGTGATCGGTTGCACGATTCGCGTCCGCCGGAGCAGGTTCTGCGGGAAGCGGTCGGGCATATCCTGCAGACGCGCGGGGTTTTGTTGATCCCCGCCTTCGCGGTGGGGCGTACCCAGCAGGTGCTGTATCACCTGCGCACGCTGCAGCAGGCGGGACAGATACCGCCGCTGCCCGTGTTCGTCGACAGCCCGATGGCGCAGGATGTGACGGCGCTCTACTGCCGCTTTCGGGAGGATCTCAATCTGGAGACCAGCCCCGGCGGCGATTGTGAGGGCAGCCTGCCCCTCTACTGCTATCATACGAACTTCGTGCAATCGGTCGCCCAGTCCAAATCGCTCAACATGCGCGAGGGTCCAATGATTATCGTGGCAGGCAGCGGCATGTGCACGGGCGGTCGCATTCTGCACCATCTCAAGTGGCGCCTGCCCGACGCCGCCAACGCCGTGCTGTTTGTGGGCTATCAGGCGGAGGGCACACGCGGACGCATGCTGCTGGACGGCGCAGAACAGGTCACCATCCACGGCGAAACGGTACCGGTCAGGGCTCGAATCTTTGAAACAAGCGCGCTCTCCGCGCATGCGGACCAGCGGGATCTGTTGCGCTGGGCAGGGGCGATCCGGCAGCCGCCTGAAACGCTCTATCTGGTGCATGGCGAAGATCAGGCACGCCAGACCCTTCAGGCGCTTATCACGCAACGGTTCGGCTGGCAGGTGGCTTTGCCCGACTATCTGCAGGCGATTGGGCTGTAGGAGAAGAGGGTTGGCTCACTCCAGCACTCTATCGTACCGTATCAGATCGTCGTATCTCTCGCGCTCCACAATCAGCCGCGCCTGACCCTCACGCACCAGCACCATCGCGGGGCGCGGGTAGCGGTTATAGTTGCTGCTCATGGAGTAAGCATACGCCCCCGTGGTCAGCACGGCGAGCAGGTCGCCCTCGCGCGTTTCGGGCAGCCACGCACGCTCTATCAGCGGGTCGGTCTCGCAATGTTTGCCCAGCACACGATAGAGATGGTCATGGGGCAGGTGGGCGCGGTTCGCCAGCAATGCCGTGTAGACCGCGCCGTACATCTGCGGGCGCGGGTTGTCCGACACGCCGCCATCCACAATCAGATAGGTATCGGGGCGGTCGGGTTCAGCCATCGGCACGCGCTTGACCGCGCCGACCCGATAGAGCGTGATGCCCGCCTCCGCAATCAGCGACCGCCCCGGCTCCACCATCAGCATCGGCTCCGGGAACTGATGGCGCTCGCACGCTTCGCGGAGCGCGCTCACCAGCACGCGCGCATACTCGTCAATCGCGGGCGGCGGGTCATCGGGCGTGTAGCGCACGCCCAGCCCGCCACCCAGATTGAGGCACGGCGCGGTATAGCCCAGCTCGCGACGCACCTGAGCGGCGAAGGCGACCATCACCTGCGCCGCCGCCGCAAACGCGCCCAGATCATTAATCTGCGAGCCGATATGGCAGTGGAAGCCCATCAGGTTCAGGCGCGGCTCCTGGAGCACGCGCTGAACCGCCCGCAGCGCGTCCCCCGTTAGAATATGAAAGCCGAACTTGCTGTCACGTTGCCCTGTGCGAATGAGCGGATGGGTGTTCGCCTCCACTTCGGGCGCGACGCGAATCAGCACGCCCTGCCGTCGCATCGGTGGCAGCAGGGCGCAAAGCCGTTCAATCTCGGCGAAGTTGTCCAGCACAATCGCATCGATGCCCGCTTCCAGCGCCATGCGCAGCTCGGCGTCGGTCTTGTACACGCCGTGCAGATGGATACGCTCTGGAGGCACACCTGCCTGCAGCGCGGTGTACAGTTCGCCGCCGGAGGCGACATCCAGCCCCAGCCCCTCGTCGGCGATAATCTGGCAGATGGCGAGATTCAGCGCCGCCTTGCCCGCATAGAGAATCTGCACATCAGGCTTGAGCGACTCGAACGCCCGCCGATAGTCCCTGCACCGCGTGCGCAGGGCAGCTTCGTCCAGCACATAGAGCGGCGTGCCGAATCGCTCCGCAAGCAGAACGGTATCACAGCCGCCAACCTCCAGATGCCCCTTTGCGCTAATGCGCTGCGTGCCCAGTAAGAACATGTTCAGGGGGTGAAGTCGCTCTTGCGCATCTGTAGCAATCCCAGCGCGGTCTTGACAGCTCCGATATTCGCCAGAAACTGCGCCACCTGCACCTCAAGCTCATGGTCGGGTTGCTTGATATAATCGCGTGGCATCGTTTCATCTCTCCGCTGGTTGGATTCGGCGGATTGGTTCTGGCTCCTGCTCGAAAGAAAACTCTCCCGAAAGCCGGGAGAACTCCCTGCGAACATGGGGGTAGGGGCGACGCATGCGTCGCCCCTACCTGCGTACACGATGGCGCTCGGTTTGCCCGCAATTTAACCTGATTTGCTCCTGACCCCTTGACAATGGCGAAAAGTGTGTTATAATGGTAGAAGCCTACGCGCTTCCGGGTGCTGGGCTGGGAACACTCAAATGACAGGAGGTAAACCGATGCGATGGACATTTTCTAATCGGGCATACGCGCTTGTGAGCGCGATGGTGTTGTCTGTAGTGATGACCGCGGGTTGGTCGCAGAGCATCACCTGGCTCGGCACGCTCGGCGGCGTGGATAGCGAGGCTTGGGGCGTTTCAAACAACGCGCAAGTCGTCGGCAGGGCGCGCTTCTCCAACGGTCGTTTGCGCGCCTTTCGCTGGGCGAACGGGGTAATGTACGACCTCGGCACGATCGGGATTTCGAGCGAGGCGACCGGAATTTCGGTGGACGGCTCGGTGGTCGTCGGCTGGGGATCACCCTCAACAAGCAATCCAGGACCATTCGCCTATCGCTGGGTGGCTGGAGGGGCTCACAGCCTCGGCACGCTCGGCGGGAACGCGAGCGCGGCTTGGGGCGTTTCGGCAGACGGTTCGGTGATCGTCGGCTGGGCACGTTCCTCACCCAACAATCAGGAGCGCGCCTTTCGCTGGACGCAAAGCGGCGGGATGCGGAACCTCGGCACGCTCGGCGGGAACGCGAGCGCGGCTTGGGGCACCTCGGCGGACGGCGCGGTCGTGGTTGGCTGGGCGTTCAACGCCAGCGGTCAGCGGCGCGCCTTTCGCTGGACGCAGGCAACGGGGATGGTCGATCTCAGCACGCTCGGAGGCAACACGAGCGATGCTCGCGGCGTCTCGGCGGACGGCTCGGTGGTCGTCGGCTGGGCAGAAAACGCCAGCGGTCAGCGGCACGCCTTTCGATGGGAGAATGGGGTCATGCAAGACCTTGGAACATTCAGCGGGAATGAGAGCATTGCGCAAGATGTTTCGGGAGACAGTTCGATAATCGTCGGCAGCGCAACCAACGCCAGCAATCAGAATCGCGCCTTTCGCTGGACGCAGGGCAGCGGACTGGAAGACCTGAACCTGACCTACGCCAGCCTGCTCACGGGCGGCTCAGTGCTGTACGATGCCCGTGGTATCAGCCCCGACGGGCGGTACATCGTGGGGGTTGGCTTCCACGCGGCGTCGGGGCGCAATGAGGCGTTCTTGCTGGATACTGTGCCTGAGCCTGCTTCGCTGATTGCGCTGAGCGCGGGTCTGGTGGGTCTGCTGGGCTGGCGTCGCCATCGGGCGTAGCCCTCATCCCCTTGCCCCCTCTCCCCAGGCTTGTGGAGAGGGGGATTGCAAGACATAATAAGTGTCCGTGCATTAGATTTTCAACTGCTCCCCGTTTACGGGGGGTTGGGGGGCTGGCTCGGTTCAAGTCCGCTTGGTGTGCATAGCCAGCGTTTCGCCAGCCCTCACCCCCAGCCCCTCTCCCGCAGGCGGGAGAGGGGGGCTATGTTGCTATTTTAGCGCAAAGGCACTTAATACCAGTCCTCCACTACCAGGGCTGGAATCCGCTGGAATTCGTTAAGGTTGTGGGTTACCAGCACCAGCCCCCGTGAAAGAGCGACCCCTGCAATCAGCGTATCCAGCGTGCCGATTGCCATTCCTCTGCGTTCTAAGTCGGCACGAACCTCAGCTGCGTAGCGCGCTGCCGCATCATCAAACGGCAACACCGTGATCCAAGCCAACAATTGTGCCAGTTGTGCCTGCAGGCGTTCTGGTTGACTCGACCGAGCTACGCCAACTTGCAACTCATATAACGAAATCGTCGAGATCGCCACCTCTGTAGGTGGCGTTTGCAACAGGGAAGCTGCAACCCTACCCTGTCCTTTGAAAAAGTAGATCACTGTGTCGGTATCCAGCAGGAACCTAAGGTTGTTCACGCGCGGACTCGACCTCCAGCGAACGACGCAGCTCGCCTGGCTCCGGGAAATCATCTTGCCAGGCGCCCACCAGTTGACGCACGGACATTGGCCACGCGGTACGGCTCCAGTGCTGTAATAGCTCGGCAATCAGCGCATCGACACTGATGCCTCGCTCGCGCGCCTGCTGCTGGAGCTGCTCCAGTGTGTCCGGATCAATCTGCACGGTAATCGTGTGCATAGGGCACCTCTGTAGAAGTGTACCCCATCGTGGGCTGGGAAAGTGGTGGATCCTGCCTCGCAAAGGCGCAGCGGTTGCCGGGTGTGTGAGTGGTTTGCAACCCCCACAATAACAGCGCGGCGTCAAAAGCGGTGACGCCAATCTGCGGGAGATAATAATAATGCTCAAATGGGTGCAGGAACGCCATCGGCAGGAAGGTGATGGCTTGCCACAGGAGCGCACTGCCGATAAGCGTGCGCCATTGATAGAGCGCGACCAGCACGCCCGCATACGCCAGCAGCATGAGCAGGTGATCCCAGGGTTCTCTGAACAGCCACAGCATCGGTTCGGGCAGCGCGGTTTGCCAGTAGGTGAAGTCGCCCACAGGCGGGAACAGCTCGCTGAAGTAGCTCCAGAGCGGACCCGCGAGGCTGCTGCGCAGCTGTTGCTGTTGATAGCGGCTTGGCTCGAGGGGCACCAGCGCCAGTCGCAGGGTTATTACCACTATTGCAGCGGCAATCACTCCTGTGCAGAGGGCGCCTGCCGTTGCCCTGCCCCACGCCCTGCGGCGTGCAAGCGCGAGCGCAATCAGCAACGGCACCAGCGTGATTGCCTGCTCGTACGCGCCCAGCGCGAGCAGCAGGAGCAACAGTCCCAGCAGGCGCCAGCCCCATCGCCCCTGTCGCGCGCCCAGCAGCAGGCAGTAGACGCCCCAGATACTCAGCGCGGTCATCACGAGCGCGGTGCGCGAGGGCACCCAGCTGATGAGACGCTCATAGCCCGTGCCCATCGCCCGCTCGAAGCCCCACAGCCACGCGCCAGCAATCAGCGCGAGCATCAGTACGCTTTTCCTGGGGGTCTGGGGGTGAGGGACAGAGCCAGCAAAAACCCCCACCAGCAACAACCCGCCCACGAACCACCAGGTAGACCATCCTTTGAAGAGCGCGGTCAAGCCCGTCTGCTGAAGGCTGAACAGCAGCGCGGTGATGCAGCCGAGCGCGTCCGCCTGCACGAAGCCGACCTCGCGGGCAAACGCGCGAACCGCCATCAACATCCCCAGCGCCGTCAGCAGCGTCAGCAGCCAGTTTGTGAGCCGATAGCCCCACGCACGCTCGCTATACAGCGTGTAATCGAGGATCAGCGAGAGGCAGGTGGTGGGACGATAGAAGCCGTTTTTAAGGAACCAGTCGCCCGTCAGCCAGCGCCCGATGCCGCGCCAGCCGCCCGAATCGCGCATCGCATCGAGCATGACGGCGGTGTCGGTATCGGCACGCAGCGCGGAATCGATAAAAACCTGTGGCAGGGCGAGCAGGTGCAGCCCCACAATCAGCGCAGCCGTCGCCCACAACAAACTATTTGCCTTTGAAAAAGTTTGCGTTCTTCTCAATATAATGGCGCCACTCGGGCGGCACTTCCGTATCCGCATAAATCGCGTTCACAGGGCACTCTGGCTCGCAAAGCCCGCAGTCGATGCACTCGTCCGGATGAATATACAGCTGGTCTTCCCCCTCATAGATGCAGTCGACGGGGCAGACCGCAACACAGGACTTATCTTTAACGCCGATGCACGGCTCGCAGATCACATAGGGCATAGATTGACCTCCTTCGCGCCTCGATTATACCCCCTGCGAGCGTTCGTTGCACGCAGCTATTCGGCAGGCAGCCAGACGAAATCGGCTAACGAGGCGCGAATCTCCACAGGCGTCTGGCTGGGCGGCAGGCACACCAGCGTGGCGGCAGGCAGGTTCGCCTGCTGGCGCAGGCGCAGAGAGATGCCCACATCGTACATCACATGCCCGTTCCCCGCCAGAATCACGAAGATGAGGCGTGGCGAGGGCACGGTGCGCTGCAGATAGTGGAGCGCGCTCTGCGCCATCGCCGTGTCCCACAGCACCTGCGCCTCGTAGAACCGCTCATGCGCGGGGTCGCTGTGCCCCTCATGCCCCGCATGCTCCGTGCCCGGATGACCGCTCATCAGCGTGTTAAACAGCTGGCGATGGTCGCGCTGGCTCAAATCCAGTTGCGCGAGACCCATGCGCTCCGATTCGGGGATTGACGCCCAGCCTTTGAGCGCGACCTGGCGCGCCAGCGCGCGCGGCACATTCAGCGCGACCAGCCGCAGCCGATGGCGACGCACCACCTCAAAAATCGGGCGATAGAGCGCGAAGTCGAACCCCCACTGACGCTGCCACTCGCTCTGTTCGATGAACTCCGACTCGCTCAGCCGATTGAGCGTCCAGAGGTTCAGCGGGTGCTGTTTGGTGCGATCGAACATCTCCATGCCGACAATCACGGAGCGTCCCTCCTGCACCAGCGCCTCAATCACCGCGGCTTGCATGCGATGGTGGCTCGCTTCGCTGTGAACCTCGCCAATCAGCAAAAAGGTGTGCGGTTCCACCGCCTGCGCTAGCTGGGCGAGCGAGACCCTGCGCCCACGCAGGGTCTCTATCAGCTCATTCGGGCGAGCTCTCAGGCGCCGGGCGCGTCGTGCAGGGTCGCCAATCTCCAGATTGTAAGGCGACGGCTCACTTTGCCAGAACATGGCTTTTCGATTCGGTTCCCGCAATCTGATTCCTGCCCTCACGAAGCAGGGGTACAATAGAGATTGATGCGGTATCATCCGCTGTCGCCCGTGCTGTTTCTGGTGCGCAATCCGGGGCGGAGTTTGCCGTTGACGCTGGTGCTGACGCTCGCGGTGCTGACGATTGCCTGCGTGGTCGCGCTCCTGAACTCCATCGACCGCACGATTCTCAAAATCTACGATTACAATCGCTACTTTGCGGCGGTGACGCCGCGCGGGGGCGAGGAGCTGAAACCTGAACTGCGGGCGCTGGTGGAGCGGGCACCTGGCGTGGGCGAGGTGTATGAGACGGTGGTCTGCTTCATGACGGCGGAGACGATTGTGGGCAAGATGCCGTTTGTGATTTTCGGGCTGCCCCAGGACAAAATGGAGCGACTGGTGGCGCGGTGCGGGCTGGAGCTGGGCGCGGGACGCTACCCAGCGCCGGGCGCGCCTGAAGTCGCGCTCTCGGAGCCGCTGATGCGCAACAAGAAGCTACGCATCGGCGATGTGGTGCTGTCGCCACTGGTGCCCGATCAGTACGCGCCCGTGCCCGTGCGCGTGGTGGGCGTCTTGAAGGGCGATACATGGATGGCAATCACTTCCGAAGAGTTCACGCGCCGCCACTTTTTCCCGCCGTTGCGCAATTTGCTGGTGTTAGCCGCCGATGTGCGACAGCAGCCCCAGCTGGATCGGTGGCTGCTAACGAATCTGAGGGGCAAGCAGGCGCGCGTCTGGATTTACGCCGAGCTGCAGCGGGAGACCCATCGCGCGTTTCGGAACCTCTACTTCATCACGGGCGTGGTGGTGCTGGTGGTGTCGCTGATGCTGGCGACGATGACGGGGCTGCTGGCGAACATCTATTTTCAGCAGCGGCTGGTGGAGTTCGGGCTGTTGCAGGCGATGGGCTACACGCGGCGCAGTTTGCTGGCGCGGGTGTCGGCGGAGACGGTGCTGGTGGTGCTGCTGGGCTGGGCGCTGGGCGTGCTGCTGGCGCTAACGACGCTGAGCTGGGCGAAGTGGGCGGTGATGGAGCCACGCGGACTCTATCTGGAGCCGCTCGACCCCATCGCCTACCGCTACACGCTGCCCGTGCCCGTGATGGTGCTGCTGTTCGCGCTGACGACCATCGGCTGGCGCCTGCGCACTTTTGACCCGGTGGCGATTGTGGAGCGCCGGATTGTTTAGGCGCGCTTCTGGCTCTGGGCGGCTTTGATGGCGGCGCGCCGTCGCGCCTTCAGGCGCTTCATGCGCCGATGGCGCCGCTGCCGCAGCTCGCGCTCGCGCATCCGCATCGCTTTCACCTCCTTCACACAATCACTTTGGCGTAGTCCAGCACATGCGGGCATGGGCAGTGGCGCTCGGTGGGGATTCGGGCAATCATCCCGAAAATCACCTCGCGAATGCGCTCCGCGTTCTGATGGAACACCTTCATCACCTCTTCGGCGGTCACGGGCTGAACCTCGCCCTCTGCCACCAGCCCGCTGTCGTAGTCGGTGATCAGTGAGATGTTGACCACGCACATCGCCAGCTCCCGTGCCAGATACGCTTCGGGATACTGGGTCATGTTGATGACCTCCCAGCCCATCGAGGTGAACCATCGGCTCTCGGCTTTGGTGGAGAAGCGGGGTCCGTTGATGACCACAATCGTGCCGCGCTCATGCACGGAGATGCCACGCGCCCGAATCTCCTCGATGGCAATCTGGCGCAGCACGGGGCAGTAGGGGTCGGCAGGCGAGACATGGTGGACGGTCGGACCCTCGTAGAAGGTATCGGCTCTGCCGTGCGTGCGGTCGACATACTGGTCCGCGACCACGAAATCGCCTGGTTTGACATGGGCTTGCAGGCTGCCTGCGGCGCAGGGGCTGATGATGCGCGTGACGCCCAGCTCCTTCATCGCCCACAGGTTGGCGCGATAGTTGATTTTATGGGGCGGGACGCTGTGCTGGCGTCCGTGTCGGGGCAGGAACGCCACGCGCCGACCCGCCACCTCGCCAATCGTGATGAGGTCGCTCGGCGCACCGTACGGCGTGTCGATCTTATACTGCTCCACATTCTCCAGAAACGAATAGAATCCGGAGCCGCCAAACACTCCGATTTCAGCGTAGGGTCTCATCGATTTGCCTCCTGTTCTGTTCGGTGTAGTGGAGGGCATCGGCGGCGGCGCGCTGCTCGGCTTGCTTTTTGCTGGAGCCGGTGCCGCGCCCGATGGTCAAATCGCGCAGGCGCACCTCCACGATGAAAGTTTTGCGATGGGGCGTGCCGTGTTCCTCCACCACCTCATACACGGGCGTGATGCGCCACCAGGCTTGCGTGCGCTCCTGCAAAAGCGATTTGAAGTCCTGGATGGGGATGATGCCCTGCGTGAGGGCATCGAGTTCGGGCTGGAGGTGCTGGAGGATGTAGGCGCGTGCGGCTTCGTAGCCCTGGTCCAGGTAGAGGGCGGCGATGACGGCTTCGAAGGCGTCGCTGAGGATGGAGGGTCGCTCGCGCCCGCCTGCCGCCTCTTCCGCGGGGCTGAGCCGCAGCTGCTGGGGCAGTCCTGCCCGACGCGCCGCCTCGCACAGCACGCTCTCGCGCACCAGGCTTGCCCGCGCTTTGGAGAGCTGACCCTGATCCCAGTCGGGAAAGAGCCGATAGAGATGCTCGGCGATCACCAGCCCCAGCACGGCGTCGCCCAGAAACTCCAGACGCTCGTTGCTGGCTGCCAGGTCGCCCTCCGTAAACGACCGATGGGTCAGCGCCTGCGTCCACAGCGCGTCATCCACCTTTGGGGTTATCGCACGGCTTTTTCGCAACCGCCAGAAGCCCACGCGGGCTATTATACCCATGACTTGATTGGGGCGGGACGCCCCCGCTACGGCTCTATGGGCGGGTATAGCGGGGGAAGGGGTTCTCCTGCACGACGGCGGTCGAGGCGTAGAGCCGATCCAGCTCGGCGGGATAGCCCCCGCGCGGCACATCGCTGATGATGCGTCCCCGATCGAGCGCGACCACGCGCCGATTCGCCCGATCCACGACCGCGCGGTTATGCGTCGCCACGATCACCGTGGTGCCGCGCAGGTTAATCTGGAGCAACAGCTGAATAATCTCCCACGAGGTTTCGGGGTCGAGGTTGGCGGTTGGCTCATCGGCTAACAGCAGGGGCGGGTTGTTGGCGAGGGCGCGGGCAATCGCGACGCGCTGTGCCTCGCCGCCCGACAGCTGATGCGGATAGGCGTTCGCCTGCGCGCTCATGCCGACCTGGTTCAGCACCTGCGCCACGCGCTGGCGCACCGCCCGCTGGGAATAGCCGATCGCGCACAAGCCGTAGGCGATGTTCTCCCACACCGTTTTGCGGGGCAGCAGCGGGTAATCCTGCGGGATGATGCCCATCCGTCGGCGCAGGAAGGGGATGTCGCGCTCGCGCAGGCGGTTCACCTCCTGCCCGTCGACCAGCACGCGCCCTTCGGTCGGGCGGAGTGCGCCATAGAGCAGCTTGAGCAGGGTCGATTTGCCCGCGCCCGTCGTGCCCACCAGAAACACGAACTCGCCTGGCTCCACCTTCAGGTGGACCCGACACAGCGCGTAGCTCTCCCCATACAGCACACTTACACCCTGTAGCTCGACCATCGCCCTGTTGATATGTGGGGCACGCCACCGTGCACCTGATATGCGGGGCGCACCGCCGTGCGCCCCTACTCGCTCGCTTTTTGCTGGGTCAGCCGCTTGTTGAGCGCGAGCATCAGGCGCGACTTTTTGCGGGCGCCCGTGTTGCGGTGCAGGATGCCACGCTTGACCGCCTTATCGATGATGCTGACCGCGCGGCGCAGGGCGTTCAGCGCGCCCTCCCGATCGCCCCGCTCCGCCAGCTCCTTCACGCGCCGCGTGTAGGTCTTAATTGCCGATTTGGTGGAGCGGTTCCGCAAATAGCGCGCCCGCGACTTGCGCAGCGCCTTCTCCGCTGACTTCGTATTCGGCATCGATTCACCTCCTTACGAAAAGACAGTCGATTATACCCACCCGTGCGACGCTACTCCGGGATCAGCATGCTTTTGACGGTCTGGCGGTTCTCCATCATCTGGAAGGCGGCGCGCCAGTCGCTGAGCGGGAAGATTCGGCGCAGGGGCGCGAGCAGGAGTTTGCCCGCGCTCATCAGGGTCAGTACGCGCTCCCAGGTGCCCCATGTGTGGCTGAAGCTGCCCTGCAGACGCACATTTTTGCCCACCAGCGGGTCGAGGCTGTAGCTGAGCGGTTCGGGACCCCAGCCAACTTTGGTGATCTGCCCGTCGGGTCGCACCAGTCGCAGGCACGGCTCCAGCACCGCCGAGCTGCCCACCGCGTCGATAACCAGATCGGCGCCCATCCCGTCGCCCACGCGCCGTATGAAGCCCTCCAGATCGTCCCTGTCGGCGAGCAGGATGGCGTCCGCCCCCACCGATTCGGCGATTCGCAGCCGCTCGCCGTCGGTGCTTAAGGCGACCAGCACCGCCATGCGCGGCGAGAAGAGCTTCGCCATCTGCAGGCACAGCAATCCAATCGGACCGCTGCCGAACACCACGACGAGATCGCCTGGCTTGGGGCGCGAGAGCTCGATAACGGCGTGCGCGGCGACGCAGCACGGCTCGGTCAGTGCGCCGTCCTCCAACGAGAGGTTATCGGGCAGGCGGTGTAGGATTCGGGCGGGCGCGCGCACATAGCGTGCCATCGCGCCGTGCGTGCCGTAGCCGAAGCCGAGCCGTTGCGGGCAGAGGTTATAGCGTCCCGTGCGGCAATAGGCGCACTGTCCGCAGATGACCGCTGCCGTCTCGCACACCACGCGCTCGCCCACCTGCCAGCCCTCCACACCCTCACCGACGGCTTCGATCACCCCCGCGAACTCGTGCCCCAGCACCACCGGGTAGTTCACCTTCCACGAGTGCGTGCCGTGATATTGATGGAGGTCAGAGCCGCAGACGCCGACCGCACGCACGCGCACCAGCACCTCGCCCGCACGGGGCGCAGGTTCAGCAATCTCGCGCAGCTCCACACTGCACGGCTCCGGCGCGTAGTTGACCACCGCTTTCATGCCATCTGCGCCTTGAGGAACTGGGCGGCTTTCGGCAGCTCCTCCAGCGGGTCGCCCAGCACGCCGCACTCCAGCGCCATGTAGCCCGTGTAGCCAATCTGCTTGAGCGCGGCGAACCCGCTGCGGAAATCGGTATGCCCCTGACCGGGCAGCATGCGGTTGCTGTCGGCTAAATGCACATGGGCGAGCCACTCCCCTGCGGCTCGAATCGCCGCGGGGATGTCGGCTTCCTCTATCGACATGTGGAAGAAGTCCGCCATAATCCTCAGGTTCGGGTGAGCGACCTTCTGGCAGACAGCGACCGCCTGCTCCAGTCGGCGAATGAAGTGCGTCTCGTAGCGGTTGAGCGGTTCGAGCAGCAGATAGCTGCCTGCCTGCCCGGCGGTTTGCGCCAGCTCGTCCAGCAACAGGCAGAGCAGGTCGAACTCCAGCTGTTCGGGGCTGGCGAGCGGGCGCAGGTCGGGAATGCGCGGACCGCCGAAGATAGGCACCACGATCAGCCCGACCGCGCCGATGTCGGCGGCGACATAGAGCAGCTCTTTGATGTCGTGGCAGGCGCGTTCGCGCTCGCGCGGGTCGGCGTCCAGCAGGCTGCCGCGAAAGCCCGCGCACACCGTGCTGGCGCGAACGGGGCTGTTCTTGAGCGCGCTCTGCACTTCGGGCAACCGCTCCTTCAGCCCACCGCCCCAGAACTCGATGCCCTCAAAGCCCCACGCCTGCAGCCGCTCCAGCCGCTCCGCCAGGCTATTGCCCGGCACCAGCCCTTCCTGACATGCCAGTTTCATCGTGATAGAGCGATTCGTCCCGCCGTGCCCGAATCCTGCCAGTAGCTTGGGCGTCTCGCCCACTATCATCATGGTACAATGCACTTGATGAGTCGCATTCCGCGTGTGGTGGTTGCCAAAGTGGGTCTGGATGGGCACGATCGGGGCGCGAAGGTGGTGGCGCGCGCCCTGCGCGATGCAGGCTTCGAGGTCATCTACACGGGGCTGCGTCGCACGCCCGAAGAGGTGGTCGAAATCGCCCTGCAGGAAGACGCCGATGTGATTGCCGTCAGCATCCTGTCGGGTGCGCATATGACGCTCATCCCGCGCATCCTGAATCTGCTCAAGGAGCGCAACGCCGACGATATCCTCGTGATTGCGGGCGGCACCATCCCTGAAGACGATGCGGAAGCCCTCCGGCAGATGGGCGTGCGCGGGGTCTATCCGCCCGGCACGCTGATTGAGACCTTCGTCAGCGACTTGCGCCGCATGCTGGGGCTGGGCGAACCAGCGGGCAGTGCGGTATAATCGCCTCGGTTAGAGGGCTACAGACTACCGGACAGGAGGATCAACGATGAGCGAACCGATCCGACGCAGCGCCGCGTTTCTGATAGAGAGTGCGCCTGCGGGCGCGACCTTCACGCCCGAAGATTTCGATCAGGAAGCCCGCCTAATTGCCCGAACCGCGGAGGAGTTCATCCGCAACGAGGTACTGCCCCGCCTGCCCGAAATTGAGCAGGCGCATGAGGGGCTGATGCGCGAGCTGGATCGCAAGATGGGCGAGCTGGGCTTCATCGCCGCCGAAGTACCCACTCACTACGGCGGGTTAGACCTGCCGAAGCCGACGGTCGCCCTGCTGGTGGAGAAGCTGGGACCCGAACCGGCGACCTGCCTGACCCTGCAGGCGCATGCAGGGCTGGCGATTTTGCCCCTCGTGCTGGAGGGCACACCCGCGCAAAAGGAACGCTACCTGCCGAAGCTGGCATCGGGCGAATGGTGCGGTTCGTTTTGCCTGAGCGAGCCATCAAGCGGCTCCGACGCGCTCGCGATGCGCACCCGCGCCACACCCACACCTGACGGCAAAGGCTATCTGCTCACGGGCGAAAAGATGTGGGTCACCAATGCGGGCTTCGCCGACCTGTTCACCGTGTTCGCCAAACTGAACGGCGAGCAGTTCACCGCCTTTCTGGTGGAGCGCACCTATAATGGGGTGAACCTCGGTCGCGAGGAGCATAAGATTGGCTTGCACGGCTCCAGCACGCGCCGCGTCGCCTTCGAGAATGTGTTTGTGCCCGCCGAGAACCTGCTGGGCGAGGTCGGCAAAGCGCACTATATCGCGCTCAACACGCTCAATCTGGGGCGCTACAAGATGGCGGCGAGCGCGCTCGGCACGGGCAAATACGCGCTGGAGCTTGCCACCCGCTACGCGCAGGAGCGCCAGCAGTTCGGTCGCCCCATCGCCAGCTTCGGGCTGATCCGCCAGAAACTAACAGATATGACCACACGCCTGTTCGCATTAGAGAGCATGCTCTATCGCACAGGCGGACTCATGCAGGAATGGTTCGAGCCGATTCATGCCCTGCCGCCCGATTATCCTGATTTGAATCTGCGCTATCGCGCGGCGGCGTCCGAATACGCGGGCGAATGCGCCCTGCTCAAGTTCTACGGCACGGAGGTGCAATACTTCTGCGCTGACGAGGGTCTGCAGATTCACGGCGGCTACGGCTACACCGAGGATTTCCCAATAGCGAAGCTGTTCCGCGAGTCGCGCGTGCCGCGCATCTATGAGGGCACGAACGAGATCAATCGGCTGAACCTGACCCAGCATCTGATTCGGCAGATGCAGCGGGCGGGCTTGCCGCTGCTGGAGGCGGCGCGCGAGCGCGAGGCGCGCCCTGTGGAGAGCCTGCCCGACAGCCCGCGCGAGCAGCTTGCCGCGCTGGTGGAGCAGTTCCGTCAGGCGACGCTGTTCGCGTTTCGGCTGGCGTACGAAGCGTATGGCGAGCATCTGCGCGAGGAGCGTCAGGAGGTGGCGGCGGCAATCGCGGAGATGTGCGCCTATCTGTACGGGCTGGACAGCATCGTGGCGCGATTGCCTAAGCTGCGCGGGTCTGCGGCGGAGGCGGGTGAACTCGCGGCGGGGCTGTTCGCGCGCGAGGGCGCGTTCGCGGCGCGGGAACGGCTCGATCTGGTGCTGAACGCGCTCGGTGCGCCTGCCGACGCCTTCCGACAGGCGGAGCGCATGCTCAGCCTGCCACGCATCGACGCCGTGTCCGCCCGCAATCGCCTCGCGGAGTTCGCGCTCCAGCGCGGCGGATACCCGTTTTAGACCCTATCACTCCGTGCCCCATTCGGGCACGAGCTGCTGTTCCACTTTCAGCAGTTGCAGGGCGCGGGCGACGATGGTATCGACGGCTTCTTCCAGCGTGCGCGGGCGGTTATAGAAGGCGGGGCAGGCGGGCAGAATCGTCGCGCCCGCCTCCGCCGCCAGCAACATGTTGCGCAGATGCACGCGATTGAACGGCGCCTCGCGCACCACCAGGATCAGCGGGCGATGCTCCTTGAGGCACACATCCGCCGCGCGGGTCATCAAATCGTCCGATGTGCCGTTCGCGATGCGTCCCAGCGTGCCCATCGAGCAGGGGATAATCACCATGCCATCGTGGCGGAAGCTGCCACTGGCGGGCGGCGCGAAGTAGTCGCGCGGCTGAAGCACCTTCAACCCGTCCCACGCCTCGCCTAACAGCGTTTCCGCGCCGAGCGTCTCGCGCGTGACGGGCAGCTCCAGCTCCGTCTGCAGCACCTGAATGCCCTGATCGGAGCAGATGAGGTAAATCTCGCGGAACTGCTGACGCGCCGCCTGCAAAAAGCGCAGGGCATAGAGCGCACCGCTCGCGCCCGTGATGCCCATCACCAGCCGACCTGTGGCTCCCATCCGCCCAGAGCATACCCCATTGGGTATCCTTCTTCCGCAGGGAGGCGAGCTAATGGCGAAGCGTGGCGTGATGGAGGTGTCGCTCATCTTCCCGCCCGCCGAGATCATCCAGCGGTACTATAAGGGGCTGATCTATCTGGCGGCGCGCACCTGCTACAGCGAGAAGACACCCCAGCAAATCTGGGACGAGTTCCTGTCCGATAAGGTGCCACCCGAACGGGTGCATAGCCTGCTCACGCATGTGATCGAATCGGGACACCACAGCACGATTGAGCATATCAGCTTCACCTTCGCGATTTCGGGGGTGAGCCGCGCGCTTTCGCATCAGCTGGTGCGCCACCGAATCGGCGTCGCGTTCGACCAGCAGAGCCAGCGCTATGTGAAATATAAAGAACCCCTCTATGTGACCCCACCCTCCATCGAGGCACAGCCCGAAGCGCTGCAGGAGTTCGAACGCCTGCGCGATACGAGCGAAGAGGTCTATCACCGCTTCCTGCAGATGGGCATTCCCGCCGAAGATGCCCGATTCGTGTTCCCGAACGCCGTCACCACCAACCTGATCATGACGGTGAACTTGCGCCAGCTGATGCACATGGCGGGTCTGCGCCTCTGCACGCTCGCCCAGTGGGAGATTCGGCAGCTTTTTAAGCTCATTCGCAAGGAGCTGATGGCTGCCGACCCCTACTTTGGCAGGCTGCTGGTGCCCAAGTGCGTGCCGTTAGGCTACTGCGATGAGAAGCGCAACGAGGACGAACACTGCAAGATTCGCCCGCACCGCAACTCGGTTTTCCGCGTGTGGGAGCTTTATAAACAGGGCCGACTCATCGAGAGGGGCGACGCGGAGTAAAGGGGTATAATGGTGATGGGTGTGATGGAATGAATCTGCGAATCGCGCTGACGGACGAGTTGCTGGCGCATGCGGAGCTGGTGGCGCAGGTGTTCCTGCAGGCGATGTACACCTCCATCGGCGAGCGGATGCTGGAGGAGCTGGCGGAGTCGGAGGTTACCTACTCGCAGATGCAGGCATTGCGCTTTTTGCGCACGCATCGGCGCGTGACGGTGGGCGACCTTGCGGAGGGGCTGAACATCTCCTATCCGTCGGCGACCAACATGGTGCATCGGCTGGAGAAGAAGGGGCTGATTCGGCGCATCGCAAACCCGCGCGACCGCCGACAGGTGGGGTTGCTGCTCACCGACGAGGGACGCCAGCTGATAGAACAGATCGACCAGGAGCGGCGGCAGCGGTTCGCCCGCGTGCTGGCACAGATGGACGAACGCGACCGCCATGCGTTCATTAACGGGCTATCGGCGTTCATTCGCGCGGGGCTGGCATCGGGCACGCTGAAGGTGGACGAAGTGTGCCTGCACTGCGGCACCGGCGCCGACCCCCTCTGCCCCCTTGTCGAACTGCACTCACCCGAGATCTGTCGGTGAGTTCAAGCCGAGATCGATTCATTAGAAGCAGGAGTCAGATCGCCTGGAAACGAATCTTCTGCACGGAGGGCGGTGATGCCCGCGAGCTGTGTGTATGGAGGCGTCGACGAGCAGGTAGGGCGTTCACGCGATGGCGCTCTCGTTCAGCACCCACGCCTGCGCGGGGGGGGCGCCATGAGCCGCCAAACCCGACCCTTCCATGACCTCCTGCGCGACCTGCCCGAACCACTCCAGCGCGCCGTTCACCACTGCGTCGCTGCCTGCAAGCCCCACTATTGCCCCCACCCTTATGCCAGCGACTGGCTGGAAGAACTCTATCACGAAGCCGCCTGCGCTGCATACGAAGCGCTGGCAAAGTACGACCCCAGCAAGGGCGACCTGTACGAGTTTGGGGTGCTGCTGATTGGTCAGCGGTTGCGGTGGTTTTGCGATCGGGTGTGGGCGGCGGCGCGTTGCGAGTGTGAATGGCCGCGGGATGAGGAGACGGGTGAGGAGGTGGAGCTGGAGGATGGGTGTGCGGTAGTGGAGCTGGAGGCGTGTGCGTTTGAGGGTCAGGTACGCGCGGTGTTGCAGCAGCTGGGTGGTGTGGATTGGCAGGTGGGGGAATGGTATTTGCTGGAGGGTTGGAGCGAGCGGGAGATAGCCGAGCGGTTGGGCTGTTCGCAGAAAGCGGTGAACAAGCGGTTGCAGAAAATCAAGGCGTATTTGCGGCAGCAGTTGGGCGATTAGCGCAAAAACAGCGCGGGTGGTGGTGCAGGAGATACTCAAAATTGGCAGAGGTGGCTACATGATATAATAGAGGGCGGGGATGGGAGTTGTGAGCCACCCGCCTTTGGACAGACAACAACGATGGAGGAGGAATGAGGCGATGAGACGGGAGATGATGACTCTACTCAGCATTGTTGTATTGATAACCGTCAGTTTCGCACAGTCAGAAAGACTTGTAAGCGACGATAGGGCGGTCGAGATAGTGCTTTTCTCCAGGTGCACCTGGGTGCTTGATACAGCCCAGCTCACTTGGGGATGTGATGGATCACTATTCTGTTCGGGTAAATGCTCCGTTGGATTTCTCCCAAAGGGCAGCAGTGCTTTTCTCTGTGTCAGTGCTGCTGATTCCTTATGTGCAGGTAGTAAGGCAACAATTCTGGTTTGGAAAGTCGGGGAGGGAAGGTGCCTTCCAGACTGTTCATGCTCAGATGTGATACCTTTACCGCAACCCGAGCCAGTTGAGGTGAATGTTTATGAGTGCCGATAGACCAAATCTCAATTTGGCGACGGTACTGCCAGCGTTTCCTAAACTGGTTCACATACTTCAGGAGGTATGATTATCATGAGACGACAGATTCATGGCTTGCTGGCACTATTGGCAATAATAGCAACAATAAATTCGTCTGGTCAGGGCAATGGACAAATTTCTTCCGTACAGCCATTGCCCACTCCCAAGGCGACGCCTCGAACCACCGAGCGCGAATCCGCAACGAACGGCTCTCGTGAAGCTCCTAAGCATCAGCACTACTATGATCAACGCGAACGCGTATCCTCCAACCTGACTTTCGAATGGCTGGCTGAATCGAACATCGTCTACCTCAAGGAGGATGGGAGCAAATTGACGCTTTCAGATCTTCAAGATATTTATAAGATTAGCCGCACCCCTATGCTTACTCGAATCGATCTGACCATGGAAGCTCCGTTGATTACCAGCGATGGTGTACGCAAGTCAGATCTACTTTTTCAATCAACTGTATACTATTTTGGTCAAACAGGAGAAATTGTTCTGAATGCGAATCGTGATACTAAAGGAACGGTGACTTCTGCCTCGATCTTTCAGCCTGGGGCAAACGGTTTCGGTTTACCCAACCTCTATTTGCCCGGCTTATCAATGGGAGGTCTTATCTTTCTTGCAGGCATTTCTCCAATGCGCCTGATGGATGCTCCGCTTTCCAGCTGGCAGATTAGTGAGGTTAACGAGAACGAATGGGTTCTTGAACTCTCTGCGGAAAAGCAAAAGCAGCCCGTCCAGACAGGGTTACTCCGCTTCGACCGCATAGAGGTTCACCTCAGTCGCCGTCATGGCGATGCTCCTGCCCGATTGGAAATCTCGTTAGGTGGCGTCGTCTACAGATGGAAAACACTGGAGTACACCCAGAGACAGGGTGTCTGGATGCCTCAAAAAGTGCTTCTGGAGTTCAAGTCAGGCGAGCGTGAAATTCAGACTCTATATTATCTGAACGCTGTTCACAGAACGGCGGGAGTCGCTGTGGACATCCCGCGAGGAACCCCTGTACTGGATTGGCGCTGGCGGGGGCGAACTGCCTGGGCTGAAGGTTTCAATTCTATAAGTATAAATTTAAACAAACGCAATTCTTCTGATGTCCTGAATACCTTCACACCAATCGATTGGACTCCTGCGTTAGAACAAGAGCTCTGGCGATCTGTCCAGCGTTCCCAGTGAAAGCAGGAAGCCATCCAGCTCTATATTGAAGCCCTGCGCGAGCCGGCTTACCAGTGCTTGGGCGGAGATGCTACCGCGCTGCTTGCGGAAAGGACGACATCCCGAACTTATAGCGGACGCAATCGAGCGCCGCGAGGTGTGATAACTGTGAAGCAACCTAACAATTGCCGTGTCAACGCTTTCTTTGCATCAGCGGATAAACCAGAGAAGCGCAAAAGAACCACACCCGGAATCTGATAACCATGCGCGAAAACTAAAGCTCCGAAGTCTTTATCATAAGTCACCAACAGTCTCCCATCATTCTGCGCAAGCTGCAGTACCTGAATGTCCGGCAAACCTGGCTGGTACTCAGCTATCCAAACGACATCGAATCCCAAAGCGCGTAGCGTCTCAACAATGGAACGATCCACTCCTTCATCAGCAAGAATTTTCATTTTTCATGAACTTCAAAAGGGATTAACTCTTCATTCTTAATTACATGGAGAGCATAGCAGATTGCGGCGCGGACGGCGTCAGCGGGGAGAGAAGGGTTCTCTTCCAGAATCTGGGCTTCGGTCTCTCCTGCCGCCAGACGCTCCAGTATCGATTCCACCGTGATGCGCGTGCCTTTGATGACGGGTTTGCCACGCATCACTTCTGGACGAATCTCCACTAACTCCAGCAGATTGGTCATCTATCTGCACCAATGGAAGGATACCCCATTCATAAGGCGCGATTTGCCCTGTTGACCAGCGGGTATAATCTCTTTCGCTGGCGAGAGAGGCGCACCGATGGCTGGGTCAGACAGGGTTGCCGGGATTGTGCTGGCGGCGGGCAAGGGCACGCGCATGAAGTCCGACCTCCCCAAGGCGCTGATGCCGCTGCTGGGTCTGCCGCTGACCGCTCATGTGCTGAATGCGCTGAAACAAGCGGGTGTTGACCCCATCGTGGTGGTGGTGGGGCACGGCGCGGAACAGGTGCAATCGGCGCTGGGCGAGGGCTATCTCTATGCGCTACAGAGCGAGCAGCTCGGCACGGGGCACGCCGCGATGCAGGCGATGCCGCTTATCCCCGACGGCATCACGCGTGTGGTGGTCGCCGCCGGCGATTCGCCCCTCGTGACGCCGGAGGCAATCTGTGCGCTGGTGGCACACCATCAGCAGGCAGGCGCACAGGCGACCGTCGCGACCGCGCTGCTGGACGACCCCACAGGCTACGGGCGAATCGTGCGCGATGGGCAGGGGCGCATTCTGGGAATCGTCGAAGAGCGCGACGCCCTGCCCGAACAGAAAGCCATCCGCGAGGTGTGTACCTCCTTCTACTGCTTCGAAGTGTGCGTGCTGCGCGAGGCGCTGCCCCGCCTGAACAACCTCAACGCGCAGGGCGAGTATTACCTCACCGATGTGATTGGCATTATTGCGCAGGGCGGCGGCAGAGTCGAGGCGTGGCAATCGCCTGACCCGACACTGCTGATGGGCGTCAACACGCGCTGGGAGTTGGCGCAGGCGGCAAACGCCCTGCGCGAGCGTATCCTCAAGCAGCTCTGTCTGGACGGCATCACCATTATCGACCCCGCCACCACCTATATCGACGCCACCGTGCAGATCGGGCACGACACCATTATCGAGCCGAACACCTACCTGCGGGGCAACACGCGCATCGGCGCCAGCTGCACGCTGGGTCCCGACCTCTATCTGGAGGACACGCAGGTGGGCGACGGCTGTCGGCTGTTCCGCTCGCATATTGTGGGCGCCACGATCGAGTCGGATGTGAGCGTGGGACCCTTCGCGCATCTGCGCCCAGGCACAGTGCTGAAACGGGGCGCACGAATCGGCGATTTTGTGGAAATTAAGAACACGGTGGTCGGCGAGGAGACAAAGGTGCTCCATCTGACCTATCTGGGCGACGCGACGGTGGGACGACGCGCCAACATCGGCGCGGGCACCATCACCTGCAACTTCGACGGCATCCAGAAGCATCGCACGATTATCGGCGATGAGGTGTTCGTGGGGTCGCATGCGACGCTGATTGCGCCATTGACGATTGGCGACGGCGCCTATATTGCGGCAGCCAGCCCCATCACCGACGATGTGCCGCCCGATGCGCTCGCCATCGCCCGCTGCTACCAGACCATCAAGGAAGGATGGGCGCGCCGCCGCCGCGAATCGAAACAAACGGGAGGCAAAAGCGATGGGAGTTAACGGGCAGGAAATCCTGCTGTTTGGGGGCAACTCGAACCCTGAGCTGGCAGAGAAGATCGCGGCTTATCTGGGGCGACCGCTGGGGCAGATGATCTGCACGCGCTTCTCCGACGGCGAGGTGCGCGTGCAGGTGCTGGAAAGCGCGCGCGGGATGGATGTGTTCGTGGTGCAGTCCACCTGCGCCCCCGTCAACGATAACATCATGGAGCTCCTGATACTGCTGGACGCCTTTCGGCGGGCGTCGGCGCGGCGCATCACCGCTGTGATCCCCTACTATGGCTACGCCCGACAGGACAAGAAGATTAAACCCCGCGAACCCATCAGCGCACGGCTCGTGGCGGACTTAATCACTGTCGCGGGCGCCACGCGCGTGGTGACCATCGACCTGCACGCCGAGCAGATTCAGGGCTTCTTCGACATCCCGGTGGACCATCTCTACGCGGGTCCCATCATCGCCGATTACCTTATCAAGGAAGGCTATCGCGACCAGAATATCGTGGTGGTGTCGCCCGATGTGGCGGGCGTGCCGCGTGCGCGGGCGATGGCGGAAGCGCTGGACGCCCCGCTCGCCATCATCGCCAAGCGCCGCCCCGAACCCAACAAGGTCGAGGTGATGGAGATTATCGGCGATGTGCAGGGACGGGTCGCCATCATGATCGATGATATGATCGACACGGGCGGCTCGGTGGTGCAGGGCGCGGAGGCGCTTTTGCGGCGGGGCGCTGAGCGCGTTATCGCCGCCTGCACGCATCCCGTGTTCTCCGGGAACGCCCCACAACGGCTCGCCGAATCGCCCATCGAAAAGGTCATCTGCACCGACACCATCCCCGCACCGCCACATAAGCAGTTCGACAAACTGGTGCGCCTGTCGGTCGCACCCCTGCTCGGCGAAGCCATCTCGCGCATTCACCGCGACGAATCGGTCAGCGAGCTGTTCCAGAACTATCGATGAAGCACATCGTCTCGGTCAGCCTGGGGTCGTCCAAACGCGATAAGCGCAGCGAGGTGGAAATCGCGGGCGAGCAGTTTCTCATCGAGCGCATCGGCACGGATGGCGACCTGCGCCGCTTTCAACAGCTGTTCGCGGAGCTGGACGGTAAGGTGGACGCGCTCGGCATCGGCGGCGCCGATCTCTACATCTGGGTGGGCGACCGCCGCTATACCTTCCGCTCCATCCAGAAGCTGGTCGCCGTCGCTAAAAAGACGCCTGTGGTGGACGGCAGCGGGCTGAAAAACACCTTAGAGCGCGAGGCGGTACGCTGGCTCCAGCAGCAGGGCGTGATCGACTTTTCGCGATGCACGGTGCTGCTGGTCGCCGCCGTCGATCGGTTCGGCATGGCGCAGGAGCTGGCGCGTCATGCCCGACAGGTGATTTACGGCGACTTCGTGTTCGCAATTGGGTTGCCCATCCCGATTCGCTCGTATCGCACGGTGGAGTGGCTTGGGCGTATTCTGTTGCCCATCATCACGCGCCTGCCGTTCCAGTGGTTCTACCCGACGGGCGAGAAGCAGGAGCAGCGCACGCCCCGTGCGCCCCGACTGTTCGAGCAAGCCGATGTGATTGCGGGCGACTGGCACTATATCCGTCGGTATATGCCTGATCGGCTGCCCGGCAAGCGCGTGATTACCAACACAGTACGCCGCGCCGATGTGGAGCTGTTGCGCGAGGCGGGTGTGGCGCAGCTCATCACCACCACGCCCGTGATTGAGGGCGAGACCTTCGCCACGAATGTGATGGAGGGCGTGATTGTCGCGCTCACAGGTCGCCATCCCGACGAGCTGACCCCACAGGACTATCTGGACGCCCTGCACCGTCTCGGCTGGCAGCCGGGCGTGCTGGATCTCCAGATGGCGGTCGCCTCCGCTTAGTCGGGCGTTTCTGCACTGCCCCAGCCGCCGCCGCCCGGCGTGCGAATGGTCAGGATGGTGTTGGGCGGCACTTTGACGGTTCCCTTAATGAGTTCGGTTTCGATGCGTCCGCCGATGAGCAGGCGGTTCTGCCCGCGCTTGCCCGCTCTGCCGCCCTGCAAGCCATAGGGCGCGTGCCGACGGCGGTCAGTGAACAGCGTGAGCGTGGTCTCGGTCAGAAACTGGAAGGCGCGGATGACCCCATCGCCGCCCCGGTGTCGCCCGCGCCCGCCCGTGCGCTCCGCGAGCCGATACTCCAGCACGCGCACGGGGAACGCGCTCTCGATGGCTTCCACCGGCGTGTTGCGCGTGTTGGTCATATGCACATGGATGCCGCTGGCGCCATCGTTATCGGGGCACGCGCCCGCGCCACCCGCTATCGTCTCATAATAGACAAAGGGCTGCTGACGAACGGGGTCGTAGCCGCCGAAGAGCAGATTGTTCATCGTGCCCTGCGAGGCAGCAGGGATTCGGTCAGGCAGCGCCTGCGCCAGCGCGCCCAGCAGCGCATCGACGATGCGCTGGGCGGTCTCCACATTGCCACCCGCGACGGCAGCAGGATAGCGAGCGTTCACGACCGTGCCTTCGGGTGCAATCACCCTGACAGGTCGCCAGCAGCCCGCATTCGTGGGCACTTCCATCGGCATTAGACAGCGCACCACATAGTAGCACGCGGAGAGCGTCACCGTTAGCGGCGCGTTCACACCGCCCACGCACTGGGGCGAACTGCCCGTGAAATCGATCTGGAGGGTGCCCGGCGCATCGGCAGGCACGCTCACCCGCACACCGATGCGAATATCGCGCGTGCCCTGACCATCGTCGTCCAGATAGTCTTCAAACCGATAGTCGCCCGGCGGGATTTCACCCAGCACGGCGCGGGTGATCGACTCGCTGTAGCCCAGCAGCTGCTCGAATCGGTACAGCCAGCGTTCGAGACCTTCCTGCTCCAGCAGGGTTTTCAGGCGGCGGATGCCGATGCGGTTCGCGCCGATCTGCGCGTGCAGGTCGCCCCAGCGTTCGTCGGGCGTGCGCACATTCGCCAGCAGCAGTTGCACCACATCGGCCTGCAGCGTGTCGTGGCGCAGCAGGTGGACAGGCGGGATGCGTAGCCCTTCTTCGAAGATTTCGGTGGCGAGCGGCATGGAGCCAGGCGCGGCGCCGCCTGTGTCGGCATGGTGCGCCCGATTCGCCACGAAGCCCACACACTGACCCCGCACGAAAACGGGCGCGATCAGCGTCCAGTCGGGCAGATGCGTGCCCGCCTGATAGGGGTCGTTGGTCAGTACCATATCGCCCTCGCGCCACTCGATGCGGGGCAACAGCCACTCCATCAGCAGCGGCATCGCGCCCAGATGCACGGGGATATGCGCCGCCTGCGCGATCAGCCGTCCCTGCGCGTCGAACAGCGCACAGGAGTAGTCGCGCCGCTCCTTGATGTTGGGCGAGCATGCCGAATGCTCCAGCACGCGCCCCATCTCTTCAGGTATCGCGCTTAACCGCTCGTGATAGAGCCACACCCGCGCCGGGTCAAATCGCGCCGTGTCCATCGCCCGTTAACCTTACCCCACCCCCTTCAGCCACCACCAGACCCACGGCGCACTGAACAGGAAGCTGTCGAACCGATCCAGAACGCCACCGTGCCCGGGCAGCAGATTACCGAAATCTTTGATGCCGAGGGCGCGTTTGAGCGACGATTCGAACAGGTCGCCCAGCTGTCCCAGAATGCCGACGCCCGCGCCCACCAGCGCCGCTTTCCACAGGGGCAGGCTGAGCCATGCGCTGCCTGCCAGCCCTATCAGCAGGCAGCAGGCGAAGTTGGCAATCGCGCCCTCCACGCTCTTGGCGGGGCTGAGCGCCGGCGCGAGCCGATGACGCCCGACGGCACGCCCCACAAAGTACGCCATCGAGTCGCCCAGCCAGAGCATCGCCATCAGCCACAGCACGAGCAGCGCGCCCCGCTCCAGCTGCCAGCCGCTGAGCGCGACAGGCACGAAGTCAGCATGCAGGCGCACCCCGAACGCCATCAGCCAGCCGATATAGAGCGCGGCGAACAGCCCCAGCCCGATATTCGCGCCCACTATCCGCCCCGGATGGCGCCACGCCAGCGTCAGCTCCCACAGGGCAGCCACACCGAGCGCGATCAGCAGCGTCCGCTCCAGCAGGAGTTCAGCGAAGGCGCGGGTCAGCAAAGGCAGCAACGCGCCCCACACCAGCAAGGGCAGGCTTGGCATCAGGCGCGGCGGCTCCCGCACCGCGCTATACGCACGGGCGAACTCCGTCAGCCCTGACGCCGTTAGCACGCTCATCACCAGCGCGAACAGCCAGCCACCCGGCGCCAGCACCGCCACCAGAAAGAGCGGAATGCCCACCAGCGCGGTCAACACGCGAACTCTCAGCATCGCTCCTGCCTGCCATCAGGCAACCCTACTATACACTATCGGGGAGCGGGAAGTCAAGAATCGATGCAGGGTAGACTCTGAACTGTGCAGGCGCCGCCTATTTTGGACAGACTGGCTGCGCAACCGCTGAAGCAGGGCTGGGAACTGCACGCGCCAGCACTGGGCGTGCGGAAAGCAATCGGGGAACCCTGCGTGTGGGAGGACGCGGGGCTGCCAAAGGCATTTGAGGGACCCGTGGAATACCACCTTGAGTTCGCAATCAAGCCTCGCCCGCATCGTCGCTACTGGCTCCATTTCGGCGGCGTGAGCTATGAGGTGGAAGGCTGGCTGAACGGGCAACCCATCGGCACCCATCGCGGCATCTGGCACTCGTTCGGCTGGGAGTTAACATCCGCGCTCACAGAGGGCACGAACCGCCTGCGCCTGCAGGTCATCAAAAACGGCGGGCGACGGTTCCCCGTGCCGCAGGTGCTGAGTGGATTCCTGCCCTATGTCTCCAGCACCTTCGGGGGCATCTGGCAGCCCGTGCATCTGTTCCACACGGGCGATGCCTGGCTCAGCGACCTCTATGTTCGGGGCGAGGCTGACGGCACGCTCCGAATCGAGGGGGTTATTGAGGGCGAGGGCGAGCCAGAACTGCGACTGAAGATTTTTGATGGGCGACAACTTCGGCACGAAACCCGCCAGCGAGCGCAGGGCGCGTTTGAGTATGAAACCCGCCTTGCGGGCATCGTGCCGTGGTCGCCGCAGGAGCCGAAGCTCTATCGCTGTCGGGCAGAGGTGTGGCTCGGTGGCAGGCTCTCACACCGCGTGGAGCGACACTTCGGCTTTCGCACGCTCTCGGTGGACGGCTGGCGCATTTTGCTCAATGGTCAGCCGTTCTATCCGCGCGGGCTGCTGCACTGGGGCTGGTATCTGCACACACATGCGCCCGCGCCGCCTCCCGAAACAGTTAGGCGCGAGTTGGAACACCTGCGCGAGCTGGGCTTCAATATGCTCAAGGCATGCCTGTGGGTGCCGCCACGCGACTATCTGGAGCTGTGCGACCGAATGGGCGTCGCGCTCTGGCTGGAACTGCCTCTCTGGCTGCCGCAGATGAACAGCGAGCAAATCGAGCAGGTCAAACGCGAGTACGAGGCGATTGTGCGGCAGGTGCGCTCGCATCCTTCGATCCTCATCTGGACACTGGGCTGCGAGCTATCCGATCGATTCCCGTCCGACGCGCTGGGCGAGCTGTACGCGCTGGTCAAGCGGCTCACGGGCAGCCCGCTGGTGCGCGATAATAGTGGGGGTGGCGAGTGCTACGGCGGCGCATTGCGCGAGTATGCCGACTTCGCCGATTATCATCTTTACACCGACCTGCCCTTCGTGCGTACAACTTTTCGCGATTTTCTTGAACGCATTCGCCCGCCCACGCCGTGGCTGCAGGGCGAGTTTTGCGACCACGACACGCTGCGCGATTTCGCAAGCCTGCGCGAGCGCACCGAGCCACGCCATCTCTGGTGGCTGGAACGCGACCCGCAGGTCAACCCGCAGGGCGTGCGCTGGTTCTACGAGACGCCGTTCGTCGAGGAGCGACTGCAGCGGAAGGGATTAACGCCCTACCTTCGCCAGCTGGTACAGACCTCACGGCAGGAGCTATGGGTGCATCACAAGTTCGTGCTGGAGCGGGTGCGGGCGATGGCAGGCACTTCGGGCTACATCGTGACGGGGCTGAAAGATACGCCGATTGCCACCGCTGGTTTGCTCGATGAGCATGGCGAGCCGAAGGTTCTCCCTGACTATCGCATGTTCAACGACGACACGGTGTTGCTGCTGGATTGGCATCGGCGGCGGGTGTGGCAGGCGGGCGGCGACCGCCCTGCGAACCCTGACCCGTTCAATCACTTCGGCGGGCAGACGCTCTACCCGACGCTGGCGGTCTCCCATTTCGGGGCGCCCATCGCCGACGCCGAACTGCGCTGGCGCGTGTGCTGCGGCAGAATGCGCAGATCGGGCACTGTGAAGCCGATTCAGCTGCAGGGCGGCACAGTGAGCGCGCTGACGATGCTGGAGCTGCCCGTGCCCGAAGTCAAAACGCCGCGCGCGCTGACCCTGGAAGCCGAGCTGGTCGCAGGTGGGCGGCGGATAGCATTCAACCGCTGGAATCTGTGGCTCTATCCGCGCCCCGACTGGCAGCAGATGGTGCAGCGATGCGTCCTGTACGACCCTGATGGGAGCCTGATTGACCTGCCTGTCGTCGATGAGGTGTTCCTGCCCCTTGCGCGCGTGAACTGGTTCCGTGAACGCCTGTTGCTGGCGACGCGCTGGGCAGACTGGTTGCGGGCTTACCTGAATCATGGCGGGCGTGTCCTGCTCATCCTCACCGATGGCGCGTCGCTAACGCAGGAGCGGCTCCCCTTCTGGCGCGAATCGGTTCACCTGTTCTATCCTCATCCGCTCTGGAAGCGTCTGGGAGCTATCCAGCATGCGGACGAGCGGCTGTTCGCCTTCAGCACGGATCGCGCCCTGCGGCGGGAGTGGTCGCAGATAGACCCCTACGCTGTGTGGGAATCGATCTGGCAACGGGTGGACGCCCGCACGGGCTATTTAACCGATTATCTGGCGGAGGTTCGTCTGGATAAGGGGCGCATGCTCGTCACCACTCTGCACTTTGCGGGCTGGCTGGGCGACACGCCAGTCAGCCTGCGCTATCACCCTGCAGGGCAATACTGGCTCGCGCAGATGCTGCGCTACCTGCGGAGCTCCAGATAGTCGATGAACTCGTCGGTGGCGTCGCGGGCAGTGGGCGAATCGGAGAGCCGATAGCCTCTCATGCGCGCCCATTCGCGTGCCATCTCGCGCAGGATGCGCTGGGTGAGCCGATTCGCTGCACGCTGGCTTTGTAGAACTTTCTCGCCAAAAGTATCACCCGGCGATACAACGCTGAGGGCGGGCACCTGCAGGTGCTTCGCGGGCGCCTGACTTGATTCGGCAGGTGGCATATAGCGTTCGATCAGGTTCGGCTGCTGACGCATCAGCTGGTCAACCTCCTGCTCCACCTGGCGGATGAACTCGCGGCGGCGGGCGCGCAGGCGCACTTCGATCTCCTGCTCCACGCGCTGTAATCGCGCCTGCAGCTGCTGGCGCAAAGCCTGGTCCTGCTGTCGCCAGCGGTCATCCAGCGCGGTCAGTTGCTGCTGGAGTTGCCTGTAGCGCTCAGAATCGGGTGAGAGTTGCGCCATCTCGGTCAGCAGGGGGAGCCGCGTGCGCCCATGCTTTTCGAAAGCCGCCCGCCATTCCGCCAGCCATTCGGCGCGAATCGAATCCAGATCGTACTCCGCCTGCAGTTCAGCACGCCACTGCCGTTCCAGTTTTTCTAATGGCTCAAGGCGGATCTGCAGCAAGCGTTCGCGCACGGCTTCGCGCTGCTGATGGATGGCGTCGTGGGCTTGCTCGCGGCGGCGACTGAGCGTGTCGGGCGTTGCGGGCGCTTCGACAGGGGGTAGCCCGGCGCGGGCAGCCGGCGCGTCCTGCACAACAGGCAGCTTCGGGGCAGGAGCAGAAACAGGCTGGGGCAGGCGTGCCATCACACGCTCAAAGTCGATGCGCACCAGCTCCGTCCGACGCGACTGACACGCGCCCAGCAGCAGCGCCAGCCCCAGCATATAGGCTACTTCTTGGCATTTAATCGCTTGATCACCTCGTCGGTCAGGTCGTTCTCGCAATACAGCACGGCATCCGCAGCGAACACCAGCTGTACCTTCTTCTCTTTGGCAACCTGTGCGATCACCTCGCGAATGCGTTTCTGCACCTCGTTGCGCCGCGTTTCCGCCTGCTTGCTGAACTCCTGGCTCCACTGCTGTTGCAGCACCTGCAGGGCGTCCTGACTGCGCCGCTCCATCTGCGTGAAGCGTTCCAGCGCTGCCTTCTCGGTCTCGGACAGGTTCGCCTTCTGGCGCAGTGACTGCAGTTCATCTGAGCGCTGGCGAGCCGTCTTCTTGAGTGTCTCCAGTTGCTGTTTCTGCTGGTCGTTCGGGTTTGCCACCAGCAGCAGGGTCACCATCTGCTGTCGCTCCTCGTCGGTCAGGATGAGATGTTCCTGCAGGCTTTGCAGGGCTTGCTGATAGCGCTGTTGAAGGGTTTGCAGTTCGCGCAGGCTATCCTGCGTGAGTTGCGACTCGTTGATGATGCGCTCGTAGTCGACCACGCCGAAAGTCTGGGCTTGCGCCAGGGCGACCAGCGCCGCAAAAATCGTAATCCCTGTGATAATCCGCATTTTGTCTACCTCCCTGTAGCAGTAGTATACCCGTCAGAACACCTGTCCGACGCTGAAGTGGGTTCGTCCGCCATCCTTGCCGATGCCGTAGTCGATGCGCAGGGGTCCGAGCGGCGTGCGTACGCGGATACCAATGCCGTAGCCGACTTGTGGCTGGAAACGGTTGCCCTGCGTGAAGTTGTTCACAGTCGGGTAGCCGCCCCAGGCATGCCCCATGTCGACGAACAGCACGGCGGTGAACGCCTTCTCGACGGGGATGCGGTACTCGAAGCTCAGCAGGGCTGCCTGCTTACCCCAGAATCGGTCTTCAGGGTAGCCGCGCAAGGTTTCCGCCCCGCCGATGAACATCTGCTCGAAGAAGGGAATGTTGCCCGTGATGAAGCCGTAGTAGGCGCGAAGGGCGAACACATGGCGGCGGTCGTCGGGCGTGGTGCGTCGCCCCTGCGGGCTGGAGTAGAAGCGATAGTCCAGCGACGCCCGCAGGAAGTTCGACCGACCCAGCCGCACAACGCCCGAATCGAGGAACTGTTGCTCCGCGCTGCGAATGTTCGTTACGCCAGGCTCCAGCGTGAGCGCAACATACTGCCCGCTGGCAGGGTCCAGATCGAAGTCGCGCGTGTTATAAATCCCGCGCAGGGTGAAGCTGGTCAGCGAGCCATCCTGCCGAATGAAGCCGCCGCGCTCATCGGTCGCCACCCGATTCGTGCGCACATCCTCTGTGCGGAAGCCGACCACCGCGTTGAAGAAATCGCCATAGGGGCGACCGACGCTGAGCGTCAGCCCGCGCCGACGCTCATCATAGCGCTCCTCCAGGTCCTGGTTGACCGCGCCTCCGAAAAAGTTGGAAGTGAAGCGATACACCAGCTTATTATAGATTGAGAAGGAGAGGCTGGTGTGGCGCTTATCCAGATAGGGTTCGGTGAACAGCAGTTCGATGCTGTTGCCGTTGCGTCCGCCGGTGCTCTGGAAGTTCAGCCCGACGGTCTGCCCGCGCCCGCGAAAGTTGGTCTCGTACAGTTCCGCCAGCCCGATGATGCGCTGGCGCGGGTCGATCGCAAATCCCACATTCAGGCGCCCGGTCGGACGCTCCTTGACCCGCAGCACGATATTGACCGTGCCCGGCTCGCCAGGCTCCTCTTCGGGCACAATCTGCTCAAAGTAGCCCAGATTATAGAGGCGGTTCAGGTCGCGCTGCCAGCGCGGGATATAAAACAGGTCGCCCGGCTTCGTGCGCAGCTCGCGCAGGATGACTGAGCTGCGCGTCTTGGTGTTGCCTTCCACTCGAATCTGCCCCACACGCAGCTCGGTGAGCATAATCTTGAGCGTGCCGGTCTCATCATCGGGGGGCAGGTAGCTTTCGATGAGCGCGATATAGCCCGCGTTGCGATAGGCATCGGTGATCGCGGTCGTATCCGATCGGGCGAAGTTGAAGTTGAACACATTGCCGGGCTTGTTGCGAATCACCTGCAGGAGTTGCTCGGTAGTCAGCGCGGTGTTACCTGTGATCTGCACCTGTTTGATGAGCGGGTTCTCCACCACATCGAAGATGATTCGCACGCCCGTTTCGGTCTGCTCCACGCTGGGTCGCACCTCGGAAAAGAGTCCCATCGTCTCCAGCGTTCGGCGATCCTGTTCCAGGCTGGCTTCAGTGTAGGTCTCGCCCGGTTTGAGTCGCAGGGCGGTCAGCACCGCCGTTTCGGACACATTCTTTAACCCACGCACCGTGATGCTCTCCACACGCCGTGATTGCGCCATCACTGGCAGCATCGCCATCAGCAACAGCATGCCCACAAGCAGTTTCAGTCTCATTCTGATCCCTCCTGATGGATGTAGGGTGCCAGGCGGATGCGGAGCCAGTTGCGGGCGCGTGCCAGTCGGCTGCGCACCGCCTCTAAAGTGATGCCCAGCACCTCGGCGATCTCCTCGTAAGACAGCTCCTCGTATTCGCGCAGTAAAATAATCTCGCGATAGTCGGGTGGCATCTGTCGGATCAGCTCCCGCACGCGCTCGGTCAGCTCCTGTTGCAGCAGGTGCTGTTCGGGCGAGGGGGCAGGATCGACGGGTTCCCAGCCCGTCGGCTCGCCGTACTCGTCCGTCTCCAGCGACGCCATATCGATCTCGCGCCGTCGAATACGGTTGCGCTTCTCCAGATGGTCATGCGCCAGATTCACGGCGATGCGATAGAGCCATGTGTACGGCTGCGACTCGCCGCGGAAGCGGTCGAAGGCGCGAAAGGCGCGATAGAAGGTCTCCTGTGTCAGGTCGGCAGCATCTTCTGGATCGTTGACCATCCGCAGGAGCAGGTTATAGATGCGCCGCTCGTATGCTATGACCAGCGCCTCGAACTCCGCCGCTTCATCTTCTATCCAGCGCACGCCAGCACTCGCTTCCTGCCACACCGCTATTATTTTAGACTCATGCGCCCTGCGCCCTGTTTCGGTTTAAGTGTACCCGCTGGGCAGAATGCGATCCCACCTGCCGGCTTTTACAGAGGTGGTCTTAAAACTCGGTTTTCCAGTGTTAGTTTGATCTGGTCAGTTTGTTGGCGACAGCGGCACAACAGGCGTCGGCGCAGGTTCCTTTTCTCATGCGGGCTGACAAACAGCGGCTCGTTCTCCTTCGGGATGACTGCATCCCCTTATTGTATGCCCCATATTGCAAGCCCATGTTGCATGCTGTCTGTTGGGGTATAATAGGAGGTGAGGAGGCATATATAGCGTGCGCAGTCGCAGGGCGGCAGTAGCGTTTATGCATCCGAGCGAGGAGATGTTCGCTCGTCTGCTGGACTACTATCGGATTCGCTGGGAATACGAGCCGCGTACTTTCGTGCTTCGCGCCGACGAACAGGGCAATCCCAAAGAGTCGTTCACGCCCGACTTCTATCTGCCCGATTATGACCTCTATATTGAGTTGACGGTGCGTCGGGCGAACATCAATCGGCGCAAGCGGCGCAAAATCGAGCGGCTGCAGGCGCTCTACCCCGATGTGCGCATTAAATTGATGAGCGCACGCGACTTTGAGCGATTGATGCTCAAGTACGGCGTGCGCTGGCGCGAGCATCTGAACGAAACCGATTAGCTCTCGCCGGAGCGGGGTCGGGGCGCGGCGGTTGGCGCGTCGATAATCGCTTGCGGTGGCGCGAACACGAACACATGTTCGCTCACCTTCTCGACGCTGCCCTCAATCGCATACACCACCCCGTTCAGGAAGTCGATGAGCCGTTCGCGCATTGGGGGTGGCGTCGCCGCGAAGTTGATGACCTGCTGGATGCCCTCTTTCAGTCCGTCGGCGATCAGGCGGGCATCTTCGAGGCTCTGCACCTCGCGCCGAATGCACAGGTGATAGGGATGGAATCGGCGGTAGCGCACGCCTGGCTCGGCAGGCAACTCGTCCAGCTCCTCATCGGCGCGTCGGAACCAGCTGCGCAACCGATCCCATAGCCCGACGCGCTCCTCCTCCAGCTCGTCATAGTCGTAATGCCGCATCGTCTCTCCTCCGTGTGGTCAGGTTTCTCGCGCGGGCATCCTGCCCACGCTTATGAGCGCGCCCCAAACAGGGCGGTGCCAATCCGCAACAGGTTCGCGCCCTCTTCAAGGGCGATTTCGAAGTCGTGGCTCATGCCCATCGAAAGCCACTGACGGTTCGGCGCGGGCAGCTGTTCGAACAGCCGCCTCAGCGTGCGGAACGCCTGACGGATGCGCGCGGCGTCGTCGGTGAGCGGAGCGATGCCCATCAGCCCCTGCAGCTGCAGGTTCGGCTGACCCAGCACCGATTCGGCAAGTGCGAGCGCCTCCTCCGGCGCCACACCCGCGCGGGTCGCCTCCTCCGACAGGCGCACCTCGATCAGCACCGGTTGCACGATACCCCGATTCGACGCCACCCGCTGTATCTCCTGCATTAAGGATACCCGATCCACAATATGTAGGAGCTGAAACCGCCCGACCACATATTTCACCTTGTTGGTCTGCAGATGCCCGATGAAGTGCCATTCGATATCGCGGGGGAGCAGGTCGAGCTTGGTGCGCGCTTCCTGCCAGTAGTTCTCGCCGAAGGCGCGTAGCCCGCAGGAATAAGCCTCGCGGATGCGGTCGACGGGCACGCCTTTGGTGACCGCCACGAGCTTGACACTGGCAGGGTCGCGTCCCGCACGCTGGCATGCGGTCGCGATGCGCTCCTGAAGAGTGGCAAGATTAGCTTGAAGGTTGCTCATGCGCCTGCTGGCTTTCGAGCGCGTGCTGGGCGGCTTCGGCGTACGCGCCTTCGAGGCTGCCGCTCTTGTGCTTTTTGGCGAGCTGCTCCAGCCGACCTGTTTCCATAAACCAGACGCGCTCGGCAATGTTGGTGGAGTGGTCGGCGATTCGCTCCAGATAGTGGGCAACCAGCAGGAGCCATGATGCCGCCGTCACATATTCGGGCTGCTGACGCATAATCTCCTGCAGCTGGGCGCGAATCTGCCGATAGAGCGCGTCCACCTCGTCATCCTGCTGACACACATGCAGCACCAGTTGAAGGTCGCGCTTCACGAACGCCTCGATGCTGTCCAGCAACATGCGGCGGGCAGCCAGCGCGAGGCGCGGGATGTCCACCAGCTGGTTCACCTTCGGCTCGTCCTGAATCTTGCGGGCGGCTTTGGCGATATCGACCGCATAGTCGCCGATGCGCTCGATGTCGGTGATCATCTTCATGATGGTGCCGATGACACGCAGGTCGCTCGCCATCGGCTGCTGGAGGGCAAGCAGGCGCAGGCAGTGGGTTTCGATATCGACATCGATCTGGTCCACCTCGTCGTCACGCAGCAGCACCTCTTCAGCGCGTTTCATATCGCCCCGCATGAGCGCGTCCACCGCGTCGGCGACCATGCTTTCGGCGATGCTCGCCATCGCCAGCACCTTCGTCTCCAGGCTCTTGAGTTCCGCATCAAATGCCTGCCGTGTTAGCATTCTAACAGAAAATTATACCTTACGGATCCAGCTCACGCTTGAGCTCGCTGATGAGGCGGGCAACCTGCGCGGGCGCGTCAGCAATCGCCACGCGCTGGGGCGACTTATCGGTGCGTAGGCGCACCTCCACCTGCCCATCCTGCACCGCACGCCCGATCACCACCTGAATCGGAATGCCGATTAAATCGGCATCTTTGAACTTGACGCCGCTGCGCTCGTCCCGATCGTCGTACAGCACCTCGATGCCCTGCTCCAGCAGAGCCGTGTAGAGCTGTTCGGCGGCGGAGCGCTGCGCCTCATCTTCAGGGTTGACCAGGATCAGAATCGCTTCGAAGGGGGCGACGGTGATGGGGAAGCAGATGCCGTTCTCGTCGTGGTGGGCTTCGGCGATCGCGGCGAGGCAGCGGCTTACACCCAGCCCGTAGCAGCCCATCAGGATCGGCTTCAGGTTGCCCTGCGCATCGGTGAAGAGCGCGTTCATCGCCTGGCTGTATTTGATGCCCAGCTGGAAGATATGCCCCACTTCGATACCGCGCACCTCACGCAGGGTTCCCATCGGGCAGCGGGGACATCTGTCGCCCGTTTCTGCCACGCGCAGGTCTGCCCAGCGCGGTTCAGGGAAGTCGCGCCCCCAGCACACATGGATCAGGTGGGCGTCCGCCTCGTTCGCGCCCGTGACGAAATCCTGCAGCCCTCTGAGCTCATAATCGGCGAGCATCGGCAGGTCGGCAGGCAGCCCCACCGGTCCGGAGAAGCCGACGGGCGCGCCTGTGAGCTGCTCGATGGCGGCGGCGTCCATCATCTCCACGCTCTCGCCGTCCAGCGCGTGCATCAGCTTGTAGGGGTTCAGCTCCCGATCGCCCCGCACCAGCGCGGCGACAGGCTTGCCGTCCACCCGCATCAACAGCGTCTTGACCAGTCGGTCAGCGGTGGTGTTCAGAAAGGCGGTGACCTCCTGCACGGTGCGGGCGTTCGGCGTGGGCACTTTTTGCATCGATGGCACCGCGTCGATCGCGGGCGGCGTGAGGTTCGGGTCGGGCAGCTCGCACCGCTCAGCGTTCGCGCCGTAGCCGCACGCATCGCACTGCAGCACTTTATCCTCGCCGCCAGGCGCGACCACCATAAACTCCTCGTTGCGCCCGCCGCCGATGGCGCCCGCCTCCGCCTCCACGATAATCGTGGGCAGCCCCATCCGATGGAACATGCGCAGATAGGCGTCGCGCAACGCCTGATAGGTACGCTCCATCGATGCCTCATCGACATCGAAACTATAGGCGTCGTACATCAGGAACTCGCGGGCGCGGATCACGCCCCCGCGCGGGCGCGGCTCATCGCGGAACTTGGTCTGAATCTGATACAGCAGCAGCGGCATCTGGCGGTAGGAGCTGACCGCGTGGCGCACGATGTCGGTGATAATCTCCTCGTGGGTGAAGCCGAGCGTGAAGGGTCGCCCGTTGCGGTCTTTGAGGCGGAACAAAATATCCAGCCCGCTGCGTCCCGTCTCCTCCAGCAGCTCCTGCGGCACGAGCGCAGGCATGAACAGCTCAATACCGCCGATGCGGTCGGTCTCTTCACGCACAATCTGCTCGATTTTGCGGATGACGCGCCAGCCCAGCGGCAGGTACACATACACGCCCGCCGCCTGCTTGCGGATGAAGCCGCCACGCAACAGCAGCTGATGGCTGATCAGCTCCGCTTCGGCGGGCACCTCCCGCAGAGTTGGCATAAAGTAGCGCGATACACGCATGCGTTCGTCGCCTCCTGACAGGGGGGAAGTTTACCCCTCGCTGAGCGGTGCGGGCGCCTTGAGCAAGCCACGCACGAGGTAATCGGCGAAAATACGCCCGATCTCCTCTTTGCTGAGCGCGCCGCGCGGGTTGTACCAGCTGGGAATCCAGTTGAGGGCGCCCAGCACCACATAAGCCGCCATCTTCACATCGATCGGCTCGAAAAGCCCCTGCTCGATGCCATCCTGAATGCAGCGGCGCACATTCTGCTCGTACTGGTCGCGGAGCGCGATAATCTCCCTGCGCTGGCGCGGGGGCAGGGCATGATGCTCGCGCAGCACCACCACGCTGTAGATGGTGTGCGCGTCGCCCGCGATGCGAACATACTCCTCGATAATCGCGCGCAGCTTCTGGTCGGGCGGGTCCGGGCGCGCCATAATCTCCGCCTGCGATTCGAGCAGGGCGTCCATCGCACGCCGATAGAGCTGGTAGAGCAGCTCGCTCTTGTCGCGCACATAGTAATAGATGCTCGCTTTGGCCAGCTCCTTTGCGATTTCCTCGACGGTGCTGGCGTGATAGCCCTTTTTGGAAAAGACCTTCGCTGCACCCTGCAGAATCTGCTCACGCCGTTTCTCCTGCTTGCCAGCTCGCTTCGCCATAGGCTCTCTCCTGAACTCAGATTCATGCCGACCACACAGACGGTCGGGTGATCCAAAATAAAAGATACCCGACGGCGACGGGATGGGTGTTAGTGGAGCAGCTCCTCCATCTCCCTTCGGCTCTAGACGCGGATGACAGCGCGCATAAGCCATGCCAGCGGGATGGCGAGAACCACCTTGCGGGTCAGAATCAGCACCACAGTGAGCGCAAGGATGAGGACGCACAGCACCAGCGCCGTAATGGTATAGACCGCGCGACGGGTTTGCCACTCAGGGTCCCGCGAGGCGCGCAAGCGGGCGCGAGGCGTCCGCGAAGCGGAACGAACCACCCTGTACGGTTCCCCGTGCCAGCGCCGATTGGTTGGGATAGGACGCGCCATCAGATTCCCCCAGATCAATTTTACCCCATGCTGCGGGATCAAGTTGCACTGTCTGCTAACTGTGCAGGGATTCGAGCCTGCGTGGGGTAAACTTCAGGGCGAGGTGAACCGAATGCAAGAGGCATATATTGTGGCTGCTGTTCGAACCGCGATAGGCAAGGCGCCGCGCGGCTCGCTGCGCAACACGCGCCCCGACGATCTGGCAGCGACCGCCATCCGCGCTGTGCTGGAGCGCGTGCCCGCGCTGAACCCCAGCATGATCGAAGATGTGGTGCTGGGCTGTGCCGTGCCCGAAGCCGAGCAGGGCATGAATGTCGCCCGTATCGCCGTGCTGCGCGCGGGTCTGCCCGTCGATGTGCCCGCCGCCACCGTGAACCGCATGTGCGCCTCGGGACTGGAAGCCATCGCCATTATTGCCCAGCGCATCCAGACAGGGCAGATCGATGTGGGCATCGCAGGTGGCACCGAAAGCATGTCGATGGTGCCGATGGAGGGGCATGTGTTCCGCCCGAACCCTGTGCTGGCGCGTCAGTATCCCGACGCCTATCTGGGCATGGGGCTGACCACCGAGAATCTGGTTCAGCAGTTCAGCATCACGCGCGAGGAAGCGGACGCCTTCGCCCTGCAGAGCCACCAGAAAGCGCTGCGGGCGCAGGCGGAAGGCGCGTTTGAAGGCGAAATCGTGCCCGTCGAAGTGGTCGAGAAGGTGGTCAAAAACGGCACGATTCACGAGAACCGCTTCCTCTTTGACCGCGACGAGGGTCCACGCGCCGACACGAGCATGGAGGCGCTGGCGAAGCTGAAGCCCGTGTTCAAAACGGATGGCACCGTTACAGCGGGCAACAGCTCCCAGCGCAGCGACGGCGCCGCCGCCGTTCTGCTGATGAGCGAGCGCAAGGTGAAGGAGCTGGGGCTTCAGCCGATAGCGCGCTTCGCAGGCTACGCGCTGGCGGGCGTGCCGCCCGAAACGATGGGCATTGGACCCGCCTATGCCATTCCCAAACTGCTCCAGAAGACGGGCAAACGCCTGGAGGATATCGACCTGTTCGAAATCAATGAGGCGTTCGCCGCGCAGGTGCTGGCGGTGCTGCGCCAGCTGCCTGACCTGCCCACCGACCGCCTGAATGTGAACGGTGGCGCGGTCGCGCTCGGACACCCGCTGGGGGCGACGGGCGCGCGCATGACCGCCACCCTGCTGAACGCCCTGCGCCGGCGCGGCGGCAAATGGGGCATCGTGAGCATGTGCGTCGGGGGCGGTATGGGCGCCGCAGGGCTGTTCGAGATGGTCTGAGACGATGGCGCTGCATGTGGTCGATCACCCGCTGGTGAAGCATATTCTGACGCGCCTGCGCGATGTGGACACCGAGCCGGCGCGCTTTCGTGCGCTGGCTCGGCAACTCACCTTCCTGCTGGCAATCGAAGCCACACGCGACCTGCCCCTGCGCACCCATCCCGTGCGCACACCGTTAGAGACCACCGAAGGCTACTCGCTGAACAAAACGATTGTGGCGGTGCCGATTTTGCGGGCGGGATTGGGCATGATGGAAGCCATCACGGAGCTGTTCCCCGATGTGCGTGTGGGCTATATCGGACTGGAGCGGGATGAGCAGACCGCCATCGCCCGCGCCTACTATTGCAAACTGCCCCCGCTGACCAGCAGTCGCGTGCTGCTGTTGGACCCGATGCTGGCGACGGGCGGCTCCGCCGAGCAGGCGCTGCAGGTGCTGTTCGAGGCGGGCGCGGACGATGTGGTGCATATCTGCGTGGTGGCGGCGCCCGAAGGCGTGGAGCGGTTGACTCGTCGCTTCCCACAGGTGCCCATCTATGCCGCCGCGCTCGATAGGGAGCTGAACGCCCAGAAGTTCATCCTGCCTGGCTTGGGCGACTTTGGCGACCGCCTGTACGGAACCGTCGCCCGCTAAGTTTCGTTTTATCCGCTCGCGGAGAACAGGAATCGAACGGCGGGCTTCAGATCAGCATCTCATCCTCGCCGCCGCGGGACAGCACAATCTCGCCTGCCTCCTCCAGACGGCGCACGATGCTCACGATTCGCTGTTGCGCCTCCTCCACATTCCGCACGCGCACGGGTCCCATAAACTCGATCTCCTCTTTGAGCATGTTGACGGCGCGTTCGGACATGTTGCGGAAGATTTTCTCCTTGAGCGCGTCGCTGGCGCCCTTGAGCGCGAGCGCCAGCTCCTTCATGTCCACCTCTTTCAGAATCTGCTGGATGGAGCGGTCATCCAGCTGGAGCAGGTCTTCGAAGGTGAACATCAGTTTGCGCACCTCTTCTGCCAGCTCGGGGTTCGATTCGTTGAGCGCGTCGAAAATGGTGCGCTCGGTGTTGCGGTCGACCCACTGCAGAATATCCACGAGCGATTTGACGCCGCCGGCGGCGGTCAATTCATGGCTGGCGAGGCTGGAGAGTTTGCGTTGCAGCACGGTCTCCACGCGGCGGATGACTTCGGGCGGGGTGCTGCCCATCGTGGCGAGCCGTTCGGCGACTTCGGGGCGCAGTTCGGGCGGCAGGCTGCTCAACACCGCCGCCGCTGCCTGCGGCTCCAGATATGCCAGCACTAATGCAATCGTTTGCGGGTGTTCGTCCTGCAGGAAGGTGCTGAGCTGGGCGGGATGCACGCGCTTGATGGAATCGAACGGCAGCATCTGCAGGGCGCGGGTGAGGCGGTTCACAATCTCGCTCGCGCGTTCGGGTCCGAACGCCTGCTCCAGCAGGGCGCGGGCGTGGTCGATGCCACCCTCCAGCGCGAGGTTCTGCGCCAGACACACCTCATAGAACTCGCGAATGACCTGCTGACGCACATCGGCGGGAATGTTGCCCAGTCGAGCAATCTCCAGACTGAGTTCCTCCACTTCGGCTTCGCTCAGATGCGGCAGGATCTGGGCGGCAATCTCTGTGCCGAGCGCAACCAGCACAATCGCCGCCTTCTGCTTGCCCGTGAGTTTCTTATCCGCTGGCTTCAGCATTGCCGTTTCCCAATCGTAGTAGCAGGGGCATCCTGCCCCTGAAAGGTTGCAGGAGCGACCCCTTTTCACCCCGGCACGCCCTAAAGCCTAATCTTTGATCCAGCTCTTGAGCATGGCTGCCACATGCTCAGGTTTATGCCGGGCGAAGCGCTGGATTTCGACCAGCTCCGGCTGTCTCCGCTCCTGGATGGGTGGAGCAAGCGGTTCATCGAGCGGAATCACATCCTGCTGGGGCGCGTGTCGGGCAGGGAGGTTGCCTTCGCTGCCCGCGGTTGCGTCCGCCTGTATCGCCATCCAGCCCTCGTCGCCGACGGCGACATCGATGCCGCCGGTGGCGCCCGGCAGGGCGGCAATCGCTCGTGGTCTGGAGGCAACAGGGCGCTTAATCTGCTTGCCAATCACCCGCGCCAGGAAGAAGAAGACCATCAGCAGCAGGATGAAGGGCATCAGCTGCCACAGCAGGGCGAGCCGGCGGGCGTTCTCGCGCTCTTTGCGCTGCCGCTCGGCTGCCTGCGCCTGCTGAGTGTCGAACTTGACCGCCTGCACTGTGACGACGCGCGTGGGGTTGTTCGGCGTCGTGCCGACAGTTGCCTCCAGCCACTGGCGAATGGCGTTCTGGGTCGCCTGTGGGACGCCCTCATCGATCAGCACGGCGACGCTCAGTCGCTCGATGCGTCCGGGCGCCCGCACGATATGCTCCACCTGCTTGTTCACCTCGTAGTTGCGCACGCGGTCTTCGCGGTTGTAGCTGCCGCCGGGCGTGGCGGGCGGTGTGGTGGGGTACATCGGTGTGTCGGCACGGTTGGAGGCGATGCCCGCGGGACCGCCCGCTGCGGGCACATTGCCATTCAGTCGCTCGACGGAGGAGGTCTCGCTGGTGACGGCGGCGCGGTTCGGGTCGAAAGGCTCCACGCGCTGTGCCTGCACCTCTTCGCGATCCAGATCAAGTTCTGCCTGCACCACCACACTCGATTTGCCCGTGCCCAGCACGCGGTCTAACTGCTGTTGCAGCAGGCGGCGCAGTTCGTCGGCGTAGGCGCGTTCTGCCTCGCGACGGGCGCGCACCAGCTCGCTATCGGCAACATCCGAATCGCCGCCGTTCCAGAGCGGTTGCGCCCCGCCGTCCACCACCGTCACGCGCTCTGGCTTCAGCCCCTCCACGCTGTGGCACATTAGATGCACGATGCCCCGAATCTGCTCGCGGGTGAGCGTCGCGCCCGGCTTGAGATGAACCACCACGCTGGCGGACGGCTCCGCGCGCGAATCGGCGAAAGGCGAATCGTTGCCCGGCGTGATGTGAACCCGTGCGCTCTCGACGGGTTCCAGATGCTGGATGGTGTTCTGCAGTTCCTCTTCGAGCGCGATGCGCAGGGTGGTCTGCTCCATCGCCTGCGTGAGACCGAAGGGCGTTTTTTCGAGGCGGGCGTAGCCGGGCGCGCCCGTGCGGGGCAGCCCTTTCGCCGCCAGTTCGAGGCGTGCCTCTTCTGCGCGGCGGCTCTCCACCTCCACGACGCTACCGCCCCCGCTCGTGCGCACGGCGATGCCCTTCTCCTTGAGCGTCTGCACGACAGCGGCGGAATCGGCGGGGCTAAGCCCCGTGTAGAGCGTGGTGTAGGTGGGCGTGGCTGCCCAGAAACCAAGCGTTAGAAACAGCACAAGCAGCCCCACCACGCCCCCAACAACGCCCATGCGCGTCGGGCGCGGCGCGTTCGTCCACCAGTCCCGTAGCTGATTCAGCGCGTTCTGCATCGTTGATTACACCTGCAGGCGCATGATTTCCTGATAGGCTTCCAGCACCTTGTTGCGCACATGCAGGGTGAGCTGGAAGGCGAGGTTGGCTCGCTCCATCGCCAGGATGAGCGTGTGTTCGTCGACGGGTTCACCAGCGGCGAACCGCCCTACCAGTTCGCTCGCCCGATTCTGTGCGTCGGACACCTGCTGGATAATCTCTTTGAACATCTGCCCGAAGTCGGCTTCAGGCGTGGGGTTCAGCTCTACCGCCTCTGGCTCCAGCAGCTGCGGCGGCTCGACCTCGCGCATCTCTGGGCGCGGCAAGGGCTTGAACAGGCTGGGACCCTCTATTCGCATAGCAGCTCACCTCGTTTCAGACGCGCCCGATGTCCAGCGTGCGCAGGAACATATTCTTGGCGGCGTTGTAGGCGGTCAGGTTCGCCTCGTAGGCGCGACTGGCAGTGATCAGGTCGACCATCTCGTGGACGATATCGACATTCGGGTAGGTTACATAGCCGCTGGCGTCGGCGTCGGGGTGTCCGGGCTGATAGACCATGCGGGGCGGGGTGATGTCGGTGGCGATGCCGACCACGCGCACGCCGCCGGGCATCGCGGGCGAGGGTGGGATCGGCTCCAGAATCGCCACCTTGCGACGGTAGACCTCGCCCGTCGCTGAGCGCGTGCTGCTCGCGTTCGCCAGATTGTCCGCGATAATATCCATCCGCAGTCGCTCGGCGGAGAGACCGCTCGCGCTAACCTTCATCGTGCTGATGAGTCCCATCGGGTTTCACCTCCAGATTCACCTCACCCGTACCCTCTCCCCAGAGGGGAGAGGGGTTCGGATTGTCTGCTATGGTGTTCGTCCGCCGGTGATGGCGTCCAGCAAGCCCCGAATCTGCCCGCTGGCGATGCGCACCAGCATCGAGTAGCGCAGTTCGTTCTCGGCGAGCGCGACGAGTTCATATTCGGGGTCAACCGTATTGCCGTCGGTGCGCATAGTGGTGGGGCTGGCGATGGGCATCGCATTCACGCGGCTATCGGGCTGAAGCGGGTTGATGGGTGCTGATGGCACAGGGATGCCGTGCTGGAGCGCCAGCTCCACCGCGCGATTGCGGGCGCGAGCCAGCACCCCTGCAAAGGGCAGGTCCAGCCGCTGATAGCCCGGTGTGTTCACATTCGCCAGATTACTGGCAAGCAGCTGCTGGCGGGCGGCGACGTGATCCATCGCCCGCTCCGCCGCCTGCAACACGGGCGTGTCCCAGAATATGCGTTGAACGGTCGGAACCGATGCCGGCATTCCATCTTCCTCCTCTCGCGTCCATGCATCCCGATGGCGTTCCCTGCCTCACGCCCCTATTATCGGCGTGGGCGGCAGGTTTATTCAGGGTATAATCGCGTGGAAGCCATGCACACGAACGAGTCGGCACGGATGTGGGGCGGGCGGTTTGAAAAGTCGCCCGCGCCCGAAGCGGAAGCCTTCTCGCGCTCGCTCCCCGTCGATATCCGCCTGTGGCGTCAGGACATTCAGGTGAGCCTCGCGCACGCGCGGATGCTGGGCATTCGCGGCATCATCAGCACGCAGGAGGCGAACCGACTGGTGGACGCTCTGCTGGAGATTGCGCACGAACTCGAAAGCGGTCAGTGGCAGCCCGACCCGACCTGCGAAGATGTTCACACCGCCATCGAGAACCGCCTCTATGAGAAGGTCGGCACGCTCGCGGGCAAGTTGCACACCGCACGCAGCCGCAACGACCAGGTCGCGACCGATACCCGCCTCTATCTGAAGCAGCATCTCGGCACGCTGGCAGGCAATCTGATTGGGCTCATCAACACGCTGATAGAGACCGCCCGCCAGCACACGGAGACGGTGATGCCCGGCTTGACTCATCAGCAGCATGCGCAGCCGGTGTCGTTGGCGCACCATCTGATGGCGCACGCCTGGGCGCTGATGCGCGACCTCGATCGGCTGAGCGACTATACTCTGCGCCTGAAGGTGTGCCCGCTGGGGGCAGGCGCGCTGGCGGGCACCTCGTTCCCCATCGATCGCGAACTCGTCGCCAGCGAGCTGGAGCTGGATGAACCCGCGCCCAACAGCATGGACGCCGTGTCGGACCGCGATTTCGTCGCCGAATACCTGTTCATCGCGGCGCTTTTGATGGTTCACCTGTCGCGCCTGGCGCAGGAGCTGATCCTGTGGAGTACGCCCGAATATGGCTTTGTCGAGCTGGACGACGCCTACACCACGGGCAGTAGCCTGATGCCGCAGAAGAAGAACCCCGATATTGCCGAGTTGATTCGCGGGCGCAGCGCTCTCACCATCGGCAACCTCACGGCGATGCTCGCCCTGCTCAAAGCCCTGCCGCTCACCTATAATCGCGACCTTCAGGATGACAAAACGCTGCTGTTCGCCACCGTCGATATTCTGGTGCCCTCCATCCGCCTGATGCGCCAAATGATTGAGACCGCCCGCTGGAACACGGAGCGGATGCGTCAGGCGGTTCAGGGCGACTTCTCCACCGCAACGGAGTTAGCCGACTATCTGGTGCGCAGGGGCGTGCCGTTCCGCGAGGCGCACCATCTGGTGGGTCAGATTGTGCGCGATTGCATCCAGCGCGGCACAACGCTGGAACGGCTCACGCTGGACGATTTGAAGCGGTACTCACCGCTGTTTGAGGCAGACGCATTGCAGGCGGTTCAGCCTGAGTTCGCGCTGCGGGCGCGCACCTCCTATGGCGGTACTGCGCCTGAAGCCGTGCAGGGGCAGATCGAACATGCCGCCGATTATCTGGACTATCTGCACGCGGTGCTGAGCGAGCGCCTGCATTAGGGCTTCGCGCTCACTTTCTGGGCTTCCTTGCCCCGCCCGATGAGCGGGTGATGCCCGATGCGCGGCTCAACCGCTGCCACTGCTGCTCGTCCACCTGCTTCACGCTGCCATCCAGAAAAACGACCCATCGCTTCTTCGTGACGGGATCGGGAAACGGCTGATAGAACACTACCATCGTGGCGGGATTGCGAATCTGGTCGCGCTTCTTATACGAGAGGCTCTTGTTGAACTGGAACAGGCTGTTAGTGGTGGGGTCATACCAGGTGAGATTCGTCTTGAGATAGGGCAGCAGCACTCCCTGAAGCCGGGTTGCGCTGGTCATCGGTGGGAGCGTGTCATCGTAATCGGCGCAATACATCCGGATAGCGAGGAAGAGCTGGCGCAGGCGCCCGTCGGTGGTGCTGGGTACGGCAACGATGGCAGGTGAGCTAACAGGCGGCGTAACGAACCCGCTGGAAACCGACGATGGACGCGATTTTGCGATGAAATGCGCGGCTTTGGTGAGCCAGCTGGTCAGAATCACCACCGCGATTACGACGCCGATAATCAGCGGCAGCAGCTCCTTCAATCCTCGCACGGTTGCACCTCCAGCGTTATTGAGATACGACGCCTGCTATGCAACTCCTACAGCTCGATGCCCTTCTCGCGCAGCAACTGTTTGAGCCGTTGCAGTTCGGCTTCTGCCTGCTCGGCGCGCTGGCGCTCCTGTTCCGCCCGCTGGCGTTCCTGCTCGACAAGGGTGAGGCTCTGGAGCTGCTGGATAATCTGTTCGGCGTCGCGGACAACATCAGGGGTGATGGGCGGTCCGTCGTCCAGATCGAACTCTTGCCGCTTCCGCGATTGTGTGCCCGATTTCGCCTTCGCGCGTGGCATGGCGCTCTCTGTATACCTCCCTTCTTAACGGCGTCGGGTGGGGCGTGAAGGTTTGGGCTTTGCGGGGGGCGGGGCTGGCGGTCGGGTGATGGTCTGGAGCCAGTCGCCGATGATTTTGAGCGCAGTGGGGTTGAAGGTCTCCTCAATCTGCGCATATTCGGTGGGCAGTCCGCTGCTGCTTTTCTGGAACAGGTGGTTGAGATCGGGCAGTTTGCGGACGGTAAAGCGTTTGTTGCCGCCCGCTTTGAGCGCATTTTGAACAGCGGGCAGGTTCAGGTCGGGGTCTACCTGAAGGTCGTTCGCGCCCCAGAGCGCCAGCACAGGGCATTTCACCTTGCGCAGGTAGTCGGCAGGGTTCAGGGTGATGAAGGTGCGGAACCAGGGTCGGGTGTAGGCGCGCGCCTGCGCCTCAAACGATTGGCGCTGGGTATCGGAGAGGGTGCCGCGCGTCAGGTTCTGTGCGAGCGCGTCGGCGATCTGCTGGGCGGCTTTCTCGTCGTCTGGCTCACGGTGCAGGATTTCGAACACGCGCTCCTGCAGCTGGCGATTGCGCTGGATAGCCGCTTCGGGGGCGCCCGATTTGCGAGCAATCACCTCTGCCTGGCGATAGAGAATCTGCTCGCCGGGCACGCCTGTGCCCGCCAGCAGCACGATAAACGCCACATCGGGCGACTGCGCGGCGGCGACAGTGGCGATAATCGCGCCCTCGCTGTGCCCCAGCAGCCCGATACGCTTCGGGTCGATCTCGCGGCGCGACTTGAGGAAGGCGACGGCGGCGAGCGCGTCCTGCGCGAAGTCGAGTGTGGACGCCTGGTCCATATCGCCTGTCGAGCCACCGACGCCCCGATCGTCCATGCGGAGCGTGGCGAACCCGCGGCGAGTGAGATAATCGGCTAATACCAGGAAGGGCTTGTGCCCGAAAATCTCCTCATCGCGGTTCTGGGCACCCGAGCCAGTGAGGAAGACAACGGCGGGGAACGGCGGCTTGCCCTGCGGCAGGGTGAGCGTGCCCGCCAGACGCACATTCGCCTTCGCGTTGATGACAATCACCTCTTCGGTGCGGTAGGGGAAGGGCGGTTTCGGCTCCTGCGGGCGTTTGGGGGCGGGCGGCTCCGCGCCCTGCCGCAGCTCCAGCGGCAGGCTCATGCCCGACTGCTTCCATTCGCCTTTGAGCGTCTTGCCGTCTTCCGAGAGGGCGCCGACGAACTCGCCCTGCACAGCTGCCACCTGCAAGGTGATCTGGCGCCCCTCCACGCTAATCGCGGAGATAGGGATGCCGCGCACGCCCTGATTGGGACTGTCCACGGTGCCCTCGTAGCTTCCGTCCACTTTCTGCTTCAGGTGAAACACGATAGGCAGCTCCAGCGCGCCCGTCTTGAGTGTGCCGTACCAGTCGCCTGCAAACGAGATCTGTCTCATTCTTCGCCTCCTGTCCAGTAGTTGGGCGGCTCGCGCGTGATGGAGACGCTGTGCGGGTGGCTCTCGCGCAAGCCGGAGTTGGTGATTCGGATGAATCGCGCTTTTTCACGCAGTTCCTGCAGGTTGCGGGCGCCCACATAGCCCATGCCGGAGCGCAGTCCACCCACCAGCTGGTGAACGGTCTCGGAGAGCGGTCCGCGATAGGGCACGCGCCCTTCCACACCTTCGGGCACGATCTTGCGCGGGTCGGTCTGCGCGTAGCGGTCGCTGGAGCCTTCGCGCATCGCGGCGAGCGACCCCATGCCACGATACACCTTATAGGCGCGATTGCGGTAGATTTCGATCTCGCCGGGCGATTCCTCGCATCCTGCGAGCAGGTTGCCCAGCATCACCGTGCTGGCGCCCGCCGCGAGCGCTTTGACGATATCGCCCGAATAGCGGATGCCTCCATCGGCGATAATGGGTACGCCCAGTCTGGCGGCTTCTTCGGCGCACTCCAGAATAGCGGTGAGCTGGGGCACGCCGACGCCCGCCACCACGCGTGTGGTGCAGATGGAGCCTGCGCCCAGCCCCACACGGATGCATTCCGCGCCCGCTTCGACCAGTGCCCGCACACCCTCGCGCGTGGCGACATTGCCCGCCACAATCGGCACATCGGGCAGGGCACGCCGAATCGCCCGCACCGCCTGCAACACGCCCTCCGAATGCCCATGCGCCGAATCGATCACGATAAAATCGACGCCTGCCTCATACAGCGCCCGCGCCCGCTCCACCGGATCGCGCAACGGACCCACCGCCGCGCCCACCACCAGCCGACCTTTCTCGTCTTTGGTCGCGTTCGGATGCTGGCGTATCTTCAGCAAATCCTTGATGGTAATCAGCCCGCGCAGCCGCCCCTGCTCGTCCACAATTGGCAGCTTCTCAATCTTGTGCTTTTGCAGGATGCGCTCCGCTTCGTCTAAAGTGGTGCCCACGGGCGCGGTGATGAGGTTCTCGGCGGTCATCACCTCGCGGATTGGGCGGTCGTAGTTGGTCTCGAAGCGAATGTCGCGGTTGGTCAGGATGCCCACCAGATAGCCCTGCTCGTCGGTAATGGGCACGCCCGAGATGTGGTAGCGCTCCATCAGCTGCAGGGCGTCGCGCACGGTATGGTTGGGCGAGAGGTAGATGGGGTCCCAGATGATGCCATGTTCGCTGCGCTTGACCCGATCCACCTCCGACGCCTGCCGATCGATGGGCATGTTGCGATGGATCACACCCACGCCGCCCTCACGCGCCAGCGCGATTGCCATGCGCGATTCGGTAACGGTGTCCATCGGCGAGCTGACGATGGGGATTTTCAGGCGGATGGCGCGCACCAGCACCGTGCTGGTGTCTACCTCGTCAGGCAGCACGCTGGTGTAGTTCGGCAATAGCAACACATCATCAAAGCTCAGCGCCTCTTCAAACGGATTCACGCCACGCCTCCTGTGGCAACAGATTGTACCCCATGCGGGTTAATCAAAAAGGCTCGCCTGATTGCGCGTGTTGATCAGCGTCTGGGGCTTGGGAAACAGCCGATCAAAATCGGGGAACAGCTCCTCCAGTCGGCAGGCGAACTTGTAGAGCTTTTCCACATAGTGTTCGCGGTCTTCGTCGCCTGCATACTCTTCCAGCAGTCCCAGCGAGCCGTCCTTGCGCCGATAGACATTGATGTAATCGCCCACCTGAAAGCGTTTTGCCAGCTCATAAAGTGGGTGATGGCTCTGGCGGCTCTTTTCGGTGATGCGCTCGCGGCGGCACAGGTGTTCGATGGGCAGCTCGCCGTTCAGGATCGCGTTCGCGAGCCGCTTATACTCTTCTGCCACACGCTCCGGCTGACCCTGCAACAGCCACTGAATCGCCTGGCTGATAAACTCGCGCCCGAACCGCTCATCGGCACGCGAGCGCAGGGATGCGCCTTTGTAGATGAGCTTGCCGTCGTAGCCCAACAGCACATAGTTCTTGGTCTTGACCGATAGCATCGCCTGATAGCGCCCGTCATGCACAAGGCGGATGCCCTCGGGCAGTGTGCGGGCGACTTCGGCGATAAACGCCTGTTCCTGCTCTTCGGTTTCGACCCCTTCGGGCGGCTGGAAGTAGACGCCATCGGTGTCGATCTCAATCACCTTACCGCCGCGCGCCTCAATCTCCGCCGCGATCTGCTTCACAATCTCCTGCCCCTTGAGAGTCACGGCTTCGGCGGCGTCGTAGTCGTTGAAGTGGAACGGCCCACCCAGGTAACCGTAATAGCTATTGATCAATATTTTAAACGAACCCTGTAAGCCGTCCCAGTAGGCAGATTCGAGTCCGGCGGCGGCTTTGGCGCGCGCTTTGGCGTCCAGTCGCAGCTCGCGCAGTTTCGCCAGCGTGGGCAGGAACACATTCAGCGTGTCCGCGCTGGGCTTGATGCCGAACTGGAGCATCACGCTGGGGTAGAGGCTTTCCACATCGGCTTTCACCACGCGGTTAACCAGCCCGACAACCCGCACTTCGGTGTAGCCACCCGGATACTCGCGCGGGGGTTGCGGCAGGGGGATGGCGTGTCGCGCCTGCAGGTAGGCGCGCACAAAGATCAGGTTCGCCTTCTCGCCTGTGCCGATGGTCGCCAGATTCTGCAGGGTGTCGGGCACCATCTGGCACTGATAGAACTCGGTGGGCAGGGTCAGCTCCGCCAGGCGGCGCGTCTCATGCACATCCTGCAGGCAATACTGGCGCACCGTGTCAGGGTCGGTCTGCCAGAGGTGCGGAATCTGCTCGCGCTCCAGATAGATGCGCTCCTCGAGGGCAAGCCCCAGGCTCTGCGCCGACTCTTTGAGACCGTAGCTTTCCAGCTCGCCGCGCCCGATGTCGAACCGCTGAACCGCCAGATAGGTATCCAGCAGGTGGCGTCCATGCACGAACGCGGGCTTGAAGGTACGGCTGTTGGCGCCGATAATGCAGCTGCGCGGTGCCCCCACCCGCAATACGGAGCCATCCCGACCCAGCGCCAGCGGGATGCCATGATACTCCACGCGAGCCACCAGAAACGGGATGTCGAAGCCGAACAGATTGTGCCCCTCAATCACATCGGGGTCCAGCGACTGGATGCGCTCTACCAGTTGCTCCAGCATGGATGCCTCGTCGCCTTCCAGCAGCTCCTCATAGCCGCGATTGTCGCTGAGCGCGATCATCAGGATGCGGGCGCCCGGCTGGTCGGGCGTGAGCGTGCTGGTCTCGATGTCGAGCTGAACGCGGTGCAGGTCTTCAAACGCCATCCCCTTGAAAAGCGTTTTGCCGGTAATCATCAGGTACTGGCGGGCGAAGGAGCCGTAGATCAGCGTGGCGCGATGCTCCTCACGCAGGGCATCGCGCAGGCGTTCGAAGGCGTCGCGGTCGACACAGCGGGCGAGATAGCACAGGGAGGGGCGCTCTCCGAAATCGCCGCGCAGCTCCTCCCACTCAACGCCGCGCATCGTGAGAGGCTGATCGCTCAGAAGCCAGGGCTGGAACGGCTCTTTCACGACGCGCAACCGTTCACCCTCGCGAATGTAAAGCCAGATGGCGCTGTCGACGGCTTCGACGGCAACGATGCGAGGTGTGGGATCACTGCCGAAGATGAGCGCGCCAACTGGCTCCGCTTCGGCAGCGGCAAGCGGCTCTGCAGATGGCTTCTCACCTGCGGACAGCGGTTCGTTGATCGGCAGCGTGCCCTGCATATAGCAATAATACCCGACCTGGTGGCTTACAGGCGGGCTACAAACTCATTTTGATTCTACCCCTGCGTGCCCCATCCACGCGTTGCAATCCCTCAAACGAACTCCCGCTCCCCTCCGGGTTGCGGGTTGGGGTGACAGGTGCAGGATGAGAAGCCCCCTCACCCGCACCCTCTACCCCTTCAGGGGGAGAGGGGCATTACCTGCCCTTCTCCCAACAGGGTGAGTGGAACGCTCAGCGCGTGTTAATGTGCAGCAGCAGCTGCTCCATGTCGAACGCGAGGTCGGCGTTCAGCGCTTTGCCCAGCAGCGATGCAGGCACCAGTATGCGACCGTTCACAATCTGCAACGACGCATCCAGCGGTACCGCTTCGCCGTTCAGCACCGCGCGATTGGCGCGCACATCCAGAACCAGCTGCTTTCCTGCCAGCTCGATGGTGGCGACTTTGCGCTGGTTATCCCAGCTCAGTTTGCCGCCTGCCTGCTCGAACACCTGACGGACGGCAATCAGCGGGATACCATTCTGCACGCGCGGCGCGACATCGAACACAACAGGGCGCGCGTCAAGCAGTACCTCGCAGTGGGTGATGGTGGCGGGCAGGCGTGTGCCGGGGGTGAGCGTCAGCCAGCTTGTGCGAGCGGGCGCTCGCACTGCAGGCGCGGGCGCCAGCGCGATGGAGGGCGTGGCGAGTTTCTGCCCGCGCATGCGCGGCGTCCCCTGTACGGAACGTAGCTGGCTCTGTGCTGCCATCGGCTCGGTGGGCACGCCCGTCGCGACAGGCGGCGCCGACTCGACAGGCGGAACGCTTAACCGACTGGCGTCGCCCGGCTGCGCTTCTGTCCGAGCCGCTCGATAGGATGCCGACGGCGGCTGGAGGGGTGTGGTGATGGTAAGCGCATCCTGGGGGGGCGCCATCGGTCGGCTCGCGCGTGGCTCCGAATCGGCTGTAGCGGGTGGGCGGCTCAAACGGCTCTCAACCAACGCCTGACCCATAACGGCTTCGGGCGTCCGCAGCGAACCCGTGCTGGAAGCGGGTGCGGGCGCAGGCAGCGCCAGCGTCGGTTCGTTCAATCCGACCTGCTCATCCGACTGCGCGGGCAGTTGCCGCTCCGTGCGACCGCCGGGGTTTTTCACCAGCACGCGCGTCGGTGGCGACTTGAAGGTCTGCGTGCCGTCGAAGCTCCACGCCTCGATGGTGTGCCAGCCGTTGCGCTCGCGCGTGGTGTCCCAATAATACACATAGGGCGGGTAGTTGCGCAGGGTGCGTACCTGCCCGTCCACAAAGAACGACACATAGGGGCGCGATTGACCGCTCACGCGCACCTCGATGGGCACCGTGCCCGCCACACTGGTGCCGTGGCGCGGGATGAGGATGGTGATGGGCGCAGTGGGGTCGGGTGTGAGTTCGATCGGACCGCGCAGAGTGGTCAGCAGTCGCCCGCGCAAGTCGTAGAGTTTGACCGTCGCCTCGTGGATGCCAGGCGGTAGCCCCGCGTTGCTCAGCTGAATCTGGAGCGTGCCGCGCGTTGTGCCCGCCAGCTGGCGCTGCGCCACCACCACGCCACCAATCTCCACCTCCACGGCGGCGGGCGCGACGCCCCGCACCTCCAGCGTCAGCGTATCAGGCGCACCGCGCACCAGCCGCACCATGCCCTGCGCGTCTGCAAGCGCCAGCGGCGACACGCTACCGAAAGCCAGCGCACTGTAAAACCATCGGCTCCGATTTGTTCCCATCCATAGAACCTCCTTAATTGGTCGCACAACGAACCCGCTCGCCCGCCCCCCGAAAGAGCGCAGGCGAGGGGTCAATTGTACCCCCTGATGATTCTCACGAAATAGGGAGATTCCCTGCCATCTACGCGATTCCTGCCCTGAATCGGGTAAAATCGGCGCGGAATCGCGCCTAAACCCTTGACTTTTCTGGCGTCAATCGTCTAAACTACTATCGTCCGCACGGGGAGCGAAGGATGAAGGCGTGGCATGGGCGGTTTAACAGGAAACAGAACCCCGCAGCGCTGTGGGCAGCTGGGGGGCATCCCTCCTTCACACCTCGCGCGGGCTTGTCCGTAGAACGAGCAGGCGATGGAGGGGACCAGTGATGGAATACAATATGGCATCCGACGAGCTAATCTACTTCGACGAGACCGGGCTGTGTTTCAACCAGATGCAGGACGAGGAACTCGTGATGTACGCCAAGCAGGGCTGTCAACGCGCCACCGAGATTCTGATCCGCCGCTACCGTTCCCTTGTGGAGAGCAAAGCACGCGCCTACTTCCTCATCGGCGCCGACCATGAGGATGTGGTGCAGGAGGGGCTGATCGGGCTTTACAAAGCCATTCGCGACTTCCGATTTGACCGAATCCCCTCGTTCCGACCCTTCGCAGAAATCTGCATCACCCGCCAGATTATCACCGCAGTTAAGACCGCCACCCGCCAGAAACATCAGCCCCTCAACGATTATGTGTCGCTGTATAGCCCGCTTCAGAACAACGGCGAGGAATCGGACAGCTGCCTGGTGGAGGTGCTGCCCGATGTGAACGCGCTCAATCCTGAGCAGTGGATTCTGGAGCGGCGCATTCCGCAGGCGGTGCTGCGCATGGTGCGCGAGTTGCTTAGCCCGCTCGAACTGCAGGTGCTGGACTGCTATCTGGACGGTCTATCGTATCGGGAGATGTCGGAGCGGCTCAATCGCCACACGAAGTGCATCGATAACGCTTTACAGCGCATCAAGAAGAAGCTCAAGCAGGTTTACGAAGATAATTATGGGGATTCGGAGGTGAGTTCGCGTCGCAAGCGGCGCACGCGAATCGCGCCCGAACTGGAAGACACCACCACCGCCCTATGAGCCGTCTCCGCGTTGCTGAGTCGGATGTGCTGACGGTCGCCCGCGAGGTGCTGGAGATTGAGGCGACCGCCATCCTGCGCTTGCGGGAGCAGCTGGACGCCTCGTTCGAGCGAGCAGTGCAGGCATTACTGCGCTGTGAGGGGCGGCTGGTGCTGAGCGGCGTGGGCAAGTCGGGCGCAATTGCCCGCAAGCTGGCGGGCACTTTCAGCAGCACGGGCACACCCGCCATGTTTTTGCACCCGACCGAAGCCGCGCATGGCGACCTGGGCGCTGTCACCCCGCAGGATGTCGCCCTGCTGCTCTCCTACAGCGGTGAAACCGAGGAGCTGATCACGCTGTGCCCCGCCATCAAGCGCCTGCAGGTGTTCACGATGGTGATGACGGGTCGCCCCGATTCGACGCTGGGTCGCATGGCGGATCTGGTGCTGAATGTGGCGATTGAGCGGGAGGCGTGCCCGCACAATCTGGCGCCGACCGCCAGCACGACGGCGATGCTGGCGCTTGGCGACGCGCTCGCGCTCTCGGTGATGGTCGCGCGCGGCTTCACGCCCGACGACTTCGCGCTCAATCACCCTGCGGGCACGCTGGGCAGACGGCTGCTGCTGCGGGCATATGATGTGATGCGCACGGGCGACGCGCTCGCAATCGTGCATCAGAATGCCCCGTTGCGCGACGCGCTGTTCGCCATCACGAAAGCGGGCGCAGGCGCCGCATGTGTGGTCGACGATGAGGGCGTGATGGTCGGGCTGATCACCGATGGCGACATCCGCCGCCGCCTGCTACAGGACGAACATGCCCTGCGCGAACCCGTGAATCAGGCGATGACCCGAACGCCCTATGTACTGCAAGGCAACCCGCTCGCGATTGAGGTGCTGGAAAAGTTTCAGAGCCTGCCCGTCAAAATCGGGGATATGCCCGTGCTGGACGACGCGGGACGACCAATTGGCATGGTGGTGCTGAAAGACCTGCTGCGCTGTCTGTGAGTCAGACGCGCTCACGGCGAGCAATCAGCCAGATTGCCAGTGCCAGCCCTATCAGGTTCGGCAGGAAGCTGGCAAGCAGCGGTGGCACGGCACTGCGCCCCAGAATCACCAGATAGCGTGCCAGCACCCAGTAGAAGAAGATAATCGCGATGCTGAGCGCGAAGCCGACGGCGGGACTGCTGCGCTGCGGGCGAATGCTCAGCGGCGCACCGACCAGCGCGAAAATCAGGCTTGCCAGCGGCACCGCAATTTTGTTGTAGAGTTCCACTGTGAGCTGGCGCACCATCGTCGGCTCCACACCCTCCTGACGATAGAACTCGATCTGCTGGCGCAGCTGGCGGAAGGAGCGGGCGTCCGTATCCGTGAGCAGCGCTTCGATCTGCAACGGGCTGCGCCGTATCTGCACACCTGCGACAGGCTCGCTGCGGAACACGCGGAAGGTGCCGTATTGCCCATCGGCTGTGCGCCACCAGCCGTCGTACAGCACCCATTCGGCGTCGCCATCCCATTTCGCCCGTTGCGCGAAGGCGATGGCTTCAGGTTCGCGCACGCGCCCCGCGCGATACTTGATGATGGTGACCTGAAACAGCTGCTGGCTTTGTGGGTCGCGTCCGCCCGCCACAATCACATACGAATCGAGCCGTCCGTCGCGCCACTGTGGGAATCCGAACGCCTGTTGCTCGGTGAGCTGGAGCCGTTCGAGGATGCGGGCGCGGATGGCGCCGGCGCGGGCGGCTGCCCACGGCACCACCGTCTCGTTGAAGCCCATCGCCAACAGGCTGACCAGCAGCCCCATCACGCCCACTGGCAGCATCAGCCGTCGGATGCTGACGCCCGCCGCCCGCAACGCGGTGATCTCCCAATCGGACGACAGCCGCCCGAAGCCCAGCAGGGTCGCCAGCAGCATGCCCATCGGCAGCGTCTTGACCGCAATCTGGGGCAGATAGAGCGCGGACAGCGCCAGCACCTCGCGCAGCGGCACGCCTTTGACCGCATATTCGGTGATCATGAACACATAGCCGCCCGTGAAGACGAGCGTGGTGAACAGCCCCACACCGAACAGCAACGGCGCCAGCAACTCCCGCACCACCAGCCGATCCACCAGCCGCATCGGTTAGAAGGATACCTTTCGGTCAGCAGGGCTGGTAGCGTCAGCGGTTGGCGACCAGGAAGTAGATGCTCAGCAGCAGCCACACGATTCGCAACGGCTCTTCGATGGAGCCGCTGCGACGGCGGGGCATCGGCACATCGATGGTATCGCCGGGCTGAAGCGTCTCATCGGCGCGGCTGCCCTGTGCCACCTGCAGCAGGTTCACCACGATCCGCTGCGTGCGCTTGCCGCTGGGTCGCTCGATGGTCACGCGCTCCAGCTTCGCTTCGGGCAGGGGACCGCCAGCCGCCTCCAGCGCCTGCGTGAGCGTCATGTTCTCCACATAGTTGATCAGCCCTGGTCGGCGCACGCCGCCCCGCACCAGCACGAACTGCTTTGTGGCGCGATAGGGCACGGTGATCTGGTCGCCAGGCTGCAGCGGGATGTCGCCCTGCAGGGTATTGAGGTTGATGGTTTCAGGCTGGGCGCTCTGGGCGCGTTTGAGCGTGATTTTAGTGGTGTCGGCTTCGGGCAGCGTGCCGCCCGCCTTGCCAATCGCCTGAATCAGCGTCAGCCCCTGCTCGTAGGGCACGACGCCCGGCTTCTGCACCGCGCCCACCACAATCACATTGCGTCCACCCGCCTGCAACGGCACAAAGATTCGGTCGCCCGCCCGCAGTTCGGGGTTCTCGTTCGAGTCGCCCTCCTGCTGGAACTTCAGGAAGTTGATGGTGAGTCGCGTGCCGTCGAGCCGTTCGAGGCGGATGGCGCTCAGGTCGGCGGCGTCGCTGGGCTGGGCTTCGCGCAGGGCATCGCTCAGCCGCCAGCCCGATTGAAGCGTGAACTCGCCCGCTTTGCGCACGGCGCCGGAAACGCTCACCTTCGGCTCGGCACGCTCCACAATCTCCACTTTCACCTGCGGGTTGCGCAGGTATCCGCCCTCCCGCAGGCGGCGGGCAATCTCGTTTGCCAGCTGCGTGGGGGTCAGCCCCACCGCTTTGAGGACGCCAATCAGCGGCATCTGCAGGTTGCCCTGCTCATCCACCTTATACACGCGCGAGAGCGAGGCGTCGGGTTGGATTGTGATCTTGAGTGAGTCGCCTGGCGCAATCGTTAACTCCTGCGTCAGCCCGCCTGATAGAATCGTCAGCAGTGCGCACAGCCCCAGAATCGCTCGCATCGTTTTCACCCGTCCATAAGATACCCAACACAACGGGAGTCTGGCTGATGGTGGCGAAAGGAACCTGTATGCGAGCATGGCTGTTGTTGATGAGTGGCTGGTTGGTGGGTTGGGCATGGGCGCAGGCGGCGCCGCGCTCGGTGGAGGCGATCCCGCGCAGCCCAACCCGCATCACCCTCTTCTGGCTGCCTCCACGCGATGCGAATCCGACGGGCTATCGCGTCTATCGGAACGGCTCGCCTGTGCGCGACCTGCCCGCTGACGCACGCTCATTCGACTTCGAACCGCTGGAATCAGGTCAGCCCTATACGCTGGGCGTGGCCGCTCTGTATGACGGAGGTCAGGAATCGGCGCGGGTGGAGCGCGTCGATCGCCCTTACCGCACGGTGCCGCGCGAGGCGCGCTACCCGATTGTGATTGTGGGCGGCACAGCGTCGGGCGTCGGCGCCGCCATCACCGCCGCGCGGATGGGCGTCCGCGTCGCCCTGTTAGAGGAGACCAACCGTCTCGGCGGCATGATCGCCAACGGCGTCGCCATCACCGATGTGCGCGTGCCCAGCCGAATCAGCGGGCTGTTCGAAGAGTTCCGCCAGAAGGTGGAAGCCTACTACAGAGCGCAGGGCGCCGACACCAGCAACTATATCTACCGCAACGGGCTGAACTACGAGCCGTGGGTCGCCAACATGCTCATCAAATCGATGGTCTACGCCGAGCCGAACATCGATCTCTACTTCGGCGTGCGTCCTATGCGAACGCTGAAGGACGGCAATCGCGTGATTGGGGTGGAGGTGCAATCGGTGCTGGACGGCATGCGCGGGCGGTTCTATGCGGAGATGGTCATCGACGCGACGGTGGAAGCCGATGTGGCGGCGTGGGCGGGCGCGAAGTGGCACATCGGGCGCGAGCCACGCACCCCTGAAGAACCCCACGCGGGCGTCATCTACTACGACCGCCTGACCGACCGCATCCTGCCCAATAGCACAGGCAAGGGCGATAAGCGCATCCAGGCATACGCGCTCATGCTCGCCGTGCAGAACTACCCCACCGAACAGGTGCGCACGCCCCCACCCGGCTACGACCCGCGCAACTATATCCTTGCGCCGCCATGGGAGCGGTCATGGGCGTATCTGTACGGGCGATTCCCGAACAATAAGTTTGAGATTAACCAGCATCCGCACGGCTCCGACCTGCAGGAGGTGAACTATCGCTATCCGACCGCCCGCTGGGAGGAGCGGCGGCGCATCTATGAAATCTACAAGAACCATGCGCTGGGCTACCTGCACTATATTCAGACGGTGCAGGGTCAGCGCAGACTCTGGCTGGCGGAAGATGAGTACCGCGATAATGAGAACCTGCCGCCGATTCTGTATGTGCGGGAGGCGCGGCGGATTGAAGGCGAGGTGCTGCTGAAGGAGATGGACATCATTCGCGCCCGCGAGCGCATCCGCCCCGATTCAATTGCGATTGGCGACTATCCGATGGACTCGCACGCCGTGCGCCGGGTGGTCGTGCCCGAAGGGGTCAATCCTGAAGAGGTGCGCCATATGGGTGAGGGCGAGTACTGGCTCTATCAATACACACCCTGGTATCAGGTGCCCTATGGGGTGATCGTGCCGAAGGGCGTGGAGGGCTTGCTGGTGAGCAGTGCGGTGTCAGCAACACATCTGGCGTATGGCACGCTGCGGATGGAGCCGGTGCGCATGGCGCTGGGTCAGGCGGCGGGCGTCGCGGCGGCGCTCAGCGTGCAGACGGGCATCCCTCCGCGCCGACTGCCCGTCAGCGCGATTCAGCGCCAACTGTTGCGCTTCGGTGCGTACATCTACTGGTTCCCCGATGTGAACCCTGCCACCGAGCATTTTGAGGCGATCCAGTTTTTAGCGGCGCGGGGCTACTTCCCGACGGAGCGGTTCGAGCCGACTCAGCCGCTCACGCGCGGTGAAGCCGCTCGCCTGCTGTGGCATCACCTGCGCACGCTCAAGCCCGATCTGCGCGAAGAGCATTATCAGGGTCTGGCGTTCACCGATGTGCTGTTCGGGCATCCGTACGCAGTGCCTGTGCAGAATCTGTTCCTGCAGGGCGTGCTGGAGCTGACCGAGAGCCGCCGTTTTGAACCTGACCGTCCCGTCACGCGGCGCGAGTTGTCCCGCTGGCTGGTCAAAGCGATGCAGCGGCTCGCACCCGACTGGCAGGCGGAGCGTCCGAGCCAGTCGCCCTATATCGATGTGGCGCTGGACGATCCTGACCTGCCGTTTATTGCGGCGCTTCACCGCCATCGGGTCAGCGCGCTGCTGTGGGATGGGGTCGGTGCAGCCACGCCTGACGGCATCCGCTTCCAGCCGGATGCGCCGCTGGAGCGTGCCGACGCCGCCGTCGCCCTCTACTTCGCCTGGCGCACCGTTGCAGAGTGAGAGACAGGTACAATCCCTGTATGATTATTCTGGGTGTGGACCCGGGCACGGCGACGATGGGCTACGGCGTGCTGGAGAGCGTGGGCAACCGCTACCATGCGCTGGCTTTCGGCGTGCTGGAGACCCCCAAAACAATCCCTGCCCATGAACGCCTGCGCCTGCTCTATGAAGGGCTGAACACGCTCATCGAGCAGTTCCAACCCGATGTGCTGGCGACGGAGCAGCTGCTGTTCAGCACGAATCGGCGTACAGCGATTCAGGTGGCGCGGGCAGCCGGCGTCGCCCTGCTGACCGCTGCCCAGCATCGCCTGCCCTGGTACGAATACACGCCGATGCAGGTCAAGCAGGCGGTGACTGGCTACGGCGGCGCGGATAAAAAGCAGGTGCAGCAGATGGTGCAACGCCTGCTGGCTCTGCCAGAAGCGCCCAGACCTGACGACGCCGCCGACGCGCTCGCCGTCGCCATCTGCCACGCCCATCACCAGTCGCTGCTGCGACTGACAGGAGGCGCACGGTGAACATCCCGTTCGTGCTGGTCTGCCTGGCGATTATTGCCGTGCTGATGGCAATCGCCTATCGCAACCTGCGGCGATTGAACCAGCGCATCGCGGAATGGGACGAGGAGCGCGCCCGACAACCGATGGACCCGTTTCAGGCGCTGGCTGAACTCTATCGCCTGCAGGAAAGCCGTCGGCGCGACCGAAAATCGTGAATATGCCCAGAGCGGTTGTAACAGGCGGCGCCGGCTTCATCGGCTCCCATCTGGTGGATCGGCTGCTAACGGAAGGCTGGCAGGTAGTCGTGATCGATAATCTCATCACGGGCAGCCGGGAGAACCTGCGCCATCATGAGGGCAATCCGAATCTGGAGTTCATTCTGCACGATGTGCGCCAGCCGTTTGAGGTGGCGGGCGCGGTGGACTATGTGTTCCATCTGGCGGCGACCGCCAGCCCGGTGGATTTCATTCGGCGCCCGCTGGAGACGCTCACGGTCGGCTCCTACGGCACGGAGAATGCACTTGCGCTCGCGCTGGCAAAAGGCGCGAAGTTCCTGTTCACCTCCACCTCCGAAGTGTATGGCGACCCGATGGTGCATCCCCAATCGGAAGATTACTGGGGGAATGTGAACCCGATTGGCGTTCGGGGCGTGTACGACGAATCGAAGCGGTACGCCGAGTCGCTGGTGATGGCGTACCATCGCTACCGGGGCGCAGACACGCGCATCGCACGCATTTTCAACACTTTTGGGGAGCGCATGCGGCTGGATGACGGGCGCGTGGTGCCCAACTTCATCCGGCAGGCGTTGCTGGGCGAACCCATCACGGTGTACGGCGACGGCAGCCAGACGCGCAGCTTCTGCTATGTGTCGGATCTGATAGAGGGTCTCTGGCGACTGGCACAGAGCGACTACCACCTGCCCGTGAATCTGGGCAACCCCGATGAGCGCACGATTCTGGAGTTTGCCCGGCTGATTAAGGAGCTGACGGGCAGCACCAGCCCGATAGAGTTCCGTGAGTTTCTGACCCCCGATGACCCGCATCGGCGTTGCCCCGACATTCGGCGGGCGCGCGAGCTGCTGGGCTGGGAGCCGCGCGTGCCCCTTGAGGAGGGCTTGCGCCGCACCATTGCCGACTTCCGCCAGCGGCTCAACCGATGAGAGTGAACTTTCGCAGTCTGGGCACTCTGCTCAAGCAAACATCTCTCGTGCTGGCGAGGCTGCTGGGCTACACTGCGCTCTCGGTGCTGCTGTTCTGGGCGGTGCATCCGCTATGGCTGGTGGTGTTCTGGGGCTTGCAGGGCTACCCTGCGAGCTGGGGCGACCTTGCCCGCTGGTATCAGCTGGGCGCGTTTAATATGCTGCCGATGATGGCGGGGCTGATGGCTACGCCGGTGCTGATGGGTGTGCTGTGGCTGTTGCAGGTGCGAACCTCGCTGGCGCGCTGGATGCGCACGGCGCTGGGCGCGCTGCTCATGGCGGGGCTGGTTCCACCGCTCGCCTACTGCCTGCTCCTGCTCTATGCCGATGTGTGGGCGTATCGGGCTTGGGATGTGATGGCACCAGCCCTTCTACACGCCTACCTGATGCTGGCGCCCTCCTGCGTGCTGACGGGTGGCGTCCTCGGGTGGCTCTGCGGGCGCAGACACAAATAAACTGGAGCGGGAGACGGGATTCGAACCCGCGACCCCTGGCATGGGAGGCCAGTGCTCTGCCTCTGAGCTACTCCCGCTCACGCTTTAATTATACCCCATCCTCGGCATTAACGGCTGCCCGGCTGGGCGGGAGGGTGTTCGAAAATTCGCTGGCATCATACCCGCCTGTGTGAAACCCCCTCACCCGTACCCTCTCCCCCGCAGGTGGGGGAGAGGGCGGATGAACTCCCTCTCCCCGCTGGGGAGCGGGTAGGGGTGAGGGGCATCCTTTCAAATCCTCCGGTTGGATTTTTCGAACACCCTCGCTGGGCAGGCTTAAATGGATGCTGTTGCCGTCTCTTAAACGAAAGGTATACTCCCAATCGTGAGCGTTGCCGACTGGCGGGAGATCGGGCACATAACGGTTCAGCTGGTGCTGGCGATTTTGTTAAGCGGCATCATCGGTTGGGAACGGGAGCGTCGGGGGCGACCAGCGGGCATTCGCACGCATGTGCTGATCTGCTTCGGCGCGACGCTGATGATGATCCTCTCGCGCAGTTTCGGTCCGCCGAACTCCGACCCGTCGCGTATCGCGGCGCAGATAGTGAGCGGTATCGGCTTCATCGGCGCGGGCACGATTCTGCGGCAGGGCAGCATCGTGCGCGGGCTGACCACCGCCGCCAGCCTGTGGGCAGTGGTCGCGATTGGTATGACAATTGGCATGGGTGAGTGGCGCTACTATCTGATGGCGCTGATTGCGACGCTGCTGGCGTATGGCGTGCTGGTGGGGCTGCGCATCCCTGAAGAGGCGATTCATCGCGCGGCGTCGGCGCCCACGCTCTGGGTGACGCTGGAGGCAACTGCCGGCATGGAGGGCGTGTTCAGCGTGCTGACGCGGCACGGGTGCGAGCTGCAGGCGTTCCGTCAGGAGTTCCCCGATACGCCCAACACGCGCGCCTTCGCCCTGCAAATCAGCCCGTTGCGCACCAGCAGCCCCGATCTGATCCTGCACGACCTGCTGCAGCTGCCCGAAGTGCGCGCCGCCCACTGGGAGCTATGAGGGTCGCGATTCTCGACATCGGCTCCAACTCGGTGCTGATGCTGATTGCGGAGCGCGTCGCCGATGGCTGGCGCGTGCTGAGCGATCAGACCGCCATCACGCGGCTGGGCGAAGGGTTCGAACCCGACTGTATGCTCCAGCCGTTCGCCATTCAGCGCACGCTGGACGCTATCGAGGGCTACCTCCAGCAGTGTCGGACGCAGGGAGTGGAGCAGATTTGCGCGGTCGCCACTGCCGTCGTGCGGCGGGCGGTGAACCCGCAGGCGCTGGTCCAGCCGCTGAGCGAGCGGGGCTGCCCTGTGCGCGTGCTGAGCGAGCGCGAGGAGGCAGAGCTGAGCTTCCTCTCGGTCGCGCTGGACCCTGATATTGTGGAGTGCGGAAGCCGGGCTTCCGCACTCCAGAGTTTGCTGGTGGTCGATATCGGCGGGGGCAGTGTGGAGTTCGCGTATGGCGAAGCCTGTCGGAACCCGTCCCATTTCCACTGGCGCAGTTTGCCGATTGGTGCGATGCGGCTGCGCGAGCAGCATGCACCCTCCGATCGACCCGATGCAACAGAGATCGAGAGCTTGCGGCGATGGCTCGACGAATCGCTCGCGTTTCTGAAGGAGTTGCCGACGCCCCATCAGGTCGCAACGGTCGGCGGCACGGGGGTGAACCTCGCGCTGTTGTGGCACGCGCTTCACGGCTCGCCCGCTCGCGTCGCGCAGGTTCACGGGTTCACCCTCACCAGCGCGATGGTGAGCGAACTCGTTGCGTTGCTGATCGCGCTGGGCGATGCGGAGCGGGCACAGCTGCCGGGCATCGAGCCTGAGCGGGCGCCAATCCTGCATCTGGGCGCGCTCGTGCTGGAGCGCGTGATGGCGGTCGCAGGGATGCCCGCCGTGCGCGTCAGCACCTATGGCTTGCGCTACGGCGTGCTGTGGACGCTATTCGCCACTTAGCCCCAGCAGGGTGTAGCCCGCGACGGGATGAATCGCCTGCAGGCGCAGGGTGCGAACGGGCTTGTCAGGATGCGGGTTCTGCCAGCGCAGCAGGCGTATCCGCACGCGCGTGCCCGATTCCAGCCGTCGGCTCCACACGGGCGGCGATTCAATCGCCGCGCCAGGGTCGTTCCACGCACGCACATGCACGCCATACAGCAGGGTCAGCTCCGCTTGCGTGCCGTCGGCATACTCCAGCACATAGCGGGCAACAGGTTCGTTGCGCTCTATCTGCCAGCCTGTCGTGTGCAGAATGTGCAGTGTGCGCACCGTTCGCCCCATCGGGATGACCACCTCGCGCGGGTAGCGCGACGGCTCGCCAGGCGCCAGCAGGCTGGCGAGCATCAGCGCGTTCGGCTGCTCATGTGTGGACTGCGGAAGCCTCGCTTCCGCTGAATCGCCGAGCTGGAACAGGTAGCCGTTCAGCCGTGTCCGCCCTGTCGGCAGCATGCTGAACGCCTCATCCAGCGCACTGAGCGGCAAATTGTACACCGGTCGTAGGTCGATCAGGAAGCCCTGTCGCGCCGTCAGCGGTATCGGCTCGCGCCAGTACCGTTCGTGGAAGAACTGCTCGGCGTCGAAGGGCAGCTGCTCTGGCGGTGGCGCGTCGCCGTTCCACGCATAGGTCGCCGCCAGCACATAGGCGATGAACTGCTCGGTCCAGTCGCGCAGGCTCTGCTCGGTGAGCGAGTAGCCCGCCCATGTGCTTTGCAGTAAGCCCTTGATGCGCCGCGCCCGTGCCGCCTGCGCGAAGGTGTAGATATTCTGCGGGTTGTACCATGTGGTCGCGACGATGCGCTGGAAACCTGCCTGACGCAGCACATCGAGGCTGCGGTAGCCGTCGGGTTCGGTCGGTGTGTAGTGCCAGTCGCAGAGGATGAGCTCGGGAGCGGGTTTGGGCGCGTCGGCGATGGCTTTCAGCACCTGCTCGCGCGTGGATCGGGACGCGGCGGGGTCGGCGGCGTTCGCCGCGCCGTCGTGCGCCTCGCCCGGCGCCAGCAACATATCGCTCCAGAGCATCACCTGGCGCACGCCCCGCTTCTGCAGCTCGCCCACCAGCCAGCGGAAATGCTCGCTGAACAGCTCGGCAACGGTCGCGCCCTGACATTCGGGGCTGTAGGGGAACCGCCCGCGCAGCGTCACCTCGTCCAGACCCAGATGGAACGCATCGTTCGGAAAGAGCGCGAGAACCTCGTCGAACAGCTGGCTCAAGAGCTGCTTTGCAGCGGGGCGACGCGGGCAGATCGCCCACGGCGTGTCGGGGTCTTCCGCCAGCGCGGTGTTCGCGCCGTTGCGAAAGACCCAGTACATATGCCCCAGCGACTGCAGCAGCGGAATCGGCTCCAGCTGGTTCGCCTGCGCCAGCGCGACAATCGCCTGCAGGTTCGCCTTCGGCACCGAGAAATCGACCCACGCAGGGCGAATCGCCTCCCACTGGCTATAACCGCACTCCACCACCAGCCGATTGAACTTGAGATTCGCGATCAGATTGCCGATGAGCCGCTGATGGAACTCCTTTTGCGTGCCGCCGAACAGATGCACGCCCCGAAAGAGCAGGTCGGGATAGTCGATGATGGTGATGGGCGCGATTTGCAGCTGGTTCGGCGCGGGCTGAAGCAGTTGAATGAGCGTCTGCACGCCGTAGAACGCGCCCTCGGCGAACCGCCCGATAATCAGCACCTGATTGGGCTGCACGCGAAGGCAGTACGCGCCCGCGCGATCGGGCACAGGATATTGCCGCTGTAGCTCACGGCTGCCGCCGATGAAAATGAGCTCGTTAGCCCCCTCGCCCGCACCCTTTCCCCCGCTGGGGGAGAGGGATTTGCTACTCCCCTCTCCCACCGCGTGGGAGAGGGGCTGGGGGTGAGGGCGCACAGAAATCCCCGCTGCCAGCCCATAGCGCGTCAGCTCGCGGGCGAGCGATTCGGCTGCCGCGCGATACTCGTCGCTCTCAATCCCAATCTGAACAGGCTGATTCGCCAGCAGGATGAAGGGTGCGCCTGCGCCACGCCAGACAATCCTGGGCGGCGGCACCAGCACCGGCTCGCGCGGCTGTGGCGACCAGCCGTCCTCCACCACCTCCATCGGCAATCCTGGCTCCAGCACGGTTGCTCTTTCAAAGGGCGCGCGCGGCTGAATGCGCAGCTGATAGCGCAGGGTGAGCGTTTGCTTACTGGGCAGGAGCGTGCCGAGCGTGCCCAGCCAGAGCGCGGGACCCTCCACGCCCCAGCCGCGTTTCGGATTGCCGCGCCCGTCCAGTACGGCGAAAGGCGTGCCCGAATCCGCCCGCACGGTGATGGAGCCCAGCCCCGTTTCAAAGCTCAGCTCATGCCCTTCGAACAGATAGTCGCCCTCGCGGGTGATGGGTTGCGTCTGCAGGACGGGCGTCGCCAGCCAGCCGTCGCCGCGCAGCGACGCGCCAATCAGCAGCGCCGCGTTCCACACCCCGATACACCACTCCACAATCGCGGGCGAGTTGCTCTCCCAGCGCACCTGCAGGCTCCACTCCAGCGTGGTCCCATCCAGCAGGCGTACCGTCTCGGTCAACTCGCCCAGCGGCGGCGCCAGCGGATGGCGAATCGTGAGCGTATCGCCTGTTCGAGAGACAGCACCGCCCTCACCCGAAGAGTAGTAGCCGCGCGACCAGTCGGGCGCGGCAATCTGCACGGAGGAGGTGCGTCCCACCGTGGCGCCCGCGATGCGCAGTTCGAACCCGCGCCCGCCCCGATAGCGCAGCTCCCAACCCTCACCCTGCAACGACGGCGGTTGCGCCATCAGCAGCCCCCAGAGCCAGCACCCGATCAGCCAGCCAGTCAGCCACCGCATCGCCCGCATGCCCTACGGTCCCGCAGGGCGCACCCGCTGGCGCACCCGCCGCTCGCCTGAAGATGAGAGGGTCTCCTGCATTTGCGAGATCTGCCCATCCTTCTGAACCTGCAGGGTGATGCGCGTCTCCACCGACTCGCCAAACATGCTGATCTTCATCACGATGGGCGGCTGATGCTCCAGCACGATGGTGTCGGGCGGCGCGTCGGGCTTCGGCGGCTTGTAGATAATCTTGATGGGCGTCGTCTGACCCTGCACCGCAATCGGCTGCAGATAAGATTGATCCAGATATTTGGGCACCAGCGCCTGCAGGTTGGGCGGATATTTGCCGTTGTGGTCCGCCGCATACCGCTGGAGCGCCTGATAGATGCTCTTCATGCGCGGGATGACCACCCGCTCCATCTGTTCCGATTGCTGGATGGCCCCGCCGAACGACTGCTGGATGGCGCGTCCCAGCAGGTAAATCCCCACGAAGGCGAGGATGAGCAGTCCCAGGCAGCCCAGCCCGCCCAGAACCCAGCACGAAGTGCGCCCACGCCGATAAGACACCTGTTCACCAGAAACCCTGTCGCTCATCGCAGATTTCCCTTTCGACAGGCTCTCGCCGACTCCTGCCGATGAGCAGGAATCGGACAATGCCTTGCGAATCATACAATCAGCACGGAGGGCGACGATGCCAGCCCTGAACCAGACGGCTCCTCGCCACCAGTCTGCCACCGCCGTGAGGGGGCGTGAACCGCTCACCGCCCCACATAGGCGGACAATCTTGCACGGGGGCGCCATGAAGCACGCAGGACAGCCCAGACAGAATGTGAGTGGACCTGGAGTTCGTGTTCGTAGAGGGCTGAGTCTTATTTGCTGAAGCCGAGTTTCCGCGGATACTTCAGAGTGGGAATGTGGGTCCTATTTACTTATTCAAGCAGGTTTCGCGAGTGCGTGTGGATGAGTGTGGCACAGAGGCAAGGGCGATCACAACAGCCATGACACGGAGCATAGCGCTTCGTCTTTTCGGACTTCGACGACCCTGCGCCCCTGTCGCGCACGGTGTGTGGTCAGGTTCGCTTTCTCTGGACAGCCCCTTGCGATGCGTCCGCCTGTGCTGGTTGTGTTGGGGGTGGTTCGGCTTCTTCAGTTAGCAGCACGGGGATGCCCTCGCGGATGGGGTAGCGGCGTCCGCACTGGTCGCACACCAGCGCGCCTTCCTGCCAGCGCAGCGGTGGGCGCTCCTCGCACGCCGGGCACGCCAGCATCTCCAGCAACTCCATCGGCAGCAGCGCGCTCTCCATCACACAATCTCCAGCATCCGTTCGATGGCGCGCCGCGCCCGCGCCGCTATCTCGTCGGGCACGCGCACCTCGTACACCATGTCGCGCAACGAGCGGTAGAGCTTGGGCAGCGTGATGGTCTTCATATATTCGCAAATCGCGTCGGCTTTCACAGGGATGAACCGCTTCTCGGGCGCCTCCTTCTTCAGGCGGTGCAGCATGCCGACCTCCGTCGCGACCAGATGCACGGGCGCGGGCGACTGACGCACATGCTTGACCATGCCGCCTGTGCCGTAGATGAAGGTGCGCTCGGCGGGCAGGTCGCCCTCCGACAGGGCGTACATGCACTGGCTCACGCAGCCGCATTCAGGGTGCATCAGTAAATCGGCGTCGGGATGCTCGCGCAGCATGCTCACAATATCTTCGGGTCGGATGCCCGCATGCACATGGCACTCGCCCATCCACAGGTGCAGTTTGCGCCCCGTCATGCGCTGCACATACAGTCCCAGAAACATATCGGGCAGAAAGAGAATCTCTTTCTCTTCGGGGATGGCCTGCACGACCTTGAGCGCGTTGCTGGAGGTACAGCAGTAGTCGGCTTCAGCTTTCACATCGGCGTTCGTGTTCACATAGGCGACCACGACGCCGTTGGGGTGGCGGGCTTTCCACTGGCGCACCTCTTCGGCGGTGACGGTCGCCGCCAGCGAGCAGCCCGCTTCGGGGTCAGGGATCAGCACCGTCTTATCGGGACAGAGGATGGCAGCCGTCTCCGCCATGAAGTGAACGCCGCAGAACACGATCACCTTCGCGTCGGTCTGCGCTGCCTGTTGCGAAAGCTGCAGCGAATCGCCCACGAAGTCCGCCAGGTCCTGAATGATGGGCAGCTGATAGTTATGCGCGAGGATAATCGCGTCGCGCTCTTTGCGCAGGCGCTGGATGCGTTCGATCAGTTCCGTCTCGCTCAGGTGGGGGATTTCGGGGTCCTTCTGGATGGCGCGCGTTGCCTCGGTGAGCGCGACCGACGGGCGCGCTTTGGAGCGGGGCACCACCATCGGCAGCTCCGCAGGTGCATCCCCATGCTTCGTCGGCAAAGTCGGATTGGTCATGGCGCTACTCTGAGTATACCTGAACGGATGCGGTCGCGCCGTTCACTGGCTCGCAGACGATGAACTGCGGACTATAGTGGCTTTGGGCGCGGTAGGCGTCGTCGGCGGCTTTGAGGAAGGCGTCGATGCGGGCGCGCTCGACGAGCGCCACGCACGCACCTCCGAAGCCCGCCCCTGTCAGCCGCACGCCCACGCAGCCCGGCGCGTCGAGGCAGGCGGCAACCATCTGATCCAGTTCGGGGCAGCTCACCTCGTAGTCGTCGCGCAGCGAGGCGTGCGACGCCAGCATCAGGTGGCGGATGGCGGGCGCATCAGCGCGCGCCAGAGCGTCCAGAAACGCCTGCACGCGCGCGTTCTCGCTGATCACATGGCGGGCGCGACGGCGTGCTGGCTCGGTCAGGAGCGGCAGATAGAGCGCGGCGGCTTCGGGCGGCACATCGCGCAGCGCGTTCACCGAATCGCCCAGCACCGCTCGCAGCTGCTCCACCGCCTGCTGGCACTCTGCCCGACGCCGGTTATACTCCGAGCCGCTGAGCGTGCGCGGTTTGCCCGTGTCCGCCACCACAATCAGCCAGTGCGCGGGCAGGGGCACATGGCGCGTCGTGAGTGTGCGTGTGTCCAGAAAGAGCGCGTGCCCGCGCTGGGCGAGCAGGCTCGCCGCCTGATCCATAATCCCGCACTGCACGCCCGCGTACTCATGCTCCGCCCGCTGACACAGCTTCGCCAGCGTCCAGCCGTCCAGATTGAGCTGGTCGAGCGCGTTCCAGAGGGTAGCGAAGGCGGCTTCGAGCGCGGCAGACGAGCTCAGCCCCGCGCCAGTGGGCAGTGTCGAAGACACCACGCCCTCGATGCCTGTCAGCGTGCGCCCCGTGTGGCGCATCAGCATCGCCGCGACACCCGCCACATAGCGCGTCCAGCCATCTGGCAGCGCGTCGGGCGACGCCTGCGCCAGACCAGCAAGGTCAAACTCGATCTGCTCGTCCAGCGTCTCCGAATAGATCTGGCAGCGATGGTCGGTGCGGGGTCGCGCGTGGAGGTGGATCTCGCGGTCGATGGCGACGGGCAGCACGAAGCCGTCGTTATAGTCGGTATGTTCCCCGATGAGGTTCACCCGCCCCGGTGCCCGCACGCGCATCATGCTACTCCTCCGTCAGGGGCTTGCGAGCGCTGAAGCCTGTGTCCAGCTCGTGCCAGTAGCGGACACGCTCCTCGCCCAGCCGCCAGCACAGGAACACCTCGCGTCCGTCGCGCAGGTGTGGGAAGTCGACGATGCCGTGTTCCACATCGCGCAGGATGACGCCCAGTGCGTGCAGCTCATCGACGGCTTTGTGGATGGCTTCAGCGATAGGAGACGGCTCCCAATCGGGCGGGTGTCCGTTGCGCTGTTCGAGTCGGACGACCTGCTGTGCCTGCTCGCCGAACTCCTCGCGCAGGCGTTCCAGCATCGCCTGCAGGCGCAGCAGATGCTTTTGCAGCTCCGGGATGAGCGCATTCGCTTCCGCCACTGTGAAGTAGCGTCGGAACGGCTTGCGTCGGCGTCTCATGCTGTGGGGGATTGTACCTGATTCTGGTGGAGGCGGGGGGAATTGAACCCCCTTCCAGAGCAGCTGCTCACCCAGCTTCTACGAGCGTAGTCCGTCTTTAGTTCTCGCACCGCGCGTCCCGACGGACAGGGTGTCGCGGCGCCAGCCCAATTTCGGGTCCTCCCTCTGCCTCAGGCGGGGCATTGGGAGCCAGTCGGTGTAGCCCACGCTCGACCGCGCCCGCACCGACGACAGGCACGGCGGCGGCTGCCTTCAATTAGGCAGCAAGAGCATAGTTGTAGTTCGCACTTCTTGTGCGCCGTTTTTTAACGAGGCCAACGGCACCTCGGCTCGCCACTGAGCGTCAGACCTGCCCTGTCGAACCCTGACGCCCCCATGTTCCTCTCTATTATACCATCCCCGCTGGACAAAAGGTTCCCCGCTAATCGACCCTCATTCCCAGAGGGGAGAGAAAAAGTTCACCCCCTCTCCCCCAGCGGGGGAGAGGGGTGATTTTCACTTACTCAATCGCTTCGATTTTGTAGCGCACGACGCCTTTGGGCGTCTGCACCTCCACCTCGTCGCCGACCGATTTGCCCAGCAGCGCTTCACCCAGTGGCGACACGATGGAGATGCGATCCTGCAGCGGATCCGCCTCGAAGGAGCCGACGAGCGTGATGGCGCGCTCGCGTCCCGTATCGAGGTCGCGCAGGCGCACACGCGAGCCAAGATGCGCGATCTCGCCCGCATGGTCAGGGCGTGGCACGACCCGCGCCCGCTGCAGCACATGCTCCAGGTCGCGGATGCGCCCCTCCAGCATCGCCTGCTGACGCCGCGCGTCCTGATAATCGAAGTTCTCGCTCAAATCGCCCAGCGAACGCGCATGGCGCAGCCGCTCCGCTATCTCCCGGCGCTTGACCGTCTTCAACTCCTCCAGCTCACGCTTCAATCGCTCGTAGCCCTCTGGCGTCATGAGAATCTCCGGCATGGTAATCTCTATTTATACCCTATCACAGAGGAGGAGACAACCGATGCGACGGAAACTATTCTGGCTCGGGATTCTGTTGAGTGTGGGCATCGGCGCACGCGCCGATCTGCCCAGCTATGTGAAAGCCGAATCGACCTACGACTGGAGCAAGACGCTGGAGGGCAAGGTGCTGAACAGCCAGTTCGTGGAGATTACGATGGTCTCCCAGAAGTGGCGCGAGTTCACCTGGCGCCATCGGCTGCGCCTGGTGAAGCCGCCTGAGGTGCGCCATCCCGAAACGGCAATCCTCTACATCACGGGCAGTGGCGACGGGCGCAGCGAACTGCAGCTGATTGCCCGTGCCGCCGAGCGCGTGGGCGCAATTGCCGCCGTGCTGCACGATGTGCCCAACCAGCCCCTGATCCGACCCGACCTCGTGGAAGATAACCTTATTGCGCACACCTTCGTGCAGTACGCCGACACGGGCGACGAGACCTGGCCGCTGCTGTTCCCGATGGTGAAATCGGCTGTGCGCGCGATGGACACCGTTCAGGCGTTCGCCCGGAAAGAGTGGGGACTGCAGGTCAAAGGCTTTCTGGTGACGGGCGGCTCCAAGCGCGGCTGGACGACCTGGCTGACCGCGGCGGTGGACACCCGTGTGCGAGCCATCGCGCCGATGGTGTTCGATAACCTCAACTTCTTCGCCCAGATGCCCCATCAGCTCAAAACATGGGGGCGATACAGCGAGCAGATTTCCGAATACTCGGAGCGCAACCTGATGGAGATGATGAACACCGAGCGCGGGCGCAAGCTGGTCTCGATGGTCGACCCCTACTTCTACCGCGAGCGCTATACGATGCCCATCCTCATCATCAACGGCGCGAACGATCCCTACTGGGTGATCGACGCGGCGCAGTTCTACTTCAACGACCTGCCCTCCACCCGCAAATACGCGCTCTATGTGCCGAACGGCGGGCACGGACTGGGCGATTACGAGCGCGTGCTGAACAGCATGGCGGCGTTCTATCGCATGGTGGTAGGCGAGCTGGCGTTCCCGAATCGCATCACGGGTTCCGCCAGCCGTCAGGACAACCGCGTGCGCTACCGGGTTCAGACCGACGGCACGCCCGAAAAGGTGCAGGTGTGGGTGGCACGCTCGAACACGCTCGATTTTCGCCCGTCGCGCTGGGAGCCAGTGGACGCCAGCCGTGAAGGGCGCGAATGGGTCGCCACCATCGAAATCCCGCAGGACGCGAACCTCGCCCTGTTCGCCGAGCTGACCTTCCGCGCTGGCGACCAGACCTTCACCCTCTGCACGATTCCGGTCGTCGTGGGCAAATAGGGCTATCCCGGCGACGGGCAGTTCGGCAGGGCGACCCGCTCCGCTGGCAGGGGCGTGACCAGCGCCGTCTGCCAGTCCTGCATCAGCGGGAGGGGATACCGGCGCGCCAGCTCGGGGCGGCAATAGAACATTGTGTGAATGCTCAACGGGTAAATCTCCTGCGGGTGCGCGGCGATGTAGCTGAGCGCGACACGCCGCCCCGCGCGCCGACACGACTCGTCGCAGCTGCCCCGAACATACACGCACATGCGATGCCAGTGGGTGTAAATCGTGTTGACCTTGACAGAGAGGCAGTCCGCAATTTGCGCGCTGTCCAGGCGCAGGATATATGCCAGCTGCCCGATCGCGCGATGCCGCTCGCTCAGAGCAAGGCGCGGCGGCTCCGTCAGGAACATCTCCGCCGCCATCTGCGGGAACTGCACCCTGTCGCGCTCCGTCCCCACCAGATAGGGACGATGTTCCCGATACAGGAAATTGTATCTATCAGGAGTCTTATAGACCGTTAAGCCTACCTGCTCGTAAAATGCCCGCTCCTCCTCGCCGTACACCTCCTTCAGAAAGGATTTGAGGTAGTAGCCCCGGTGCAGCAGCGGGAAGCTCGCCCACAGCAGCTGTTTGACCGATTGCAGCAGCTCGTGCGCCAGATCAGAGCGCCAGCCGTAAAACCCCAGCAGGTTCAGCCCCCAACCACGATGGGCACCCAGAATCAGACGGGGAGGAAGAATCTTCTTATAGTCGCCGCGTAACCACACTGTTTGTCCCACCGGGTTGTGGTAATTGTGGATCAGCTCCTGGCGGAACTCGTCCGAGAGGAACATCGAAAGACCGAAGGCAACGGGCTCGTTCACCTCATCTTTGATGACTATCATCAGGGTGTATCCCCGCGAGAGCCGTTCGCGCAGAAAGCCCGCGTATCGTTCCACATTGCTCTCGTTCGAACAGCCGAACACGGTCGGCGCCATCGCCACACATGGCAACACATCGTCAGGAACAGCGAAATATGCCCTGAACATCGCTTTTCACCTCCGCCTTTAGCCAGTACCTGTATTATACACCATGTCCCCTTCGTTTCCTGCCTGGTGTGTAAATGGCTGATGAGAGGGTGGTGTCAAGATTAATTTACACTTGAACCTGATTAAAGCTGTTGCCAGCGCGCATGGTACGAGCGTACAAAGGGCGTATAATAGCAGTAGAGCGACGCAGTAACAAGGCGATAGCTCAGGAGGATTCCGATAGTGCAGATCAACCTGAAGCTGAATCTGGATGATGCCCAGCTGGAAAGAGAGCTGGCGCCCCTGCTGAAAAAAGGCGCGGTCAGCACCGCCACGGTAGAGGTGTGCTGCGATTCCGCCGATCCGCACGCCCCGCGCCACCGCCTGTCGGACACGGAACGGCGCGTGCTTGAAGCCCTTTCCCGACACGATACGATTAAGGGCGCTGCCCACGCCCTCTGTCTCAGCCCCGGTACCGTGCGCAAACACCTCGAACATATCTACTTCAAGCTCAATGTCCATAGTATTCACAGAGCGATTGCTGTGGTGCTCCGCTGTGGCTTGATAAGATAATCCCCCGATTACGACAATCATCGTACCAAAATCCGTCAATTAGTCCTCCCAAAAATGAGCCTTTTGTGGCATACTGGAAGCAAGCAGCCGACAAGCTGCATTCTCAGAGAGGAGGCAATGCATATGAGAAACTCTCTGCATCAAGGAGTGACGGACGCCTGCAGGTGTACACCACCCTGGCTGAGGTTCATGCTTGTCGTGTTGGGCTGCCTCTGGTTTACGATGCTGGCAGCCACTGCCCAGTTCACGCTGGGCACAGGGCGCGTTGCCTCTGTGACCCCGCTCGATGGTGGTTGCGTCAGCCAGGAGGCGCTACCTTCAGGACCCGAGTTCTGGAATGTCCAGCAGAATCATAGCTACCGAGTCCGCCTCGTTAATGTCACCGAGTGCAACGGCGACACCATCCATGTCCACCTGTTCAACCCGTTCCGTCGAACGGACGATCCAGAAGACTGCTACACTCCCCGCTGCCTGACAGCAACCCGCGTGGGTGACGGTGAGTACGAGTTCGTGGTCTCGTGGGGGCAGATCGAAGCGAAGACCTACTTCATTCGATACTGCACCAGCGCGGATTGCGCAACGGGTGGTGTGCTGGCGCGAAGAAGCGACGGGGGCAATGCGCCCTCGCTCCTGCGCCTCGCGCACTTCGACGAGAACTGCACCTTCATCCGCGAGGACAAGGTCTGCCTCAGTGATTGCTGCCGATTCTTCCGCTTCGAGGACCTCGAACTGCCGTGCAACCCTGACCGAATCCCCGACTGCACGGAGCTGGTCGATCGGATCATCTGCGACGATCCTTCCGGTGAATGCTGTAACTACCGGGTTATCTCCTGTGAGAACGGTCAGGATGAGCCTGATCCCGACCGGGGCGGCTGCTGGATGCGGCGCCAAGTGACCTACCGGATTATAACCTTCCTCGATTATGAGATCTGCGAGATCAGGGGCTACATCCGCTGGCAGGAGGACACCGAGCCGCCCACCATCACCCCGCCCGAGGGGCGCGATCTGGGCTGCAACCCGCCGTTCGTGCCCAACTGCGATGACATCCTCAAGCTGACCCAGATCAGCGACAATTGTGGTCACGAACCGCCGACGG
>JBBIML010000014.1:0-109688 GCA_037444405.1 Armatimonadota bacterium
GGGTTCCTCCACTCTGTCCAACGCCGTGACCTATGCGTGGAATCGGGGCTGTGTGCTGGTGGCGGCGGCGGGCAATGGAGGCAGCTCCTCACCGCAGTATCCTGCCTACTACACGAATGTGATCGCGGTGGCGGCGACCGATCAGAACGATCGGTTGACCTATTTCTCGCAGTATGGTTCGTGGGTGGACATCGCAGCGCCGGGCGCGTCCATCTACTCCACCTATCGGGGCAACAGTTATGCGACGCTATCGGGCACCTCGATGGCGTGTCCACATGTGTCGGGCGTGGTGGCGCTGGTGTGGTCGCACGCACCAAATCTGAGCAATCAGCAGGTACGCACGATAGTGGAGCAGAATGTGGATCCGTACCAGCCCTATTCGGGTCGCACGATAGGTCCGAACGCGGGTCGTGTGAACGCCTATCGCGCGGTACAGGCGGTGAATGTTACCCTCGAATCGCTGACCGTCGAACCGAACCCTGTGCGAGGCGGCACTAATGCGACAGGCACCGTGACGCTCAGCGCTCCAGCGCCGCCAGGTGGAGCAGTTGTGCAACTGCGAACCAACAGCCTTGGCGTCATCACAATACCCAGCAGTGTCACTGTGCCTGCAGGACAGCGATCCGCCAGCTTCACTATTCAGACGACGGCGTGTGGCTACTGCCTCAGTCGTCAGGCGACCATCATAGCGACCTACAACAGCGTTTCGCGTTCCGCCACGCTGACCATCTGGTACTGAACCCTGCATGAACCACAGCCACCTTTGGAGCGTCTAATGTTCTGGAGGTGGCTTGAATGGTTTCGCTACGCAGGCTGCGGTGGGGTTGGGCTTTTTGCCTGATAGTGGCTGGCGCGTGGGCGGGTGCGCAATCGCCTGATCTCGGTCAGGACACGCGCCTGCAGAAGCCTATCACGGTGCAGGAGCCGCTGATCCCGCTCAAGCAGTTATTCCAGCAACTCAGTGCGCAGCTGGGGCTTACGCTCAGCGCCGCGCCCGATATTGCCGAAGACAAGGTGTGCGTGCTGGTGAAGGAGCGTCCCGCGCATGAGGTGTTGCGTCGCCTGGCGGAGACGCTGCGCTACGAGTGGCAACGCTCCGACACGACCGATGGCTACCGTCTCTATCAGCCGAATCGGGAGCGTGTGCGTGAGGCGCTGTTGCGCCAGGCGCTGCTGCTCGCACGGCGCCAGCTGATGGAGCCAGCCCTTCGCGCCCTGATTAACCTCGCCCGCCGCTATAGCCCGGACGAGTTGCGCCGCATGAACACGGAAGCGGAGCGTTCTGACCCCGATCAGCAGGCGCGGCTCATGTCGCTGCTTCAGGATGTGAATCTGTACGCGGCGGCGCGCGTGATGGGCGATTTCCGGGCAACCGAATGGAACCGATTCTGGCAGGGCGAAACGCTCACCTTCTCCACCGCACCGCAGGCGGGCGAGCTGCCGCTGGCGTCCAGCCTCCAGCAGCTGCTGCGCGAAGGATACTCCTTCACAAAGGCGCGCTCGCTGGCTCGCGAAGCAGAGGCAGGCGAGGGGGTTATCTCGCTTCGTATGCGGTGGGACGCCTGGCGAGGGACGCTCATTTTGCGCATGGAGCATCGAACACGACCTGCACCCGATGGCTCTGGCTCGTTCGGTTCCATCGCGATTCCGCGCAGCCTCTCCGCGGCGGAGCTGATAGGCGGGGACAACGCCAGAGAGAAGAGCATGACCGCGCTGGAAACCAACCCCAACAATAGAGTATGGCGTGAATGGGCAAATGTCGCGGAGCGACCCACACCCTCACGCCGCGCCACCACCTCCCCGGAGCCGTTCCCCCTGCCGTCGCCCATCCAGAACAGCCCGCTCGCCCAGCTCATCGAGCTGGCGCGTCGCTATGGGCTGGACCTCTACGCGGACGCCTACCGTATCACTCAGGCGGAGCCATCGCTCATCTATCGCCTGAGGCTGAGAAACGAGAAGCTGGCGCCGCCTCGCGAGCAGCTATCGGCGGTGTTCTGGCTGCGTCAGGAAGAGGATGTGCTGATGGCACGCCATAAGGACTATTTCTGGCTGCGCCCCAGCGAGATACCTGAAGACTCGCTGCGCCCGCTGGAAACTAAAAAGCAGAAGCAGGAAAGCATCTCGCTGGATGAATGGGCGCAGTTTGCCAGCGCACTGAGCGAGCTGCAGATTGAGCGCATCGCTGGCTTACCGCTGACAGTGGGCTGGAGCGTGCGCACCGCCAGCGCCCTGAAGTTGCAGCTGCTGGTGCAGGCTGTGCCCGCGTTGCGCTTCTGGGCGAGCCTCACACCCCAGCAGAAGCAGGCGGCGCTCGCTGGCAAGCGACTCTACTTGAGCCAGCTCACGCCGCCCCAGCGCCAGCGATTCGAGCAGGCGCTCAACGCCCCCTCCCACCACGACTGGAACCTGCCCCTCGAAGACATGCCGACCTTCATGACGACCACCACAATCATGAACCTGTCCGATCTAACCCCCTCCAAAGAGCCTTATTTTGTGCTGCAACGCAGCCAGATGCGGTTTAGTCGAACGCTCCCTGTGGAGATAGGCAGCGGCGACGGGGTCCGCATCCAGCCCCAACCGCCTGACCAGGACATGGAAAAAACGACGATTATGAACATGCAGTTCTACACGCCCGATCTGAGCCGCAACTTTTCGCTCATGCTTGACATGCTTTGACGCGCCTAAATGTTCAGGTTCTGGATATAGTCGGCAAGCTCGCGCTGGGCGTTTTGCACGCGCTGCTTCAGGTTCTCAATCGCCTGGCGCGCCTGTTCGATCTCGCGCTCCTGTTCGGTCAGCTTCTGCACATACTGCTTGTACAGGTCGGACGCGCGGTCTAACTGCGCCATGTTGGCGCGGATGCGTTCCTGGTCTTTTTCGATGGCGCGGATGCGCTCCTCACGGTTGGTTATCGCGGTTTGCAGCTCGCTGATCTGTCGGCGGCGGTTGAGGATTTCCTGCAGGGCGTGGCGCACCGCCTCGCTCGCCTGCGCGTTGCGCAGCAGAACCTGCAGCGTGTCCTCATTAACGGTCAGGAGCGCGTAGCGTTCTTCGACGGTGCGCTCCTCCACCACCTGCAGGCTTGACGAGCCGCCCGCTTCGAGGGCGACGCGGAACCGATAGAGGGTGCGCGTGCGCTCCGCCTGCGACGGCTCGATCAGCTGCCAGTCGCCGTCATAGGGCTGTTCCACCAGCACGGTGCGGGCGCGTCGGTCGCGATTGACGAGGCTGTAGCGATTGGTGCGACGCTGCCGAATCTGCTGCTGGAGGACGCCCCGCGTGATTTTGAGCGTGAGGATTTCGGCGCGGCTGTCCTGCTGGTCGCGGCGCACCTCCACGCCGGTGTCCAGCGCGTAGGTCAGAATCCGCTCGCCTTTCGGCTCGATGGTGTCTATCAGCGCGTCACCCCCGTACGAATCGCCGTAATAGATGGTCACTGCGCCCTCCATCAGGGTCAGCTCGGTGGTGTTGATGAGCCGCACGCCAGCGAAGGGATGCACAGCGTGGCGGCTGGGATTGTAGAGCGAGACGGGTTCCGCCTCGACGGTCTGATTGATGACAGGCAGCATCGCCGAGCGCTGCCGCTCGATGGACACCGGCACCTGCACGCGATACTCGAACAGCGGTCCGAGCGCCTGCCCCTGCGCAACGGATTCGATGCTGCGTTTCATCTCTTCGAGGCTTTCACCCAGCGCTGGCGGCGCCCCTCTTCGCATGGCACCCGCACCACCGCGCCCCACATGGGGCACGCTTTCGGCGGCGCCTGGCGCCATCGGTTCGGCTTCAACATCCATCTCGGGCGCTGCTGGAATCGCCGCCTCCGGCAGATAGGGTTCCAGCCCCTCCTCCAGCGGCGGGCGGAAAATCGGGCGCCGAATATAAAGAGGCTCATACAGGTTCTGAATGAAGCTGATGGGTCTGCCCGAAACGAGCGACACCTGCACGCGGTTCCAGTCTTCGTCGGTGGTGTTTTCGACGATAGCCCAGCCCTGCAGGAGGGGCTTGCCTGCCTGCGGGATCACGAGCCGATAGCTCATCTTCCAGAGGGGCATCTCGGTGATGTAGCCGACCAGCACCCGTCGTCGTCCGCTGCCCTCGAAGCGCAGTTCGACCGCCTTGCGCGTGTTGTCCAGCCCGCTGGCGAGCGTTTGCAGGGCGTTGCTCAGCTCGCGCTGCAGGCGTTCATCGAGCAGCCGAAAGTTGACTACATCGGCGAGCGGCACCGTCTGCACGCCCTGCTCGGTGAGCAGATTCAGCCAGTACTCCTCGCGCGTCGGGGGCGCCTGCCACCCGGAAAAGCCCGATGGTGCAGCCCCCGGCAAACCGCGCGAAGCGGATGTTTCTGGCACAGGCGGACCTGTCCGAACCGGCTGTGACTCAACGCTCAAAATCGTGCCCTGCAGCGTGGTGAGGGCTTCTGACTGGCGAACACGCACCTCGATGGGCACGCCGCGCAGGCGCGTCAGCAGCATCGCACGGGACGGGTTATCCGCAATATTAATTGCATAGGAGCTGAGCGTGCGAGCCAGCGGGTCGCGCGGCGTGTATTGCACCGTCTGGATGCGCCCGCCATCGAAGTCGATCAGCACCATCGATTTGAGCAAATCGTTCATCTGCGGCTCGCGCAGCATGAGCGTGAGCGTGGCGTTGCCATCAATCGTGCCTGTGCGCTCGATGTAGCCGACCCCGCTGCGGAACAGCACCACGCGCGTGATGGGCAACATCGGCTGGCAGTAAGCCCCTGCGCCCAGCGCAAGGGTTATCAAAACTGCGAGCATCCATGTTTGCATGGTTGGCACCTCCTGCCCATAGTATGACGCATGCCCGTAGAAGCATGTTTCCAGCGACGCTTCCGATCGCGTCAGGTGCATGGATTCAGGCGGTCTCTAAGTGTAAGCGCCGTCAGCAGGCAGAGACCTGCCACCAGTGCGCCCATCCAGCCTGCGGGCAGGTTAGCTGGCGACAGCCCCGCGCCGATGGGTCCCAGCACATAGCCGAGCGAGTAGAAGGCGTACAGCAGCGCCAGCGCGGTGCCCCGCAGGTGCGATTCGACGCTCTCATAGGCGAGCAGATGCACGGCAGGGAAGCACAGCCCGAAGCCCGCGCCGAACAGCATAACCGCGCTCCATGCGCCATAGGGGAGCGCGACGGTTTCCAGCGCCAGTGCGCCCAGCGCGATCAGCGCCACACCTGTGAACGCCCGCTGAAACGCGCCGCCCAGCGCTGCCCGCCGCCGAACCGCCACCATCACCAGAACCGAGAGAAGCGCGAACAGCCCGAATAGCCGACCGCGATACGCCGCGCCGTAGCTCACCGCCTCCAGCATCACAGGTAGCCGATAGGTCAGCATGCCCATCGCGAAGGTCATGCCGAAAGTGAGCAGATAGACACTCAGCAAAGCGGTCTGCTTCAGCACGATCAGCGGATGGATGCGCGCCTCACGCGGCGGTCGAACATACCGCTCTGGCATCCAGCGCAGTGCCGATAGCCCTGTCAATCCCATCAGCAGGGCGATCCCCGTAAAGAGGCTCGGCTCGCCATACCGTTCCGCCACGATGCCGCCGATGGGCGGCGCCAGCAGGGCGACCAGCCCGATTGTTGCCCCTGTCTGTCCCATCGCGCGCACGCGGTTCGCCTGCCCGTGCTCGCCCACCAGCGCGAACAGGGCGGGGATGAACACCGCGCCGCTGGCACCATGCAACGCGCGCACCATCAGCAGGAGCCACCAGTCGCGCACAAGCCCGTACAGGGCGACCAGCACGCCAGCGGTCATCAGGCTCACCGCCATCGGCAGCCGACGCCCCCATCGATCCAGCAGCACGCCCGCGCCAGCGCTGGTCAGCAGGTTCGCCAGCGAATAGACGCCCACGATCAGCCCCGCCTGCGCCTCGCTCGCGCCTAACTGCCGCGCGTAGGGGGCAAGCACAGGGAGCATCGCGAAGGTGTCCAGAAACGCCACAAACGCCACAGCCCGCAGTATTCCGGGCGCTGTGGCGTCCCGCATTGGCTGACCATCCGAACCGCCTGGCACCACGCATGAAAGGATACCTGCAGGCGGTATAATCGGGCGCATGGCGCGTTTTCCTGTGGGGCGCACGCTCCTGCTCGGTTGCGCCTTTATCCAGCCTCTGGCGCCAATCCCGCAAAAATCGCAGGGGGCAAAAGGGTCAATCATGGGGTATAATTCATTTGAGCGGAATGATTCACTGGGCTAAACTACACAATCGGAGGATGAGAGCGATGAGAACCCAACCGAAAGGAAGGAGTCGGCTGATCGCTGTGGGTGTCGGCGTCTGGCTGGTTGCCGCGCTTTCGGCGCAGAGCCTCACCTGGCTGGGCACGCTGGGTGGCAGCTGGAGTTATGCCTACGATGTTTCGCCCGACGGCGGCGTGGTGGTCGGCGTGGCGCAGAATCAGAGCCTCTATCCGCACGCGTTTCTCTGGACGCGCGCGGGCGGAATGCGCGATCTGGGCACGCTGGGCGGCACCAGCAGTGAGGCCCGCGCCATCTCAGGTGATGGCTCCGTCGTGGCAGGGATCGCAATGGATAGTAGCGGGCGATGGCGCGCGTTCCGCTGGACCAGCAGCACCGGACTGACCGATCTGGGCACGCTGGGCGGCGAGTGGGGCGCGGCGCTGGCGATGAGCCGGGACGGTTCGGTGATAGCGGGCTGGGCGGACGATGCAGCGGATAATGTCCGCGCCTTCCGCTGGACAGCCGGGCAGGGCATGCAGGACCTCGGCACGCTGGGCGGGCTGGTCAGCGCAGCGTATGGGGTATCGGCAGATGGCAGGGTGATTGTCGGCTGGGCACACATGGAGACAGGCGTGCGCCGCGCCTTTCGCTGGAGTGAACCGCATGGGATGGTGAATCTGGGCACTTTCCCGGGTGGGGGCGCCAGCAGTGCGATGGCAGCCTCGGCGGACGGCTCGGTTGTGGTGGGCGCGGCACGAATCGGTCCCGACCGCACTGACCCGCCCCATGCATTCCGCTGGACAGCCGAGCAGGGTCTGCAGGACCTCGGCGCTCTGCCCAACTTCCCGATGGCGCATGCCTTCGATGTCAGCGATGACGGCTCGGTGATTGTCGGCTACGCGCAGAACGCTGATGAGGAGTATCGCGCGATCTGGTGGACACCGGCGCACGGGCTGGAAGACCTGAACGAGCGGTTTGCCGCCCTGCTCACCGATGGCTCCATCCTGTGGACGGCGCGCGCCGTTTCTGCTGGTGGGCGGTATATCGTCGGGCGCGGCTACAACGCTGGAACAGGACAGTTCGAAGCCTACCTGCTGGACACCATACCGGAGCCATCCAGCGGTCTCCTGCTGGTCAGCACGGCGCTGGGCTGGATCGTCGTTCGCTGTCGGTCGGGCAGGCGCTTGTAGCCGCTAAGCCGCATACGGCAGGGGCATCCGGGTCTCGCCTATCAGCGACAGCGCCTCTTCAAGGCTGGTGACGCCCTGCAGCACCTTCTGGCGGATGTCCTCCCAGAGCGGGAAGAGCGTGTCAGGTGGGCAGGCGGTGCGCAGTGTGGCGCTATCGGCGCCCTGCGCGATCAGCCGACGCACCGGGTCGCTGACAATCAGCAGCTCGTACACACCGACACGCCCCCGATAGCCAATCCGGTTGCACTCCGGGCAGCCACGCGCCTCATACAGCGTGAGGGTTCCCGTGCCCAGTGCGCGACACACCGATTCGGCGTCCACCTGCACGGGTTCACGGCAATGGATGCAGAGTCGGCGGGCGAGCCGCTGTGCCAGCACACCGGTGAGCGCGGAGTTAATCAGAAAGGCGGGGATACCCATATCCAGCAGGCGAGCGGGCGCGCTGGTGGCGTCGTTGGTGTGCAGAGTGGACAGCACCAAATGCCCTGTCATCGCGGCGCGGCAGGCAATCTCGGCGGTCTCGGTGTCGCGAATCTCGCCCACCAGCACCACATCGGGGTCCTGACGCAGAATCGCCCGCAACTGATTGGCGAAGGTCAGCCCCGCACGCTCATTCACCTGCGATTGACCGATACCCTCCAGCGTGTACTCGATGGGGTCTTCACAGGTGAGGATATTGCGTCGGTCCGAGCGCAGGTGCTGCAGCAGGGCATAGAGCGTGGTGGTCTTGCCCGCGCCTGTGGGACCCGTCACCAGAATCAGCCCCCACGGGCGCGCGACCAGCTCCAGCAGCTGGTTCAGCACCGCGTCGGGCATGCCCAGCTGATTCAGCGAGAGCAGGGACTGGCTCCGATCCAGCAGGCGCACGACAATCCGCTCGCCGAAGGCGGTCGGCAGGGTGGACACGCGCGTGTCGATGCGGCGCTCGCCCACGCGGAAAGTGAATCGCCCATCCTGCGGTCGGCGCCGCTCCGCGATGTCCATCTCTGCCATCAGCTTGACCCGCGCCAGCACCGACGCCTGCAAACCGCGCGGGATCGTGCGCACAGGATACAGCACGCCGTCCACGCGGAACCGAACCTGCAGCCGCTGCTCCTGCGGCTCAAAATGAATATCGCTCGCCCGCTGCTCCACCGCCTCAAAGAGCAGGGTGTTGACCAGTCGGATGATCGGCGGCTGGTTCACCGTCTCCTGCACCTGCAGCAACTCGTCCGGATCGGCGTCAAGCGCTGGCTCATGCTCGGTGGGCAGAATCTCGTCGGGCACGCCATAGCACTGCGCAATCATGTGCAGGATGCGTTCGGGCGGTGAATAGTAGAGCTTCAGCTGCAAACCTGTGAGCTGGCGGATATAGTCCTGCGCCGCCACATCGTTGGGGTCTGCCATCGTCAGGTGCAGGGTGTTGCCCTCGCGACGCAGAGGGAACACGAAGTGGCGTGTCGCGATGGTGTCGGGCACCAGCGTGCGCAACGAGGCATCCCACTGGTTCACCGAGAGGCGGAGCGGCTCATAGGGCACCTCATATTGAGCCGCCTGCGCCTCATAATAATCTTCATGCGTGATATAGCCCAGCTCAATCAGCGTCTCGCCGAGCCGCTTGCCCGTGAGCCGCTGGGTCTCCAGCGCCTCCTGCAGCTGCTGGGGCGCGATCTTGCCCTGCTGAATCAGCCATTCGCCCAGACGCTTTGTGCCATACATCGCTCGTCCCTGCAGGAATTATCGGCTTGCGGGGCGAATCTCTCTATAGACGGCGCTGTCATCCGAACGCCGACTGAAATAAGGATGACTTTTGAGCAGCATCTGTCAAGTTCGAGTATGGAGGTGATACCAGATGGCATTTCAACCGAATCGATTGCTGACGCATCCGATAAATAGATACTTAGCGGAGGTTCTGCAAGCGACGGGAGAATATGAGCTGCTGTTGCGTCCGGCGCGACGGTTCGTGTTCCATCCGCTCTATCGTCCGTCGGCGTATATCCCGGAGTTCAACAAGCCCTGCTTTGGCGTGCTGGTGATGCCCGATGACCTGGAGAAGCGCCCCTTTATGGTGCTGGAAACGGAGCCGACCTTAAGCGAGGCGTTGCGAGAGGCGTATCGCGAATGTGAGCTGTTATGGCTGGAGGTCTATGAGGGACCCGCGGGCGTCCACCTGAGCTGTGAGATGGCAGGTATTCGGATGGAGATAGCGTCCGCGACGCCGCATCTGGGGACGGCGATTCACGCGCCGCTGGCGCTTCTGCGCGCCCGCTACGGACGGACACATACCCCACCCGGGCGGCTGGTGCAGAGCTTCCATGAGCGGCTTCTGCGCGAAGCCGTCGACTGCCTCGCGTTGCGGTACGCGATTGCCTGCCATCATCAGGTTCCGTTCGGCTTTGTCACGGGCTATCGGGCAAATATGCCTCCTGCCATCGCTCGCTCCGCTGTCGATCTGGTCATTACGCTCAGCTTCGGGATGAACCCTGACGCGCTGGTGGTGCTACCCATCAACCTGAACCTGCATAACGCCCACCAGGAGAACGAGCAAACGACCGAGAAGGACCGTCTCATCACCGAGTTCGCCCGATCGATTGGCATGCCGATGCTGACCATTCGCGCGGCGGACCAGCCCGACGCGTATCGGTTCGAATGCACGGGGCTGGATGTGGAGCCGGTGGTGGTTCAGGGGCGTGCGCCTGCCGATTGGGCAGAGGCGATCCGTCCTGTGCTGGAATCGGCGCTGCACGCGCTCGATCTGCCACGCGAATGGTGGTATAATCGGGATGGAGGCAAGTCATGAACAAGATCGGGCTGATTCTGGCGGTTGCAGCCCTGCTGGGCGTGGGTGCGGCTGCGCTCGTGGCAGGTCTGCGCGAGGGCAAAGCGGCATCCGCCGCAGCGGTGTCCAATAGCACCAAAAAGCCCGCCTGCTGCGCAGGGCACTGACGGCGGCAGCGAAGCCCATCTTCAGGCAGGGGCGGTAAAAACCGTTCCCTGCCTGTTTGCGCATTCAGTGATGCGCACGGTCGCCGTACAGCAGCTGGATATAGGCGACCTGCCCCAGATGATAGGTCAGGTTCCAGTAGTGGTCGTACGCGATTTCAAAAAGGCTCATCGCCTTGCCCCACGGCATCATCACGGTCTGCTCCAGCTCGGCAGGTGGTATCTGCTGGATGAGCGCGAGCAGTTCGGCGGTGCCTTTGCGGCAGGCTTGCTCGCAGCCGTCCAGCGTGCTGATGTTGCCCGCCTGCTCGGTCGCCCGCTGTGAGATGGTTTTATCGGGCTGCTGAGGTCGCTCCTGCAGGGCAATCTTCAAAAAGTAGGGTGTGATGGCGTTCTCCTGCAGGATTTCCAGCACGCTGCGGGCGTGGTCCGCAGGGCGCCAGCTCAGCTTCTCCGCTGGCACCGCCCGCGCATAGCGAAAGAGCATCTCCACCGCTTCCCAAGTCATCCGCTCCAGCGCCTCATAGAAAGTCATGGCGAAACCTCGCCCCTATCATACCCTTAAGCAAGGTACAATCCTGCCATCGCTGTGGGGAGGGGTGTATGGAGTAAGCGATGCAGTTCACAGAGGTTCAGCGGCGGGCGATTGAGTTCGGGATTGGACGGCTGATGCTGGTGGCGGGCGCGGGGTCGGGCAAGACGGGCGTGCTGACCGAGCGGTTCGTCCACCTCGTGAGCGCGTGCGGAGTTGATCCTGAGCGAATCCTGACCATCACCTTCACCCGCACGGCGGCCGCCGAGATGAAAGCCCGCATCATTCGCAAGCTCGAATCGCGCGGCTTGCTGGACGCCCGCCACCGCATCGAGAGCGCGTATATCCACACGATTCACGCCCTGTGCCGACGGCTGCTACAGGAGAACCCGTTCGAGGCGGGCGTGGAGCCAGACCCCGCCGTTCTGACCGCGCCCGAAAGCCAGCAGCTGCGCCTCGAGGCGTTCCACAGGGCGCTGGAGCGATTGCTGAGCGGCAAGCCAAGCGCGTGCCCTGTTGACCCGCAGGTGTTGCAGTCGCTGATCGCCGAATATCTGATGCTGGGCGACAGCCTGACGCGGGGCGACCCGCTGCAGACGCTTTATCGCATGGTGCGCCATCTGGTGGACGAAGCTCGCCATCAGGGGCTGGATCTGCCCGATTTGCGGGAGTGGGCTTGCCCTCACCCCCAGCCCCTCTCCCACGCTGTGGGAGAGGGGGGTCTAACTAAATCCCTCTCCCCCAGCGGGGAAGAGGGTATGGGTGAGGGGGATACCGATCCCGAACAGGAAGCCTATGCGCAGGCGTTGCAGAGCGCCTTGCTCGCGCTCGCATGTGAGTATCTGGCGCAATACGAACAGCTTAAAGCCCAGCGCGCCGCGCTCGACTTCGACGACCTCCAGCTGCGCACCTTGCAGATGTTGCGCCAGTCGGCGACCGTGCGCCGACGCTATCAGCAACTGTTCCAGTATGTGCTGGTGGACGAAGCGCAGGACATCGACCCGTTGCAGGCGGAGCTGATCGAACTGCTCACGGGCGAGCGGGGCAACCTGATGGTGGTAGGCGACGCGCAACAGTCGATTTACGGCTTCCGATTCGCCGATCTGCGCGTGTTCCACGAGTGGCGCGACCGCACGCAGGCGCACGAGCAGGGCTGCATTCTGGAGATGAACGCCAACTTCCGCTCGCGCGCGGAGATTCTGGCGTTTGTACGCTTCGTTTTCGAGCAGATATGGGGCGAGCGGTTCCTGCCGCCCCAGCACGCGCGGGTTCACCCGAACGAGACGGCGGGACACGCCAGCGAGCCGCATGTGCAGGTGTGGCGCTGGCAGCGACGCGACCCCTCCGCCGAAGCCGCACTGATTGCAGGCACGATCCGCCGGTGGGTGCAGGGGGGTTGTCTGCCCATTCACGATCTGGAGATGGGCGAACTGCGCCCCGCCCGCTACGGCGACTTCGCGCTGCTGTTCCATCAATACACGGCGGTGGACGAGTACGAGCGCCAGTTTCAGGCGATGGGCGTGCCGTGCTATGTGGTGGGCGGTGGGCGCGGCTACTGGTTGCGCTATGAGGTGCGCGATCTGGCAAATCTTCTGCGGGCGCTCACCGACATGGAGAATGAGGTCGCGCTGTTGAGCCTGTTGCGCTCGCCGATGGTGGGACTGAGCCTCGACGCGCTGGTACTGCTGATGGACGAGGCGCACGCTCGCCAGCTGCCCCTGCGCCTCGTGCTGGACGAGCCGCTGACGGAACTGCCCGCGCCCGACCGCGAAAAACTGGCGCGCTTTCTCGGCTGGTTCACCGAGCTGGAGCGCGAGGTCGGTCGACGCACCGTCGGCTGGCTGCTGATGCGCGCACTGGAAGCCAGCGCGTACGAAGCCCAGCTGCTGCGCGAGCCAGGCGGCGCCCAGCAGGTCGCCAATGTGCGCAAGCTGGTCGCGCTGGCAATCGATCAGCCCGAGGTGCCGCCACCGGCGTTCGCGGAGCAGCTGGACGCGCTCGTGCGTGCCGAACAGCGCGAGGGCAACGCGCCCACCTATGAAGAGAGCGCGGATGTGGTGCGGTTCTACACCGTTCACGGCGCCAAAGGGCTGGAGTTCCCTGTGGTGTTCCTTGCCGACACGGGCTATCGCGAGCGCGTGCGCGACCTGCCCCTGCATGTGCAGCCGACCGAGCGACGGATCGGGCTGCGCCTGCGCAACGGCTACGAGACCGCCACCTATCGCCTCCTGCATGAGCGCCATCGGAGCGACGAGGTTGCCGAATCGCAGCGCAAGCTCTATGTCGCGCTGACCCGCGCCCGCGACTACCTGATTGTGAGCCTGACGATGGCGGGCAATCCGTGGGCGCGCGGGCTGGCAGGCGCACTCAATCGCTATCTGAACCATCCACGCACGCTGCACCGCCTGCCCGACGGCACGCCTTTCCTGCTCAAAGAGATTCGCACCGAAGAGTAGGCAAGCCGCTCTCCCCGCCAGAGAGCGTCTTTCATCGTCGGCGTCGGGCGAGGTAGCGGAACAAAAAGCCAGCGATAAGCCCGCCAAGCGCGCCGCCGATAACGGGGGCAAGCGCGGACGGCACGCGCATCCCTATCAGCGCCAGCCCGACCGGCGGTGCGAGCGCCGCCACAATCACCAGCGTGGTGATGAGCGCGCGGCGAGCCGACTGTATCGCCCGCTGATTGAGCTGCTGCAACTTTTCGAAGTCGGCGTCGCCCTCCTGCAGGTAGCGCACCATCTGGCGAGCCTCCTCCACCAGCAGCTCGGCGTCCAGCGCCTGCAGGCTCCGACCCCGCTGGAGAATCTGGAACTCCACATCGACCAGCGTATGCACGCCCCACGGCTGCGCACGCGCGAAGATGCGCATCCAGATATGGCGCGGCGCCGCGCTGATCAGCCCGCGCCAGAACGAGCCGCGCTGGAGCATCAGCTCCGGCTCGCGCTGCACGCACTGGTAGCCAATCGCCTCAAAGTAGCCCTGCAGTCGCTCGCGGGCTTGCTGGTCATCATAAGCGACAGCGCCGGACCATCGGAAAGTCATTTCGCTGGCTCCTTTGGGCGACGCGCGTTGCGCCCGATGGCGAGCCGACGCGCCCGCTGGCGGTATGCCGCGGGCACTTTACGCACCTGATGGCAGTTGCGGCAGCGGGCTTCGTAGTGGTCCGCCGCGCCCACCAGAATGGTCGGCTCGTCCCACGCGGCGGGGCGACCGTCCACCAGACGCTGGGTATGGCTGGCGGGGCGACCGCACACCACACAGATTGCCCGCAGCTTGACCACCTCGTCCGCCAGCGCCATCAGCGTCGGCATAATCCCGAACGGCTGACGCCTGAAGTCCTGATCCAGCCCTGCCACAATCACCGTTCGCCCGCTATCCGCCAGCTGCACGCAGAGGTCGATCAGCCCCTCGTCGAAAAACTGCGCCTCCTCGATGGCAATCAGGTCGGTGTCGGGTTCAATCAGCGCGGCTAACTCCTGACTGTTGCGCACGGGCACGGCAGAGAGCTGAACCCCGTTATGGGTGGCGACCGCTGTGCGTTCGAAGCGGTCGTCCAACGCGTGTTTGAACACCTGCACCTTCTTGCGGGCGTACATCGCGCGGCGCACCTGCCGAATCAGCTCCTCCGACTTGCCTGCGAACATGCTGCCGCAGATCACGGTCAACTGTCCCAGCGGTTTCATGGCTCCCCGCGCAGGAGATTCGCGCCTGCTCGCCATTTTCCTGTTCACTCTCGCGGTCCCCTGAAAGGAGAGCGGCAAAGCACACCGTGCCGTGCTGCCCACGCGATTGAACGGTCAACCCCAACCGATTCTGGTTTATCGCGACGGCATCGTTGAAGCCGTCGCCGTCCAGAACAGGTAAGCCGCTGCGGAAGGCGAATCGAAAAGGGGATGGGAGAGTGGCGGATTCAGCCTGCACGGGGCGTGCGTGGCAGGTGGCGACCGCCGGGCGACAAGTCGATCAGCCATCGCGCGGCGATCCTGGCTCTGCTAACGGAAGGCACCACCGAGATCGACGGCTTTCTGGAGTCGGACGATTGCCTGCGCACGCTGAACATGGTGCAGGCGCTGGGCGCGTCGGTGGAGCGGGTGGGCGAGTCGCGCTGGCGCATTCGGGGCGTCGGGCGCAACCCGCTTCAGGAACCGCCCGATGTGCTGGATGCGGGCAACTCCGGTACAACCGCGCGCCTGATGGCGGGCGTGCTGGCGTCGGCGCCCATCTTCAGCGTGTTGACAGGCGACGAATCGCTGCGGCGGCGCCCGATGCGGCGCATCGTGGAACCCCTGCAGCGCATGGGCGCCCAGATTGACGGGCGCGAGGGCGCCAGCCGACTGCCGCTCGCCATCCGCGGGGGCGACCTGCGGGCAATCGAGTACCTCACACCCGTCGCCAGTGCACAGGTCAAATCGTGCATCCTGCTGGCGGGACTGCGAGCGGCGGGCACCACCGTTGTAATGGAGCCATCCCTGTCGCGCGACCACACCGAGCGCATGCTCAAAGCCTTCGGCGCGGAGCTGGAGATTCAGATGGGTGACAGCGGTCAGCATCGCGTCCGCCTGCGCGGGGGTCAAACCCTGCAGGCGTGCGCGCTGCGGGTGCCGGGCGACTTCTCATCGGCGGCGTTCCTGATTGCCGCCGCACTGATGTTGCCCGAATCGGAGCTGGTGATTGAGGGCGTGGGGGTCAACCCGACGCGCACAGGGCTGCTGGAGGCGCTCGCGGCTGCCGATGTGCATCTGGGCTGGGAACAGCTGGATGAGCAGGCGGGCGAGCCAGTCGCCACCCTGCGCGTGCGTCCGCAGCCCCTGCGCGCAATGCAGGTCGGTGGCGAACTCATCCCGCGCCTCATCGACGAAATCCCCATCCTTGCCCTGCTCGCCACACAGGCAACAGGCGAGACGCTCATCCGCGACGCCGCCGAACTGCGCGTCAAAGAGTCAGACCGCCTGAACGCCATCGCCACCGAGTTAGGGAAGATGGGCGCGCAGATAGAGTGCCTACCTGATGGGCTGCGCATTCACGGACCCACGCCCCTGCACGGTGCAGCGGTGCAGAGTCATGGCGACCACCGCATCGCGATGATGCTGGCGATAGCGGGGCTGGTCGCCCAATCGGGCGAGACGGTGATCCACGATGTCGAATGCGTGCAGACCAGCTTCCCCGATTTTGAGAAGGTCATCGCCTCGCTAACCTGAACGATCCGTCTGGAAAGGGGACACCCCTGCTACGCCAGCCGATGCAGGTCGGCTTCCTTTGCATGGGAACGGCTTTAGCCGGAACGCCGCAATATAATCCCCACGACACACCTCCCTTCAGCAGGTATCCTTTAACCCATAGACCGATGGGGTATCCTGTTATTAACCGAACAGTCGGTCAAAGCTCAACGAGGAGAACGGAGGTAAATGATGGACTATCGTGAGACGCTGAATCGGCAGTTGCTGGCGGAAGGGATTGAGATTCGAGGCGCTGTGCCCCCTGCCTATGCGCAGATTCTCACGCCCGACGCCCTGCGCTTTGTGGCGACGCTCGTGCGCGCGTTCAACCCTCGCCGAAAGGAGCTGCTGCGCCTGCGCGAGGAGCGTCAGGCGTGGCTCGATGCGGGCAACAAGCCCGACTTCCTGCCCGAAACGCGCGACATCCGCGAAGGCGACTGGCAGGTCGCATCACCACCCCCCGATCTGATGGATCGGCGTGTGGAAATCACAGGTCCCGTAGACCGCAAGATGATTATCAACGCGCTCAACTCAGGCGCGAAGGTCTACATGGCGGACTTCGAAGACGCCAACTCCCCCACCTGGGCGAACTGTGTAGAGGGGCAGATCAATCTCTACGACGCCGTGCGCCGCACAATTGAATACACCAGCCCCGAAGGCAAGCAGTACCGCCTGAACGAGCAGACCGCCGTGCTGTGCGTGCGCCCGCGCGGCTGGCACCTCGTGGAGAAACACCTACTGATTGACGGCGAGCCTGCCCCCGCCGCGCTGTTTGACTTCGGGTTGTATTTTTATCACAACGCCCACGAATTGATTCGGCGCGGCACGGGTCCCTACTTCTACCTGCCCAAGTTGGAGAGCCATCTGGAGGCGCGCCTCTGGAACGAGGTCTTTGTAATGGCGCAGGAGCAGCTGGGCATCCCACGCGGCACCATCCGAGCCACCGTGCTGATCGAGAACATCCTCGCCGCGTTTGAGTGCGACGAGATTCTGTACGAACTGCGCGAGCATTCGGCAGGTCTCAACAGCGGGCGGTGGGACTATCTGTTCAGCGTTATCCGCAAGTTCCGCAACCATCCCGAGGTTGTGCTGCCCGACCGTGCCACGCTGACGATGACTGTGCCCTTTATGAAGGCGTACTCCGAGCTGGTGGTGCAGACCTGCCATCGGCGCGGGATTCATGCGATTGGCGGCATGTCCGCCTACATCCCCCGTCGCGACGACCCCGAAGCGAACGCCGCCGCAATTGCGCAGGTGGTTGCCGACAAGGAGCGCGAGATCAGCGAGGGGTACGACGGCACATGGGTCGCCCATCCGGGGCTGGTGCCCATCGTGATGGAGGTGTTCGAAAAGAACATGCGAGGAGTGAACCAGCTCCATGTGCGTCCCCAGCGGGCGATTACGGCACAGGAGTTGCTGAACTTTCCGCGTGGGGACATCACCGAGCGGGGTGTGCGCACCAATATCGGGGTCAGCCTGCGCTATCTGGAATCGTGGCTGCGCGGCACGGGCTGCGTCGCCATCAACTATCTGATGGAGGACGCCGCCACCGTGGAGATTTCGCGCTCGCAGCTGTGGCAGTGGATCTGGCGCAGGGCGACGCTTGCCGACGGGCGCACCTTCACGCCCGACCTGTTCCAGCAGATGTTGCGCGAGGAGCTGGCGAAGATTGAAGCCGAGATCGGCGCCGACGCCTATCGGCAGAGCCGCTATACCGACGCGGCGGCGATCCTGGAGCGCGTGGTGCTGACACCTCAGTTCATCGACTTCGTCACGCTCGTCGCGTACGAGTACCTTGATTGAGAGGCAGTTCATTCAGCTCTCTCCCCCACCTGCGGGGAGAGGGTCACGGAGCAAAAGAGGAGGTCAGAACCATGCAGATGCGAGAGGTCATCACGGCGATGGAGCGTGAATGGCGCGAAAGCCTGCGCTGGCAGGGCATCCAGCGACCCTATTCGGCAGAGGATGTGCTGCGGTTGCGCGGCTCCATTCAGATCGAATACACTCTGGCGAAGCTGGGGGCGGAACGCCTCTGGCAGTTATTGCACAGCGAGCCGTATGTTGCGGCGCTCGGCGCGCTCACGGGCACGCAGGCTGTGCAGATGGTGCAGGCGGGGCTGAAAGCCATCTATCTCAGCGGCTGGCAGGTCGCCGCCGACGCGAATCTTTCCCTCCAGACCTACCCTGATCTCAGCCTCTACCCCGTCAACAGCGTGCCCGCGATGGTGAAGCGCATCAATAACGCCTTCCGCCGCGAGGACGAGAAACAGCACGCGCAGGGGCGCGACGATATCTACTGGTACACGCCGATTGTCGCCGACGGTGAGGCGGGCTTCGGCGGCGTGCTGCACACCTTCGAGCTCACCAAAGCGCTGATTGAGGCGGGCGCGGCGGGCGTGCATTACGAAGACCAGCTCGCCTCCGCCAAGAAGTGCGGGCATCTCGGCGGGAAGGTGCTGGTGCCCACACGCGAGTTCATCCAAAAACTCATCGCGGCGCGGCTTGCCGCCGATGTGATGGGCGTGCCAACGGTTATTATCGCCCGCACCGACGCACTGAACGCCACCCTGCTCACCAGCGATATTGACCCCTCTGACCAGCCGTTTCTCACGGGCGAGCGCACTTACGAGGGGTTCTATGTCGTGCGCAACGGCATCGAGGCGGCGATTGCGCGCGGGCTTGCGTACGCCCCTTACGCCGACCTGCTCTGGTTTGAGACCTCCGAACCCGATCTGGAGCAGGCGCGCCAGTTCGCCGAAGCGATTCACAAACGGTATCCTGGCAAACTGCTGGCGTACAACTGCTCGCCATCGTTCAACTGGAAGAAGAAGCTGGACGCGGCGACGATTGCGAGGTTCCAGCGCGAGCTGGGCGCGATGGGCTACAAGTTCCAGTTCATCACCTTAGCGGGCTTCCACGCGCTGAACTACATCACCTTCCAGCTGGCGCGGAGCTACACACAAATGGGCATGCCCGCCTATGCCGACCTGCAGGAAGCCGAGTTCAAAGCGCGCGAGGAGGGCTACCGCGCGGTGGAGCATCAGGCGTTCGTCGGCACGGGCTACTTTGACATGGTGCAGGAAGCCATCACGGGCGGGCAGGCGTCTACCTTGGCGATGCACGGCTCCACCGAGGCGGAGCAGTTTTGAAAAAGCCGGGCTGTCCCGCGCCTCAGGCGAGCTGTTTAACCGCCGCTCTCAGCGTGCGCTTGACCTCACGCCAGTGGATGCGCTGGCGCATAGCGGGCATGCGCTCAGCGTCCGCATCGTCAAAGTAGGTCAGCGCACGCAACAGGTGTGTCGTGTCGGACACACCGTACTTTTGTTGATACAGTGCCAGTGCCTCCGAGAGAGGGATAACCGACATCAGCGCGTAAAGGTCTATGAAGTCGCGCTTCGTGCCGCGCTGGGCAATCGCCAGCAGTTTCATGCAGGCGAGGTCCTCCAGCGAAGCCAGCGAGCAGCCGTAATCTGACCAGTGGAGTGGTGGGCGCAACAGGGGGTAGCGATACTCGAAGGAGCTCACGCGAACACCCGCCACACGCAACGCGAGCGTGCCTTCCGTAATCTGGATAGCTTCCGCTGATGTGAGGTGCTCTTTGAACGCCTCTGCCAGTCGCAGGGGGTCAGGCAGGGGTTCGGCACGGAACCAGTCCAGATCAACTGAGCGGCGATGCCCTAGGTAGAGGGCGACCGCTGTGTCGCCCGCCAGGTAGAAACCATGCTGGCGCGCGACAGGCGCGACGGCGCGCAGGGCAGAACGCACCCGCGCGCTCAGCGCCGTTTCGTGGAGGCTCGGTGCGTGCGGCGTTCCCATAGGTCGATCGGGCGCGCACGAATCCAGCGTGAAACCTGGCGATGGGGCAGATCCAGCAGGGCTTCCCAGAAGCGCAACGCGCGGGCGCTCAGCCCACGCCCCTCGCGCTGAATCAACCACGCGCGCAGGGCAGGCTTGCCGTAGGTGGCTATCAGCCAGCGAATCGCGGGCAGGTCGCCATGCTCCATAATCCGCACACAGAGGTAGTCCCGATCCCGCACAGGCGACAGGCGTCGGAACTCCACCTCCCAGAACAGCGGACGCAGAAAATCGGGCAACCGATTGCCGGGTTTCATGACTCTTGCCACCCAGAGTATGTCCTAAGGCGAGCGCACGGGGTCACGGACAGGCAGTGGCTCTAAAAGCATCTCTTTGGTCGCGATGAACGACTCGCGCGTGTAGTCTGCCAGCTCGTAATCTTCGCGCAGCACAATCGCGCCTGTGGGGCACGCCTCCTGGCAGTAGCCGCAGTAGATACAGCGCAGGAGGTTGATCTCGTAGCGTTTGGCGTAGCGTTCGCCAGGCGAGTAGCGTTCCTCGTCGGTGTTCTCGGCGGCTTCCACATAGATACAGCGCACGGGGCACGCGCCCGCGCACAGCGAGCAGCCGATGCACCGCTCCAGCCCGTTCTCGTAGCGCAGCAGCACATGGCGCCAGCGCGTGCGACGGAACTGCTCCTTGCGCTCTTCTGGATAGAACACCGTCTGCTTCGGACCCAGCAAGTGGCGCAGGGTGATTTTCAGCCCTTTGCCGATGGGCTTGAGAACATCGCGAACCACTTCACCAATCATTTCGACACCTCCACCGCCGATGAGGGTTGCAAAGCCCGCGTGCGGTCGCCTGCGGTGATGGCCGGCTGCTCCTTCGGTTTGAGTTCGAGCAGCATGCCCAGCCGTTGCGCCCGAATCTTTTGCTGGAGTTTGATGAGGGCGTACAGCAGGGCGTCGGGCGAGGGCGGGCAACCGGGCACATACACATCCACAGGCACAATCTGATCCACGCCCTGCACAATCGCGTAGTTGTTGAAGATGCCGCCGCAGGAGGCGCATGCGCCCATCGAGATGACCCATTTGGGCGAGGGCATCTGGTCATAGATCTGGCGCAGCACAGGCGCCATCTTCTTGCTGACGCGCCCCGCCACAATCATCACATCCGCCTGGCGCGGCGAGGCGCGGAACACCTCCGAGCCGAAGCGGGCGATATCGAAGCGCGCGGCAGCAGCGGACATCATCTCGATCGCGCAGCACGCCAGCCCGAAGGTGAGCGGGAAGAGGCTGTTGCGCCGCGCCCAGTTGACCAGATCGTCCAGCCGCGCCAATAACACGCCACCCCCCATCGCCAGCCCCGGCAGGCTCGGCGTCGCCGAATCGTGCAGTGCCACCTTTTCAATACGCTTGCTCACGGTTCACCACCGCATAGATTGTACCCGATTTCACAAGCGGGTACACTCCATGCCATGCTGCAGGCGCAACTGCTTGCCCCCCGCGAGCTGGTGTTGCGTGAGGTGCCGATTCCGCAGCCGCGCGAGGGCGAGGTGCTGGTCAGGGTGCGCGTCGCGCTCACCTGCGGCACCGATTTGAAGACCTATCGGCGCGGGCACGCGCGATTGCCGTTTGGCGTGTTCGGGCACGAGGGCGCGGGCGATGTGGCGGCGCTCGGCGCGGGCGTGTCGCACCTGAGCGTGGGTCAGCCCGTCACCTGGCTGCCCACCGCGCCATGCGGCGAGTGTCCCCTCTGTCAGCGCGGGCGACCCAACCTGTGCCGACAGCTGTTCGACGCGGTGGTGCTGGGAACCTATGCGGACTATCTGCTGATTAACGCGCGGGTGGCGCGGATGCATCTGTTCCCGCTTGAGGGGCTGGACTATCGGCGTGGGGCGTTCACCGAGCCACTGGCGTGCGTGCTGCATGCATGGCGCGTGCTGACGCCGTTGCCGGGCAGGCGCGTGTGCATTCTCGGCACGGGCGCGATGGGCTACCTGCACCTGATGGTTGCCCGCGCCCGCGGCTGCGAAGTGCTGATGGTTGGCAGGCGCGCTGAACGCCTGCAGCTGGCGAAGGAGCTGGGCGCGGAAACGCTGGTGGCGGACCCCGCAGAACTGCCTGTGCGCGTGCAGGCGGCAACCGACGGCGGCGCGGATGTGGTGATCGAAGCCACGGGCGCACGCGCCATCTGGGAGCTGGCGCCCCAGCTCTGTGCGCCCGGGGGCAAGGTGCTGCTCTACAGCGGGCTGGCGAAGGGCGAGCAGGTCTGCTTCGATGCCGAACGCCTGCACTACGACGAAGTCGCTCTCTTGGGCAGTTTCCACTACACCACACAGAGTGCGCAGGACGCGCTCCAGATGCTCCGTGACCCGTCGCTACCCGTCGAGCGGCTGATCACCGACACGCGCCCGCTAAAAGAGATTCCGCAGGTGTTTGAAGAGCTGGATCGGGGTATTGGGCTGAAGGTGGCGATTGTGCCATAGAAAATGGTCGGGGCGGGCAGATTCGAACTGCCGACCTCTCCCACCCGAAAGGAGCGCTCTACCATGCTGAGCTACGCCCCGACCGCCTTAATTATACCCGCATGCCGCCCTTGAAGGCAGATCCCGCGCTGACCCCTTGACATCGACGCAAAATGGGGTATAATAGTGCATCATACCCTAACCGATAGGAGGAGGTACACAACTGATGATGCGCAAGGGCTTTACATTGATTGAGTTGCTGGTCGTTATCGCGATCATCGCCATTCTGGCGGCGATCCTGTTCCCAGTGTTTGCGCAGGCGCGGGAAGCAGCGCGCAAGACCCAGTGTCTATCGAATGGCAACCAGATGGGTAAAGCCATTCTGATGTACGCCCAGGACTTCGACGAGGCGATCGTGCCATGGGTCAAGCCCACCGAGTATACCAATCAGCCCCTCGTGGAGCGCCTCTGGGTCTGGTTGTTGCATCCCTATATCAAGAGCGAGGTGCAGAAACCAACCCAGGCGGGTCAGCGATGGATTCAGGGTGGGCGTCCCAAAGGGGTCTACTTCTGTCCGTCCTGGAGCGTCGAGCGATACCTCGAGGGTGCCGATATGCCCGACTGCTACCCTGGCGTGATGCGAGGCTACCTGATGCCGGGTGGTCCGGTAGAGGTCTATGCCTACTACGGCATCACCTTCCAGCAGTGCAGGGAGCTGGGCGGCGGCGTTCCCCAGGACCCTGCCTTCCAGTTCGCGGGTAGCATGGCGTATCCGCCTACACCCTGCACGGATGGCTGGCAGCCCGTAACACGCTACATGTCGGAGATTCGCCGTCCGGCGGAGACCATCCTGATAGGCGATGGCTACACAGGGCTGGATCGGGTTCCGCAGTATATCATTATCTCCATCGGCTGCGAAACCCAGAAAATCCATCAGGATGGTGCGAACTTCACCTTCCTGGACGGGCACTCCCGTAATATCAAGCGCAATGTGGAGCGCTACCTGTTAGAGGTACGCCAGCCTAACAACCAGATTCGGTACTACATGCGCTACTTCTCCTTCCATGTGGAGTAAGCCATGGGCAAGTTCACTGGGATAATCCGGTCGCTTCTACTTGGGTTAGGAGCTGTTGCCTTCTTGCTGACCGCAACAGTTAGCCTTACGGGTTGCGGGAAGAAGGGGGAAGAGGCTTCAGCGGAGGGCTATTATGAAGGTCCAATGAAGCCCAAAACGGAGCGGGGTATTTCCCCGACTCCGGGCGGCTCCGAGACTCAGGTAGGCGGCGGACAGGGTCGCTGACCGTGCTTACCCCCACAGCGGGTTATCACCCCTGTGGGGGTATTGCGCTTACAGGTGAGGAGCAAGGCTATGGAACAAAGCAGCCTTCGCAATATTATCATTCTTCTCGTTATCGGGCTTATACTTGCCGGGGTCGCCTTCTATTTGCGCTATCGTGCGACCCGTGAGGAGCCTCCACCCCCTGGCTACTACACAGGTCCGATGCTGCCCAAGAGCCAGCGGATGGGCATGCCAGGCATGCCGCCCCCAGCACAGAGCGGCACAGGTTCTGATACGGGTTCTAATGCACCATCAACTCGGCGATAGCCGCTCTGGAGGCAGGTTCTTAAGGCAGGGACAGGCAGCGCATCCAAACAGGTGGGCGGTCCTGCTCCGCAAAGGGGGCGCATCGCGCCCTGTTGAAGAAAAACACACCCCCTGTGCGGTTATACGCACAGGGGGTTCGCATTAAGCCCTGCATGGTTGGCAGAGCGTTGTGGATACCCTTACCGGGAAGAGCGCACGCACCGACCCAGCTGACCGAACTGGTCGTCGTCCACGATGCCCCACAGGTCAGGTGAGCCGGGTGTGGCTGGATTCGAAACGCACACGCGCTGTTGTTGCTGACCACAGAAGCGGTTGTAAGGCGCCTGCTGCACACACCAGCGATTGGGAACGCTCTTGTTATTGATATTGTTGGATGTGCAGGGCACGGGTTTCGCTTTGAGAGCGCGCGCATGCCCGTCGGCATAAGCGACCGAGACGGTCTCCTGATGGCGCCCCTCAATCGCTGTGGTCAGCACACCGGTGGGATATTGATTAGAGGGCGCGGTGGTGAACAGCCCATATGCAGGGGTACAGCCGCCACCTGCCTGCATAAAGTTCCCATCCATAAAGACGGTGGTCTCCGCTGCATAGGCCAGCTCTGCCTGCTTGATAGGCGCTTCCGCACGGTTCACCAGCTGCCCACTGCTGCCGCCCGGATTGGGCCCTGCCACGATCAGCGATGTGTTCGGCACATAGCTGAAATTGCGGAACTGACCACACTCGCCATTGTCGGGCGCACTCGGATTCCAGAATGCCCCCATATCCATTGCATCCCGCCGCGACGGGCAGGAGAAAAGCCCCTTATCCTTCTTATCCTTGATGTAAGGATCGATTGCCGACAGGAAGGTGTAGGCGCACTGGATGTTGCCCTGGCGCACACTGCGGTAAGCCAACATCGGGAAGGTCTCGTCGTAGTCCTGGATGTATTGCATCACACCCAGCACAATCTGCTTGTTGTTGGACAGGCATTCGGTCTGTCGCGCCTTCTCTCGCGCCTGTGCAAACACCGGGAAAAGGATCGCCGCCAGAATGGCAATAATGGCGATCACCACCAGCAACTCAATCAGCGTAAAGCCCGTTCGTCTCATCATCCATAAACCTCCTCAGTCTGGTATTGAGATACCCTCCATTATACCCCATTTTGCCATCGGATGAAAGGGGGTATACTTCCACCCGATGGAGTGGGTTCAGCGGGTGGTTGAGTTTGTGCTATGGCTGATGGCGGTGCTGCTGAGCATCACCATCCATGAGTTCGCTCACGCGAAGTATGCCGACTGGGCGGGCGACCCCACGCCCGCCCGACAGGGGCGCGTGACGCTCAACCCGCTCGCTCACCTCGACCCGATGGGCACGATCCTGATTCTCATCACCGCCTTATCGGGCTACGGCTTCGGCTGGGGACGCCCGGTGGAGATCAATCCGGGCTACTTTCGCCATCCGCGCCGCGACTGGGTGCTGTGTGCGTTCTGGGGACCGCTGTCGAATATTTTGCTGGCGGCGCTGTTCGCGGGGCTTGTGCGGGCGATGCTCGCCACAGGGCTGGGGTGGGGCACCATCTTCCTCGATTTCGCGCTGATTATGGTGCTGGTCAATATCGGGCTGGCGCTGTTTAACCTGCTGCCCATTCACCCGCTGGATGGCTCGAAGGTGCTGTCGGGCTTTCTGTCGGATGTGTTCGACCGCCGCTACTGGTCGTTTCAGCTGGTGTATGGACCGATGCTGTTTCTGCTGCTGGTGCTGTTCATTCCGGTGCTGACGGGCGGGCATGTGCGTCCCATCTGGATGATTCTGGCGCCTGTTTACGAACTAACGGTTCGACTGCTGCTGGGGTAAAATAGAGCTGGTCAGCGGAGCGGTGCCCGAGTGGCTGAAGGGACACGACTGGAAATCGTGTAGCCTCCGAAAGGGGGCTCGTGGGTTCGAATCCCACCCGCTCCGCCATTCTGTTAGCAGGAGGTCGGGGAGAAGCGTTGAGGCGATGGCTCTGGCGTGGGGTACTGACGCTCGGCGGGTTGCTCGGCTCCTATGTGGGGATGAGCTGTCTGCTGTTCGTGCTGGGTCTGCACCGTGCCAGCCTCCCCCAGCAGATTGAGCAATGGCGACCCCTGCCTGTGCCGCAGCTGTCCCAGCGCGTTCTGATAGTGGCGCCGCATCCGGATGACGAGGTGCTGGGTTGCGGCGGCGTGATCGCGGCGGCGGTACGGATGGGCGTGCCCGTGCGGGTGGTGTATCTCACCTGCGGCGACGGCTATGCGGGCGCCGCGACCCTGCTGGCGCGTCGCACGCCGACCCCGGATGACTTTCTGGCGCTGGGCAGCCTGCGTATCGAGGAAGCCCGGCGCTCGGCGCAGCGGCTGGGGCTGACCCCGGACGCGCTGGTCTTTCTGGGCTATCCTGACCGCCAGCTCTGGCAGATGGCGCTGGCGGGTTCCGACCCGCTCCGCTCGCCCGCTACCCACTGCGACCGCGTGCCCTATCCGCAGGCGTTGCGCCCCGGTGCGCCCTGCACCGCCGACGCGCTGGTTGCCGACCTGCGCCGTGCCCTCACCGATTTTCAGCCGACTCATATCTTCGTGACCCATCCCCTGGACGACCATCCCGACCATCTGGCGGCGCCGCTTTATGTGTGGGAGGCGGTTGCGCAGGCGTGGGAGCGCGGTGACCTGCTCGTGCAGCCGGAGCTGTTCTACTATCTGGTGCATCGGGGCGACTGGCCCCTGCCGCAGGGCTATCATCCCCGCCGCGCCCTTGCGCCCCCGCGCGGGCTGGAGCAGGCGCCCTGGCTCCAGCTGAAACTGGATGGCGAGCTGCTGATGCGCAAGCAGGCGGCGCTGCGAGCGCACGAATCGCAGTACGCCCTGATGGGGCGATTCCTGAACAGTTTCCTGCGCACCAGTGAGCTGTTTCTGGCGGCGGGTGTGCTGGAGCCGAACCCGATTGACGATAACCCGGTGCTCCATCTGCGTCCGGGGGCAGACCTGCAGCGGGTGGCGGTGCAGGCGAGCGATGCGGGTCTGCAACTGCAGGTGTGGACGCGCCAGCCGCTGACCGCACCGATTCAGCTCCAGATTACGCTGGTTGGCGTCACCTGCGAGGCGCGCTGGCAGGCGCGCACATGGCTCTATCGCCCTGAACGCCGACGGCTTTTTGAAGGGGCGGTGCAGGCGCATGGCGCACATCTCACCTTCTGGCTGCCCGTGCGCGACCTGCGCTCGCTGAAGCGGGCGTACCTGCTGGTGCAGACGCGCCTCTATCAGATGGAGCTGGATCGGAGCGGGTTTATGCCCGTTCCGCTGGCACCTTCGGGCGCGTATGCGCTCGCGGCAGGGGATGACCCATCTCGCGCAGCAGCCCTGCAATCTGCTCTATCAGATGGTCGGTGAAAGCGTTGCGTGCCTCGCGGTCGGTGCGAGTTCCGAACATCCGGGCGTAGGAGACCGGCGCCCCAAAAGCGACTTTCACTTTAGCAGGGCGGAACATTCGGGCGCCTCTTGGCATGGCGCGTTCGGTGCCGATGATGGCGGTGGGCAGCACGGGCGCGCCCGATTGACGCGCCAGCAGGGTCGCGCCGTGCGTTGGTGGCAGGAGGCATTCGCCTGTGCCGCGCGTGCCCTCGATGAAAATCAGCACGGCGCGCCCCTCGTGCAGGTGGTTCAGCGCGGTGCGAATCGCGCCGATGTCCGCCGTGCCGCGCTCTACAGGGAAACCGCCCAGCCGCCGAAACAGCGCGCTTAACACGGGGATTCGGAACAGCTCCGCCTTTGCCACATAGCGCAGTTCACGCGGGCAGGCGCAGCCAATCAGCGGGGGATCGAGCATGCTGAGATGATTTGAAGCAACCACCAGCGCGCCCGTCAGCGGCACCCGCTCCGCCCCATACACCTCCAGCCGAAAGAGCAGGCGTGCCAGCCCGCGCACCAGCACCCAGCCCGCCCGATAGAGCCAGTCGTCGGAGCGAACCATCCCGCTACCCCTCAATCTGGAACTCGGAGCGCACGGACACGGGCACACGCAGGGTCGCCGACGCCGAACAGTATTTCTCGTCGGAGAGCCGAACCGCGCGCGCCACCGCCTGAGGGTCCAGGTTGTTGCCTTTCAGGATATGTGTGATGACCACCTCGGTGAAGTGGCGCGGTGCTTCGGCGCGGCGCTCGGCGTGGATGCGCACCCGATAGTCGGTCAGCTCCTGCTTCATCTTGCGCAGGATGGCAACCACATCGAAGGCGGTGCAGGCGGCGACCGCCAGCAGCAGATGCTCCATCGGGCGGGCTGCCACATCGTTCCCACCGCTTTCGGGCGACGCATCGAACAGAATGGTGTGCCCCGAAGTCGCCACGCCCTCAAACAGCATATTGCCCTTCCACACCAGCTCGCCGTTCATCGTTAGCGAGAGTATACCTCAGCGATTGGGGCTGACAGATTGAGGAAGCCGCCGCACCCCCTCCTGCAGGTTCCCCCGAAGGCGGGCTGGTAAGGGCACATTCTTTTTTTCACGGCTGAAGCAGCGGAGGCAGGTCGGCTTGAGTTGCACAGGGTTTAGGCGCGAGACGCGCCTGCTACGGTCGCCGATGCTACCAGCCTGTAAAGCCCCTCATCTCTGCTCACCAGCGGGAGATATGCTCGCTCGCCAGAGCGAGGAGCGCAGAGCAGGTATAATCCGAGTATTCAGGAGAGGCAAAATGGCTGCGATTGAGACGGTTCGGGCGCGCGAGATTCTCGATTCGCGCGGCAATCCCACTGTGGAGGTGGAGGTCATTCTGGACGATGGCGCGTTTGGGCGGGCGGCAGTGCCCTCCGGCGCGTCCACCGGGACATACGAAGCGCTGGAACTACGCGATAATGATGAACGCTATGCTGGCAGGGGCGTGCGCCAGGCGATTGACAACATCCGCGAGCAGATTGCGCCCGCCATCGAAGGCATGGACGCTACCCGCCAGCGCGAGATCGACGAGATTCTGATCGCGCTGGACGGCACGGAGAACAAATCGCGGCTGGGCGCGAACGCGATTCTGGGCGTCTCGCTGGCGGTGGCGCACGCAGCCGCCGACCATTTCGGGCTACCCCTCTATCGCTACATCGGCGGTCTGGACGCCCATGTGCTGCCCGTGCCCCTGATGAACATCTTGAACGGCGGCAAGCATGCTGAAGGTGGCGCCGACTTTCAGGAGTTCATGATTGTGCCGGTGGGTGCGCCTACCTTCGCCGAGGCGCTGCGCATGGGCGCCGAAATCTACCAGTCGCTCAGGCGGGTGTTGAGCGAGCGCGGGCTGGGCACAGCGGTCGGCGACGAGGGCGGCTTCGCGCCCGCTGTTCCAACTGTCGAGCGCGTGCTGGAGCTGCTCAGCGAAGCCGTTGAACGCACCCCCTACCGACTCGGCGAGCAGGTCTACTTCGCGCTCGATGTCGCGGCATCCGAACTCTATCGCGACGGCTCCTATGTGTTGCGTGCGGAAGACCGCGTGCTGGACACCGACGGCATGATCAGGCTCTATGAGCAACTGGTTGAACGGTTCCCCATCCTTTCCATCGAGGACGGGCTGGCGGAAGACGACTGGGAGGGCTGGGTCGCGCTGACGCAGACGCTGGGCGGCAAAATCCAGCTGGTGGGCGATGATCTGTTTGTGACCAACATCAACCGACTGGAGCGGGGCATCCAGCAGGGCTGCGCCAACAGCATCCTTATCAAGCCGAACCAGATTGGCACGCTGACCGAAACGCTGGACGCCATCCGCTACGCCCACCGCAACGGCTACTCCACCATCCTCTCACACCGTTCGGGCGAGACCGAGGACACCACCATCGCCGATCTGGCGGTGGCGGTGAACGCTGGTCAGATCAAGACGGGCGCACCCTGCCGCAGTGAGCGCACCGCCAAATACAATCAGCTCCTGCGCATCGAGGAAGAGCTGGGTTCGATGGGAGTCTACGCGGGTGGCTCCGCATTTGGGCTATGAGACGCACCAAGATTGTTGCCACGCTGGGTCCAGCAATAGACAGCTTCGAGACCCTGTGCGAGTTGATAGAGGCAGGTGTAAGCGTCGCCCGAATCAACACGGCGCACGGCGACTGGGACACCCGTCGCCAGTGGATTGGCTGGCTGCGTGAAGCCGAGTCGCGCTACGGCATTCCCATCGCCATCCTGCTCGATCTGGCGGGACCGAAGGTGCGCATCGGCGCCCTGCCCGAACCTGTCCCCCTTCAGCAGGGTCAGACCGTGCGCTTTGTTAATCCATCGGCAGGCTCCCCTCTTCCACAGCGTGGGAGAGGGGCTGGGGGTGAGGGGGCAGACTCTGGTAAATCCCTCTCCCCCAGCGGGGGAGAGGGTACGGGTGAGGGGGCAAACCTCACCATTCCCCTGCCCGTGCCTGAACTCTTTCGCGCGGCGCAGCCCAACGACCGCCTGCTGATCGACGATGGCAGTATCGAGCTGCGAATCGTGCAGGTGCGCGAGGGCGAGCTGGAGGCGGTGGTGCTGGAAGGAGGCGAGCTGCGCTCGCAGCGCGGCGTCACCCTGCCCAACCGCGTGATACCGCTGCCCTCGCTTACGCCCAAAGACCGCGACGACCTCCTCAAGGGGCTGGAACTCGGCGTCGACTGGATCGCGCTCTCATTCGTGCGCAGCGCCTCCGATGTGCTGAACCTGCAGGCGCTTATCAGGGAACATAGCGCCGACACACCCGTGATTGCCAAGATTGAGCAGCGGGCGGCGCTGGACGATCTGGAGGCGATTATCGAGGTTGCCGACGGCATCATGGTGGCGCGGGGTGACCTCGGCTTGCAGGTCGATCTGGCGGAGGTGCCTGCCCTGCAGAAGCACATCATTCGGCTCTGCAATGCGCACGCCAAGCCCGTCATCACCGCCACGCAGATGCTGGAGAGCATGATTCACGAGGCTCGCCCCACCCGCGCGGAGGTCACGGATGTGGCGAACGCGGTGCTGGACGGCACTGACGCGCTGATGCTATCGGGCGAGACGGCGATTGGCGCGTTCCCTGTGCAGGCGGTGCGCTGGATGGCACGAATCGCCGAGCATGCCGAGCGCGAGCTGTTTCGGCAGGATGCGAATCGCGGAGCAATGCAACCTGTGCCCGACCCGGAGCCGTCCCATCCACACATCACCACCGAAGCCGTTGCGCGTGCAGCCTGTCTGGTGGCGCGGATGGTCGGCGCGAAGGCGATTCTGACCCCCACCACATCGGGCGGCACACCGCGCTGGGTGTCCCACTTCCGTCCCGAACAGCCCATCCTTGCACTCACGCCCAGCGAGCGGGTGTGGCGGCGGCTCGCCCTGCTGTGGGGCGTCGCGCCGCTGCGAATCCCGCAGGTCTCCAGCACGGACGAGATGACCGTGCAGGCGCTGATTGCCGCCCGCCAGACGCGCCTGGTGCGGGGCGGCGACCGCGTGGTGCTGACCGCCGGCGTGCCCGTGAATGTGCCCGGCAATACCAACATGATTCAGGTGCTAACTGTGGAACGGTGAAACCAGCCGTCCCCATCGAACAGCCATAATTAAAGCGATGGTCTGTCCAAAGTGCTTTGCGGAGATACCCGATACGAGCGCGTTCTGCATGGAGTGCGGGGCGCGGTTGCGGGAGGACACAACCGACCCGCTGTATGCCGAAGGCTCCGATCGGGAGGTATACCCCGAAATCGCGCGGGCGAACCTGCTGCGCATGAAGGGCGAGTACGAGGCAGCGGTCGAGGTCTGTCTGGGCATTCTGCGCCGCTACCCCAGCAACGAGACGGCGCACGCCCTGCTGGGCGATATCTACGCCGATCAGGGCAAGCTCGCCGACGCCATCCAGTGGTACGAACTGCTGGTCGATCTGGCGCCCACCAGCGCGGTCTATCGGGCGAAGCTGGAGAATCTGCGTGCGTTGCAGGCGGCGCAGCAGGCACAGCCAGTGATGCCGTCCCCAGCGATGCCGGCGAACGCGGAGCCAGTGCGCCCGTCCACGCTGCGCGTGTGGGTCTACGCGCTGTTCGGTCTGCTCATATTGATTCTGGTTGCGGCGGCGTTTGTGGCGGGGCAGCGGATGTCCTCCGCCAGCCTTGAGCCGTCAAGGGCTTCCGCTGCCAGTTCGGGCGGCATCCAGCCGCCGCGCACGGCTCCTGACGCAACCAGCCGCTTGCCGAGCATCCCGCCACCGCCAGCCGAGCCATCCGACACCCAGGGCAGCCATGAGCCGTCCAGTGCGCCCCTGCCCTTCTGCGGCATGGGCGAAACGGAGGAGCAGCTCTCACGGGCGATCAGCCAGCAGCTGGGCGGTCAGGCGGTCGCCTGCTTCTTTGATCCGCTTTTGAACCGCTGGACGGTGCGCACGCGCATTCAGGCAGGTGCGCTCACGCGGGCGCGCGTGATGCAACAGGCGTTGCTGGTCGCTGCCGCCACCTTCGCGCAGGCGCCCAGCCTGCAGAACGCCACCTTCATCGTGCTGGTGCCGGGCACCGCTGGCTCCGACACCGCGCTCTTCTCTGCCGAGATCAGCCGCGCGATGTTGCCGCCCGATGTGCGCACGCTCACCGACGCCCAGATCGAAACCCTCTTTCAGTCGACTCGCGTCTGGTGGAACCCCGCTGTACCACTGACCCCTGCTAATCCAGCAGGTCAGGCGCAGGCGCCGTCGAATCCCTTCTCACAATGAGCCAGTGGATTGCGCGAGTGCTGTTCGGGGCAGTAGTCGCGTTCGTTATTGGCAGCGCGATCTGGAACAACATCGTCACCAATCGGCTGATTGAGGAGGCGACGGGGCGCGACATCGAGCGTCAGACGCGCGCGCTCACGCTGCTATCGGAGCGGGAGGACTTTTTTGACCTTATTCAGTCGCGGCGTCCACCCCGACGCCTGCGCGTGGCAATCGGCGTCGAGCGCATGAACAACCCGGTGGGTGTGAAGGTTGCGCTGGCGATGCTGCGCGACCCGGAGCCGCGCGTGCGCGACCGCTTCCTGCAGGCTCTGCTCAAAATCGGAGGCGATAATCTCGACGCGCTTGCCGAGGGGCTGAAGAACTCCGACGCGAATGTCAAAAACGGCACGGTGAAGGTGATGGTTCAGCTGGGCACGCGCTGTCTGCCCGTCGCGCTCAAGGCGTTCGAGAACAAAGATGCGCGTCAGGCAGCCGCCGAGGTGCTGGTGCAGTTCGGCAGCGCGAGCGTGCCCGGCTTGCTCGCGATTCTGAACCGTGCGACCGACGAGGAATTGAAACTGGACGCGATAAACACGCTGGGACGCATCGGTGATCGGCAGGCGACTGATGCGCTGCTGCCCTACCTGAATCTGCCGCCTGAAAAGCGACGAATCGTGCTGGTGGCGCTGGGCAGTATCGCGGACGCCCGCACGGAGTCGATACTGGTGGAGGCGTTGCACTCGCCTGCGGAGGACCCCGATGCGCGGGCGCAGGTCGCGCTGGGGCTGGGGCGAATCGCCACGCCAGGCGCCATTCGTGCGCTGGTTCAGGCGCTGGGCGACCCCGATCTGGAGGTGGCGGACGCCGCCGCACAGGGACTGCAGCAGGCGGGCGTGAAGGCGCTGGACGCCCTTGCCAGCGCGCTCGCCGATGATCAAGTCGGTGTGCGCCTGCGAGCGGTGGCGGCGTTGAGCGGTATTCGCGACCGACGCGCGGTGGAGCTGTTGCGTCGGGCGTTGCATGATGACGACGCGCGGGTTCAACGCGCTGCCGCCGACGCGCTGGGCGAGAACGGCTTGCCCGAAGCCGTGCCGGTGCTGATCGAGGCGCTCGGCGCGGACGATGGCGGCGTCGCGCTCAGCGCCGTGCGCAGTTTGACCCGAATCGGTCAGTCGGCTATTCCTGCCCTGTTGAACACCCTGCGTGCCCCGCAGGACACCCAGCAAGCTTACTTCGCCGCGCTGGCGCTGAGCCAGATTCCAGAAGCCGAACCTGCGCTGCTCCGCGCGGCGCAACAGCCCGAAACGCGCCGATTCGCGCTAATCGCGCTCAAGGAGCGACGCTCGCAAGCGGCTCGCCCCCTCTTTGAAGGAGCGCAGCACAGCGACGATCCCACCCTGCGCAAGATCGCGCGCGAGGCGCTGATGCAACTCTCGCCATGAAACCCGCTCGCGACTGGCTGGGGCGACTGCTGTCCATCACCGTGTTTTTGACGGGCATCGTGTTGATGCTGATCGCCTTCTGGCTCGCCTATCGCATGTTCCAGACGCCGCCCCAGCGACTGTTCCCAAGCGCAGGCGGCAGCAATCCGAACCTGAACGCGATAGCGACGGGCATCTGGGCAGCCCTGCGCGGCATCCTGCTGCTGGTGCTGATGGCAATCGTGGGCGGCATGGTCGCCAATCGGGGGATCAACCTCTACCTCGCCGTGCGCCGCGCCGAGTATGAAGAAATGAATGCCGATAACCACACCCGATAAGGAGGGTATAATTCATCGCGAGCGACATGGAAAAGTCGAGCCAATCGTCCTATGCTTGTACGGACAGGGTCCGTGAGCAGATTGCTCTCCTGCGAGATGATCATTACTTATACGAGGGGGAGAGCTGGGACTATGCTGACGCCGACACGAAAACCCACACGCACTGTTACCATGTCTACCCTGCGATGATGATTCCACAAGTGGCGCGAAGGTTGATTCGCTTATATGGTTGCTCTCGTGGAACACTCCTTGATCCTTTTTGTGGTTCTGGAACCTCGTTGGTCGAGGCACGGTTGGCTGGTATGCATGGGGTTGGCATCGACATCAATCCGTTTGCCGTGTTTTTGACAAGAGCCAAGACGCAGATATTTGATGTTGATCAAGTGCTGAATCAAGCAAGGCGGCTACGCTCCCTTATCGATCATAAACTGAAACATCGAGAGAAAGTAGAACCACCTCGATTCTTCAATATAGACTATTGGTTTAAGAAAGAAGTTCAAATTGATTTATCAATTATTAAGGAACTAATTTTTGATGAAATCGATTCTTCGGTACGCGACTTCTTTCTGGTAGCATTCGCGCATACGGTACGGGAATGTTCAAACACGCGCAAGGGCGAATATAAGCTCTACCGCATTGCCGAACAGGAGCTAAGCTCATATCACCCACAGGTATTTTCGACCTTTTGGGAGAAGCTCGCTCAGAATCTGCGGGGTTTGATGGAATTTGTTGATGAAGCTGATCCGGCAACCCGAGCGATCGTCCTTCAGAGTGATGTGCGCTGCCCACAACCCATCGAGTCTGAGTCAGTAGACTTGATAGTTACCTCACCGCCATACGGAGATTCACAAACAACGGTGGCATATGGTCAATTTTCTCGCTTAGCACTTCAGTGGTTAGGTTTAGAGGACGATCAAGTCAAGAGCATTGATCGCAAGAGCTTGGGGGGAGCGGAGCGAGCAGCCAAAGTAGGCTACGAATCAGCGACATTAGCGCAAATCCTTGAGCAGATTCGTCAAAAAGACTCAAAACGAGCCAAACAGGTAAAACAGTTTTATGACGATTTTGCAGAGTGTTTTCCAGAGATAACGCGCACTGCACGCAAAGGGGCACATGCTTGCTTCGTTGTCGGAAATCGTACGGTTAAAGGCGTGCGTATTCCCACAAACAAGATTCTGGTCGAAATCGCCGAATGCTTTGGCTGGAGTTACTGTACCACCTATCATCGTCGTATTCCTAACAAGCGAATGCCTCTACGCAACAGCCCATCGAACAAACCAGGTGAGTTGTGCGATACGATGACCGAAGAGCATATCGTAGTGCTACGCAAAGGTGGCTGCAATGAGTAGCTGGGAGGAGATTGCGAAGGAAGTGCGTGGCACAAAGGGATTAGCGGCAAGACTGCGGAAGCGAATACCTAATCCCGCAAAATTAGCAGCCGAGGCGCAGAAAAGAATCCTTGGAGACCCTCCACAGAAAGTTATCTGTGATGGAAATCTGAACAAAATTTTATGCAATCTTTTTGATATTGAATACCAAATTTATTTAGAGTTTGAGCGTAAAGCTTTTGATGATATAGTTGATATTGCACTCGGGCTGGATAACGGCTCTCACATAAGGCAGACTGTGGAGGAAAGTCTACAGATTGTCCAAGGCGGCTCTCTGTCACCTAATGAGGTACTTAAACAAATCTCAAAAAATCTGCTTCCAATCCATAAAGCTGTAGCAGAATCGTTTGCTCAAAGTCGTAAAAACCGAGCGGGAGGCAGTGCCCAGTACCATGTTGAGTTCGTTCTTAACCAACTCGGATATGCTGGCAAGTACGAAAAGGCTCGCAAGCTGAACGGCACTGTTGATTTTTTGTTTCCTAACCTTAAAACTTGGGAGCAGGACAGGCGCCGTTGCACTATCCTATCCGTTAAACGCTCTTTGCGAGAGCGGTATAAGCAAGTATTCGAGGAGCTTGCCATCACACGGGGGTTAACTGTATACTTGATGGTTACGGAGACCGAAAAGGAAGCAGAAAAAGACATTACAGACAAGAAAGTTGGAACTCTTAATTCACAAAATATATATTTAGTTGTCAGAGATGAAATTAAAGCCGAGAGATTTTCTAAAAGTGCAAATGTGCGTGGCTTCACGGAGTTCTTCTGTAAAGATTTACCATCTCTAAGCAGCCGTTGGGAGGTGGATTGATTGCAGATGTGCCGAAAATAGGGGGTATCTAAGCCCCCTCTCCACCTATGGAGCAGAAAAAGGAAGATAAGGGGGCGATATTTTTAGAACCTACTTCGACTCGCCAGCGGATTGGTTGGCGGGCGGGTTGTTGAGCGGGATGGTGTAGCCTTCAGGTGCGCCGGGTGGGGCGATTCCGTACTGCCCTGTGCGCGGGTCGAACTGCACATCGCCCACGCGCGTGTCGGGCGGTGGTGAGGGATTCTGTTGCGGGTGCGGTTCGTTGCTCACTGTCGGTGGCGGCGCCTGATAGGGCGGCACGCCCGGCTGCGACGGGTTCTGATTCGGCGTTGCGGGCTGCTCGGCGTTGGGCACCTCAATCGGGGGCGGCGCGGTTTGAACCCCACGCTCAATCTCGGTTCTATACTGCTCGCGCTTCTCGCCCAGCGCCTCATGCACGGCGGTCTCGTTCAGCGGCTGACGGCGGCACCCGCCGAGTATCAGCACCATCGCCAGCCCCATCAAACCCCATCGAATGGCTTGCATCGTTTGACCTCTGCTAATATTGTGGCACATTCGCGTCCCATCCCACATAGAGAACCTCCTCTTCCAGCCAGACGCCAAACCGCTCATGGACCGCCTGCTTCACTTTGTGCGCCAGCTGGTAGAAGTCGCTGGCGGTGGCATCACCGCGGTTAATGAGGAAGTTCGCGTGTTTGCGGGAGACGCATGCGCCGCCAATCTGATAGCCTTTCAGCCCGCACGCCTCGATGAGAAACCCGGCAGGCACGACGCCCGCCTCTTTGAGCGGTGCAGGCAGGTTCGGCAACCGCTCCGCCAGCTCGCGATGATACACATTCTTGAAGAAGCTGCCAGCGGACGATTCAGGGGGCTGCTTTTCGATGCGCTGGCGTTGCAGGTGGCGGGCGCGGTCAAAAATGGCGCGTTTCGAGTCGGGCGTCAGGCGCATCCGCACCGCTAATAAGGCGGTCGGCGGCGCGTTCGGTCGGCGCAGGCGACTGTCCCGATAGGAGAACTGCATCCAGTCGGGCGAGACGCGCTGTCGCCGACCTTCCACCACCAGATCGATGTCGATCAGCAGGTCAGCGATATTCTGGCGGTAGGCGCCCGCGTTGGATACCAGCGCGCCGCCCAGCGTGCCCGGGATGCCGACGGCGAACTCCAGCCCGCTTAAGCCCTGCTGTGCCGCCTTCAAAAACAGCTCGCGAATGGGAATGCCCGTCTCGGCGTAGGTCTCTTCGCCGATAATTGCCCGCTCACAAGCGTTATAGATGACCAGCGCGGGGATGCCCGCATCGCTGACCAGGATATTACTGCCGTGCCCCATAATAAAAGTGGGCACATGATGGGTTTGTGCCCACTCGCTGATTCGCGCGAACTCTTCCAGATCGCTCACCCTGTAAAAGAGCGCGGCGGGTCCGCCCACGCGCAGGGTGGTGTGCCGTCGCATCGGCTCGTTGCGCTGGAGCGGACGGGAGCAGAGCGGCGTCAGCTGGCGTGCCAGCGCGTCCCAGTCGATCAAACGGCACGCACCACCTTGCCCGCCTTCAGACAGCGCGTGCAGACGCGAATGCGCCGCACGGTCTTACCGCCGTTCACATACGCCCGCACCGTCTGCAGATTCGGCGACCACTGGCGCTTCGTGCGCGGTGCGCGATACCGCCACAGCCCCGAATGGCGATGTCGAATGTTCTGCCCAAACTGCGGTCCCTTGCCACAAATCTCACACACTCGTGCCATCGATGTCTCCTCCTGTTGAACCGATGGGTTATTGTACCCAACCGGTGCATCGTCGAGTATACTACAGAGCGTCGGTGGTTATTAAACGATCTGGCGGTATCGTTTAATAACCTGACCCCTTATTTAACATTATTTAACATTCGTTACATTCGGTGGCGGCGATGAAGCGCGGGAACATAGCGTGCAGACGCAACCGAATCTTCGTCTATGACCATTATCTGAACATTCTCAGCGAAGGCACGGAGCCGCTGTAAGCTGGAGAGCTATTCCGAAAGGTGTTGCCGATTAAAACGGCTCATCACGCGCTCGATGGGGTCGGTGAGCCAGCACTCGCAGGCATTCGCTGCGATCTCCAGCATCTGGCGCATAAGGGGTTTCTCCGACTCGTCAAAGGGCGACAGCACATAGTCGGCGGGATCGACGCCTTCAGGCGGTGCGCCGATTCCCACGCGCAGGCGCGGGAACTCCTCCGTGCCAATCGCCTCAATAATGGAGCGCATCCCGTTGTGCCCGCCCGATGAGCCGCGCGGACGCAGGCGCAGAGTGCCTATTGGCAGCGCGATATCGTCGTACACCACCAGCATCTGCTGGGGGGTCAGCTGATAGGCTTTCAGCAGGGGGCGAACCGCCTCGCCACTGCGGTTCATAAAGGTCATCGGCTGCACCAGCAACACAGGCACGCCGCCGATCTCGCCCTGACCGTAGCGGGCATGATAGCGGTGGCGATTAAGCGGGATATTGTGTCGGCGAGCCAGCAGGCTGACGACCCAGAAGCCCACATTGTGGCGTGTGCCCGCGTATTGCTCGCCCGGATTGCCCAGCCCGATAATCGCTCGCACGCGCGGGATTGTACCCCAGCGCGTCAGGCGCGCACCGGCTCAAATATCTGCAAACCCGCGCGGTTCCAGTCGTCCAGAAACCGCTGGAGCCCGATATCGGTCAGCGGATGGTGGAACAGCTGTTCCAACACCTTGAAAGGCATCGTGGCGATGTGTGCGCCCAGCCGCATCGCCTCCACCACATGCATCGGATGGCGGATGCTGGCGACCAGCACCTCACTGGGGAAGCCATAGTTTTCGACCATCTGCACCACATCTTCGATTGTGCGCATGCCCTCGCTGGCAACATCGTCCACGCGCCCGACGAACACGCTGATGAAAGTGGCGCCCGCCTTCGCCGCCAGCAGTGCCTGCGCGGGCGAAAAAACAAGCGTCATGTTGATGCGGATGCCTTCGCGGGAGAGGATGCGGGTTGCTTGAACGCCGGCGGGCGTCATCGGAATTTTGACCACGATGTTGGGCGCCCAGGAGGCAATCTCACGCGCCTCGCGCAGCATCTGATCCACCGTGGTGCCGACCACCTCCGCGCTGATGGCGCCCTCGGGCACAAGCCGACACATCTCTACCACCGTCTCTTTGAACCCGCGCCCCGCTTTAGCAATCAGCGAGGGATTGGTGGTCACGCCATCGATGATGCCCCACTCGGCGGCTTGCTGAACCTCTTCGATCTGCCCTGTGTCCACGAACAGCTTCATGCTGACACCTCGCACACTGGCTGCCGGGGGTGGATTCGAACCACCACTACGGGATCCAAAGTCCCGCGTCCTGCCCTTAGACGACCCGGCATCGGTTCCGATTATACCTGCTCAGTGCCTGCCCCGCAAAGAATACGGTTTTTTGCCAATCCCCGTAAGAGTATAGAAGTGCCGGGCGGGCGAAAGTGGCACGATACCATCAGCAGCGGGGTCAAGCCCCGAGATGGCGAGTGGCAACCGCGGTGGCGGAGTAGTTGAAACGGCTCTCATCAGCACCGTCCAGCGCCACCGCCACACACCCCCTGCGGGACGCTTTTCCGCAGGGGGCTTTTTATAAAAAGTGAGAGGCGGGTGGGGAGGAGCCCGCCTCTCTTCGGGGTAGGGGAGGTGCGACCAAGTTTAGCAGGAGGTTCTCTGGTCAACCTGTACCCTGTCGCCACTCTCGATTATCGGCAGGTTGCCCCGAAATTTTTAGGGGGTTTTTGAGAGAAAGGCGTCCACATTCGCCTCGGTCTGCGCTGATAGCTCGTCCAGCGGCATGCTCCAGAGTTCTGCGACATGGTGGGCAATCAGGGGCAGGTAGGCGGGTTCGTTGCGCCTGCCCCGATAGGGATGGGGCGCCAGGTAGGGCGCGTCGGTTTCTAACAGCAGGCGGTCGCGCGGCATCTGGCGCACAATCGCTCGCAGCGGCTCGGCGTTTTTGAAGGTAATCACGCCGCCAATGCCCAGATAGTAGCCCATCGTCAGCGCGCGTTCGGCATGAGCCTCCGTGCCCGAAAAGCAGTGCAACACGCCGCGCACCGGCGAATATTCCGACAACACCTGAAGCAGCGGGTCATACGCCTCACGACAGTGAATGATCACGGGCAGCCCGCGCTCCTGCGCCAGCGTCAGTTGCGCGTGGAACGCCTCGTATTGTGCCGCGCGGGGCGACCAATCACGGTAAAAATCGAGCCCGATTTCCCCGATTGCGACCACGCGCGGATGCTGACTCAGCGCGCGCAACCGCTCGAGGGCGTCGGGCGTGCAGGCAGGCGCGTCGTGCGGATGGATGCCGACCGCTGCCCACAGCGCGGGCGACTGTTCGGCAAGCTGCACAGCGCGCTCACTGCTGGGCAGGTCATAACCAATCACGATCAGTCGCGCCACGCCCGACTGCTGCGCACGAAAAAGAGCCGCCTCCCACTCCGAAAACAGCTGCTCGTGATTGAGATGGCAATGTGTATCAGTCCACTGCATCGCTCGGCTCTCTAAAAGATACCTGACGCTGGCAGTGCTGGTGATGCTGAATCCACCGCAGGTAATGGTTCTGCTTCGGGGTGAACAGGGCTGGGACTGGCAGAAGCCTGTCAAAGGGGATGAGGCAATCCCCTCGCGTATATTCTCCAATCTGGCGTTGACGCCCGCTCAAATATTTGCAGTTCAGGAGCCTGTTTGATGGCGGAGAGGGTGGGATTCGAACCCACGATCCCCCTTGTGGGAGGATTCCCGATTTCGAGTCGGGCCCGTTCAACCGCTCCGGCACCTCTCCCTGTGAGGTAGGGTTCTGGCGCCCTCGGAGGGATTCGAACCCCCGACGCCCTCCTTAGGACGGAGGCGCTCTATCCACTGAGCTACGAGGGCGCACGGCTGGCGCGCCCGGAGGGACTCGAACCCCCGCCCTCAAGGTCCGCAACCTTGCGCTCTATCCTCTGAGCTACGGGCGCGCGACGCTAATAGTATACCCCACTGTCGATACCCTTTTGTCAAGAGGTGAACGCCGTTGCCTGCACCTACTGCAGCGCTTCCACCTCCGGGTGCTTGCTGAAGAAGCGCTTGAGCGCAGGCCACACATCCTCTTTGGAAGTGATTTTGACGATGACCACGCGCGGGTCGTCGCCGAACGCCTCGCTGAGCGACTGTCCCAGCGGCGCCAGCCCACCCGACTGACCCCACAGGTCGTTGGCAATTTCGCCGTAGCCGACAAGATTCGAGTACTCCACCAGGCGGCGCATATACTCCACCACCTCGTGGTCGCCCCAGTTGTAGCCATCAGAGAACATGAAGGGGTAGATGTTCCACTCGCGCGGGTTGTAGCGCTTTTCGATGATGTCGAGCGCGAGTTTGTAGGCGGCGGAGAGGCGCGTGCCGCCCGAATCGCCCGCCGCGAAGAAGGCGTGTTCGTCCACCTCTTTTGCCTCCGTGTGGCAGGTGATGAACACAATCTCAGTGGCGGTGTACTTGGTACGCAGGAAGCGTACCATCCAGTAGTAGAAGCTGCGGGCGATGTAGGCTTCGAACTCGCCCATACTGCCCGACACATCGCGCATGGCGATCACTACCGCGTTGCGCTGCTTTTCGGGCACAATCTCCCAGCTTTTGAAGCGTTTATCTTCCTCACGGATCTCCCAGCCGGGGCGCCCTTCGCGCGCGTTGCGTTTCCAGGCTTCAATCAGCGTGCGCTTGCGGTCGAGATTGGCAGCGGAACCGCGCCGCGCGATGGTATCGAACCGCACCTGATCCGCCAGAATATCTTTGGTGCCCTTCTCGCGCAGGTTGGGCAAGTGCAGGTCTTCGAACACCAGCTGCACCAGCTCTTCGATGGTGAACTCGGCTTCGTAGAAGTCGACGCCCGGTTCCGTGCCTGCCTGCTTGCCTGCGCCCTGACCGTGCTGACCCGACCGCCCGATCACATCGCCGGGCTGGCTGCCGCCCTGACCCTGCCCGACGCCCTTCTTGCCGTGCGGGTCGAACCGAATGTGGGGCAGCTCCAGCCCCCGAATCGGGATTTTGATAATCTTGCCGTCTTCCGCCGTGATGATGTCCTGCTGGGCGATGATCTCGCCCAGATTCTCACGGATGACCTCTTTGACCTTCTCGTTATGGCGCAGCCGATCCTTCTCGGCGCGACGGTGCAAATCCCACGAGTCGGTCGACAGCCAGAAGCCCTGTGTGCGCTCTTGCATATTAACGCCCCCATTAAAGAGTACCTCTTCGAGCAGCCGAAGGTTTCACCGCTTCTTGCAACGATTATCGGCATCAAGCCCAGATTGCCAGAGCGCCGCTACTCGGTCAGGAAGCGCCAGCGCAGCTCATAATGCTCCACGCAGTTAAAGTAGAATCGCGCTACCTGCTCAAAGGAGCGAAAGGCATATCGATGGCGCACCTCGGCAAAAGGCTCATCCTGCAGGCGCTGCTCAAACTGGGCACGCCTTCTTTCCGGTGCAACCAGCACAAAGCGCGTGTCGATGTCCCTCAGCTGATACATCTTATGCATCGAGTTGACGAAGCTGGTGGTGGCTTCCACCTCATAAATGAACTTGGGAAAGGGTCTCTGCCCGCGACCGAACCAGATGACATCGCAGCGTGCCGCCTTTTGCTGCAGTTCTGGATAGGTGAACGGCGGAACCCCCTGGAGATGGCACAGATCGCCCAACCGTTTGCCATCAAAAGAGCAATTGCGGTCGCTCGTGTAGGTCTGATACTCCAGATAGTTGCCGATTTCGATGAGCATGCCCTCCATCGCGCTGTGGATATCCTCAATCTGGTTCAGATAGGCATCGACGCTTTTGCCTTTGAGCGCATGGGCATAGGCGGTGCTGTCATCGATGGCGTGGTCGGGCAGCGCGTAGACACCCAGACCGACCTTCACGAACCGCCCGCGCCGCACCTCGCGATACAGCACGCCCCGCAGCGTCTTTTGCCAGTCGCCCGCGGGCAGCGAATGGCGATGGCGCGGAGCCTGTTGATAAAGTTGCTCCAGCGAAGCGACGCCCTTGTTCGCCCGCATAATTGCCTCAATAAGCTCTGCCCACTTTTGAGGGTTGCTGGAGCCTCTCATTGTGAAGGTTACCCCCTATCCACCCCAGTTGCGGGGCAGGAAGAGCTGGATGTAGCGCTGGATGGCGTAGCGGTCGGTCATGCCGGCGATGTAGTCGCACACCGCCTGCACCTGCGCTTCGAGCGTCGGCTCGGCAGGGCGGAAGTTGTCGGGCAAAGCGTCGGGATGCTCCAGATAGTAGGTGAATAGTTGCTGGATCATGGTGCGCATCTTCTCCCGCTCAGCCGTCACGCGCGGATGGTGATAGAGGTTCTCAAACATGAACTCCTTCATGCGGTTCATCGCCTCCAGCATGGCGGGGCTAAGCTGAACGATGGGCTTGCCGTCGCTCTGTTCGACCACATCCATCACCATGCGGGCGATGCGCTGGCTGTGCGTTTGACCCAGAAAGTCGATTAAGTCGCGCGGCAGGTCGTCGGGTGTGAGCAGTCCGGCTCGCATGCCGTCGTCCAGATCGTGATTGAGGTAGGCGATTCGGTCGGCGATGCGCACGACGGTCGCTTCGAGGGTGGTGGTCTTCTCGCTTTCGGCGTGGCTCAGATCCGCCCGCCCTTTGGAGTGTCCCACGATGCCCTCGCGCACCTCGTGGGTGAGGTTTAGCCCCTGCCCTTCTTTTTCCAGCACATCGACCACGCGCAGACTCTGTTCGTAGTGGCGGAATCGGCGATCAGGCAGGTAGCGGCGCACGATTTCGTCGAGCGCTTCCTCGCCCGTATGCCCGAAGGGCGGGTGTCCCAGGTCGTGCGCCAGCGCGATGGCTTCGGTGAGGTCTTCGTTCAGGCGCAGGGCGCGGCTGATGGTGCGGGCGATTTGCGCCACCTCCAGCGTGTGGGTCAGGCGTGTGCGGTAGTGGTCCTCTTCAGGGTCCAAAAACACCTGCGTTTTGTGCTTGAGGCGTCGGAAGGCTTTGCAGTGGATGATGCGGTCGCGGTCGCGCTGGAAGGCGGTGCGCACGGGGTCGGGCGGCTCCGGGATAGGTCGCCCGCGCGATTCGGCGCTTTTGGCAGCGTACGGCGCGAGCAGCTCACGCTCCAGTTGCTCCAGACGCTCCCGAATGGTCATGGCTCAATACTGGATCAGCGTGCGCACATCGTAGCCGCGTAGGTTCTTGCGCCCGCCAAGAAAGGTGAGTTCGATCAGGAACACGAAGCCCGCGACGGTGCCCTGAAGCCGTTCGATGAGCCGCGCCGATGCCGCCGCCGTGCCGCCCGTCGCCAGCAGGTCGTCCACCACCACCACGCGCTGACCCGGCTCGATCGCGTCGGTGTGAATCTCGACGGTGTTGGTGCCGTATTCGAGGGCGTACTCTTCCGAGATTTTCTCGCCAGGCAGCTTGCCCAGCTTGCGAACGGGCACAAAACCCAGCCCCAGATTGACCGCGATCGGCAGCCCGAACACGAAGCCGCGCGACTCGATGCCTGCAATCACATCGGGCTTCAGCGAGCGAGCATGCTCGGTCATCAGCTCAATCACCTCCCGCAACGCCTGCGGATGCTTCAACACGGGCGTGATGTCTTTGAAGATGATGCCCGGCTCCGGAAAGTTCGGTATATCGCGCACCAGCTGCGCTGCCAACAGTTCCGCCATCGCTCAGAACCTCCTCCGAGTGTTGAAACCGATAGAGTATACCCCCTCGCACAAAGAGTTCCTGCAGGGGGTATACTGTCTACCGTCCCTTAGTACGGGGACAGGAGAGGGACCCATGGAACGATTGCTGGAGAATCAGACAGCGACGGTGATTGTAGCCATCATCATCTTCGTGATTGTGCTGTTGCGGGCATCGCTGCGCGTGCTGCCCGAGTGGGAGCGAGCGGTGGTGCTGCGACTGGGACGCTTCCAGGCGGTCAAGGGACCCGGGCTGATCTTTCTCATCCCGATTATCGATGTTGCCCGCATCGTCGATACGCGCATCGTCACGATGAATGTGCCGCGCCAGGAAGCCGTGACCAAAGATAATGTGTCGGTCACGGTGGATGCGGTGGTGCTTTTTAAGGTGGTCAACCCCAAAGACGCGGTGGTGCAGATCACCGATTATATTCAGACCTCCAGCCTGATTGCGCAGACCACTTTGCGCAGCGTGATTGGTCAGGCGGAACTGGATGACCTGCTGGCACGGCGCGATAAAATCAATCAGCAGCTGCAGAGCATCATCGACGAGCAGACGGAGGCGTTCGGGGTGAAAGTCACCAGCGTGGAGGTGCGCGATGTGACTCTGCCGGAGGAGATGAAGCGGGCGCTGGCGAAGCAGGCGGAGAGTGAGCGCGAGCGCCGCGCGAAAGTGATTGCCGCCGAGGGTGAATATCAGGCGGCGGAGCGACTGGTGCAGGCAGCTGAACGCATCGCCCAGCAGCCCGCCGCGCTCCAGCTGCGCTACCTGCAGACACTCGTCGAAATCGCCAGCGAACGCAACTCCACTGTCGTGTTCCCCATCCCCATCGAACTCATCCGCCCGCTCTTTCTCACCGATCAGCGGGGGAACACGCCGCCCTCCAGCTCCGTCTAAATCGACGCGTCAGCGGGTTCGATTGCCCGCCTGAGTGTGCTATAATAGAGTCGTGTCCGAACGAGTCAGTCCAGACCAACGACAGTGAGGCGAACGATGAACTGGGAGCAAGCCTATCGGGAGCTATTGCAGCAATATAACCAGCTCAAAACGGAGTGTGAACAGGCGCAGGCGCGATTGCGCGAACTGGAGAGCCAGCTGAGGAACGGCGGGCGGGGCGCCGCGCCCGATGTGGTCGCCGCGGAGGTCGCCAGCCCCGCCAACTACGAGGCGACGCTGCGCCGACTGGTGCGCCAGATCGGCGCCATCCTGCAAGCCGAGAAGGTCGTCTTTATGCTCTACGATCCAGAGGAGGGCGAGCTGCGCGCCTACCCGCCTGCCTACGGCATCAGCGACGACGAACTGCGCCTGCTGCGCGTGCGCGCCACGCAAGGCGTCTCCGGCGAAGTGTTCCGAGAAGGCAAGCCGATTATCGTGCATGACGCCATCAGCGACCCGCGCACGCTCAAAGAGAATGTTGCCCTGTTCCACATCCGCAACCTCGTATGTGTGCCCCTGATTTTAGAAAAACGCGACGAGGAGAACCGCGTCATCGACCGCCAGACGATTGGCGTGCTGCACGCCTTTAACAAGATGCGTGGTGGACACTTCATCGATGAAGATGTGCGCCTGCTGGAGCGCATGGCGCGCAACGCCGCCGCTGTCATCGCAGGCATGCGGCTCTATCAGGCGGTGCTGGAAGAAAAGGAGGAGCTGGTTCACACCATCGAGAGCCTGCGCGCAGGGCTGTTGCTGGTCAACCAGAACGGGCGCATCAACCAGATGAACGCCGCCGCCCGATTCATCTTCGGGCTGGGACCTGATGTGCTGGGCAAGCCCTATCAGGAGATTATCCCGAACGAGACCATCCGCAGCATGATCCGCGCCGCCATTGAAGAGGAGCGGGAGGGCGAACTGATCGAGCTCACCGTGCAACTCGATGGCAAGGAGCATATCTATCAGGTGCAGAACGCCATCGTGCGCGGTGAAGACCAGAAGCCGATGGGCACGGTGATGATCTTCAACGACATCACCGATATTCGCAATCTGGAGCGGATGAAGTCGGCGTTTGTGGCGACCGTCTCCCACGAGCTGCGCACGCCGCTGACCGCCATCAAGGGCTTCATCTCCACCCTGCTGATGGACCCCGAAGACGCCTTCTCACCCGAAGAGCGGCGCGAGTTCTACACCATCATCGATCAGGAGACCGATCGCCTCACCCGTCTCATCAACGACCTGCTGAATATCGCTCGAATCGAGGCGGGCGAATCGCTCAAGCCCGTCTACAAAGAGGTCGACTTCTACAAACTGTCGCAGAAGGTGGTCACCATCCAGCGGGCGGCTACCAACAAGCATGTAATCGTGCATGATGTGCCACCCGACCTGCCGCGCATTATTGCCGATGAAGACAAGCTCGACCAGATTCTCACCAACCTGCTCAGCAACGCCATCAAATACTCGCCGAACGGCGGTGAGATTCGCGTCAAAGCATGGGAGGAAGACCCCGACCATATCATCTTCTATGTGTCCGATCAGGGCATGGGTATCCCGAAGGAACACCTGACGAAGGTGTTCGAAAAGTTCCACCGGGTGGACACCAGCGACACGCGCAAGCAGTATGGCACGGGTCTAGGGCTGTATCTGGTGAAGCACCTGGTGGAGGTGATTCATGGTGGGCAGATCTGGGTGGAGAGCGAGGTCGGTGTCGGCTCCACCTTCTATGTGCGCCTGCCGAAGATCCCGCCTGCTGTCAAGGAGGGCAAGGAGCAGGTTGAGAAATGAGCCGTGTTCGTGTCGCCATCTGGCGTTCGCCAGCGGCGCGCGACCTGCCCCTGCCGGGTTATCGCACCTCCGGCTCGGCAGGGGTCGATCTTTATGCCGCTGTCGATGAGCCTGTGGTGCTGATGCCGGGCGAGCGGCGGCTGATCCCCACAGGGGTTCATATCGCGCTCCCGCCGGGCTACGAGGCGCAGGTGCGACCCCGCAGCGGGCTGGCGCTCCAGCACGGCATCGGCATGGTCAATAGTCCCGGCACCATCGACAGCGACTATCGGGGCGAGATTGGCGTGATCCTCATCAACTGGGGCAGCGAGCCGTTCACCATCCGCCGGGGCGACCGCATCGCCCAGCTGGTGGTCGCGCCCGTCGCCCGAATCGAGTGGGACGAAACCGAGCAGCTACCCCCCACTGAGCGCGGCGAGGGCGGATTCGGGCACACGGGACGCTGAGCCTACCCCTCGAACGGCGCCAGCACCGCCTGCGCCAGCGGACGCAACTGCTCCACAAGATGCTCCCGACAGGTGCGGCACGCCTCCTGACGGAGTGATTCCAGCACCGCGTCGGACAGCCGCGCCGCCACCGCCTGTAGCAGGTCGGGTGGGCAGGGCTCGCCCGTGAGCGGTTCCATCAGCATCAGCCAGCGGGCAGCCTGCTCGATGTCGTTGCTCTGCAGGGCGAGCTGAGCCAGCGTCTGCAGAGAAGGCGCGATTTGATTATCCTGCTCGTAGGCGAGGCAGGCATAAAGGCGTGCGAGCTGCCACTGGTACGCCTGCTCGCACTCGCCACGCCGCTGTACCAGCTCTGCCAGATTCTGCAGCGCCTGCGGCAGGTACCAGAGCAGCCGATAGCGCAGGATGCGCTCCAGGCTCCGCTGGAACAGGGCTGCCGCCGTCTCATAATCGCCCTCGTGCAGGTAGGTGTCCGCCAGATTGTTGAGCGCGGCGGCTTCACCAATACCTTCGTGCAGCTCCTGCCAGAGGGCGCTCGCCTGCAGGCAGAGTTCGCGGGCACGCGCATATTCACCGCGCTCGCGCAACCAGACGCCCCAGTTGGTCAGCACGGTGGCAACCGTGCGCCGATCGCTCAGTTGCTGCGCCAGCTGAAGCACTGCCATCAGAAACGCCTCTGCCTGCTCATGCTGACCCTGCTGATACAGCACATTGGCGAGGTTGCTCATCGCCTGCAGGCGGATCAGGGGCGCCGATGAGTGCGATGCCTGCTCCAGAGCCTGCTGAAAGGCACAGTTAGCCGCCTCCAGATCGCCCCGAATCCAGAGCGCAACCCCCAGATGATTCAGTGCCTCTGCCTGATCGGGCAGGCTCTGGTGGCGATCGAACAGCGCCAGCGCCCGCCTGAGAGAGCAAAGACTGCGCTCGCAATCGCCCTGCATCCAGTAATGGAACCCTGCGGCGACCCAGAACCGCCCCGCCGACAGCGTGTGGGGATGCGCATCAGCGACAGGCAGGAATCGATGGAGCATCGACTCGATCTGCGTCATATCCCTGCGCCGGATTGCCAGGCTCAGCGCCACGCGCGCCGCCTGCAGCTGATGCCCGGCATCCGTCAGGCGCTGCGGGAGCTGGCACGCCATCGAATAGAGGGCATCCCCACAGCCGCGCCGCTCCCAGAAAGAGGCGAGCGCCGTCACGAGAGGGAGCGCCTGCTCAGGCGCATGCGCCAGACCCCATTCAAGAGCAGCCTCGATGTTCGCCCGCTCCGGCTCGAGCTGCTGCTCCCACAGAGTGATCTGACCGCCGACCTGCTCACTCAGCTCACAAAAGTAGCGCAGGTGAGCCGCTCGCGTCGATTCCCACTCGTCGCTGGCGTGCAGATGCATCTCGGCGAAGAGGCGCACCGGCTCCAGCAGGTGATACCGCTCGCCATCCCGCTGCACCAGCGAGAGGCGCGTTAACTCTTCAAGAGACGGCTCGGCGTCAGGTGGGGCTGCCACCGCCTGCGCCGCCGAGAGGGTGAACCCGCCATGAAAAACGCTGAGCCGTGCGAAAAAGGCGCGGATGGCAGGCGGCAATAACTGGTAGGTGGCAGTCAGCGAGGTATGAAGCGAATGGCTCAGCGTGCCTGTGGGTCGCCCGCGCAGCCATTCCCATGAGTGGCGCAGTTGCTGAACCAGCTCAGCAGGCGAGTGGCTCCGCAGGCGTGCGGACACCAGCTCGATCGCCAGCGGGAGACCGCCGGTCAGCCGGACCAGCATCCCCACCGATTCGGCGTTCCGCGCTGTGAGCCGAAAATCGGGCATGACTTGGCGGGCGCGCTCCAGAAAGAGGCGCACGGCGGCATACCGTAGCAGCTCCTCAACCTCGCTCGCACCCTCCGGCGGGACAGGCAACGGCTCCAGATGGAACACCTGCTCCGGTTCCAGTTCTGTAGGCGTCTGCACCGTCACAAGACAGCAGAGGGTTGGCACGGCGGACCGAAGCTGCTTCAGTTCCTGCCGTTGCGCGGGCGAAAGCTGTCCGCCGCTTGTGTCCACAACAAGGAGCGCGGGCTGGGCGGTCAGCATCGCGCTGAAGGACCGCAGGAAGGGTTCCCGACCCTGCCACTCCCAGCTGAGCCGCTGCGCAAGTTGCTCCATGACCGAGTCGCGGGCGCTGTGCAGGGCAAGCCACCAGCGCGCCTCGCCAAACAGCGGCTCCGCTTCCCAGGCGCATTCCAGCGCCAGTCGGCTCTTCCCCACGCCGGGCGCGCCGATGAGCGTGATGAGCGAACCCGCACCGCTCTGCAGGCACGCATGCAGGTGGGCGCGCTCCGTCTCCCGCCCGACGAAGGTGGTGGGCACCTGAATCAGCCACTGACGCAGGGGCGATTCCACACGCAGGGGCGCGAAGGTCTGCTCACGACCGGCGAACTCCAGCTGGTAGATTTGCTCGCTGGAGGCGCGCTCGCCGAGCCGATAGCAGCCCAGATGGCGCAGGGTGAACCGCACGGGAGCCGTCCCTTGCGGCAGCAGCAGCGCGGCGCGCTCCGTGCAGAGAATCTGACGAGGGGAACCAGCCTTCAGCAGCTGCTCCACCGTTGAGAGCGGAACCCCACCTGCCTGACCCAACCCGTAACGCAGTTCGCCCACATCCAGCGCGAATCGGCACTCCCTCAGCTCCTGATGCAGCGTCGCCAGCGATTTCAGCACTCCCTCCAGCGAGTTGAAGAAGGCGCGAAGTCCCGCAGGCGCCACCCCCAGAATGGAACCCTGATGAGTGCGAATCACCCGACATGCCCAGCTGCGCCGATGCTTCAGCAGCGTTTCGCTCTCCAGTCCCAGCACAACCCCCAGCCCACTGGGTGTGGTGCTGGTGTAGGCTGGCGGACGGGCAGCGACAGGAGCATGAGCAGGCGGCGCGGTCGCCCCCAGCTGGTGGATCGCCGATTCATACAGCTGGCGCAGGCGCTCGCGCTCCGCCACCACCCACGGCTCGTCAAAATCGCAGAGGAAGTCGCCCCGATAGAGCGAGCAGGCATACTCCAGCAGGCGGCGCTGCTCCTCGGCGGAGACGCCGCTGGCGACCCGGTGGAGCGCCTCCTCAAAGCGCGCCACATCGGTCTCCACCGCGTCGGGATTCAGCCCAACCGATTGCCGACCGCTCCACAGCACCAGCCCTGCCGGCACGCCAGGCGGCTCCAGCACGCGGCGCAGCAGCGCGAGCGTCACGCGCAGATTGTTGCGAGCGGACGGTTGAGGCAGCCCGCGCCAGAACAGACGCAGGAGCTGCGCACGGGGATGGCGCTGGGGATAGCGCAGCAGATAAGCCAGCAGCAATGCCGCTTTGCGCGTGCGCAGCCGAAGCACACGCTGACCCGCCACCTCCACCTCCAGCTCGCCAAACAGCCGCGCCTTGACCAGAGGGACAGCCGACATCGCCCTCTGTCGATTCGCCTTTCCCGCGCTTTTTCCCACCGCAATGATAAAAAATCCCCTTCCCGCAAGGGGAAGGGGACTGGATAGGCTCTATCGACGGGCACGGCGCGGGCGGAGCAAGGCTCCCAGCCCCAGCGCCAGCACCGCCAGGCTCGACGGCTCAGGCACCACCTCAAAGCGGAACCACTTAATCTCGTAAGATTCCATCCCCGTGAAGGAGAAGTTGTGGGTTCCTGCGCTGTCGGTGACGGTGAACCCGAAATTGGCGGTGGTGGTGGTCGACGCGGAGCTGAGAACCGCGCCCGCGTTTTCAGGGAAGAGCATGCCCCCTGTGCGGCGATCGTCGTCGCTGGGGCTGCCCTGCTCGTTGACCAGATCGAATCGGGTCAACGCAAGGTAATAGACGCCGGGCGCGTAATCCCGCACCAGTAGAGATTGCGTGGTTGCGCCGGTGCCGCCAGGCGCGTCAGCGCTTTCGTCGTCGTTGCCATAGCCCGGAATGGCGTTGAAGTTCGCGTCGTAGACCCACAGGTCGGTGTTCAGGGTGGTTCCCCCGATGGTGGAGATGGTAATCGTGCCGGGCAGGAAGGTGCCGAGGTCCACGGGGGTAATCTCTACCCGTTCCAGTGTGGCTCGGTAAGGCTCCGTTGTGGCGGCGGTTCCCGTGACCCGATAGTAGATTTGCTCCTCACGCCCGAAGCCGTACCACTGAACGAAGCGCGGCGGGTTCGTGGAGGAAGAAGAGCGCTGAACGAACCCCTCGACTCCGTTGCCTGTGCCTACCTGACCATTCCATGGACCGGGCGGCGCCGGGTTCTGCCCCTGCCCCCGAATCTCGCCTGTGTGCCCCACAATATCGGAGGTCAGCACCAGCCGATAGCGGTAGATAGCGGGCGCGGCAGATACCGTGCGCACCAGGAAGTAGTCCTGTTCAGAACCAGTGGAACCCATGCTGACTCCCTGGATCCAGTCGCCCGGGCTCAGGGTGAAGGCGTTCGCCTGCGCGCGCGAGTCGTTTGGCTCGCTCTCAAAGTAGCCCGTTTGAGCAAGCCCGTTCGTCATCAGACCAGCTGCAATAAGCCCGATAATCCAGAGTTTAGTTGTACGCATCGTCATCACTCTCCTCTCATGACCTCAACAGGGGCATCTCACAGGGCTTAGCATCCACTTCCAAAGTTAAACAGCACAATCAGCAGGTCGGCGTCGTCGACGGTGCCGTCGCAGTTGACATCCACACGCCCCAGATTGGAGCCGCTGTTGCCGAACGCGAACAGCACTGCCAGCAGGTCCGCGTCGTCCACGCAGTTGTTGTTGTCCACATCGCCGTTATGCGCGGAGCACCGCGGTCCCGTGTCCAGCAGGAAAACTTCTGTTTTGCCAGTGGCGGCGTGGTAGCCATTGCCCACGATGTAGCGTCCATCGGAGGAGATGGCGGACGCCCACTCCAGCCGTGAGCCGTCGGTGAGCAGGGAGGCGTAGGTAACGTTCAGGTCTTCCATCCCCGTCTCGGTCCAGCGGAATGCTGCCCATTGGGATTGCGAACCGGGCAGGCGGTCTGACCAGCCGACGATGATGGTGCCATCATAGTTCGCATCCCAGGCTTCGCCCCATTCGCCGCCCAGCGTGCCCAGGTCCACCATGCCGGTGGATGCGGTCCAGCGGAAGGGACGCGCCGGGGTGAAGCTCGGATCGCCCCACGCGCCGACCACCACATTCCCGTCGCCTGACACGCCGAGCGCCTCGCTCTGCCCGAAAGCCGGGTTATGAATATCCACCATCCCTGCGGGCGTCCAGCGAAAGGCGTGGTGGATGCCGGTCGCGTCGCCCGACCAGCCAACAACCACATTGCCGTCGTGCGAAACGGCGCGCGCCACACTTCGGATGCCGCCCGGCAGTGTGCCCAGATTCACCATCCCATCGCTCTGCGTCCAGCGGAAGGCACGATTGAAGCCGTTGCTGAGCTGGGCAGCGCCCACAATCACCGAGCCGTCATAGTTGGCGCCCCATGCCCAGCTGGTGGCCCCGCCGAAGGTGCTAAATTGCATAAAAGTGCCGTTCTCCCAGCGGAAACCGCGATAAACGGAGCCGCTGATGAACCCGTATCCCACAATCACTCGCCCGTCCGCCGACAGCCCCCACGCTTCAGTATCCCGCCCCGATGCGAGCGAACCGATGTTTTGCATGCCCGTGTCGGGCGTCCAGCGAAAGGCGATATGCGTTTCGGTAACGCCTGCCCACCCGGCCACGACCGTGCCGTCGTCGGAGACGCCGTGCGCCTCCGCATAAGGCGTGCCGAAAGAGCCAAGCCAGGTGAGCGACTGCCCGAATGTAGCAGGCAGCAGCATCAACACCAGAATCCCGGCGACCAGCGGTCGCACCAATGTACCGAACCCGTTCATGCTATGTCTCATTGTTGCTCTGTCCTCCTTATGGGTTGTCCCATCTATTATGACTCCGTGATCATCCCCCTATCGTTAACGCATCATTAACCGTAGTGGGTGGCTCCGCCTTCTTGTGGTCTGCAGGAATCGCCCTGCAGAGAGCGAACTGGCTCAGTGAGCGGTTTCGTGCGAATCGCGTTGTGAGGGAGTAGAGGGCAGGAAGGTGGGCGACCAGCGTTGAATCTGACGGCGTGCAGGGACTGACTGGGGGTGGCAGGGAGCCGCGCGGGAAACCGCGACGCCCGAACCGAGCGTATTAAGAGGTGGCACCCTATGGCACGAAAGAAAACAGCGACAACCGAGTCGGAGCAGCACACCACGGCACGCACGCGGGCAAGCCGTGCAAGGAGGAAGGTCACCATGCCGACCGAATTGCCTGTTCTGCCCGTTCGGGATAATGTCTACTTCCCGCAGAACATCGCGCCCGTGCTGGTGGGGCGCGAGAAGTCGCTGCGGGCGGTCGATACCGCCTTGCACACCAACAAGCTGATGCTGCTGGTGGCGCAGCGCGAGGTGACGGTCGACGACCCCAAGCAGGACGACCTGTTCACCGTCGGGGTGGTGGCGGAGGTGTTGCAGGCGATTCAGGCGCCTGACGGCACGATGCGCGTCGTGTTTCGCGGGCTCCATCGCGCCCGCCTGCTGGAGCTGACCCAAACGGAACCCTACCTCATCGCGCGTATCGAGGTCGTGCAGGTATCCGAGCCGCGCAAGAGCCGCGAGCTGGAGGCGCTCCTGCGTATGGCGATCGACCTCTTTGAGGATTTAGCCGCCCACGAGCGCAGCATTCCGCCCGAAGTGGTGGCGGGCATCAGCTACATCGAGCAGGAGGGACGCGCCGCCGACACTATCGCCCACTTCGCACCCCTCAAGTTCACCGATAAACAGCAACTGCTGGAGACCTTCGATGTCAAAGAGCGGCTGGAGCTGCTTGTTCGCCTCCTGCGGCGCGAGCTGGAGGTCGCCGAACTGCAGCAGCACATCCGCGAGCGTGTCGAGCAGGAGATGAGCGACACCCAGCGCGAATACTACCTGCGCGAGCAGCTCAAAATCATCCAGCAGGAGCTGGGCGAGCGCGACGAGCGATTCTCCGAAGTGGAAGATTACCGCAAGCGCATCGCCGAATCGGGCATGCCCGAAGAGGTCGCCGAGCGCGCCCTCAAAGAGGTCGAACGCCTCGAAAAGATGCCCTTCGCCTCGCCCGAAGCCTCCGTCATCCGCACCTACCTCGATGTGCTGCTCTCGCTCCCCTGGGCGCAACGCACCGAAGACCGCGTCGACATCAACGAGGCGGCGCGCATCTTGGACGAAGACCATTACGGGCTGAAGAAGGTCAAAGAGCGCGTGCTGGAGTTCCTGGCGGTGCGCCAGCTCGCTGGCTCGCTGAAGGGACCGATCCTGTGCTTTGTGGGACCGCCAGGCGTGGGCAAGACCTCCATCGGGCGCTCCATCGCGCGGGCGCTGGGACGCAAGTTCGTGCGCGTGTCGCTCGGCGGCGTGCGCGATGAAGCCGAAATCCGCGGGCACCGCCGCACCTACATCGGCGCACTGCCAGGACGCATCATTCAGGGACTGCGCCAGGCGGGCACGCGCAACCCCGTCTTCATGCTGGACGAAATCGACAAGCTCGGCTTCGACTTCCGCGGCGACCCCACCTCCGCCCTGCTCGAAGCGCTCGACCCCGAGCAGAACGAACGCTTCTCCGACCACTACCTGGAAGTGCCGTTCGACCTGTCGGAGGTGATGTTCATCACGACCGCCAACACGCTGGAGACCATCCCGCCGCCACTGCGCGACCGCATGGAGATTATCCCGTTTTCGGGCTACACCGAAGACGAGAAGCTCCAGATTGCCAAAGGCTATCTGGTGCCGCGCACCATAGAGCGGCACGGGCTGACCGCCGAGCAGATCGAGTTCAGCGACGACGCGCTGCTGCGCATCATTCGCGAATACACGCGCGAGGCGGGCGTGCGCAATCTGGAGCGCGAAATCGCCACCATCTGCCGCAAGGTCGCCAAGAAGGTTGCAGCGGGCGAGGCACAGCAGAAGGTGGTCGTTACCGCCGAGAACATCCCCGACTATCTGGGCAAGCCGCGCTACCGATTCGGCACCAAAGAGGAAAAAGATGAGGTTGGCGTCGCGATGGGTCTGGCGTACACCGAGTTCGGCGGCGATGTGATGGCGGTGGAGGTCGCCGTCGTGCCGGGCGAGGGGCGCCTCCTGCTTACAGGGCATCTCGGCGAGGTCATGAAAGAATCGGCGCAAGCCGCCATGACCTATATCCGCTCGCGCGCACCGCAACTCGGCATCGAGCCTGAGTTCCATCGCAAGTACGATGTCCACATCCATGTGCCCGAAGGCGCCATCCCGAAAGATGGTCCCTCGGCGGGCATCACGATGGCGACGGCGCTCGCCTCCGCGCTCACCGGGCGACCCGTGCGACGCGATGTGGCGATGACGGGCGAGATCACCCTGCGCGGGCGCGTGCTGCCCGTCGGCGGCGTGAAGGAGAAGGTGATCGCGGCGCACCGCGCGGGCATCTACGAGGTCATTCTGCCAGATGAGAACGAACCCGACCTGGACGACATCCCGGAGCATGTGCGCGAGCAGATGACCTTCCATCGCGTGCGCCATATGGACGAGGTGCTGCCGATTGCCCTGGTGCATTCGGAGGAGCTGGAGGCGCGCCTGAAAGAGGCGGAAACGACCGCCCCCGTGCTGGAGCCAGTCTGAGCAAACATCTCTTCCCCTCTGAGGCGAGGGTCACCCTGCCCCCTCTCCACGCTATTTGGAGAGGGGGTACAGCGTAAAGGAGATTGTGCCACACAGACGCGACCTGCCCCAGAAAACCTGTCACAATCACCGCGGCGCAAGCCTATACCCCAATGAGAGCAGCTTCTCGGAGATATGCCAATGCGTCAGCCACTATTGTCAGAGGTCATGCAGCTAGCCCCCCTGCAGGGGGGACAGTTGCGCCCGCTCATTCACCAGATGGTGCGTCGCATCGTGCGCGACCGCGATCTGCAGGAAGACATCACTTGTGGATAACGGCAAGGTACAATAGGGGGGAGGAACAGGGCGATGAACACGAAAACGACGCTGACTGTGGAAGGGCAAACCTACACGATTTTCAGCCTGCCCGCGCTTCAGCAGCAGGGCATCGGTAACATCGACAGGCTTCCCTTCTCGATCCGGGTGCTGCTGGAGAATATGCTCCGGCTGGCAGCGACGCCAGAGGGTGCAACGATTCTGGGGGATGAGGCAGAGGCGGTTATCGACGCGCTGGCGAACTGGCAGCCGCAGCCCGAACCGCGCGAAATCCCGCTGATGCCCGCCCGCGTCATCCTGCAGGACTTCACGGGCGTGCCCTGCGTGGTCGATCTGGTCGCCATGCGCGACGCCATCAAGGAGCGCGGCGGCGATCCGCAGAAAATCAACCCCACCGTGCCCGCCGATCTGGTCATCGACCACTCGGTGCAGGTGGACTACTTCGGCACCGAATATGCCTCCATCCTGAATGTGGAGAAGGAGTTCGAGCGCAATCGCGAGCGTTATCTGCTGCTGCGCTGGGCACAGCAGGCGTTCGATAACTTCCGCGTGGTGCCGCCCGGCACCGGAATCGTGCATCAGGTGAATCTGGAGTATCTGGGGAAGGTGGTGCAGACGAAGGCGGTCGATGGCGAGATGTGGGCGTATCCCGACTCGCTGGTCGGCACTGACAGCCACACCACGATGATCAACGCGCTGGGCATTCTCGGCTGGGGCGTGGGCGGCATCGAAGCGGAAGCGGTGATGCTGGGACAGCCCTACTATATGCTGATCCCGCAGGTAGTCGGCGTCAAGCTCACAGGGCAGCTGCCCGAAGGCGCGACCGCGACCGACCTCGTGCTGACCGTCACTCAGCTATTGCGCAGGAAGGGCGTGGTGGATAAGTTCGTGGAGTTTTTCGGACCCGGCTTGAGCGGTTTGAGCGTGGAGGATCGCGCCACGATAGCGAATATGGCGCCCGAATATGGCGCGACGATGGGCTTCTTCCCGGTGGACGCCCGCACGCTGGACTATCTGCGCTTCACGGGTCGGCACGAGAGCCTCGTGCGCCTTGTGGAGGCGTACTGCAAGGCGAACGCGCTGTTCCGCACCGACGAGACGCCCGATCCCGAATACTCGGATGTGCTGGAGCTGGATCTCGGCATGGTGGAGCCGAGCCTGGCGGGACCGAAGCGTCCGCACGATCGCGTGCCGCTGCGCGAGGTGAAGGCGAGCTTCCGCAAAGCGCTCTATATGCCCATCCGTGAGGGCGGTTTCGGGCTGACCCCGCCCGATAACGACCGCTGGGACACCGAATCGCCCGCCGAAAGCACGCCCGCCGAACGCGGTCAGACGGGCGTGCCCGTGCTGATCAACGGCGAAGAGTGCGTCCTCCAGCACGGCAGTGTGGTTATCGCCGCCATCACCAGCTGCACCAACACATCGAATCCCGCCGTGATGGTGGCGGCGGGACTGCTCGCGAAAAAAGCCGTCGAGCGCGGGCTGACGGTCAAGCCGACGGTCAAGACGAGCCTTGCGCCCGGCAGCCGCGTGGTGACGGACTATCTGGAGGCGTCGGGGCTGCTGCCCTATCTGGAGGCGTTGCGCTTCCATGTGGTCGGCTACGGCTGCACCACCTGCATCGGCAATAGCGGTCCTTTGCCTGAACCTGTCGCGCGAGCCGTGCGCGAGGGCGATCTGGTGGTGGCAGCGGTGCTATCAGGCAATCGCAACTTCGAAGCGCGCATCAACCCGCTGGTGAAAGCGAACTATCTGGCATCGCCGCCACTGGTGGTCGCCTACGCGCTGGCAGGGCGAATCGACATCGACCTGTACACCGAGCCGCTGGGCTACGACCCGAACGGTCAGCCCGTTTACCTGCGCGAGATATGGCCCAGCCCGCAGGAGATCCGCGAGACGATTGCCCGCTCCATCCGCTCCGAGATGTTCAAGCATCGCTACGCCAGCGTGTTCGAGGGCGACGAGCGATGGCAATCGCTGCCCGTGCCCACCTCGCAGGTGTACGAGTGGGACGCCAGCAGCACCTACATTCAGCGTCCGCCCTATTTCGATGGCATGCCCGACACGCCGCCGCCTCTGCAGGATATTCGCAACGCGCGCGTGCTGGCAATCTTTGGCGACAGCATCACGACCGACCATATCTCGCCGGCGGGCAGCATCCCTGTGGATAGCCCCGCAGGACAGTATCTGATCAGCAGGGGCGTCGACCCGCGCGATTTCAACACCTACGGCTCACGGCGCGGCAACCACGAGGTGATGATTCGGGGCACCTTCGCGAACATCCGCATCAAGAACCTGCTGCTGCCGGGCGTGGAAGGCGGCTACACCATCGACTGGCTCACCGGCGAGCACACCACCATCTTTGAGGCGTGCGAGCGGTATCGGGCGCGAGGCATCCCGCTGATTGTGCTGGCAGGTAAGGAGTACGGCTCCGGCAGCTCGCGCGACTGGGCAGCCAAAGGCACCGCGCTGCTGGGCGTGCGCGCCGTGATCGCCGAAAGCTTCGAGCGCATCCATCGGGGCAACCTTGTCGGGATGGGCGTGCTGCCCCTGCAGTTCATGCCCGGCGAAAATGTGCAGACGCTTGGCATAAGCGGCGAGGAGGTGTTCCATATCGAGGGCATCACCGACTTACAGCCGCGCAAGGTGCTGCAGGTTCGCGCCATCAAGCCCGACGGCACTGAGCGCGTCTTCCAGGTGCGGGCGCGCATCGACACGCCCATCGAGGTGGAATACTATCGGCATGGCGGCATCCTGCCGATGGTGCTACGCAAGATGATGGCGTAATTTGAGGGAGCAGGAGCGATGGGCACGCAAACAAAGGCAAAATCGCGAGTGCAGTCTCGCCAGGAGGTGTTGCAGCACCTGCGAGATGCAATCCCCACCTTGCGCGAGCGCTACGGGGTGAAGCGGTTGGCTCTGTATGGCTCATTTGCAGAAGATAAGCCCCACGCTCGCAGTGATGTGGATCTGGTGGTGGAGCTGGAACACCCGTTGGGATGGGACTTTGTGGCAATGGCACAGTTTCTGAAGCAGCTATGAAGAGGTATATAAGATTGTCGTTGAAAAATTAGAGCCTTTGCGAAGGGAGATAGAACGGATTATTCAAACGGAGCAAAATCTGTAGAGTGCCCGCGCCCGGTCAACAGCGTGATCATTTTAGCCAGACAGGGGACGCAAGAGGAATCTGTCCCCACGGCTTGTTGCGAAACCCTTCGGGGATGGGGCGGTGGAGAGGCAGAAGGTCGCCGCGGGGCGAGCTGGGTCGGAAATAGTCAAACCGCCCGCCGTCGTCCCGGCGGTTGACCCCCAGCGAATAGATGAGAAAGCCGCGCTGGGGATCCACCTTATACACGAACGGCTTGCCGCTGAAGGGGTCGATCGCCATCTCGCCCAGATTGAGCGCGCTCAGCTGGTCAGGATAGCGCCCCGTGCGCGATTTGTATAACCGAATCGCTGCAACACACCCCATCAGGCGTATCTGCGCCAGCTCGACGGCTTCCCTTTGCAAAAAGGGTACAAGCGCAGGTATCAGGATGGCGCTCAGCATATGGCGCGGCTCAAACGGCTCTTTATCGGAGCGCTGCCAGGCAGGCTTGCGGCTTTCGGCGACGGCGGCATCCGCCCATGCCTCCACTTCGGGCACGGCAAGGCGCACAAACGGGCGCAGAAACCAGCTGGGTATATCGTCACGGGTTGAGGAAGGGTCAGAAGAGGTTGTTGTCAGCTCACTCCACTGCAGGTTGCCTTCGGCAAGGGCTTTCATCGTGGCGCGAAGGAAATAGCGCTCGTTCTGGATTGGAACGGAGGGAGATGGGCGCTGTTGCTCCCAGCGGCGCACCGTTTCTACCATTTGCTTCAGCGCGGTCGGTTCATCGAGCGCGTTCGGCGACTCAAAGAATGGGCGTAGAGCAATTGTGGTCATCGCGATGCCTACAAGATAGTGAATCGTTCCTCCATCGTTGCGAATCTGGTTGCCCAGCGTGAGGACGCGGCGAAGGCGTTCCACCGCCTGTTTGTCCCGCCCGCGAGCCAGATTCTCACCCATAAGGAGCGATTCGGCGCGTGCCAGCTCGCGGAACCCAATCAATTCGGGAAAGGTGATTCGGGGGTCATACTCCCAGATAGCGACGCAGGGCTGGTCGAGGTGGCGGGGATAGGCTTTGAGGTAAGGCTCCATTATCTGCAGATAAGCTTGTCGTTCTGCAGGGGTTAACGATGGCGGCTGTCTGCCAATCTTTTTGGTCAGCTGTTCGAAGTAAGCATCGTGTTGCCGCTGCTGCTGGATAGCTATCCCGATGCGGCGCAGCGGCTCGTAGGCGTTGCCGGGCGGGTAGCGTCGGGGCGGCACCTGCAGCTGAGGCGGAGTAAAGAGCCACATCAGCCCTGTGCATGCCCCGATGCACACCAGCCCGATCACTATGCCAAACCCGATCAATACCTTCGCCGTGCGGGACATAATCGGCAACCGATCAAGAGAATACCTGCTGCTTTGCGAGCAGAGTCTGAAAGTGCTGGCAGGTCATGGGGCTTCGGGTACAATCTCGCGCGATGGCGTTTCGGGTCTTTTGCGGGCAGCTCATCACCGATGGGCAACTCTATCGGGATGTGGCGCTGCTCATCGATAAAGGGCGTGTGGTGGCGTGGGAATCCTTTAATAATAGGGGCGACCTGCGCATCGAGCCGCCCGATGTGGATGCGCGTGCCTGCGCCGTGCTGCCAGGCATGATCGATATTCACATTCACGGTGGGGGCGGGCGCGACCTGATGGAGGGCACTGTCGAGGCGGTGCAGGCGGTTGCCCGCCATCTTGCCCGCTACGGCGTAACGGGCTTTCTGGTGACGCCGCTGACGGGTCCGTGGGAGGCGATTCGGGCGACGATTCGCGCCGCGCAACAGGTGCGCCAGCACGGTTCCGATGGCGCCCAGGTGCTGGGCTGCCATGTGGAGGGTCCCTTTATCAATCCTGCACGGGCGGGCGCACAGCCACCTGAATATATCCGCCCTGCCAGCGTCGCCGAGCTGGAGCGCGAGCTGGGCACGCTGCTGGAGGAGGTGCGCATCGTGACACTGGCGCCCGAGATCGAAGGTGGCTACGAGCTGACCCGCTACCTGGCGAATCAGGGCGTGATTGTGTCTATCGGGCACACCGACGCCCGCTATGAAGAGGTCACCCGCGCGATTGATCTGGGCGCCCGTCACGCCACGCATTGCTACAACGCCATGCGCCCGTTCCAGCATCGGGAGCCGGGCACGGTGGGCGCGGTGCTGACCCATCCCGAACTGAAAGCCGAACTCATCTGGGACAACATCCACACGCATCCTGCCGTTGCCCGCCTGCTGGTTCAGGCGAAGGGCGTGGAGGGCGTCATCTGCATCTCGGATGGCACCACGGGCGTCGGCATGCCCGACGGCTATCGGTTCGAGCTGTGGGGGCACGCGGCGGTGGTGCAGGGAGGCGCGGCGCGCCTTATCGAGAACGGCTCGCTGGCGGGCAGCACTATCGCGATGGATGCCTGCCTGCGCCATTGCGCCCAAACTTTTAGCCTTGCCGTCGCCTCGATGCTCTGCTGTGCGAACCCGGCGCGGGCGCTGGGGCTGGAAGGACGCAAGGGCACCCTGCGCCCCGGCGCCGACGCCGACCTCTGCCTCTGGAATCCCGAGCGCCAGCAGGTGGAAAGCACCTACATCGGCGGGCAACGGCAGGAATCTCTGTGAAAGCGTCGAATAACCTGTAGGGCAGGTAATCGAGCCGTTGGGCAGAGCTGGAGCGCCGCTCGCAAGGAGAGAAAAGCCTCTCCGTGCGTGCGCGTTTTGTCGGCGCCTGCCCCCAAACGGCAGGAATCGCGAATCGGACAGCGAATCATATCCAGATGCACTCTACGAGGAGGTTAGTGAGCGATGTGGTACGACGAGCCAGTGGACGAGCAGCGACCGGACACGACCAGTACCGACGGGTATCCGGAACCGGGTGATACGGACGCGATGAACGCGCCAGAGGGCGCGGCGAGCGAGGCGACACCGCCTGCCGCCGGGGCGCCCGCTGACAACTCTGCTGACGCCGAATCGCCGGTGCCAGCCGCGACCAGCGAGGAAGAGGTCTCGATGGAGGAAGCCCTCGAACAGAGCTTTCGCTCGTTTGAGCAGGGCGAGATCGTGCGGGCAACAGTGGTGCAGGTCGACCGTGAGGGCGCATTAGTCGATGTGGGCACCAAGACGGAGGTCAAAATCCCGCTCTCGGAGCTATCGGGCGAGCAGGTCAGCTCTGCCGAGGAGGTAGTGCAGGTCGGCGACGAGATCGAGGTGATGGTGGTGCGCCCGCGCGGTGAAGAGGGCGCACCCGTGCTGTCCAAGCGACTCGCCGACTTCGAACGCCTCTGGCAGAGCATCGTGGACGCCTACGAGAAGGGAGAAACGCTGGAGGCGATGGTCACCGAACGGGTCAAAGGCGGTGTGGTGGTCGATATCGGCATCCGCTGTTTTGTGCCCGCCAGCCTGATTGCCCGCAAACTGCCGCCCCAGCAACTGGATCGGCTCATCGGCGAGACCTTGCCCATCAAGATTATCGATCTGGATTACGAGCGTCGCAAGGCGGTGGCGTCGAATGTGGCGGCGGAGGAGGAGCGGCGACGCCAGCGCGATGCCGAAGAGCGTGCCCGCCGCGAGCAGATTTTCAACCAGCTGCGGGTCGGACAACGGCTCACAGGCAGGGTCAAGCGGTTCACCAGCTACGGCGCCTTCATGGACATCGGCGGCTACGAAGGGCTGCTGCATGTGAGCGAAATCAGCTGGACGCGCATCGAGCATCCGCGCGACGCGCTCAAAATCGGCGAGGAGATCGAAGTGGTGGTCATTCGGCTGGAGCCGGAGCGGGGCAAAGTGGCATTGAGCCGCCGCCAGCTGCTGCCCGATCCATGGGTGAAGGTCACCCAGCGCTATCGTGAGGGCGAGGTGCTGGAGCTGCCCATCTCGCGTGTGGAGCGCACGGGCGCCTTCGTGAAACTGCCTGAAGGCGTGGAAGGGTTCATTCCACTCGGGGAACTGACCAGCAAGCGGGGCGTGCGCAGCGCCCAGGAGGTGGCATCGGTCGGGGAAACCGTCAAAGCGCGTATCACGGAGATAGATCCGCGCCGCCGACGCATGGTGTTGAGCGTGCGTAATGCCGAAGAGCAGGCAGCGATACAGGAACACGCCCGCCAGCGCGCGGCACAGCCCACCCGAACAAGCGGCTTCACCATCGGGCAACGCCTCCAGTCGCAACTGCAGGAGCTGCAGCAGAGCCTTGCATCTTCAGAGGAGAGCCAACCCGCCGAAGCGGAACCGCCAGCCGCTGATGCGAGCGAACCCACCCAGCCAGAACCATCCAGCGATGCAGGAACGCCAGAGCCAACTGACGAACAGGAATCCGCGAAGGCGGAATGAATCGCTCATCCGTCGTGGCGCAGCCCACCGGCAGCGGCAAACCGCCATTGCGGATCGCCATCACGGGCGGCATCGCCGAGGGCAAAACGACCGTTTTGAACCTGTTTGGCTCGCTGGGCGGGCAAACCATCAGCAGTGACGGGATTGTCGCAACGCTGTTGCGTCCAGGGACGGACTTATGGCACGCGCTTATCAGGGAATTTGGGGAAACGATCTGCACATCAGCGGGCGAGCTGGACCGCGAGCGGCTCGCCGCGCTCGCTTTTGGCGACCCGCGCCAGCGTCGACGCCTCAACCAGCTGCTCCACCCGCCAGCGGTGCAGGCAATCGAGAAATCGATCGCCCACAGCGACAGGGACGCGCCGCTGTTTATCGAGGTGCCGCTGCTGATCGAGGTTTGCCTGCAGGGGCTGTTCGATCGGGTTATCGTGGTGCAGGCGACGCCTGCCCTCCAGCGGCAACGATTGCTCATGCGGGGCATCTCGCCCGCGCTGGCACGTCAGATGCTGCGCTCGCAGCTACCCACCCGCGCCAAAGTGCCCTTCGCCGACTGGATTGTGCGCACCCATCGCTCGCTCGCCGAAGTGGAGCAACAGGTGCGCCGCATCTGGCAATCGTTGCACACCGATGGGGTATACTTGGCTACCCCCTGATTGGGGGCATGGCTCTTATCGAAGCGCAACCATTCGCGGCGGTTAACCGTCAAAAAAGCAGGCAGGAGCATGGGAATGCCTGTCGAACCGATAGGAACGCAAACGAAGAGGAGGTTTAGTCACAGTGGCTAAGCGATGGTGGCTGATTTTGACGGCACTGATCATCGGGAGCGTTGCTTTTGGGCAGAACACGGCAAGCGAGCGTCCGTGGGAGGAGGTGTATCGCAACCGTCCCAATCGGCACGTGCTGCCGAACGAGCGTCCGCGCACGATTCCGCTCCAGAACTATCGGGAGGTGCCACCCTTCTCCCGCTGGCAGGGGAGCCTCCAGTGGCAAAAGGGTGGACTGTTCGATCCGCAGCGCTTCCATCAACAGCGGCAATCTCAACCACAGCGTTCGCGCGCGCCGCGCTGGGATCGCGACCTGACCAACGCGCCCACCGACGAGCTACATCCTGTCTATGCGTCGCGTGCCACCCGCATGTTCTTCGCCAGCAACGCCACAGCTGTCGTGGATGGGCGCCTGGCGAACCCGGGTCCATACTATCATATCTGGCGCGGCGATCTGGACGACGGCAGCAACCCCGACCTGGGACAGCTGACCAACTACACCCAGATCACGGGTGATACCCCCGATGAGCAGTTCTCGTCCCAGATTCAGCCCAGCACCAACGCGAACGGGCACCTCCTCGCCTATGCCTCCCGCTCCGCCGCTGGCAGCTATAACATCATCATTCGGAACCTGACCACCAACCAGCGGGTGATTATCACCACCGACAACAACGGCGTGACGCAGAACCTGCGTCCAACGCTGGATCCGGGCGGAGGGCTGGTTATTTTCTCTTCGAATCGGCTGGAGGCAGGCGAGACGGAAGCCGACCGCCGATTTCGGCTCTATATGGCACGCGCGGATGGGCGTCCCTTCGATGACGGGCTCTTCCTGAAACGCCTCACGACCCCTGCCCCTGGCGAGAACGACATCGAACCGGCATGGTCGCCCGATGGCAGTCGGGTGGCGTTCGTGCGAACCTTTGCGGACGGCAGCAGCTACATCTTTATGCTGGATGTGCGCAACCTCAATATCGGGCAATGGACGAACTTCGTGGATAACAACAATAACCGTCCGCAGGATCGCCAGCCTACATGGACCACCGACACCGACGGCTCCCTGCGGCTGGTGTTTGCCTCCACGCGCAAGTCGCTCGATAATCAGGGGCGCCACCAGCGACAGCAGCCGTCGAACAGCGTGGACACCACCAATCGGATTTTCGATATCTATGAGATTGGCACCGACATCCCTGAGGAACTGGGCGCCGTTGCGCTCTCCATCACCGCCGATCCCAGCACGCCCGCGCTGGCGCGCCCCAACTACCCGGGCGACACCGAGCAGCTGGCAGGTGCCCTGTACCCGACAGGCGCCATCCGCGAGCGCAACCGCGTCGCCTACCAGTCCACCCGCCTCAACGAACAACAAAACCAGGGTCCACACGACATCTGGGAGACCTTCCGAACGGACACCATCCCACCCGTAATGGAGATATTGCCGGTCGTCACCCCGAAAGAGGTCTATCCGCCCGGCTCCAATGTGACCATCCGCATCCGCGCGGTGGACTTCCAGAGCGGGCTGCAGTTCGTGCGCATCCAGATCAAAGACCCCGATAGCGCCGAACAGGACGAGGAGGGGCTGGAACATAAAATCTATCTTTTCTCGGAGGAGGTGGTTGATCAAAACATTGTTATTCCTGTGTTTATCGAAATCGGTCAGCAGGCGATTCACCCGGAGACCTATGAGTATAAAGACCCCTATGTGCTGGCGCCGCTGGGCTTCAATGGTCGCCTGGAGGACACGCTGGCATTGCGGTATGTGCCCGACGACCCGAACAACCCTGATCCCACACAATCGGGCTGGTGGGAGGTCACTTGGCGCACGCCCGATGTCGCCAGCGACTTCTACATCGATGTTATCGTGCGCGATAATGCGGGGAATGAGTTCCTCTACGACAACATTTCCGGCTTCACCACGAAGATATTCACAGGTGGCAACCGCATTCTGCTGGTGTCGGACTATGCGGCGGGACAGATGTTCGTGCAGAACCGAATCGGGGCAGTAGGCAACTCGGCGGGGCGCCCGACATGGCTGCCTGTGGAAAGCTACTGGACCGATAACCCGACGGGCAAGCCGCCGTTTGATATTGCCATTAGTCCACCGGGTGTGCCTATCATCGGGGACGGAGCCATTCCCAGCCCCACGGTACTGCTCGCATTCATTCGCTCCGACACGCTGGGGAGCAACACCACCTACGGCAATCTATACGAGATCTGGCGGGTGCAGTGTCGGAACCCGATCTCGCCCTCGGTGCTGGCAGGCTATCTACCCCGCTATGAGCGGGAGCCAACCGATTTGCAGGGTGGATTCCGCACCAAGTTGCATGCCGAGCGTATTGTGGTATGGGCAAGCCCCTACACGGGCGACCTGTGGGCAGGCGCGGGGCATCTGCTGGATCCTGAAATCCAAACACTGCTGCGGAGCTTCCTGGCAGGAGCAGGGCGCCTGGTGGTCAGCGGTCAGGATGTCGCCTGGGCGCTGAGCCTCGCAGGCGGCACCGCCAACGAGTTCCTCCAGCAGACTTTGCAAGCGCAGTTCGACACCGATGCAGCCCAGGATGTGTTCCTGCCCATCCCCTACGCCTACCTGCGCCACCAGCTCGACTCCGACGGGCTGGAAACCAATCCTGATAATAACGATCCGAACCCGATTGCTTTCAATCCGGGCGGGATGCCCATCTGGTTCATCGAAGATGACGGTACTCAAGGCTCGCCCACCAATCTGCAGATCGCCGATCCCGCCACGATGTTGCCCAATAGCGTGATTCTCCGTATTACACCATCCCCACTGATTCCTGGCATCAACAGCGATGGCGCATGGAACCAGATCTGGCTCGACACCATCTTCACCAACCCGAACGAACGAGCGCCCTACAAGTACACCAACCCCGGCATCACGAACGACCCTCAGCGTCAGCGCGCGGGTACCTACTACGAGAACACAGCCAACAAATCCAAAGTCCTCTACCTTGCTTTCGGGCTGGAAGGTGTTGACTCGGGCTATGAGGATATTGGCGGCATCATCTGGTGCAACGCCTTCCGCAATAAGGTGCTGCATAACGCTTTCGGCTGGATGACGCACAGCGTGCTGCGCGGCGTCGTGCGCGAGTACGACCCTGAAACCCGCACCTATCGACCGTTGCCGCGAGCCTTCGTGCGAGTCACGGGCATCCTGCCGCCCAGCGTCAACGGCGTGGAGGTGGGCTACGCCATCACCGACTCGGCAGGTGAATACACCATCTTCGGAATAGAGGCAGGGCTTTACCTGGTGGACGCCATTCGCCCTGGCTATCGTGTGCAGCACCCGGAGACCGTGATTTTAGTCGCGCAGGAGTTTGAGCTGAATCTGGTGATGCTGAAAGTGCCGCCCGGGCAAATCAGCGGTCAGGTTATCGATATCAACAATCAGCCCGTGCGCTATGCCCTGGTACGAGCCACCAATGTGGACGACCCAACCCTCACCATCGAGGTGTTGAGCGATCCCGACGGCAATTTCCTGATGCCACGCGTGCCAGTGGGTACCTGGAATGTGACCGTGGTCTCGCTGGCGCTGGGTGGCTACACATTACCGCCCATCCGCCCGCAGCCCGATGGCGTGTTCCGCAATGTGCAGGTGCAAGCAGGTCAGACCACGCAACTGCCTGAACCCTTCGTGCTGGAGCCACTGCCGGGCACCATTCGCGGGCAGGTCACCCGCGCCGATAACGGGCAGCCGATTCAGGGCGCGCGCGTGGTCGCCGTCGCCAATAATGTGGAGCGCGGCTCCGCCACCACCGACGCCAGCGGCAACTACAGCTTCGAGGTGCCCGGCGGCGAATACCAGGTGACGGCGACGGCGCCCGGATTTGCGCCCAGCACGCAGACTGTCACCGTGCCCCGCGAAGGTGAGGTGGTGGTGAACTTCCAGCTGGCAAAGCTGCCGCCAGGGCGCGTGACGGGGCGCGTGGTGCGCAAGTTCGGCGGCGCACCGGAGCCGGGTGTTAAGATCGAACTGCTATTTGGCAATACATCCATCTACAGGGCGACCACCGAACCCGACGGCACCTACACTATCGACCCTGTGGAGCCGGGCGACTATGTGGTGCGCCCGACCAAGACGGGGTTCACCTTCGAGCCGCCCACACGCACTATCACGGTTCAACCGAATCAGACCACAACGGTGCCGGACTTCAAGTCGCAGCCGTTGCGCACCTTCTTCCGCGGGCGCAGCCTGGTGTCGGCGCCGTTCGATTACAGTCAGGATATTGCCGACCTGCTCGATGTGCCGCCCGACCAGCGGCGCTTCCCCAACTTCCGATTCTTCACCTGGGACACGGTGAACAGCCGCTATATCTTCTATCCTGACGCGCCTGCCAACCGCTTCGCGCTCGGACGCGGCTACTTCATCGAGACCACGCAGGACCTGCCGCTGGCAACCGAAGGCACACCCGCCGACGAGAGCCAGAGCTTCCCGATACCTCTGCGACGCGGCTGGAACCTGATTGGCACGCCGTTCCGATTCGACATCGACTGGGAGCAGACCCAGGTGATTGACCCCGACACCAACACGCCCATCTCCAACGCGACGGCAGTCGGCAAGCAGATTATCGCGAACGCGCTGTGGGGCTATGCGTTTGGCACCTACAACGCCACTCGCCGCATGAAAATCTGGGAGGGCTACTGGGTCTACGCCTATAAGGACACCACGCTGCTGATCCCGCCCACAGCGCGGGCGCGCTCGGCGGTCAGTCGCAGCGTGGACGCACCGACGCCGGGGGGCTGGACGCTCGCGCTGCAGGTGCAATCGGGCGAGCTGATGGATCAGGCGTACATCGGCGTCTCGCGCGGCGCATCGCCGGGCTATGACGCCTCGCACGACCTGCTCAAACCGCCGCCCGTTGGGCGCGACTATGTGTATATCAGCATGCCGCGCCTGAACTGGGGCGCGCAGAGCGGCATGTACGGCGTGGATGTGCAGGCGCCCTCGCGCAGCGCAAGCTGGGAGTTCACCGTCGAGACCACCCAGCCCAATCGCGAAATCACCCTGCGCTGGCCCAACATCCACCTGCTGCCCCGCTCGGCGAACCTGGTGCTGGTGGACCTGCAGACGGGCGCCCGCCGCTACCTGCGCACCACTGGCTCCTACACCTTCCGCAGCCCGCAAAACGGTGTCAGCCGATTCCGAATCGAGCTGGCGTCCAGTGCAGGGCTGCTGCGGATTGGCAATGTGCAGGTTACGGGCGGTCGCGGCAACCAGCGTACCATCACCTTCACCCTGACGGGCGAGGCGAGCGTGGAGGTCAGCGTGCTGGCGGGCGGCAGGGTGGTGCGCCAGCTGCTGACCAGCGCTGGACGCAGCGCGGGCGTACAACAGGTCAGCTGGGACGGGCGCGACCAGAACGGCATCGCGCTACCGCCTGGCACCTACACCGTCGAAATTCGAGCGGTGAGCGAGGATGGGCAGGTGGCACGCGCCGCCACCACCATCATCCTCACCCGATAGTGCGCTTTTGCCCGTTCCCCCGCGCGGGGAACGGGCAGGAAGCAAGCTGTTCACAAAGAAAATAGACAACGGTAAGGAGGAACGACCAGAGTGAGAACACGGAGACGACGAATCTGGGCAAAACGCTGGAGTCTGGCGGGCGTTGCCAGCATGCTGCTGATGTGGCTGCTGGCGCCATTTGGCATGCCGCCGGCACAGGCACAGCTGGTGCAACTGCCGCGCATTGCGGTCATCGACTTCCAGAACAAAAGCGGCTACGGCGGCGCCAGCATCGCGCGCGCCGCCACCGACGCCATCGCCAGCGAGTACCAGAAAACGGGGCGCTATGAGGTGCTGGCGCGGGGCGAAATCGAGCAGCAGCTCAAAGACCTCGATTTAGCTCCCCCGCTGAGCAAAACGGGCTACCTGCGACTGGGACGCGCCCTCCAGCTCGAATCGATTGTGGCAGGCGATGTGGAAGCCATCACCTTCACTGGCTCCCCGAAGCAGGCGCAGGTAACCCTCACGGTCAAGGTGATCGATGTGGCATCAGGTGAGCCGGTGAACGGCGCGGTCGTGACAGGCTCCAGCAACCCGCGCCCGGGCTACAGCGGCGACGACGATACCCTGGTGCTGGAGGCGGTGCGCAACGCCGCCTTCGAAGCGGTGCGTACCATCCTGAACTACACCATCCCTGAAGCGACCGTGCTGACCACCCGCGCGGGCAAGGAGGTGCTGCTCAATCGCGGCATTCGCGGCGGGCTGAAACCCGGCATGGAGATGATTGTCATTCGCAACAACGAAGAGGTCGGACGCATCCGCATCACCGAAGTGTCCGATAGTGACGCCGTGGGCGTGATCATCCAGTCGCTGCGCGGCATCCAGACCGAAGACAAGGCGCGCGCCGTGTACGAAATACCTTCGGTCAAAGTCAAAGCCGGCAAAGTAGTTAAAGAAGAGCCGCGCAGTCGCGCTGAGCGCAACCGGGCACTCAAAGCGCTGGGTCCGATCCTTGTGCTGGGACTGATTGCGTTCGGCATTGCACGCGCTTCATCTGGCGGCAACACACCCGTGCAGGATGTCCTCGCCGAAGCGGGTGCCGACGGCAACTTCGAACCCTTCGTGCGAGTCTCATGGAAGACCACCCTCTTCGCCAAGAGCAACCGCGACCAGATCCAGTGGCAAATCTACCGCTCCGACTTCATCGATATCGACGGCAACGGCAATATGATCCCGGTGGGTGTGGTGCCGGGCAATCAGCACTGGTTTATTGACACCACTGTGCCGCGCGTGGTGAACTACGCCAGCCTGCCGCGCGAGGGCAGTGAGGACCTGGGGCTGGAGGAGGTCGATACCGCGCCGGGCGTCGCGCCAGGACGATCCTACACCTACCAGCTGGCTCTGGTCTATCGTGAGGTGCGTGATGTGGCAGGTGGTGGCACGGGAGGCGGTGGCGGGCAGCAGGTGGTTTTCCTGCTGTCGGACCGTGTGCGCTCCGGGCAGGTGACCGTCATTCAGCCCGTGCAGCTGCTGACCCCTGTCCAGCGCAGCGAGGATGTGGACCCGAAAGACATCCTCTTCAGCTGGCTGGCATCGGAGGGCGCCAACGCCTACCGTATTGAGGTCTCCACCGATCCCACCTTCCGCGACCGCAGCCGAACCTTCGTCTCGGCGGAGATTCTCTCCACAGCGGTGGGCGGTAGCCCCGTTAGCCCGCCTGACCGAATCAATATTGAATCTGCGCTGCTGCAGCGGCTGGGACTGGCGGGTAAGCGCGTCACGCTCTACTGGCGTGTGGGCGCCCGCAACCTGAACGATAACCCCGGTCCAATACCGGGTCCGGGCGGTCTGCGCTATGTGTGGAGCCGACCGTTCGAGTTCACCACGCAGGAGCTGCCGCCGCCACCCTGAGCGCGGCACGATTCTCAAGCCGTTTCGGGAGCGACTTCCCGAAACGGCATACCCGTTTGAGCGTCTGAACAGATGAGCGTGCGATTGGGAACCAATCGGGAGGGAAGCAACCGATGAGATGGATGTGGCGACTGTGGCTTGGATGGGTGCTGATTCTGGGCTGCGCAGCAGCCCAGACGCTGACACCTGACGATGTGGTGCGCGGCGAGATACTGCTGACGATGCGCGCGGGCACTTCGATAGAGAAGGCGCGCGCGCTGGCAAACAGCGTGAATGCCGATTTGCGCCCGATCCGCGTGCCCGACACCTATGTGCTGCGCCTGCGCGACCAGCAGGGCGTAACGGACGCCGCGCTGCTGGAGCGGGTTCAGCAGGCGGTGGAGCGGCTCAAAAACGAGCCTGATGTGCGGTATGTCCGCCCGCACTGGCGCGCCCGCCTGATGGATGTGCCCAACGACCCGCGCTACGGCGAACAGTGGGCGCTTCCGATGATCCGCGCACCCGAAGCTTGGGATCAGGAAAAGGGGCAGGCAGGTGTCCGAATCGCCATCATCGATGATAACTTCGAACGCAACCATCCCGATCTCGCAGGTCGCTTCGATCCGCTTTCGCGCAACTTTGAAGCCGACCCTCCCGATGAGAACATCGATCCCGCGCCCGGCTCCTTCTTCTCACACGGGACACTGGTGATGGGTGTAGCCGCCGCCAATACCAATAACGGCGTCGGGATTGCAGGTCTATGCTGGGAGGGAGTTACGGTCGTGGCGCTGACCACCACCAAGCAGAGCTCTGGCTTCCTCAACGGCGAGAATATCCTTGAAGCGATGCAGTATGTCGTGGATAACGCACGCGACGGCAGCGGCAATCAGGTTATTCACACTGTTAACATGAGTTTCGGTAGCGGCTTCCCTGACCCTCAGGAAAACAGCCTGATCCAGCAGATGTATCAGCGGGGCGTGGTGCCCGTCGCTTCAGCTGGCAACGAGAACAGCTCGAGCCCACGCTACCCCAGCGATTTTGATAATGTGATTCGGGTGTCCGCTGTTGGTCCCACAGGGCTGAAAGCTTCTTATTCGAACTTTGAGCGCATCGATCTGGCGGCGCCCGGCGGCGATCAGCAGTCCCGCCTGCAGGATGGGGTGCTTAGCACCGCGATAGGTGGCAGCTACGAATATGTGCAGGGCACTTCCTTCTCCTCGCCTTATGTGGCGGCGGCGGTGGCGCTGCTGATCTCGGCTGGTGCGCCCGTGCATGACCCCAATCGGGACCCCATCCCCCCTGCCCAGGAGGCGCTGCAGGAGACGGCTGACTCGCAGGGGCGGGCGGTGCCCGATCCAGAATTGGGCTGGGGCATCATCGATGTGGGTTCAGCCATTCGGGGCTTCGGCGGCGCCAGCATCACCATTGTAAGCCCCGCGAACAATACCTTCACCGACACCCGACGCATGCGAATCAATGTGATTGTGCGTCGCAGCACACTGCCCCAGATTCACCTCTTCTTCATGGGTGAAGAAATCCCGCGCTCGCAGTGGGAGCCGTTCGCCAGCGTCTCCAGCGATGGCAAAACCATCACCATTTTCGGCTATGAGCTGGTCGCACCAGGTGAGGGGCGCTTCGACTTCACCGTAACAGCAGTGGGACAGGACGGCAACACAGCCACGCAAACGGCGACGATTAATGTCCGCTCCCGTCAGCAGCCAGCAGGTCTGGCAATGTTCGCCACACCCTATCGTGTGAGCGGGGCGCCCGAAGAGATTTTCGGTGCGGATGCGATTCTGGCGCGCTACCTGCCATCTCAGGGGCGCTACGCGCGCTACTCTGGCAGCGGCACGCGCGAGCCGGAAGCGAGCTTCAATCCGCCCGGCGTGCGCGTGCGCCCTGAAGGGAGCGCGATTCCCACCCCGCCACGCGGACTGGGCTACTTCCTGCGCACGAACAGCCCCACCTTCATTCTGGGCGACGAGTTCATCGATCCGAACACCGCCTACCTGATCCCACTGGAGCCAGGCTGGAACATGATTGGCAATCCCTTCCCATTCTCGGTACCCTGGAGTGCGTGCGAGATCGAGGTGGAAGGGCAGGCAGGCGTGCGCCAGCGGCTCAATATCCTGGAGGCTGCTGACAAAGAGTACATTCGCCCGCAAATCTATCGCTACATCACGCTCACGGGCGAATATACATGGCGCACAGCGCCGCTGGGCGAGCTGTTGCCCTGGCAGGCGCACTGGGTCAGGGTACTCAAGCCCTGCACGCTGATTGTGCCGCCGCTGGGCACAACCCGCAGCCGTGACGAAGCGGCATCCGAGAACCCGCGCGTTACACCGGACACGCGCGACGGCTGGCTGATCCGCCTCATCGCTCGCAGCGGCGACCGGGAAGACGCCAACAACTTCATCGGGGTCAGCCCGCGCGCCCGCGACGAGATGGGCAGCGAAGATGTGGAGAAGCCACCGCTGTTCCAGTCGTATGTGCAGCTGCGTGTGATCGAGCCGCGCAGCCGCGCTGCGCTCGCTCAGGACCTGCGACGGGCTGCTAAACGCCTGATGCGCTGGGAGCTGGAAGTTACCACCGACAAGCCCAACGCGGAGGTCACACTCCGCTGGCAACAGGAGGTGCCGCTGCCGACCAGCATGCGACTGACGCTGGTGGATAGCCTCACAGGGCAGCGCATCTCGATGAATCGCCAGAGCGCGTACACCTTCCGCACCGACGAGAACAGTCGGCGGCGGTTTATTATCGAGGCGCAACCCTCGCGCCTGAGCCAGCTGCGCATCACGAACTTTACCATCGCCCGCACGCGCGGCAATCAGATCACTGTCCAGTACGCGCTGAATGCGACCGCCAGCGTGCAGGTGCTGGTTCAGGATTCGGCGGGGCGAACAATTGCGCGTCTAACAGGCGGTACCCGCTCGGCAGGGCTGAACACCGTCACATGGACAGGGCGCACCGATTCGGGTATCGCCGTGCCGCCAGGCACTTATCAGATTCAGATTATCGCGACGGGCGAGGAGGGCGACACCGCCCGCGCTGTGCGCCCGCTCGTCATCACCCGCTAACGGAGGAGAGACTATGATGCGGTTCTGCATATCTGGATGGGTTTTAAGCGTTATGCTGGTCGTCACGAGCCTGACACCTTTATGGGGGCAGCGCGTGTACGATCCCTTCAGCTTCCCCTGCTGCTGCCCCACCGATCAGGGCGGCTGCGTAGAGAACCCTGTAAGCGACGATTATGCGGCGATTAACATCACCAATGGCGTGCTGGGCGCCACTTTGGGGCTGGGTGGCACTATTCAGTGGTACACAGGTTGCTTCCCGATGACCAATACGCGGTGCATCACGCTGCAGGCGGAAGGTAGCATCCAGTTCGGCACCAGCGGTGGTACCAGCCTGCTGCGCGGTAATGATGATAATATCGCGATGACCTCCGGCTACCCATGGGCAGTCTATCCTGGTGGAATTTATATCAGCATGCAGGAACAGCGTGGGAACCAGACGCGCACCTTCGTGTGGGGGCGCGAACAGGGCGCTCCCAGCCTAATCTTCGATCGCGCCTGGCCCGGTGTCAGCGGCGTCTATATTCGGCGCCAGTGGTATGTGGAGGGCTGGCAGACCGATATGCGCATCGAGCTGATCCAGTCGGTGGCGCGTATCGAGCTGCGCGTGCGCAACACCGGCACCGAAGCGGCGTCGCTTGCGCTGCGCCTGGCATCCGATGTGGAGGTGGGTGTCGAGGAAGGTGTGGACCCGAACGGCGCGTCGCTGCCCCCCTATGTCTATGTGCAGGGTCAGCGCCCCATTAAAGTGGACACCGATTTGCGCGGTGTGCAGGTGCCGCCTGCGGTGGAGTTCTATCTTTCACGCGGCGATCTCAACGGCGCGTCGCGCTACATCCTGCGCCCGATGCCCGGCTTCGAAGACGCCACCCCCATCGACCGCCTGGTGTTCGGTGAGTGGTTCTTCATTCAGGCGACCACCAACTGGGAGCCAGTGCTGTTCCCCGATAGATTTATCAGCGATGTGGCGGTTAACATGTTCGTGAATCCGCGCAACTTCGCGCCGGGTCAGGAGCGCGTGTTCGTGTTCTATGTGGTGCTGACCCCCGTCGATATCGATGTGCAGCCGCCTCTGGCAGTCGGGGTGGAAACCCTGCCCGTCATCGAACCGAACCAGCAGGATCTGTCCCAGCTGGCGAACGGCGGCGTGTTCGATGTGATTGCCTCGGTCACCAACATGTTCCATGTGGTGGACAAGGAGGTTGACCTGCGCAATGTGACGGTCGATCTGGCGCTGCCTGCGGGGCTGAGCCTGGCATCCGGGGAAACGCGCACCAAAAGCATCGCGCAGATTCAACCGGAATCGACCGGTTCGGTTCGGTGGCGCGTGGTTGCCGATCCGAAGGCAGTGGGCTTTTCGACCATCCGTGTCTCGGTGAACGCGCCGCCCGCGCCGCCCAAAACGGTCAGCCGCACGATTTTGATTTCCGCCACCGCGAGCCGCGAGCTGAAACGCGGATTCCAGATAGTTTCGATCCCCTTCACTACGACGGCGCCGCTGGTCGATGTGCTGGGTCTACCTGAAGGCACCTACCTTGCTAAGCGCTGGAACCCCGACCGGGAAGTGTACGAGACGGTGGATGTCCTGCAGCCCGGCATCGGGTTCTGGCTCTACCTGCCCAACGAGGGCACAAACATCACCATGAGCAATGTGCGCTTCCCGCCTGCGGTCTTCACTGCCAGCGTGCCGATCCGCCTCAGCCGCGGATGGAACCAGATTGGCAATCCCTATCCGTACCCGCTGGTGCTGGGGCAGATCGTGGTGGTAAGTGCGAGCGATCCACGCACCAGCCTCAGCTTCTTCGAAGCTGCCCAGCGTGGGGTCATTCGCGGCGTCATCTACTACTGGGACGAGTTCTTCGGCGAATATAAGTTCACTTCCGACCCCAACACGCCCCTGATACCGCACAGGGGGTACTGGATCAAGTGCAACGACGATATTGATCTGGTGTTTCCGCCCGTGTTCATGCCTGGCACAGGATTCGGTGGCGTGATCGGCGGACGCTCCGCCTCGGAGCAGCCAAATCGCCCCAATGAGTGGCGTCTGCAGCTGATTGCTCGCACCGAGCGCGGCGAGGACAGCCAGAATTATATCGGTCTCACCAGCGGTCGCTCGGCAGGTGAGGTGGAGGAGCCGCCCGCACCGTTAGCTGAGGTGCCCGTGCGCCTGACCATTCTCAAACCGGGCACAAACGCGCCCCTGATGCAGGATGTGCGTCCCGCCTCCGCCACGCGCCACACCTTCGAACTGCTGGTGGAGGCGCCAGCGGGCACAGAAGTGAGCCTGCGCGCGCCTAATGTGCGCACCGTGCCGCGCACCTACCGCCTGCGCCTGACCGATCAAAGCACGGGGCGCACGGTCGACTTGCGCAACACGCCCGAATATCGCTTCACTTCCAGCGGGCGCAACCGATTCACGCTGAGCGTGGAGCGCGGCGCGCGCGGTGGTGCGCTCATCACCAGCATCAGCGTGGGCGCAGCGGGGCGTGGCGCAAACAGCGTCAGCATCTCCTATGTGCTGGCGCAGGACGCCCAGACCAATGTGCAGATTCTGGGCGCGGACGGACGCCTCATCGCCAGCCTGCAACAGGGGCGCGCTGCCACACGCGGCGTGAACACCGTCGTCTGGAACCTGCGCGATAACGCCGGACGCGCTGTGCCACCTGGCACCTATCGTGTGCAGGTCGAAGCCCGCGACTCCGACGGGCAGATCGCGCGCGCGGTACGACCGCTTATCGTAACGCGCTAAAATTCACGGGGGTAGCCGTCAACGCTGCCCCCAAACCAAACAGGGAGGCAAATCGGTGAAACGGACTGTTCTGACCGGGGCACTCATGATTCATCTGCTGCTCGCAGGCGCGTTCGCCAGCACGCGCGAGCTGGTCATCTTGCCCTTCGGCATGGGCAGCGGCGTGCAACAGCCGCAGGATTTCAACCTGAATACGGAGCTGACGAACGCGCTCTATGCCCAGCTGAAGGCGATCCCCGACCTGTATGTGATGCGCTTCAAGGAGACGAACCCAGCGGTGCGCCGTGCGCTGGACGAGAACCGCCTGCGCCGCGACCGCCTGAACCCGCCCTTTAATGTGCGTGAGGCGGATGGCACATGGCGCTCCGCCCGAATCGGGCAGATTCTGGGCGTGACCTATGCGCTGGCGGGCAATATCGAGGAGTTCCGCTATGATCCCGACACCCGAACGGCGACCATCACGGTGAGCATGGACCTGGTGCAGGTGTCGGACGGCACCGTGCTGGTCTCGCTGGCGGAGACGGGTCAGGGACGCCTGAGTGGCGACGACCCGAACACCGCTTATATAGCCGCGATTGCCAGCGTCGCCAAGAAGCTGGGCGCGTCGCTGCAGGAGCGGTTGACCCCACCTGCACCCGCCGAGCCGCCCAAAACACCGAAAGTGTCCATCCGCCGCACGGAGCGAGCCACTGCTGCCATTTTTGGACTGCTGATTCTGGTGGGGTTGCGCCTCACCTTTTTCTAACGCATGCGAACTGGGTTGTTGCGCAGGGCGCGTTTGAGCTGGGCAGGGAGCCTGTGGCTGGTTCTCTGCCTGCTTGCTCATGGCGGTTCCGGCACCATTCGGCTCACGGCATACCCCACTGCGCTCGTGGCGGATGGCGCGTCTTCCGTCACGCTCACCGCTGAAGTGCGCACCGCGCAGGGCAAACCGGTGCCCGACGGCACTCAGGTTACCTTCAGCACCACGCTGGGCACTCTGCGCGAATCGGTGGTTCCCACCGAAGGCGGTGTGGCGCGCGCGACGCTGATTGCCAGCCAGCTGCCCGGCGTCGCTCTTGTCACCGCCACCGCGCTGGGGCAGGGGCTTGTGGCGCAGACGCAGGTGATGATGGTGCGCGACGCCAGCGAGCTGCGCACCGCCACCGACTATGTGCAGGTAACAGCGTCTGACTATCTGGCTTACGCGAACGAACAGCGTGTGATTGCCGCCAGCGGGCGCGACAAAGGCGCAACCATCCAGTACGGCTTCATCCGCATCGAAGCCGACGACCTGCAACTGCTGGTGGATGACCTGCAGGTGAAAGCCCGCAACGCGACGCTCCACTACGGACCTGCCACGCTCAGCTTCGATGAGCTTGCCTGCAACCTGCGCACGGGCGACGGCTACGGGACTGTTCAGCAGGAAGGACGATGGCAGGTGATGCGCGTTCAGAGCGCCCGCGCGACCCCTGTGCAGGAGCCGCTCCCGCCAGAAATGTTCCGCTTCGAAGACATCTCCCAATCGGAGATGGTGATCAAGGCGGAGCAGATATGGTTCTATCCGGGCGAGCGGTTGCAGTTCCATCGCGCCGATTTTTATGTGGGTGCGGTGCGCGTGATGAGCCTGCCGCTCTATTCGCACAGCCTGTGGGGTGGTGTGGGTACCGATACCCTGATTGGCGTGCAGGGCAGTCAGCTCTATCTCGATCTGCCCTATTATTATGCGCTCAAGCCGGGTCAGGTGGGCGCGCTGCGGTTGCGCACGGCGCAGCGGGGCGGTCGCGGCGTCAGCAGCGCGCGCGGGCTGTTCCTTGATCTGGAGCATGAGTACCGCTTCGGGCTGGGCAGGGGGAGTTTCACGGTGTCCAGCCTCGCTCGCGAGGATTGGGGCATCAGCTGGCGCCACTATCAGCCGCTGGGCGCGTCGATGCGCCTGAACCTATGGCTCGACTCGCCCGCGCACAGGGGTCTGTTCGCCTCTGCGCAGCTGTCGCATCAGGGCAGGAGCTACTCCACCGGACTGACGCTCGCGGGCAGCACCTTCTGGGAGGGTGCCCGCGCCCGCACCCTGCGCGCCGAGTTCTATGTGGAGAGCAACCCGCGCAAGGTGACTAACTGGCCGCTGCGCCAGAGCCTCTCGCTGAATCTCAGCTCCGCGCGCACGCACCTGAGCGGTTCATCGGGCACGCGGCGCGACGGGGTGGGACTGCGCGCCCGCTGGACGCTCGTGCCGCTCGATCTGGACAGCCGTACCACGCTGACAGGCGGGTTGAGCATCGGGCGCTTTCTGGGCAACCTGCCGAACGCGGGCTGGGAACTGCTCGGCTCGCTGGGCATCTCGCATGCGCTGGGCAGCGGCGCTCTCACGCTCACCTACGACTATGCGCAGGACCCGCTCGGCATCAACTTGCTGGGGCAGCACCGACTGTCGGGCAGCCTCAACTGGACAATCGGTGACCGCCTCTACGCCACCGCCTACGGCAGCCGCTCGCTGGATCGGGACGCCACCAGCCTCATCGCCGACCTCTCATGGCGGCTGGGCACACGCTGGCGCATCGGCACGGGCATCACCTGGCAGCAGTTTCACGGCTCTGCCTTTCGCGACCAGACCTACACCATCGCCTATCGGCTCGGATTCCGCGAACTCGCGCTCACATGGTCCACTTTTAGCCGCCGCTGGAGCTTTGATCTGCTGACCGTTTTTTATTGACGGGAGGGACTGCCCTGTGCGTTCGTCAACGGTCGCTGTATGGGTGTTGCGATTGCTCGGCGTGGGCTTTCTGGTATTCGGGCTGCTGTTCGCCTTCGCGCCGGCGGGCACCCTCGAATATTTCAACCGCTGGGGTCAGGCGCTGGGCTGGCAGGAGCCGATGCCCCTCGATGAGGGCGGACTCTGGCGGGTGCTGGCGGTTGCCTTCATGGTGATGGTGACGGTGCTGGCGTTCTGGGGCGCACAGCCGACTCCGGCGCGTCCCGCCCTGCTGATGGTGCTGACCCTCGGCAAGCTCAGTTCCTCCCTGCTGGCGCTGCTGTTCTACTGGCTGGTTGCTCCCCACTTTATCTACCTGCTCAACTTTGCGGTGGATGGCTCCATCGCGCTGATCGTGTTCTGGTGTCGGCAAGTGTTGCGAGGCGCCGATTCGGTGGGAGGGGTTGCCCGATGAGCGGTCCCGAACTGGGCGATCCGCTGCTATGGAACCGTCCGCGCTGGTATGGGCAGTCGCCCTTCTACGAGGTCTACTTTCTCAAACTGAACCTGCCTGCAACGGGAAGCGGCACGGAACACGCCGACTGGCGCCATGCCCTCTGGATACGCTACACGCTGACCGCCACGAAGGGCGAGCCACCGACTGGCGAGGTGTGGGCGTTCATCTTTGATGCCCAGATGCCCGAATGCAATCAGGGTGCAAAGGGAGCAGCATCCCCTGCGGATGTGCGCTGGCAGGCGGAGTTCCCCATCCGGATCGGCGCGATAGGAGAACTGACGCACACAGACGCCACAGGCACGCTGCTTGTGGGTGGGCAACCCCTGCAGTGGACGCTTCACTGGGAGCCTGCGCGGTCGGCAATCGGGCTGTTCCCGATGCGCTGGATGTATGGAGCGCGGTTTCCCCGTACTAAATATGTGTCGCCGCACTGGGATGTGCGCGTCAGCGGCATGCTTCGCTGGGGCGACCAGAGCTGGCAGGTTTGGGACGCGCCCGCCCAGCAGGCGCATATCTGGGGCACCCGCTACGCCGAACGCTGGGTGTGGGCGCACTGCAACACCTTTGTCGACGCGCCCGATGCCGTCTTCGAAGGGCTGGAGGTGCAGGTGCAGCTGGGGCGATGGCGAACGCCGCCGATGCGCATGCTCTACCTGCGCACCAGCGAAATCCAGTTTTTCACCCGCCGCTGGCGAACCATCATCCAGAGGCGTGGCGGTCCTTCGCAAGTCTGGACTGCTGAAGCTGCGCTTCAGCAGTCCATAGGTCGATGGCGATTCGATGCCATAGAGGGCAATCTGCGCCTGACAGGTGAGTTGGATGCCGAACCGTTCCAGATTCTGGGCGCGTGCTACACCGACCCTGACGGCTCGCGCCGATGGTGCCATAACACCAAAATCGGGCGTGCAACGCTTCAGCTCTTTCGGCGAGTGGGCAGCGGCTGGCAGATGGTTCGGAGCCTGCACGCGCAAAACAGCTGCGCGATTGAATGGGTGGAACCCGCGCCCGATGCGCGAATCGAGAAGTGGGTCTGAACGATGACGGATATCCATCCTGTGCTGACGCGACTGGGACAGCATCTGTTCGGGCGGGACGGGCAGCTCGATTCAGAGGCGTGCGCAATATTCGGTCAGTGGCTGGCTCAGCTGGAGCCGTCGGTACGGCGGATGCTGACCGCTCTGATGGTTGCCTGCGATGCCCTGCCGCTCATCTCGCCGTGCTGGAAGCCGCTGCGCTGGCTTTCGGACGAGGCGCTGACGCGCTTCGTGCAGGGAGTGCGCGATCCCTATCGCCTGCTGATCCTGCGGCTGGTGAAGGGGTTGTGTGGGGTGGCGTATCTTTCGGCGGAGGCGTTGAGCGAGCGTCTGGGTTATGGTGTCCAGCCTTACAAACAGCCGTATGCGCCGTTGCCGCCGGAGCTGCCCCTGCGTGTGGAGGTGCCTTCGGGTGGGTTCGAGGCGCGTTATGATGTGGTGATTGTGGGCACGGGCGCAGGCGGGGCAACGGTTGCCCGCCGTCTCTCGGAGGCGGGGTTGAGCGTCGCGCTGGTGGAGGAGGGCGAGTTAGCCACCCGCGCCCATACCCGGCTCCCTTTGCTGGAGCGGGCACGCCGCTTCTATCGCCAGAACGGCTTCACCGTTGCGCTGGGCATGCCACCCATCATCATGCCGATGGGACGCACGGTAGGCGGCACAACAGTGGTCAACTCTGGCACTTGCTTTCGCACGCCGCGCTTCGTGCTGGAACGCTGGCAAAAGGAGTTCGGCGTTCAGGGGCTGGAGCCAGCGGTGCTGGAACCCCTCTTTGAGTGGATCGAGCAGGAGCTTCGGATCGCGCCTGTTGCCGACGAGGTGCTGGGCGGGAACGGGCAGGTGGTTCGGCGGGGAGCGGAGCGGCTGAAGGTGCGCCATCAGCCGCTGAATCGCCCGCAGCGCGACTGTCATGGCACGGGCGTGTGCGCCCTTATCTGCCCGCGCGACGCGAAGCTCGACATGCGCTTCAGCATGCTGCTGCCCGCCCAGCAACACGGCGCCACCATCTTCGCCAGCTGTCGCGTGGAGCGCGTGCTGTTTGACGGCGAGCGCGCGGTGGGGGTGGAGGGAACGGTGCTGAACGGCAACGGACGCTTCCAGATATGGGCGAAGGAGGTGGTGCTGTGTGCGGGCGCGATCCACACGCCCTGGCTGCTCCATCGGTCAGGGGTTCACCACCCGCGCATCGGGCATAACCTGCACATCCACCCTTCGGCGAGCGTGTTTGCCCGCATGCCAGAGCCTGTCAGGGCGTGGAGCGGCGTGATGCAGTCATACGGCGTCACGGAATGGATAGAGCAGGGCACGCTGATCGAGGCGACTTTTCCACCGCTGGCGATTGGCTACGGTCTTCATCCGCTGCCCTTCTGGGGTTCGGAACATCGCCGCCTGCTGGAGGATGTCGCGCATCTGACGGGGGTCGGCGTGCTGACGGCAGACGAGCGGAGTGAGGGGCGCGTGCTGCACCTGCCAGGCGCCAGTGAACCCGTGATTGTGTATCGCTTGCATCGGGCAGACGCCCAGCGTATACTGGAAGGGATGACGCGCGCGGCGCAGGTCTTCTTTGCGGGCGGCGCGGAGCGCGTCTACACCGATTTGCCCGGCGCGGAACAGCTCCGCACACCCGACGAGCTGGATTGCCTGCTGAAGAGCAACGCCCGTTTGCTGAACCTGAGCGCGTACCATCCCGGCGGTACATGCTGTATGGGTGAGGACGAGCGGCGCTGCCCGGTGGACAGCTTCGGGCGTGTGCGCGGGCGCACCCATCTGTGGGTTGCCGACGCCTCGCTGATCCCCACACCGACGGTGGTCAACCCGCAAATTACCATCATGATGCTGGCGGCGCGAGTGGCAGACGCACTCGTAGCACGGGCATCCTGCCCGTGAGCATCGGGTCTACAGGGCGGCTTCGCCGCGTTCGCCTGTGCGGATGCGCACGGCATCCAGCACTTCGGTGATAAAGATTTTGCCGTCGCCGATCTCACCCGTGCGGGCAGCCTCAATCAGCGTCGCCACCACCTCTTCCACGCGCTCATCAGGCACCACAATCTCCAGCTTGATCTTCGGCAGCAGGTTGATGGTGTAGGTGCTGCCGCGATACTTCTCGGTGTGCCCCTGCTGGCGCCCGAAGCCGCGCACATCGGTCACGGTCATCCCGTAGACGCCAATCTCGTTCAGCGCCTCTTTGACCGCCTCGAACCGAATAGGTCGGATAATGCACTCGATGCGTTTCATGGCTTTCCTCACGGTAGCATGCTCCACAGTTTTTCGACGGCTTCTTCGGGCGTCTGGGCGGTGGGGATGTCGGGCGTGGTTCCTTCGATCTGCAGTTGCCAGCTGTCCAGCAGCACGAGGGGCTTGCCCAGTCGCAGGGCGAGCGCGATTTCGGAGAGGGTGCCGTAGCCGCCGCCGATGGCAATCAGTCCGTCGGCGGCGCAGACATTCACATAGTTGCGGGCTTCGCGCAAGCCAGTGAACAGCGCGATGTCGATATAGGGGTTCGGGGGCGATTCGTGCGCGCTGGCGCCGGGCAGGATGCCAATCGTCAGCCCGCCTGCCTCTTTAGCGCCCTGCGCAGCGGCGGTCATTACGCCTGTTAGCCCGCCGCACAATAGCACGGCGCCCCGCCCGGCAATCAGCTGTCCGACGCGCCGCGCCATCTGATACTGCGCCTCGCTACACTGCGAGCCGCCCATCACGCCAATCACACGCCGATAGGTGCGCTCCACCGGTGCCTCCTGATCCTGCTGAAGCAGGGCTTCATAATCAGGCTCGCAAAATGAGCAAGTTGTATGACTCGGCAGTGGCGAAGTGGTGGGAGACGCTGCCGAGTGTGAGGCGTTCCAGCAGGCTGTGCCCTTTCGCGCCGAGAATGAGCAGCTGGGCGTCGGTGTCGGTCAGCACGGTGCGCAGGGCGGGGATGGTCGCGCCCTCCACCACCAGCGATTCACAACCTGCGCCTAACGGACGCAGTTGCTCGCACAGCTCACGATTGCGCTCATGAAGCTGTTCGATAATCCATTCGTTGCCCGCCTCCTTGAGCGCGGGCGTGGTGCGGGCTAAAATCTCCATTATCTCGCTGTCCAGTTCGAAGGCGGTGGTCAGCAGCAGTTTCTGAATGCCTGTGGGCGCGAACGCCAGCAACTTTTGCAGGCAGCGGTGATTGTACTCCGAGTGGTCGGTCGCGACGACCGCCTGCAGGGGCTTCTCACTGATGGGCGGCTGATGGGCGATCAGCACGCTCTGGTGAGCGTGCGTGACGGCGGCGCGTCCCGTGCTGCCGAGCAGCCATGCTCGCCAGCCGCACCGACCCTTGCTGCCCAACGCGATCAGATCGACGCCGTTCTCGTCGGCGACGCGCAGCAGCTCGGTGCTGGCGTGCCCGCGCCTGATCAGGCGGGTGGCAGGGATATTCACAGCGGTGAGCGTATCCTGCGCCCGTTGCAACATCTGCTGGGCTGCCTGCTCCTGCGCCTGCAGGCTTTGCAGGGCAATCCCCTCTGGCATCGGCGCCAGCACGCCCACCACCAGCGGGCTGACAGGCTCCAGCACGGTCATGAGCAACACTTCCGGCTCACGAAAGCGCAGCTGAATAATCCACTGCAGCGCGCTCTCATAAGAACCCTCAATATCTACACCCAACAGAATCTTCATCGTTTATCCCTCGTCCAGCACCTGGCGCACCCGATTGGCGAGCTGGGAGGGCGTGTAAGGCTTCGGCAGGAAGCGGACTCCCTCAGCCAGCACTCCATGGTGAGCAACCATATTTTCAGTGTACCCCGAAACATAGAGAATCTTGATTTCGGAGTGGAGTCGCTGCACCAGTTTCGCCAGCTCGCTCCCGCTCATCACAGGGAGCATCACATCGGTCAGCAGCAGGTGGATGGGGTCAGTGTACTGCTCGGCGATTTGAAGGGCTTCGGTGGGCGTGGCGGCTTCCAGCACGCGATAGCCCAGCATGCGCAGGCTTTCAGCGGCGACGGCGCGCACCTCCGCCTCATCCTCCACCAGCAGGATCGTTTCGGTGCCTGTCTGCATCACAGGCAGTGGCAGCGTGACGATGGGCGCATGGTCAACGGCGGGCGTGCGAGGCAGATAGATTTTGAAGCTGGTGCCGCGTCCCGCCTCGCTGTAGACCCAGATATGCCCGCCCAGCTGCTTCACGATGCTGTAGACGGTTGCCAGCCCCAGCCCGCTGCCTTGCCCGCGCGGCTTGGTGGTGAAGAACGGCTCAAAGATGCGTCGCTGCACCTCAGGTGTCATGCCGACGCCTGTGTCCGAGACCACCAGCATCACATAGTCGCCCGGCACCACATCGTAGTGGACGCGGGCATACTCGGCGTCGAGCGACACATTTGCCAGTTCGATGGTGAGCGTGCCGCCGTTCGGCATCGCGTCGCGGGCGTTCAGCGCGAGGTTGTACAGCACCTGCGTCAGCTGGGCGGGGTCCGCCTCCACCCGCCAGAGGTCGTCGGGCAGGAAGGTGGCGATGTGGATATTGGTGGGCAGCCACCGCCGCATAATGGGTTCCGCTTCGCGAACCAGCTGGCTCAGGTTCACCGGCTGGAGTTGCATCGGCTGGCGGCGGGCGAAGGTCATCAGCTGGCGCGTGAAGTCGGTCGCTCGTTCGATGCCACGCAGCGCGTTCTGCAGAAACTGATACGCCTGCGACTCTTCGGGCACGCTCGCCTGTGCCAGCTCCACATAGCCCAGAATGGCGGTCAGCAGGTTATTGAAGTCGTGGGCGATGCCGCCCGCCATCTGCCCGATGCTCTCCAGCTTCTGCGCCTGAATCAGCTGTTCTCGCACCTGCTGCAGCTCCTGCTCGATCCGGAGGCGTTCCAGTTCCGCGCTGGCGCGTTCCGCGAACAGGTTCAGCACTTCGAGCAGTATGGGCATGTTGGGCATTGGCTTGGTGTCCGCGAACCACACCAGTCCCATCACGCGCCCTTTCGAATCGCGCAGCGGCACGCCCATATAACTTTCGGCGCCGATTGCCTGCAGCTCCCGGTCCACAGGGAAGAGTTGCTGCACGCGCTGCGGATACAGGCATGCCTCGCGCATAACCACATTCTCGCACGGCGTGCCCGGCAGGTCATAATCGGGCGGCTCGCGGAACTCGCCCTCCGCCCAGTAGAACAGCCCGCGCACGCGCTCCTCACCCGGCACCACCTCGCCGAGATAGCCGTAGCGCAGATTGAGCATCTGGGCGGTTTGTTGCAGGAGCTGGCGCAGGTAGTCGGCGCCCGACAGCCGCGCCGTGCCCGTGAGAATATCCGTCAGCAACTGGCGCGAGAGATAAAGCGTGGTGAAGTCGCCAAACAGCAGGTGATACAGCTCATAGTCGGGCAGCTCGGTGAGCAGAGCCACCAGATAGCGCATCTCGCCAGCCGCATTGCGGGCGATAATCAACCGATAGCTGGCGCTGGCGCCCACCAGCTGCGCGAACTCCGGGGAGCATCTCCTGCCGAATATCCAGCATGAACTCGGACACCCGCATCTGGAGCAACTCGCTTTCCGAGTAGCCCAGGATTGCCTGTGCGGCGGCGTTCGCCCGGTAGACGCGCTCCCTATCAGGGAGCAGGAGCATCTGGGGCGCAGGCAGCTGCGTAAAGAGGGGCGACGCAATGAGCTGAGCGCGCCGCTGCTCCAGTTCCGCCGGCTTCCGTCTCATAGCCTTGCATCCCTCCCAGCAAGCGTCTTGCTTTCCCCTGTACCTGCTTTTTATTTTTTATTCGCCTCCTATCCCAGCCATTCCTGCCGCTATGAAGCCCTTTCGGGGTATAATCGCCTCAGCGATGATGAACCCGCCTTATGAAACCGTGCCAGGCACCGACGCTCTGATTCTGAACGGCAAAGCGGTCGCCCAGCAGATTCGCGAATCGTTGCGGGAGCAGGTGGAGCAGTTGCGTCAGCGCGGGGTACAGCCCTGCCTCGCGGTGATGCTGGTGGGCGACGATCCCGCCTCGCATACCTATGTGCGCACCAAAGCCCGCGCCTGCGAATCGGTGGGTATCCGCTCGGTTGTCCGTCATTATCCCGCCACTGTCTCGCAGTCCGAGTTAGAGGCGCAAATCGACGCCTGGAACGCTGATCCGGCGGTGCATGGCGTGCTGATTCAGCATCCCGTGCCTCCGCCGCTGGACGAAGCGGCGCTGTTGCGGCGGCTGGCGCCTCACAAAGATGTGGACGGCATCACGCCCGCCTCGCTGGGCGCATTGCTCACGGGCGAACCCGCCTTCGGCGCCTGCACCCCGCTGGGCATCATCACCCTGCTGGACGCCTATCAGATTCCGATCGAGGGCAGGCATGCGGTGGTGGTCGGGCGCAGTGTGATTCTGGGCAAGCCGATGGCGCTGATGCTGCTCAACCGCCACGCGACGGTCACCATCTGCCATTCGCGCACGCGCGATCTCGCCTATCACACCCGTCAGGCGGACATTCTGGTGGCGGCGGTCGGTAAGCCGGAGTTCATCACGGGCGAGATGATTAAGCCCGGCGCGGTGGTCATCGACGCAGGCTACAATCGGGTGGAGGGGCGCACGGGCGATGTAGGCGATGTGCATTTTGAATCGGCGGCGCGCGTGGCGTCCGCCATCACGCCTGTGCCCGGCGGCGTCGGTCCGATGACCGTCGCGATGCTGCTGCAGAACACCCTCCGCGCCGCCCAGCGGAGCGTCCAATAGCTAACAGCCCGCGCCAAACGCGAACAGAACGATCAGCAGATCGGCGTCATCAACAATGCCATCCCCGTTCACATCAGCAGGCAAATTCGCGCCCGTCTGCCCGAACGCAAACAGTACCGTCAGCAGGTCGGCATCGTCCACACAGCCGTCGCCGTTCACATCGCCCTCCTGTCGGAGGGGGCTGCGAGCGACCAGCAGAGTCGCATCCCGGCGCCCCACCACAAAGAACCGCCCATCGGGTGAGAATCGCACCGAGTTAATGCCGTTGCCCGTTTCCTGATCGTAGAGCCTTAGCTGGGAGCCATCGCTGACCCGCCACAAACGAATCGTTCGATCCCACCAGCCACCCGAGATGAGATACTCACCATAGAAAGCAACCGAAAACACATGCCCGTTGTGCCCGTCCAGAAAGCGCACCAGCGTACCATCCGCCACGCGCCAGAGCGCGAGGGAGCCGTTCGGATACCCTGTGCTGCCCACCGCCAGCATTTGACCATCGGGCGAAAAGGCGACCGCCAGCCCACTATCGGGAAAGTCGATTCGGCGCACCAGTGTGCCATCCGCCACGCGCCAGAGACCGACATAACTGCCATCCGCCGAGGCGAGCAGGCGCCCATCGGGCGAAAAAGCGAGCGCAAAAACCCAACTCGGACCCACGATGACGCGGACGAGGTTGCCATCAGCAACCCGCCAGAGACGAATCTGCCCCTCCACACTCCCGGAAGCCAGATACTGCCCATCGGGTGAGAAAACCACCGCCCGGACCTGATCGGTGTGTCCGCTGAGCGTGCGGATCAGCGTACCGTCGGCAACCCGCCAGAGGTGTACCGTCATGTCCCGACCGCCTGAAGCAAGCAGGCTACCATCGGGCGAAAAGGCGACGGCAAGCACGGCGTCGGTGTGCCCCCTCAGGGTGCGAATCGGGCTGCCGTCGCTCGCGCGCCAGAGCCGAATGGTGCCGTCGTAGCTGCTTGAAGCCCCAATCTGTCCATCGGGCGAAAAAGCCACCGCGCTGATCTCGTGGGTGTAGACGGTGAGCGTGCGTTGCAGACCGCCATCTGCCACGCGCCAGAGCCGCGCGGCGCCGTCCAGTCCGCCCGACACCACATGCTGACTATCGGGCGAGAAGGCGATGCTTGTTGCCTCATCCGTGTGCGCAGCGAGCTGGCGTACTAAGCTCCAGTCGGACACCCGCCAGAAGCTAACGGTGCCGTTCCCCAGCGCCGCCGCCAGATATTGCCCATCGGGCGAGAAGGCGAGCGCCTGCACGCTGCTGGGCACACTGATCTGCCGCACCAGGCTCCCGTTCGAAACGCGCCAGAACCGAATGGTGCTGTCCAGTCCGCCCGACACCACATGTTGACCATCGGGCGAGAAGGTAACCGCCAGAACCATGTCGGTGTGTCCGCTCAGCGTGCGCAACAGGTCCCAGTTAGAGGTGGAAAAGAGCTTCACGGTGTTATCGCCGCCGCCTGTCGCCAGATACTGCCTGTTGGGTGAGAAGGCGACCGAGCGCATCCCGAACGCATGCCCTGGCAGGGAGCGGATCTGGGTTCCATCCGCGACGCGCCAGATGCGGGTCGTGTTGTCGCCACCACCTGATGCCAGATACTCGTTGCTCGCGAAGGCAACCGCCTCCACCCAGTTTATATGCCCAACAAAGGTTCGGACGAGGCTGCCATCCGCCACACGCCAGAGGTGCAGGGTGTGCCCCCTTACGAAGGGGTTCTCGAACCCCGTCACCAGAAACTGTCCATCGGGCGAAAAGGCAACCGCATAAACCGAATCGGGTTCGCAATTGTGCGGACAAGTTGCCCATCCGCCACGCGCCAGATTTTGACCGTGCCATCAAAACTGCCGGCGGACGCGATATACTGCCCATCGGGCGAGAAGGCGACGGCGCTGACCGCGATGGTATGACCGCCCACCATCCACTGGATGTCTGGACGCCCCTGCGCCACAACATCGGGCGCGACCAGCAGCCACATCCACCAGAGAGTCAGACGGAGCCACAGCGCCGAAACTCGCTCTGAACCCCAGCACCCACGCTGTCTCGCTCTCATCGCAGCACCTCCACACCGCTTCTCTCCCGGTACTGGCGAATTTATACGCCTCATTCGCGCCCTCTCTTGCCTGCTGTTGCAACCAGTGGTGTGTGGTTGGGGGTATTCTTATAAATGGGGGGTGTACAGGAGCGGTGATTCAATCAGAGATGGCGACGCTGGAGTTTGAGCTACCTGAACAGGTCGAAGCGCTGGTGGAGAAGGTGCGCGACTATCTGCCCGGCGCCGATACTTCGCGCATCGTGAACGCCTATCTGTTCGCCGAAGAGCGCCATCACGGGCAGTACCGCAAAAATGGCGAACCCTATATTATGCATCCGCTCGCCGTCGCGCATATTCTGGCTGATTTGCAGCTGGGGGTCAACACCATCACGGCAGGGTTACTGCACGATGTGCTGGAGGACACCGCCACCACGCCCGAAGAGCTGGAACAGCAGTTCGGCGCGACCGTGCGCAAGCTGGTGGAGGGCGTCACCAAGCTGCACCATTCGGAGCGGCAGTTCGAAATCTTCTCGGAAGCCGATCGGCGCCAGCTGAGCCTGCGCAAGACGGCAGAGAACCTGCGCCGCCTGCTGATGGCGGTCGCCGACGACCTGCGCGTGATGATTATCAAGCTCGCTGACCGCCTGCACAACATGCAGACGCTCGACGCCCTCCCGCCCGATAAACAGCTCCAGATTGCCACCGAAACCCTGCATGTCTACTCGCCGCTGGCACATCGGCTTGGTATCTGGCAGATTAAATCACAACTGGACGACCTCGCTTTCAAATATCTCTACCCCAAGGAGTATGAGGAGCTGAGCCAGCAGGTGGCGCGCACGCGCGAGGAGCGACAGGCGGAGGTGCGCGAGCTGATCCGCACCCTCAAAGACTATCTCTGGGAGCGGGGCATCCGCGCCGAAGTGACGGGACGCCCTAAACACCTCTGGAGCATCTTCAACAAAATGAAGCAGCAGCAGATCGACTTCGACCAGATTTACGATCTGATCGCCCTGCGCGTGCTGGTGGACACCGTTGAAGAGTGCTATCTCGCGCTGGGGATGGTGCATACGCTCTGGACGCCACTGCCCGCCCTCTTCGCCGACTATATCGCCGCGCCCAAGCCGAACGGCTACCGCTCCCTGCACACCAAGGTGATTGGCCCTGCCGGGCGACCGCTGGAGATTCAAATCCGCACATGGCAGATGCACCAGATTGCCGAGTACGGCGTGGCGGCGCACTGGCGCTACAAGGAGGGCGAGGACTTGCGCTCGTCCGACCAGAAGCCCCTGCAGTTGCCCCATCTGCAGACCCAGCTGCGCGATTTGACCAACCTGCGCAGCAATCTGGAGTTCATCGCCAGCGTGCTACGCGATATTACCGCCGACGAGGTGCTGGTGCTGACGCCCAAGGGCGACCTGATCGATCTGCCAGCAGGTTCCACGCCCATCGACTTCGCCTACCGGATTCATACGGAGGTGGGTCATCGGTGCGTGGGGGCGCGGGTCAACGGGCGGATTGTGCCGCTGGACTACCCGCTGCGCACAGGCGATATGGTGGAGATTATCACGCGCCCGAACGCGCAGCCCAGCTACGACTGGTTGAGCATCGTGCGCACATCGAGCGCGCGCAGCAAGATTCGCGCCTATTTTCGCACGCAGCGTCGGGCGGAGTTCGCGGCGCAGGGACGCGCCCTGCTGGAGCGCGAGCTGGAGCGGCAGGGCATCGACCGCGCCCGCTTCACCGAACAGCTCCCGACCCTGCTCCAGCGCATGAACCTGCGCACTGAAGAAGACCTCTACGCCAGCATCGGTGAGGGACTGCACAGCGTGCAGGCGGTTATCCAGCGTCTGCGGATGCAGACCGATCTCAAGCCGTCGCCGCAACCCGCCCCGACTACCGTTTCGCCCCGTCGCGAGATTCGCGCGATGCAGATTGAAGACGCCGACGGCTACATGACCCGCCGTGCCGCCTGCTGCCATCCTCTGCCCGGCGACGAACTGCTGGGCTACATCTCGCGCGGGCGCGGCATCGTTGTGCATCGCGCCACCTGCCCGAACCTGCGCGCCCTCGAAGAGAAGGAACCCGAACGCATCATGACCATCGAGTGGGTGCCCCGCGAGTCGAAAAAGGAGCTGCAAACCTACCCTGCTGGCATCTGTATTGAAGCCACTGATCGCGTGGGCGTGCTGGCGGACATCACCGCCATCTTGAGCGGGCAGGGCATCAACATCTCCGATGTGCGCGTGCGCCGCTCCGATAAGAACACCGCCCTCATCGATATGGTGCTGGAAGTGCGCAACGCGACGGAACTGCGCACCGTCCTGCAGAAACTGCATTCCATAGAGGATATTATCGCCATCTATCGAACAGGTGGGCGCGGACGGGCAAACTGAGATGCGGGCAGTGATTCAACGGGTCGGCTGGGCAGAGGTTTGGGTCAACGAGCAACCGATAGCCCGTATCGGGCAGGGCATTCTGGTGCTGCTGGGCGTCCACAAGGACGACACCGAAGCCGATGTGAACTGGCTCGCGCCCAAAGTCGCCCACCTGCGTGTTTTTGAAGATGAGGCGGGCAAGCTCAATCGCTCCCTGCTGGAGGTGAACGGCGCCGCGCTGGTGGTGTCGAACTTCACCCTGTATGGCGACTGCCGCAAGGGGCGCCGACCCAGCTTCACCGAATCGGCGCCCTTCGAGCAGGGACGCGCCCTCTACGCAGCCTTCTGCCAGCGCCTGGCTGCCGAGGGCATCCCCGTGCAGACAGGCGCCTACGGCGAAACGATGCAGGTACGCCTCCAGAACGACGGTCCCGTCACGCTGATTATCGACAGCAGAGAGAATTGATGGGTCAAAGGAGTTTATACAGCTGGAGGAAAATACTTTTGCCTGTTGCCTGTGGTCCCACGAACACGGTGAGGTCGCCGAAGGTGATGTCGGCGTCCCTGATTGGTCCGAACTGCAGCACCTTCAGCCGCGGCGGGTCAGTGTCTTTTTGCGAGCACATACGGTTGAAGTATACCTGACAGGTATAATCTTTGAGCAGGGAGGCGCACGGATGGCACTGACTGGCAATGTGCTGGCAACCCGTTATGAGCTGATTGAGCGACTGTCGGAGGGGTTGCTGTTCGATGTGTACCGCGCCCGCGATCTGGTTCAGGGGCGGGTGGTCACGGTCAAGCTGGTGCGCTCGCCCTACTTTCAGAACCCGCGCGTGCGCGAGCGTCTTCAGCAGGTGATTGATGCCCGCCAGCGCGTGCGACATCCCAACCTGATCACTCTTTACAGCCTTGAGGACGAGAACGGTCAGCCGTTTCTGGTGGAGGAGTTCGTGCGGGGGCTGGACCTGGCGACGCGCATCCGTCGAACCGCGCCCTTCACCGTGCCGATTGCTGTGGAGATTATGATTGGCGTCGTGGAGGGGCTGAACGCGCTCCATCAGGCAGGGCTGATTCACGGCGATCTGCGTCCTGCGAATGTGCTGGTCGGCTCCGAGTGGCATGTATGGCTGAACGGTGCGGAGATGCGCGCTGTGTATCAGGCGGACCCGACGCTGGCAGCCGCCCATGAATCGCGCGCCGTCGCCTATAGCGCGCCCGAACTGCTGTGTGGTGAGGTGCCAGGCGTCGCCAGCGATATTTACGCCTGCGGCGTGATGCTCTTTGAGATGCTCGCTGGTGTACCGCCTTTCACGGGTGAGACGCCGCTGCTGATTGCCGAAGCGCACCTGAACAAGCCAGTGCCCTCGCTGCGGGCACGCAACCCGGCTGTGCCCCGCGCGGTGGAGGGCATCGTGACCCGGTGCCTGCAGAAGAATCCCGAAAATCGCTATCCGAACGCGCTGGCGCTGCTGAACGATTTGAAGGCGGTGCGCGACGCGCTGCGTTTCGGGCGACCGCTGGGCTGGTCGCCGATGGAGATGCCAGCTCCGGCACCTGCGGCAACCGCCGCTGGCGGTTCCGCCATCAGCTTCGCCGCGAGACCCGCTCCGCCCGTAAGTGAGACCGAAGAAGAGGAGGCAGACATTCCTAACTGGTTGAGAACCCTGCTTCTGGTGATGACGACGCTGGTGGTGCTGGGGCTGATTGTGTTTGGCGCGGCGATGCTGGCGCTACGGGTTGCGCCCGAAGACCGCCCCGTGCCCCCGGTGGTGGGCAAAACGCTACAGGAGGCGAACCAGATACTCCGTGAAGCGGGCTTTGAACCCGAAGTGAAGCAGGAGGGCTACAGCGAGCAGTACCCGCCTGGGGTGATCTATTCCGTCTCGCCGCCCGAGGGACGGCTCATTAGTCGGGGCAGTAAGGTGTACCTGTGGGTGAGCAAGGGTTCACGCTTCACGACGGTGCCCGATGTGCGCAACCTGCCCGAATCGCGGGCGCGCGCCGAGCTGGAGAGAGCAGGGCTGGCGGTGATGGACGCTACCGAAGAACGCACCAGCGCCCAGATACCCTTCGGCTTCGTGATTGGCACCATCCCACCCGCAGGCTCGCGCATCGACCGCTCCCAGCCCGTCAAGCTCATCGTGAGCATCGGACAGGACGGCACGCCACCGTCAGAAACCGTGCCTCCACCATCCGAACCCGGTGAGAACCTGGCGACAGAACCACCCGCTCCTGAAACCCAGCAAAACGCCCAGGCGCCGCCCGGAACCCGCGAGTTCATCGTTAAAGTCGACCTCCGGGACCAGCCTGCCCGCACCATCCGAATCGAGGTGGAGGACGCTGACGGGCAACGCACCGTGATCAACGAGCGCAAGGCAGGCGGTAATCTCTACGAGTTCACCGTGCAGGCGCGCGGCGAACGCGTGCGCATCCGAATCTTCGTCGACAATCAACTGGTGCAGGAGATCAACCGATGAGTCGGGACGGGGTCAAAATCGCGCCGTCGATTCTGTCCGCCGATTTCGGGCGGATGCGCGACGCCGTCGAGGCGCTCACCGCCGCAGGCAGCGACTGGATCCACTTCGATGTGATGGACGGGCACTTCGTGCCGAACCTCACCTTTGGTCCGCCGATGATTGCGGCGTTGCGTCCCTATTCGCCCCTGCCGTTCGATGTGCATCTGATGGTGGAGCGTCCGTGGGAGCTGCTGTCCATGTATGTGGAGGCGGGAGCGAACCATATCACGGTGCATGTGGAGGCGTGCCCGCACCTGCATCGCGTGGTTCAGCAGATCCGGGGCTACGGGCTGGCGGCGGGCGTCGCGCTCAACCCGCATACCCCGCTGGAGATGGTGCTTTCCATCCTGCCAGAGCTGGACATTCTGCTGATTATGACGGTCAATCCGGGTTTTGGCGGGCAGGAGTTCATTGAGCGGATGTTGCCGAAGGTGGCGCGGGCGGCGGAGGTGATTGAGCGTGAGGCGCCCCATGTCTATCTGGCGGTGGATGGTGGCGTGTCGCCCGCGAACGCGCGCCCGCTGGTGGAGGCAGGGGCGCGCGTGCTGGTGGCAGGCGCCAGCGTGTTCAATGCGCCCAGCATTCAGGCGGGCGTCGACGCGCTGCGACTCGCCGCCCTGAGCGAAACAACATGAGAAAACTGTCCTATCGCGCATGGACAACGATTCTGTTCGGCATACTGATCGCGATGATCCCGGTGGCGGTGCTGCTGATGCGGTCGGTGCCCGCGGAGGGTGAGGAGGCGAAGCGGATGTGGCTGCGCCTCGCAGGCGCCTACCTGCTGATCCTGCTGGGGCTGCTGGTCGCGCTGGCGTGGGTCGTGCTGCAGGATATTCGCCAGTCGCTGGAGCGGTTCCGCGCCGCGCACCGACGCGCCTTCGAGGAGATGACTGAGCAGATTCGCGAGGACTATCGCCGCCGCCAGCAGCGCATGGCGAACGGGCGCCCCGAACCGAGACCCGCCGATAAGCAGGAGCCGGGCGACAGATCGAATTGAAAAATGGCGCTGAGCGATGCTGATTGGGGCTGGATGCGTCGGGCGGTTCAGCTGGCGCGGCGGGGCTACCCCGCGCCAAACCCGCATGTGGGTGCGGTCGTGGTGGCGAGCGGCGAGCGCGTCGGCGAGGGCTATCACCCCTACGCGGGCGCACCCCACGCCGAAACCTTTGCGCTTCAGCAGGCGGGCGGGCGCGCCCGCAACGCCACACTCTATGTAACGCTGGAACCGTGCTGTCATCACGGGCGCACGCCGCCCTGCACGCAGGCGATCCTGCAGGCGGGCATTCGGCGCGTGGTGGTCGCCATGCGCGACCCGAACCCGAAGGTTGCAGGCAGGGGCATTCACGAGCTGCAAACCGCAGGCGTGCAGATAGACCTGCTGGACGAGAACGACCCGCGTGCGCAGCCGCTGCTTGCCAGGCTGCAGCAGTTGAACCGCGCTTTCCTCCATTTTCACCGCGTGGGGCGACCACTCATCACGCTCAAAGCCGCGCTCAGCCTCGACGGCAAAATCGCCACCCGCACAGGCGATTCAAAATGGCTCACGGGCGAGCGGGCACGCCGATACGCCCATCGCCTGCGAGCCGAGCATGGCTGCGTGCTGGTGGGGGTCAACACCGTGCTGAAAGATGATCCGCTGCTGACGGCGCGGCTAAAGGGGGTCAGAAACCAGCCCCTGCGTGTGGTGCTGGATTCGCGCCTGCGCACGCCGCGCACCGCTCGCCTGCTTCGGACTGCCGATGCGCCCACGCTCCTCTTCTGCACCGAGCCTGAGCCGCCCCACGCCGACGCCTATCGCGAGCTGGGCGTGCAGGTGGTTGCCTTACCGCCCGATCCAGGCGGGCGCGTGCCCGTGCCCCTCGCGGTGGATTACCTTGCCCGGCAGGGCGTGATCGGCGTTCTGGTGGAAGGTGGTGGCGAGGTCATCGCCTCGTTCCTCAACGCGGGGCTGGCAGACCGGATCACCTTCTTCTACGCGCCGATTCTGGTGGGTGGACGCAACGCGCCCACCCCGATTGAGGGAGACGGCATCGCCCAGATCGCGCACGCCGTGCGTCTTACACGCATCCAGCGCAGGCGACTGGGCGACGACCTGCTCATCGAGGGGGAGCTGTGCCCCCATCAGAAGCTCAGCCCGTAGGTCACGCCAAAGTAGATGACCTTCGCCTGCACGCCAAGCTGCATCCGCAGCGATTCGTCATGCACATAGCGCAGGGCGGCGTTGGTGTCGACGCCGTTGTACTCGGCAATCACACTGAACCGTCGATCCAGGAAGATTTCCCCACCACCGATAATCTTGTCGCGGAACAGCCCCGTGCCATAGCCTGCATGCAGGCGTAGTCGGACTGCTTGCTCCTCGGTTTCGGAGGGCAACCTGACATTCACGCTGGCAATCCCGTAGGCGGTGTTGTTAATCGCGTCGAAGGGGTCAATCGTGCCGAAGCCCAGCTCCAGCCAGTCGAAGTTCTGCGGGATGATGGTGACCTTCGCGGTGGCGATGACCTTGTTATCGGCGTTGTTGCGGTCAACCACTGCACCGCCGATCTCGATGCTGTTGTAGACGCCCCAGTTGAGCGAGACGGTGCGCACATTGTGCCCGAACGAGGTGCCCAGCTGGAACCGCTCCACGCGCGTGGTGGCGGAAGTGGGCACGGTGATCAGCCCGGTGGAACCGAAGAGGGTGTTCATCCGAATCGCAGGGTTCTCGCCACGCGGCTCAATTTGAGCCATAACCATCCCCAGAGAACCCGTCAGAACAATACTCCAGATGCTCCTGCTCAGTCGCATAGCCACCTCCATGTGTCTGGAAGTATACCTGATGGCGGAATCGGTGCTACGGGCGCAGCTCACGGCGCAGTTCGCGTTCGATATCGCGCTGGCGGATGGCTTCGCGCTTGTCATATTTGCGTTTGCCGCGTACCAGCCCGATCTCCAGCTTCGCCTTGCCGTTGCGGAAGTAGAGACGCAGCGGGACAATCGTGTAGCCCTTCTGCTCGGCTTTGCTGCCCAGCCGCTCGATCTCCCATTTGTGCAGCAGCAGTTTGCGCTTGCGGCGGGGTTCATGATTGAAGCGGGCGGCGGGATCATACGGCGCGATATGCATGTTATGCACCCACATCTCGCCGTTCTCCACGCGGCAATAGGCGTCGGTCAGGCTCACCTTGCCTGCCGCGACCGACTTGACCTCCGAGCCAACCAGCACCAGCCCCGCTTCGAGGGTATCCTCAATATGGTACTCATGGTAGGCTTTGCGGTTGGTGGCGATGAGTTTGATGCCGCCCTCCGATTGCTTCGCCATCGAGCCTGATTGTACCTGATGGCACGCTGAAGCTCCTCTCTCTCCAGAGCACGGGCGGTATATAAACACCCCTCATCATCGGGTACAATCAGGGGCGACGGAGGAAACAGGCGTATGAAGCGAACTTATCAACCGAACAATCGGCATCGGCACATGGTGCATGGCTTTCGGCGGCGGATGCGCAGTAAGGACGGGCGGAATGTGCTGAAGCGTCGGCGGCTCAAAGGGCGCTGGCGACTGACCGTCGACTGATGCTGCCCCGCGCCGCGCGTCTGCGCAAGCGTCACGAGTTCGAACGCGCCTACCAGCAAGGGAGACGGGTACGGATGGCAACCTTTACATTGTATGCCTGCCCCCGCGCGGATAATCAGCCGACCCGAATCGGGATTGTGGTCGGGCGGCGGCTGGGTACACATGTGCGGCGTAATCGGGCGAAGCGCCGCCTGCGCGCCGCCTGCCGCGCGCAGCTGCCCCAGCTGCGGGCGGGCTATAACCTGGTGCTGGTCGCCCACGAGCCGGTGCTGACAGCGCCCTTCGAGCAGATTGAACGCGAGCTGACCGACGCGCTGCGGCAGACGGGCGTGTTGAATCTGGAGGAAGGGGGTCGCTCATGAGCCAGCCATACTCGCCCAGCGTTCTGGCACGCCTGCTGATGGGCGCGATTCGGCTCTATCAGCGTGGCTCGCGCTTCAAGCCGCCCGTCTGCCGCTTCTACCCCAGCTGCTCGCAATACGCCTACGAAGCCATCCAGCGGCACGGCGCTCTGCGCGGGCTGTGGCTCGGTCTCAGGCGCATCCTGCGCTGCCACCCGCTGCACCCCGGCGGCTACGACCCCGTGCCTGAACCCAATATCCTAAAAGCAAGGAGCGAATCACGCGATGGCACAGGAACCCATTGATCAGAAAAAGCTGTTTCTGCAAACTCTTGTGATTGCGACGATGATCTGGCTGCTGATTATTATCGGCTGGAGCATGCTGCATCGTCCGCCCGTCAGCAACAAGCCACCCGGACAGATCATCGCCGAGATTCAGAAGCTGCGAGCCGACAAAGATTATGTGGAGGCGATTCGTCGCTGCCAGGAGCTGACCCAGCGGTTCAGCGGCACCGAATACGCCGCGCTGGGACTGCTGCTGGAAGCCCGAATCTATCACGACGACCAGAAAAACGCCCGTGAAGCCTTCAATGTGCTGCGCCGACTGGAGGAGTTTTATGCCCACACGCAGGTCTATCGCACGCAGGGACGCGACCTGCAACGCAAAATAGAGACCGAAATAGATCAGCACAATCGGCAGTTTACCTCGTATAAAATTATCGACGCGCTGGTGCGGCTGTTCGGGCGCTCCGACGCGAGCTATGTGCTGGCAATCCTGACGATTGCGGTGCTGGTGCGACTGCTGTTGCTGCCACTCTCGAACAGGCAGTTCGCCAGCATGCGGGTGATGACTCAACTCGCGCCCAAACTGCAGGAGCTGCAGGAGAAGTACGCGGGTGAGGAGCTGATGCGCCGCCAGATGGCGCTGTACAAAGAGTACGGCGTGAACCCGATGGCGGGCTGCTTCTATGCGCTGCTGCCGATGCCGTTCCTCATCTGGGTGTACAACATGATTCTGCTCTATCAGGTGCAGTTCAAGCAGGGGCACTTCCTGTGGATTAACCCGGAGCTGGGCACGCGCTTTCCGGGGCTGGTCGGCTCCCATCTGGCGCAGTTCGACATGCCCCTGATGCTCCTCTATGCGATCAGCATGTATCTCACCAGCCGTCTGACCATCACGGATCCGTCGCAGGCGCAGATGCAGAAGACGATGGCGCTGATGACCACCTTCATGCTGGTTGTCGTTACCTGGCAGTTCCGCTTCCCCGCAGCGTTTATTCTGTACTGGATGCTGACCAATATTCTGTACACACTGCACTACAAGCTGTACATGAGCCGTCCTGCGCCTGTGCTGGAGCCGGCGGGTTCGGCAGGCAATGCTGCCAGCACCGCCCTGCAGGACGGTCGTAAGCCCCGCTATCAGCCGCCCAGAAAGCGATCGAAACGCCGTTGAGAAGGAGGGAGCCATTCCATGACATCGATAGAAGCAACGGGCAACACGGTGGAAGAAGCCAAGCGCAAGGCGCTGGAACAGTTAGGTGTGCAGGACGAGAGCCGCGTGCAGTTCGAAGTGCTGGACGAGGGCAAGCGCAGCCTGCTCGGCATTCTGGTTAGCCCCGCGCGCGTGCGGGCAACGCTGCTGGAACCCGCTGTCAGCCCGGCAGAGGCAGAAACCCTCTCGCCTGAAGTGGCGCGTCAGGTTGCCGACTCGGTGGATCAGCTGCTGCGTCGGCTGCGCCTGAATGTGCAGGCGGTGCTGCGTGGCACGCACGGACGCTATGTCGAAATCGAAATGGTTGGGCGCGATGTGCCCATCCTGGTGGGCAAAAACGGCGAGGTCATCAATCAGCTCCAGTTCCTGTTGAATCTGATAGTTCCGCGAACGACGGGGCTGGACGCGCGCATTGTGCTGGATGGGGCAGGCTGGCGTCGGCGGCGCACCGAGCGCCTGCGCAATCAGGTGATAGCGATTGCCAGCGAGGTCAAGAAACGGCGCGAGGAAGCCGTTCTACCGCCCATGCCGCCCCACGAGCGGCGCATCGTGCATCAGACCCTCAAGGACGACCCCGAAGTCTACACTTACAGCGAGGGCGAGGAACCCAACCGCTATGTGGTCATCTCGCCACGCGAGCCAGGAGGGTAGGCACCGCTTGCATTTCGCCCGCCGATTGGGGTATCATGAGGGGCGTCGGGGCGTGGCGCAGTATGGTTAGCGCGCTACCATGGGGTGGTAGAGGTCCCCGGTTCGAGTCCGGGCGCCCCGACCATTTCACTCTTGCGCCCGTAGCTCAGCGGACCAGAGCACCAGACTTCGGATCTGGGGGTCGGGGGTTCGAATCCCTCCGGGCGCGCCAGCCCCCCTCATCGCTACATCCCAAATGAAATTTAGATGAAACAGCGCGTCATGATGGAACCCCAGCGCGATTGATTCGTTCATCACGGTACCATCCTTTCAGAAGGGAGGTTCAAGCGATGAGACGAGTGCTGAGTGTTGTGCTGAGTGTGCTCGCGCTGGGTGTGTGGAGCGCTGGAGCGCAAATCTGGACCTTCAATACGCCGCTGTCGGGAAGCGAGGAAGTGCCGCCAACCGATAGCCCCGCAACAGGCACCGCGACGGGCACCTACGACCAGCAGACGAATGTGCTGCGCATCATAGTGAGCGCCTCTGGCTTCGAGAGCGACCTGCTGTTCGGGCATATCCATCGCGGGGCGGCTGGACAGACGGGGCCCGTGGTTTCCCCTCTGACCAACACCAGTGGCGACCCGCGTGTCTGGTCATCTGACAACACCTTCACGCTCACCGAAGCGCAGGAGGCGGACTTTCTGGGCGGGCTGTATTATGTGAACCTGCACACACAGCGGTTCGCCAGCGGCGCCATTCGCGGGCAAATCTTTCCTGTGCCTGAACCCGCTTCGTTACTCGCGCTGGGTACGGGGCTGGCGCTGTGCCTGCGCTGCCGACGCCGTTAGAAATCGACAGGGCGCAGGTAATACTCTCCGATAGCGGTGGTGGACAGCATCGCGGTGGTGGGCAGATGCCGCTTCCAGTGGGTGCTGTCCACCTTGTTTTTGACGAGCATCACTTCCTCGCGTGGGAAGCCCATCTGCACCAGCCGCTCTGGCGAGTAGCCCTGCGTGAGAAAGTACAGAATGCGATCCGCCTTGCGGTAAGAGATGCCGAAGTCGCCCTCGTCGGTCTGACCCACAATCAGATCGGCGGAGGCGGGCTTCTCCACAATCACTTCGGGCACGCCCATATAACGCGCCAGCTGCCACACCTGCGTTTTGAACAGGTCGCCCAGCGGGTTCACAGGAGGCGAATCGTCGGCATGCCAGGTGAAGTAGCCGAAGAGACGCTCGCTCTTGTTGCCCGTGCCAATCGGCAGCGCGTTCAGTTTGGCGGACTGGTCGAACAGCACAATCATACGCATGCGGGCGCAGATGTTGCCGATGCGGGCGGGCGTCGCGTCGGGTTCATAACGCTCGATGTAGGGGTCCACCATCGGCGTGATATCGATCACGCGCGAATGGATGCCCAGCATATCCACCACCAGCTGCGCATGCTCCAGGCTCTGCGGGCTGCTGATTTTGTAGGGCATCATGAACGCCCACACATTCTCGGCGCCGAACGCGCGGGCGCATAAAAACGCCACCAGCGACGAGTCGACGCCGCCCGACAGCCCCAGCAGCACGCGCTCGAAGCCGCGCCGCCGACGAACCTCATCGCGCAGGAACTCGATCAGCCACTCCGCCACCAGCGGCGCGTTAATGCGCAGTGGGTCGTCCGAAGTGGGATCGAACGCCGGCGCATACAGCACAGGGAACCCCTGCCCTGCCTCGCTCTTCGCTGCCACCATCGCGCGTTTCACCACTATTGATGAGTGTACCTCAGCGGCGCGCGGCGCTCGTCTTCGGAAACCGCCCGAAAGCCCGCCTGCTTCAGCCCCTTCTGAATGGGTGGCATCCGCGCCGTCAGCTCCCAGATGAAGCCGCTCGCATGGTTCTCCAGCGCCAGCAGCATCATGCCCAGATCGATGCCGACCACCTCGCGATCCCACCAGTCGCGCTCCAGATTAAAGGCGTTGCCGAAGCCGTAGCGTCCCCACAGTTTGGGGTGATAGCGGTTATAGATGGCTTTGAGCGCCCCCAGGCTCTCGTCTGGCGTGAAGATGACGGAGGTGATGGGCGCGGTGGGCGCGACGGTGCCGTCATGCTCGATATCGCCAGGCGCGCCGTAGCCCCTGTAGCCGTCGGGTCCATCGGACGCCGTCAGCCCCCACACATCCTCGCTGTAGGTTTTGTAGCGGCACGCCATGTCGATGCAGAAGGCGCGTTGCGCCAGCGTCGCGTTGCGTGAGGCAATCCAGTAGTTATAGCCCAGCCTGTCGCGCTTGCCCCGAAAGTCGATGAACACATGGCTCATCTGGTGCAGGAAGAGCGGTCCGCCGAACAGGATCGGATAGTTCTGATAGCGCAGGAGGGGGCGATACCATGCGTCCCAGCATTCAGATGGGATGGGGTGCGTGGGCGAGCCGAGCGCGAGCAGATACAGGAACATCATCTCGGCGTAGTGGTCCCAGCGGTTGGGCAGGAAGCCCGTTTCGGGTTTCCAGCCCATCGCGAGCGTCTTTTCGGCGGGGCGCGCGCCGCCATCGGTCAGCATCCAGGTGAAGTCGACACGCTCGTAGAGGCTCTGCGCCTGTTTGCGGAGGACAGGTGTGTCCAGCCCCTCGGCGGCAATCAGCGCGCCCATTATGAGCAGTCCCGTGTCGATGGAGGAGACCTCGCAGTTCCAGTGGCGTTCGCCCGTTGCCCAGTGGATGAAGTGATAGAGCCAGCCGCGCTGGTGGGGCAGCTGCAGGTGCGATTCGAGCATCTGCTCGGCGCGTTTGACCGCCTGACCCTTCTCCAGCCAGCCGCGTCGGACAGCAATCGGCAAGGCGGCGAGCGCGAAGCCACTGGCAGCGACGCTCGACACCACGAACTCGTCGCGCTCATGATTATTTGCACGGTCTTTGACAAACCCTGTGTCGGGATGCGCCTCGCGCCAGAAATAGTCAAACGCCCGCCGCGCTAACTGCTCCAGCAAAACTTTCGTATCCATCAGTGCGATTATAACCCATCTTGCGGACGAAAACCAGAAAAACAGTGATAATCTCACCCCTCCAGTGAGGAGGGGTGAGATGGGAAAGGCCCCCCATGATCGCCAGCTGGTTCCTTACCGACCTCTAATACTCAGTACCGAACCACTGCAGTACCATGAGGAGATCCGCGTCGTCGACTATACCGTCGTCGTTAACATCCGCAAGTGATTCGCGACCATCGTTGCCCCATTCTGCGAACACACTTAACAGATCTCCATCGTCCACGCTATAGCTCCCGTCGATATCAGCTCGCACTGCTTCCAGCGGTATCGGTATCGTGTGGCGGTAGGCGATTAAACCTACGCCTAACGATGTGCCGGAACCACCACCTGCCGTTACAGTGCATGCCATAATACATCTGGGCTCCAAAGGACAAACCACGGCTACTGCGCTGCTATTAGCATCGGAAAAATCCCGCCATTCCAGAAGGTATCTTCCAGCTGGCAGATACAGTTCACGCATGGTGTCCCGCCGACCAGGCTCGGTTGTGGAAAGGGACTCTGCAAAGATAATATTCCCTGCGGAGTCGGTGATGAATACCCAGTAACCTGCGCCTGACACATAAAAACTATAGTAGGGTTCGCAGAAAGGCCCGCCACATTCACCGCTTGCACCACCGCCGCTGCTCACTGTATGAAACCAGCTGAGTCGCACAACCACAGGGCCAGTCTCAGGCATTATAAAAGGCAGTCGCCCCCCTGCCCCATGGTCACCATCTGAATCCGTATGCTGAAGAGCAAAACCACACTCATCATCGTTGTTGACTGCTGCAACTGCTATGGCTCCAGTTGCTCCATAGGCATAGACATGTATCCACGCCTTATTACCTTTTGCCACAGAGATAGCGCCGCTCGTCGCCTCCACATGACTCCACCCCCAACCACCACCCAGGGTTGGTGGCCGCTCTTCCCAGCTGTCCTGATCCACGCAGTTGGCCGCAGCGGTTGCTCCACAGACAGTTTCACTCGTTATTGGGCGCTCGATTGCTTGCCTGTCTTCACAGCGGAGAGCTCTCGCCACGGCATCAACGAAAACGCTTTCCCCAACCGGGAAGCGGAAGCCGGGTTGTCCGCTGGATATGCTGTATCCAACAAAGAGCGACACCACAAAGAATCGCTGCATCGTTGTGCAGGTTCGCATTGTTCTTCACCTCCACTTGAGATTGAAATGGCAATGCAGCGACTACGCTGCATGAACCCATAAATCACTGCTGCGTGAGGGTGATACCCTCCGCATCACCTGCCCTCCTATTAATTAAGCCTGTCTGGGGACATCACGGGTCATTCGCGGGTCATTCGCATAGCGCAGGGTCTGACAAACCCTCTTTATCCAGTTATAGTCAATCCCGCACTGGCTGGTGACATAGTTGAAGTCCATGTCAAACTGCCACATGTTCGTGTTATCGGAGTTAACAGGTCTACAGGTTTCATGCAAATGGGTCAGTTTGACATGCCCATCGGCGAAAATGATATTGAAGCGCTTGTCCGTGCCGCGATGGCGCGCCCCCCAGTTACTGTAGGGGCTGTCTCCCCACCTGTAGGGGCAGGTCGGGCAGAGATAGAACATCCAGGGACCGTAGTCCGGATAGACATCCTTGTTCTCGCCAACCAGAATTGCGGTTGAGGGATATGTGATGGCTGTGAGGCGGTAGTTTATGCCCTTTTGCCAAGCCGCAGTGCCTTCTGGAAAAGAGGACTTGAAGAAAGCATGGTAGTAAAAGTACCCTCGCCTGAAAGAAGGCGGAATGCGTCGATTCTGCAGGCATACATCGACACCCGGCGCCTCATCGGGGTCAGCCGATGCCTGATCACGAGCTCGCGATAGAGGATTGGTAGGGCAGATGAAAACATCTGCGTTTTTCAGGTAAGGATAAACCATGTGTTTCCACTCGAAGCATGGATTTTCCTGATACCCCTCGCGGCATGGGTCTGGATGGGGATAGAACAGATATGTCTCGCGTCTTAGAGGAAGCCCATCATCGTGGTCGCTGGCGTAGCTGAGGAGTGCGATGCCGAGCTGCCTCATATTGCTGGCGCACTGGGTCAATCGTGCCGATTCGCGCGCCTGTGCAAACACGGGGAACAGAATCGCCGCCAGAATGGCGATAATCGCTATCACGACCAGCAGTTCGATGAGTGTGAATCCCGCAATCTTCGGTTGCACTTTTTGGAGTTTCATGACTCAGACCTCCTATTGTGGATTGGATGGTGTGGGCTGTGATGGTTGCGCGGGCGATAAAAGCTCTTCAAGAGGTGGAGAGCCTGGAGGCGGCTCGCCCGGACGCACAGGGGGGCCTGCGCCCGCCTCCTTCGCGCTTATCTCGCCCGAAGGCGTGCGGAAAAAGAAGTAGTAGATGGCGATGACGAGAACAACCGCCACCACAATAATGCCCCATGCAATCTTGGGATCGATCTCGGTTTTCATGGTTGTGCCTCCCTGAAAGCGCCGCAAGAGGCGCGGATGTCGAGGCTGGGCGTGTAGAGGCGCGGCTCCACCCGCTCGCCCCGAATCAGCTGCACCAGCAGGGTCAGCGCGTCGGCTGCCATCTGATAGATGGGCTGGCGGATGCTGGTCAGCGGCGGATGAGTGTGTTCACAGATGGGCGTCGAGTCGAAGCCGACAATCGCGATATCGTCGGGCACCTTCAGCCCCAGCTCGTTGCAGAGGCTCAGCGCCCGAAACGCCACCTCGTCGCTCCATGCGAAGAGGGCGGTCGGGCGATTGGGGCTGCAGAGCAGCTCGCGCAGGGGCGTCAGATCCGCGCCGCCGTGATGGAGAGGAATGATGTAGTCCTCGCGGATGCGCAGACCGTGTTCCGCCATCGTCTGGCGATAGCCCTGCAGGCGGTCGCGGGCGCTGCAGGCGCGCGGCGAGCCAGCCAGATGGGCAATCCGCCGATGTCCCAGTTGAATCAGATGCTCCACCGCCATGCGTGCGCCCGCCACATTATCGCAATCGACCCAGCACACATCGTCGCGGTGGCTGCGCGTGAAGAACAGCACCATTGGGAAGCCCCGCTCCGTTAGCAGGTCAATCAGCGGGTCTTCGTAATCGCGCAGGAGGAGTGCGCCGTCCACGCGTCCGTCCATCAGCACCGACGCCTCCGCCGACGGCTGGGCGCGCGTGTGCATGAGGATATCGTAGCCCAGCTCGATGGCTTTGTCCGACACGCCGTGCATCAGCTCGTTGGTGAAGCCGGACCAGCCCTGAAAGATGGCGGGGAACTGCAGCACGACGGCAATCGTGTCGGTGCGCTGGCGCACCAGTGCGCGCGCGACGGCGTTCGGGTAGTAGCCCAGTTCCTGCACCGCTGCCAGCACGCGCTGGCGCGTCGCCTCGCTGATGGGTACCGCGGTCGGACGGTTGTTCAGAATGTTCGAGACCGTCACCTTAGAGATGCCCGCTCGCCTTGCCACATCCGCCAGCGTCACTCTGCGCCGATTCATCTCTACGCAACCTCCCTCTGGATGGGGAGCCTCCTTCAGGAGGCTCCCCGCTGGGGGTATGGTTGGGTGTTATCCACCCGCTCCGAAGTTGAACAGCACGATCAGCAGGTCCGCGTCGTCGACCACACCATCCAGGTTCACATCGCCGACGCCCGAACCCAGCACGGTGCGCCCGTTGAGCTTGATGTTGCACCACTGGGCGGTGCCGCCCGCCGTGTTGCCCTGATTGATGCCGTTGATCTGAAGGTAGCCGCCGATGGAGAAGTAGCGCAGACCGTGCGGACCGCCGTTGTAGGTGCTGCCCGAGTCGCCGGGGCTGAGCCAGCCGCTGGTGTAGGTCAGGTTGTTGTAGCGCACCTCGTATTGCACCTTCTTCTGGGCGCCGTCATAGCGGAAGATGAGCGTGATGTCGCCGCCCTGATAGCGGGCGCCGCCACCGTTCCAGAAGGGCAGGCGTCCACCGAAGGCAGCAATCTCGCCGCCTGCACCGCCCGCCGACTCGTTGGCGACCATCAGCACGCCGTCTGCCCACCAGTTGCCCTGATCGTTCACCTCGCGCGGAAAGCGCGGGAAGGGACGCTCCAGCACGAACAGCCCCGCCTCCACGGTACGGTTCGCCTGCATCACCGGGGTCAGATTGAAGGTAACTTCCAGCTCCAGCGTGCTGCCAGTCGTGTCGGGGTCAAACCAGGTGGGACCAATCCCGTCCGTCGTGATGAACCACACATGGCGGTT
>JBBIML010000015.1:0-103549 GCA_037444405.1 Armatimonadota bacterium
CGGCGAGACCGTGTTTGCTCAGCACGCGCGTGATGGCGGCGGTGAGGGTGGTCTTGCCGTGGTCGACATGACCGATCGTGCCGATGTTGACATGCGGCTTCGTCCGCTCAAATTTCTGTCGTGCCATCGTCTTATCTCCTCCGTCTGTCCGATTGGTTCTCTGTCTGAATGCTTGCTTTAAGGATACCTTAACTGGAGCCCACGACGGGATTCGAACCCGTGACCTCGTCTTTACCAAAGACGCGCTCTACCCCTGAGCTACGTGGGCGTCCGTCTGGTGGGGGGAGCAGGATTCGAACCTGCGAAGGCGTCCGCCACCAGATTTACAGTCTGGCCCCTTTGGCCGCTCGGGCATCCCCCCGCGCAGGCGTTATTATACCCACCTGCTGATGGGTTCTGTCAAGGGGTGGAGGTATACTTCCCGCAGCAGTGGGTCTGATGATACAGAGGGTGCGGCGGCTTCTGAACGCGCGCCCAGCGGTTCGCCACATCAGCGAGCTGATGCTGGGCACGCTGGTTGGTCAGGCGATTCTGATTCTTGCCGCGCCCCTTCTCACCCGCCTCTACACCCCCTCTGACTACGGCGTGCTGGCAACCTACAGTGCGCTGGTGGTGATTCTCAGCGTGGTGGTCACCCTGCGCTATGAGCTGGCACTTTTGCTACCGAGAGACCCGGCGGAAGCCGAGCAGCTCTCTTCGGTGTCGGTGATGATGGTCGCGGCTCTCTCGTTGCTAACAGGCGCCCTTCTGTGGGGAATGGCGTATGGCTTGAATCTTGGCATCCTCCAGAGTGTGAAGCCCTATCTGGGTCTGCTGATACTGGGGATTGCACTGTATGGCGCATCGCAGATTCTCTCCTTTCGGCGAATCCGTCTCCAGCAGTTTCGGGTTCAAGCGCACAGTCGGTGGCTGCTCGCCCTTACCTATGTGCTGACGCAGCTTACGGGTGGCTTGCTCAAACTGGGCGCGCTGGGGCTGGTGCTGGGTCAGGTGGTAGGGCAGTTTGTTGCGGCGCTCACACTCGGCTGGCGTTGGCGTCCCGATATGGGGGCGTGGCGCTTGGCATGGCTTTTGCTCAAACGGTACTGGCAGTTTCCTGTATACAGTGTGCCTGCGGCTCTGTTGAACACCCTGAGCCAGCAGTTGCCCCTGTTGCTCGCGGCGAGCCTCTACTCTTTGAAAGAGGCGGGCTGGCTCGCGCTGGGACTGCGCCTGATTGGGACGCCTGTTGACCTTGCGGGCGCCTCCATCGGGCAGGTCTATCTGGAGCGCGCTTCAGAATATGCGCGTCGCTCCCCTGCAGAATTGCGCACGCTGGTGTGGCGTACCCTGCGAACCCTCTTTGCGATAGGTATCTTACCCACCCTACTACTGATGGCGTTTGCGCCGCCCCTGTTCGCACTGGTGTTCGGCTCCGAATGGCGCACCACAGGCGAATATCTGCAGATTCTGGCGCCTCTGCTACTGATGCGCCTGATGGCGGCACCGATTGCCCAGACTCTGACGATTACCCGTAGCCTGCCCGCCCAGTTTGGCTGGGAGTTCATGCGAGCGCTACTGGTGTTCGCCAGTTTCTGGGTATCTGCCCAGATGAGTCAGCCCTTTCGCGTGGCGCTCGTCGGGTATACTGTGGTTTGCTTGTTGAGCCTTGGATTGCTGATCGGCTTGATACTCTGGAGTGTGCCCAGATCCCTCGACACCAACCGTGAGGAGCTATTCCATCATGAGCCGAGTCACCTTGGTTAATGCCTGGCATGATGATAACAAAGGCGATAGTGCAATTGTCATCGCCACCCTGAATGTTCTGCAGGAGATCCTGGGCGAGAAGGCACGCTTCGGGCTGGTGGCTCAGAGCCTGACCGAGAGCGATGATATAACGCATGCCTATCGGCATGTGCGCTCGGCTTGCGGATGCGTGGAGGTGGCTCCCTGCTTGCTGCCGACGATGAAGGCAGCGGGGCACACACGCTGGCACCTCGCTCTCTCCGCGCTCAGCTACCTGTGCCGACTGCTGTCCGCATCGCTGCAGCTGAAGCGGAGTCGGAGTTCAGGGGCGCGCCTGATTGCGGAGTCGGTGCTGGTGATCAGCAAGGGCGGGCATATGCTCCACACCGCAAAATCGAACCCACTCTATTACGCCAACCTTTACAGCCATCTGGCTCCCCTTATATTAGCCCGACACTATGGCGTGCCCTTTGTCTTATGGGGACATTCGCTGGGACCCTTCCATAATCGCCTCTCACGATGGTGGGTGCGCGCGGTGTTGAAGGACGCGGCGGCTATCGGCGTGCGTGAAAGCCTTTCCTGCGAGCTGGCTATCCAGCTGAGATTGCCACCTGACAGGGTTTATCGCGTGCCCGATCCCGCGTTTGCTCTCACCCCTGCCCTCACCCCACGCGTCGAACAATTAATGCGCGAGCATGGGTTGGAGAAAGAGCAATTTCTGGCTATCACGGTGCGCTGGATACCTCATCTGCCACGCGAGTCGTACCCCCACTATCTGGATCAGGTCGCTAGAATAGGTGGCGAACTGCTCCGTGCTGGCTTTGTTCAGCGCGTCGCGGTCGTGGTTCATGCGATGGGTCCCATCCCGCGCGAAGACGACTCTATCGCGTCCCAGCAGTTGCTGGAGCGTCTGCAGGGCTTGCCCGTGTGCCTGATTCAGGAAGACCTTTCACCGATGGAGCTGAGCGCTCTGTATGGTCAGAGCAAATTTTTGCTCGGCACACGCTTCCACTCGGTGATTCTGGCACTTGTTGCAGGCACGCCCTGCTACGCGCTCTCCTACTTCGGTCCGAAATCGCTGGGTATCATGCAGGACATGGGCATGGGCGATTGGGTCGTTCCCGCAGCGCATCTGGAGGCTGACGCAGTTGTAGAGCGCATACTTGGCGCCGATCTGAACATGATGCGGACGCATTTAGAGCAACAGATTGCTCTGGCACGTCAGACCTTCCGCGCAAGAACCTGCGAGCTGCTCCATCAGGTTGGACTGGTGTAGACAGGTGGTACACAGCGAATGGGTGGCTGCGTTCAGGGAGTCGGCGTTAGTCTGTTTCTACCCTCTCTGCGTGGAGGGGGCGCTGAGCGCGTGATGCTTCTGCTGGCGCATGGCTTCGCCCGGCGAGGCGTTGCCGTCGATCTGGTGCTGGCGAAAGCGGAAGGCGCCTATCTCAAGCAAGTACCTTCCGAAGTGCGTGTGGTGGATCTGAATGCATCCCGCGTGTTGTGGAGCCTCCCCCGCCTGATTCGCTACCTGAAGCGCGTGCGCCCCCCGGCGCTCCTCTCTGCCCTGGACCATGCGAACATTATTGCGATCCTCGCCCGACGAATCGCACGAACCCCCACCCGGGTAATTGTGAGCGTACATAACACCATGAGCATTGCCACCAGAACATCCTCTACCCCACGCGCCCATTTGATCCCCTTTCTGGCACGCAGGCTCTTCCCGTCAGCTGATAGGGTTGTTGCCGTTTCCCAGGGGGTTGCTGACGACGCAATGCAACTGTATCGACTTCCAAGGGACAAGGTGCAGGTCATCTACAATCCCGTCGTAACGCCGGAGCTACTCGATTTGGCTAATCAGACTCTGGATCACCCTTGGCTTGCCGAGGGTCAGCCCCCAGTGTTGCTGGGGGTGGGACGGCTCACCGCCCAGAAGGATTTCCCGACCCTGATCCACGCTGTTGCACGTGTGCGTCAGCAGCGTAAGGCGCGTTTGCTCATTCTGGGCGAAGGGGAAGATCGCCCTGCCTTAGAATCGCTAATCAGGCAGCTGGGGTTGGAGCAGGATGCCGCGTTGCCCGGTTTCGTGGAGAACCCGTTCGCCTACATGAAGCGAGCAGCGGTTTTTGTGCTATCGTCGCGGTGGGAGGGGCTGCCGACCGCGCTGATTGAGGCGATGGCGTGTGGCACACCCGTTGTCTCAACGGACTGCCCCAGCGGACCGCGCGAAATTCTGGAAGATGGTAAATGGGGTAAACTAGTACCTGTAGGTGACCCAGAAAAGCTGGCGGAGGCGATTCTGGAGACGCTGGACAACCCTCCTGCATACAATCCAGCGGTGCGTGCGACAGATTTTTCACTGGAAAAGGCAGTGGAGGCTTACCTGAATGTTCTCGGCTTACAGCACAGCTCTGAAGGGAACGCGAGCGGTTAGGGCTACGCCTGCTGGATCAGAAGCGATAGCCAGCACAGGCGCCTGGCTAATCGGCGCGGGGCTGACGGTCGCGCTCTGCCTGCTGTTTATGCTGGGAATGCCTTCTGCTACTTTCTGGGCGGTTGCTGGCTTTCTACTGCTTGCCTGGGGGCTGTGGGCGTGGAAATATCCTCTACCAGCTTTTGCCTGCCTGGTGTTTGTATGGATAACGGTTTACAATCGCGCAGCTCTACCTGTATTTCAGGTGGAAGGACTGGGCAACCGTGGCGGAGTGGCTCTGGGCGACTTGCTGTGGATAATCTGCTTCGGGATATGGCTTTTGCAGCGGGTTCGTTTGAGTCGCTGGCATTTTGCCTTCTCCATCGAGCGCGTGGATATTTTGCTGGTGTATCTTGTTCCTTATCTTCTGCTCTCCGTGCTTCTGCCGATACTGGGCGTGCTGATGGGCGGCTGGTCGCCCTCGTTCGCTATTCCAGGGGTACGCCATCTGCAGTGGGTTAGTCTGGCGCTGATGAGCTACTGGGCGGTTCGAACCCACGGTCTGGAGCACCTCTGGCGTGTGATGTTGTGGGTATTTGTTGTGGCGAGCATAGCACACACGCTCCACGCTTTGATTCAGCTGCTTGCGCCTCTGGGTGTATTGTCGTCCGACTGGCTAATCCTGGACAAAGAATTTGCTCAGCGATTCACTGCCACATGGTTTTTCTACCCGCGCACCACAGGATTACTCGTCAATCCGAATAGCTATGGGCTTTTCGGCGCGGTGGTTCTCTTGCTGTTAAGTGCTTGCCTGCTCGCACGCCTGCGACTGAGGTTCGGCGCAACATGGCTGCTCGGGTTGTCGGGTTTATGGGCGGTGCTAAGTTCGGCTTCGCGCTCAGCGATAGTGGGGCTGGTTTCTGGCGCGCTGGTGCTGGGAGCTATTGTGCTCATGCGTGCCATGTTGACCCATGATGAGAGGTATCTTGTTCGCCTTGCAGGGTTTACAGGCAAGGTTGTGATTGTGCTGGGAATCGTGCCGGCTCTTGCCGACGCTTTACTTCCCTCCCACCTGCTGGAAAGGGTCGTTCTGCTGGCTGGAGTGGTGATGGAGGGAGCAGAGATAGACCCGAACGCGATTGGGCGATTCGATCTATGGGAGAGCGCTCTGCAGGCGTATGAAACCGAATTTGTCTGGGGCACATGGGTGCCAGCAGGCTATGCTCTCAAATCGCCTGTAGATAGCTACTATGTCTCTCTACTGGTTCAGGGGACACCACTCTACCTGCTTGTTTTTCTGATCGCGCTCCTGGGCGTTCTGTGGCGCGGCTGGCAGATGACCCTGACCTCGCTGCCCCTGACAGTCGCTGCTGGATTAGCGCTGATAGCGATAGAAGCATTGATCGCCGCATCCTCACTGACCCTTTCGCCACTGTTAGAGACTCAAACCCTGACATCCTTCTGGCTATTGGTAGGGGCAGGTTTAGCATTTCAATGAGAAAGATATTGTTCGTCACCACAGGCTTGGCTTATGGTGGAGCCGAAACGCAGCTGAAGGAGCTGGCGATTCGGCTGAAGCGGCGGGGCTGGTCGGTGCGAATCGCCTCGATGCTGCCGCCCGCCGCGTATGTGGACGAACTTCAGCAAGCAGGCATCCCCATCGACAACCTGCACATGCGACGCAAGGTGCCTGACCCACGCGCCCTGTTTCGCCTGGCTCGCATCATACGCGAATGGCGACCCGAGGTGGTGCATGCCCATATGGTGCATGCGAACCTGCTGGCTCGCCTCACGCGCCTGCTGGCGCCTGTGCCTGCGCTCATCTGCACGGTCCACAGTATCGACGAAGGAGGCTGGCGACGCGAGCGCGCCTATCAGCTTACCGACTGGCTGTGCAATCTCACCACGCAGGTTAGCCGCGCGGGGCTGGAACGCTATGTGCGCGTCAAAGCAGTGACAGCGCATAAAATCCTCTATATCCCAAACGGTGTGGATTTGAGCCGATTCACACCCGATTGGCAACAGCGCCACTTGAAGCGCCATGAACGGGGCTTGCAAGACGGTTTCATCTGGCTGGCGGCGGGGCGTATGGAACCCCCCAAAAACTATCCCCTCATGCTCGTCGCTTTTCACAAAGTCTCTCGGCAGTTCCCTCAAGCACGACTGCTAATTATCGGCGATGGCTCGCTGCGCTCTGCTATAGAGCATTATATTGCGGAGATGGGACTTGAACAAGCGGTTCGATTGCTGGGCGTTCGGCAGGATGTGCCCGACTGGATGCAGATTGCCGATGCGTATGTGATGTCTTCCGCCTGGGAGGGCATGCCGATGGTGCTGCTGGAGGCGCACGCCAGCGGACTACCGATTGTCTGCACCGATGTCGGCGGGTGTTCTGAGATTGTGCAACACGGCGTGAGCGGTTTCCTTGTGCCGCCCGGCGATGCTGATGCGCTGGCACAAGCAATGATACAGATGATGCGCTTGCCAGAACAAGAGCGCCAGGCGATGGGTTTGGCAGGGAGAACCCATGTGATGGCGAACTTCGAAATCGAGCAGGTGGTATCCCGATGGGAAGCCCTCTATTGCGAGTGGATCGATCGCAGCATATGCCGAAAGCAACCGCGCACCCTGAACGAGTAGCGCTCATTTCGCCGTATGCGCAGACGATTATCAGCTTTCGCGGCGCGCTCATTCGCGAGCTGGCGGCGCACGGCGCCCAGGTCTCTGTATTAGCCCCTGACTATACACCTGAAATCCGCGAAGCAGTCGCTCAGCTGGGCGCAACGCCCATTGACTATCCTTTGAATCGTACGGGAATGAATCCCTTTCAAGATGCATGCACTTTGCTTGCCCTGACACGCATTTTGCACCGCCTTCGCCCTGATGTGGTCATCTCCTACAACATCAAGCCTGTGATTTATGGAACGCTTGCCGCATCCCTTGCCCGGGTGCCCCAGTGTGTGGCACTCATCGAGGGGCTGGGCTACGCTTTTATCGAAAAACCCTCAATCTCTTTCAAACCGCGCTTTGCCCGCGCGCTCGTAAAAACACTCTATCGCATAGCACTAAGGTGGGCGCAGGCTGTGCTGTTCCTGAACCCCGATGATTTGAACGAGTTTCTGCAGGCAGGAATTGTAGAGTCAGGAAAGGCTGTTTTGTTGGGCGGAATCGGCGTCGACTTAGAGGAATGGCAGCCCGCACCACCCGTGCTGGAGCCCATCACCTTCACGCTGGCGGCACGGCTGCTGCGCGAGAAGGGTGTTGTGGAGTTCGCGGAAGCGGCGCGCATAATCAAAATGCGTTACCCCAACACGCGCTTTCTGCTGCTGGGTGGGCTGGACACTAACCCAGGCGCCCTCACCCAGCAGGAGGTGGGGTCATGGGTTCACCAGGGCATTCTGGAGTGGCTGGGGCATGTGCCCGATGTGCGCCCACACTTCGCGCAGACCAGCGTCTATGTGTTACCTTCTTATCGCGAAGGTGTTCCCCGTAGCACGCAGGAGGCGATGGCGATGGCACGCCCCATCATCACCACCGACGCGCCCGGTTGCAGGGAAACCGTTGTCCACGGCGTAAATGGCTTTCTGGTGCCGCCCCGCGATGTGAACGCGCTGGCTGAGGCGATGGAACAGTTCATTCGGCAACCCGATTTGATTATCACGATGGGGCAGGCAAGCCGCAAACTGGCAGAAGAGCGGTTCGATGCAACGGTTATCAACCAGCGTATCCTGCAGGCAATCGGATTGACCACTTGTGGAGGAACATATAAATGATGAGTAATGATTGTGTCGTGGTTGTTACGAACGGGAACTATTTCGCGCGGTTGATTCTGGAGCGCCTGTTGATAGAGCGTACGAATCAGGTGAGCGGTATCGTTTTGATTGAGGGGGACTACAGTGGTCGCACAGGCGTGTCGTCTCTCTGGCATGTGGGGCGACGCACCGCGCTGCCTTACACCGCCTATAAGCTCCTTCAATACCTGATGTTCCGCGTCGCCCAAAAGTGGAATCGTCACGCCTGGCTTGAGGTAGGAGCGATGGTACGCGATCTGGGGATTCCCTGCATGCGTGCAATTAAGGTCAACAGTGTCGAGGTCTACGAATGGCTTCACGAGCGGCAGCCTGCGCTGGGAGTCTCGGTCAGTTGCCCACAACGCATCCGGGCAAAGCTCCTGAATTTGCCTGAGCGCGGCTTTCTGAATATTCACAGTTCCCTTTTGCCCGCCTATGCAGGGCTGGCTCCCTATTTCTGGGTGCTGGTAGAAAATCAACCGCAGACAGGTATTACTGTTCATTATATGACAGAGGAGTTCGATGCTGGCAACATTCTGGTGCAGCGAGCAATGCCTGTACCACCTGCTATCAGCGCTTTTGAACTGTTTCGCCAGCTGTCTCTGTTAGGGCGCGACGCGCTCGTGGAAGCGGTGGACCTGGCGCTACAGGGCGTACAGGGCACTCCACAGAACATGAGTTGTCGTTCCTATCGCTCTCATCCAACCTGGTCTGCCTACCGCTCGCTGCGCCGTAATGGGTTTGCGATTGCTCGGTTCGGTGAATTGTATCGGGCAATCCGGGACACCCTTCAACAACAGAGACGAGTTGAGATTCCGCAGGTGAGCAGGAGATGAATCGGCGCGAAACTTTTTTGCCTTACTCGCTACCCCTGCTCGATGAGCAGGAGGAACAAGCGGTGCTGGATGTGCTGCGCAGCGGCTGGCTGACCACAGGGCCAAAGGTTCGGCAGTTTGAGGAGCTATTTGCTGCCTACATCGGTACGCCCCACGCTATCGCGGTCAACTCCTGCACCGCCGCGATGCATCTGGTGCTGGTGGCTTGGGGTATCGGTGCAGGGGATGAGGTCATCACCACGCCGCTCACCTTCTGCGCCACTATCGAAGCCATCGAGTATGTGGGCGCGACACCCGTGCTGGTCGATATCGACCCCGCCACCGCGAACATCGACCCCAATCGCATCGAGGACACCCTCACGCCACGCACGCGCGCCCTCCTGCCCGTGCATTATGGTGGACTGCCCTGCGACATGGACGCCATCATGGACATCGCCGCGCGCCATCAGCTGCTGGTGCTGGAGGATGCCGCGCACGCCGTCGGTGCCACTTGCAGGGGGCGCAAAATCGGCGCGATTGCCCATGCCACCGCCTTCTCCTTCTATGCCACCAAGAATCTCACCACCGGCGAGGGTGGGATGATCACCACATTCGACGCCGAGCTGGCTGACCAGTGCCGAATCCTGAGCCTGCACGGCATCAGCCGCGACGCATGGAAACGCTATATGGCAGCGGGCACATGGTACTACGAGGTGCAGACGCTGGGCTTCAAATATAACATGACCGACCTGCAGGCGGCGCTGGGCATCTGCCAGCTCCAGAAACTGGACGCGATGAACGCTCGCCGCCAGCAGATTGCCGCCCAGTACCACCGCGCCTTTATGGAGTGCGACTTCCTGACACCCTTCCCACCCGAAGTGCCCCCCGACCGAACCCATGTCTGGCATCTCTACACGATCCTGCTGAACCCCGATGCGCTGCGAATCGACCGCGCCCGATTTATTGAGGAGCTGAAAGCCCGCAACATTGGCACCAGCGTGCATTTCATCCCCATTCACTATCACCCGCACTACGCTCGCTATGGCTGGCAGCGCGGGCAGTTCCCCAACGCCGAGCGGTACTATGAGCGCACCATTTCCCTGCCACTCTACCCCGCCATGAGCGACCAGGATGTTGCCGATGTGATCGAAGCCGTGTATGATGTTGGAAAGTGTTGGAGAAGATAGCTCAGGATGTACGAACCATTAAAAAGAATCGTTGATTGCCTGATTGCAGGGCTGGGGCTGGTTTTGCTGGCGCCACTGATGGCGGTGATTGCCCTGCTGATTAAGCTCGATTCGCCAGGTGGTGTCTTTTTCGCCCATGAGCGCGTGGGGCGCTATGGGCGCAAGTTTAAGGTGTTGAAGTTCCGCACGATGGTGCAGGATGCGCCGAAGCGAGGCGGCGCAATCACTGCAGGGCACGACCCCCGAATCACCCGCATCGGGCGAATCCTGCGCGCCACCAAGCTGGATGAACTGCCCCAGCTCTGGAATGTTCTCAAGGGCGAGATGAGCCTCGTTGGACCGCGCCCTGAAGTCGAACAATATGTGCAGCTCTGGGAGCCAGAGCTGCGCGAGCTGGTGCTGAGCGTGCGCCCTGGCATCACGGGGCTGACCCAGATTCGCTACCGTCACGAGGAACGCCTGCTCGCCCAGCAGTCTGACCCTGAAAAGTATTACCGTGAGGTGCTGCTGCCCCTCAAGCTGGCGTCCGACGCCGAATATGTGCGCCGACGCTCGCTATTCTTCGACCTCTATCTGTTAATGCGAACCCTTGTTGCCCTGTTCGAGCGGGAGTGAGACACTCCAGGTATACTTGCAGGTTGCTATGGCTAACGCTCAGGTGGGAAGACGACGGACGGTACGCGCGAAGCCAGCCAGTCGTAGGCGGCGGGAGCCGATGCCCGATGAAGCCGCCAGCAGTGGGACGGGCAAGCCGCTGATTGTGGTCGAATCGCCCGCCAAAACGCGCACGCTCAAGAAGATCCTGGGCAACGACTATCGCGTCGAAGCTTCGATGGGGCATGTGCGCGACCTGCCCGAAAAGCGGCTCGGCGTCGACATCCGCAACGGCTTCCAGCCCACCTATGTGACGCTGCCCGAGCGCCGCGAGGTGCTGCAGCGGCTCAAGCAAGCGGCGCAGACCGCGCCCATCATCTATCTGGCGACCGACCCCGACCGCGAGGGCGAAGCCATCGCCTGGCATATCCAGCAGGCGCTGCGCCTGCCAAATCCCTTACGCATCGAGTTCAACGAGATCACCGAATCGGCTGTCAAACGCGCCCTGCAGCACCCGCGCACCATCGATATGAATCGGGTGAACGCCCAGCAGGCACGCCGCATCCTGGATCGGCTGGTGGGTTATGAGGTCAGCCCGTTGCTATGGCGCAAGACGCGCGGGGGCAAAAAGCCGCTCAGCGCCGGGCGCGTGCAGTCGGTCGCGGTGCGCCTGATTGTGGAGCGCGAGCGCGAAATCCGCGCCTTCATGCCCGAAGAGTACTGGACGATTACCGCCGTTCTGACCCCGCTGGATGAGGAGTTCCCCTTCGAAGCCGAGCTGCGCCAGAAGGGTGATCAGAAAATCGAACTTAAGACCGAAGCCGATGCGCAGGCGGTGCTGAACGATCTGGACGGCGCCCGCTATGTGGTGGAGAGCGTCGAGAAGCGGCACAAGAAGCGCAACCCGCCCCCGCCCTTTATTACCAGCACGCTTCAGCAGGAGGCGTCGCGCAAGCTGGGTTTCAGCGCGCGTCGCACGATGCAGGTCGCCCAACAGCTCTACGAGGGCGTCGAGCTGGGTGCGGAAGGCTCCGTCGCGCTCATCACCTATATGCGCACCGATTCCACGCGTGTTTCGGAAGAGGCACAGCACGCTGCGCGCGCCTTCATCCAGCAGCAGTTCGGCGCAACCTACCTGCCGCCCGCCCCCCGCCAGTACAAAGCGCGCGAGGGCGCACAGGACGCCCACGAAGCCATCCGCCCCACACAGGTCGACCGCACGCCCGACTCCGTACGCCCCTACCTCACACCCGATCAATACCGCCTGTACGACCTCATCTGGAAGCGGTTCCTTGCCAGCCAGATGGCGTCCGCCGAACTGGAAGTCACCAGCGTGGACATCCGCGCGAAAGAGTATCTCTTCCGCGCCTCCGGCACGGTGGTGCTGTTCGACGGCTTTATGGCGCTCTATCGCGAAGGCAAAGACACCGCCGAGCGCGAGGAAGAAGAATTGCCGCCGCTGCCCGCGCTGGAGCAGGGCGAGGAACTGCGCCTGATCGAACTCAAACCTGAACAGCACTTCACCCAGCCACCCCCACGCTACACCGAAGCCACGCTGGTCAAAGCCCTTGAACAGCATGGCATCGGGCGACCCAGCACCTACGCCACCATCCTCTCCACCATTCAGGAACGGGGCTATGTGGTGCTGGAGAACCGCACTTTCAAGCCCACACCACTCGGCGAAGCGGTCAACGACTATCTGGTCAAATACTTCCCGGATCTGTTCGATGTGCCCTTCACGGCACACATGGAAAACGAGCTGGACGAGATCGAGCGCGGGCAGGCGCAGTGGGTGCAGGTGCTCCATGAGTTCTATCAGCCGTTCCGCCAGCAGCTGGAGGTGGCAAAAGCGGGCGATGATGTGATTCAGATACCCACCGTGCCGACGGAGCGCGCCTGCCCCACCTGCGGCGCACCGATGGTACAGCGTAGCGGGCGCTACGGCGATTTTCTGGCATGTTCGCGCTATCCCGACTGCAAAACCACCCTGCCCGCCGGCGCCACAGGCATCCCCTGCCCGCTGTGTGGCGCAGGTGAAGTGGTTGCCCGCAAATCCCGCAAGGGACGCACCTACTACAGCTGTTCCCAGCGCGATTGCAACTTACTGCTGTGGGACAAGCCGACGGGCGAGAAGTGTCCGCAGTGCGACGCACCCCTCGTGAAACGGGTTAACAGGCGACAGAATCGGCGCCTCATCTTCTGCTCGAACAGCGCATGCGATTATCGCCAGGAGGAAACGCTGGAAACGGAGGCTGCTGAGGTCGCATAAAAATGGTGCGCGGTGGAGGATTTGAACCTCCGACCCCTTCCACGTCAAGGAAGTGCTCTACCACTGAGCTAACCGCGCACGCTCACTGGTGGGCCGTGCAGGACTCGAACCTGCGACCCGCTGATTAAGAGTCAGCTGCTCTACCAACTGAGCTAACGGCCCCTTTGGGGCGACCGATGGGATTTGAACCCACGACCTCCTGAGCCACAGTCAGGCGCTCTGACCAGCTGAGCTACGGTCGCCACCTGAGCGCCTTTATTATACTCGAATCGCCCATTGGAAGTCAAGGGGTAGCCGAGGGTGTTCGAAAAATCGCTGGCATCATATCTGCCTGTGTGAAACCCCCTCACCCGTACCCTCTCCTCCGGCTGCGGGGGAGAGGGGCAGCCTTTCCTCTGGTTGGATTTTTCGAATACCCTCTCCCAACCTCTTGACAGAATGCCCGCAGGTGTGGTATAATAGGAGTGCTGTATAAATTCAGCGGAAGGAGGTCAAGCACAATGAGAGTCGCTTATGTGGCAGTGGCGATGATGTTGTGTGGCGCGTGGATGAACGCGCAGATCGGTAACGGCATCGTCGGTGATGGTGCCCTTACTATCCCCGTTGACAACCTCGGTGCCTGGTATGTGGACTTCAACACAGGTGCTGGAGGCGACCTCTACGACCCGGCAGGAGCAACTGGACCAGGAACCCCTACCTTTGCTGTGGGGACCTACCTGTTCGTCGGAACCAGCTACCGCGAAGCCCTGGTGGAAGAAGCGACCTGGTATCAGTCCTGGAACGACGCCTCGCTCGATCGCTCAATAACGAGTCCAGCAACGAGCTTTAACTACGCTTACAACGATGGCGTCGACGACACGGCGAAGTCGAGCTTCAATGTGTTCAGTAGCGATGGCGTGGTGAACCTGAGCATCAATCTGACGACGGCGGTGCGACGCACCTCGAACCCCGCCATCTCCTATGTGGTGCAGATTTATCGCATCACGAACAACGCGAGCAGCCCGATCAACCTCAAACTTTACCGCACCTGGGATATGGACCTCGTGTGGGATTTCAACTATGAGAACGACGAGGTGTGCGGAGGCACTTTCGGCGGTCAGGGCTATGCTTCACAGGGCGAGGCAGGCATCCCTGAGCTGACCTTCAGCCTGAGCAGCCTGAACCCCATCAGCTGCTTCGTTGCCTCCAAACGCACCTATAACCCCAATCCGGGCGATCCCAGCTGTCCAGCGATGGGCTATGGCACTGACTTCCAGGAGTGGAACGCCTACGGTGTGCCCACCTGCTGGTGCAACTTCGTGGCTTATTTCGGGACCGGCCCGGGTTGCAGTGGTGCCAACTTTGGCGATGGGCACATCGGTGTGGAGGTGCCGGTCTCGCTGGCTGCAGGCGCGACCACTGAGGTGGTGTTCATTCACACTTACGGCAGCGGTCAGCCCGCGCTGTGCAATCTGGCGGATGTGAACACCGATGGCGTGGTGGATGACGCGGACCTGCTGGAGGTGCTGTTCGCCTTTGGCAACAGTGCGCCGAACGCCGATGTGGACACCAACTTCGATGGGGTTATTGACGACGCTGACCTGCTGAATGTGCTGTTTGCGTTCGGCAGCTCGTGCTGAGTCGTGCCCTCACCCCCTTGCCCCCTCTCCCGAAGCTTCGGGAGAGGGGGATTGAGCGGTTCCTTCTCCCCTCTCGGAAGCGGGTCGGAGTGAGAGGTCTTCTACCAGAGTGAGCGAGTCTCGCCCCCTCACCTGTACCCTCCTCCCCCGCACGCGGGGGAGAGGGATTCAGCTCCCCTTGCCCACAGCACGAGAGAGGGTCGGGGTGAGGGCAAAAAGGTTCCTCTGTGGGGTATAGTATATTAATGGCGCCGGGGGGGCCCGTAGCTCAACGGCAGAGCGGGCGGCTCATAACCGCTTGGTTGCAGGTTCGAATCCTGCCGGGCCCACCATCTCACTCCGGGGTTTTCATGCGCGCCGCCTTGCGCCGAATACGCATCAGCGCATTATCCACCGCCTTGCAGGAGCAGCCAATCTGCTCGGCAATCTGGCGATAGCTGTGCCCTCTGCCGTAGAGCGCCAGCACCTGCGCCTCCAGCGGGCTGAGACGCGCCTGCAACTCCTGCAGCACGCTGCACGCGCTCTCCTGCTCCATCAGCTGCTCCAACAGGCTGGGCGTCGGGTCATACACCCATTCACTCCAGTCCATCGGCTGCTCGGAGGGCTCAGGGAACGCCACGGTCGGCACCGACGAGTGCGCGGCTCGCTTGATGGCGGACAGAATCTGGCGCCGAATACACAGTCGCGCAAAGGTCGGAAATGACGCCCGACGCGACGGATTATAGCGCAGGATCGCCTTCCACAGGCCAATCATGCCGATTTGCTGAACATCTTCAGGCTCGCTGTTGGGCAGGAAAAAGTTGCGCGCCACGCCCAGCACCAGCGGTCGGTAAAGCTTCAGCAGATACTCGGCTGCTTCCTGGTCGCCTGCCTGCGCACGCCCAACCAGCTCGTTCACATCGCTGCCATCCCAGCACACCATCCGCTTCACACCTGCCTGCCCTATTATAACTCGATTCGCGCCGAATCCGAGCCTGGCTGCGGGTAAAATCCAATCATGCCTGACAAAGTGACGACGCGCACGCTCATCCGCTGGAAGCAGGAGGGACGCCGAATCGTTGCTATCACCGCGTATGACTACCCCACGGCGAGGCTGGTGGACGCGGCAGGCATCGATGTGGTGCTGGTGGGCGATTCGGTGGGCAACACGGTGCTGGGCTACGAGACCACGCTCCCCGTGACGCTGGCGGAGATGGAGCATCACCTGCGGGCGGTGCGGCGCGGCATCCAGCGTGCCCTGCTGGTGGTCGATATGCCCTTCCTGAGCTACGGCGTGTCGGTTGCCGATGCGGTCTATAATGCAGGGCGACTCATGCAGGCGGGCGCGGAAGCCGTCAAACTGGAGGGCGCGACCGAACCTGTGTTGCAGAGCATTCGCGCGATGGTCGATATCGGCATCCCTGTGATGGCGCATCTGGGCATGACGCCGCAATCGATTCACAAATTCGGCGGCTATCGCGTTCAGGGGCGTGGTGAGCAGGCAAGCGAGGCGTTGCTCCAGGCAGCGCAAGCCGTGCAGGAAGCAGGCGCGTTCAGCGTGGTGCTGGAGCTGATCCCTGCCTCGCTCGCCCAGCGCATCACCGAAAGCCTTACCATCCCCACCATCGGCATCGGTGCAGGACCGTTTTGCGATGGGCAAATCCAGGTGCTGCACGACATCATCGGGCTGACCGAACACACCTATAAGCATGCGAAACGCTATACCGAAGTGGGTCAACAGATTCGGCAGGCGCTGGAGCAGTACGCGCAGGAGGTTCAGGAAGGGCTTTTCCCAACAGCGGAGCATTCGTTCGAGTGATGACGATAGAGACTCTGGAGCGCATCGGGGCGGTTCTGCAGGGGCATTTCCTGCTCACATCGGGTCGGCACAGCGCGGTCTACTTTGAGAAGTTCCGCCTGCTGGAGCGTCCCGACCTGCTGATGGAGGCGGTTGCCAGAATGCTGGCGCCGCTGCGCACTTTGCGCATCGACGGCGTGGTGGGTCCGACGCTGGGCGGGATGATCGTGGCGTATGAGGCGGCGCGTCAGCTCGGCGTGCGTGCGTTCTATGCCGAGCGTGAGGGCGACAGGCGCGCCTTCCGACGCGACGGCACGCCCGATGCCGGCATGCGCCTGCTGGTGGTGGACGATGTGCTGACCACAGGCACCTCCATCCGCGAGGTGCTGACCCTGTTGCAGCGCTATGAGGTGCAGGTGGTGGGCATCGGCGTGCTGATTGACCGCTCAGAACCGCCCATCGATTTTGGCTACGCGCTTCATGCCGCCCTGCGCCTGCCCGCCGAAAGCTTTGACCCGTCCGAGTGCCCTCTGTGCCAGCAGGGAGTGCCCCTCACCAAGCGCGGCAGCCGATAGGGTACCTTCGCGATTAGCCGCTGCAGGTACAATCCCTGTGATGAAGCTCAAACCGATAGAGTGGGCATCGCATGCCGAAACGGGCAGCGTCCTGCGCATTCTGGATCAGACGCAGCTGCCAGAGTGGGTGGTCGCTGAGGAGTTCACCGACTGGCGCGATGTGGCGGAAGCGATTCGGGCGATGAAGGTGCGCGGCGCGCCCGCGATTGGCATCGCGGCTGCCTATGGCATCGCGCTCGCCGCCCATCACTTCAGAGGCGATAACTGGAGCGAGTTCCTCGCCTCTATGGAGGAGGTCTGTCAGGAGTTCGCTCGCACGCGCCCAACCGCCGTCAATCTCTTCTGGGCGATTGAGCGGATGCAGCGGGTGCTGAACACCTGCCAGAGCGTCGCCGAAGCCCGCGAACGCCTGCTACAGGAGGCGCACCAGATTCTGCAGGAGGATTACGAAGCCGACCGACGGCTGGCGGAGTATGGCGCGTTGCTGTTGCCGCCGCAGGCGCGCGTAATGACCCTCTGCAACACAGGCGCGCTGGCAACGGGCGGCATCGGCACCGCGCTGGGCATCATTCGCGTCGCGTGGCTGCAGGGACGACTGGCGAAAGCCTATGTGTGCGAGACGCGCCCGCGCCTGCAGGGGCTGCGACTCACAACCTGGGAACTGCTGCAGGAGGGCATCCCGTTCCAGCTCATCACCGACAACATGGCGGGCTGGCTGATGGCGCAAGGCAAGGTGGAAGCCGTGATTGTGGGCGCGGACCGTATCGCGACGAACGGCGATACCGCCAACAAAATCGGCACCTACACCCTCGCCGTGCTGGCGCACCATCACCACATCCCCTTCTATGTGGCGGCGCCCTGCTCAACCATTGATTTGAGCACGCCCAATGGCAAAGCCATCCCTGTGGAGCATCGGGACGCCACAGAGGTCACGCATATCGGCAATTTGCGCATCGCGCCGCAGGGCACGCCCGTGCTGAACCCGGCGTTCGACATCACGCCCGCCACGCTGATCACCGCGATTATCACCGAGCGCGGCGTCGCCCAGCCACCTTACGAATCGTCGCTCCGCGAGCTATGTTCGAAAGCGCACTAATCTTCCCGCTGAACCGCTGGCACAATCACTCCTCGTGTGTGGTGGAGTGCCCCGATGGTTCGCTGCTGGCGTGCTGGTACAGCGGCTCGGGCGAGCGCGAGGCGGACGATGTGCAGATTCTGGGCGCACGCTGGCGACACGGACGCTGGAGCAAACCCTTCCTGATGGCGGATACGCCGAACTACCCCGATATCAACCCGATCCTGTTTTTTGACCCGCGCGGACGCCTATGGCTAATGTGGGCGACCATTCTGAACCATCGCTGGGAGGGCGCACTGCTCAAATATCGGGTGGCGATGCACGCAGGACAACGGAGTTGCCCACCATGGTGCATCGGCGAGGTGTTCCATATCTCACCTGATGCAGGTTTCATGCAAAAAGTTGAACAGTGGATCGAGCGGCTGGGCGCCCGCGCCGAATCACCCGACCTGCCGAATCGGAAGGCGTATCTCCGACGGCTGCGTCAACTCTGTGCGGACGAACTGTCGCGGCGGCTGGGCTGGATGCCCCGCGTGCATCCGCTGATTATGGGCGAGCGCATCCTGCTCCCGCTCTATTCGGACGGGTTTAACTTCGCGTTGATTGCTATCAGCGAAGATGCCGGTTTCAGCTGGCAACTGAGCGAGCCGCTGCTCAGCGTCGGTGGCATCCAGCCCAGCCTGATCCAGCGGCGCGACGGCACACTGGTCGCCTACCTGCGCGATAACGGACCGCCCCCTAACCGTGTCATGACCGCTACCTCCAGCGACGGCGGATACACCTGGAGCGAGGTGGTTAAGACCGCAATCCCTAATCCAGGCTCCAGCGTGGAGGCGATTGCCCTGCACACAGGCGAGTGGCTGATGGTCGCCAACGATACTGAGCGGGGGCGTCATCAGCTCGCTGTTTTGCTCTCCACCGACGAAGGGCATACCTGGCAGGTCAAACGCTATCTGGAGCGCGACGAGCAGGGCGCGGGCAGCTACTCCTATCCGTCGGTCATTCAGGCGCGCGATGGCACCATCCATATCACCTACAGCTACGCTGTGTCCACGCCAGAGGGTCGGCGCAGCGCCATCAAGTGGGTACGATTCTCACGCGACTGGCTGGAGGCATGAAACCGCTCGATTCGCACTGGGTGGCAGAGGTTCGGCGGCGGTTGCGGGAGTGGTTTCGGCAGGCGCGCCGCGCCCTGCCCTGGCGAGCGACCCGCGATCCCTATCGCATCTGGGTCTCCGAGATTATGCTTCAGCAGACGCAGGTGGCGACGGTTATCCCCTACTATGAGCGATTTATTCAGCGGTTCCCGACGGTGCAGGCGCTGGCGGAGGCGCCGCTGGCAGAGGTGCTGCGCTACTGGGAGGGGCTGGGCTACTATTCGCGGGCGCGGAACCTGCATCGCGCGGCACAGCAGATTGTTCAGCAGGGTGGCGAGCTGCCGCGTGAGGTAGCGCGACTGCGCGAGCTGCCTGGCATCGGCGCATACACGGCGGGCGCGATTGCCAGCCTCGCCTTCAATCAGCCAGAGCCTGTGGTGGACGGCAATGTGGTGCGCGTGCTGGCGCGCCTGCTGTGGCTCAAAGGCGACGCGCGACGCCTGCGCACTCAGCCCGCGGTGTGGGCGCTCACCCGCCAGCTGGTCGACCCCGACGACCCTGCCACCTTCAATCAGGCGTTGATGGAGCTGGGTTCCACGATTTGCCTGCCGGGTCAGCCGCGCTGTGGCGAATGCCCCCTGCAGGCGCTCTGTTCAGCGTATCAGCGTGGCGAGCCGACCGCCGTGCCAGAAACCGCTCCTGCCCGACCGACCGTGCAGGTGATCGATGTGTCCGCGCTCATCTGGCACGAGGGACGCCTGCTGCTGGCGCAGCGCCCGAATGAGGGGCTGTGGGGTGGTTTGTGGGAGTTCCCGCGTGCCACGCGCGAGGGACGCGAGACGCTGGAGACCATCGCCCATCGTGCCGCACACAAACTGGGCGTGCAGGTGGAGCCGATTCGCCTGCTGGGGCATGTGCGCCACACCGTGACCTATCATGCCATTCGGCTCTACGGCTACCTCTGCCTGCTGGAGTCGGGCGAGCCGCGCCCCTGCAACGAGTACGCCTCCCTGCGCTGGGTCGCACCCGATGAGCTGGACCAGCTCCCCCTCTCCGCTCCCCAGCGCCGCCTGACGAAAATGCTGACCAAAAACTCCTGGATCGTCGCCGAGATGATGGCATGATTATAACCGCTCTTTCAGGTATACTCCTCTGCACGGGAGGTTGCGACTGATGGCAAGGGGGACGGCTGCTCTGTTGCTCATGGGACTGCTCTCAGCTGGAGCCTGGGCGTCTCGCCCACAGGATGTGGATCCGCCCTCAATCCCCGCTCAACGACTCAGCAAGCCGCCGGTAATCGACGGCGTGATTCAACCCGACGAGTGGGCGGAGGCGCTCGTGATTCGCGATTTCTGGTTCCCGGCGCGCCAGCAGCGGGGCGAGTTCCCCACGACTGCCTATCTGGGCTATACCGCCGACGCCATCTATGTCGCCTTCGAGTGTGAAGACCCTGAACCCAGCCAGATACGGGCGCAGGAGACCAAACGCGGCGGCGCGCTGGAGAAAGATGATGTGGTTTCTGTGCTGATAGAGCCACAGTGCCGACGCCTGGAACCGTACTGGTTTTCGGTGAATCCGATTAGCACCTTATCGGAGAGCATTCCGGGCGGCAGCACGGAGAACATCCGCTGGCGTGGCGATTGGGAGGCGAAAGCGCGGATTCACGAGAAGGGCTGGAGCGCGGAGATTCGCATCCCGTTCCGTATCCTGCGCTACCCGTCGGGTCAGCAACGGTTCGGGATTGCTCTGGTGCGCTTCATCCCGCGCCGTCAGGAGATCTATGTGTTTCCGAACATGGGCGCCTATTTCGACGAGAAGCGCCACACGGTGTGGGAGAGCGTTCAGCCGCCTGCCCTGCGGCGACCGATTATCGTGATGCCCTACTGGCTGGGCGACGCGAACGGCTCCGAGCGCGCCACGCGCGGCGGGCTGGACATCAAATATGTGTCGGAGGGTGGACAGACCACCCTGCTCACGCTCCAGCCCGATTTTGAGAACATCGCGGGCGATGTGGCGAATGTGAGCTTCTCTTATGCCGAGAAGGTGCTGACCGAAACGCGCCCCTTCTTTCAGGAAGGCAGCGCCTTCCTGCCGCCACGCTCGGTTTTCTACAGCGTGCGTGTAGGGGAGCTGAACGGCGGGCTGAAATCGTTCGGTACCGTCGGCAACTGGTCTTATGGCATTCTGGGCGCCGAGTATGAGGCGCAGGCGAATCGGCGGCAACTGCTGACGGGGCGGATGCGCTATCAGTTCGCGCCGCGCTCGTTTGTTGGGCTAATCGGGCTGGGCAATCGGCGTGGCGGTGTGGAGGAACAGGTGTGGGGCGGCGAGCTGGACTGGCGGCGCACCACCAGCAACGGCGAGTGGCGACTGGCGGGACTGCACACCCGCCTGCAGGGCGAGCGAGAGGGCACCTACAGCCTTGCCCGCATCGAGCGCAATGCGCCCAATCGCCAGCTCAGCTGGTACATCCAGTGGACGGACATCGCGCCCCACTATCGCCCCCGCCTGGCGTTTGTGCCCGAACGCGGCTGGCGCGGTCTGGAGATGAGAACTTTTTACTTTGACCAGCCTGAAGGAGGCACCTTCCTGCGCTGGGATCTGAGCGCAACAATATTCAACCGTCGACTTTACGGGGGCGGCACGCTGGACGAGGGCTACTATATCGGCGCGGGCGCGCTCCTCCGCAACTATCTCGAAGCAAGGATTGCACTGGGCTACCTTCGCCGCCCGCCCAACATCGACCGCACGGTAGACCTGTTCCTGCGCTGGAACGCGCTCGATCTCTATCGCAACGGTGGGGTGCTCACCCTGTTCGGCACGCAGAACGGCGGGCGCAGCTTCTACGCCTCGCTCTGGCAGGGGCTGGAGCTGGCGCCGCGCCTGCGACTGAACATCTCGCTCGAACACCAGCAGATTGACTATCCCGACACGCCTGATGATGACCGCTCGCGGCAAGCCATTATCACGCTAAGCTACGAGATCACACCGGAGCGCGTGCTGAGCGGGCGGCTGGTGGTCAATCACATCGAGTCGGGCGGTGAGGTGACCAGCACGCGCAACTTCTATCTGACCTATCTGCAACGGGTTCGGCGCGGGCTGGACATCTATTTCATCTACGGCTTGCCGAACGCCGAACGCACGCAGAACCGATTCGCCATCAAAATCGTGACCCCGCTGGAGTGGTGAGGTTCGTTTCGGAACAGCCGAAGCCACCCTGCAAACGAAGCCGATCGGCGGCAGCCCCTCTCCCACAGCGCCGGGATACCAGAGGGGGGCTAAACTGCCTGTCAGCCGTTGCGCGTGAAACTATTTGCGCGAGGGGCGATCCAGCGCCCGCCCGTTGCGACCCTGCCGGATCTCCTCCATAAACTGGAGCAGGTGTTCCAGTTCGGGATACATGGGCAGCTCGGCGCGAATACGCTCCATCGCTTGCGTGAGGTTCAAACCGGCGTAGAACAGCAGGCGGCAGGCGGTTTTGAGGGCGGCGCGCACCTCTTCGGGGATGCCCGCCCGCCGCAGACCCACCAGATTGATACCGTACACGCGCGCGGGGCTGCCCTCCACCAGCATGTAGGGCGGCACATCCCGCGTGATGCGCGACATGCCGCCCACCATCGCCAGCCGTCCGATGCGCGTGTGCTGATGGATGCCTGTCATCCCGCCGATATTCGCCCCATCGCCAATCACACAGTGCCCGCTGATGCCGACCGAGTTCGCTATCACCACGCCGTTGCCCACGCGGCTATTGTGCCCGATATGCACATATGCCATCAGGAAGTTGTCGTCGCCAATGATGGTCGCCTCACCTTCGCCACTGGCGCGATGAATCGTCACATACTCGCGGATCAGGTTGTTGTCGCCGATGCGCAGGAAGGTTCGCTCATGCTTATACTTGCGATCCTGCGGGGGCGCGCCCAGCACCGACCCGTAGTAGATGTGATTGTTTTTGCCGATGAAGGTGTTCTCCTCGATAATCACATGCGCCTCGATAATCGTGCCGCTATCGATCTGCACATTCGGACCGATAATGGCGTAGGCGCCGACCTGCACATCATCGGCAAGCTCGGCTCTCGGATGCACCATTGCTGTCGGATGAATCGTTGCCATCGTTGTACCCCTCAAGTTTGTGGTGTGGCGCGATTGGGCGCAAGCGAATCGGTGGTGAATCGGTCGGGGTCTAACAGCGCGAAGGTGATGTCGGCTTCGGCGACGGTTTCCTCACCCACGCGGGCGACGGCATGCACGCGCCCCACATCGCGCCGTATCCACAGCATCTCCACTTCGATCAGGAGCGTGTCACCGGGCACCACGGGGCGTCGGAAACGCACATTGTCCAGCCCGCCCAGGAGCGCCGCCTTCTCCTGATTGCCCGGCATCGTCATCACCATCACCGCGCCCACCTGCGCCATCGATTCGACGATTAGGACGCCTGGCATAATCGCCCGCGCGGGGAAGTGCCCCTGAAAGAAGCTCTCGTTGACCGTTACATTTTTCAAGCCGACCACGCGCTTGCCCGGCTCCAGCTCCAGAATCCGATCCACCAGCAGGAACGGATACCGGTGCGGGATCAGGCGGCGGATCTGCTCCACATCCAGCGTCCATTCAGCCATCGCGCTCCTCCGTCCGTGTCTGCCATTGCGGTCGCCGCTGCGCGATTGCCTGCGACAGGCGCACATCGAGCGCGTGCCCGGGCTTGATGGCAATCAGCGTGAACGCGCTCAGACGCGCGCCACACAGCATCAGGTCGCCCAGCACATCCAGCACCTTATGGCGCAGCGGTTCGTCCGCGAAGCGTGCCGTATTATAATACCCGTCAGGCGCGATGATTAAGGCGTTGTCCAGCGAGCCGCCGCGCGCCAGCCCCTGCTGCTGGAGCTGTTCCAGCTCATGCAAAAAGCCGAAGGTGCGCGCGGGCGCAATCTGCTCGCGGAACTGGCGTAAATCGAACCCGCCTGCCTGAACCCCAATCGGCGGCGGGAACTGGATGTAGCCGAACGCATGCAGGTCGCCTGGCAGCACGCCCACCGCCCTATCCTCCTGCTGAACCCACACAGGCTCACTCACCTGTACGGCTGGCTCTTCGCCCACGACGCAGACGCCCGCCTGCTCCATTAGCTCCAGAAAGGGCAACGCGCTGCCGTCCAGAATGGGCACTTCACTGCCCGCCAGCACCTCCAGCAGGCAGTCGGTGATGCCGAGCGCCCACAGCGCCGCGAGCAGATGCTCGACCGTGCCCAGCGTGCAATCGCCCTCGCCCAGCACGACGGCGCGGTTCGTGTCGCGCACGTAGTCCCAGCGCGCGGGGAACTGGCTCGCGCCTTTACGGATGAGCAGTCCGCCTTCGAACGGGTGCAGACGCAGATGGGCGTGCTGACCCGTGTGCAGTCCGACACCTGTGATGTCCACAGGTGTTGCGAGCGTGCGCCGTTCAGCGCGGCGGCTGTCCACCCGATTCTTCCTCCTCTTCGGTGTAGTACACAATGCCGCTGCCCCCTTCGGGCGCCCGCACCCATTCCTCGCCTTCCTTCACCGACACAATCAGGCGCGGCGCCACGAACCTGCCATCGGGGTCTTCCAGCGTGACATTGCCCATCAGGGTCAGAATCTCGTTCTTCTGGTCGTACTCGGCGCGGTCGGCGGTCAGCTGGCGCTGCTTGCCGTTCTTGAGCCGCTGGATTGCCCTGATGCCGCCCGTGATGCGCGCCACCTTCTTGCGGTAGAAATACTCGATCTGCCCACATACGGCTTCGACAGGATAGCGCTTCGCCTCTTTCAGCTTATCTTCTTCCTCGCCTTCGGCGGGTTGCTGGTTCGGCTCCTCACGCGGTTTGATCAGCAGGCGCACATTCTGGCTGAGCATCGCCCGCTTCTGGTTGTCGGCGTACCAGAGTTCGAGCTTGCTCGCGGCGAGGTCGATGCGCGGGTCTTTCAGCCACAGGTTGCCTGTGGCAATCACATATTTGCGCTTATTGTCCACTTCGGCGGCGGGCGCGTAGGCGGTCGTGTCGCCATCGCGAAAGTTCAGCTCGCTGCCCTTCTGCAATCCGCTGGCGTCCCAGAACCATGAGCCAAACTTAACTTCCACCTCGCGGCGGTTGGGCGGCTCGCCTGTCTGGAGCCGTATCGCGCCGCGCTCGATCAGCAGCGAGCGCTCGCGGAAGCTGTAGGCGAGCCGTGCCGCGCGCGCCGAGCCGTCGCGCCAGCGCAGCTGGAACGGCTGCTCGATGGTGAGCCGCATCGTGCGCAGGTCGCAATCGACCATCGGCGCCTCGATGGTCAGGGGCGACGCGCTGGCTAAGATAGGGTTCTGCAGCAGCGTGATGGTGGGCGTGCCGAGAATGTGCAGGCGGCGCATCGGCTGATTGTGGAGCATCTCGCGAGCGGTGGCATATCCCAGCGGTTTGCCCGCCTCGTCGTAGAAAGTGCCCCTCTGAAGGCTGATGGCTCGCCAGTGGATGCGGTTCTTTTCGACCTCGATGCGCTCCACCTGCAGCGTTGCCAGCACGCGCCTGTCCTCACGCAGGGTGATCAGCGCTTCATCCAGGCGCAGCTCGATGTTTTGCAGTCCCGACTGCGCCATCTGCTGCGCCAGTCGCGCAAACGGGTCCTGACGGCGCAACAGTTCGATGCCCCACAGCAGGGCAACGGCGACGCTCAACGCGAGCAGCAGGCGAACAAAAGCCATCCAGGGAGGCACGCGCCGGGTGAGCGGTGCCTCCAGCCGAGCCATTTTTGGTGATGGCAGCCCCTCAGGGACAATCCTCATCAATCGGTGGCGGCGGCGCGATCGAGCTGTTCGGGTAAATCTCGACCGTGCCGAAATCGATCAAGCCAGGTGAGCCGAACACCGTGCCGACGACGCCCGCCCGCTCCGATGCAATCAGGCAGCCGCCGCTGGTGTTCGGATCCGCGGGCAGCTGAATCATGCGCACCCTGCCCGATGGATCGATATGCCTGATAATGGCGGTGTAGTTGGCTGGCTTCTGAATCCAGATGCCGCGAAAGCGCACATTGGAGGGCACATTGCGCAGGATGAAGTCGCCCTCGCGCGCGTTCGGGTTGAACACTCTGGCGATATTGAGCGCGATCTCATCCGAGTCAGGCTGCCCTGCCACGACGCGCCGAAAACTCAGATCGCCCTGATCGGTCAGAAACAGCACGGTGGCGTCACCAATCGGCGCTTTCGTAACGGAGTCGATCACGCGCAGGTAGGCGACGCGCTCCTGAACGATGACGCCGCCGCCACCGCCTGCACCACCGCCGCCGCAACCGTTCAGCAGCGGCAACACCAGAATCGCTGCAATCCGTAGCCACCAGCTCGCTCGTCTCATTCGCTCTCTTGCCTCCATATCGTTCGACGATTCAGCCTGCCGTTTGATTTTCCTGCAAGCGATTATACCTTCCCGTCGGGTACACTCCCGGTGTGGGGCGACTGGAGTTCGATCCGGAGACCTTGCGCCAGATGGGTTATCGGGTGATCGACCTGCTGGTCGACTACTGGCAGAGCCTGTCGCAGCAGCCGCTGGGTCGGCGTCCGCCGCGCGAGGAGCTGGAGCCGTTATTGAGCGAGCCAATCCCGACTGTGCCCCAGCCGTTTGAAAGCGTCCTGCAGGAGTTCCAGCAGAAGGTGCTGCCGAATGTGATCCATGTGGATCACCCGCGCTATTTTGCCTTTGTGCCCGCGCCGAACAACCCGGTGGGCGCGCTGGCGGACGCGCTGGCGGCGGGCACGAACATCTTTGTGGGCACATGGATGGTGGGCGCGGGCGCGACGCAGGTGGAGCGCGTGGTGGTCGACTGGCTCCGTCAGCTGCTCGGCATGCCCGAAACGGCGGGCGGGCTGTTCGTGAGCGGCGGCTCGGTCGCCAATCTGGTTGCGCTCGCCGCCGCGCGGCGCCATCAGCTGGGCGACGATTTCACGCGCGGCACGGTCTACTTCTCCGATCAAACCCACTCCTGCGTGGAGCGGGCGCTGCGCATTCTGGGCTTCCGCAGGGAGCAGATGCGCGTTCTGCCCGCCGATGACAACTTTCGCCTGCCGCTCGATGCGCTGCAGGCGCAGATAGAAGCCGACCGCTCAGCGGGCTGGCAGCCGTTTTGCATCGTGGCGAACGCGGGCACGACCAATACGGGCGCCGTTGATCCCCTGCCCGAGCTGATCCAGCTCTGTCGGCAGGAGCGGCTCTGGCTCCATGTGGACGGCGCGTACGGCGCGGCGATGGTGCTGACCGACGAGGGCAGACGCCTGCTGAAGGGCATCGGCGAGGTCGACTCGCTGGCAATCGACCCGCACAAGGGCTTCTATCAGCCGATGGCAGCCGGCTGTGTGCTGACCCGCGAGTTCGAGCATCTGCGCGACGCCTTCCGAATCCTGCCGCCCTACCTGCAGGATAAGGAGCGAGGACTGCCCGGCATCGACCTGTGTGACTATGGGGTGGAACTCTCGCGCGGGTTCCGTGCGCTCAAGCTCTGGATGTCGCTCAAGGTGTTCGGACTGGACGCCTTTCGGCAGACGATGGAGCATAATCTGGCGTTGGCTCGCCTTGCCGAATCGCTCCTGCGCGAGCGGGCGGGCTGGCAGATTGTCTCACCCGCGACGCTGGGCATCGTGGCGTTCCGCTATGCGCCGCCCGACCTGCCCGACGAATCTGTCGACGCGCTCAATCGTGCCCTGGTGGACGCGATGATGAGCGACGGCTTCGCGATGGTCAGCTCCACCCTTTTGCACGGGCGCGTGACCCTGCGCATGTGTACGCTGAACCCGCGCGCCACCGAAACGGATGTGCAGGAGACCATCGCCCGCTTAGACTGTTTCGCCCGCCAGCTCCACGCGCAACGGTGAGGTATTCTTCTGACGATGCAGGAGGCAGAACGATGGACTTGAACAGCGCACTGGTTCATCTGGCGATTAACCATTTTCCTGTGATGGGCGCGATTGGCGCGGCGCTGATTATGCTGGGAGGGCTGATCCGCCGCAGCGCCGATGTGCAGAAGGTGGCGCTCGCAACGATGCTGATAGTCGGCTTGATGGCGTATCCGACCTATCTTTCGGGGCATCAGGCAGAGGAGCGCGTCGAGCATATGGCTGGCGTGGACAAAGCCGCACTGGAAGCCCACGAGGAGCTGGGCACGACGGGACTCTATGTGGGGCTTGCACTGGGGCTGATCGGGCTGGCGGGGCTGGTCATCAGCCGTGGGAAGTCGGTGCCTGTGGCGATGAGCATCGTCGCGCTGGCGGCAAGCCTGCTCGCATCAGGCTATATGGGCTATGTCGCGCACTCTGGCGGGCTGATCCGCCATCCCGAAATCAGCGGCGCACCACCCACTCTTGGTGAAACGCACGAGTCGGAAGAAGGCGAGCATGAATGAGGGAGTGAAAGCGTGAGACCTGCAACCCGTCTGGTTGCGCTGACATGGCTGGCAATCGGCGTCAGCACGCTCTATCTGGCGTGGCGGGGTGCGCCGATGCCCGTCAGCCTCAAGTTCTTCGCCGTTTTGCAGGTGGCAGGCGCAATTCTGACCTCCCTGCGCCATCCAGCGGGCTGGCTCATCCTGATTACCATGTCGGTCTTCACGATGGTGTCGGGGCTGTTCGCGCTCATCAGCGTGCCGTTTTTGCCGCCCGAATCGCTGAAGGACGCGCCGCGCATCGGTGGGCTGGACCCGCGCTGGCTGGCGAGCGCGACCGCGCTCTTCGCCGTTCTCTTCGGGCGAGCGAGCTGGCTCTGGCTGCGCAGGGACACGCCCAGCAACTGGCGAGCGGTATAATTGAGCAGGTGATGCCAGTATGGCAAGCGCGGTTCGTCAGCGTATGAGCGTTGCGGAGTTTGAACGCCACTATCTGGGCAAACGCGCCGAGCTGTGGCGCGGGGAGGTGCGCGAATATATGCCAGCGGGTCCAAAGCACGGAAAGGTCGCTGCCCGGCTGACGGTTCGAATCGGGGCGTATCTGCTGAACACGCGCGAAGGCGAACTATTTGCCGCCGAGACGGGTTTCATTCTGCGCACGCCTGCAGGTGAAAGCGTGCTGGCGCCCGATGTGGCGTTCATCCGCAAAGAGCGCCTGCCCGAAGGCGAGCTCCCGGCGGGCTTTTGCCCAATAGTGCCTGATCTGGTGGTGGAGGTGGTCTCGCCCAGCGATTCGTACGCCGATGTGCGGGCGAAGGTGAATGAGTGGCTGGCTGGGGGCGTGCCGCTGGTGTGGGTGGTGGACCCCCAGCGGCGCGTGGTGGAGGTCTGGCAGGCAGAAGGGCAGGTGCAAACTCTCTCCGAGAACGATACACTCACGGGTGAACCCATGTTGAGAGGCTTTCAGGTGCGGATTGCGGAGCTGTTCGAGTAGCCTCAGGCTTCCTCCAGCGATGCGCTCTGCAGGGGCAGGGTGAGCATGCCTGTGCCGCCCGGAAACATCACCGTGATGAACTCTTCGGTCGTGCGCACAACGATTCCGAACCCGTGCTGGGGATGGCGCACGCGCTGCCCTGGCAGAAAATGCGACGCTGCCGACGGGCTGCGCCGCTTCGGCTGACGGTCGGGTTGAACAGCGGGCTGGCGCGGCAAGTACGCACCCAGCATCAGCTGATAGAACGTCGGCGTCTCCAGCCCTTTGAGCGCCCGCAAAAAGGGCGATGGCTCGCTCCACCGACGGCTGCCGTAATAGCGGCGCGACTGCGCAAAGGTCAGGTGCAGCTCGTCCATCGCGCGCGTCATGCCCACATAGCAGAGCCGACGCTCCTCCTCGATATCGGCGGGCGTCTCGCACAGCGCGTGCGGCAACAGTCCGTTCTCCAGACCGACCAGAAAGACCACCGGGAACTCCAGCCCTTTGGCGGTGTGCAGCGTCATCAACAGCACCTGATTGCCTCGCTCGCCGAGCGTATCGACATCGGTCGCCAGCGCCACATGTTGCAGATATGCCATCGGGGAGGCGTCGCCACTGGTCGCCAGCATCTCGTCCTCGAACCGCTGCACCTCGTTCAGCAGCTCGCGCACATTGGCGGCGCGATCCACCGATTCGGCGTCCTTGCGCTCCTCCAGCCATGTCAGGTAGCCCGTGCGCTCGATAATCTGCTTCATCAACACGCTCAGTGGCTCGCGCTCGGCAACCGCTCGCAACGATTCGATCAGCGCGACGAAGCTCTGGATGGCTTTCACTGCCTGCGCCGGCATGAGCGGGAGCAGGTCGGGGTCCTGCATCGCGCGGTAGGGGCTAACGAGCCGCTCGGCGGCATGCAGCTGGATCGCCAGCAGGGTCTGCTGTCCGATTTTGCGCGGCGGCGTGTTGATGATGCGCCGCAGGCTCACCGTATCATCGGGATTGACCACCAGGCGCAGGTAAGCCAGCAGGTCTTTGACCTCTTTGCGGTCATAGAAGCGCAACGCGCCCACGATGCGGTGCGGGATGCGCTCGCGCAGGAACCGCTCCTCGAACACGCGCGACTGGGCGTTCGTGCGATAGAGGATGGCGAAGTCGCCATAGCGGCGTTGACCCTGATAGACCTGCCGCTGGATGTATTCGGCAATCAGCCGCGCCTCCTCCTCTTCGTCGCTGACAGGCGTGAGCGTGACGGGGATACCGTCCGTGCGCTCCGTCCACAGGCGCTTGGGCGCGCGAACCCTGTTCTGGCTCACGATTCGCACCGCCGCGTCCAGAATCGGCTGGGTAGAGCGATAGTTGCGCTCCAGCTTGACCACCTTCGCGTCGGGGAAATCCTGCTCAAAGCGCAGAATCAGCTCCGGCTCCGCGCCACGAAAGCGATAGATCGACTGGTCATCATCGCCCACCACGCAGAGGTTGTGATGCTCGCTCGCCAGCATGCGCACCAGCACATACTGCGCGTAGTTCACATCCTGATATTCGTCCACCAGAATGTAGCGGAACTGTTGCTGGTACCGTTCCAGCGCGCGCAGCTGCTCGCTGAACAGGCGAATGACCATCAGCAGCAGGTCGTCGAAATCGAGCGCGTTCGCCGCCTGCAGGGCTTGCTGATAGCGCGGGTAGACGCTGGCGACGATGCGCTCGAAATAGTCCACCGCGCGCGCGGCATACTGTTCGGGCGACAGCAGTCGCTCTTTGGCGCGGCTGATAGCGTTGCGAATCGAGCGCGGGTTGAACTGCTTCTCGTCCAAATCTAGCTCGCTCAGCACCTGACGGATGAGGTCGAGCTGGTCGTTCTCGTCGTACACAAGGAAGTTGGGCGGGATGTCGATGGCGCGTCCGCTCTCGCGCAGGATTCGGGCGCAGATGGCGTGGAAAGTGCCAATCCACAGCCCGCGGATGTCCATCTCCAGCAGCCGTTGCAGGCGCTCCTTCATCTCATCGGCGGCTTTGTTGGTGAAGGTCACCGCCAGAATCTGGCTGGGTGCGACGCCGTGCGTGTAGATGAGATTGGCGATGCGATAGGTGATGACGCGCGTTTTGCCGCTGCCCGCGCCTGCGAACACCAGCAGTGGACCGTCCCTGTGCAGCACCGCCTCCAGCTGCTCCGGGTTCAGCGCTCCCAGATCCATCGGGGTACAGTGTACCTGAAAAACAGCTTCCACGCTCCAGACAGGCTCTGCAGGCGCATCTGTGCAACGGGTATAATCGTGCCATGCCGATAGCGCCTGTGCGAACGGAGACCGCCCGCTTCGAGGCAATCGCCGAGAAGGTTCTCGCCGGCGAGCGATTGAGCTTCGAAGAGGGCGTCGCGCTGTTTCATCATCCAAACCTGACCGAACTCAGCGCGCTCGCCCACCATGTGCGCATGCGCAAAAACCCACACCCCTATGTGACCTATGTGATCGGGCGCATCATCAACTACACCAATGTGTGCTGGGTGCGCTGCCGATTCTGCTCCTTCTATCGCCCGCTCAAACACCGCGAGGGCTACCTGCTGACCGACGAGCAGATTCTGCAAAAAATCGACGAGCTGGTTCAGCAGGGCGGTGTGGAGGTGCTGATTCAGGGCGGGCTGAACCCCAAACTGAAGATCGACTATTTTGAGCGGCTGTTTCGGCTCATCAAACGGCACTATCCGCAGGTGATTATTCACGGGCTATCGCCTGCCGAAATCCTCTATATCGCCCACATCTCGCGCCTGAGCGTGCGCGACTGCCTGATCCGCCTCAAGGAAGCCGGCATGAACTCGGTGCCAGGCGCAGGCGGCGAGATTTTGGTTGACCGCGTGCGCCAGGCGATTGCCCCCTACAAAGACAGCACGCAGGAGTGGCTCGATTTCATGCGCGAGGTGCATCAGCTGGGCATGCGCAGCTCCGCCAGCATGATGTTCGGGCATGTGGAGACGCTGGAAGAGCGTGTAGAGCATCTGATCCGCCTGCGCGAGCTTCAGGATGAAACGGGCGGCTTCACCGCCTTCATCTGCTGGAACTTCCAGCCCGAAGGCACCGAGCTGAGCCACATCCCCAAAGCGACCGCGTATGATTATCTGCGCACCGTCGCCGTCGCCCGCCTGATGCTGGACAACTTCGACCACCTGCAAGCCAGTATCCTCACGCAGGGACCCAAAATCGCCCAGATTGCCCTGCGCTACGGCGTCGACGATATGGGTTCCACCATGATCGAGGAGAATGTGGTCTCCGCACAGGGTACCAAGTTCATTCTAAACGCGCAGGAGATCGAACGGCTGATTATCGACGCGGGCTTTATTCCCAAAAAGCGCAACACGCGCTACGAGATTCTGGATTGAGAGGTGAAACGCGATGCGAGCGAAGTGGGCACTAATCGGGCTTCTGGGCTTTGTGATTGGCTGGGCGGGCCAGCAGCCGCTGCTCAATCACCAGCGGATGACGGAGCTTTTCATCCAGCTGGTGCAGATCGACAGCGGTTCCGAGAACGAGGCGGAGATTTGCGCGTTTGTGGCGGAGCGCCTGCGTCAGCTGGGCGCCGAGAGCGTGACGATCGACGAGGCGAGCAAGCAGATAGGCGGCACGGGCGGCAATGTGTTCGCGCGATTCAAAGGCACGCTGAACGCACCCCCGCTGCTGCTGAACGCCCATCTGGACACCGTGTCGCCCACGAAAGGCATCAAAATCGTGCGTACCGCCACCGACATCAAAACCGACGGCAGCACCATTCTGGGCGCGGATGATAAGGCGGGCGTCGCGATTATTCTGGAAGTGTTGCAGACGCTCAAAGAGCGCAACCTGCCTCATCCGCCGCTGGAGGTGGTCTTCACCATTCGCGAGGAGAAGGGCTTGTTAGGCGCCAAAGCCTTCGACACGAGCCCGCTCAACGCGAAATATGGGCTGGTGGTGGACGGGCGTGAAGTGCCCACCGACCTGTTTATTCAATCGCCCACGCACTGGCAGTTCGAGGTGATTTTTCATGGCAGGGCAGCGCACGCGGGCGCGGAACCCGAAAAGGGGCGCAACGCCATTCAGATGGCTGCCAGAGCGATTGCCCAGATGCAGTGGGGGCGGCTCGATGCCGAAACCACCGCGAATGTGGGCGTGATCGAGGGCGGTCAGGCGATGAATATTGTGCCCGATAAGGCGCGGCTGGTGGGCGAGTTCCGTAGTTTCGACCCGAAGCGCGTCGAATCGCTGGCGAACCGCTGGCGCGAAATCTGCGAGCGTGTCGCCAGCGAGCATGAGGGGCGCGTGGAAGTCACGCTCACCAAGACCTTCGACGCGGTACGGGTTGACCCCAGCTCACCAATAGTCAAAGCTGCGGTTGCCGCGCTGAAGGAGCTGGGCATCCAGGCGAACCTCACGCGCACGGGCGGTGGCTCCGATGCCAATGTGTTCGCAGGCAGGGGCATTCAGTGCCTGCTGTTCCCCACTGGCGGCGAAGCGATTCACACCCCGCAGGAGCGACTGATCCTCGCCCACTTCTACACCTGCGGTGAAGCGGTGCTGCGCACGGTGCTGAACTGGGCGAAGAACCACACCACCACCCTCCCCGCCAAAAAGGCGGTTGCCCAGCCCGCCACAGGCGTGTCGGATTGAAGGCGCGCCCCCATCAGGTATAATTACGGTAGACAATTCTCTACTCTGGAGGCAGGAATGACCGATAAGCAGAAGGCGTTAGAGGCAGTCATTGCGCAGGTGGAGCGGCAGTTTGGCAAGGGCAGCGTGATGCGACTGGGCGAAGCCGCACGCCTGCAGGTGGAGGCGATCCCCACCGGCAGCGTTACCCTCGATATGGCGCTGGGCGTGGGCGGCATCCCACGCGGACGCATCACCGAAATCTACGGCACCGAATCGTCGGGCAAAACCACACTCGCCCTGCACATTATCGCCGAAGCGCAAAAGCGGGGCGGGAACGCGCTGTTCGTGGACGCCGAACACGCGCTGGACCCCGACTATGCCCGCGCCATCGGCGTCGATGTGGACAGGCTCTATATTTCGCAGCCGTCCACTGGCGATGAGGCGCTGGAGATTATGGACACGCTGATTCGAAGTGGCGCGTTCGATGTGGCGGTTCTCGACTCGGTCGCCGCACTGATGCCCCGTCAGGAGCTGGAAGGCGATATTGGCGATGTCACGGTGGGCGCGCAGGCGCGGCTGATGTCGCAGGCGCTGCGCAAGCTGGGCGGCTCCGCTGCCAAGACCAACACCGCCGTCGTGTTCGTGAACCAGATTCGCGAGAAGGTCGGCGTGATGTACGGCAACCCCGAAACGACGCCAGGCGGGCGCGCGCTCAAGTTCTGGGCGTCGGTGCGACTGGAGGTGCGCCGCGTGGATAACATCAAGCAGGGCAACGAGGTGATTGGCGTGCGCACGCGCGTGAAGGTGGTCAAGAACAAGGTCGCGCCGCCGTTCCGTCAGGCGGAGTTCGACATCATTTTCGGCAAGGGCATCTCACGCGTGGGCGACCTGCTCGATCTCGCGCTCAATCTCGGCATCGTCCAGAAGTCGGGCACATGGTTCAACTTCGGCGAGACCCGGCTGGGTCAGGGGCGCGAGAACGCGCGTGCCTTTCTGGAAGAGAACCCCGATGTGCTGAACGCGATTGAGCAGCAGGTGCGCACGGCGATGGGTCAGCCGGCGCCGGGCGTCGCGCTCGTCACCGCCGAAGAGGTGGAGTTGGTCGAATAGGGGTTCGATGACCCTTGAGATCGCGCTGGTGCTTGCACTGGCGGGTGGAGCGGTCGCGCTTTTGATCAGCAACCGTTTACCCCCTGAGCTGGTGGCGCTGCTGGTGTTGACCGCGCTGCTGATGGGTGGTCTGATCCCCCTTGAGAAGGGGCTTCAGGGCTTCAGCAACAGCGCGGTCATCACCATTGCTTCGATGTTCGTGCTGAGTGAGGGGCTGCGTCGCGCGGGCTTGATCAGCCGTCTGGCGCGTCTGCTTCAGCGGCTAACCACACGCACACCGCTGGGCGCGTTTCTCCTGCTGCTCCTGTTGACGGCGTTTCTCTCCGCCTTTGTGAACAACACGGCGGTGGTCGCGCTGTTCATCCCGCTCACGCTTGCCCTTGCCGAGAGCATGAAGCGCAGCCCGTCCAGACTGCTCATTCCCCTCTCGTTCGCGTCGATGTTCGGCGGTGTCTGCACGCTGATAGGCACTTCAACTAATCTGGTGGTGAGCGGCGTTGCCCAGCAGCGGGGTCTGCCCCCACTGGGAATGTTCGAGTTTCTACCGCTGGGGCTGGTGTTCACCGCGGCGGGGCTGCTCTACCTGCTGCTGGTGGGTTCGCGCCTTCTGCCCGATCGGCGCGAGGTGGGCGATCCGCGCAGAGCCTATCATCTGAGCGAATATATCACCGAGGTGGTGCTGACGCCCGACTCGCGGGCAGTGGGACGCCCGCTGATGCATGCCGATTTTGTGAAGGAGCTGGGCGTGGATGTGTTGGACATCTGGCGGGATGGTCTCCGCCTTGTGCCGCTGCCCGATCGCATCCTGCAGGCGGGCGATGTGCTGCGCGTGCGGTGCAACCTTCAGCGCCTCCAGCAACTGCAGGCAGAGTATGGGCTTCGGTCGCCTTCTGGAGCGCAGCATCCGATCGTCGGCGACGATGGCTGGATGCTCATCGAGCTGGTGATCACGCCCGATGCGTCCATCGTGGGGCAGACTCTGCGCTCGATGCGGTTCCGCAATCGTTATGGGGCGACCGTGCTGGCTCTGCGCCATCGGCAGGAGATGGTGCTGGAACAGATTGCCGATGTGCCCCTGCAGGCAGGCGATGTGCTGCTGGTACAGATTGAATCCGAGCGTCTGCCTGACCTGTTGCGCTCGCGCGATTTCGCGCTCGTGTCCCAGATCGAGGCGGTTCCTCTCCGTCCCCAGCGCGCATGGATGGCGACCCTTATCATGCTGGGGGTGGTGATAAGCGCGGCGATGGGCTGGTATCCCGTTGTGGTGTCGGCGCTGGTTGGAGCGGTGCTGATGGTCATCACGGGCTGCCTCAAGCCCGAAGAGGCGGTGCAGGCAATCGACTGGCGGTTGCTGATCATGCTGGGTGGGATGCTGGCGCTGGGGAACGCGATGGAACACACGGGCGCCGCCCGCTGGCTCACCAGCCAGATGCTCATCGCGCTCGGCTCGCTGGGACCGATGGCGGTGTTGAGCGGGTTCTACCTGATGACCTCACTGCTGACCGAGGTAATGTCGAATAACGCGGCAGCGGTGCTGATGTCCGCGCTGGCGATCGAGGTCGCCGCCGCACTGGGCGTCGACGCGCGCCCGTTCCTGTTCGCCGTCGCCTATGCCGCCTCTGCCAGCTTCATGACACCGATTGGCTATCAGACCAACACGATGGTGTTCAATGTGGGGCAGTATCGGTTCGGCGATTTCGTGCGCGTGGGCACACCACTCAACATCCTCTTCTGGCTCATCGCCACCCTGCTGATACCGCTCCTGTGGCGGTTCTGACCCCCAATCTTCCTGACAACCGCTTGATGTATAATCTGGGTGAGGCAGGGATTCGGGCGAAAGAGGGACGATCCCTGCGGAGGCGAGAGAGCGATGGCATGGATCCGTGAAATTGGCGAATCGGAGGCGGCGGGGCGGCTGGCAGAAATCTACGCCGAAATCGCGCAGCGCCGCGGCAAGGTATCCAACATCATGCGGGTGCAGAGCCTGTTCCCCGAAGCGATGCAGACCCACCTGTCTCTCTACATCACTCTGCTGTTTGGCGCGGGCAGCGGGCTAACACGCGCGGAACGCGAACTGCTGGCAGTGACGGTTTCTGCGACCAATCGCTGCGCTTACTGCGTGCGTCATCATGCAGAGGCGTTGCGTGCCTACTGGAAAGACGACCATCGGCTGGAGCGTGTGCTGGCAGGCGACTGGACGGAGCTATCGGAGCGTGAGCGCGCCCTCTGCACCTATGCCCGACGGCTCACATCGACCCCTGACCAGGCGAAACCCGATTGGGTCGAGGAACTCCGTCGCGCGGGGCTAACGGACGAAGAGATTTTGCACGCCAACCTGATTATCAGCTACTTCAACTTCGTTAATCGGATCGCGCTGGGGCTGGGCGTGGAGTTCACTGAAGAGGAGGCGCGTGGCTATCGGGTGTAGCAGCGGGCATCGGAGACCGTGATTGCCCTGCTGGAGCGTCGGTTCGGTGCGAGCCGCACGCTCCAGAGACTCCGAAACTTTTTGCATGCTATCCCGTCAGGTAAACTACAGCGGGGCGATTCGTTATGTCGGAGCGGCGACCGTCGGTACAGCGGGAGTATCAGCAGCAGATTCTGCTGCGCTGGATCACCACCATCACCTATCGGATGATCTCGGTGGGCGCGATCCTGTTCGTGATTGGGCTTGCTTACCTGTTCTACGCGCTTTTTGCGCTGGGGGATCAGAGCGGCTATAACGCCAGCGATATCGCACGCATTCAGGGCAACCTGACGCTGTTCGGGCGGCTGGCGCTGATCGGCGCTGGCATGGTCGTGATCGGGCTTGCCTGGAACTATCTGGAGGAGGAGGTCGTCGGCTTCATTCTGGTGCTGCTCGCGCTCTTCTTTTACTGGGGGCTGCCCCTCCTGCTGGGGCAGATCGGCACCCTGCCGACACCCGACTCGCTGCAAGGGTTCGCGCTGAACCAGATTCGCAACCTGATGTGGGTGCTGTTCCCGCCCGGCATCATTCTGGTGGTGTTTGTGGGGATTGCGCAGGGCATTCGTCGCCTGCGCTACGGCGCCGCGCTGGACCAGACGCTCAAGCTCGGTTCGGGTGTGAGCAAGCAGGAGGTTCAGCAACGCTTTCTGGGCAAATGCTGGCAGCTGCCGTTCTGTCGGGACTATGTGCGCCAACGCTGCCCGATTTACCATGCGCGGCGCACCTGCTGGCGCGAGGGCGTCGGCTGTATGTGCGAGGAGAAGACCATCGTGATGGCGTTGCAGAACGCGCGCCTGAGCGACGACCCCGCCAAAAACGCCCGATATATCCCGCATAACAAGACGCTGACAAAAGCGGAGCTGCGCGCCCGCTGCGCCGAGTGTGTCATCTATAACGAGCATCAGCGCCAGAAGTATCAGCTGTTCGCGCCGCTCACGGTCGGCACGATTATCGGCATCGCCTACTTCTTCCGTGCGCCGCTGCAGGAGAAAGTGTTCAATCTGCTGTCGCTGCTGGATCAGCTGCTGGCGCGTTTCACGCTGATGCCCTCGGAGGCGCAGAAAGGCGTGCTGGAGGCGGCTGCGCGCGCGAACGAGACCGCCGCGCTGATCCTCTATATCTCCCTGACCATCGTGGTGCTGAGCTACGCGCTGCGAATTGTGGAGACGGTGATTTTCAAATGGAAGCTCTGACGGAGTGGCTGGAGCAGCTGGAGCGGCTGGCGCAGCTGATGAGCCAGCGGGGCGTGTCGAAGCTGGAGGTGCGCGTGGACGGGGCGCATGTGCGCCTGAGCCGCGCCCAATCGGCAACCACGCCCTATCATGAGGAGCCGATGCCGCCCCTCTTCCTGGCAGGCTATACGGAGCCGAAACCTGCCGAACCTGACGAGCCGTCCAGCAGCTGGCAACCGCCAGCGCCCATCGAGGTGCGCGCGCCGATGGTTGGCTACTGCACGCTGATGCCGATAGAGCCGGGTGCGCGGGTGGAGCGCGGTCAGCCCCTCGCCACCGTGGAGGTGCTGGGCATCCCGAACGAAGTGCCCGCGCCCGTCACCGGCACCCTGCTGAGCTGGCAAATCGAAAATGGCACCCCCGTCGAATACGGACAGCCGATTGCGCTCATCCAGCCCTTGACCGAAGAGGAGACGCCGGCAGAATGAGAGGAGCAACCATCCGATGAAACCCGCAGGTTCACGCTTCGGAATGTATGAGCGCGAGAGCGCGGATACGCGCGTCTATACCTCCGTCGATCTGGACGGCTCCGGGAACGCCCAGATCGGCACCGGCATCGGCTTCTTTGACCATATGCTGGCACAGGTGGCACGGCACGGGCTGATCGATCTGGTCATCGATGCGCATGGCGACCTGCAGGTGGACGAGCATCATGTGGTGGAGGATGTGGGCATCTGTCTGGGCAAAGCGGTTCAGCAGGCGTTGGGCGATATGCGCGGGATCAACCGTTTCGGCTGGGCGATTGTGCCGATGGACGAGGCGCTGGCGCTGGTCGCCATCGATTTCAGCGGTCGCCCCCTGCTGGAATTTGAGGCGCGCTTCCGCCGCGAGACGGTGGGCACCTTCCCCACAGAGCTGACCGCCGAGTTCTTCCGCGCCTTCGCCACCCACGCCGGCGCCACCCTCCATATCCGCCTGCTGAACGCCAGCAACGACCACCATGCGATTGAAGCCATCTTCAAAGCGTTCGCCAAAGCGCTGGAGATGGCGACCCGCTACAACCCGCGCCAGAGCGCTATCCCGTCCACCAAAGGCTTCGTGGAAGGCGCGAACGAGGAACCGCCGCTGGACGAAGGCGCACTCGGCTGACATCAGTTGCTGGAGAAGAAGCCCGGCCAGTTTTCAGGGTCGAACGGCTTGATCTCGTAGGCGTGGGTCACCTCCTGCAGCACCAGGTGCAGCAGGCGCAGGCGCTCGCAGGTGTCCTGCAGCTCCAGCAGGTACTGCTTGAACGGCAAACTCACCTGGAGCGTGCCCGCCACCGCGAACGAGAGCATCACCGGGTCGTCGGGCAGGCGAATCTCGCTGGTGCGCAAGCCGTACGGCTCCAGCGCGGTGCGCAGAAACTCGGTGAAGGCGTCGGCGACCGCCTGCGTCAGCACCTGTTGCTCTTCGGGTGAAAAGGGCGGAAAGTCGCGCCACGGCTCTATATCAGCCTGTAAATAGGCGGTCAGCCCGCGATGGAGCCGACGGATGCGGAACCGCTCCTCGCCCAGCGCCAGCAGGTGGAACCGCCCATCCTCCAGCCGACGCAGCCTGCCAATCCGCGCCAGCGTGCCTATCTCGTACGGCTCCGCCTCACCGCCCACTTCGGAACCCTCCCGAATCAGCACCACCCCGAACGGCGAGTCGTGTTCCAGACAGTAGATGACCAGCTCCCGATAGCGCGGCTCAAACACATGGAGCGGTATCATCGTGTGCGGGAACAGCACCGTCTCCAGCGGAAACAACGGCACCCGACCCATTTCGCTCACTCTACCACCTGCAACGATTATACCCGAATCAATCGGCGCAGGGTCGCAAAGCCGCCGATTCGCGCCCAGCAGGGGAGATTAGACGGCTCTTCAGGGCTTTCAGGCAGGCGGCAACGCACGCCCGTGAGCGCCGCCACTATCGCCGCGACCGCCGCGCCCGCCGAATCGGCGATCAGATGCACCTGCATGCCCTGCGCCCGCAACGCCTGCACCCGCACCAGCAGCTCGCGCGCCAGCCCTGCGAGCGGGGTCAGATTGTAAGTGTCAAAGAAGGCGCTTTTCGGCGCAGCGGGCGACGGCACATGCCACACCTGCGCATGCGCACCAGCAGGCAACCCTTCTGGCGGTGTACCCCCCTCGCGAATCACCACCATCCACTGCCGTTTCGCGACTGGCTTCCCCTGCGATTCGGGAGCTTCGGGCAGTTCAGGCAGCCCCAGCATGGAGAGCAATGCATCGCGCAGTTCCCTGCGGAAGGCGCGACGCCGTTGCCAGCGCGACAGGCTCGCCTGCACTGCCGCGCGATACCGCGCGAACACGAAGGCGCCATCGCCAGGCACGAACGGGCGCGGCAGCGCGTCGCCCCACACCCGCAACGCATGCAACAACTCCAGCGCGTCCACCGATGGGTCGTCCGGCACAAAGTTCAGTTTCAGCACCTGCGCCGCCCAGCGATAGTAAGCCGCTCGCGCCTCCGCCCCAAACTGATGACCCTCCCTCAGATGCACATGCTGGAACCGTTCCGACGCACCGTATAACTGATACACCCGACGGATAAAGGGCGCCACATGCTCAGGGTTATCCGCCGTCCAGTCTTCCGAATCGGAAATCAGCAGCATCGGTCGGGGCGCGCAGAGGGCAGCGATTTCGGGGTTGCAGGCGAACAGGCGCAACAGGGGCGGGTTCTCGCAGATGCAGCCGCCCTGCATGCGTGTGGAGACCATCTTCACGGGCGCGGCACAGCACAGGCGCGGCTCCACAGCGGCTAACAGAAAGGTCTGCGTGCCGCCGCCCGAAATGCCGCTGCAGCCGATGCGCTTCGCGTCCACCTCGGGCTGACGCGCGAGCCACTCGAAGGCGCACAGGCTGTTCCAGGTCTGCAGTCCCGCGCGGCTGAAGCCCCAACGATGCCATTCGTCTGGTTCGTCGCCCCCGTGTGGCATCTGCAGGTGGTCGTTATAGCCGACCATATCGTACATCAGCACCCATGCGCCCGCCTGCGCCAGCGCGATTGCCCGCCGGACATCGGGCGTGTTGAGCCGACCCTGCGCAAAGTGCCCGTGCGGTTGCAGCATGGCGGGCGCGCGCCGACCTACAGGGCGCTCTGGCAGAAACAGGCTGCCCGTCAGGTAATAACCGGGCAGCGTTTCCAGCGCGAAGCGTTCGATTCGGAAGCCGTCGCCTGTGTAGGCGTGGGCGCGCAGCGCTCGCAACGGCGCAGGCGGCAACTCCGGCAGCAAGCCGCACGCCAGCCGCACATGGGCGCGCAATCGTTGCGCGAACGCATCCCACTCCGCGCGGCTCGCCACCCGCGCCATCGACGGCATACATGGCGTGTTATGATCCCGGCTCTGCACGCCACACCTCCACCCGCTCCTTCACCGGGCGCAGCAGCAGCACCGCCAGCACCAGATAGAGCGGCACCAGCGCGAACACCCACCGCCAGCCGACGCCCAGCCCGTACGCGCGGTTCAACGCATCGCCTAACGGTCCCGCCACCAGCGGCGCCATCACCTGTGGTACGGTCATCGAAATGTGCCAGATGGCCATATAGCGACCCGATTCATTAACGGGCACAAGGTTGCTCGCCAGCGCCCAGTCGACGGCAGCGAACGCGCCCCACGCGAAGCCGAACAGCGCGCTCAAGCCGTAGACCCAGCGCAGGTCAGGCGCGATCAGAAACAGCACCGTGCCGACGCCCATCATCGCAGCGGTGTAGTATAAGACGCGCTTCTTGCTGGTTCGATCCGCCAGCACGCCTGCCCACCAGTTGCCCAGCACGCCTGTCAGCGTCGCGATTGTCATAATCACAAACGCCTGCATCGGTGCGCCCGCGCCCAGCTTCATCGTGTCCCGCAAATAATACTCCAGAAAGAACAGCACCGTGTAGAAGCCGAGATTGAACGCGAAGCGCGACAGCACCACCCAGCGGAAGTTCGGATGCTCGTTCAATAAGATGTTAAAAAACAGGCGCGGGTCGACGCGCCTCTCGTCGGGGTTCGCCGGTTGCCAGCGTGGCTCGCGCAGCCCCAGCACCGTCCAGAGCATCGTTATCAGCAGCACCAGCGCCAGCACCGCGCCCACAATCAGCAGGCGCGTGGCGAGCGGGTAGCCCCTGAACAGCAGTGGCGGCTCGTTCAGCGCCAGTCCCGCCAGCGCCAGCCCTGCCAGATTGCCCACAAGGGTCATCATGCCCATATATGCCGACGCCAGCCCGTGCCGCTCCGGCGGCACATAGTCGGGAATCACCGCCTGATAGGGTCCGTTCGCCCAGTTCAGCAGCAGCTGGATCAGCCCGAAGTAGACCACCAGCAGGATGAAGCTCGGCGTGGTCATAAATAGCAGGATGAACGGCAGGGTCAGCAGCGTGCCCCACAGGATGAAGGGGCGTCGGCGACCCAGCGGCGAGGTGCAGCGGTCGCTGAGCGGACCTGCGATCAACTCGATAATAGTGGAGAGTAGCGCGCCCGTCGCGCTCAGCCAGCCCAGATAGGTGCCTTTCACCTGCGCCGGCACCATCTCCGCCACGCGCACCTGCATCACAATCGTCAGGAACGCCGCCCAGTGAACGCTCAATCCCAGCCAGAAAATGCTGATCGCCCAGTAATTGACTGCCCGTGTCTCCTTCAAGATGCAGGGATTATAGCATGGAAAGAGGGAGCAACTAAAACCCCTCTCCCCCTTCAGGGAGAGAGGGTATGGGTGAGGGAGAACTACACCTCCAGACCCGTTGACATCATGTCCCGTGATAGAATCAACGCCTCCGCTAACCACTCCAGCGAGTCGATCAGCCGCGGTCCAGGGCGACTGAAGAAGGCGCTACCATCGGCGATGAACACCGCGCCACACCGAACCGCGGGCAACTCGCGCCAGCCCGGCATCGACTCCAGGATCGGCATATCCAGCCGCGTGCGCTCAACGCTGAACCCGCAGCAGGCAATCACGATCGCCTCCGGCTGCCATGCCTGCACTTCCTGCCAGTGGAGCCGTCGGGACGGCTTGCCTGCCACACCGTGCCCGTCGATGCCACCCGCCAGCGCAATCAACTCCGGCGTCCAGTGCCCGCAAGCAAACGGCGGATCGATCCATTCCAGAAACGAGACGCGCACAGGGGGCAGACCCGAGCAGCGCTCGCGCACCCGCTCGATGCGCTCACGGCAATCGGCAATCAATCGCTCGCCACGCTGCGGCACGCCCGCCGCCTCCGCCACCTGCCGAAAGGTGTCCAGCACCTCCGCCAGCGTGGTCGGCTCCAGATTCAGCACCTGCGGACGCGGATGAAGCGACTCCACTGCCTCCAGCACCGCGTTCTGCGACACAGCGCACACCGAGCAGAGTGCCTGCGTCAAAATCAGATCAGGCTTCAGCTGCTGCAACAGCGTCGTATCAATTGTGTAGAGCGTGGCGTGGGTGAGCAGCGTTTCGGACACCATGCGGTCAATCTCGCCGCTGGGCAAATCGGGTGGGATGAGACTACGCGTGATAATAGGCTTGGTCAGCACCTCTGGCGGATAGTCGCACTCGTGGCTGCGGGCAATCAGGCACTCGCCCAGCCCCAGCGCATACACAATCTCTGTTGCGCTCGGCAAAAGCGACACGATCCGCACGCGCCCATTATACCACCCAGCGACGCCCATCGCCCAGTAACTCAACGAGTTTTTTGCCAGACCGCCTCCAGAACCCTTGGCATCAGGCGAGTCTTGATATATAATAGGATGTGTTATAATAGGATGTGTCTACCCACCAACACCTGCGAGAGGCTAACAAGAGGAGGAGGTCAAACATGACACGCATGGGTTTGATGGGCAAGACGGTGCGCCTGACGATGGCGCTTGCAAGTATAGCGTTGACGAGCGCGCTCTTCGCGCAGGGCACATGGACCTGGCAACAACAGTGTAGCAGCAACGAGTGGTCAACCATCTGCCAGGGTTCCATCTGCGGCTACGACCAGAATGGCAACCCTGTCTACTGGTACGCGAACAACTGGGGACATATGTACTGCGGCTACTCGCCCGGTTTACCTGGACCTGGCTCTATTGTGCAGTTTCCTTCAGGTTCAGGGGCGCTACTTGCCAGCAATGTGGACATCCTCAGCGTTACGATAGCCAGTGGCGCTCTGCTGAACTGGAGTTCAGGCACGATGATCCTGCGCGATCCGAGCGGCGCCAATCCCGGTTCTCTAAGCATTCTCAACGGAGGCACTTTGCTCTGGAGCAGCGGCTCGCTTGTTCTTCAAAACGCCTCGAATGGCGATCCCGGCACTTTGACCAACGCGGGGCTGTTGCGCTGGGTCAATAATGTCTCGCGCGGGCTGAGCGGCTTGCTTATCAATCAGAACCAGCTGCTCCACGAGGCTGGCGGTACCTACTTCAACACCGCCACTTTGCGCAACACCGCCAGCGCCACCGCCGAAGTGCGCTCAGGAGGCTGGTACAACAACACAGGCACCAACTTGGTGGTCAATCTCGGCACGCTGAAAAAGGTCTCGCTCGCTTCCTTCTCCATCTCGGTCAACACCACCAACAGCGGGCTGATTTCGGTGGAAAGCGCCACGCTCGCTTTCACCAACCTCACCCAGACCGACGGCGAGACTCGCATCTACCGCAACACCACGCTCTCGGTGAGCAACCCGTTCACGATGCAGGGCGGTAAGCTCACAGGCGCAGGCACGCTCAGCGGCAGCCTCAACAACACCGCGGGCACTATCGCCCCCGGCATCGACGACCCCGACCTGAACCCGCTCGGCATCCTGACCCTCAGTGGCAACCTGACGATGGGCGCCGACGCCGCCTTTGAGGTGGAACTCGCGGGCACCGATAACTCCGACCCTGCCAACCCGCAGTACGACCGCCTCGTGGTGGACGCGAGCGGAACCACGCGTACGATCCAGCTGGACGGCACGCTGCGCGTGAAGGGTCGGAATGGGTATGTGCCCGCGCCGGGTGATACCTTTGATATTCTGGTGCGCACGGGCAGCTACTGGAACTTCTCAGGGGCGTTCCACACGGTGGAGGTGGACGCCGACACGCTGCCGTGTGTGGCGTTTGAGGTGCAGTACCTGTCCGACCGCGTGCGGTTGGTGGCTCAGGCGGCGGGTAGCCCCGACATCAACCGCGACGGGTGCGTGGACGACGCCGACCTGCTCGCAGTGCTGTTCGCGTTTGGTCAGACGGGCAGCGGTCTGCCTGAAGACACCAACTGCGACGGGGTTGTGGACGACGCCGACCTGCTGCAGGTGCTGTTCGCCTTCGGTCAGGGGTGTTAGTGCCCTCACCCCTGTGCCCCCTCTCCCCAGGCTTGGGGAGAGGGGATTTTGTTAGGGCCTCACCTCCGTGCCCCAGGCTTGTTAGCCTCCTCACCCATACCCTCTCCTCCACAGGCGGGGGAGAGGGGTTTCATTTCTCCCTCTCGCCGGTGGGGTACGGCTTAAAACCCCGCAAAAAACGGAGTCCAGTCCCCTGCTGTGCCTGCCGATAATCGGTCAGGGAACGGAGCAGGTTGACCAGGGGGAGGGAGAATCGCTATGTTCGGAGGCAGTATCACAGGCATCAACTTTGCCGGGCTGGCGTCGGGCATCGACACGGAGGCGATTATCCAGAAGATGATCGAACTCCAGTCGCGCCCGCTCCAGCGGCTGCTGGTGCGCAAGTCGGAGCTGAGCGCGCGCATGAGCGCGTTCGACCAGTTTCGCGGGCTGGTCAGCAACCTTCAGACCGCTGCCGGCGCGCTCTCTGTCAAAAATGCCTTTAATCTCATTCGTGCCACTTCGTCCGATACGCAGGTGGCGACCGTGACGGCATCGACCGACGCGCTGCCCGGCACCTACGAGCTGCGCGTCAGCAGGCTCGCGCAGGCGCATAAGATTATCAGCGGCGCACACACCTCTGCCACCACCGAACTGGGCGCATCGGGACAGTTCATGGTGAACGGCAAGATTATTGAGGTCAACCCCAGCGACACGCTGACCACCATCGCCAGCAAGATCAACGCCGCGAATGCGGGCGTCACAGCGTCCATCCTGAACGGCGATAATGGGCAGGTGTTCCTGACGCTTACCGCCACCCGCACGGGCGCAGAGAGCCGAATCCAGCTCGCCGATGTCGGCGGCTACAGCATCATCGTACCCACACTCAAGCTGGTGAGCTACGCCGAGTTCATCCGCAACCAGCAGGGCAACGCTGCCCTCTCCGAACGGTTCACCGATTCGGGCACGCCCCTCGGCACGCTATTCCAGATGAGCAACCCCACCAGCGGCACCATCCAGATTAATGGCGTCGATGTCAATATCGATTTCGCGACCGACAGCCTCAACACCATCGCCAGCCGAATCAACAGCGCGGGCATCCCGGGCGTCACAGCGTCCGTGGTCAGCGAAACAGTCAACGGCACAACCTACTACCGCCTCAAGATCGAAGGTGACAGCGGTGTGCCCACCTTCACCGATAATAACAACATCCTCAAAAATCTGGGCATTCTGCAGAACCAGTACGAGCGCGAGCTGGTGCAGGCGCAGGATGCCGAGTTCAGCGTCGACGGCATCACCTTCAGACGCAGCTCCAATCAGATCACCGATGTGATCCCGGGCGTGACGCTCAATCTGCTCAGCGCGGACGCTGCCAACCCCAAAACGGCAACCATCACCCTCTCGCGCGATTACGACGGCATCAAAGGCTCCGTCAACAACTTCATTAACGCTTTCAACAGCCTTGTCGACTTCATCAAGCAGAACGCCTCGTTTGACAAGGAGACCCTTCAGGGCGGCATTCTGTTTGGCGACACAACGGTTGGTCTGGTGCATGACACGCTGGTGCGCAAGATTACCGATGTGGTGCAGGGTCTGGACGGCACGCTGCGGGCGCTCACTCAGGTCGGGGTTCAGCTGGGTCAGGACGGCAAGCTCACGCTGGACGAAGGCAAGCTGATGCAGATGCTCAATAGCGATTTGACAGGCGTGAGCCGCCTCTTTATTGCGCATGGCGCCGCCACGAACGCGCAGATTGTGTTCGTGTCGGCGACCGACGCGACGCGCCCTTCGCCCGCGACGGGCTATGAGGTGGTCATCACGCAGGTGGCAACCCGCGCCACCGCCAGCGCCAGCATCGCGCAAACGGGCGCCAGCACCACCGAAGAGCGACTCACCTTCAGCGGACGACTGTTCGGCGATGAACCCTACACGCTGGTCATCCCGGCAGGCAGCACCATCGACGACACGATTGCCCGCATCAATAGCGATGCCCGCCTCAAGAATCTGGTGGTTGCCAGCAAGGATAGCGACGGCAGGCTGGTGATTCAGGCGCGCAACTACGGCTCGGCGGGCAGCTTCACTGTCGTCTCGGACCAGGAAGCCAGCGCGACCAACTCCGGTATCGGCACCAGCCCCATCGAGGCGCAGGGTCAGGATGTGGCGGGCACCATCAACGGCGAACCCGCCACGGGTCAGGGGCAGTTCCTCACGGGCAACAGCGACAATCCGAACACGGCAGGGCTGCAGATTCGCGTGCTGGCGACCGCGCCCGGCACCTACGGCGCGGTCATCTTCACGCGCGGCGTCGCCGACCAGGTGCGCCAGTACGCCAGATCGATCACCGATATTGTGAACGGCGACCTCACGCTGGCGACCAACACGCTCAAGGAGCAGATCGATGCCATCGACGAGCAGATGCGGAGCATTCGCGAGGAGATTAGCCGCCGTGAGCAGATGTTGCGCCAGCAGTTCGCCCGACTGGAGAGCGCCCTCAGCCAGATGCAGTCGCAGAGCATGCGACTCGCGGCGATGATGAGCGGTATGCCCATTCTGCGAGCCGCGTGAAGCCTGCGGGGGCAGACCAGTGTGTCTGCCCGACACCTATCCTAAACGGAGGAACTTATGTACGGTGGCGTGAACGGACAGCAGCGCTACTTGCAGACGGCGGTGGAGACGGCGCATCCCGCCCGACTGGTGGTGATGCTCTACGATGGCGCGCTCCGCTTCCTCAACCATGCCATTGAATCCATCGAGCGGCGCGACCACGAACAGCAGAACCTTTACCTGCAGAAAGCCCAGCGCATCCTGGGCGAGCTGATCAGCAGTCTCGATTTCGCGCAGGGCGGCGAAATCGCCGAGAACCTGTTCCAGCTCTACACCTATCTCTACAACCAGCTGGTGCAGGCGAACCTGAACGACGACGCGGCAAAGGTGCGCCACGCGATCGCCCTGCTGAGCGAGCTACGCGAGGCGTGGGACACCATCGCGAGCCAGGTGGAAGCCCCACTCCAGACCTGTGCGCCAGGGAAGGTGCATCTGCATGGCTAAGAGCCTGATTGAGACCCTGCTGGACGACTTCTGGCTGTTGAGCCTGTCGCTGGAGCAGGCACTGCAGGAGGACGACTGGGATCAGGTGGTGGGGCTGCTCCAGCGTCGGGAGGAGGTGCTGCGCACGCTGGAGTGCCTGGAGCCAGACCCGGCGTGGCTGCCCAAACTGCGCCGCGCCCTCGAAGTCGACCACCGCTGCCAGCAACTCATTCAGCGCAAGCAGCGCGCCCTGCTGCTCGAGCTCGAAGAGGAGAGCCAGCAACGCCGCTGCAGCGAGCATTACCGCCCCAACCCCTGCGAACCACCTACCCGCTTCGAGCAGGAGGGTTGAGTACAGGGTCGGGGCGCTTTCCAGGCGATACTGTCCCTGCGCGTTGATGCGCAAAAAACGGATGCCAGCCCAGTGCCACAATCCGCTCAAACCGCCACGGGGCGTACAGCCCCCGATCGCCACACACCAGCACCGTCCAGTCGGCTGGAATGCTCCCGTTGGGGGGCTAATAAAGGGTCAGGCGTCGGGGTCGGTGAGGGCGAGGTCAGACAGTGGGTCGGCGGTGCGGGTCAGGATGGTGCTGGCGCGTGTGCGCTCGTCGCGCACCACATAGAGCGTGCGGTCCGCCGCCTCGTTGATCTCCTCAATATGCGAAATGATGAGAATCTGTTCGAACCAGTCGCGCAGGTTGTTGAGCAGCATCAGCACATTCTGGCGGCGGTCGGTGTCCAGTGAGCCGAACACCTCGTCCAGAATCAGCAGGGAGAGGGGCTGACCCGCGCGCTCGGTGATGAGCCGCGCGAGCGCGAGGCGCATGCAGAGGTTCACGATGTCCTGCTCGCCTCCGGAGATGACCGCCTTGCGCATGCCATCGTCCATCAGGTGGAAGCGGTACTCCTCGTCCAGCTCCAGCTGGGTGTAGCGCCCGCCCGTGAGGTGGGTGAGGAACTCGGTGGCGTAGCTGGCGAGCATCGGGCGCAGCCGCTGGTTCAGCTCGGTGCGGAACGCCTGCATCGCCTTGCGCACCGTTTCATAAAGCAGCTGCTCCCCGCGTCGGCGCTTCAACAGCTCCTCGCGTTCCTGAATCTGCTGGAGTTGCTGTTCGAGCATCTGCAGGTGCTGTTGATGGCTCTGTCGGGTCGCCTGCAGGGAGGCGAGCTGGTTCTCCAGCTCACGCAGTTGCGCTTCAGCGCTGGCACACCGTTCCAGGGCTTGCTCGTACGCTCCGGGTGAGAAGGCGAGCGCCTGCAGCTCCTGCTGGGTTCGTTCAAGCTGAGCCTGCACCTCTTCTTGCTCACGCCGGGCTTGCTCGATCTGTTCGCGCGTGGGTGCTTCCTCTTTGAGGATGGTGTTGAGCTGGATGGCTTCTTCATAGAGGGGCTGGAGCTGCTCGGCTTCGGTGCGCAGGGTTTCGTGTTCGATGGGATTGTAGCCTTCGGGCAGGCTGGCAAGCTGCTGCTGAAGTTTGCGGAGTTCGTCCTGACGCCCTTCCAGCTCGTTCTGGAGGCGGGGTTGCTCTTTGAGCTGGATGCTCAGCTCGTTCGCCAGTTCCAGCTGGGGCTGGAGCTGCTGGAGTTGCTCGTTGAGAGCCTGCTCGCGCTGGGGGTCATAGAGCGGGATGGCTTCAATTCGGCGCTGCAATTCACGGCACTGACGCTGGAGGGTGGGCTGTTCGGCGAGCTCGGCTTGAATCTGGTCGTGGCGGGCGCGCAGTTCGGCAAGCTGCTGTTGAAGCGAATCGCGCTCTGCCATCACCTGCTGGAGCTGCGCCCGATACGCCTGGAGCAGCTCTGGCTCCTGCTCCAGCGACTGGCACCGGGCGAGCTGGCACTGATAGGCGTCCTGCTCGCTTCGCAGGTGTTGCTCCAGCTCGTGGCAGATGCGCTGGTAGGCGTCGCCGAGCGGTTGACCGCAGGTGGGGCATTCGCTCGCCTCGCCGAGCGCGTGCAGCTCGTCCAGCCGCTGCTGGAGTTCCTGCAGGCGAGATTGCAGCAGTTTCAGCTGTGATTCGGCGTCGGTGCGCTGCTGGCGCCACTGCTGGCTGAGCTGATCGATCTGCCGTTGCAGTTCGTCGCGTTGCGCTTCACGCTCGCTCATCTGTGATTCGAGCTGGGCAATCTGCGCCTGCAGGCTTTCGGCTTGCTGCTGGCGTTGCTGGAGGGTGTCGAGGCGGGACTGGAGGGTCGCCAGCTCGTTTTCGAGGCGAGCGCGTTCGGCGGCGCGGGCGGCTTGCTGGCGCAACGCGCTCAGCTCCGCCTGAATCTGGTTCGCCTGCTGGATGACAGGCTCCAGTTGCTGCAGCTGGTGCGCTTTTTGCTCCAGTTGCTGCAGCTGGCTCTGGAGCCGCTCGATATGCGACAGGAGCTGTTCGATGGCGGCGGTCAGCGCGGCGCGTTGCTGTTCCGCCTGAGCCAGTTCGTTCAGTTCCTTCAGGCGCCGTTGCACCTCGCGATAGCGTTCGAGGTCGGCTCGAAGCTCCTGAAGGCGTTTTCGGGCTTGCTGAATCTGGTTCCAGCGCGTGCGCAGTTGCTCCAGCCGTTCGTCGATGCTGGTCTGCTGGTTCTGGAGCTGGCGGAGCCGGTTCTGGAGGTCGTCGTGGATATGCTTTTTGAGTTCGGCTTCGCGTCGTTGCTGGGCGAGTTGCTCGTATTCGGCGCGGGCGGTGATGAGTTGCGCTTCGATACGGGCGATGTCGCGCTCGCAGGATGCAAGCGTCTGGCGTGTCTGCTCGATCTGCTGTTGCACGAGTTCGCGGTCGCCCAGCCCCTGCTGAAGCCCTTCGATTTCCGCGCCGAGCTGCTTGGCGCGCTGGGCGATTTCGTCGATGGCTTTCGTGATGCGTTCATAGCCCAGCATGCGGCTGATTTCCTCGCGGCGGCGTTCAGGCGCGTAGCTCATGAACTCCAGCTCCTTCTGGCGGGCGCAGAAGCTGGTCTGGAACTGGTTGAGGGTCATGCCGAGCAGGTTCAGGATGGCTTCGGTGGTGGGGCGTGTGCCCCGCGCGAGCGTCTGGTGGACGCCGTTCTGAATCTGGGTCAGCACGGCGTCTTTGTCGGTACGCACCACCTGATAGAGTCGGGCGCCGAGCTGGAAGTCGAGTCGCACCTGCACGCGCGTGCCGCCCTGCGACCACATGAAGCGTAGGGTGTCGGCGGTGCCGCGGGCGGCGTTGGCGCCGTACAGCGCCCACAGGATGGCTTCCACGAGTGTGGTCTTACCTGCGCCGTTGGCGCCCACAATCGCCGTGATGCCCGTTTCGAACGCCACCGCCGCGCGGGCGTATTGCCGAAAGTTCTCCAGCTCCAGCTCCAGCAGTCGCATGGCGGGCTATTTGCGGGTTGCGGGCGGATTCGTTGGGGGCACTCGCCCTTTCGGCGCCGGCATGGGGGCAGGTTGCGAGGGCGGAGGCTGGGCTTGCCACACAGGTTCGGGCACGATGATGGGAGTGGCAGCCGAAGGATAGATGACAAGCTCTTTGCCGTCGCGGATACCCTTGCCGACGCCCATCATCTCGAAGCTACCTGCGCCCCGAAAGCTGACCTCCGCTTCGGTGAGCGAGGCTTTCATCGAGTCGTATTTGCCCTGGATGGTGAGCATGCCCGTGCCATGAAAGACCCGGAACCGCTGGTTGATGGGTGGGTTCAGGCTGACGCCGCGCGGCAGCTGCTTGAGTTCGCGGAAGCCCTGCGCGCGGATTTCGCCCTTCAGGTCGCCGACAATCACGAAGCCGTGCCCCTTGATGGTGAGCGTGCCGTCCGCCCGTGAGAAGAACTTGATACCCGTGCCCTTGAGGGTGAAGGAACCCGTTTTGGGTGCCGGGTTGCCGGGCGCAGTTTGTTTGGGAGCGGATTGGGTGGGTTTGTTGTTCGGGGCAGGTTGCGCCGATTTGGGACGCGCCGACGGCTGCTGCGCCCCACTCAGCGCCAGCGTTAGCATCAGACCGCTCATCAGTGCCGTTGTTCGCATAATAATCCCTCCTGTTCATTCCTCGCCGTGCTGTGCCAGCCAGCGTTCGGCATCCAGCGCCGCCATACAGCCGGTGCCCGCGGCGGTCACCGCCTGACGATAGACCCGATCCATCACATCGCCGCAGGCGAACACGCCCTCGACGCTGGTGTGCGTGCCGTTGCGCACCCTGATATACCCCAGTTCATCCATCTCCAGAATGCCCTGCAGAAAATCGGTGTTGGGCTTGTGTCCGATCGCAATAAACACGCCGTCGATGGGGAAGTCGTACTCTTCGCCCGTTTTGAGGTTATGCAGGCGCACGCCGACCACCTTGCCCAGATTGGGGTCATAGATGTCGCGCACGACGGTACTCCAGATGAACTCGATTTTGGGGTTGCGGAAGGCGCGCTCCTGCATGATTTTGGAGGCGCGCAGTTCGTCGCGCCGATGCACCACATAGACGCGCTCGCAGTGGTGAGTGAGGTAGAGCGCCTCTTCCATCGCCGTGTCGCCCCCGCCGACCACAATCACGCGCTTGCCGCGGAAGAAGAAGCCGTCGCAGGTGGCGCAGGCAGAGACGCCATGCCCCTTGAGCTTCTCTTCCGATTCGAGACCGAGCCATTTGGCGGAGGCGCCCGTGGCGATAATCACCGCACGAGCGCGATACTCGTTCCCTGCATCGCTCCAGAGTCGGAACGGTCGCTGACTGAAATCGACGCGGGTGATGGTCTCGTACAGCACGCGGGTGCCGAACCGCTCTGCCTGCCGACGAAACAGCTCCATCAGTTCGGGTCCCTGAATGCCGTCGGGGAAGCCCGGATAGTTCTCGACATCGGTGGTAATCATCAGCTGTCCACCGGGCTGGATGCCCGCGAACAGCAGGGGCGATAAGTTTGCCCGCGCCGCATAGAGCGCAGCCGTGTAGCCCGCCGGTCCTGAACCGACAATAATCAGCTTCTCAACGCCTGTGGTCTCCATCACGACCGATTTTACCTGATGGCGCGAGGGTGTCTGAAAAGCCCCAAAACCCGTAAATCTACTGGCTCGATTCGGCGGCGTTCTGATTTATAATGGATCGAAAAGGGCTTTCCTGACCCATCGGTCAAAAAGCCTGTCCGCTTTTGGGCATCTGCCGAGTCATTAAAAAGCGGGTGAGGGAGAGTGGCACTCTCCCTGCGGGCAGGGTTGCAGCTGAATGGGCAGGGTTGTCCCGCCCAAAACGCTCATTGAGGAGGTCTATGAGGCTATGAAAGGCTTGAAACGGCTTACAACAGGCGCAATCCTGGCGCTGATGATGGCTGGCGTGAGCGCGCAGCCCTACAGCGTGGATGGAAACGACTGGCTCATCGATATCACGGGTAGCCTGATAGTGACGGGAACGATATCCACTACTATCGCCATTAATGTTAATGATCAGTCGCTCACCGTCAACCAGAGCGGGAACGACTTCGACGGCAATTTCGACGACTTCTCCCTGCCACTGAGCTTCCCACCCTATTTCAGCACGACCTTGCCAGGTGGCTTTTTCACCATAGGCGGCAGCGATGGTGTGAAAGCCTATAAGTTCGAGCCAGGTCCCATCGTGATTCCAGCAGGCACCATACCAGGGATCAACTTCGATATCCGCCTGAGAAATATCACTCTGAATGTTGCGGGTCTCATCACGGGCGTCAACCCAGCGATAACCGATTCCTGGGGCGAGCGTGTGTACGAGATAACCGGGATACCCTCCACCGATCCCTGGTCTCAGAATCCCGACACATCCTGGGGCACGATTGCCGACATCGAGGCGCGCATTGGCACATGGATTCGAATAGGTGAAGCCCGGTTAGATGTGGACTACTGGCAGATGTTTCGTCCCGTTCCGGAGCCGGCGAGCCTGCTGGCGCTCGGTGCCGGGCTGACCGGGCTGCTGGGTCTGCGTCGTCGAAAGCGCTGATGCCTCCTCTCTCTTTTCCGCAGGAAGCCCTCGCCTCAACAGGTGAGGGCTTCCTGTTTCGCACGGAAATCCCTGCCTGTACCCTCCCTCGGCAAACGGGTATTCTTCAAAGATGAGTCAGCTGGAGATTCGGTGGCTGGAGCCGTCCAGCGTGCTGATTGAGCGCGTGCCGAACGGTCGGCAGGTGCGCGTGCGCCTGCCCGACGGTGAGGTGCATGAAGATGTGCAGTTCGCCCGCGCCTTCCCCTTCTCCGACCCTGACCACTACATCAGCATCCTCACGCGCGAGGGCAGAGAGATTGGCATGTTCCGTTCGCTGGAGGGGATGGCGCCCGAATCGCTCGCCATTCTGCAGGAGGAGCTGGAACGCCGCTACTTTATCCCCATCATCCAGAAGGTCTACGCGCTTAACGAAGAGTACGGGCAGCTGCGCTGGGATGTGGAGACCGACCGCGGGCGACGCCTGTTCTATGTGCGCAACTGGCGCGACAACATCCATGAGCTATCGCCCGTGCGCTACCTGATTGTGGCGGTGGACGGCAGTCGCTATGAGATTCGCGACCTGAACGCGCTGGACGGGCGCAGCCGCGCCTTGCTGGAGCGACTGGGCTGAACCCGCCTATCGCTTCGTCCAGATGCGCGTGTTCAGGTTCAGCTCGTCCACCACCGCCAGCGCAAACTGCAGCTCATGCAGATACCTGCCAATCGTTTCCGGCTTGAGCAAAATGCCCGTCGGCGCGAACACCGACGGCGCCTCAAAGTAATCATGTGCGGTCGGGATCGCCAGATACACCTGCGAGGCGATGAAGGCGAGCCGTATCTCGCTGCGGGTCAACTCCCGAAAGCGCATGATGCGCGCCATCAGGCTCGGTGTCAGAATATAACGCGCTTCGATCTGGTCGGTGGAGTAGACTTTGAACGCCCGCTCGAACTCCGGGTCTTCCAGCTTGACCAGCTCGCCCGGTTGCATACCGAGCTTGGCGCTCCAGCTCTGGAGCGTTTGACCCAGCCAGCCCAGCAGCTTCTCTTCGGTATCGGGCAGCACCAGCGTGACGCCGTTGAACTGTTTGTTGAAATCGGCGATAATGAACAGCCCGCGAAACAGCGTGTGCCAGGTCGTGTAGCGGTTGCCCTTTGAGTCGTAATGCTCCACTTGATATTCGGCATGCACCTCCGACAGGCGGATGGCGGTCTGACCGACCCTGCCCTGGATCAGGTCTTCACCATGATAGCGGTCTGGCTCCCGCTGGAACAGCATGCTCTGGTTGAACTCGGCTTCGCTGATGTATTGTTCCGGCAGGTACTCGAGGTCGGGGCTGATAAACTTCACCAGCCGGCTGATTATGCGCCTCTTGAACAGTCTGGACCAGTCGCTTGTGATGGCGGCGTAGCTGGCGAGGATCACGACGAGGGCGACGCCGAGCGGGGCGAAGGCGAAGATGCCCAGTTCCGAGCTGACAAACGCCGCCAGCGCCAGGCTCAGTAGCCCGCCGATGAGGATGCTCCAGAGCGTGATTTGCCCGAAGCGTGCTGTGCGCTGCTGACGCTCCTCCTCCAGCGCGCGCAGTATCGGCTCCAGCTCGCGATAGTGCTGATCCCAATCGCCTGTGGGTGCGCTCATTGCTGGAACAGCTGGGCGACATCGGGCGTCGCGCGCTCGGCGGCTTCCGCTTCGAACACGGCTCGCCGCGACAGCCCCATTATCGACGCCACGAAGTTCGTCGGGAACATCTCGATGGCGTTATTGTAGTCGGTGACGGCGGCGTTATAGGCGCGGCGGGCAGCAGCGAGCTGCTCTTCGATCTCGTTCAGCGACGCCTGCAGATGCAGGAAGTTCTCGTTCGCTTTCAGGTTCGGATAGTTCTCGACGGCGACCATCAGGCTGCGCAGGGCGCCCGACAGCGCGGCTTCGACTTGCATGCGCTCGCCTTCGGGCAAATCGGGTGAAACCGCCCGCGCCCGCAGCGCCGTGATGCGCTCCAGCAGCTCGCGCTCATGCTCCATATACTGGCGCACCGTCGCGACCAGATTGGGAATCAAGTCGTGGCGCTTTTTGAGCTGAACATCGATGCCGCTGTAGGCGTAGTCCACCTGATTCTTTTTAGCAATCAGTGAGTTGTACATCGCCATGAAAAGAATCAGCAGGAGCAGCGCGCCGCCGCCGATGCACACCAGTCCTAATATCAACCCCATCATATCCATCGCGTCCACAACCCCCTGAACCGCTGATAATAACAGTATACCTGCCCGAATCACCCTGAAAAGCAGGAATCGTCAAAGCCGTGTCGAATAGGGCATTACGGAGGGAGACCTGCGATGTCTCGACGGATGGGAGCTGCGATTGCATGGATGGGGCTATTGCTCGCTTTTCAAATCTATGGGGTTGCCGCGCTGATTCGGAATGAGACCCCGCGTGCCAGCCTCTTCGGTGTCGCTATTTCCGACCAGACAGGTCAGCCGATTCCGCATGCCCACATCACCCTCACCCGCATAGAATATGTTCGGGACGAGCAGGACAGATTCGGCTATTACCGCTTCTATTATAACGTTTACGAGGTGCGAGCCGATGCGCAGGGGCGGTTCAGCCTGCGAGGCATCCCTGCGGGGCGGTACGAGCTGCGAGCCGGATCAGAGGCGCACCATTTCCCTGCGGAGCTATCCAGCGGCGACCGCCCGGCGTTCGAGATCGAGCTGAGCGAGGGCGAGCGCGAGGAGCTCACCCTGCGCATGGAACCCGATCGCCCCTTCGTGGAGCTGATTCATCCGCAGGCGGTCTATTACCCTGGCGAGGCGGTTCGGCTGGGCGTGCGCGGCTTTGCGCCCACCGATGAGGTGGAGGTGGCGCTGTATCGGCTCAAATCGGACATCGGCTCGTCCAGCGGTCCCGCCCAGCAGCGCTCGTTGACCGACTTCGTGCGCACGCTCAGTGAAATCCGATATGGCTGGTGGCGCGACGAATGGGAGCTGCGCAATTTTCTGCAGGCATCGGAGCCGTACCTTAACAGGTTGAGCGAGCTGGTGGAGCCGATTCGCGGGCGCGACCCCGAAGGCGTGTTCACGCAATATCTGTCCTTGCCGAACCTTGAGCGCGGGGTCTATCTCGCTGTTGTGCGCGCGGGACCTGCCATACGCCCCGCGCTGCTAATTATCTCCCATGCGGGGCTGATCGCCAAAGTTGTCGGCTCCGAGCTGGAGGTGTGGGCAATCGACCTCAAGTCGGGTCAGCCGCTGCCGAACCTGCCCGTCGCTGTCGCTTCGCTTTATCAGCAAGCCAGCCGGCAGTCGCGCTTTGTGCAGGGACGCACTGGCAGCGACGGGCGATGGCGTGTCTCCCAAGCGCCCCCTGGCGAACTGCTGATTATGGCGTCTGATCCCGACCGCAAAACACCCATCGTGTGGTTCACCTTCTGGCGATGGGATGACGGGAGCGAGAGCGGCGCTGATCTGTACGGCGCCATCTACACCGAGCGACCCATCTATCGCCCTGGCGACACCATCTATTTCAAGGGCATCGTGCGCCGCCAGCAGCCATCGGCGCAGAGCCTCTATCAGCCGTTGCGAGCGGGCACGCCCGTCCAGATTACCGTCTATGACCCCGACGATGAACCCGTCGCCCAGCAGACGCTACGCCTGAGCGACTTCTCCTCGTTCAGCGGCTCGTTCGAGACCACGCCCGAATCGCGCACGGGTCTCTACCGAATCGTCGCGCTGGTCGAGGGCGAGCGCATCGAGGGCGAGGCGGAGGTCGCCGCCTATCGCAAGCCTGTGTATCGCATCAACCTCAAGCCGTCGCGCGAACTCTATCTGCCGGGCGAGCGCGTCGAAGTGGAAATCCGCTCTGAATACTACTTCGGGATGCCCGTGCCGAATGCCAGACTGCGCTATGAGGTCGCCCGCAGCTATGATTACTACGGTTACGACGATTCGGACGGCGCGGAGTGGGAAGACGACTGGTCTGTGCCGCCTGACGCCGACGAGGAGGCGCTGCTGGAGGGCGGCTATGGCTACTATGGCGAGCGCGTCGCCAGCGGCGAGGCTCAAACGGACGAGCAGGGTCGCGCCATCCTGCGCATCCCCGTGTCCGAGCTGCTCAAGGAATCGGAGCGCGAGGGCGATTTCTGGTGGTATGCCTTTGAGCGCCCGACCGCCTACCGCTGTACCCTGCGCGTCGAGATGCTCTCCGAAGGTGCCGAGTTCGCTCAGGCGACCACGCGCTTCTCGGTCGCCTCCACCTACTGGCAGGTGCGCATGCAGGTGGAGCCTTATTTTGGCAAGCCAAACCAGCCGTACACGGTACGCCTGCAGGTGCGCGATCGGCGCACGGGCGCGCCCGTCCACACCCGCCTGAACTGGCGTGTGGGCGAACGCCTGCGACGCGGCGACCGATTCGTCACCAGCACCGCATTCGAGGGCACCGTCGCGACCGACGCGCAGGGACGCGCCCAGTTCGATTTCACACCTCCTTATGCAGGCGACTGGGAGATCCGAATCGAAGGGCGCGACAGCGAGGGCTACCCGCTGATTTTGACCGACACGCTGTGGGTCTGGCACTCGAGCCGCACGCCCCAGACGCCGCCCGAAGCCAGGCTGGACCTGCGCGTGAACCGCAACATCCTGAAAGCGGGCGAGCCGCTGGAGATTGCCATCCGCGCGGGTCAGCCCGACGCCACGCTCTGGCTCACGCTCGAAGGCGACCGCATCTACCATTCGCAAATCGTGTCCCTGCGCAACGGCGTCGCCACCGTCCGCCTGACGCCACCCATCGACGCCATCCCGAACGCCTTCGTCAAAGTGTGCATGGTGCAGAACAAGCGCTACATCGAGCGGGTGCGTGTGGTGAAGATTGGCGTCCACGAGCAGAACCTGAAGATTGCCATCCAGACCGATAAGTCGCGCTATGCGCCGCGCGAGACGGTGCATGCACAGATCACCGTTACGGATGCTGATGGTCGCCCCGCCCGCGCCGAGCTGTCGCTGGCAGTGGTGGATGAGTCCATCTACGCGATTCGGTCCGACACCTTCCGCCTGAAGCGGGAATTTTATGCCTATCGCTGGAACCGCGTGCGTACCGAGTTCTCCGCGCCGTGGCTGGCATTGCAGGGCGATAAGGGTCAGGCGGAGCTGGAAATACGGCGCACCTTCCGCGACACCGCCTTCTGGACACCGGCAGCTCTCACCGACGCGCAGGGCGTCGCCCGCATCGCCTTCCCACTACCTGACAACCTCACCGAGTGGCGACTGACAGTGCATGCGCACACGCTCCAGACGCAGGTCGGCTACGCGAAGGCGAGCATCAAATGCGCGAAGGATCTGATGGTCAATCTGCGCATGCCGCTGTGGCTGGTGGAGGGCGACCGCACGCGCATCAGCACGGTCATCAGCAACGACACGGCGCAACCGCGCGAGCTGGAGGTGATCCTGCGCACGCCCGACGGCGCACGGCAGCAAACCGCCGCCATCGGCGCCCACAAAACCCTCACGCTCCACTGGGACTACACCGCGCGGGGCTACGGCAAGCAGACCTTCCAGGCGATTGTGCGCGATCGCGCGACGGGGCTGACCGACGCCGAAGAGCGCACCGTGACGCTGATGCCGTTCGCCCTGCGGCGGTCGTTCGGTCAGACGGCGTGGCTCACGCGCCCGCGCGAACTCACGCTCACGGTCGCGCCCGATGCTATCCTGCCTGTGAGCCAGCTGCAGGTGCAGGTGGTGCCCTCAGTGTTGCACCGCATCTATCACAGCCTGCCCTACCTGATCGACTATCCCTACGGCTGTGTGGAGCAGACGACGAGCCGCTTCCTGCCCGCTGTGCTGGTGCTGCACGCCTTCCAGCAGATGGGCATCACGCCCCCTGCCGATATGCAGCGGCAGATTGCAACCGTGGCGCGCCTCTCCATCGAGCGGCTGCGCCGATTCCAGCAGGAGAACGGCGGCTGGGGCTGGTGGGAGGGCGAACGACCGAACCTGTGGACCACCGCCTATGTGATGCGTGCGCTCCATCTGGCAAAGCAGGCGGGTGTGCGCATGCCCGACACGATGTACGACGAGGGCCGCCAATCGCTCATCCAGCTCATTAATCAGGGGCTGGAGGAGTGGGAGAAGCGCATGGCGGGCACATCCGACGATTCCTCCATCTATATCTCCGAATCTGAGCTGCTGTATGGCTTGTATATGCTGTGCCAGATAGAGACGGAGCCGCCTGTGAAGCGCGCCCTGCTGAACCGCTTCGTACAGCGCTGTCTCACCGAGATCGCCTGGTACGACAGTGAAGAAGCGTACTGCCTGCTGATTCTCTACCTGCGCTGGCGATTGCCCGATAGGGAGTCAGCCATCGCCCGCCTGTGGCAGCGTCTGCTCAAGACCGCCCACGAGGAGCAGAGCCTGATGCTCTGGTATCGAACGGAGGAGGACGCCCGCTGGTGGGACTACCGCTCCTGGTACGGCTGGCTGCCCGCGCTCGCGCAGTCGGAGGCGCTGCTCGCGTTGCTCGCGAGCGAGCCGTACGCCGAGAAACTGTTCGGCACGCGCCGCCGCTACGAGGAGCTGATCCGAAAGACCGTGATGGGATTGCTGAGATTGGCGCAGGGCGACGGCTGGTACACCTCGCTGGACACAGCGCATGCGCTGGAGGCGCTGCTGGCATTCAGCCGCCGCTATGAGTCGGCGGGCGCGCTCGCGAAGACCGCCCAGGTGCAGGTCTGGCTCAACGGCACGCTCGCAGGTGAGGTGCGGGTGAACCCCGGCGACGCATGGAAAGCGGCTGGACGGCTAACGCTGGATGTCGGTCGCTTACAACCGGGCGAGAACCGCATCGAGCTGCGCCCCATTGGCGGCTCACCGATAGTCAGCCTGCAGTTCGAGCAGTGGGTGCGCCTGACACCTGCCAGCGCGACGCCGCCATCCACCTTCAAAATCAAGGTCTCGCGCCTCGAAAGCGTCCACGACCTGACCGCCTCCATCACCTGCTGCGACGGCGGATGGGGCAATATCGAGTTGACCGAGCTTCAGAGCGGCGATTCGGTGGCGCAGGGCAGTCTGATTCTGGTGGAGGTGGAGGCGAAGGTGTCCACCCGCTCACGCGAGGCGAGCTATCTGGTGCTGGAGACGCCCTACTTCGCGGGCTGCGTGCCCACCGAGCTTGCCAGCGACTCCATCTACTACTGGAACGACTGGGTCTATCAGCGCATGGAGCTGCGCGACGATCGGGCGATCTCCTACCGTTCGCGTCTCAGCGCGAGCGAGGAGATGCATTATCGGCTGCTGTTGCGGGCGGAGGTGCCCGGCGAGTATCGGCTCCTGCCGCCGCGCCTGTGGGCGATGTACGCGCCCTACGACGAACATGGCGCGTCCTTCATTCTGCGCGTGCGCTGAACCTGCCCTCCCTACCTGCATCCTGTTGAAAGGTGCAGGGGATGGGGTAAGATAGGGCGGAGCGATGGGTAAAGCGGGAGATTTACTGGATCGTGTCATCTGTGGCGACGCGCTGGAGGTGCTGCCGCAGCTGCCCGATGCGCTCGCCGATATGGTGTTTTTTGACCCGCCCTATTTTTTGCAGCTACCGAAGCGGCAGCTGCTGCGCTGGAAAGCCAGAACGCTGGTGGAGGGCGTCTATGAACAATGGGATCAGTTCGCCAGCTTCGAGGAGTACGACACCTTTATCAGCACGGTGCTGGCGCAACTGCGCCGCCTGATGAAGCCCAGCGCTACCCTGTGGGTCATCGGCACCTATCACAACATCCATCGCATCGGCCGACTGTTGCAGGATGCAGGCTTCTGGATTCTAAACGAGGTCATCTGGATTAAGACGAACGCCATGCCCAACTGGTTGAATGTGCGCTTCACGAACGCCACCGAGACCCTCATCTGGGCGGTCAAAGACCGCACGGTGAAGGATTACACCTACCATGCCGATGTAGCGCGCACCTTTGCGCCCGACGGCTTTCGGCTGGCAATCAATGTGTGGGAGCTGCCCATCTGCACGGGCAAGGAACGGCTGAAAGATTCGGAAGGGCGCAAGTTGCATCCAACGCAGAAGCCTGAAGCCCTGCTGGAGCGCGTGATTTTGACCTCGACAAACGAGGGCGATGTGGTGCTGGATCCGATGGCGGGCACGGGCACAACGGGCGTGGTGGCGCTCCGACATGGGCGACGGTTCGTGCTGATCGAACGCGAGCCGCGCTATGTGGCGGCATGCCAGCAGCGATTGCAACAGGAGCATCAGCGCCTGGCAAACCATCAGCGCAGATAGCGCAGGAAACCTGGCATTGCTTTGAGCGGGGAGAAGTGGCGGGTGAGGTAGCGCAGTTCGGGGGCGAGGCGGCGCATCGCGCGCAGGCTCATGCGCAGAGTCGGCTCCGCCAGCCACGCCATCATCTCGTCGGTGACGCGGTGCAACCGCTCGCTGTAGGGATACCACCAGAGCTCGGGCTTGACGGTGTAAATCTCGCTCACATACTGGGTTTGAACCAGCTCATAGAGTCCGAACTGTCCGTGCGTGCGTCCGACGCCCGAATCTTTGAATCCGCCCCAGCTGCTGTAGCCGTCGCCGAAGGTGGTGGCGTGCGTATTGACCGTGACGGCGCCGCATTCCAGCAGAGGCGCGATCCGTCTGGCGCGCTGGCGGTCGCGCGTCCAGACGGAGGCGGTCAGCCCGAACGCGCTGGCGTTCGCCCGCGCCACCGCCTCCTGCTCGTTCGCCACAGGCTGAACCATCACCAGTGGTCCGAAGGTCTCCTCCTGCATGCCGAGCATGCCCTCGTGGGCATCGGCGACGAGCGTCGGCGCGTAGTAGAGTTCGCCCAGCTCACTTAACACCTTACCGCCTGTCAGCACGCGCCCGCCTTTTGAGCAGGCGTCTTCCACATGCGCCTGCACCCGATCGCGCTGGAACGGCGCAATCAGGGGTCCCATATCGGTCTCCATGCTGAGCGGGTGTCCCACGCGGATGCGCGACAGCTCCTCGCGCAGAGCTTGCAGGAACGGCTCATAGAGCGGGCGCTCCACATAGACGCGCTCCACCGACACGCAGGTCTGTCCCGCGTTCACCATCGCTGCCCAGGCGATGCCGCGCGCGGTGCGCTCGATATCGGCGTCGGATAGCACAATCGCAGGGTCTTTGCCACCCAGTTCCAGAATCACCTTTTTGTTGGTTTCGGCGGCTTTCGCGGCGACGGCGCGCCCGATGGGCACGCTGCCAGTGAAGATGACGCCGCGCACGCGCGGGTCACTGATGAGCGCCTGACCCTGTGGCGCGCCTCCCTGCACCAGCTGCACCAGCCCATCGGGCAGATTCAGCCGCTGGAACAGCTCCACGATCAGCGCGCCTGTGAGCGGCGTCAGCGGCGACGGCTTGAGCAGCGCCGCGTTGCCAGTGAACACCAGCGCGGTTAGCTGTACCAGCGGGATGCTCACAGGGTAGTTCCAGGGCGCGATCACCGCCCACACGCCGTAGGGATGAAAGTGCATCGTGCAGGTTCGCCCGCGCATAAAGGGACCCTTCGGGCGGATCGGCTGCGGGCGTAGCAGGCGCACCCCTTCGTAGATGAGGAAGGTCATCGCGTCGACGGGCGGAAAGATTTCGACAATCATCGCCTCGATGAGGGGTTTGCCCTGCTCGCGGGCGACCAGTTCGGCGATGGTGTGGCGCTCGTTGAACAGCAGGCGTCGGAGCTGGCGCATGGCGTCTGCCCGCTCCTGCAGGGGCGTGCGACGCCACTCTTCAAAAGCGCGGTGCGCCCGCTCCACCATCGACGGGATCGCCTCGACGGGTGTCGGCTCCACCTCGCCCAGCAAGCTCCCATCGGCAGGACTTTTGACCACGATGCGGTTCATTGCCTTCTCAACTGCCTATTTCAGGCGCAATGCCCACTCGATGCCGCCCAGCAGGTGCTTCTGATAGTCAGGATTGAGCCACACATCGACGCGATGCCCCAGCGCGGTGTAGAACACACGCCCCCTGCCGTAGTCCCGGCACCACGCGAGCAGGTAGTCGCCCGGCTTGCCCGCGTTCGGTGTGCCATCGTCGGGATGGCGATCCATCGACAGCAGCACCTTCACGCGGTCGCGCGTGTTCTCCTTGAAAAGGTAAATCTCGTCGAAGATTTCCCAGCTCTCGCCCAGATGAGCGACGGCGGGGTGTTTGCGATCCTCCACACGCGCCTGCACTCTGGTCTGCCGACCGTGATAGGCGAACTCGCCGCCGATCATCTCGATATATTCGGGGCGATTGTGATAGGTATCGGTGGCGGCGTGGATACCAATGAATGCTTTGCCCCCCCTGAGCCATTCCAGAAAGGCTTTCAGGTCGGGAATGCCGATGTCGCCTGTGGTGTTGAGGAAGATCACGCCGTCGTAGCGGTTCTCGTTGAGGTATTCGGGCGTGAGCATCTTCTGCACTTCATCGGCGGTTCGGCAGTAGTCGACGGTGAACCTGCCACTCTGGTGGGCAAGCTCGGCGAGAATCTTCTCGCCCGCTTCGATCGAATCGGAGTGGCGGAAGCCCGCCGTGTGTGTAACGACGAGCAGCCGTTTCGCTGAGGAACTTTTTGTCAGTTCCATCTTTTCCGTTCCCTGTCCCCAGAGCGATGCGCTGACGAATGCCATCGCCAGCACACCGACGAGCGTTATCCTTCGCATACTTTCCCGATTCGGCGCGGTTCGGGCAAACTCCTGCCTACGGATTGCCGTCCCTGCCAAAGTACTGTTCGAACCAGCGTCGCCCCATCTCCATCATCTCTTGCTGCTGTTCAGGCGTGAGCGACTGCCAGTATTCGAACGACATGCGCAAGCCTTCGAACATCATCTGGTAGCGCAGTTCAGGGTCGGCGTTGAGCCACATCTGGAAGCCTGCTCGCAGTGCCTGCGCACGCTCTTCGGGCGTCATGCGTGCCAGCAGCTCCAGCAGTTGCTGCTGGGCTTTGGTGAACTGCTCCATGCGCGTGCCCTTGAGGTCGGCAAGCGCGCGCGGACGCGGCTCCAGAATCACATAGATAGGAGTGGAGCTGAACGGCGGCTGCATCTGTTCCAGGCTCTGTTCGAAGCCGGGCGCAATCGGGTAGTTCGCCACGAAGGAGTTGAGCGTGCCCGTGCGTGGGTCGAGCACCAGCACGCCGCCCAGTTCGATGGTGAGCAGGGCGCGCACGGCGGCGACCACCTTTTCCGGTTCAGGCTCCTGCCCCAGCACCTTGTTTGTGTACACTTCGCGCCAGACGGCTCCTGATACCTGCCCCACCAGCTCGTTCAGCGCGCTCTCCAGCTCTTTTGCCTGCGGCGGCTGCACACGCGCTGTCATCAACGGATCCACCACAATTTTCGCCGAGAATTTGCTCGCCAGCTCCTGTGCCGCCTGTGCAATCGGGATGCGCCCGTCGTCCTTCTGGGCGTTGCCCTTGGTGCCTCCGCGTGGCGCCGACCCGCTTTGAGCCAGCCCCATCAGCAACGCCATACACGCCATCGCAATCGTCCATCCGATTCGCATTGTCCAGAACACCTCCAGAAAAAGTGGCAGGAATCGCTCCCTGCCTCGCGAAAGCGATTATACCATACGCGCGCCGTCGAAACATGCTATAATCTATACGGCGGACAGACGCTCAACAGGGAGTGACGAACGATGGCAATGACACGCAAGAGCATGGGTGAGTACCTGATTGAGAAGGGTCTCATCACCCGTGAGCAACTGGAGGACGCGCTGCGGGTGCAGCAGACCACGGGTAAGGACCTGGCACAGATTCTGGTGGACCAGGCGGTGGTCAGCGAGCGTGATGCCTACGAGGCGAAAGCCTACGAGCTGGGCATGCCGTTCGTTGACCTCGATCGCACCACGCCCGACCCCTCCGCCGTCAATGTGGTCAAAGAGCATATAGCCAAGCGATATAATGTGATGCCCGTTAAAAAAGAAGGCAACATCCTCTATCTGGCGATGGCGGACCCGAACAATGTGATGGCGATCGATGATGTGCGGGTCAACTCGCGTTGCATGGTGCGTCCGGTGCTGGCGGCGCCGGGCGCGATTGAGGACGCGATTCGTCGCGCCTATGGCGGCTCTGCCATCGCGGGCGATGGCAGCATGACAGCGGGTGAGGGTGGAGGCGGCACACCCGCGCGACCCACGGACCTGAAAGCCTCCGTGATGTCGGAAGTCGCCGCCTACAGCGCACGGGGCGACCTCGAAGAAGACGAAAAAGCCGTGCTGCGCGAAGCCGAAGAGGGTCCCATCGTGCGCGCCGCCAATATCATCATTCAACGCGCCATCGACGAACGCGCCAGCGATATCCATGTCGAACCGCAGCTGCGCAATGTGCGCATCCGCTACCGAATCGACGGCGTGCTGCACGAGGTGCTGACCCTGCCCAAGTATATCCAGGCGCCGCTCATCTCCCGCTACAAAATCATGGCGGAGATGAACATCGCCGAGAAGCGCCTGCCACAGGATGGACGCATCCCCATCCGCTACCAGAACAAAGACTACGACCTGCGCGTCTCGTCCATCCCCACTCCGCTGGGCGAAAAGATCGTGATGCGTATTCTGGACAAAACCAGCGTGCTGATCGGTCTCAACAAGCTCGGCTTCACACCCGAAACGCAGGCACGCCTCGAAGAGCTGGTCATCCAGCCGCAGGGCATGGTGCTGTCGACCGGACCCACTGGCTCCGGCAAGACCACCACCCAATACTCGATCCTGCACAAACTGAACTCAGTGGAGAAGAACATCCTCACGATTGAGGACCCGATTGAATATCAGCTGCCGGGCATCAGTCAGGTGCAGGTGAACCGCAAGGCGGGTCTGACCTTCGCGAACGCGCTGCGCGCCTTCCTGCGCCAGGACCCCGACATCATCATGGTGGGTGAGATGCGCGACCTGGAGACCGCCGAGATCGCGATTGAAGCCGCACTCACGGGACACCTGGTGCTCTCCACCCTGCACACTAACGACGCGCCCTCGGCAGTCATCCGTATGATCGATATGGGCGTGGAGCCGTACCTCATCGCGGCAACCGTCACGGGCGTGCTGGCGCAGCGGCTGGCACGGCGCGTGTGCCAGAAGTGCAAGCAGCCGCGCGAGATTCGCGCCGCCGACCTGCGTGCCTTCGGATTCCAGGTGGAAGACCCCGACCAGGTCGTCACCATCTGGGAGGGCACAGGCTGCGAAGAGTGCCGCTATCGCGGCTACAAGGGACGAATCGGTATCTTCGAATTGATGGTGGTCAACGCCGAGATTGCTGAACTGATTGTTCGTCGCGCGCCGCTCTCCGACATCAAAGAAGCCGCCAAAGCGAACGGCATGAAGGAGCTGCGCGAGGACGGACTCATCAAGGTGCTGGAAGGCGTCACGACCCCTGACGAAGTGCGCCGTGTGGTGTTCACCGCCGGCTACTACTAAACGGGAACCACCCGTAAGGGTCAACCTGACCAATAAACCAGTTGCAAGGAGGTCGCAAGCGAATGTATATGCCGAACAATCCGACAGAAGATGCACAGGCGGGCGGCGGTGTGGGCACCGTGCAGACGCCCGTCATGGGACAGGCACGCTCGCTCGAAGATATCCACATCGACGAACTGCTCTACATCGTGGTCGAGAAGGGCGCATCGGACCTGCACCTGTGCCCCTATGTTGAACCCGTTATTCGCGTGGATGGTCAGCTGCTGCGCCTCAATTTCGAAAAAGCCAGTCCCAGCGAGACCCAGCGGCTCATCTACGACATCCTCACCGATGAGCAGATCCAGCGATTCGAAACCACCTATGAGCTGGACTTCTCCTACAGCCTGCACAGGGTTGCCCGATTCCGCGTGAATGTGTACAAAGATAAGGGCGCGGTGGCTGCCGCGTTCCGTCTCATCCCGGCGCGGGTGCCCACCATTCGCGAGCTGAACCTGCCGCCCGTGCTGGAAGAACTCACGCGCCGACCGCGCGGGTTGATTCTGGTGACCGGTCCCACCGGCTCTGGCAAATCGACCACCTTAGCCGCGATGATCAACCAGATCAACAGCGAGCGCAGTGTGCATATCATCACGATTGAGGACCCCATCGAGTACCTGCACCAGCACAAGTTCAGCATTATCAATCAGCGCGAGCTGGGGCAGGACACGAAGAGCTTTGCGGCGGCGCTCCGCTCGGCGCTGCGCGAGGACCCCGATGTGATTCTGGTGGGCGAGATGCGCGACCTGGAGACCATCCAGCTCGCCATCACCGCCGCCGAGACAGGACATCTCGTGCTGGCAACCCTGCACACGAACAACGCCGCCGAATCGGTGGACCGTATCGTCGATGTGTTCCCGCCCGGTCAGCAGGAGCAGATTCGCATTCAGCTGGCGAACAACCTGCAGGCGATTATCAGCCAGCAGCTGCTGCCGCGTGCGGGTCAACCCGGTCGCGTGCCCGCCGTGGAGGTGATGATTGCCACACCCGCCATTCGCAACCTGATCCGCGAGAACAAGACTCACCAGATTCACACCATGATTCAGACCAGCGGTCAGCTGGGCATGCAGACGATGGATCAGTCGCTGCGCGATCTCTATCTCAAGGGCTGGATCACCTACGAGGAGGCGATGGCGCGCGCGATTAATCCAGACGAGCTACGCAAGATGATTGCGCCCACCGGCGGAGTGCCGGGCACACCGCCTGCGCCGGGTCGCGGGCGCTAAGAGGAGGCGAGCAAGATGCCGTTCTTTAACTACACGATTCGGGATCAATCGGGCGCGACCCGTTCGGGCAAAGCGGAAGCCGAGAATGCGGAGGTGCTGCGCAAGCGGCTGCAGGAAGAAGGCTTCCAGGTGATCGAAATCTCGATGGATCGGGCGGCGCCACGCGTGCCGGCGGGCGGCTACGGGCGCGTGCGCCTGAGCGACCTCGCCATCTTCGCCCGCCAGTTCTCCACCATGCTCGATGCGGGCGTGTCGCTTGTGCGCTGCCTCGATGTGCTGCAGCAGCAGACCAGCAACGCGCGCCTACGCCGAATCCTGATGGATCTCTCCACGCGCGTCGAATCGGGCGAGAGCCTCTCCCGCGCAATGTCGCGCCACCCCAAAGCGTTCAGCCAGCTGATTATCGGTCTGATCCGCGCGGGTGAGGTCGGCGGCGTGCTGGAGGAATCGCTGCAGCGAATCGCCCACTTCCTGGAGAAGGATGTGGAGCTGCGCCGCAAGATCCGGTCCGCGCTCACCTACCCTGTCATCGTGCTGCTGGCGGCGACGGGCATCGTGATCTTCCTGGTATCGTGGCTGGTGCCTCAGTTCGCCAGCCTGTTCAGGGACCTCGGCATCAAACAGCTCCCTGCCCCTACCCAGTTCCTGGTGGACCTGAGCGCGTTTCTGACCCAGAAGTGGTACATCATCATCATTTCGCTGGTGGTGATTATCATCGCCTACAAGCTATTTGTCAGCACGCGGGTCGGGCGGCGGGTCGCAGACAGGGTGAAACTACGCCTGCCTGTGTTTGGCAAACTGCACCACAAGATTGTGATGGCGCGCTTCAGCCGCACAATGGGCACTCTGCTCGCTTCGGGCGTGCCGATCCTGCAGGCGATGGAGACGGTGGCAGGCGTCGTGGGCAACTCGGTTGTTGCCGACGCCGTGCTGGAATCGCGCGCCCGCATCCGTGAAGGCGAGAAGATTGCTGACCCACTCCAGAAAAGCAAAATGTTCCCACCGATGGTGGTGCATATGGTCAGCGTCGGCGAGGAATCAGGCTCGCTGGATCACATGCTCAACAAGATTGCCGACTTCTACGAGAACGAGGTGGAGACCGCGATTGCGAGCCTGACCGCTGCGATTGAGCCAGTGATGATTGTGATCCTCGGCTTCATCGTCGGCTTCATCGTGATTTCGATGTTCCTGCCGATGATCGAGGTGATTTCGAATCTGAGCCAATCGCAGAGCTGATGCTACCTGCCTGGAGCGTGGTGTTCGGCGTTGCCTTCGGGGCAGCGATAGGCAGCTTTTTGAATGTGCTGATCTATCGGCTGCCCCGAAGGCTTTCTATCGTTTTTCCGCCTTCCCATTGCCCGGCATGTCAGCATCGGCTCGGCGTGCGCGATCTGGTGCCGCTGTTGAGCTATCTGATACAGGGTGGGAAGTGTCGCTACTGTCGTGCCCGCATCTCTGTGCGCTACTTTCTGGTGGAGCTGTGGAGCGCGAGCGTGTGGGGCTGGCTCTGGTGGCAGCATCTGGTGGCGGGCGAGCTGCCCCTGCGCTTCCTGCTCTACGCGCTCGCCTGCGCCGCGCTGATCGCCATCTTCTTTATTGACCTCGAACACACCATCATCCCCGACGAGCTGAACTTCGCGCTGCTCATAGCGGGTCTCCTGCATGCCTGGCTCCTTGTGAATCAGCCCACCGACTGGTCATGGGCATACTGGGGTGAGGTGAATCTCAAAAATGCGCTTGTGGGTGCGGAGGTAGGCGCGGGCATCCTGTGCCTGATTGCGATCCTGGGGCGGGTGGTGTTCCGTCGTGACGCGATGGGGCACGGCGACATCAAGCTGGTGCGGGCGATGGGCGCGTTATTGCCGTTGCCCGCGTTGCTGACCGCGTTCGCACTGGCGGTGGCAGGCGGCGCGATCATCGGCGGCTTGTGGGTACTGTGGCAGTCGCGTCGTCAGCCGTCGGAAGCTGCAGGCAAGGCGGAGGGCGAATCGCTCCCACCTGAACCCATTCCCAGCCTCCTGCTGATGTGCCTGATCTATCTGCTCTGGCTCGATGTGCTGCTGATGCTGTTGCCCGCCCGCTGGCAGCAGCGCCTTTACACCGCGCTCGGTCAGCCTGCTGAAGAGGAAGAAGAGCTATCCACTATGCCTGGCATGCTGCCGTTTGGTCCCTTTCTGGCAGTGGGAGCGCAGCTGACCCTGCTTTTCGGCGCGCCGCTTGCCTCCCTCATCCGCGCCTATCTGAATTGGTCGGGATTTTGACGACAAACGGCAGGATTCGAGCGGTGCATGAAGTATAATGAACACCTAATGAACGAAGGAAGGTGACCGTTCCCGGTGGGGGCGTCTCCCGCGAAGGGCGGACGCCCTCTTTTCTACGCTAAGAGGCAGCTGCTTCTACATTAGCAATCCCTCACCCAGCAGCCTTCCATCCAGCACCAGCACCACACGACCCTCCAGCGCCGCCGTTATCACCTCATTCACCACCTCCGCTCCACCAACCGCCGGCACCGCCTCATATCCCAACCGCTGTAGTATCCTCACCCGACGCAGCGCTCGCTCCATATCTCCCGTGTCCACCACCCACGACGCTTGCCAGCAACAGGGTAGAATATGTTCTGATGAGACGGTCAGGCTGGTGGTTATCCCTCGTGCTGTTTTCCCTTACTGGTCTGGTGTGGGGTCAAACTGCCCCTGCAATGCAGGCGTTGCGCTGGCAGGTGCGCCCTGGTGCGGAGTCGGGCGTTTTGATGAGCAGCACGCGCAGTCGGCTGGAGGGCGACCATCGGCTGATTGGCAGGCGCGGGACGGCAACCTACGGCTTCCGTGTGCTGAGCGGGATGGATGTGCAGGTGCAGGTTACGGCAGGGGGTAATGGGCAGGTGCGCCTGCGTGCCGCCGATAGGGGGCTGGCAGTTCAACCTGTTCGTGGCGGCGTACGCACCTACACGCTCACTGTTCGCACGCCGTACCAGCCTGCCATCCAGACCCTGCAGGTGACGGTGGCGGCGGGTCGGCGCGGGCGCGTGGTGCTGTACGGCATAACGGTTCGGGCAACCCAGCGCGACGAGGACGGCGACGGCATCGGCGACAGCACTGAACGCTTGCTGGGCGCACCCATCAGCGCACTCAAGCCGAAGCTCACTCCGCCGCGAGTCGAGTCGCCGGCTGCCATCCTCACCGAGTCTGTCGTTAACAAGCCCGTGCCGCTCAGCGGGGAGTATCAGCCCGACCCGTTCAGCCTGACCTATCTGCGCTGTGCGCTGCTAACGGGCATGCTGGGCGGGCGAGCGGAGCCTGTGCCACTCACAATAGACCCGATGCAGGAGCTGCTGCAGCGCGACCTGCGAACCCATCAGCGGGTGTTGTTCAGCACACTGGTCGCAACGCTGATGGCACCATCGGTACGCCCGATTATTGATCTGGAGCAACTCGACGCGCCGCCCGATTATCTGGCGTTGGTGTGGAGCGCGGCGCAGGCGGTCGATTCGATGGCGGAGCGCGGGGCGGGCACGCTGGACGCGGGGCTGGAGGGTATTGGCGTGCTGGTGTCGGGCTTGGAATCGATGGACACAGCGGCGGTGCTTGCTGTCGCGCTGCCGCTGGTGCGGGCAGGCGTGCCCGTACAGTTCTGGACGCCACAACGGCTGGTGAGTCGTCCTGACTGGGGCAATCTGCGCCTGCTGATCTGGACGCCCGAAGCGGTGCCCGTCGAAAACACGGCTGCCCTTGAATCGATGGCGAGCTGGGTGCGCAACGGTGGCTGGTTGTTTGTGGTGGGCATGCCCGTCAGCGATTCGCAGGGCGTGGACAGCTCGACCACACTGCAGGCGCTGCTGGCACGGCTGGGGCTGAATCCCACCCTCACGGTCATGCCCGACACGGGGGAACGCCCCTCCTGGCAGGAGGTCGCCCGACATGGGACGCAACCGGAACAGGGCACGCTCAACCGCCACTGGGTGGAGATCGACCTCAGCCCCTATGCGGGTCAAACGGTTTATGTGCGTTTCAGCGACAGTCTGCCCGACACAGGCTTCGGCGCGCGCGTGCGTCAGGTGCGACTGGAATCGGACGGGCGTGTGTGGACGGCTTTCCAGACGGGCACCGTCGTGGAGCGACTGTTCCTCTACGCGCATTCGGAAAGTCTGCTGAACGCCAGCGGGGAGCGTACCGCCGACGGCACAGCATGGTTTGTCTACCGCTTCCCGTTGCCTGCAGCCACACGCCTCACCCTGCGCGTGGAGATTGCGCAGGAGTGGCGAATTGAACTCAGCCTGCAGCCGCCCTATCCAGAGCGCGTGCTGACCCGCCAGCGCCCCGATTTGCCGATGCTGACCCTGCGCCACGATGAGCGCGTGGTTGCCTGCTCGCTGGAGGGCGCAGAGCGGCTCTATCAGCTGGGCGATGTGCCAGTGGGCATGCTGCAAACCGTCGGGCGCGGCGGCGTGATGCTGCTGGGCGTTTCGAGCAGGGTTTTCGCTAACAGTCCCAACGGTGAGAGCCAGCTGCGTCAGCTCGTACGCTATATTATCGGGCGTGCGGGCGTGCGCTATCGCGAGCGCGCACGGTTCACCATCCAGCGCGGCGACTGGCTGGCAGCCTTCGGCACCTACCGACTCACCGTGCTACGCGGCACCTATCTGGATGTGCTGGATCCAGCGCTGCCGATACAGACCGATGTGGTGCTGGAGCCGCGAACGCCGCGCCTGCTCCTGCGCGTGGATACGCGACTCCAGCGAGCCAATCTGCTCCACACCAACGCGCAGATTGTGCTGCGCCACGAAACCGTTAGCTCGCTCAGCTATCTGATGCGTGGTGCGGAGGGCGTGCCAGGCTTCGCCCGAATCAGTCTCGGCTCGCTCAAAGGGCAGGTTCAGCTGTTCGATCCGCTGGGGCGACCTGCGTCTGCGAAGGTGGAGCGGGCGGGCAGAACGGTGCTGGTTCGCTGGAACATGAGCGCGAGCGGGCATGTGCTGATAGTGCGTTGAGCGAACCTTCAGCGGGGTAGAATCGTATTAGGAAGCGATGGCGTTGGACGACGCGCAATACAGGGCGCAGGCAACCAGTTCGGAGCCGCTCGCTCCGCTGGCAGGCTCGCTGAACTGGCTGCTGTACGGAGCCGCCTGGCTGGTGAGCATCATCAGCGTGCTGGCGTTCCGTGCAGCCCGCATGGAGGCGGACACCTCCAGCTTCACCCTGTTCCTGATTCTGTTCATCACGCTCGGAACACTGTTGAGCGCACTGCTTAGTCAGCGACCGTTGAGCGAGACCACACGCCTCGTCTTCGGCTTTCTCGATGCGACGCTCGCGCTCTTCACGATCACCGCTCAGCCCTCCTTTAACGCGCTGGTCAACATGCCGACCGATTCGGCGATAGAGATTTATTTGAGCACCTCGCTTCTGTGGTATCTGGCTCTGCGCACGCCGTTGATGGTCTCGCCCCCATCGGTGCTGTTCCAGAATGTGCCTGTGATGGCGCTCTTCGGGCTGATTGGCTCCTATCTGTTCGCGCCTGCTGTGCCCTATCTGTTCCTGGCGTTCATCGCGGTGCTGCTCGCGATGCTGATTCTGGCGCACCAGATGGAGTTGCGGGTGCAGTTGCCGCTGGCGGTGGTGGGACGCTATGCGCTGCTGGGCAGTTTGATAGCAACCGTTGGGGCGAGCGGGCTGGCGCTGCTGTTATGGCTGATGCTGGGCGAGCTGGTATCGGGGCTTGTGATTGGTCTGCCGTTTCGGACGCCGGGCACAGGCAGCCGCGCGCCCGCTATACCAGCCCTGCAGGTGGGCGCGGGTCCGCTGGAGCTGAGCGACACACCCGTGTTGCGCGTGCGATTCCTGCAGGGGAGTGCCCGCTATCTGCGAGCCGATACTTATGACCAGTACACAGGGCGCGGCTGGAACCGAACCTATCTCGGCATGCGCCTGATCGAAGCGGGTGAGCAGGGCGAGTTTGTGATTGTCTCGAACCTGTCCCACTATCCGCACGCGCATCAGGTTCACGCGGAGATCACTGTGCTGGGTGGGATCCATCAGCAGTTCTTCTCGCCCGGCATGCCCCTCTGGCTCAAACCGTTTGAGCAGCGTCGCGCCATTCGGGTGGTCTACGCAACGGGCACCATCTGGGTGCGTCGTCCGCTGACGCCCGGCACAGGCTATGAAATCCGTGCGCTGGTCAGCTCCCAGCAGCCCGCCCTTTTGCGCGAGCGCGAAGCCATCACGCCGTTCTGGGGTTCGTGGATCACACCCGCTCGCAACGCGCGCGTGATGGAACTGGCACAGCAACTCACCGCCGATCAGCCCACCGATTATGATAAGGTGATGGCGCTCAAACGGTACATCGAGACCCACGCCGCCTATAATGTGCATACAGAAGCCTATCCGTCAGAGGTCGATGTGGTGGAGCATTTTCTCTTCGAGGCGAAACAGGGCTATTGCATCGAGTTTGCGACGGCGCTGGCGGTGATGTGCCAGTATGTGGGTCTACCGGCGCGGGTGGTGTCGGGCTACCTGCTGCAGGAGCGCGATCCCGACACGGGCGACTACATCGTGCGTGAGCGCCATCGCCACCTCTGGACGGAGGTCTACTTCGAGGGCGTCGGCTGGGTTCCATTTGACGCGACGGAGAACGCGCGCGTGATCGATGGGGGCGATTCGGCGACTGGCAGCGCGGGGAGCGAGTCGGCGCGGCGTCATCCGCTCTATCGCTGGCGCCGCCTGCTGGACGGGCTGATTGCTGCCGGTCTCATTTATCTGCTGTGGAGTGTGCTGTTCTCCCGATGGCTGGGCGATCACAGGAGCCTTCCGATCGCTTATGCGCTCTACATGCGGCTGGTCTACTGGCTGCGGTTGATGGGCTGCCCTGCCCCGCTCGCCTCACAATCGCCGAACGACTATCTGCAGGCGTGCCTGCCCAGGCTCGGTGAGGGCTGGCGCGACGCCCGACGCGCCGAAAGGGCAACGGCACTGCTTGGCTCATTGCGGGAGCCGCTGTTGCGCCTGCTCTACGCGCCGCCGCTTGAAGCCCGCGCCGTCGTAGCAGAGGTGCAGGGTAAACTTAAAGCGCTGCAGCGTGTGCTGCGGCAGGAGCTGGGCTATTTTCGTCTTATTGGGCGAGCCGCACGGCTGCTGTGGCTCGATGGGTTCGCCTCAGCGAGTCGTGCGAATGCTCACAGCGACGCAGGGGGCGGAACGCCCCTTATCGAAGTCGCACAACGATGGAACTGAAATACAGCAAGCTCACGGAGGAGCAGTTTCGGTCGCCCGCTCGCGCATACCTGCTGACGGGCGACGAGCCAGTGTTCGCACGCGAGTTCCTCGAGCGGCTGCGCCACGCCCTCTCAATAGAGCCGGGCAGTCTCGATGAAGCCCTGCTGGACGCGCGGGAGACACCCGTTGCTGCCGTCGTCCATCAGGTGCAGACCCTGCCGATGGAAGGCGAGCGACGACTGGTCATTCTGCAGGCGGTCAATCGCTATAATGCCACCGAGCTGCAGGCGCTGGCGCGACTCATCCCGCAAATCCCGCCCTTCAGCTGTCTGGTTCTGCTGCCCGAACCTGCCGAATCGTCGGAACGCTCCGAACGAACCGAATCGGCAGGCTGGCAGGCGGTGATGAACGCCGTGCGCGAGCATGGCGTGCTGATCACGCTCGAACCGTTGCGCGGCAAATCGCTGGAGGCGCGCCTGATTGAAACGGCACGCGCCGCGGGCAAACGCCTGCGCCCACCCGAAGCCCAGCTGCTGATGGAGCTGGTGGATGGTGTCGCAGAGCGCGCGCTCACCGAACTGCAGAAAGTGCTGCTCTACATCGAGCCACGCACCGAGATCAGCCGTGACGACATCGAGCGCGTGGTCAGCCCCTCCCAGCAGGCGCAGGTGTTCCGGCTCGTCGATGCAATTGTGGCGGGCAATGTCGCCGAATCGCTGCGCTGGCTGAACCTGCTGTTTCAGGCTGGCTCGCGTCCCGAAACCGCCGCCCTCCAGACGCTCGGACTCATCAGTCGCCAGTTCCGATTATTATGGGATATGCAAATCCTGCTCACGCATCGCCAACCCATCGATAAGCCGGAGCAGATTCAGGCGGATGTGGCACAGAAGTTGCTGCATGAGCCGAATGTGGTTCAGTTGCTGCAGCGACAGCCCTTTTTGCGGGAAAGGTTGAAGCGGCAGGCGGAGCGGTTCCCTGCAAGCCGACTCCAGAAGGCGTTCGCTGCGCTGAACGAAGCCGACCTCGCCCTCAAAGGTGTACTTCCCGCTGTAAATCCAGCCGAAGTTATGGAAAGACTCATCGTGCGCCTCACTACGCAGGTGTAGAAGGCGACCCAATGTGCAACTTTTGCTGAGAATTCGTAATCTAAGGATAGGGAGGCAATCGAGATTGGCAAAGCGCGTGGCGGAGAATCCGATTATTGTGCCGGAGGCGGTGCCGCCATCCGAGCCGGGGCTGGAAGTGATTGGTGTGTTCAATCCGGGGGCTGTGCGCTACGGTGATGAGGTGCTCCTGCTGCTGCGGGTGGCGGAGCGCCCCGTGCTGGACGACCCCGACCTGGTGGGCGTGCCGGTGCTGAACCTGAACCATCGGCATCGCTCGCAGCGTGTGGAAGTGCTGACCTTCTCGCGCCACTCACCTGAGGTCGATCTCAGCGACCCGCGTGCTATCCATGTGGGGGGGCGCACCTATCTCAGCTCTATCTCGCACCTGCGACTGGCACGCAGCCGCGACGGCATCCACTTCACCATCGACCCGCAGCCGACGCTCTTCCCGGAGACCATCTACGAAGAGTACGGGCTGGAGGACTGCCGCATCACCCCGATTGAAGACACCTACTACATCACCTGCACCGCCGTCTCGCGGTTCGGTATCTGCGCGGAGCTGTTCAGCACGCAGGACTTCCGCTCTTTCCAGCGGCACGGGCTGATTTTGCCTCACGAAAACAAGAATGTGGTGCTGTTCCCGCGCCGCGTGCAGGGTCGCTATGTCGCCCTGCACCGTACGGGCATGTCGCCCTTCAATGGTCCGAACATGTGGATTGCCTATTCGCCGGACCTGATGCACTGGGGGGATCATCACTTTTTGATGGCGCCGCGCCCGCATCTGTGGGATGCACGGCGCATCGGCGCAGGCACGCCGCCGATTGAAACGCCCGAAGGCTGGCTGATTGTGTATCACGGTGTGAACGCCAAAGATGGCTACTGCGCGGGCGTCGCCCTGCTCGATCTGGAGGAGCCGCACCGCGTGCTGCACCGCTCGCACGAGCCGCTCATCACACCGACCGAGGATTACGAGGTCAGCGGCTTCTTTGAGCGGGTGGTGTTCCCGACGGGCATCGTGCCGATGGGCGATGGGCGTGTGCTGATCTACTATGGCGTCGCTGATCGCGCCGTTGCCGTCGCCGAAAGCACGATCACGGATTTGATTCGGGTAGCGCAGGGCGAGCGCGCGCCCGCCGCGGTTTGAAAACCGCCTGCTGTCTTATGCAGCGGTGCGGCGGATCATTTCGACGGTGAGTTCGAGGTTCTGGCGGGCGGGGTCATGGTGCGGGTCCAGGGCGAGCGCCTGCTGGAAGGCGATGCGGGCGGCGTCGTACACGCCCATCCGGAAGTAGCAGTTGCCCAGCACGAACCAGCCCTGTGGGTTGTACGGGTCGCGCTCCAGCGCGGCGGAATAGGCGTCGGCGGCTTCCGCATACGCGCCCAGCCGATACAGCACATCGCCCGCGTTAAAGAGCGCGTTCGCGTTCTGCGGCTCCAGCTCGATCGCGCGCGTGAGATGCTCCAGTCCCTCAACATAGTTGCCCAGCTCGCACAGGGCACGCCCCCAGTTGATATGGACGCCTGCCGACAGCGGCTTGCCGTGCCGCTCCAGATAGGCGAACGACTCACAGAGCGCCTGACGGTTGCCCGTCTGCTCGGCGGCATGCACCCAGCGATGCCACCAGACCTCCACATCAGGCTGCAGTTCCGCCAGTCGCGCCAGGAAGGGCAGCGCCCGCGCGTACTGGCGCTGCTCCCACCACATATTGGCGGCGTCCTGCAGGGCGACCAGCGTGAGTTGCGGACTGCGACTGGCTTGCTCGTAGTGCTGGCTGGCGCGTTCGTATTGCCCCTTGCGGCGCAGCCATTCTGCATAAGCCAGATGCGCTTCGGCGTAGTCGGGTCGCTCGCTCAGCACGCGCTCCAGATGCGCTTCCGCCTCCTCCAGACGGTTCAGCAGCATCAGCGCCCGCGCCATCGTCAGGTGCCACTTGAAGGTCACGACGGTGGGGTCGCCCGTGTAGCCACTGGAGGCGAGCAGGGTCTCGCCATCCGCGCTCAACAACCCGATGCGCATTGCACACCGCCGCGCCTGCTTTAATGTTTCGATGGTCTCCTGCGCCGACCCGTTCAGCAGATACGACTGCGCCAGCGTGAAATAGATCAGCGGATGCTCCAGCCCCTGCTTCAGAGCCTGCTGTCCGACCCGAATCGCCTCATCGTAGCGCTTGAGCATCTGCAGGCTGGAAATCCACTGGCTCCAGGCGAGCGGCGCGTAATCTTCGGTGGGCAGAATCTGCTCGCATGCGCGCTGGAGCGCGTCGCACGCGCCCTGATAGTCGCCCTGATTGTAGAGCGTGTTGCCCAGATTGAACCACTGGAAGGCGTCCTGCGGGTTTTCATGCAGGGTCTGGCGTAAAAGTTGTACATTGCGCTGGCTTTTGCCGCGCCGTCGCATCACCTCCGCTTCGTAGCCCCAGTGGATAATCTGGGCGTTGCGCAGGGTGGCGGGCTTGCCACCCGCAGCTAACAGGCTGGGCAGAATCTGCTCGTGGATGCGTCCTTCCCAGCGTGCGCATGGCAACCGCCGGAACATGCGAACGGCGCGGTGAATGAATGCGTCATTCGGGTTCTCCCGATTGAGAATGTTGACAACCTCGATATAGTAGGCGACGAACTGGGGGTGGCGGGCGCCCTCGCGAATGATGGAACGGCTGCGCGGATGGAGGCGTTCATCGGCGTCCAGCACCAGTATCCAGTCGCCTGTGGCATGCTCCAGCGCGAGGTTGCGCGGGCGTGAGAAGTCGTCGTCCCACTCGCAGGTCAGCACCTTCGCGCCATACCGGCGCGCGATTTCAGGCGTCTCATCGGTGGAGCCAGTGTCCACCAGAATAATCTCATCCACGATGCCCTGCACGCTTTCGAGGCATTCGGGCAGAAACTCAGCTTCGTCGCGGGCGACGATGCAGAGCGTGATGCGCGTGCCGAGCGGCTCGTCGGGGATGGGCACGCCATAGCGTGTGAGCCACTCTTCTAACGCGCGGGCGCGTTGCGCCTGACGGGGCTGACGCCCGGCGTTGCACACAAAGTAGTTTCTCAGCGGCAGCACCACCTCGCGCAGCCAGTGCGGTTCCGCGTAGCCTGCTCGCAGCAGCTTCATCACCAGCGGATACGCCTGTTGCTCGCGCTCGCTATAGAGCATTAGCCATGCTTTCTGTGCCAGCAGATTGAGCGCGTCGGGCAGCAGCTCCAGCGCTTTATTGAGCAGGGTTTCGGCTTCATCCCAGCGGTTCTGCTGGAGAAGCGCCTGAACCGCCGCCTCGTACAGGTAGGGGTTCAGCGGCTCGGCATCGATGGCGTGGGCGAACAGTTGCAGCGCGGTCTCGCTCTCTTCGTTTTCCAGCAGGCTCAGCCCGATGTGATAATAGGTGGCGGTGGTTTGTGCCTCCTGCGCCAGCTCCTGCAGGCATCGGGCGGCAACCGGTGCAATCTGGCTCCAGCTGAACTGGTTGACAATCTGCTCGTGGGCGAGCTGCGCTTTCTGCCGGGCAGCCTGCGGGCTGGAAACGACCGCCTGCATCGTGGCAATCAGCGCGTCGGCGTCGGGTTCCGCCCAGAACGGCGTGCCAATCAGCTCATAGCCTTGCACGCCTTCCAGCGGGCGCACTTCGGCGGGCAGCAGATAGGCGTTTTGCTCGGTGCAGAAGTCGAGGCACGCGCCGAACCCGGTGGTGATGACGGGGATTCCGCACGCCATCGCCTCGGCAATTGGCAAACCGAAGCCCTCCGCCCGATAGGGATGCACCAGGCAGTCGGCGGCGCGATAGAGACCCGCCATCGCCGATTCGGGCAGCGTGTCGGGAATGTAGAGCAGCGGGGGCGCGTCAGGGTCGCATGCCCACTCCAGCAGTTGCGCCTGATAGTTCTGGCGACTGTACACATCCTGTGCCCCGAAATCCTTGACAATCAGCAGCACATCATCTTTACGGCTGAAGGCGGCACGATAGGCGTTCAGCAGAATATCGACACCCTTACGCCGAATCGTGCCGCCCACAAATAGAAACTTATAACGGCGCGGGATGCTCTCGCGGGGCACATTGGTCTGACCGATGGCGTTCAGATCGAGCGGAGGCACATTGGGATGGAACTGGTTGGGATTGACCCCGTTCGGCACGAGGCGCAGTTGCGTTTCGGGCACGCCTGCCTGCAGGAAGGTTTCGTACACGAATCGAGAGGGCGTCCAGAGCTGGGCGCAGCGGGCACGAATCTGCTCCACCCAATCGCGCGGCGCGGCGCCGAACTCCCACGGCTGAATCATCGCCAGCGGTACGGGCGAGAGGCTCCAGTCAGGCGGGAACTGGTGGCGCACCCACACCTGCCAGCCGTTTGGGGGCGGTGGGTTCTCGCCCAGCAGCAGGTAGCGACGCAGCGGATGCCCGGCGGCGTTCTCAATCGAATCGCCCGATTCGCGAGCTATTAGGTGAACCTGCCAGGCAGGGTCCAGCGTCAGCAGCGCCTGGACCAGCTCGCGATTGACCCGTGCGAGGCTATGCGCCGAGAAGATGCCGCCCTGCCAGAGCGTCGGCGGAAGAATCGGCGGACGAGCCATCTGGAACCCTCCTTTGCCGCTGGCAGTATCGGGCTTAGCGACGACTGGGCGTGCGCCGTTTTGCGCGGGCGCGGTTGGGCGAAGTGCCATTGTTGCCCTGAGTGGGCTGCGGCGTGCCAAACCGCTCGCGCAGCTTGCGCTTCGCGCCTGCTATGGTGTACATCTCCTCCTTGAGCAGGCGCTTGATCTCGCGGATGACCTCGATATCTTCGGGGCGATAGCGCCGCTGACCGCCCGGAGAGCGAATCGGGCGCAGGAACTCGGAGAACTCGCGCTCCCAGTAGCGCAGTGTGTGGCTCTCCACACCTGTCAGATGGCTCGCGACACTGATAGAGACCGGTCGCTGTTCGATCGGTAGCTTCTGTTTCTTGCTTCGCCTCGGCATAATCAACCTCCGTCGCAGTGGATTTATCGAGAGCGCTTCACAGCTATCGCTGGAAGGCTCGAAGCGGATTATCGGAACCTTTGACGCTTTTCTTTACACGGTGTTCATGGACGGACGCATGGGGTATGCTCCTCTATCGGTGCGATGAGCGATTTGCTGACGAAAGCCGACCTGGATTACTTCAAACGCGGCGAATGGGAGAACCCGCGCTTCTGGAGCCGTCTGGGCGGGCAGCCCGACCTGCGCGGCAAGAAGGTGCTGGACCTCGGCTGCGGGCACGGCAGCCTTTGCGTCGATATGGCGAAAGCGGGCGCTGCGCGGGTGGTGGGCGTCGATCTCAACCCACGCCTGATCGAATTCGCTCAGCAAAACCTTCAGCTCAACTACCCCGAACTTGTCGGGCGTGTCGAGTTTTATTGCATCGACATCACCGAGCTGGACGAGAGCGGATTCGATTTAATGACCTCTAAAGATACCTTTGAGCATGTGATGGAGCTGGAGAGCGTGCTGCACGAGATGTACAAGCGGCTCAAGCCGGGCGGCTTGCTCTATGCGGCGATTGGTCCGCTCTGGAACAGCCCCTTTGGCGACCATGACCACCTGAAGCGCGTGTTTGGGGTGAACCTGCCATGGGCGCACCTGATCGTGCCGCAGCGGGTGGCGATGCGCTGGCTCAGTCGCAGGCTCCAGCGCGAGGTGCGCTCCTACCGCGATCTGGGCATGAATATGCTCGCGTTTGCTGACTATCAGCGCATTATCGAGCAGTCAGGCTTCGAGGTGCTGTTTTTCAAGCCGAACAACAGTCGCCATCCGGTGCTGCGTCTGTTCGCGCTGATTGCCCGCATCCCGTTCCTGACCGAATATTTCACGAACAATCTCTATTGCATCCTGCGCCGCCCGCTTGAGGGTTAGCGCTGCTGCCCCTGCTGGGCTTCCTGCTGTTTTTGCTGGGCTGGCTGTTGTTTCTGCTGGGTCTCCTGTTGCTTTTGCTGAGCTTGCTGTTGTTTCTGCTGGGCTTCCTGCTGCTTGCGGAACGCCTCCATCTGGCGGCGGATGGCTTCCTCCTGCGCTTTGCGCATCTCGTCGAACTGCTTCTTGCGCTCGCCCGCCAGCTGGTTCGTTTGCTGGGCGAGGTCGATGCGCCCCGCCTTCTTATAGATATCGGCGATGCGATAGAGCGTATCGAAGGCGTCAGGTCGCCAAGCGAGCCGTTGTGCAATCTCCAGATCGTCAATTGCCTGCGCCTTCTGACCCAGCTCGATCAGCAGTTCCGCCCGCATCATACGCAGGGAGACATCTTCACCGCCATCAGAGAAGAAGCCGTTCAGTGCAGTCAGCAGGCGCTCGGTGTAGAGTTTGGCTTTCTGTTCGTCCGTTTTCTTCGCCAGCCCACGCAGGCTCGCCAGCACCTGGATGTGGAGCCACTGTGCCATGCGGGTGGTCGGCGTCGCGCTGGCGACCAGCGGGATGAGCGCTTTGTCGATCTGTTCCAGCTCTTTCAGCTGTTCATCGGGACGCTTGACCCGTACACCCAGCCATTTCTCGTATTGCTGAAGGAGCGGGTCTTTGATCTGGGGTTTGAACGCCTGCATCGCCTGCGTGTAGGCGCGTCCCCGCTCCATCTGCACACGCCCGGCGATGAACTGATCCCGATACTTCGCCTTCTCTTTCTCGAAGTCGGCGGGCAGTTCCAGCTGGCGTTTCGTGAGGGTGAAGATATAGTAGCCGCGGTTCTCTTTATCGCGCAGGGGTGGGGTGAAGGCGCCGGGCTTGAGCGCCAGCACGCCGCTCACATCTTCAGGACGCAGGATCGTGTTCAGCTGGTCCTGAATGCTGTAGTAGTCGCTGCCAGGGATGGAGCCGCCGCGCTCAATGATGAAGCTCGGATCGTCGGAATAGAGTCGAACGACCTCTGCGAACGGCTTGCCCGCCTTAAGTTGATTATAAGCCTCCTGGGCGCGCGCCTGTGCTTTCTCCTTGTGCTTCTCCTGCGAGACGAAGATGCGCGACAGAAAGATGTTCTCGAACATCAGGCGCAGCTGCTCGTCGGTCGGGTTATACTTCTCGCGCAGGCTCTTTGTGTATTTAGCCTGAGTCGCCTCGATGCGGAACATGATTTCGGGCACGCGGGCGAGCGTCTCTTCTTCGAAGCGCTTAAGCGAGGAGCCACGCTCCTTGAGGGCGCGGTCCAGGTCGCGGTCGGAGCCTTTGCCGTTGGGCAGCAGTTGCGAGCGCAGAATATCCCGTTGCTCTTTGAGAAACTGCTGTTTGGTGGCTTCCACCTCGTCGTCGGAGGCACGAAAGCCCAGCTTCTCCAGGTGCGCCACGAACGCGAGCTGATTGCCCAGCAAAGTGAGCATGCTATAGCGCTGGTTGAGCTGGGCAGCAATCGTGTCAGGTTCCCGACCCTGCTGTATAAATTGAATATATTGCTCCAGCTCGCCTTCGGTGACTTTGTAGTCGCCCACCTGCAGCACCACCTGACCACCCGTGGCTGTTCCGCCCCGCTGGGCGCCGCTCAACCCCATCGGGGGAATGTAGGCGAAGAAGACCACCATACTGAGCGCGACCAGCCCGGCAACCGCGAAGCCAATTGCACGCAGCGCTTTGTTTCTCAACAGGTTCCGAAAGGTTCGTATCGAGATTCCCGACATAGCAACCTCCTTAGCGTATTATTTCTTCTTGAAGCGTTTGCAGGCAGCGGCGGGCGACCTCTGCCTGGCTCCAGCCCTCGATGCGGGCATGGGTTTCCAGCGCGATAAAGCCGTTGTAGCCGCTCCGGGCGATTTGCTGCAAGTGCTGCTGATAGCCGATTTCGCCCTCGCCTATCGGCACCCAGCGTATGCTACCATCCGGCTCGCGTATGCCGTCTTTCACATGGATATGCGCCACCCATGGCTGGATGGCAGCATAGCCGTCGGCTGCCGATTCGCCCAGAACGAAGGCGTTGCCGGGGTCCCACACCGCTTTGAGCCAGTTCGACGGGAGCTTCTGCAAGATACGCGCCAGTTCGGTGCCGGTGCCGACCTGGCAGCTATGCTCGTTCTCCAGTCCCAGCACGACGCCCGCGCGTTCAGCCAGCGGCAGCGCCCGCTCCAGCACCGCGACGATGCGCGCTTCGCGTTCAGGCGTCAACTCGCCCGCCCGCCAGAAGGCGAAGATGCGCACCAGCGGCGCCTCGAAACGATTCGCAATCTGCAGGCAGCGCTCCAGCAACCTGAAATGCTCTTCAAGGGGCAAATCGGACGCGCCGTGCAAAGCACCACGCTCCCCTGTGCCAAACAGGTCAGTCTTGAACACGGGTGAGGCGATGGAGCAGACGCCCAGCCCTGCCTGGCACAGCAGTCGCGCAGCCCGTTCCAGCGTTGCACCGTCCGCCTGAGCGATGTTGACGCCCCAGAGCGTGCGCAGCTCCACCCGCTCGATCGGGAACGCCTGAACCACCTCCAGCGCACGCTCCAGGTCGGTATCGATTTCGTCGGTGATGACCGAAAGTTTCATCGTTCAGGATTTTGCTGAATAGTGTGCGCGATGATAATCGCTTCGGCGATTTCGCGCATGCTTTTGCGTGTGTTCATGCTCTGCACCTGGATGCGCCGATAGGCTTCCTGCTCGCGCAGCCCGTAAGTGTCCATCAGGATGCCTTTGGCGCGTTCGATCAGTTTGCGGGTTTCGAGCGTCTCTTTGAGGTCCTGCACCTGATGCTCCAGTTCGAGTGTGTCGCGGTAGCGGGAGAGGGCGATTTCGATAGCGGGCGTGAGGTCTGCCTGTTTGAAGGGCTTGACGAGGTAGCCGTAGACGCCTGCCTGCTTCGCCCGCTGAATGAGGTCGCTATCGCTGTAGGCGGTCAGCAGCAGTACGGGCGCGAGCTTCTCCTCGTGCAGGATGCGCGCCGCCTCGATGCCGTCCATCTCCGGCATCTTGATATCAAGAATCGCCAGATCAGGCTTGAACTTGCGCACCATCTCCACGGACTGCGTGCCCGTGCTGGCTTCGGCAACGACCGAGTAGCCCAGCTCTTCCAGCATCTGGCGCAGGTCGAGCAGGATAATCGGCTCGTCGTCCGCAATCACAATCCGCAATCTCCGCATCCACATCATCTCCCACGAAAAGTATACCCCATCCCACCAGGGTGGGCTACAATCTGGCTCGCCTTCCAGATAATGAGCATCCCTCTTATGTGGCGCTCGCGGTACACTTCGTCGATGCGATAGAGGGTGATTTTCGTATGCAAGTCGAGCCATCGCAGGGTGAGGCGCAGGGGGATCGCTTCCCACAATCCCCCTGCCGTTGGTCAGTTGGGTCTGATCTCGCTCGATTGGGTCCTGGTTTCGCCAGTTGCATTTGCTTTCTGGCGGGTGGCGTTCAGGGTGAGAGTCAGCTGGCTGCTCTCACGCTCGTAGTCTTTGACCTCCGAGCCATCCTTCTTGATGGGTTCGCTGGTCTGATTGAGCGAGGCGTTGAGCGTCATCTTTTGCAGAACGCCATCGTCGGGGTGGAGCCAGGCTGTGCCTGTGCCTTTGACCTCGCCGCGCGTGATTCGCACCGCCTGCTCCTTATCGCTCACAGTCTGGTAAAAGGCGTCCTGATAGAGTTCGATGGGCTGGTCGAAGCTTTCAGTGATTTTGAGCAATTTGACGCCATCCACTTCCTCGAACCCCTCAAAGCGGGCGGTGATGGGGATGCGCAGGGCGTTATTACCCTCCCCAAAAGTACGGGTGAACTGCCATGTGGCGCCAGTGGTGAGCGCGCCGTCGGGCAGTTCGATGGGGAACAGCAGGGTTGCCAGATTACGCGGGTCAAAGCCTGGCAGGGGCGCGCCCATCAGCCCACCGCCCTGCAGACCGCTCAGCTTACCGTGTGGCGATACAGTGGCGGTGCTGTCGGGAATGAGGCTCTTTGCCATTTCGAGACTCACGGGGAAGGGCGAGCCGTTGAACTCCGCGCTGAAAGCATCCAGCGAGGTCAGTATTGTCGCCTGCTGGTCTTCCACTCTGGTAACTTTCATGGAGATACCAAGCGTCATTTTGGCGATGCCGGCGGCACCCGCAGCGCCAGGAATCGGCAGACTGCCGTTCAGCTCCACGAGAACCTGATAGCGCTCCTGCAAGTCGGGGCGGAATTTGTACTGGAAACTGGTCGCTGAACTGGATGGCGCGGTCGCTGGGGCTTGTTGCGCCAGACAGCCAGTTGCTAATAGCCAGCCGAATAGTATCGTGCCAATCACTCGTGTCTTCATCGCCTTTCCCTCCTGTTGCACCGCCAGAGATTATACCTGCGGGGTGTGCAGGTCTTCGATTCGAATAACGGTGGCTAACTGGGGCGGTTCGGTGGCGGTCTGGAGAGGGGTGCCCGGTGCGATATAGGTGTTGCGCACGAAGCCCCAGCCCAGAATGGCGTTCCCCAGCGCGGGCGAGCGCACAGCGCCTGTGAGCCAGCCTGCGTCGGGTCGGTCCGGCGCAGTGAGCGAGGTGCCGCGCGGCGGGATTGCCTCGCCCTCGAGGCGCAACGGCACCCATGTGCGGTTGGTGTGCCCCCGCGCCTTAATGCGCATCAGCACCTCCTGACCTGTGTAGCAGCCTTTGGTGTAAGAAATGTATTTCGCCTCAAACGCCGCGCCCATCTCGGCAGCGAGGGTGCGTTCGTCCATATCGACGCCATAGAGCGGGATGCCTGCCTCGTAGCGCAGCACCTCATAGAGTTCGGGCGAGATGGGTAATGCGCCTGTTGCGACGAGGGCGGTCTTCAGCTCCTCGTGCGCTTCGAAGGGCAGCCACAGGTCATAGCCGCCCCAGCGGGTGCGTTGACAGCGCACAATGCGCACTTCGACCGATTGCCAGAGCCGATTCTGGTGGCGCAGTTCGCCTTCGGGCGGCGGCTCCAGCCCCAGCTCCTCCAGCACCTCTGACGCCTGCCCGCCTTGAAGGCTAATCACACCCAGCCCCTCCTGCAACGGGATCAGCTCCACATCATCCAGAATAATCAGCCCGCTGAGCCGTTCCAGCATTGAGCCGAAGGTGAGGGGTGGAAGCATCAGCAGGTAGCCCTCACCGTCGTCCAGCACATAGGCATCGGAGAGCAGGTGTCCTGTGGGCGTGCAGAAGGCGGTGTAGGTGCCCGTGCCTTTCTGGAGCGGGCGCAGGTCGTTGGTCGTCTGCGCCTGCAGGAACCGCTGACGGTCGCTGCCCACCACCTGCACCAGCCCCCAATCGCTCAGGTCGAGCCAGCCCGCATAGTCCCGCACCTGCTCGTAGGTGGCGTTCATCCGGACAGTTGTACCCGATTTAGATCACGGGCACGGGTCGGAACGCCTTGCCCAGCACCTTTTCGGGGTCGCCGCCGAGCCACTCCAGCACGGTGGCGTACACGCTGCGGAAGTCGGTCTGCATGCGGATGTCGCCGTTATTGTCCAGCTCGCGCAGGTTGGGCGGCTCGCCATACAGCCCGCCTTTGACCTGCTTGCCGATGAGGAACATGGGAGCGGCGGCGCCGTGGTCGGTGCCCGCACTGCCGTTCTCGCGCACGCGCCGTCCGAACTCCGAGAAGACCATCAGCAGCACCTTATCCGCCTTGCCCTGCCCTTCCAGGTCCTGATAGAAGGCGCGCACGGCGTTGCCGAACCGCTGGAGCAGCTGCTCGTGCGTGCGTGCCTGCGCCGCGTGCGTGTCGAAGCCGTTCACCGACACATAGAGGATGCGCGTTTGTGGCGAGGTGGTAATCAGCTGGGCTGCCTGCTTGAGACCCTGTCCGAACGGGTCGTTCGGATACTCCACCTGCGAGCGGTAGTTGTGCACGGCTTCACGCAGTCGCTCGACGGCTTCCAGCGCGGTGCGCGTCGATTCGCGGATAAGGCGTGTGGCACTGGTGGGTCTGGCGTCCATCTGGGCAATCGCTTTCACGGTGCGCTCCAGATCGGGATCGCCCGTCATCAGCTGCAGGTCGCCCAGGCTGGCAAAGCATGGCACGGACACCCGCTTCGCCTGCAGCGCCAGCGGCAGCTCCTGGGTGAAGCTGACGGCAATCACAGGGTTGGCAGCGGCATCGGTGAGAGTGTCCAGGTAGCGTCCGAGCCAGCCGTAGCGACTGTAGCCATCGGGATCGGCGGTCTGCCAGATCTCCATCGAGCGAAAGTGTGAGCGGTTCGGGTTCGGATAGCCCACACCCTGCAGGATGGCGACCACGCGCTGTTCATAGAGCGCTTTGAGACCTTCCAGCGCGGGGTGCAGCCCGATGCGATCGGCAAGTGGCAGCACGCGCGAATCGGGGATTGCGAGCGTCGGGCGCGCCTGATAATAGAGCGGGTCGGTGTAGGGGATGACGGTGTTCAACCCGTCGTTGCCGCCTGTAAGTTGCAGCACGACGAGGATGCGGTCGTTGGGCAGCTTTTTGCCCTTCACCAGCTGGGCGGCATCGGCGCGGGCGAGCTGCGCCAGCCAAGGTGGGGCAGCCAGCCCAACGGCGACCAGCGTGAAGCCCGCGCGCAGAAACTGCCGGCGCGACATCTCCGCCGCCCAGAAGTCGCCCGATGGGCGCTCGCACAGCGGGCACGGCTCCTCTAAAGGCTGATCCACTTTTGTCTCCATCGGTCTCACCTGCCACAATAGGGAGGCGCGCTTACTGGCGCGCCGCCAGTATGGCTTTTAGACGCCTGATTACTGGCTCGGTTCGATTCTAACGCCCGCCGACGCCTGGCAGCGGGGGTGGAGCCTGCTGCAGCTCGCTATCGGGCAGACGCATCTCGCCCTTCACTTCAGGATAGGCGTCGCGCGATATCTGCCCGGAGGCACGACCTCCTCCAGAGAAGTACCACGCCGTGCCGATTGCCAGCAGAGCCACCACGATAATAATCGCCCAGGCAACTGGTTTGGGAATTTCCATCGGAGCCTCCTCAATAGTAATCGTCCAGGTCCCACAGGTATTGCTGGGGATTGGTGATAGCCCCGCGGCACATCGACATCAGCTCGCAGCCCTGAGCCAGCTGGCGAGGCGTGTACACTTTGGCATGCCCGTCGACAAAGGCGACCATCATCCGCTCGGAGCGATGCCACGGCCAGCAGCCGCCAAACTCCATCCAGGTGTACCAGCCGCGCGCGTTCTCCAGCATCCAGCAAGCGGGGAGCGGATTGCTGCAGCCCTGTCCGCGATACTGATACCATCCCCGCGCACGCCCACTGCTGCACTCCTCGCGAACTATCGTGAAGGTGTCGATGCGGTTGCCGGCGGCGTCGTACCACCAGCGGCAGGGCGGCATCACAATCCAGTTGCCACCGCACTGGGGCTGGCGTGAGTTCGGATCGCGCCACCAGAGGCTGTCAACAAATAAAACGGTGCTGGCAGGATTTTTGATGCGAGCATCCGATGCGGGCACATTCGCCCAGCCGTTCGAGCTGGGATAGCTGCCATTCATGATGGGCGACAGATAGACATAGTTGTAGCCGAGGTCGGTTTTGAGCGCCCAGCGATGTTCGCGCGCGCACTGGCGCTGCGGACGCGGTTCGCCATCGTAGGGGCAGGCATCCAGAATCTCATCCGTTGCCTGCGGATCCGATGGGCAACGAAACACGGTCCAGTCCTTGACATACGGCATCAGCAACTGCGCCAGGATCCGATCCCGACACTCCGCCTCTTCGGGATCCCCGGCGAACGAAGCGAACCACTGGGTCAGCGGTTGCATGGTCTCGTAGTCACCCGAGTACGCCACAACCGCGCGAGCGACCTGATAGAAGCGACTGCCACAGTTAATCTGGCGTGCTGCTTCCCGCGCCTGCGCAAACACAGGAAACAGGATCGCCGCCAGAATTGCGATGATCGCGATAACAACCAGCAGCTCTATTAAGGTAAACCCTGTCCGTCGCATATGAGTTTCTCCTTACCGATATTATACTACAGGGAAGAGATTTTGCCTGCTATTGGAGCGAGGTAGTCAGCTATCCGAACCGCCCGCGAATGTAGTCTTCGGTCTCGCGCTTATCGGGCACGGTGAAGATTTTCTCGGTGGTGTTGAACTCGTGCAGAACGCCGTTCAGGAAGAAGCCTGTGTAGTCGGAGATTCGCGCCGCCTGCTGCATGCCGTGCGTAACAATCACAATCGTGTATTCCGATTTGAGTTCAGTCAGCAGCTCTTCGATATAGAAGGTGGCGGTCGGGTCCAGCGCGGAGGTCGGCTCATCCATCAAAATCACTTCGGGATTGACCGCCAGCACGCGGGCGATGCAGAGTCGCTGCTGCTGTCCGCCCGAAAGCGCCAGCCCCGACTGGCGCAGCTTATCCTTGACCTCGTTCCACAGTGCAGCACGCTTGAGGCTCTGCTCCACAATCTCGTCCAGCACGCGCCGATCGCGAATGCCATGCATGCGCGGACCGTAGGCGACATTATCGTAGATGCTCATCGGGAATGGGTTCGGCTTCTGGAACACCATTCCCACCCGCTTGCGCAACTCCACCACATCCACATCAGGATCATAGATGTTCTTGCCGTCGAGAATCACCTCGCCCGTCACCCGCGCCCCTTCAATTAAATCGTTCATGCGGTTCAGACAGCGCAGGAAGGTGCTTTTGCCACAACCAGAGGGGCCAATCAAAGCGGTGATGCTGTTCGTTTTGATTTCGATATCCACATTTTTGAGCGCGTGGAAGTCGCCATAATAGACATTTAGTCCGCGCGTGAGGATGCGCGCGGGCGGCTCCGTTCGTCCCTCCTGCTCCATCGGCAACAGCTCCACACCAAACCGCTCCGCCATCCCAGAGAAAAATACCCGATTCGATGTTAAGGGGATGTTAAGGAGCGGCGATTGCGTCGTCGAATCCCGCCCGACTGGTGTATAATAGGTCGGAGGTAGAACCGATGCGAAAGGGAATCGCAATCTGGCTTTTACTGGTCTGTTGCTGGCAGGCATTTGCCGATGAGTTAGGGGCAGGGCGATTATTCCCGCAACGCCTGCCGTTCGCCCTTAGCGGGCAGAGTCGCGAGTCGCGCTACGCGCCGGGGCAGCTGCTGGTGAAGTTCCGCGACGATGTGCCGCCGATTCAGCGGGCGTGGGTGCGTCAAGCGGCTGGCGCGCGCGTATTAAGCACCAACGACTGGCTGGGCATCGAGCTCTGGCAGGTCAGCCCTCTTGCCGATGTGCCCGCGCTGTGCGCTCAGCTGCTCCGGTCGGGCTGGGTGGCAATTGCCGACCCGAACTGGGAACTGCAGTTAGCTGACTGGACACCGAACGATCCGCTCTACCCGCAGCAACCTGCACTGCCCCATATCGGCTGTCCGCAGGCATGGGGCTACTGGCGCGGCAGCAGCCAGTTCATTGTTGCCCCACTGGACACAGGAGTGTTGCGCACGCATCCCGACCTGCAGGCGAAGCTCCTTCCTGGCTACGACTTCGGCAACGACGATAACGACCCCAGCGACCCGCATGGGCACGGCACTTTCGTGGCGGGCATCGCGGGCGCGGTGACCAATAATGGCATCGGTGTTGCCTGCATCGCGCCCGAAGGCAGGGTGCTACCCGTAAAGGTGTTCACCGATGCGGGACAGGGCTTCTTGAGCGACCTTCTGGACGGCATCAGCTACGCCGTCACGCAGGGCGCGCATGTGATTAATCTGAGCCTGGGAAGTAGCTCGCCGATGTCCAGCGTGCAGACGGCGCTGAACAACGCCTGGAGCGCAGGCGTTGTGATTGTCGCAGCGGCGGGCAACAATAACAACACGAACCCCTTCTATCCCGCCTACTACCCAGTCTGCATCGCCGTCGCCGCGAGCAATCTGGACGACACGAGATCGAGCGTCTCCACCTATGGCAGCTGGGTCGATGTCGCGGCGCCCAGCGGGGATGTCTACTCCACCCTCAATAACGGTGGCTATGGTCGCAACACAAACGGCTATACCTCTTATGCTGCGCCGATGGTTGCAGCGCAGGCGCTGCTGCTCTATCCGCTGGTTGCCGACGGACCCTCGGACCGCAGTCAGGCGCGGGCGCAGGCGGTGCGCACCCTGATCGAGTCGACCGCTGTACCCGTGCCAGGCAACTATGTGGCGTACGGGCGTATCAGTGTCTCGAACGCCGTTCAGCAGGCGTTGACCGTGCCCATTAGCGGGCGCATCACGATTAATGGCTTCGCCGGCTCCTACAACGGTCGCCCTGTGGAGGTCAACCTGCGTCCGCTCAACAGCAGCACCGTGCTGGCAACCGCGAACACGACCGCCAATAGCACGGGCGACTACAGCGTGAGCTTCTTCAACTATCTGGGCTATTACGATCTGGCTATCCGCGCGCAGGGCACCCTGCTGAAGCGAGCCGCCAACCAGCGGGTGCGCTATCCAGGGCTGACAAATGTGAATGTGACTCTGGTGCCAGGCGATATAAACGGCGATAATGCGATTGATGATGCCGACCTGTTGCAGGTGCTGTTCGCGTTCGGGCAGAGCGGCACGAACCTGCCCGCCGATCTGGATGGGAACGGCGTCGTGGATGACGCCGATCTGCTGCTGGTGCTGTTCAACTTCGGTCAGACAGGCGAATGAAGCGAAGCACACTGGGGCGATGGGGCGAGCAGGCGGCGGCGGAATGGCTTCAGCAACAAGGCTACTGCCTGCTCGCCCGCAACTGGCGCCGTCGCGAAGGCGAGCTGGATCTCGTCGCGATGCAGGGCGCAACGCTGGTGTTTGTGGAGGTGAAGACCCGCCGCTCCGATACTCTTGGCAGCCCTGAAGAGAGCGTTGACGAGCGCAAGCAGCGTCAGCTGACCCGCCTTGCCCAGCGTTTTCTGGGTGAGAACCCGACCCTGCCCTATGAGGAGTGCCGCTTTGATGTGGTGGTGGTCGATCTCCGCGCCCACCGCCCCCAGATTCGCCACTATCCCGATGCCTTTTTGCCGTGGGATCCACATCCACTATCGCGAAGTGACAAGGTATAATTCTTCAGCGACAGGGATGCGCGACAAAGAAAGAGTGCGTTTGGCACAGGGAGAGGATCTTGGGATGGTGAAGGCAATGGCGGACGCGAACCGCCACGCGCTTGGTTTCGTGCGAAACGCAATGCTAAAAGAATGGCAGCATCGTGGCGAGCTGCTTGTCTGCGAAGAGGAAGTGGGTTCCATCACAGGATTCATCAGCTACCACCATCGTCGCGATGGCTGGACAACTATTCATGCAGTGTGCGTGGCAGAACCGTTTCGCAAGCGTGGGCAAGGAAGCGCGTTGATCGCAGCCGTTGTTCAGCAAGCCCAATTGCGTGGGCAGCAAGGCATTCGGCTCAAATGCCCTGTCGATGTACCAGCAAACGGTTTCTATGCACGGCTGGGCTTTGTTCGCGCACGGATGGAGACGGGCAAGCGACGCCCTCTGGTTGTTTGGGAGAAGCGCTTAACCCCTAAAGTTTCATCGGGATGCCCGCTTTTTTTCCTCAGCCTTACACACTCGCCAAGCGAGATACGCCGCTTGATTCATCTCTGGGATGAGAGCGGGGATGGACGAGATCCGTTCGCAAGGGTGATCTTTACTCCTTTGTTTTCCAGTTCATCGACACTGACCCTCATGCGTCAGCTCAAGGAGGAGTGAGGCAGTGTCATTCTGTTTGACTCAGGGGGTTACCAAGTTCAGATGGGTAAGATCGGTTATGAGCAGCTATTTGAGCAGTTGCAACGGTTTTACCATGTCCATAACTGGGCAGACTGGTATGTGCTTCCTGATCATGTGCCATGTTCGTTGGATACCGATAGTGAGGTGGAGTTCAAGGTGCGTGAAACCATCGATTTCGCCCGCCTTTTTGTACGGCAGATGCCGGCGGGATTGATTGAGAGAGCAATTGGGGTTGTGCATGGGCGCACGGAAGAGCAAGTTTACCGATGCGTGGAGGCTTATCGAGAGATGGGCATTCGCTATCTGGGCTTTGGCAGCTTCAGCACTTCTGGGCCGAAGGGAAGCATTAATCTGCTCTCACAGCGCAACCTTCAACTGCTGCAACGGACACAACAGCTGACGCGGGAGCAAGGCTTAAAACTGCATCTCTTTGGTGTTGGCAGCCCGGGCTCCCTCGTTCGCCTTGCCCGTGCAGGGATCACCCCCACCAGCTTTGATAGCGCGAGCTGGTGGAAAGCGGGCGGCTTTGGAAATATCTTTTTCCCCTTTAGCAAGCAGATTCATATCACGGCAATGCCGCACTCAGAAGCAACGCTGACAGGCGCGGAGCGCCAAAGGAACGGACATCGGTGCGCTTTTTGCACCGATCTACGACTTTTGCGTCGAAACCGTCTTCGGCGTGTACTGCACAACTTAGCGGTCATGCTGGACTCAGTGGAGCGGGCACCATGGGCAACAGTGGACGATGGGTCTTTCACATTCAACAGAATTTGACAGCTGCACGTTTGCAGGTGGTTTTGACCGAGGTGGTGAAACCACAACCCGATGTCGGTACTATCGCCGCTGACAGCGGGTTGTCCATCAGCGTGCTTGAGAAAACGGTGTTCCCGTTCATGCGTCAGGCAGGTTTGCTGGACTCGCACGGTTTGGCTCCGACCGAACTGGGTAGACGCCTTCATCAACTGGCAGCTCAACACTCGCCTGCATTACTCGCCGAAGCGATGCATCACTGGCTTTACATTGCTCATCACCTCAATCCAACAAAGCGGTTTTCGTGGGCATACGCGCAAGTCATAAACGCGCTCTGGAGGCGAGGGGAGTTCCGTCTGGACAGCACTGCGATTGCCCAGCTGGTAGGGATGGTGGTGGAGGAAGCCCACCGCACATTTGGTGTCCCCCTGGAGCAGATTGCTTTCAGCCGGGACAGTGTACGCGGGGTGTTGAATTGGCTTCAGGCGATGGATCCGTCGCCTATTCTTCATCAGGATAGATTAGCCATTTTTCGCCGTCGATACTTCTGCCATCCACCAGTGTTTTTGTGGGCAGTAGATTTTCTGTATCAAATTAATAACACTGCTTATGGTGTGCGCCTGTTTCTAACCCCAGAGCGAATTGACCAGCTCTGCCAGCTGTGTGTGTTAGAACCGCATGGCTTAGAAAATGTGCTTCAGGCGTGCCAACGATTCAGCGATGGCTTTCAGCGCGGTCTGTTTGAATGCGGCACGCAAGGTGGTTTCGGACGATGGATCTCTCTGGCTGTTCCTTATTCAGCGCCCAGTCCTCTCCCCAGCATGGGGGTATAATACTGCACCGTGCCCATTGGGAGACAAGCCATGAATCGGTTTGTGGATATTCTTAATTGTATTCGCCAGCATGCAAGTGTTGATTGGCTCACACCCAGTCAACGAAAAGCTTATCATCAGCTGCAAGACTGACGCTAACTGAGGTGGATATTGAGCAGGTGAAGACGAATTTGCGGCAGGTGGGTGTAGCGCTGTATAATAATGACTCACCACGCCATCTGTGGGACATTGTGAGTCCGATGAGTCTGGATGGCTGAGGAGACTGCAACGATGCCGAGCCTGTGGGATCGATTGGAAACACTGCGGGCAATTGTGGATACTGCACGGGCTGATGATTTAGAGCAACAGCCCGAAGCAGTGCGTACGCGCTATGAACCCTACGCTGAGACTTACTTCGTTACCGAGGAGGTCAGACACCTCGAGCAGCGGCTCATCAGTGAAGTGCGGGCAGGGCGATCGGTAACTGGCTACCTGTCAGCCGATTTCGGCTACGGGAAGACAGCCACTGCGGTCTACCTTTGGAAGCGATGCATGGATAATGAAATTGCCGCCGTACCCCCCTTTTCTGTTTCGACAACTGAAAGATGTGATGCAAGCAACCAAAGGCTGGTTGGCATATCAACTTCAGCACACTCAGCCCTCGCAGCTGTCTTCACTGGAGGACATCTATCGGCGCTGCGCCGAACGCTCTATCGACGAGATCGCCGCCGAAATCGCAAGCAAGGAGAACATCCCGGAGGCCAAAGCCCGCTCTATTGTGAAGGACCACTTGGCTCAGCGGCGCGACTTGACAACAACCGATTCACTGCTTGATTTTCTACAGAAAGCAACCGAGCTCGCTACGCAAGCAGGCTTCAAGGGGCTGGTTCTCTTCGCTGACGAATGCCAGGAGTTCCTGCGCATGGAGGAGTCAGGGGCGCGTGAAGCCATCCAGATTATCAGTGAACTGGTAAAGGGCATTCGCGCAATGGCAACGGTACCGTTAGGATTGATGCTAACCCTTCCGGTTAGCCCTACCGAAACTGTCATCGAGGAGCAGGCAGGCGATATTATCCATCGGATGCGAGAGCGGGGTACCGCTCTGCGATTGGAGGATACTTACGGTCGAGACTTTCCTACAGCGCTGTGGAGGCACTTATGCACGGCTTGTGATGATGTGAACGCCCAGCAAGTCATCGACGAACAAACACTGGATGCCTTAGGGCAGCTGGTCGAGCGCAAAGACCTCAGCAACGGACCCCGAACAACCATAGCGGCTTTTAAGCGAATCGTTCAGTTCTATCAGCAACAGCATCGTCCTTATACTCCTATTGATCTAATCGATGACCACCTCAATGAGAACCTTGTGTTCGATGAGCGAGGCGGTAAGGTAGCGACGGTGGTGCGTCGGTTGCTCGAATTACCTGCCGTTCAACAGCACCCTACCCGGCAACGAGCCGTTAAATTGCTGGCTGCATTCCCGCATGGCGTGGACGAGGCGAAAGCTGGCGAACTCTTCCCCATTATCGTCGAACTGGCTGATAAAGAGCGATGGTTGGGTGAACATATCACTCAACTTTCCGAAGGCTACGCGCTTGTAAGCCTGCAGGAGCGAGCCGAAGCCCGACCCCTGCTAGACGAAATTATCCGCGACTTCCGACGCCAGTGGCATACAAACACTTTTTATCGCGACGATCGCCGAAGATCCTTGTTAGTGGCAACCGAGTTTTTTGAGGAGCTATTGCCCATGCTCTTCCCTCCTCGCTCGCAGGGTCAATATACTAATTTTGGCGGACACAAGAAACCTGACTCCGATCCGGAAGGGGTTGCTTACTGCGTTCTGGAGGGGAGCTTTGATCGCCTTTTCCACCGTTTTCCCGATCGCAGAGTGTGTGTCGCGGTTAGTCCTAACAAGGAAGCGCTGAACCGCTTCCAGCCACCCGAAGAAGAGCTCGATATTGACTTCCGCTTCTTTCTGGAATTCCCCGATAATGAACAGCTGCCAATTGGCATCCATACAGCTAATCAAGACCGCCGTGTTGACTTTTACCTTAATCTATCACGCACTTTTGGTCGACAGTTTCCGCCTGATCTCGCCTTTCTGCACGATCTGATGTCGCCCGAACGCACATCAGCGCAGGTGTTGCTTGCACTCGCTCTTCGGATGCGAGCCTGGTTACAGGAACACCCCGACACCAGTGAAGCAGATCGCCAGATGATTGAAGCGCATCGCCGATTGCTCCATCGCTACGCCATGCTGCTCCTGTTCCCTGACGCCGCCGATAGATCAAAAGTAGATATTCAAGGAATTCAGAATGTCGCGGGCGCGGAGCAGCGGCTCATCGAGGCTATTTTTGAAGCGAAGTGCGCTGAACTTTATCCCTACTATAAGCCACTGATGATGTCAAAGGAATGGCGAAGCTATTTGCTACGCTATCGCGATGCATTGGGCAAGCGTCCACTTGCAGAGCGACGGGGGAGGCAACCCTTCACAGGTAGCAAAGACGAGATCGCTAAAACCTTTGGATGGACGCACACCGTCTTTGAGGCGAGTTCGCGGAGTCTCCAATCGATGGGCTTGCTACAGGTCAATTGGGGCAGCGGGCGCGGCGCTGAGGGCGAAGCAAGTGTCCTGTTTAAGGAGCATCCTTTAGAAAAGCTACTGCGTGATACCATGCAAGCAGAAGGTCGCTCCAGAAGTGTCACCACCGGCGGACACAGTAAACGCGTTAAGAGTATAGAAGCCAGCCGACTCAAGAAGGTAGCACGTAGGTATGGATACCTCGCTGACGAGGTTGATGAAGCCATCGAGTTGCTGATCCTGCGGCAATACGTGCAGCGTGAAAGTGACGGCACTATCCACGAGTTCACTGGGACAGTGGATACTGAGGAGCTAAAAGGGCAAGCCCAGACTCTGCAGGGGCAGTTAAAGGTTATCGCCTGCTATTTTGATGATGTGCGCTCTTTCGAACAGCTGCTCCACAGATCGCTCCAGCATCTGGAAAGCCCTGAGGACGAGATTGCGCGGGACACGGCACACCGCTTGCTTCAAGAGCTTTCCATCCGACTGGATCAGTTTCTTAAGGGTAAAGCGCAAGAAATCGCCAATCAGCTAAAAGGCATCGCCGAGGAACTGGATCGCTGCCATTCCGCTCTACAGCCTCCTGAACTACAGGAGCCTGTCATGGGTGCCGTCGACTTTGCACGCCATGTGGATGATCAGCGCAAGGGGCTGCAAAAGCAATTCCAGCAGCTACTGCAAAAAAGAGACCAGCTCAACTATGAGGTTGAAGAATTGCTCCGACGGGTGTCAAGCACCTCTGATGCAGACACCCTCTGCAAGATTGCAGAAGACTATCAGAAACTCGACCGTGCCCGAACAGAGCTGATTGAGTCACAGGAGCGTTTGCGTCCCTACCTAATAGGCTTACAGCAATGGCGTGAAATCGTGACGAAAGCGACGATGCTGAGAGACTCCCTCGAACCAAACCATCCCCTGCGACAAGAGATAGATGAGAGAGTAAGTACTTCTATCATGGAAAATTTCGCGCATCGCCGGCTGGATGCACTCTTGGATTGGGAACGGTTCAAAGCCGATGTGGACACCATCGAAGATAAACTTAAGGCGGAAGAGAACCGTAAGCGCAACGAGTTCCTTGAACTCAAGGAACAATACGAGCGGATGCTGGCGCCCTTAGTCCCTCAACGGATAATTCAAGCGCCTTTCGATCCGCAAGAGCCTCAACAATCCTATCTTCTCCTTTATCAGGGTGTGCTGCGTAAGCTCCAAGAGTGGCTTGGTGAGCAGCAGCAACTTGCCCAGCAAACACTGGATGAATGGGAATATCTTATTTGCGAGCGAGGTATTCCAGCAGAGGAAGAACGCAACCAAACGGAGCAGGTGCTGCGAGAGCTCCAGCAAGCCGGTGAGCAGCTCAATCAAGGGCATGTCGAAAACCTCGAGAGATGCCAACAGTTCTGCAAGGAACTGGATCATCTCGGCGAGCGACTGAACGAGGTTCGTCAACAGCTCAGGATGAAGCGTGCTCAAAAGGGGCAGCCTACAGAGGCGGAGCAATCGCTGCTAACCATTCTGGATACTCAACGCCGAAGTCTGGGAGATCTGCGCCGCCAGCTGAATGCAGAGCGACTGACACTGGACAAGTTGTTCGATCAGTTGAAGGGATTATATCGGAAAGGGCATATTGAAATCGAGGTGCGCAAGCGCGAGTGAGGGAAGGGATGAGAGTCGCAAGCCTTACAGAGCTGATAGACTGGCTGGGGAGAATGCCGCTGATGGTGAAGATGAACCCGCTCTCTGCTGCTTTCTTGCCCGACGATGTGTGCATCTATGAAAACGCTCAGCAAATGGTGACCATCCTGGATGATCCTGCCCCGCAACCTGCTAAGCGAATGCTCATGATAGGAAGCGAGCCAGCTTTACAGCATCGCCTCCCCACCATTACATGCGATCACGATCCGCTGACCACCGAGATGAATCGCGTTTTGCTTAAGCGCTACGACTGGATCAAAAATCATCTGCTGTGTCAATCGCGGATAGCAGATATAATTACCCAGCATGCAGAAAGGGAAGCGATTGTACTGATGTTAATAGATGGACTATCATATAGCGACATTAAGCGGTATGCACCTCGGTGGTTGGATTACACGACGCCTGTACTGGTGGATGGAGTTACAATCACAGAGCAGGGAATGACACGCCTCGTTGGCAATCCCCCACTAGCTCAGCGGCTATTCGATTCAGGTTTCCAGAACATCGCAGGCTTCACCTATTGGGAACGATCCGAAGATCCACTTACCAATCAGATCGGAAGAGCATTTGGCAACCGCGTATATAAGGTCAAGTCTTTTGATGATGTGCTTCAAGCGCTAGAAGATATGGAATGGCACGGTGCCTTTGTCCAGATTGTTCGGACGGGGCTGGATGGTGTTGCTCATCGTCAGCGTGAGGCACCCAATGTGGCAGCCATCGTAGGCGATATCCTTAATGATTTCGAGCGGTTGATAAATCTTCTAGAGTGCAAAGGAGTATCTGCTCAACTGCATCTGGTAAGCGATCACGGCATCTTGTGGGCGCATGAACATACCCTACAGCCCTACGAGTTCAGCGGTGCAGACCATCCACGCCACTACACCAACCCACGACACGACCAGCATACTCTGACCGTTGAGTTTGAAGGCAAAGGATTTGCCCTGCTGGAGTATCCCTACCTCAGGCGCGATTTGCGAACCACCGAATGGGGCGTGCACGGCGGCTTGTCCTTTGAAGAAAGTATCGTGCCTCTCATCCGTATAAGTACGGGATAATCGTTATGAGGTGCTTTTATGATCTTTCTTGGACGCACCAGCGAAGGGGAACAGGTCTACCTGGATGACATGCGCTCCCGCGCAGTGCTAATCTGCGGCAAACGGGGGAGCGGTAAATCCTACACCGTTGGCGTGTTTTTAGAGGAACTAATCCAGCGGGAGGATGTGCTGGTAATAGTTGCTGATCCTATGCGCAATTTCCATACAATGATTCTCCCCAATCATGAACAAGAAAGCGCGCTCTGGGAATGGGGGCTGAGCGCGAAAGGGATCCCTGTGCGCCTGTTAGTGCCTGGTGACCCACAGACCCGCTATGGGGTAGATGTCATCAATGCTCTTGAGAGACGAGGTGTGCAGATTGCGTCGCTGCGCATCAATCCTGGTGATGTACCACCTGACGGATGGCTCGATCTGTTCGGATTAGAAATCACTCAGCCGATGGGCATCGCGCTTTACCGAGCGGTCCAGCGATGCCGCCAGCAAAGCGGCGTCCATTTCTTCGTGCCTGACATCATCGACCGCCTTCAGAAAGACCCTCAGGTGAAGGAAACCAGTGTGCAGGCGCTTATCTTGCGTTTGGAAACAGCGGCAAACGAATGGGACATCTTTTCGAGTCGCTACTATGAACTTAGCGAAGTTTTCAGCTTGCAGACGGTCAATGTAGTTGACCTGGGTGTGTTAGAAGTTAGCCGCTTTGGCTTACGCAACCTGGTGCTGGCAGTGCTGGTGCGCGACCTGTTCCGACGGCGACGCGATGCACGCCTGCGTGAAGAGTTAGGTCTATCGACGAAGACCCCCAAAGTGTGGCTGGCTATCGACGAGGCGCAGGAGTTTGTACCTGCTGGCAGAGCAGCGCTCGCGAAAGAGCCACTCATTCAATGGGTCAAAGAGGGACGACAGCCTGGCCTATCCTTAATCATAGCCTCCCAACAGCCAGGCGCCATCGACCGCGAGATACTTAGCCAGTGCGATGTTATCCTCTGCCATAAAGTTACCGCTACTGACGATGTGGAATCGCTCAACCGCTTAAGCCATGACTACATGAATAGAGAATTGAAAGTCTATCTCCGACAGCTCAACCGAACGGGAGAAGCTGTCATGGTAGATGACACCCGAGAGACAGTTGCAATCGTCCAGATTCGACCACGCCGTAGCAAGCATGGTGGCGCAGAAGGGTAAATATGGGTATCATAAGCGTGCGTTAGCAGGATTCGACGGAGTTTTCCAGAAACCAGTGGATATGATGAAACCCAAACCGTTGCTCTCGCTTGTGGGCTTATGGGCGCTGATGGTGCTGACGGGCTGCACGCAGGCGCAGAATAGCGCGCCGCGCGTGCCCGACCCCGACTGGATATTCGGCTACGATAAAAACCTG
>JBBIML010000016.1:0-79874 GCA_037444405.1 Armatimonadota bacterium
TGCATACCCCGCCTGCACAGACATCAACGCCACACATAGAAGAAGGTCATCCGCCAGAAGAGCGCGTCTTTCGGCTTCGCGCCACCGCCGGGTGGGTTTGCGTAGGTAACCCATTCCACATTCGGCACGAGATAGAGGTCTTTCTCCAGCTCGTAGATGACGCCAAAGTTATAAAAGCTGGGCCGTGCGTCAGGCGATAGCACGAAGTAGCCAATCTTATCGGCGTCGGGCACAGGATTGTTCACCCAGTCGGCGCGAGCAAACAGTCGGGTGCGCTCGGCAACTTGGGTCTCCGCGTAGACCGAAAAGACCGCCAGGTCCTGCTGGTTCTGGCGATCCTGATGGGCATACTGGAATCCCAGTTTGGTGCGCTCGGTGCGGTAGACCAGCAGCCCCTGCACGGTGCGCCAGTCGCTATCGGCAGGCTGATCATACAGGTCGCCATAAAGCTCCAGCGTCCACTGCTCATTAAGCGGGTGTTGGAGCGAGAGATAGACCGCTTTGCCGCGATTGGTCTCGGAGCGGGTATGACTGCCGTTGCCCACCATAAAGTAGAGTTGCGTTTTCCCGAACTGGGTTTTCAGTCCCACGCCGCTGTCGCGCGAGTTGCCCATGCGCCATAAGTCAAGAGGCGTCTTCTCGATATGGCGGTAGCCCAGCAGCTGTTCCACGCTCTCCCAGGTGGGCGTCGGGAACAGCCCCAGCAGATAGTTGATGCGCCCCACCGTGTACTGCACATAGGCGTCCTTGACAAACGGCTTCAGCGAGTCGGCGATTTTGAAGTCGCCAGGGCTGTTCATCTCGATGCGGAAGCGAATGGCGGTTCGGTCGGTTGGCTTCTGGTCGTAGGTGAAGTAGACGCGGCGGAACCAGAGTCCGCTCAACCCCTCGATGGAAGGGTTATGGTGTCGAGAAACGAGGTAGTAATCGCCGAACGCATAGCCGGAAAGCTTACCACTTCCCTGCTGTGCCCCGCTGCTCGCCATCAGCGAGGCGGCTACAATTCCCATCAGCATGAGCTGTTTCATCCCTGTATCCCTCCTGTGTTGCGCGAGTGTAAAAAACCCCGCTGGGGCATGCTGCCCCGACGGGGTTAGACCTTTTCCAGCCTGACTCGGCTTTCGTAGAAGACCACACTGGCGCCCACCGGGTCGCTCAGCGCGCTGTTTTTCAGCACCGGATCGGTACGCATGGCGGCGTTGAGGTGCGAACCTCTGGCGCGTCGCGGGTCTGCAGGGATTCGTTCGCCGTCGATAAGAATCTCCTGCGCTCCATACGCCCAGTGCCCGAACCCCAGGGCGAAAGTCACCGTGCCAGGTCGGATACCCTCGATGATTTTGACAGGAAGAACCAGCGGCAGGCGTCGCCCGTTGCCCAGATCCCACTCGCCATCGGGATTGGACGCCGAGCGCACCCGCACATGGTCGCCGTCGCGCAGACCCAGCCGTTCAGCGTCGCGCCGATTAATCAGCAGAGCATTTTCGGGCAGGATGCTGGTCAGCCAGTAGTTGCTGATCGTGCGCGACTTGGTCATCGTGATTTCGCGATGGGTGATCAGGGTCAGGTCGTAGCCCTCGTCGTTAATCGGGTTGCCCATACAATCGGTATAGGGCGGGAAGAAGCGCGGGATGCCGCTGAAAGGCTTGCCCGTCATCGCGCTGCGGGTGGTGGCGACCTTCTCGCTATAGAGGTTGACGAGCTTCCCGTAGCGGTTTTTGACCGTGCCGTCGGGCAGGTAGGCGTCTTCGTAGCCTTCAAAACGCCCGCCGCGGTTCAGCACATAGATGACCTTGCGCCACCACGCCTCCCCGCAAGCGTTTTTCCAGCGGTCGGGGTCAAACACGCTTTTGGGCAGGTGGCGTCGCGCTTTGAGGAACAACTCCACCTCTTTGTCGTCGGCGTCCGGCACTTCCTGCCCCGGTTTATCGCCCGCCGCCACATTCGCCACCATCTTCAGGTAGAAATGGTCGGGGTGCGTGAAGTCCATTCCGGGCGCGAAGCCGTCCTTGCCGAAACCGGGCAACCCCAGTTTCTCGGCAATCGCCAGCAGCACTGCCTCCAGTGAGATGGGCATCTTCTGCCCGAACACTGTGACCGTTTCGGGAATCGGCGCAATCGCAGGCTGGCGGATGGGCTGTATCTTGTGCGCGAAGTTCGGGTGGCTTCCGTGGAACTCCCACCGCTCCAGATAGCTCAAGTCGGGGAAGATATAGTCGGCGTAGAGCGAGGTCTCGCCCACCGTGATGTCGATGGAGATAAACAGCGGGAGCTTCTCGGTGTCCATCAGGATAGGGATGAGCGCATGACCGCCCGGCAACGCATAGGCAGGCGTGCCCATGTAGAGCATCAGGCACTTCACCGGGTAGGGGTACTGGTCACCCGCGCTGGGGATAACTTCCTGGTAGATGTCGCTGGAGAGCGGATAGAAAGGTCGCTTCGCGGGGTAGCCTGTGAAGAGCGTCGTCTCCTCGTATTTCACATCGTGTCGGATGATGCTGATGCCGAACGCGGTGAGTTTGCCCGGATGGAGTTCCTTGAACACGAACGGCTTACCCTCGATGGGTTTGCCGCCCTTATCGCCCGTGATGTTCCACTCAGTCTTTTTAATGAAGCCGCCCTGCCAGTCGTAGTTGCCAATCAACAGGTTCAGCGCGTTGAAGGCGAAGCAGTTATAGAAGCCGTTGGCGTGCTGGCTCACACCGCGATGGATGTCCGCAACGGCGCGCTTGCCGTGCGAGGTGAACTCCCGCGCCACCGCGACAATATCGTCAGGGTTCAGCCCGCAAATCTGCGCCCACTCTTCAATCGTGTGTTCCGCCGACGACTCATAGAGCAGCTGCAGCGCGGACTTGACCCGAACAACTTTGCCATCAGTGGTGCGCAGAGTGGTGTCGACAAAGAGATCGCCCTCCACAGGGGTTTTCTCATCATTCGGGTCTACGGCAACGGGTTTCCCGTCTTTCAGCACGACGAAGAGTTCATAGTCGTACTCGTTGCCCTTCTCGTCGCGGCGTTTCTGGATGGGCGCGACACCAATCTCGTGCGCCCGCAGGAACTTGCCCGGCTGACCCTGTTCATCGATCACCACCAGCCATGTGGCGTTGCTCCATGTGGGTTCGCCATCGGCGCTGGCGGCGGCTTTATTCGCGTTCGCCAGGTAGCGGGCATCGTAGCGCTTGTTCTCGATAATCCAGCGGATCATCGCCAGCGCAAGTGCGCCCTCGGTGCCCGGCTGGATAGGGAGCCACTTCCACGCCTTCGCAGCAGTTTTGGAGAGGCGCGGATCCGCCACCGCGATGCGCAGGCGTCCCTCCGCGATGTTCTGCGCCAGCCTCACGGAGCGCCCGGGCGGCCCGTAGTTGGCTTCAAACGGCGACGCGCCCACAAACAGGATGAACTCGGCGTTGCCCGTGTCCGCCTGCCAGTAGAATTTCTCCCCACCGGTCCACTTGACTTCGTGCGCTTTGGGGTCGTAGTCCCACTGCTCGCTCATCGCCTTGCCTGTGAAGTAAAGGCTCCCCTGACAGACAGTGGTGTGCCCGTGCGCGTTCACGGAGCCGAAGGCGTCCTGCACGAAACGGCGGATGAGGTGTTCGCGTCCGCCCTTCACGCGCCCCCAGTTGAATACGAGCTGGTTATTTTTGGGTCCCAGATCGGGGTGGTTGGGGTCAATCAGCGCGTCGAGATGGTCGCGATACTTCTGCTGGAAGGCGCGAATCGCCTCCTGAATCGCGCTTTCAGGCTTCTTGCCCTTGCGCACCTCCTTGATGACCTTCTTGAGCGCGGCGACATCATCCGCCATCGACTTGGCGACTTTGGGGTCGCGCAGCGCCCATAGCTCGCGCAGTCCGGGCACATGGCGGTTCTCTTCACCGGGCACATGCTTGAAGAGTGTGCCCCCTTCCACAATCTCCTGAATCGCCTGCTCGAAGGGGATAGTAATCCACCTGTTCTCGCCGCGCTTGCCAGCACGCTTCAGCACCTTGCGCAGGCGGTAAGGGTCATAAACCGTCTGCAGTCCTGCCTGCCCTTTGGGGCAGAGCGCGCCATCTATCGCCGCGAGCATCGTGGGCGACGACTCGTAGGGCAGGTGGGGCCAAAGCGTCTGCGGGGCGAGCGGATTGCCATCCAGCTTCACTGCGACGCCATCCTGAACCTTGACCTTCAGACCGCAACCCGTGTTGCACTGTAGGCAGACCGAATAGATAATATTCTCCGGGTGAGCATATGGGTAGTCGCCCGACACCTGCAGTTGCTCTTCCATCCGTCTGTAAGAACAGCTGCCCAGCAACGCGGCGCCGCCTGCAAGCAGCCCCGCCTTCAGAAACTGACGCCGATCCAGCGCAACTTCCGGGTCGCCGTTTTTGTGTTCTCGCTGGAACCAGCGCTTGACCGCCTGCCATGCGTTCCGTTTAGCCATGCGAAACACCTCCTTCTGCCTTCTCAAGCCGTTCAGGGAACTCGTGGAACATCGGAAGGAACTGAAAGACGAGGCTGAACATCAGCACGACCAGCGCAATCGCGCCGATGCTGCTCGCCCACTCCCAGAGGCTGGGGAAATAGTGATACGCCCAGCGGGGCTGATTAATGATGTGTTCCAGCCCTTCCAGCATCGGCACCACATAGGCGGGGATAACCAGATTGAGACGCACCGCCACGATGCCAATCACCGCGCTCAAGCCGCCCACTCCCAGCCAGAACACACTGTTGCGCGTACGGGGCAGAGTCGCCAGCAGAATCGGGATAATCGCCCCCACCAGCAACTGCCCAATCCAGAAGGTGTACGGGAACGGACCGAACATGATGGCATGATAGACCTTGATATGCTCAGGGATTTTGCCGTACAGCCCCACCAGAAACTCGGAGGCTAACAGCAACAGGTCCAGGCTGATGAACAGCACCATCAGGTTCGCCATGCCGCGCGTGATGGCAAAATGCTCCTCATCCTTGCGCCCGAAGAAGGCGTACAGGAAGGTCATCAGCGCCGCGCCGCTTGCCAGCGCCGACACCAGAAAGATAATCGGGAACAGCCCCGTGTACCAGTAAGGCTTCGCCAGCACCACCGCGAAGATTGCGCCCGTGCCGCCATGCACCATAATCGCGACAGGGATGCCGATAATGCCCAGCGCCTTCACAAGGCGCAGGCTCTGGGTGTGGCAGCGCTGATACTCGCTTTCGGAAGTCGGGCATCGGAACCCGAAGGTGAGCAGCTGGTAGACGCGCTGGCGCCAGCCCTTGGTGCGCCGAGCCAGGTCCGCCAGATCGCACCGCATCAGCGCCCACAGTTCGATCGCCAGCGTCACAATATAGAACAAATACGCCAGCACCTCCCACGCCAGCACAGAAGTGTAGTTCCAGCGTGTGAACACCTTCCAGAAGCGCCACGGATGTCCCAGGTCAATCCACACAAAAATCATGCCAGCGACCAGCGCGAACAGCGCCGATAGCAGCGCCATCCGCCCCACCTTCTCGTACTGATGCATGCCGAACACATAAATCAGCGTGGAGAGCAGGAACGAGCCTGCCGACAGCCCGATAAAGTAGATGTAAAACGCAACCCACATGCCCCACGCCATCGGGCTGCTCAACGCCGTGACGCGCATCCCCTCCACCAGTCGCACGCCTATCGCTATCAGCCCGATCAACGAGAGCGCCGCCAGCGTCCCATAATAAAGGGCGCGCGTCCGACCAGATATCCTTAAAGCCACACTGTATGCCATTTTGCCACCTCCATCCGTCAGGCTAAACCAGATAGTAAACGCGCGGTTCCGTGCCCAAATCCTCCTTGAGCCGCATGATGTTCGGCTTGGCAATCAGCTCGGCGACGAGGCTCTGCGGGTCGTTCGCATCGCCGAAGAAGGTCGCACGCCCGATGCACGAGGTCACGCACTGGGGCAGCAGCCCTTTCTCGATGCGGTGCAGGCAGAAATGGCATTTGCGCGCGTTGCCCACAGGCGAGCGCGTGCCCTTGCGCTCCCAGAAGCGTCCATATTCAGGACTGGGCACAGTGTCGTACTCGGCAAGATGAGGCGTGCCGTCGCTATGATGCTCTCCGAAATCGAACGAACGCGCCGCGTAAGGGCACGCGGTGATGCAGTAGCGACACCCAATGCACGCCTCATAATCAATCACCACGATACCGTCGGGGCGTTTCCAGGTGGCATGTACAGGGCAAACGGGCACGCAGGGCGGGTTATCACAGTGTAGACATGGGCGCGGCAGAAAACGGCGCGTTACATGGGGATATTCGCCGATTTCCTCCTCAATCACGGGGCGATAGACCACACCGGGTGGCAGCTTGTTCTCGGCGATGCAGGCAATCGTGCAGGCGTGGCACCCGACGCACTTGCGCAGGTCAATCACCATCACCCAGCGACGCTCGTGTATCGGCTTCTGGAGCGCGCGTTGCAAATCGCGCATCATCCGGATCAGCACATCCTCGTTCGGTTGCGGTGGCGGCAGCTCAGGCAGTTTGATGTTCCCCTCCACAGATTGCTGGGCGTCGCCGTGCCTACGGGAAAGAAACGCCAGCATCAGCCCTGCAAACAGCGCCTGCGCCATCCGCATCAACGCCTCACGCCGACTTACTAACCGCACAGGAGCCGTATGACCTTTCACCCGCTGAATGCGCAAACGCCACTGCTCACCCTGACGCTCCGCGCTCAACAGCTTGAAATGACGGCTCTGACACCAGTTGTGAGCGCGCACATCGGCGTCGGGAAAATCACAGAGCAGTTCGAGGGTTTCACCGGGTTGCAGCGGGCTTGTCTGTTCGGTCAGCCACTGCTCCAGTGCGTCCTGCGGCTCAACCGCCGCGCTCGCCGACTGTTTCCTTGCCTCCATCTCACTCCCTCCGCAAAATGCTTCTGCCTCCTTCCATGACTTCCTGCACCTCATCTCTCCATGATACAGTGGGTCTTCTTGACCAACCAACTCTACTATACCCAATGGATGACAAAAAAGTCAAGGGGTGGGGAGGGTGTTCAGGAAATCATCTCTTGCGAGCCGCTTGAGCAGGGCGCGGGTACGGGCGCGGTTCCCGCGCCCGTACTTGACGCGGGTAGCAGGGCGCGGTTCCCGCACCCCTACTTGACGCGTACGGGCGCAGCGACCGCGCCCTGTTTTCGAACACCCACCCCGCTACCTTGACTTTTTTGTTATCCATCGGGTATAGTGGTGGTGATGATAGGGGAGAGGGGCTAATCCCTATGATGACGGCTAAGGAGGCGCGCTACGATGAAATCGGTGGAAATGTTGATGCATGAGCACCGCGTCATTGAGCATGGCTTGGCGGGGCTGGAAACCATCGCTGACCACCTTGCGCGGGGCGAGTCCGTTCCGACGGACAAGGTGACAGCATTGCTGGATTTCTTCCGTGTGTTTGCTGACGAATGCCATCACGCCAAAGAGGAAGAAGCGTTTTTCCCCGAATTAGAAGCGAGGGGCATCCCCCGCGAAGGTGGTCCCATCGGCGTGATGCTGCACGAACATGAAGAAGGGCAAGCCTTGCAGCAGCAGATGCGCCAAGCCTTAAGCGACCTTTCGGATGCAACAAAGCGCCAGCAGTTTGTGGATGCTGCCCGTAACTACATTGCTTTGTTGCGCCAACACATCTGGAAGGAGGATAATGTGCTCTTTCAGATGGCGCAACAAGTCTTGACGGATGCCGATGATGTGAAGTTGGTGGAGCGCTTTGAACGCCACGAACAGGAACAATTAGGTGAAGGCGTCCACGAGCGTTACCATCAGCTCGTCCACGAACTGGAAGCCGAGTTTTTGTCGCACGCAAGCGGGTCACGCGCCGACGCCCATGAAGACGAGAAAGTATTGGATGTCCGCAACATTCTTCCTCGCGAGCGCCACCCGCTCATCTTCCAGACCTTTGAAGCGCTGAAACCTGGCGAAAGTTTTATCTTGGTCAACGACCATGACCCCAAGCCCCTTTATTACGAGTTCCACTACGAGCGTCAAGGGCAGTTCACCTGGGAGTATCTGGAGCAAGGTCCCGAGGTCTGGCGGGTACGGATCGGGAGAGTCAGGTGAAAGAGAGGGTTTCTTACTTGTTTTGTGGAGTCATCTGGCACACCTTGTAGGAGGTAAAGCCTACGCACGAGCTCGGTCAAATCCTGTCGACGCTGGCGCACAAGCGACCCATTTTTCACTCAGAAGCCGATTTCCAGCATGCCCTCGCCTGCAAAATCGAGCGACAGCTGCCCGATGTTCGGGTGCGCTGCGGCATGCCCATCCCGCTCAGTAATCGCAGGAACCGTGTTTTTATTGACATCTACGCTGTCCACGAAGGCTCGATACTGACAATTGAACTGAAATATACGACACCAGGAACGGGTTCGCCTGCCCTGTATAACAGCAATTTCTCGAACACCCTCCCACCCCCCCTTGACTTTCCAGAACGCTGTGGGGTATTATATCCACTGAACTGAAAAAGTCTAATGGGATTCAAATGGAAGCGCATGCAGGAGTTTCGGTGTCGCAGCAGAACAGACAGAGAGCGAGGGCATGCACCATGCCACTTCAGGATCGGTTCGGGCGCGTTATTGAGTACCTGCGGGTCTCGGTAACAGAGCGCTGTAATATGCGCTGTGTCTACTGCGTCGCGCCTGAAGACAGGGGCTACGAGCCGCGCGAGTATCTGCTGAGCTTCGAGGAGATTGCCACCGTCGTGCGTGCGCTGGCGCCCCACGGGCTGCGGCGCGTGCGCATCACTGGAGGCGAGCCGCTGGTGCGCCCAAATGTGCCCGAACTGGTCGGCATGCTGGCGCAGATTGAGGGCATCACCGACCTGTCGCTCAGCACAAACGCCATCCTGCTGCCCCGCTATGCCGACGCACTCAAACGCAACGGGTTGAAACGGGTCAACATCTCGCTGGACACCTTGCAACCGCAGAAATTCCACACGATTTCGCCTGCTGGACGCTGGGAAGCGGTCTGGGAGGGCATCCAGACTGCGCTCGCCGTCGGGTTGAACCCCGTGAAGATTAACTGCGTGCTGATGAAAGGCGTCAACGACGACGAGATTCTGGACTTCGCCCAGCTCACCTTGCAATATCCCCTGCATGTGCGGTTTATTGAGCTGATGCCGATTGGTAATCTGGCGTTTTATAGGGCGGGGCACATGTTGCCAATCGGCGAGGCGAAGGCACGATGCGCCCAGCTGGGCGAGCTGATGCCTGTGATGCATGGCGAGGGGGTGGGCGGCGGTCCTGCGGAGGTCTATCGCCTGCCAGGTGCGCAGGGCACGCTCGGCTTCATCGGCGCATGCACGGCGAACTTCTGCCATCGGTGCAACCGCATGCGCCTCAGCGCCGACGGCTATCTCTATCCCTGTCTGGGGCACGGCGTGCGCGTGGATTTGAAGCCCGCTTTGCGACAATCGCCCGCTCATCGTGAGGCTGCCATCCTGGAGGCGGTACATCACGCGCTCAGCCGCAAGCCGCAGGGACACCAGTTCCTCGCGCTGATGTCCCACCCCGCCTTCCGCACGCTACGGGCAATCGGAGGCTAAGCCATGAGCGAGGCACGCATGGTGGATGTGGGCGAGAAAGCGGAAAGCGTGCGCGAGGCGGTCGCCGAAGCGGTTCTGCAGGGCGACCCGCAGGTGTTGCACGCGCTCTGGGCGGGCGCACTGCCCAAAGGCGAGGCGCGCAACGCTGCCCAGATTGCAGGCATCCTCGCTGCCAAGCGCACCCCCGAACTGCTGCCGATGTGCCACCCCATCCGCCTCGATAGCGTGCAGGTCAGCCTCACGCTGGAAGGGGATCAGATAGTGATTCGGGCGCAGGCGCGCACGCACGACCGCACAGGCGTGGAGATGGAGGCACTCACAGCAGCGACCATCGCCGCGCTCACGCTCTACGATTGGGCGAAATCGCACGACCCCGCGATGGAGTTCTCCGTGCGCCTGATATACAAATCAGGAGGCAAGTCGGGGCGCTGGGAGCGCAGCGCCCCATCGGTCAAAGTCCCCCCGCCTGCGGGGGGGTTGAGGGGGGCTGGAGAATCTGCGGAGTCGCGGCGATTAACAGGCATCCGCGCTGCTGTGTTGACCCTCAGCGACCGCGCCAGTCACGGCGTCTACCCCGACGAGAGCGGCGCTCTGATCCGGCAGTGGCTCCAGCAGCATGGCGCAGAGGTGGTCGCATACACCGTTCTGCCCGACGAACCAGAGCAGATAAAAGCCGAGCTGATTCGCCTGACCGATACGCTGAATCCCGATTTGATTCTCACAACAGGGGGCACCGGTTTCAGCCCACGCGACCAGACCCCTGAAGCAACGCGCGCCGTGATAGACCGCGAGCTGAGCGCGCTCACCGAGTACCTGCGTGCGCGCACGGGGCTGACTAACCCGCTGGCGTACCTTTCGCGTGCGACGGCAGGCGTCCGCCATCGCACGCTGATTCTCAACCTGCCCGGTAGCCCTCGCGCGGTGCAGGAGCATCTGCACGCGCTGACGGCGCTGCTCCCCCACGCGCTGGAGATGATTCGGGGGCAACCGTGTGGTGGGGAGCATCAGGGCGCAGGAAGCGCGCCCGTGCAGGAGGGTGACGCCCATGAGTGAGCCGCTGCTCGTTCTCGGCTTCTTTATGATTGCCCTGCTCTATGCTTCTGTGGGGCACGGGGGCGCAACGGGCTATCTGGCGCTGATCGCGCTGCTGATGCCTGTGATTCCCCAACAGGAGGCGTCCAGCACCGCGCTGATGCTCAACACGCTGGTGGCTGGGCTGGCGCTCGTGCAGTTCGCGCGAGCGGGGCACTTCCCCACCCCTCTGGCGGCTGCTTTCCTGATCACCTCCATCCCTGCCGCCTTTCTGGGCGGGATGCTGAAAGTTCCGCTCTGGCTGTTTCATCTGCTGTTGCTGATAGGGCTGGTGATGGCGGCGGTGCGCCTGCTGATAGGAGGGTGGAATCCCGATTCGGTCGCGCTCCGTCCCCTGCCGAAGCCGTTCGCAGGCGCGATTGGCTTCGGGATTGGGCTGATGTCGGGAATCGTGGGGATTGGCGGCGGCATCTTTTTGAGTCCGCTGCTGGTGCTGATGCGCTGGGCGACTCCGCACGACACGGCGGGCGTTGCCGCGTCATTCGTGTTGTTCAACTCGCTGGCAGGATTGCTGGCGCGAGCGACACTCGGCACGCTGACCGTTGGCTCGCTCTGGCTCCCGATGGGCGCGGCGATTGCAGGCGGACTCATCGGCAGCTATCTCGGCGCACGGCAGTGGACGCCTTTACGGCTCAATCGCGCACTGGCGCTCGTGTTGATGGTCGCCAGTGGTAAACTGATATTCACCCTGTTGTAGGGGGCAAGCGATGATTAGCGTGGAAGAGGCGCAGGCGAAGGTTTTAGAGCAGGCGGAACCGCTTGGCATCGAGGCGGTGGATTTGATGGCGAGTCTGGGGCGCGTGCTGGCTGAAACCCTTATTGCGCCGCACGACCTGCCGCCGTTTGATAACTCGGCGATGGATGGCTACGCCCTGCGCTCGCACGATACGCTTGCGGCAACCCCCGACGCGCCCCTACGCCTGCGGATTGTGGGCGAGTCGGCGGCGGGAGGCAGTTATCCGTACCCCCTGCGCTCAGGCGAGGCGGTGCAGATTCACACGGGCGCGCCCATTCCCGAAGGCGCCGACACCGTACTCCCGCTGGAGCAGGCGCAGATTCGCGACGGGATGCTTGTGGTGGATACGCCCGTGCGTTATGGCATGCATATCCGCCCGAAAGGGCTGGATGTCAAAGCGGGCGAGCCGTTGCTTGAAGCAGGTACACGCCTGCAGATGACCCACATGGGGCTGCTCGCCGCGCTGGGGCTGACCCCGCTCAAGGTGTATCGTCGCCCGCGCGTGGCGCTCATCACCACCGGGAGCGAGCTGCTGCCTTACGACGCGCCGCTCAAGCCCGACGCCATCCGCGATTCGAACAGCGTGCTGTTGCGCCTGTGGCTGAGTGCATGGGGCGTGCCGTTTCGGTTTCTGGGTATCGTGCCCGACGAAGAGAAGCCGACGCGGGATGCTCTGGAGGAGGCGGTGCGCGAGGCGGAGGTGGTGCTGCTGACGGGCGGCGCATCGGTCGGCGGGCGCGATTGGGTCAAGCCTGCGCTCCAGCAGCTCGGCGCGGAAACCGTCTTCTGGCGCGTAAAGATGAAACCCGGCAAACCTCTGCTGTTCGCGCGATGGGGCAGGACGGCAATCTTCGGTCTGCCTGGCAACCCGCTGGCATCGGTGGTGGGGCTGCTGCTCTTTGTGCGTCCCTACCTGCGTGCGCTGGAGGGCGAGACCCAGACCCTGCCCCCATGCTGGACGGCGCGGCTGGGCACACCCGTGCAAAAGAACGAGTCGCGCGCCGAGTTCCAGACCGCCCGCCTCACCGTCGATGGGGAAGGCGTTCTCTGGGCGACGCCGACCCCTGAACAGGGTTCCTCCCTGCTGGGCAGCCTTGCCAGAGCGAACGCTTTCCTCTACCTGCCTGCAGGCGAGAGCCATTACCCCGCAGGCACACCCGTCAAAGTCTTTCCAATCCTGCCGATGGAGGGAGCCTTATGACCATCTCGCTACTGGTGTTTGCGCATCTCAAGCCGATTCTGGGCGCGGAGTCCCGTCCGGTAAGCCTGCCTGAGGGGGCTACTGTGCGCCAGCTGCTGGATTGCCTGCTGACCGAGTTCCCTGCGCTGAGCGAATGGCTCCCCTCTGTGCGGGTGGCAGTCAACTGCGAGTACGCCGCGCCGGACACGGTTCTGCACGAGGGTGATGAGGTCGCGCTCATTCCCCCTGTGAGTGGAGGCTAAGCGATGCGGTATCTCACCTACGAGCCGTTATCGCCCGAAGAGTGGCATCGGGAAGTGATGGACGAGCATTCGGGCGCGAGCGTCGAGTTTCTGGGCGTGGTGCGGCGCCTGGAAAATGGCGTGCCGATCGAGTATCTGGAGTATGAGGCGTATGTGCCGATGGCAGAAGCGCTCCTCGAGCGGCTGATCCAGCAGGCGCGGGAACAGTTCGGCTTGAGCAGGGTCTATTTCCGCCATCGACTGGGCGCGATTCGCGTGGGCGAGATTGCGGTGATTATCGGCGTGCATGCCCCGCACCGCGCCGAAGCCTTCGCAGGCTGCCAGTTCCTGCTGGAGGCGCTCAAGCGCGACATCCCCATCTGGAAGGTGAGCGCCCGATGAACCCAACGGAGCTGACGGGCGCAGTTCTTGCAGGCGGTCAATCGCGCCGATTCGGGCAGCCCAAAGCCCTGTTTGAGTTCAGGGGTCAGCCGCTGCTCTACCATGTATTGGATGCACTGGAGGAGGTTTGCGCCGAGCGGCTGGTGGTCGCCCGCGTTGAAACTCCGCTCCCGCCCCTGCCGCCCCCTGTGCGCCTGGCTTTTGACGAGTTCACGCCCCAGCACCCGCTGAGCGGAATCCTCACCGCGCTCAAACAGGCAGCGCATGAGTGGGTGTTTCTTTGCGCCGTGGATATGCCCTTTCTGAAGCCCGCGCTGATTCGCTGGATGTTTGAGACCTTTCACGACGTCAGCGCGGAGGTCATCGTGCCTGAATGCGGGGGACGCCTTCAGCCATTACACGCCCTCTACCGACGGGACGCTTATGAGAATCTGCTCCCCTTTTTACAGGGCGAGCCGATACCTTCCCTGCAGAACATCCTGCGCACGCCAGCGCTCAAAGTGCGCCTCCTGTCCCCCGCCGAATGGCAACGCCTGGACCCGGACGGTAAAAGCTTTATCAACCTGAACCAGCCAGTGGAAGAGCCACCATAGGCGAAAACAGGTGGCGCATTCGGGTATAATAGCAACGGGCGCAACTGCCATCAGGGCAGGAAAGGAATGAACAGGGTTTCGACGCGACAACGATGCGGTATAATAATCCGACGGTGGGGCGGTAGCTCAGCTGGGAGAGCGCTTGCATGGCATGCAAGAGGTCGGCGGTTCGAATCCGCTCCGCTCCACCAGATCACCTCACAAACGAACCCCAAATGCCCTGCCCGCACGGCAGGAAAATATTCCACAACGGGGAACCCCTGTGGAATAAAGCAAGTATAGGAATCTGTCCCCCACAGCCACTGTGGGAGCCAACCAATCCAAACAGGGAGGTCAACATGTTCGAATTTGAACCCGATCAGGTGTACCTGACCGAGAGCGGCTATCGCCAGCTGGAAGCGGAATTGAAACGCCTCCAGACGGTCGAACGTGCCCGTATCGCGGACGAGTTCCGCGCCTACAAAGAACATGGCGAGTTCAGCTCCGAAGACACCGAGCTGGAAAGCCTCAAAAGCGAGCTCGCCTATGTCGAAGCCCGCATCATGGAGCTGCGCAATGTGCTGCAAAACGCGATTATCGTGCGCGAAGCTGACATCCCCACCGATCGCGTCGGCGTCGGCTCCATGGTCACCATCGAGGAGGTGGAAAGCGGCACGCGCAAACAGTTCCGCATCGTGGGCGCGATGGAAGCCGACCCCGAAAACCACAAACTCTCCTATCAGGCGCCACTCGCCCGCGCCCTCATCGGGCATCAGGTCGGCGACGAAGTCGAAGTCACGATGCCCAAAGGCACCTTCCGCTACCGTATTCTCAGCATCGAGAAGTAGCGATGCGCTTTCTCACCTGTTGCCCCCAGCCCGATTCACCTCCGTGCCTTGCCGTGTGGCGTGAATCGGGCTGGTTTCGGCTGGAGGGCTGCCGCGATTTCGACGACTGGCTGCGCCTCACGCCCGCCGAACGCGAGCAACGGCTCGCCGCCGCGCAGCCCATCCAGCCCGCCCGCTACCTGCCGCCCATCCTCGTCCCGCCCAGCATCCGCGACTTCTACGCCTTCGAAACCCATGTGCGCAACACCCACCAGCGACGCGGGCAACCGATGCCGCCCGAATGGTATCAGATTCCCGCCTTCTACTTCTCCAACCCCGCCTGCCTCGTCGGACACGAGCAACCCGTGCGCAAGCCGCCCGACACCGAACAGCTCGACTACGAGCTGGAGCTGGCGGTCATCATCGGGCGCGAAGGGGGCGACTGGAGCCTGCAGGAAGCCGAAGCCGCCATCGCCGGCTTCACCATCATGAACGACTGGAGCGCTCGCGACATCCAGCGACGCGAAACCCGCATCGGGCTCGGACCCGCCAAAGCCAAAGACTTCGCCACCTCGCTCGGACCCTGGGTCGTCACGCCCGACGAGCTGGAAGCGTGGCGCGAACCCGACCCACAACGCGGCAGCCGCTGGCACCTGACCATGCGCGCATGGATCAACGGCGAGCTGTTCTCCGAAGGCAACGCCGCCGAGATGCACTGGACCTTCGCCGAACTGATTGCCCACGCCTCGCGCAACACCCGCCTGCAGATGGGCGATGTGATCGGCTCCGGCACCGTCGGCACAGGCTGCCTGCTCGAACGCCCCGAAGGCAGCCACCGCTGGCTCCTGCCAGGCGATACCGTCGAACTCGAAATCACAGGAATCGGCACCCTGCGCAACACCATCATTTGAGAAACGCTCCGCATGGCTGGAGCGTCCCGCTCCAGATCACTCACTCGCGTGGCTGGAGCGTCCCGCTCCAGATCAATCACTCCAGCAGGGAAGGTTGATGAGGGTCGGGCACAACGCGCGCGCCGCCCGCCACCTGATGCGCCAGGCGCGTCGGCTCCGGCAGACGATGCTGACGCACACACGCCATCACGGTCCGAATGGCGCCCTCCAGCGTGATGCGATGCCCGACCGACACGAACAGCGGCGCCTGACCCTTCTGCGTGCGTAAGACCGCGCCGATCACCTCCTTTCTGTCCACCAGCGGTGTCCACGCGCCCGGCTCATCGGGCGGCGGCTCAAAGCGTCCCCACAGGCGCGACTTGGCACAGCCAATCGCCGGCTTATCCAGATAGACGCCAAGATGCGTCGCGATGCCCATCCGTCGTGGGTGGGCAATCCCCTGTCCGTCCACCATCAGCAGGTCGGGCGCAAAGCGCAGGCGGGCGATGGCTTCTAACAGCGCAGGCGCCTCCCGAAACGCCAGCAGCCCCGGAATGTAGGGAAACGACACAGGCAGCTCGGCGACCGCCTGATCAAGCGGAATCATGTCGGGATAGCGGAGGGCGACCGCCGCGGCGTGCGCCTGCTCACCACGAAAACCCACATCCAGCCCCACCACAATCGCGCCGGGCGCGGGCGGCTCACCCTCGCAAAGAACCCGCGCCCGCAACTGCTGCTGGATCGCGATTGCCTCCTCGGGCGATACATCCCAGCGGTGCATAGCTGCCTCTATTCGCCTTCGACAGGCGCGCCTGCCTCCGCTGCAATCTCCTCTGCCACCTCCTCCTCGACAGCCACCTTCGGCGCCTCTACCGTCGCGACCGTCTCGTCAGGATCGTCCAGCACCTGCACATTCGGCGGCAAAACCAGATCGCGCACATGGATCGAATCGCCGAACTCTTTGAGCGCGCTCAAATCGACCGTGATGGCTTCGGGAATGTCCTTCGGCAGGCAGCGCACAGTGAGCTTCTCGATAGGGTGGATCAGTGTGCCGCCCATGCGCATCGCGTCCGATTCGCCCACGAACACAATCGGCACCTCGGTCTCGATGGGTTCGTCCATCGGCAGTGCCCAGAGGCTCACATGGCGGATGCGGGCGGTGATTGGCTCGCGATCCACCTCACGTAGCAGGGTGGCAATACGCTTGCTATCCAGCTCCACCTCGATCAGATGCGTCGTACCCGCTTCGTGCAGCACATGGAGCAGCTCGCGCTCGTTGAACTGCACCGGCTGCGACTGCCCCTTGCTGTCATAGATGGCGCCGGGCACGATGCCGTTACGCAACAGCCGCCGGCTCTTCTTGCCCGTCAGCGTGCGCGGTTCCGCTTTCAGCTGCAGGGTTTTCGTCATACAGCTCACCTCCCGCTATTGTTTTACCCGATAAGGCGGGAGCGCTCGCGCCAGCGGGAGGGGAGGATTCGATGCCGATTGCGGTACTTGCTGACCGTGCGGCGGGCGATGTGGATGCCCATCTCGGCAAGCTTGTCGGCAATCTCAGCGTCGGTCAGGCTGCGACCGCCGCACTCGTTCTCATCGATAATCTGATGGATGAGCATGGCGACGCGATAGGAGGCGTCAAAGAACACGTCGAGGGGCACAAGCGAGCCGCTGGGCAACTGAAGCCATTTGTTGCGCACGGCGCGCCCGACAGTGGAGCGGTGCAGACCCGTCGCCTCCGCCAGCTCCGCACGGGTCATCGGCTGCAAAAAGCGCGGGTCGCCCGTGAAAAGGAACGGGAACTGACGCTGCACCAGCACCTCCATGATGCGCTTGAGCGTCTGCTGCCGCTGCTGAAGCGCCTGCAGGAAGATTCGGGCGCGGCTGACATACTGGAAGATATGCTCGCGCTCCTCACGCGAGAGAGCAAAAGATTTTTCGCCGCCACTGTCCGCCCGGCGTGCCACCAAGTACTGCTCAGCGTAGCTGCGGCTCAGGCGTATCGTTTCGGGCGACGGTCCACGCAGCTCCACGCTCAGCCCTGCTGGCTTCCTGTAGCGCACAATAATATCGGGTTCTATCGGGGGCGATTCGGTGGACAGCGTCAGGTTCTCTCCGAACCCATCGCCGGGGTAGGGCGACAGCGTATTGCGAATGAACCGCAACACCCGCTGGATGGTGGCTTCATCGGTTTTCAGCTTGCGGGCGACCGCCGACAGGCGCGCACTGGTCAGCTCGTGCCAGGCGTCTTTGACCACCCGATAGGTAAGTTCCACCAGCTCCTGATCCACCTGCGGGTTGCCCATCAATGCTCGGAGCTGGATCAGCATGCACTCACGCAGGTCGCGCGCACCCACACCCGGCGGGTCGCACCGCTGCAACTCGGCTAACACCCGCATCACCGCTTCAGGCGAGCAGTTCAACTGCAGCGCGACCTCCTCCACAGAAGCCTGAAGATAGCCACGCGGGTTCAGCGACTCGACCAGATAGTCGGCAATCGGGTGCAATTCAGATGGCAGGTTCAGCAGCAGCTGCTCGCGCACATGCTCCTTCAGCTCCAGCGGCGGCACCGCCAGCCACTCCTCGCTCGCCTCCTCTTCTTCAAACCAGCTGTTCTCGACATCCTCATCGGGATCGCTGGTATCGGTGGAGATAATCACAGGCTGGAATGCGGGGGTGAACGGCTGGGACTCATCGGTGGGTTCCAGCGCGGGGTTCTCCTCCAGCTCCTGGGCGAGCAACTGCTCCAGCTGCTGGACATTGAGTTCGAGCATACGCGCCAGCAGCTTCAGTCCGGGGCTGGCTTGCACCCCGACCTTGACCTGCGCTTTAGCCCCTGCCCTTATTTGAGCCATCGTGCCCTCCAGTAGCCTGTCTATGGAGTGCTGAAGCCCTGCTTCAGCACCCATAGTCTGCTATTCGACGCCTGCGCCGATTTTCCTGCTTTCGGATGGCTCAGCGGCGCACACGCAGTTGCGCCCGCTGGCTTTGGCGCGATAGAGCGCCTGGTCAGCAGCCTCGATCAGCTCCTGCGGACTTGCCATCCCCGGCTGATAGCTGGCGACGCCGAAGCTGGCGGTGACGGGTCCCTGTGGAGCGCAGAGGCACGACTCCGACCCCAGCGCCTCCCATGCGCCTGCGGCGATGGCTTCACGCAACCGTTCCGCAACAGTGAGGGCGCTGGTCAAATCGGTGCTGGGCAGCACCACAGCAAACTCCTCACCGCCATAACGCGCCACAAAGTCGCTCTGGCGCACCGTCTGAACAAGTATCCGGGCAACCTGCTTCAGCACCTCGTCGCCCACAAGATGACCGTAGGTGTCGTTCAGCCGCTTGAAATGGTCGACATCCAGCAGAATGAGCGAGAGTGGGCGGTTGTGGCGCTGCGCCTCGGCGAGCTGCTGACGCAAAAAATCCTGAAAGGCGCGATGGTTGGGAATGCCCGTCAGCCCATCCGCAAGCGCCATCCGCTGCAGATGGCGCTCGTACTCCACCCGATCCGACGCATCGACCACCGCCACGATGCCGCCGACCACCTCGCCATTCGGATTGCTCAGCGGGAACGCACTGCGCATCACCGAGCGAATCTGACCTGACGCGGTGGGGATCTCCACAGGCTCCTTATCGCGCACAGTCTCGCCTGCTAACACGCCTTCGACGAGCGAACGCATATCGGCGGTGGCTCCCTCACGGAACACCGTTTCATAGACGGGACGGAACAGCACCTGCTGCTTGGGATAGCCGAACAGCTGCTCCGCTGCCTGGTTCCACTCGTGGAGCGTGCCTTCGGCGTCGAAGGTGAAGCAGGCGATGGGCAGGTTCTCGAACAGCTCGGTGAAGCGGCGATTCGCATGGATGAGCAGTCGCTGAGAATGCTCCAGCTCCTCGGCGCGTGCTTTCAACTCCTCGTTGAGCGATTGCAGATGCTGGCTCTGCGTACGCAGCCGCTCCTCCATCTCCAGAATGCGGCGGGCGACGCTGAGGCGGGCGCGTAGCTCGGCGCTGTTGACAGGCTTGTAGAGAAAGTCATCCGCTCCCGCTTCTAAAGCCATGAGCTTGGTCGTCTCATCGCCACTGCCTGTGAGCATGATCAGGTACACATAACCCTCACAGGCATGGGCGCGCAGCCGCCGACAGAGTTCGATGCCGTCCATGTGGGGCATCAGCCAGTCGGTCAGCACCAGTGGCACTGGCTCCTGCTGGAACAGCTGCCACGCCTGCTCACCATCATGAGCCATGCGCACCTCGTAGCCCTCCCGTCGCAGGAGGCGCTCCAGTCCGCGCGCAACCACCCGATCATCGTCCACCACCAGCGCTCGCATCGTTCGTTCCTCTTGTGGGGTTATTCCATGCGCGCTGCCCAATCTCTCATGAAAATCGGCGTGTCGCCGCCCCGCAAAAGGATGTCGTTCCCGCGTTAGCATTTTCAGGCGCGGGCATGCCATCCTCTCCATCGAGGAGGAAAATAGCGATGCGCTGGACAGTTGCGATGGGTTTGATGGGTCTGATGGCGTTGCTGTGCGCTCAACAGAGCTATCAGGCGCAGCCGACGGACGATGTATGGTACTACGATAACGCTTTCAATCCGGGCTTCACAGCGATTTTGCGCTGCTGGGGCGACGGCACGAACGCAGTCGACCCCACAGGCGACCGACCCCGACTGAACTTCTCTTACTCGCTGGCGAAATGGAGTTTGTCGCCCTTCCAGTCCGGGGTACGCTATCAGCTGTTAGAAGCCCGAATCGTCGTGACCCAGACCCAGCCGCCTGGCTACACGCGCGAGGAGGGCGAGCAATATCCGCTGGAGGCGCGCGATCTGAGCCACACAAACTGGAACGAAGCCACATGGGACTATAATGCGCCCGATAACCCCTATCCCGGCACCCAGATTTTCGGCACAGGCTCCATGCTCAACTATCGCACCGACGCGCCCTTCACCATCCCCATCGATCTGCTCGCCGAAGGGAGCGATTTTGAAGCCTACTTCCATCAGGCGGTGAACACAACGGGCGAGCTGGGGATTGCGTTTGTGTCGACGATGAATCCAGCAGAGCAGGGCGGCACGCGCTTCTATCGCTTCTATTCGCGCAACGATGCGGGCGGGCGCGGTCCAATCCTTCAGCTGGTCTATCGCGTGGCGGGCGATGTGGACGGCAACGGCTGCACCGACGATGCCGACCTGCTGAGCGTGCTGTTCGCCTTCGGGCAATCGGGGAGCAACCTGCCGCAGGATTTGAACGGCGACGGTATCGTGGACGACGCCGACCTGCTGACTGTGCTGTTCAACTTCGGCAATGGGTGCTAACCCTCACCCCCTGCCCCTCTCCCACGCTGTGGGAGAGGGGAGTTTCTGGATAGTTCTGGAGTGCTGAAGCGCAGCTTCAGCGGTCCACAGAGAGCGAGGTTCACATGGCACGCAGGGGTTTCACGCTGATTGAGCTGCTGGTCGTGATGGCAATTATCGCCATTCTGGCGTCAGTGCTGTTCCCCGTGCTGGCGCAGGCGCGCGCTAAAGCCCGCCAGAGCCAGTGCATGAGCAATCTGCGCCAGATTGCCATCGCCGCCCAGCTCTATCTGCAGGATTACGACGAGCGGTTCTTTCCCGCCTACTACATCGGGCAGGGCGGTCAGACCCAGCCGAATAATTACGGCTACTTCTTCTGGCCGTGGCTGCTGCGTCCCTACACGCAGGCGTTCAACCTCTTCTGGTGCCCCGACGAGCCGCCCAGCAACTGCCGCGAGCTGAGCCATCCCTACTTTGGCTATGTGTTCGGTCGCTTCCCCGCGTGGGGCTATCATCAGGTGCTGTTCTCGCCCGGTATCGATGTCTATAATCCGACCGAATATCCGTTCCAGCCGATCGCGCTCGGCAAAGTGGCGCGTCCAGCCGAGATTGTGCTGTTTGTGGAGAGCATCACGCTGGCGACCAGCGGGCAGGGCAGCACCTGCACAGGCTATCAGCAGCTGGGCTATGCGATGGTCTATCCCCCTCAATACTGGCAGGGCGAGCCGCCCCTGCGCCCGATGAGCTACGGGCACTGCTGGCACCGCCATTTCCAGCGGTTCGCCACCACCGCCTTCACCGACGGGCACATCAAGCCGATGACGCTCGGCGAGCTGCGTAAAACCTCGTACTGGGAATAGCCTGTCTCAGCTCAGCAAGGGCGCGAACACCAGCGCGACGATGCTCATCAACTTGATGAGGATATTCATGCTGGGACCGGTGGTGTCCTTGAAGGGGTCGCCGACCGTATCGCCGACGACGGCGGCTTTGTGCGCCTCACTCCCCTTGCCGCCCTCGTGCCCTTCCTCAATCCACTTTTTGGCGTTGTCCCATGCGCCGCCTGCATTCGCCATCATCAGCCCGATGACAACGCCCGTGGCGAGCGCGCCCGCCAGGAAGCCGCCCAGCGCCTCCGCACCAAGCAGGTAGCCAACCGTTAGCGGCGCGGCAACGGCAATCGTGCCCGGCAGCACCATCTCGCGCAGAGCCGCCGCCGTCACAATATCGATACAGCGGTTATAGTCTGGTGTGCCGCGCCCTTCCAGCAGACCCAGCTCATGGAACTGGCGACGCACTTCCGCCACCATCTGGTCCGAAGCGCGGGCGACCGCCCTCAGCGTGAGCGCGGCGAACAGGTTCGGCAACGCGACACCGATCAGCAACCCGATCAGCGTCTGGGGATTGGTCAGGCTGATGGCTTTCAGCCCCGTCTGGCTCTGGTAGGCGGCGAACAGCGCGAGGGCGGTGAGCGCGGCGCTGCCAATTGCGAAGCCCTTGCCAATCGCTGCCGTCGTGTTGCCCAGGGCGTCGAGACGGTCGGTGATTCTGCGCAGCGACTCGCCGAAGCCCGCCACCTGCGCGATGCCGCCCGCATTATCGGCGATGGGTCCGTAGCTGTCCGCGCTCATCACGATGCCAATCGTCGCCAGCATGCCGACGCCTGCCAGCGCGATCCCGTACAGCCCGCTGCTAATATAGGCGAGCCAGATGGCGCCCGCAATCCCCAGCAGGGGCAGCACGGTGCTGAGATAGCCCACCGCCACGCCCGACAGAATGTTGGTCGCCGTCCCATAGCGCGAGGAGCGCGCAATCTGGCGGATGGGCGGTCCACTGGTGTAATACTGGCTCACCGCGCCGATAAATAGTCCCGCGAGCAACCCTGCCAGCACCGCCCAGTACGGCTTCAGCGAGCCGAGCATCGCCTGCACAAGCCATGCCGCGCCTGCCGCGAACAGCGCCATCGTCAGCAGGGTCGCGCCGTTCAGCGCCCACTGCGGCTCCATCCCGCGAAAGAGGCGAATAGCCAGCACGCCAATCACCGACGCCAGCAGTCCGCAGGCAATCAGCGCGAGCGGCAACAGCAGATAAGCCAGGGGTCTGCCTTCGGCAGCGCCCACCGCCGCGCCAATGACCGCTGCCGCCACCACCGAGCCGACATAGCTCTCGAACAGGTCCGCGCCCATCCCGGCGGTGTCGCCCACATTATCACCCACATTGTCCGCCAGCACAGCGGGGTTGCGCGGATCGTCTTCAGGGATGCCCGCCTCCACCTTGCCCACCAGATCGGCGCCCACATCGGCGGCTTTGGTGTAGATGCCGCCGCCCACCCGCGCGAACAGCGCGACCGACGACGCGCCCATCGAATAGCCCGTCAGGTACTGCACCAGCATCGGCATCGCCAGCGACTGACCCAGCAGGATTAGCAGTCCAATTCCAAACAGCCCCAGCGCGGCGACCGATAGCCCCATCACCGAGCCGCCCGTGAACGCAACCACCAGCGCACGCTCTATCCCGCCAAGCCGCGCCGCCTCCGCCGAGCGCACCCCACTGCGCGTGGACGCCTTCATACCGATATAGCCCGCCAGCATCGAACTGACCGCCCCGAACAGATAGGCGGCGCCCACCAGCGGCGCACGCGCATAAAACGCCCCCGTCAATACCACCGTCAGCGCGAGTGCGAAAAGGGCGATGGCTCTATACTCGCGCCGCAGGAAGGTCATCGCGCCGTCGTGAATCGCCTGCGCATAGCGGCGCATCGCCTCCGTGCCGTCAGGATGGCGCTTGATGGCATAGTAGTTCAGCCCTGCCAGTAATATGCCCGCGCCACCCAGCCCTGTCGCCATATAGGGAATCTCAGGGAACCACTCCATCGCGAGTAAGTATACCCAGCATCCTGACCCTCTCCCTCACACCATGTGATCAAGAAGAGGGGTTCAGCAGGGGCGGACTGGCTCTGTGTGAGCACCCGCCTCCTGCAGGCGTTGCGCCCAGTAGGGCAGACCCTCAGCCGGCACCAGCAGACCCTGCTCCAGAATAATGACGCATATTCCCCGTCGCCACACCAATCCCCAGCACCCGTGTCGTCGCCCCTATCAACACATCCGCATCATCCAGACGCGCCCCACGCAGCGACGGCGGCACATCAAGGGGCATCGATCTCAATCAAGTGCCCGCCTACTACTCTGCGTCAACAGATTTCACCCCGTTCCATCCCACGCCGCGCTGTCCCGGTTCGTGAAAGCGGTCAGTTTGGGGTCGTGTATCACGCAGGGCTTGCGCGGCTTGCGGGAGGGCGCTCTCGCTCGGAGCCGCCTGTGTCAGTTCCTATCGCAGTTGCTGCAGGGCTTCCTCAATCACTGTCAGGCGCTCAGTGGGGCTGAGCTGGGTCAGTGCCTGCAGAACCTGCAGAATATGCGCTGTGTCCATCGGTTTCACCTGAATGGATTATATCCCTGCCCTTGCGGAATGCCTGCTTGAGGGGGTAACGGCTTTGCTCAGGTCAGTGTCAAATGATTTTCTCTGGCTCATAGTGGGGTGATTATGTCCGATTCACTTTCTTGGAGAGAGAGAGTCTCTCATTGCTTGTTCACTTCCTTGGAGGGTCTCTCGGTTTCTTCAATTTCTTCGCGTTTACCAATCAGTAAAGATACTGTGGAATATTTCCAATAAAACAACTGTATAAATGTGAAAATAAATATTATAATAAATATTTTCAAACCAAAATCGAATAATCTAAATAGTGTAAACCAGCTTAATATAATAAATATACCAAAAATAAGATGAATTAAATCCGCTATTAGATTTCGGCAAGACAAGTAATAGCCTTTCTGTGAAAGCAAGCGGCACCGCGTACGACGCCCCATCAATTCAGGAATAGATCCCAAGACTAAGGCTATTCCCAATGCCAGGACCATGTAATCCATAAGCTGGTACAGTAACAGCAGCATATCCACCATTCGCAAATATCCTTCACCACCCCAACCCATAAAACGGAAGGCTTTCTGCGCGATCGTGTTCTGTCGGATCGGCAACCACCAGATAAGCCAAGGTGAGCTGCGTCACTGCGTAGATAGTAGTCAAAGAAGCTAAGGCCCCCTCAATCATTATTGCCCGAACACCTGTAGCTGCAACATCACCTCTGGTTTTTCGAAATGCCTCATAAATCTTCATCATATTACTAAGACCTGCTAGCGATGCTACTAACGCTTCGATTCCCTCAAGAACATGCTGGATCGCTTTCCACCCTGCCCAATCCAAGCCATGCAGATTAGCAAGCTTGGTCAGGAAATAAAAGACTAAAGCACCTATACGCCATTTATTCCCAAGTTTAGTCAATTCCCACAGGTCTGGCTGCGAGGAGGTTCCTTCCGCATCCACCTTCCCCACTGGATTCCCATCGGCATAGAGATACCAGTTCACCCCATCCCGTGAAGGGTCTTCACTGATAAACCGACCTGTCAAAGGCTCGTAATATCGCGCCCGCATATAGACCAAGCCCGTCTCATCCTCAGGGTGTCCCAGATTGGTGCAATAGCCCCTGCCTGTACCCAGCGAACCCTGCACCTCACCCCATACCCCACGCCACTGAAAACTGGAGAGCGCATAGGTAGACGCCATCGTGCGCACCAGGTTGCCATGCCCATCATACAGCAACCAGTTCAGGCTCGCCTGATTACCTCGCGTATGGTCTATCGTCAACACCGCTTCTATCCCTCCTCCCGCCAGTTCACTACACGCAACGGATAACCCAGCGCCTGTATACGCGCGTAATGCTCCACATTTCCCGACACCAGCACCAGATCATAACTTATCGCCAGAGCCGCTACCATCGGATCCGCACGCCCTATCCGCTGACCTACCCGACACAGATCCCCATCAATCCGCCCTGCCAGCACCGCACTCTCTTTATCCAGCATCAGCACCTCCATCGCCTGCAACGCCTGCAAAAACCGCTCCAACTGTTCCCAGCGTTCCACTCGCTGCAGCCCACTCACCACCTCCATCACCGACACTACCGAAACCGTCAGCACCCTGTGCTGTGCCAGATACACCTGTGCCTGCGCCACCACCTGTGGATGGCGTCCCTTGAGTACCTCCGAGAGCATATCGGTATCAAGTAAGGCTTTGTCCATCGTCTCCACGCAGGGGGCGCGTCTCGCGTTCGTGCATCACGGTTTCTATCAGGCAATCCAGCAGGTCAGCGTCTTCCGCAAACAGTCCAATCAGGCGGTGGCTGTCGGGTGCCGTCAGCGGCTGAATCAGCACCCGCACCCGCGTGCCCTGTGGCAGGTTGACCGGTTCTTCCAGTTCGATTCGGTTGCCGTGAACGGTTCCGATGTGGGTCATTCCTATCACCTCATAAGGAAGTGTACCCTAACAGTGGGAGAGTGGTTATCCCAATATGGATTGGCAGGCGGTTTGCGCAAAGGCTCCAGATAGGATGTCGGTATCAAGGGATGGCAGGTTTCATCGGGAGTTCTGCAGAGCTGGATGGAGCGCTCCTGCATCATCTGGCGTAGGGCTTCGATTAGTTCGGACTGGTCTGCCAGCGGTCCCCAGAGGGGGTCAGGCAGGAGCGTGCGCAGTTCCACTTCCACCTGTGTGCCGTCGGGCAGGGGCGGTTCCTGCTCCAGTTCAATCGTGCGCCCGCGTATCACTCCGCGTAAACCCATCACGCTCACCTAAAAAGAGGATACCTTACTCTGGCACTGGGCGCGGCAAACTGGGAACCCTGTTCATCCTGCGCTCTCATCCATCAGCTGCCCCTCGTGCCTGCAAGGCTCCTCTGAAGATTCCAGAGCCAATCTCATCGCTTCCCGAAGGTGCTGCAGAGCTTTTTCGCCCTCGCGGATGCAGTCTACTGGCTGTAATAAGAGCCGCCAATTGGATTACCCCGCGTATGGTCTATCGTCGGCACAGCCTCTATCCCTCGTGCGCCAGGAAAGTCGACCCGTGTCGCGCGCAAAGTGCTGCCCACAAACTCCTGCTCGCACCCCGGCATCTGCCCATCATACAGATACTCCACTCGCGAAGATTTTCCTGCTTCCTTCCCAGCAGGATGTGGTAGATGGAGCGGGAATGATAGCCACCAGGAACTGATGGGGGCACGCAATCGAGCCATTCGCGGGGCTGGCGTGGGCTGGATGTGGGCGGTATGGGCGGTGGTGCCGCTGCTTGTGCTGCTAATTTATGTGCCGACGGTGGGCTTCGGCTTCGTGTGGGACGACGAGCAGGTGCTGTTCGGCAGGGCGGACTATCACGACCCGCGCCGCTGGCTGGAGGCGGTGCGCCAGCCGCTCGATTTCTCGCCGAACTATTTTCGCCCGCTCGCGCTCAGCACCTTGCTGGTGCAAATCTGGCTCTGGAAGGCGAACCCTGCGCCGTTCCATGTGGCGAATGGGCTGCTGCATGCGCTGAACACCGCGCTGGTGATGGTGCTGGCATGGCGGCTGTGGCGGCACGGCTGGGTCACCGCGCTCGCAGGGCTGCTCTACGGGCTGCATCCCGCCCTGACGGAAAGCGTCGCCTTCATCGCCTCGCGCTACGACCTGACGGTCACTACCTTTCTCCTGCTCGCGTTGATTATCAGCACCAGTGCGAGCCGCTGGCGATGGTTGGGCGTGGGACTGTGCTTTTTGCTGGCGGCGCTGTGCAAGGAGATGGCAGTCGTGCTGCCCCTGTTGCTGCCCGCGTGGCACCTCGCGCACAGCTATCAGACCCAGCCTGATCTCCACTGGCGCGAGCAGGTTCGACAGATTTTTCAGGCGGAAGGACGCACCTATCTGGCGATTCTGATAGCGGGCGTGGTCTATCTAAGCGTGCGCTACGCCGCGCTGGGCTATCTGTATCAGCCGCCCGTGTCGGAAGCGCGAATGGAGGTCGGCACTCCGCTTCAACATCTGCTGCTGATCGGGCGCACCTTCGCGACGCTGATCGGGCTGGTGGGGTTCCCATTTTTCAGCATCAGCCCTGCCCATCATTCGGCGTTGCCCGTGCCGCTGAATGACGGGCTGGCATGGCTGCAACTGGGCTTCACAGCTGCCTGTTTAGTCGGGGCGATGTGGCTGATTCGGCGGGCGCCAGCGGTCGGCTGGTTGCTGATGGCAGGTATCATCAGCCTTCTGCCCGTGCTGAACCTACGCCCGCTGGAGATGGCGAAGGGCATCTACACGGCGGAGCGGTTCTTGACCTTTCCGCTAACACTGTTTGTGCTGACAGCGTTCCAGGCGGCTCTGTCGGTCGCGTGGGAGCGCCAATCCGCGCCGAATCGCCGGGCGACAGCCTGGCTCCAGAAGGGATTGAGCGGGCAGCGGCTGCTAATGCTGGGCGCATCGGTATGGCTCGGCGCATCGCTGATAACCGTCGCTCTGAACATGCCGAACTGGAAGGAGAACCTGACGCTGTGGGAGTGGATGACCCGCGCGTCGCCGCGCTCACCGATTGGCTTTTCCAACCTCGCCGATATGTATAATAAGCTGGGGCGGCATGAGGAGGCGCTCAAAGCGGCGGAGCGAGCAATCCAGCTCGCGCCCGATTCGGGCATGGGATGGGTCAACAAGGGCGTCGCACTGCTCAAGCTGGGACATACCCGCGAAGCCGAGCAACACTTTCGCAGGGCAACCGAGATCGAGCCAGCGAATGTGATTGGCTGGAACAATCTGGCGATTATGCTGGGCGAGCGGGGCGAGTTCGCAGAGGCGGAGCGCATCGTGCGCCAGCATGTAATCGGTCGCCCTCCGCTGTTTATGGGCTATCAGGCGCTGGGCATCCTCTATCTCAAGCAGGGTCGCCCCGATAAAGCGGAGCCAGTGCTGAAGCAGGCATCCCAGGCGTTGCCGCTGCCAGGCAGCCTGCCCGAACAGCTGCTGAAAGATTTGAGCCGTCCGGGCGTGTGGCTGGCAGGTGCGCTGGTCAACATCGAGCGGGGCGAACTGGATGTTGCCGAGCAGCTCTATCGGCGTGCCGAGCAGCTGGGGGGCGACCGTGTGGCGCTCGCCTATGTGCGCGGCAGACTGCTGATTGCAAAGGGGCGCTCGCAGGAAGCCGAGCGGCTCGCCCGCGAGTTGATCGAGTACGGCTGGCAGGACCCCCGCCTGAACGAAATCCTGCGCCTTGCCCGCCAGCAACCCGCCTCCACACGCTGACCCGTTATGCCTGGGCGGCGACGCCCGGTCCACGCAGGGTATACTGCAAGTATGCCAGAAGAATACACCTATCGGGATGCGGGCGTCGATATCGACGCCATGAACCGCGCCCTCACCCAGATCAAGGAGAGCGTCCATCGCACCTTCACGCCTGCTGTGCTGACCGAGCTGGGCGCGTTCGCGGGCTGTATGCAACTGCAAACCGAAGGTTTTGAGCAGCCCGTGCTGGTCGCCAGCATCGATGGCGTGGGCACAAAGGTGCGCGTCGCCCGCATGATGAACAGCTATCGCGTTCTGGGGCACGATGTGGTGGTGCATGGGGTCAACGACCTGCTGGTGCATGCGGCACGCCCCCTGCTGTTTCTGGACTATCTGGCGATGGCGAAGCTGGAGCCAGAGGTGCTGACGCAGGTGGTGGAGGGCGCGGCGGAAGCGTGTCAGGCGCACGGCATCGCGCTGATTGGCGGCGAGACCGCCGAAATGCCCGATGTGTATATGCCTGGCGAAATCGATGTGGCAGGCTGTATTATCGGCATCGCGGAACGCGCACGCATCCCGACGCCCGCACTGGTGAATGTGGGCGACGCCGTCATCGGCATCGCCTCCAACGGCTTGCACACCAACGGCTATTCGCTCGCCCGCAAAGTGCTGTTCGAGGCGGCGAACCTGCGCCTGGATGAATATCTGCCTGAAGTGGGTCTGATGCTGGGTGAGGCGCTGCTATTGCCGCACCGCAGCTACTTCCACGCCGTCTATCCCCTGCTGGAGACAGGCGCGATTCACGGCATGGCGCACATCACAGGCGGCGGACTGTACGAAAACATCCCGCGCGTGCTGCCCAGCGACCTGCGGATCGCCATCGACCGACGCAGCTGGGAGGTGCCGCCCCTCTTTCAGCTCATTCAGCAGCTCGGCAATGTGCCCGACGCCGAGATGTTCCGCGTGTTCAATATGGGCATCGGCTTTGTGCTGATTGTGGCGCGCGAGCGCATCGGCGAGATTCTGGACGCGCTCCAGCGAGCGGGCGAGACCGCATGGCTCATCGGCGAGGTGCAGCGCGGCCCGCGCGAGGTGCAGATTATCTGACGCAGGGGGGAAAGGGCATAAAGTTTCCGACGCCCACTGCCAAAATAGGCTTATGACAGCAGGCGAGCCAGGACACACCCCACGCTCGCCAGCCAGATAAGGGCGCGGTCACCGCGCCCCTTGGAGGGGGGTTCACGCTATGGAAGGCTTCGACTGGAGAAAACTGGTGGGGCTCGAATCGGACGAATCGGGCGAACAGCCTGCAGGCGCCACCGATGTGGAACTGCGCGTCGCAGGCGAAGAGAAACCTATCGACGATGTGATTCTGGACGATCTCTTGCGCGAGTGCGTGGAGCGCGGCGGTTCCGACCTGCACATCACCGTCGGACTACCGCCCACCATCCGCCTGAACGGGCAGCTAACTCCACTCCCCTATAAACCGCTCACTGCCAGCGACACGCGCCGACTGGTCTACGATGTGCTGAACGACCAGCAACTGGAGCAGTTCGAACGCCATCACGAACTCGACTTCGCCTATTCGGTGCATGGCGTCGCCCGATTCCGCTTTAATGTCTACATGCAGCGGGGCAGTGTCGGCGCCGCCATGCGCGTCATCCCATCCCGAATCCCCTCTATCGAATCGCTGCACCTGCCGACCGTCATCTACGACCTGGTCAAAAAGCACAGCGGGCTGATCCTGGTGACGGGACCCACCGGCTCCGGGAAGTCGACCACACTCGCCTGCATGATCGACCTTATCAATCAGACGCGCTCGTGCCACATCATGACCATCGAAGACCCGATCGAATATTTGCACACGCACAAGCGGGCGATGGTCAATCAGCGCGAGGTGCACAGCGATACCGAGAGCTTTCATAATGCGCTACGCGCGGTGCTGCGCGAAGACCCCGATGTGATCCTGATTGGCGAGATGCGCGACCTGGAGACAATTCAGGCGGCGCTCACCCTCGCCGAGACAGGGCACCTCGTGTTCGCAACCCTGCACACCCGAAACGCACCCCAGACCATCGACCGAATCATCGATGTGTTCCCGCCTCATCAGCAGGAGCAGATTCGCGTGCTGCTGGCGAACACCATCGAGGCGGTCTTCGCGCAGCAGCTGATCCCGATGCTGGGTGGCGGGCGCATCGCCGCGATAGAGGTGATGATTGCCAACGCCGCCATCCGCAACCTTATCCGCGAGGGCAAAACGCACCAAATTTACTCCATCATGGAGACCAGCGCGAACCAGGGCATGATCACGATGGATCGCGCCCTTGCCGACCTGCACCGCAACGGCTACATCAGCTTCGAGGAGGCAATCAACCGCGCGATGGACAAAGAGAACTTCACCCATCTGCTGAAAATGGCAGGCTAAGGAGGCGAAGCGATGCCACTCTATTCGTACGAAGCCATCGACTCCAGCGGGCGCACCCTGCGCGGTACCTTAGAGGTCGACAGCGAGCAGCTGCTGATCAGTCGCCTGCACGAGCAGGGGCTGCATGTGGTGCGCGTCACGCCGCAAAAAGCGCGCGTGGCAGCTTTCAGCGCCATGCGCAAGCCCAAAAAGCCCAAACTGCAGGCGATGGTCGTCTTCTCCCGACAGTTCGCCACCATGATCGACGCGGGCATCCCCATCCTGCGCTGCCTCGACATCCTGCACAGCCAGACCCGAGATGCCGCGCTCAAACACGCACTCGACACCGTGCGGAAAGATGTCAAGGCGGGCATGGCGCTCAACGAGGCACTCGAAAAACACCCTGGCGTCTTCTCCACGCTCTATGTGAACATGGTGCACGCTGCCGAGGTCGCCGGTATCCTGGATCAGATTCTCGACCGACTGGCGACCTTCCTGGAGAAGGACCTGGAGGTGCGCCAGAAGGTCAAATCCGCGATGATGTACCCCGTGATGGTGCTGATCTTCTCCTTTCTGGTGCTGATTGCGATTTTTATGTTCGTGCTGCCGAAGTTCAAGGAGATATTCGACAGCATGAAGGTGGAGATGCCCGCCACCACGCAGTTTCTGTTTGCGGCGAGCGATTTCCTCGTGAGCTACTGGTGGGCGCTGGCAGGCGCTATCATTGGTGGTCTGCTGGTGTTGCGTCGCTACATCCGCACGCCCAAAGGACGCTATCAGTACGACTACTTCAAGCTGAAGATGCCGATTTTGGGCGATCTGGTGCTGAAGTTGGCGGTGGCGCGTTTCGCCCGCACCTTCGGCACGCTGGTCGCCAGTGGCGTGCCGCTGATGCGCACGCTGGAGATTGTCGGCGAGACCTCCGGCAACGCGGTGCTGGCTGCCGCCATCGAGGGCACGCGCTCCAGCATCCGCGAGGGTCAGCCGCTCAGCACGCCATTCGCCGCCACCGGGCTGTTCCCGCCGATGGTCATCCACATGATGGACATCGGCGAGGAATCGGGTCGCCTCTCCGAGATGATGGTGCGCATCGCCGACTTCTATGAGCAGGAGGTGGACGCCGCCATCAAGGGGCTGACCTCGATGATCGAACCGATGCTGATTGTGTTTCTGGGCGGCATCGTCGGCTTCATCGCCATCTCCATCATGATGCCGATGTTCAAACTGGTCAGCGCGATTCAATAATCAACCCTCTCCCCCACAGGGGGCGAGGGCGGCTGGAACCCCCTCTCCCGCAGTGTGGGAGAGGGAGCGCGGGGGTGAGGGCAACCTCATCCGAAACCACGGAGGCTTGTTGGCTCAGGAGGAGCGAACATGAAGAAGTACGACACAGAAGAGCTGGTGCAGGAATATTGCCGCACGCGCGACCTAAATGTGCGCGACATGATCACCATCCAGCTATCAGGTCTGGTCGAGAGCATCGCCCGCAAATTTATCGGCTCTGGCGAACCCATCGAAGACCTGATCCAGGAGGGCTATCTCGGCTTGCTCAACGCGCTCGATTTGTACGATCCGGGCAAGGGCGTGAAGTTCACCACCTACGCGACGCACCTCATCATCGGACAGATCAAACACTACCTGCGCGACAAGGGCAAAATCATCAAGGAACCCGCCTGGCTGCAGGAACTCAACTCCAAAATCAACCGTGTGATTAATGAACTCACAGCTCAGCTGGGTCAGCCGCCTACCATCCAGCAGATTGCCGACTTTCTGGGCATGACGCCCAAAGCCGTCGAGGAGGTGCTGCTCACCCGTGAGGTGTTCAAGGTCAGCTCCCTCGATGCGATCGAAGATGATGAAGACGAGGACAGCTACGGCTATGACCTGGAGAAGCTGCCCGTCGAATCGATTCACGGGTTCAACCTGCCAATAGAGGAGCGCCTCGTGGTGGAGAGCGCGATGCAGCGCCTCAAGCAGATCGAACAGCAGGTTCTGCACCTGTTCTTCAATGAGGGCTACAACCAGACCGAGATCGCCCATCGGCTGGGCATCTCCTGCAACTATGTGTCGCACATTCTGCGCAACGCGACGCAGAAGCTGCGCCGTATCATCAGCGAAGAGGAGTGGATTGACCAGCAGCGGATGCGGGCGCGAGCGGAGGCGCGCGGCGAGTTCGAAGCGCGCATCCTGGACCCGCAAACGGGGATGTATTCCGCGGACTATCTGCAGGTGCGCCTGCGTGAGGAGCTGCAGCGCTCCGCCCGCTATCAGAACGCCGTCGGGTTCGCCATCTTCGAGTTCGTGTGCGATCGGCAGCTGCTCCACACGCTGGGCGAACTGGCGATTGGCGAGCTGCTGCTGCAGGCGTCGGCGATTGTGCGGCAGGTGGTGCGCAAAGCGGACATCATCGGGCGCTACGGTCAGGCGATGCTGGGCGTGCTGTTGCCCTATGCCGGCGAACACACCCCTGCCGTCGCCGAGCGCGTGTACGAAGCCCTGCAGGAGTGGCTGCAGACCTGCTTCACCGCGAATCTCGCGGCACGGTTCACCGTGCGCTACGGCTGGGCTTACTACCCGGATGAAGGCAGCGATTGTGAGGCGATTCTGACCCTCGCCGAGCAACGCCTGAGCATCGACCGCACCCAGCAATCCAACGCCGCATAGGAGCGCATACCAGCAGGAAATACCCGCCAAATCCCGTATCTTTACAGGGCGACCAGTCGTCCAAAAGCGTGTATCATGAACAGGATATGGACTGCTGAAGCGCGGCTTCAGCAGTCTAAAAAAGCACCGGCATGGAGGCGAAGGGGTGGACTCGCGGGCACTGAGGGTGGTGGAAGGGCTGTTGCCCTTCTCTGGCAAAGGAGTGAACCACCGTGCGATGCCGCGCCCAGCGCGCGAGCTGCTTATGCGCACAATCGCTCATCTCATCAAACCAGCACGGGTCTGGGTCAACCCCGATCACACGGTGGAGACCGCCCTGATCCTGCTGCGTGGACACGGACTGAGCGGGCTGCCAGTGATTGAAGGCGGCGAGATTCGCGGCATGCTCGAACTGCAGCAGCTGCTCGGCGCCCCGCCCGATCAGCCCGTGAAGACCCTCATGCAGACCGACATCCCCGTACTTTCACCAGCAACACCGCTCAAAACCGCCGCCGAATGGTTTAACCAGCACCGCCAGACCACCCTGCCCGTAGCGCAGGAAGGGCAACTGATAGGGCTGCTCACCGTGTACGACCTCCTGCCCGAAATCGGGCGCAGCCACGACCCGATGACCGGGCTGCCATGGTCCGACTTCCTGCGCGAATGGAGCATCGAACAGCTCGCACAGGGACGCGAAATCAGCATTATCTTCTTTGATCTGGATAACTTCGGCATGTTCAACAAGCGGTACGGGCATCTGGTGGGCGATGAGGTGTTGCGTCGGGTGGCGCAGGTGCTGCAGGCGGAGACCGACCCTGAAACGGAGGTGGTGTGCCGCTGGGGTGGCGACGAGTTCGCGATAGCCACGCTGCGCCGTCGCGAGGAAGCAGGCTTGCTGGCGCACCATATCAGCCGTCAGATCACCGCCATCGAGTTGCCCGATGTGGACACGCCCATCACCGCCTCCTACGGCTATCAGGGTGGCAAGCGCACCCGCGAGCGCGAGCAGGTCCACTACGCCGCCACCGTGGACAACCTCATCAATCTCGCCAGCCAGGAGTGCCTGATGATGAAGGCGTCGCAGGCGCAAGCGCAGGGCGCACAGCTCGCGCTACCGATTCAGGCGGTAGTGGAAACACGCCCACCCGAACGGCGCGTGCGCATCCAGAGCGTCAGCTACGAACGCGAGGGGCGCCGCGCCCAGGCACGGGTCTACCTGCAAATCGATGGCATGCCGCTCAGCGGCTCCGCCGAAGGCGAGCCGAACCCGCTCCGACTCGTCGCCGAAGCCACCCTCAACGCCCTGCGAACCCGACTGCCCGCCGCCGTTTCGATCACCCTGCTCTCCATCACGCAGGCAACCGTTGACGAAGGGCGCACCATCATTAACGCCGTGCTGCTCTGGGAGTCGGACGAAACGCGCCAGGAGCTGGTGGGCAGCACGCTGGTGCGCGACGATGTGCCGCGCAGCGCCGCCGCCGCTGTTCTCGACGCGCTCAATCGCCCGCTCGCCCAGCTGCTGGCATAGCTAACTGCTCAAACCGCTCAATATCGCGGCGAATCACATCGAAACTGCTGCGCCAGAAGGCGGGCGTGCGGATATCGAAGCCGAAAGCGCGAGCCAGATCGACCGCGGTCGCCATCCCCGTCTGCGAGAGCAGGTCATCATAGCGGGCGCGGAAGCCATCAGGGTCGTCCTCATAGAGCGCGTACAGCCCCAGCCCGAACAGCAGCCCGAACATGTAGGGATAGTTATAGAAGGTGCTGCCGTAATAGTGGGGTTTCGCCGCCCACATATACGGATGCAGCGCATTCTCGTCCAGCCCATCGCCGTATGTCTCGCGCTGTGCCTCCCGCATCAGTTCGCACAGCTCCTGCACGCTCAGCTCGCGCTGCTCCCGCCGTTCGAACACCGCCTTCTCGAACAGAAAGCGGCTCGTGATGTCAACCACCACCTGACACATGCCCTGCAGAGCGCCTTCCAGAATGGCGATGCGCTCCTCGGGGTCAGCATCGCGCAATGCCGCCTGACGGATAATCGTCTCGCAGAAGATGCTGGCAGTCTCGGCAAGCGTCATGGGCAACTGGCGCTGCATATAGGTGCGCGGCGCCAGGCACAGGTTATGATAGGCGTGCCCCAGCTCGTGTGCGAGGGTGCTGACCGCGCCGAAGGCAGGCTTGTAGTTCACCAGGATGCGCGATTCGTCGCGGCGCAGGCGCATGCAGAAACCGCCGTCGCGCTTGCCGGGGCGCGGCTCGGCGTCGATCCAGTTCTCACGGAACGCCCGCGCCGCAAACGCGCTCAACTTATCGGAATAGGTGGCGAAATGCTCAATAATAAACTGCGTCGCTTCGGCGTAGTCCCACGCGCGCGGCTCCTTGCCGACAGGGGCGAACAGGTCGTACCACGCGCACCGCTCGATGCCCAGCAGCCGCGCTTTGGCGTGCAGGTAGCGGCGGAAGTCGGGGAACGCCTCGTACGCGGCGGTGAACATCGCCTCCAGCGTCGCCTCGTCGATGGCGCTGCGAAAGAGCGATTCCTCCAGCGGGGACGCCCAGCCGCGCTTGCGGGTCAGCAGAAGGGTCTCGCCCTTGATGCTGTTGAGCGCGCTGGCGATGGGCAGAGCGTGCTGCTCCCACGCGCGCAGCTCGGCTTCATAGGCGGTGCGCCGCACCTCGCGGTCTGCATCAAACGCCAGATTGCGCACCATGCTGATGGGCATCGTCTGCCGCTCGCCCCGCAGTTCAATCTCCACCAGAATCTGCGAGGTGAGGTTGCCGTAGAGCTTGCTCCATGCGTTGCTGCCGGTGAGGCGCATCTCGGCGGCGAGCGCCTCTTCAGCAGGCGACATCATATGCTGGGCGGCAATCTGGCAGCGACGCAGCCAGTAGGCATGCGCCCGCGCCTGCTCGGAACGCTCGATGAGCGCGTCCACATCCTGTGTGCCCGCCCAGGCGACCCAGCGCGTGCCCAGCTTCGACAGGCGCACCATCTGCTTCTCCATCTCGCTCAAGCGCGCCTGCGCAAACTCATCCCGCGAATCGGTCGTTACAAAACTGTAGATATAGGCGTTCAGCGTCCACGCCTGCTCGTTCAGCGCGTTATAGCGCGGGGTCAGCGCATCAAACAGTTGCACCGCCACCTCCGGCGGCAGCGGCTGCTCCATCCGATCGATGCGGGCTTCATCAAACAGCCCCTCCAGCTCGTCAATCGCGCGGGCAAAGGCGCGAAAATCGCGCTCAAACTCTGGCGAATCGAGCCCCGCATACACAACGCTCATATCCCAGCGCGGCAAAGTGGTCGTTGCCATCTCTCTCCTCCACAGGGCAGAGTGTACCCCGTAGCGGGTATCATAGAGAGGCTATGAAGGCGGTTCGCATTCATGAGTTCGGCACGGCAGAGAAGCTGGTCTACGAGACTGATGTGCCCGACCCCGTTCCACAGAAAGGCAAGGTGCTGGTGCGGGTACGCGCCTGTGCGCTCAATCATTTAGACCTGTGGGTGCGCAACGGCATTCCCGCCTACAACACGCCTCTGCCCCACATCCTGGGCAGCGATATTGCTGGCGAGGTCGTGGAGGTGGGCGAAGGCGTCAAAGAGTGGCGCCGGGGCGACCTGGTGGTGCTGTATCCGATTCTGAGCTGCGGGCAGTGCCGCTATTGCCGCATGGGTCGGGAGAACCTCTGTCTGGAGGTGCAGGTGATCGGGGCGCATCGGGACGGCGGCTACGCCGAGTATATCGCGGTGCCCGCGCGCAATCTTTTGCCGAAGCCCACCACGCTCAGCTTTGTAGAAGCGGCAGCGGTGCCTCTGGTGTTTCTGACCGCATGGCACATGCTCATCCATCGGGCGCGATTGCAACCGGGCGAGTGGGCGCTGATCATGGGTGGCAGCAGCGGCGTGGGCAGCGCCGCCATCCAGATTGCCAAACTGCGCGGCGCACTCGTCGTCGCCACCGCTGGCAGCGAGGCGAAGATGCAGCGCGCCCTGGAGCTGGGCGCCGACGCCGTGGTGAACCATAACGACCCCGAATGGTGGCGCGCGGTGAAAGAGAAGACCGAAGGCGAGGGCATCGATGTGGTATTCGAGCATATCGGGCAGGCGGTGTTCGACTCATGCGTGCGCCTGCTCAACAAAGGCGGGCGGCTCGTCACCTGCGGCGCCACCACTGGTCAGACAGGGCAGTTCGACATCCGCTACCTGTTCAGCCGTGAGCTGGAAATTTACGGCGCCTATCTGGGCACCCGCGCGGAACTGGCGAAGCTCCTGCCCTATGTGGAGAAGGGGCAGCTCAAGCCAGTGGTGGACAGCGTGTTCCCGCTTGCTCAAGCCCGCGCCGCCCACGAAAAACTCGAAAGCCGCGACTTCTTCGGCAAAATCGTGCTGACCATTGACGAGGCATAAGAAAATCAAAAAGCGAGAAGAATCTATTGCCTGCCCTCCAGAAGGCAGGAGTGATGCATCGAATAATGAATATTTAGAGGGGAGGAGAATCGGATGGAACAGCAGGGTTCACCGATGGAGCAGCAGGAGTCCCAGCTTGAACTGCAGAAAGCGGCTCTTGCCCAGGCGGGTTCTGCGGGCGCCAGCTGGTTCTACTGGATCGGTGGGTTGTCGCTGGTCAACACCGCAATCGCCTTATTTGGAGGCACAGTCCGCTTCGTGTTTGGGTTGGGCATCACCGACCTGATCAGTTCACTGGCTGCCTATGCGCGACAGGAGCAGGCGGATGTCGCCGAGCCGCTCAGCTGGGTTGCGGTGGTGACCACGGTCATCGCTGCAGCGGTGCTGGCGCTGTTCGGCTGGCTCTCCCAGAGACGGCTGTTGTGGGCTTACGCCATCGGCATGGCACTCTATCTGGGCGATGGAATCCTGTGCCTTATTTTTCAGGATTACCTCGCAGTAGCGGTCCATGCCATTGCACTGTTCCTGCTCTTTCGCGGCTTTTTAGCCTACACGCAGCTGGCGCGACTGGAGCAGACAGGTGGCAGCCTCTCATAGCGACCGCTGTTTCAGAGTGGACGCCAGTATAAATCGCGCGTCTCCACAATCGTGAACGGGTCGTGGCACTGAATGGCGATGTGCCCCTCCCGAAACTCGCGGTCGCGCACATCCACTACCTTCTGCCCGTTCACAAAAATCTGGATATGCTCCCCCTTCGCCACGATGCGCATCGAAAACCACGCCTCATCGCGGGTGAGCAGCCGGCTGGCGCGTGCCTGATGATAGAGTGAACCCGTGAAAGGCTGATTCTCAATGTGGTTGAACACCTGCGCCTCGTAGCCCACGGGCCAGCTGTCGCGATTCGTAGGGTTCGGCTTCGCGCGGAAATAGATGCCGTTATTCGGCTTGAACTGCTCTGGTCGGAAGGAGCGAATGCGAATCATCGCGCGAAGCTCAAAATCGCGGAAGGTCTTCTCGGTGAACAGGTGTCCCATCCCACCCTGTCCGATCAGCACGCCGTCTTTGACCTCCCAGCGTGCCCAGCCCGTTGCAAACCAGCCCGTGAGGTCTTTGCCATTGAACAGCGGTTGCCAGCCCTCGTCGCACTCGCCGGGCTTGAGCGGCTTGATGCGGATATTGCGAAAGCGCACCGTCACGCCCGGATGGTGCTGTTGAAAGCCGATCACGCCTCTGGAGAACTCGTGCAGGTCGGCGTCCTGCACCATCTCGCCGTTGATGCTGACCTGAATACGGCTGCCGCAGGCGCGAATCTCGAAGCGGTTCCACTGCTTTTCGGGCGCGATCTCGCGCATGCGTTCCAGATGGGTGGGCACGCGCCCGTAGATGCTGCCTGTGGGGTTATTGGGGTCCTGCAGGCTAATCTGAATCTCATAGCCATCGACCCACGGGGTGGCTGTGCGCTGGGCGCGAATGAAGATGCCGCTGTTCGATTCGTGCGTGTCGCCTTTATCGATCCAGTATTCGCCGCGCAGGATGAAGTTATCATACTCAGCCTCGGTGCCGATCCAGCCGGCGCTCTGGCTGGGTCCGACCAGCTCGCCATTCTCCACACGCCAGTCGGGTCCGGCGTACACCTTCCAGCCCGTGAGGTCTTTGCCGTTGAACAGGAGACGAAAGCCCTCGCGCCGTTCCGCACGGCTGAGCTGTGCCGAAGCCAGATTCAGCGCAACCATCAAACCGAGCAGACCGATAACGATTCGCATGGCAGGCGTATTATTATCACCTATCGCCTCGATTCCTGCCAGACGCGCCACATGAAGCGGGGCAGGTTGCGCACTTTGGCGATTTTGCGCGGGTCCTGCAGCAGCCGCCAGAGCCATTCCAGCTCACAGCGCTGCATCCAGAAATGCACAATGGCGCAAATATATGCACGAGTCGTTATCTCGTAACGACTCGTCGTTAATTACGCACGGAGTTCATACCAGGCGCCCTTCTTCTGCCCATGTCGGACAAGTTTGCCGCTTTTCACCAATCGCTGCAGAAGTCGGTAGGCTTGAGGTAAGGAAAGCTGGCACAATTCTGCCGCTTCCGATCGGGTAATGCGCCCATATTTTTGCACATACTGTAAGATCATTTGCTCTTGTTGCAGCGGTTCAAAACCGCGCTGGCGGACATAAGCGGAGGGAATGCCCAGGCGCCGATAGGTCGCTGCTGAAAGGTGATAGGCGCGCCCTTTGCGCTCACCTCGTCCTTCCAGCAGTCCCGCTTCCACTAACCGCTCCAGCACAGCGCGGGCGTCGGTTTCGGGCTTTTGAAGAATCCGGGCTGCCTGCGCCGCTGTGATGCTCCGTTCCTGCCAGAGGGCGTTAAGGAGCAGCAGTTCGTCCAGCCTCAGAGGGCGACCCGCCTGGTTTTCCTCCACCACCAGCCGCACAAAAGCCAGATTCGCTTGCCCACCAGGCAAAATCAGGATAACATCCGTTGGGGTACTCCGCTCATACGAGGGTGCGGGACGCCCGTTGCGGAGTTGCTCGGTAAAGAGAATATCGATGCCCCGCCCTGTTCGCTCCACCACGCCCGCGCGTTTGAAAGCGTCTGCCAGAAGAGGGTTGCGGGGACGGGGTGGAGTGACCAGAATGTTGCCCAGATGAACCCCTTCAGGGAAGCCGCCAGGGTTCGTAATCTCTATGCGGTCCTCATACCACTGGATGTGAACAGCCCCCAGACGGGTGTAGTCGCGATGGATTAGAGCGTTAGCAACGGCTTCCCGGAAGGCTCGCTCAGAATATTCAGGCACACCCACGCGCAAGAGACCCACCATAATCTCCTCCTCACGATAGCGGGCGCGGAAACGCTGGAGAACCTCCTCCATCACCCGCAACAGGGGGTAGCGGAAAAAGTCGTTGACTTCTACCCGCTGTTCCCGCAGCACCTGAAAGGCGACTTCATGAGTGGGCAGGAAATGGCGCAACGCCGCTTCTTTGCCAAACAGCAACAGTCCCAGCACACGAATGCGCGTGATAGCATGGTTGGCTTCTACGGCTCCCAGCGCTTTCGCCAGCTCCTCGTCGGGAAGTTCCAGAAGGGTCTCATCACCCTGTCCCCGACTTTCGCGCACGAACCGCCGAAATCGCTCCAGTTCCAGTGGGTCCAGGTCGTGCCAGGTGGCGCCATCCACGATGGCGGTGGAGTAATCCAGAAGCCCGCGTGACGCTTGCAAAGACTGCATTTCGTGGAAACGCATGGGAATGCACTCCGGCATACCGCGCCCGCCGATAGCACGCCGCAGATAAACCCCATCGGTCGTGCCCACTGGCGTTCGAATCGGCGGAACCTCAATGGCGATAATCTCCACGCCCTCTGGCTGCAGAGGCACCACATGCACCTGCACCGTGAGGGAGGGGCTGGTTCGGTTCGCAATAAGCGCCTGCAGGCGGAGTGGATCCGTCGTCGCACCATGGCGGGGGCGGGCGCCCGTGGGTTGCCCATCATCTTCGACGCCAATCAAAACCCAGCCGCTGTGGAGGCTGGAGCGATTCGCCATGCAGACGACCAGTCGCACGATTTCATCGTCTGACAGCTGGCGCTGTTTCTCGCTCTTGAACTCCACATCCAGGTTTTCGCCCTGCTGAATGAGTTGACGAAGCCGCTGGGGACTCATCGCCGTTGCTCCTGATAATATCAACGCCTCGATTCCTGCCAGACGCGCCACATGAAGCGGGGCAGGTTGCGCACTTTGGCGATTTTGCGCGGGTCCTGCAGCAGCCGCCAGAGCCATTCCAGCCCGTAACGCTGCATCCAGCGGGGCGCACGCCTCACCACGCCTGCGTACACATCGAAGCTGCCGCCCACACCGACCGACACGGGCACGCCCAGCTGGTCTTTGTGGCGGGCAATCCATTTCTCCTGACGCGGCATGCCCATCCCGACCAGCAGCACATCGGGCTGGGCGGCGCGGATGCGGGTCAGAACCTCAGGCTCCTGTTCGGGCGTGAAGTAGCCGTGATCCGCGCCCACAATCCGGGCGCCGGGGAAGCGTTGAAGCAGGTTCTGGGCGGCGCGCTGTGCCACGCCTGGTGCCGCGCCCACAAAGTAGAGCCGATAGCCCCGTTCGTGGCTGAGCTGAGTAAGTCGCGCCACCAGCTCCACGCCCGGCACGCGCTCCGGGAAAGGTGTCCCGCGCCGCCGCGCCGCCCACAGCAAGCCAAACCCGTCGGGCGTAACCAGATCCGCTGTCGCCAGCAGGTGCCGAAACTCGCTATCGTCCTGTGCCAGCACCAGCGCGTTCGCATCGGCGGTAATCACCATGCGGGGGGTACGCTCGCGAATCCAGCCCTCGATGCAATCGAGGGTCTCCTGCATCCCCACCCGATGCACGCGCACGCCCAGAATGGTGACCGCTAACAGGGTGGCGCGCCCTGCCTCCGTCAGCGTGCCCTCCATGCCACCCCAGAGCATACCCGAAAACGGGTAGAATCGGGGCTGTGAGCGCGAGGGTTGCCGCGGGAGTGAAGCCGACGCCAGAGGAGATGGGCGCATGGCTGCTGACAGAGCGCACGCGCCTGATCGAACGCCTCTGGGAGCAGAATGATGAGAACGCCTTCGCCCGCGAATACACCGCGCTCATCGATTCGGCTTTACAGGCGCTCTATCAGTGGGCGTACGAACAGGCGGCGCAGGAGGTCGCCCTGATCCCTGACCAGTCGCTCGCCATCTTCGCCACCGGCGGCTACGGACGCGCCGACCTCGCCCCCTGCTCCGATATTGACCTCACCTTCGTCCCGTTGCACGAGAACGAGCCGTTCACCGAGCGGCTGGTGAAGCACCTGTTTCAGGCGTTGATGAATGTGTTGCACACGCAGGCGCGGCTCAGGGTCGGCTACGCCTATCGGCTGATGGACGACTGCCCCACGCTGGACGACAAGACGCGCACGGGTCTGCACGAAAAGCGGCTGGTGGCGGGCAGCAGCGCGGTTGCCGAGCAGTTCGAGACGCGATTCTGGCACACGCTGGACCCGACAGGCTTCATGCTGGAGCGCTATCAGGAGTATCGGGCGCGCTGGGCGAAGCAGGGCGAGGGCGTGCTGCGCATGGAGCCGAACCTGAAGGAGGGGCGCGGCGGCTTGCGCGACCGCCACACGCTCAACTGGCTCGCACAGGTGCGCTACGGCGTACCCTCCCACGCCGTGCTGGCGACCCTGACCGCCGAAGGCGTTCTCAGCTCGACGGAAGCCGAAGCGCTGGAGCGGGCAACGCGCACGCTCGCGCGCGTGCGTGCATGGCTGCACGCCATCACGGGCGAGGCGCGCGACATCCTCACACGGAGCCGTCAAGCTGAAATCGCCGAACGGCTGGGTCTCGAAGCGAGCGCGTTCACCCGCATGGTGATGGACGCGCTGGCGACGCACGCCCGCCTCACTCGCCGCGCCGTTGAACAGCTCATCCGCTCGCCGCTCGTGCTGGGGCTGGGGCTGGACAGCGTGAACCTGCAGATTGAGCCTGCACCCGCGCTGGAGCGCGAATCGCCCGAATGGTGCCTGTGGGTGTTCCGACTGGCGCAAAAGTATCGCCTCGCGCTCAGCCCGCAGATTGAGGCGCGGATTGAAGCCGTGCTGCGCGATTCGCCGCGCCCGCCTGACCCGCGCGAGGTCGGGCAGTGCCTGCGCGAGATTCTGAGCCAGCCCGGCGAGGTGTATCGCGTGCTGGAGCCGATGGCGCGACTGGGCGTGCTGGGCTGGGCGCTGCCCGCCTTCAAAGCGGTGATGAGCCTGCCCGCAGGCGACCCCACCCACGAGTTCACCGTCGGCGAGCATACCCTGCAGGCGATCCGAATACTGGACAGCTTCGCGCAGAACCCATCGGAGCCGCCGTCGCCCCTAACGCTCATCCTGAGCCAGTTGCCGCGCCCGGAGGTGCTCTACCTCGCGCTGCTGCTGCACGATGTGGGCAAGCAGGACGGCACGCGCCCCCATTCAGAATCGGGCGGCGAAATCGCCCGCGAGACCGCCCTGCAGCTGGGCTGGGACGAACATGCCGCCGATATCGAGTTTCTGGTGCGCCACCACCTGCTGATGGCGCAGACCGCTCGCCAGCGCGATCTGCACCTGCCCGAAACGATTCGCGACTTCACCCGCATCGTGAACGACCCCGAACGGCTGCAGATGCTCTACCTGCTCACCTGCGCCGACACGCAGGCGGTCGGCGAGCGTATCTGGACGCCCGCGCAGGCGGCGTTCCTGCAGGAACTCTATCGGCGGGCGATGCGCGCCCTTGAGGAGGGCGAGCCAGTCGCCGCGCCGAACCTCACCGCTCTGCGCAAACGGCTCCAGCGCGAGCTGTCGCGCCATCCGCTGCCACCCGAACTCATCGACCAGCACATCCAGCAGATGCCCTCCGCCTACCTGCTCAACACCCCCACCGAGCAGATTATGCTGCACATCCGCTACATCCAGCGCGTGCGCGAAGGCAAGGGACCCGTGATCGAGTTCCATCAGGCGCAGGGGTCGCCCTACACCGAGCTGACCATCTGCACCTTCGATGACCCGCAGCCAGGTCTGTTGAGCAAAATAGCGGGCGTGCTATACGCGCTGGACGCGGAGGTGAGCGCGGCGCGGGTGCTGACCCGCGAGGACGAGCCGCGCGTCGCGCTCGACACGCTCTGGATTACCATCCGCCATCGCCCCCTCTCGCCCAATCAGTGCGCCCTTGTAGAGAAAGCGCTGCGCCGCGTGCTGACAGGCGAGCAGTCGGTGAGCGACCTGTTGCGCGAGCATCAGAAAGACCCCGAAAGCCAGCTGCGCGTGCGCCAGCTGCAGGTTCACGACGATGCGTCGGAGAGCTACACGGTGGTCGATATGCAGACGGAGCCGGACGCGGGCGCGCTCTATCGGGCGGCGTATCGCCTCTCGCGACTGGGCTGGAACATCCACAGCGCACGGCTGGGTCAGTGGGCAGGGCGCACCCTGCTCAGCTTCTACTGCACCGACACGCAGGGACGCAAAATCCCACCCGAACAGTACGAACGCCTTCTCAAGCCCGCCTCTGCACCCGATTCCTGATCCTGCTCACACCCCCACACACTGGAAGCCCGCCCAGTGATAAGGGTGCGCGAAGGGGCGTTCAGTGGGGTTCTGCGACTCCAGCACGCGACGCATCGGCGCAATATCCACCCACGCCAGCCGTTCCTCACGCAGCTCCGCCTCTTTCTGACGAACCAGCGCCAGCGCCTCGCCCGCTGTAAGGTCGCGCAACCAGAGCTGCGCCTCACGCAACGCCGCACCCTTCGGCTTGCCCACCTCCAGCAACTCATACGCCTTCATCATCAGCAACGCCGTCGACAGGTCGTTCACCGTCCAAAGGCTGCCGTACACCGTCGGCGCGCCCGCATACAGAAAGCCCACAGGCAGCCCGTAATGCTCGTCGGCTATCTCGCGAAAGTCCACCAGCCCCGTCTCGCACGCCGACAGCACCACCAGCCACGCCTGCGGCAGATGCACGCCCTCCAGTATCTCGCCCAGCGTCAGCGTATCGCCTGCCAGCTGGAGCGCCGACTCCAGCGGGTTGTCCAACCGATACTGCCCGTGGCAGGCAAAGTGCAGGTAGCCGCGCCCCTGCAGCCACCGGCGCACCTCCGACTCGGTCGCCTGATCGCGCCAGAGCATCAGGCAGCGCGCGTTGCCCAGCCGCCGCTCAATCGCCTCGCCCTCCCACTCGGAAGCGGTCAGGTCGCCCGGCGGGTCGGGGTTGACAACGCCGAGCAGCGTCTCGCGGTTGCGTCCCGCCTGCTCGCGCTCGCAGCAGCGATGGAAGATGGTCAGGCTCGGCGCATAGCGAACCTCGCACTCGTCCATCAGATAGCGCCGTGCGCCGTTCTCCTCCCACCAGCAGGCGTGCAGGGGCAGGATCGCCAGCCCCTTGTTCGGCACAATCACCAGCGACCGAACCCTCTTCTGCTGCAGGCGCGCATGCACGGGCTGCACCAGCTCCTCATACAGTACGCCCAGTGTCGCGTCCATACCCTCCAGCCATCGCTGACGCGCTTGCCCTATCGCCCCTCTATCTCCCAGCGCAAGCGCTTTTTGATAAGCGTAGTAGCGCGCCACCCAGCCGTCTACCGCCTCCCCATCTTCAAACCGAACCAGTAGCTCATACAGCCGCTCGGTCGTGAAGTCGGGAACCGACACCACCTCGGTTTGCTCGTCGGGGTAGACCAGGAAGGCGAAACTGCCCTCGTCCGTGACCCGAAACAGCAGCAGGGTGGATTGGGCTTTCTGGGCAAGCGCGCGGATTTGCGTCAGGTTCAGCGGCTTCGCGTGCGGCAGGAAGTCGGGGTCGTGCTGGCGGATTTGCGCTACCAGTTCATCCAGGCGCCGCATCGCCTCCCGCCGTTCCTGCTGGAGCTGCGCCATCCGCTCCTCGCGGGATTGCCCATCGTCAAGTTGCCCATCGCGCCCGTCGCGGCGCAGCGCGTCCTCCAGCGCGCGGGCGCGGAACAACATCTGCTCGTACTCCGCCACCAGCTCAGGCGGCGCGTTCTGGGGGCGCAAATCGCGCAGGGTCAGCAGGTCAATCAGCGTGCGGCTCTTGCCCTGCTCGGCGACCTCCAGCGCACGCTCGTAGCGCCCCTCGCGCATCAGGCAGAGAATGAGGTTCTCGAAGATGTGCAGGTTCTCGCGCATCACCGTTTCGCGCCGTTCGAGGCTGAGCGCTTCCGTGCGCAGCTGCTCCACCTGTTGCACCGCCTCTTCCAGCGCCTTAATCGCCTCTACCCAGCGTGCCTGCGCCATCAGGAGTTGACCGAGGTTGGAGAGCAGTTTTGCTTTGAGGTCTGGGGCGTCGTAGTTCTGGAGCAGCGCCTGCGCCTCGCGGTAGGCTTGCTCCGCCTCGTCATACCGACGCAGACTGCGAAGCGCGTTCCCCAGATTGTTGAGGGTCATCGCCACATCGGGGATGTAGACTTCGGGCTGCTGCTGGGCAAGTTCGCGATATAACGCCAACGCTTCCTGATACGCCGCCACCGCCTCGTCATACCGACGCAGCTCATCAAGCGCAACCCCCAGATTGGTGAGGGTTCTTGCGACCTCAGGTGTGTAAACTTCGGGCTGCTGCTGGGCAAGTTCGCGATATAACGCCAGCGCCTCTTGATACACCGCCACCGCCTCGCCGTACCGACGCGCATGGTAGTAGCCCCTACCCATCAATCCGAAATAGAACGCCACGCAGGGCAGGTCGTTCAGCGCGCGGGCAATCCTCAATGACTGCTCACACGCTTGCAGACCCACCTCCCACATCTGCGCTTGCAGCTCAAGCGGGAAATGCTTGAACCTCTCCACAAGCGCCGCTCTCAGAAACAACGCGATGAGCCTGACAGTCTGCGCCTCTTCCGTGCGTCCCGCGCTCTGCAGGGCAGGAAGCAGGGCTGCCGCGATTGTGTCCACACTCTGCTCGTCTCTCTGCTGAAACGCGCGCAGCAGCTGAGCAATCGCCGTTTCGCCCGCCGTGTCCGCCGCCTGAACCGCCTGCTCCAGCAGTGCGGGTTTCTGCAGGGCGATATACTGACGGGCGAGTTGCGCCCATCCGTTAGGTTGCCTCATCATGTTGCCGTTCCTCACTGTTCTCACCTTCCTTCTTGCAGTATACCCTATCTTCGCCTGAGCCAGAGGTAGAGCAGCAGGAAGAGGGGCAGGGTGAACCCCAGCATCGCCAGCCGCACCTGCCAGGTCAGCACATCCCCGAACAGATCGGCGACGGAGATGACCACGAAGGCGGTTGCCACCAGCGCGATGCGCCGCTCCCAGTGGGTGCTGCGGATGCTGGCGATGGTGAGCAGGCTCTGGAGCGCTCGATCCGCCTGCTCGCGGGTAATCTGCAGGTAGCGCAGGTCTGCCTCCAGCTGTTCAATCAGGAGCTGGAGTTCACTGGCGAAGAGCCTTTCGGCTTCTGCGCTGCACCCGCCCCACAGGGGGTCATCAAACAGAAGTTGCAGGTTGCGCAGGCTGATGCGCAGGGTCTGCAGCAGCTCCTCCAGCGTGCTGATAGTTTCGATGAAGTGCATCTGCTGGTCGGAGATGCGGGCGCTCAGGGTTTCCAGCTGCTCCAGTTTCAGGCGGGGTTCGGCGCTCTGCTTGAGCAGGCTGTCGATTTCCTGCTCCTGCCGATGCGCCTGGGCAATCAGGGGTTCATACTGCTGGGCGACGCCGCGCCGCTTGAGCAGGCTCAATATCAGCTGGGGCAGGATGGCATGCAGGAACCGCGCCGCCCGCTCCCCTGCCGTGTTGTGGTAGAGCAGGATGAAGGTCTCGCGCGTTTCATCGGGCACGGTCGCCAGATAGCCGATGGGGAGCAGGACGCCGTTTATGGGGGCATCCGTTCCTGCCGCCGCGCAGGGGCGATGGGGGGCAATCTCGGCGCAGAGGGCATGCAGCTCCGCCTCGCTCAGCCCCTCCTGCACTTCGGCGCAGAGGCAGAGCGCCTCGCCCAGGAAGTTATCGGGCTGTTGGGACGGGCGCCAGAGAGTGGGTTTGGCGAAGGTTTTGGGTTCGGCGTCGCCCTCGAACGCCTGCCCCAGCTGGAGGTAGAAGGTGTCGAGCAGAGTGCGCGATTCCAGCTCGCGCAGGACGCCGTTATGTTCGCGCCACTCCACGCTGGCGATGCGTTCGCTATATGCCGACGCCTGCGGGGAGGCGGAGCGCGGCGCGGGGCATGCGTCAGGGTTCTCACCTGCCCAGCCGAACGCATCCTGTAGCACGCGGTGGAAGTTTTCAGCGTTCTGCCGCCTCTGCTCCTCGTTGTCGCGGCTGCACCAGCGCAGGTAAAACAGCCACTGGTAAAGGCTCGCGTCGCGCAGGACGGGGCTACCGCTCCTTTTTCTCCTTGTGCGCCGCTTCACCTTGCGCCCCTCCCGTCTGGCTGGCGGTCGCTAACTGCTGGAAGCGGTTGCGAATCTGGCGTGCCGTCTCTTTATCGCTGAGCGTGCTTCTGGCAGAGGCGATGATTCGCTCGTGGTATGCGCCCAGCCAGCCCTGCAGCAGCCCCCGTGTGTAGTCGCGCTGTCCCAGCAGTGTGCAGATAGCATCCGCCGTATGCTCCAGCTCCTCTATGCTCGGTTCTTCGGGAAGATCCCCGACAATCTGGCGGTACTCGGTCAGGAACTCGTTCCAGCCCTCCCCCAGATTCTGGCGAATGGCGTCCCACTGGCTCTCCAGCAGGTTCAGAATATCCTGCACATGCATGTTCAGATCACCTCTTCTGCGCCCCTATTTTACCACCCATAGCGTTCGGGTCCCCAGTCGCGATAGATGAGTTCCTGCTTGAGCAGCACCAGTTTGCGGCTGGGGATGTCTTCATAGACCACAATGCCTGCGCCGACGCAGCTGTACGCGCCAATCTTGACGCCGGGCATGGTGATGACATTCACGCCTGTGCGGGAGAAGTCGCCGAAGTAGGTGCCGTTCGCGCCGAACTCTGGTCGTTCGCGTCGTCCGCGCACCAGATGCATGGTGTCGCCATCGTCGAACCGCAGGGTGCCGCACACGGTCGCCGCGCCGATGTCCACCCGCTGACCCACCACGCCCATAATCTCGCAATAGTGGAACAGGAAGGAGCCGTCGAGCATCACGCCGTCCATTTCGGCGTCGTGCCCCACGATGCAGCCGTTGCCGATGACGGTCGTGCCGCTGATGAGGCAGTAGTCGCTGATGCGGCTGCGAGCGCCAATCGCGAGGTTGCCCCTGAGAATCGCGCCGTTGGTGATGCGCGTCTGGCGCCCGATGAAGGCGTTGCCCGCAATCACCACGCGCCTGCCAATCGATGCGCCCTCCTCCACCACGATGCGCCCCTCAATCTCGGCGGAGTCGTCGATCTGCACCTCTTTGCCGATGCGGTCGGCGTCAAGCTGCTGGGCTTCCCAGTCGAGCCAGCGGGCGTTCGCCTCCCAGATGTGCCACGGCTTGTCGATGTCCACCAGGAAGCCGTCGGGTTCGACACAGGGGATGTCGTGCCCCTGTCGGAGCAGCATCGGCAGGCACTCGGCGAGTTCGGCTTCGACGGGCGGCATGCCGCCGACAGGCACGCTGGTCATCAGTCCCGGATGGGCGTTCAGCACGGGCGCGATATGCGGGCTGAAGGCGAACAGCCCGCCCGGCCGATGGGTGGTGTCCGCGCTGTGCCCCTCCACGCTCATCAGGCGCCCCTCGCGCACATAGGCGCCAATCCAGTCGCGTGGGTCATGTTCCTGCAGGTAGGGCTGGGCGACGACCGCCGCGATTGCCCCTGTGCGCTGGAAGGTCTCCATCAGGCGGCGAACGGTGCCTGGCGGCGTCGCGATATCGCCATACGCCACGAGGAACGGCTCCTCGCCGATCAGGGGCAGCGCGCTCTGTAAGGCGTATGCTGTGCCTGCGGGCGGGTTCTGACGGATGAAGGCGACGGGGCAGGGCAGGTCGTGCAGCGACGCCCGCACGGACGCCTCGAACGCGCCCACCACCACAATCAGCCGCTCGATGCCACCGGCTATCAGGCTCTCGGCGAGGCGGCGCACATTCGGGCGGTTCATCACGGGGATGGCAACCTTGTTGCGCACCTCGTTATAGGGCCAGAATCGTCTGCCCTCGCCTGCAGCCATAATCACCGCCGTCTTCATGGGGTGCCCCCTTTACGGCAAGCGGATTGCGGACTGGTTCTCGCGTGTGGTCTCCAGCGTGCGCACGCGCTCCTGCAGGTTCTCCAGATTGTCCTGCAGGCTCAGGTGATGCTCCATCGTGGTGCGGCGCAGTGCCTCCATCTCGTTGCGCAGGGCTTGCAACTGTTGCAGGAGCGTTTCGTTATCGGCGCCGAGCCGCTTCATCTGGCGCCGATGCTCCAGTATTATTTCCACCAACCCGATGCACCACATGGGCACAAAAATCACGCTGGCGGTGCCCAGCAGTCCCAGTGCGATCCAGCGTGCCAGTTCCACCCATTCACCCATTGGGTTCCCCCTTCAGAAAGTGCGCAGCTGGGCGCGCTCGCTCAGTTGCTGTTCCAGCGTGCGCACGCGCTCCTGCAGGTTCTCCAGATTGTCCTGCAGGCTCATGTCGTACTCGGTGGAGGTACGGCGCAGTTCGGCAAGCTCGCGGCGCAGCGCTTCGATCTGCGCGATCAGCTCCTGGTTCGCCACCGCGCGTCGCTCCAGCTCCATCCGCGCCATCTCCTTGCGATGCTTCAGCACCATCGCTGTCACCGGGATAATGACAGCAGGTCCGAAGATAAACAGCACAGCGACCAGTCCTGTCAGTTCGCCAATCATTCTTCGTCCCCCATATAGTATACCTCGCTTTTGTGTGCGCGAGGGTTCACGATTTCGCCGTTGAGTTCCCAGTCGGTTTCCCAGCGGGACAGGCGCAGGATGCCCACGCCGCGCGCGAAGGGTCTCGCCTGCGCAATCCACACGCGCCCGACGCGCTCTGGCGTCTTGAGCGGCGTGTGTGAGTGCCCACCGATGATCAGATCCAGCAGCGGGCACGCCTCCGCCAGTTTGCGGTCCTGCCCAACGCCGATGTGGGTGAGCGCAACGAGCAGGTCGACATCGGGGCGCAGGCGGCTCGCCCACTCCTGCGCGACGCTCAGTGGCGGGTCGAACAGGTACGCGCTGACGGACGCACTGCGCATGTGGGGCGTAATCATCGGCACGGTCAAGCCGATGATGCCGATGCGCACGCCTGCATGCTCACCCTGCCAGATGGGTTGCACAGGCAGTGGTGTGTCGGGCTGTTTCGAGCGCAGATTGGCGCACAGCAGCGGGCAGGGCGCGCCCCGCACCTTCGCCAGAAAGCCCGACGGCAAAAAGTGAAACTCACGGTTGCCAATCGTCGCAGCGTGATAGCCTGCCTGACGCATAAACTCCCACGCCGATTCGGGCTTGAGCGGGATGGCGAGGTTGCCCGCGCGGATGCAGTCGCCCGCGTCGAGCAGCAGCGCGTTCAGTTGCTCGCGCAGCTGGCGCAGCGCGTCGGCGAACGGCTGGCTCCAGCGACCATGCACATCGTTGGTGTGCAGGATAGTGAGCGTCATCGGCAGGCTCGCATCCATTCGGCGATCAGCGGGCGCGGGTCGTTCGCGCGCATCAGCGTCTCGCCGACCAGAATCGCCTTCACGCCCGCCTGCTGGAGCGCACGCACCTGCTCGGCGGTCTCGATGCCGCTCTCGCTCACCAGCAGGCAATCGGCGGGCACGCGCGGCAGCAGGTCGAAGGTGGTCTGCAGGCTGGTCTCGAAGGTGTGCAGGTCGCGGTTGTTGACGCCGATGAGCGTGGCGCCGCTGGCGAGGGCGCGCTCCAGCTCGCTGGCGGTATGCACCTCCACAAGCGCGTCCAGCCCCAGCGATTCGGCAAGCTCGCGCCATTCGCGCAGGGCGGAATCGCTCTCGATGGCAGCCACAATCAGCAGGATGGCGTCGGCGCCCATCACGCGGCTCTCATAAATCTGGTAGGGGTCAACGATGAAGTCCTTGCGCAACAGGGGCAGTGGCACCTGCGGACGGATAAGGTTCAGGAACTCCAGTCGCCCACCGAAGAACGGCTCGTCGGTTAGCACGCTGAGCGCGTCCGCGCCCGCCTCGTGGTAGCGGCGGGCAATCGCGAGCGGGTCGAACTGCGAGCGAATCACGCCTTTGCTGGGCGAGGCGCGTTTCAGTTCAGCAATCAGCGCGATGGGGTTCGGCGTACGGCGCAGCGCGTTCAGGAACCCGCGCGTGGGCGGCAGGTCGCGCAGCCGCGCCCGCAGCTCCCGCTCGGGCAGCCGCGCCTGGCAAGCCGCCACCTCCGCCCGCTTCGATTCCAGAATGCGCGTCAGCACCGTCATCGACTGGCGAAAGCATACCCGAATCGCACACGAAATAGAGCTGTGAGACGCGCTACCCGCGAAATTAACGACCGAATCGGCGCAAAAACCCCAAAAAGTGGGTCAGGTAGACAAATGTACCACTTGACAAATGGCTTCGAGCGTGCTATATTAATTAATATCGGCGGCTTGAAGCCTCCTATCAGGCATGGCTTATGGGCTGCTGAGGTGATTCTGTCAAACGGAGGGTCAACGATGAAGCGATACAATCGCTGGATTGCTGGAGCGAGCGCCTTTACAATGGTGGCGCTGATAGGCATTTCGTTTGCGCAGCCCGTCACGGCTCAACCAGCCGAACCTTTCACCCCGTCGATTGTTGTTCAAGAACAAGGTCCCGTTGACCTCAACCTGAGCTGGGAGCTGGTTCCGCGTTCTCCCATTAAGTTCACCCCGTTTGACATGGTGGACCCGAATACGGGGAAACCTGTTAGCCCCGATGATTGGATCGAAGTGAACGGTGTCAGAGTCAAGGCAGGCGAGTTTTATCGCCGTTTGAACGAGATGGAGCGCTGGCTCAACGAGCGTGGTTATTCTCTCCGCACGGACACCTACTTTGAGTACTTCTCTCCAGAGCTGGAAGCCCAGATCGCCGATTCGGAGCGTCGCCTGCGCGAGTTTGAGGCGCAGATGCCGATAGAAGGCGAGCCCGGGGAAGATCAGTTCTATCCCGCCGCCTGCGTAGGCGATAGTCGAAGTTTCGACACGGGCTGGTATGGAAACAGCCTGTGGGGGCTTCGCCTGTATGGTTCCGGGAGTTTTCAAGCCTGCTTCCCTGGCTCAAACGGAACCATTGCTTCGGCAAATGTGAATGGCAATGCTACCTTGCAGGGACGCCTTGCCAACTTCACAGCAAATGTTGCCGAAGCAACTGGAAGTGCCTCAGCCTCTATTACCAGCAATAGCTGTTTTAACTACAGCTACAATGTGAGCGTCCGTGCCTTTGGAAATCAGGTGTGGGGCCCAAGCGGCTCTGGTAGTTACTGCGCTCGCTACCAGAACAGCTGGAACTGGCAGATTGCCAGCTTTAACTGGCGTAGTCCAACTATTCGGCTGGGATGCATCTCAATACTCGGTATCCCCGTCTGTCTGGATGGGCAGGTTGGCGTTAGCGGCTCTGCCTATCTATCAGCAGGGGTCGATATTGGGGTGTTCGCTCAAATCGCTTCTGTGCGCCCCTATGGCTCCGCCAGTGGCTGGGCAGCGGCATGGATTGGTGTGAACGCTGGCATAGCCCGTGCAGAAGCGGGTGTGCGCGGCACACTCAACTTCTTCAACGGCGGCATTGAAGGGCGTGCCATTGGCAATCTCAGTATCGACTCTAACTGCGTGCGCTATAACTTCAATGCCCAGCTTAACGCCTCTATCTCTGCTCTAAGCGGTCATGTGGAAGCCTTCGCACGCGGCTGCATCTGGTTCTTCGGCTGGCGATGCGTGGAAGGCTCCATTCGCCTCTTTTCCTGGAGCGGTCTGAGCTGGAACGGAACCATAGGGCAGTTCTCGCGAACCTACACGATCAACTGCTGGTGAACCTGACTATAACCCTCCCACGGGTTTTCCCGTGGGAGGGTCTAAGGAGGTTTCCATGATTCATCTGATAGCAATTGCCATCATAGCTATTCTTTCTTCTTATAGTTCCTTCTCGCAGGTAAGAAATCTCGAACTCCACTACAAAGTGGACGGAGAGAGCCGCTCTCACTTCTGGATGCAAGGGCTTCAGAATCAACCACCCACCAAACAGCCTGAGTGGAGCGCTATTAATCGTTTTTCTTATGATATTATATTAACCTTGCTAAGGAAGAATCTGTGGCGAATAGATTGGAAAAACTGGCAGGTTAATGGCTTCATTCCCGAATCGTTCAAGCCACTGCTGGATTATGTTCAAAAAATCACTCCTGTATATGTGCATTGCTATTCTGGTGGACACCTGCAATTTGCATGTCCACGCATCAAGGAGGTATGGCAGCGCCAAGCCGTTGGTGGTATACTCTGGTACTTTCAGTTTGTACGCCCATCTCGCGATGCCTCAGAATGGCGCGTGAAGGAGGCACATCCAAGTGGAATGATTATTTGCCGATATCGACTGGTACGCCAAACCAAAACGGTTCGCATCTACCGCAAGAGTGTTGAGGAGGTTTTGATCCCAGCTGCCGAGAAGCAAATGGGCAAGCAACATCGAATAGAGGGTTACTTAACTTACGAAATCAATCGCGAGGGTGTCATTATTCGGGTTAATGGAGCTCTCCGGGAGCGTGTAAATATGAATGGTATCCCAACTACGGATACAAAACAGACGATTCGAATCACTCTTCAGAAGCGTCGCCAGCTTGCTTCTTCGCGTTTATTAGTTTTGCAAAGTCAGGCGGAGCAGATTTTTCAGTCTCATTCCCGTTACTCACTATATGCCCCACCAACTGAAGAGGAACAAAGTCGCCTTCGGGCTCAGGGCATTCTTCAGGGCACTCAACCGGAGCAACTCTTGAAAGAGGCGGAGATATTCCGCCGAAACATGCCCAGCGACCCCCAGAAGCGTCAGGATTTGTTGACGGAACTGTCGCTGCGGCTGGAATCGGCTCTTATCCTGTATCCTGATAAAATGTTCCCAGCTATAAAAAAATGGCTGGAACAATCTGAAGCAGCTGATGAGTTTTACTGGACTCTCCTACGGCTTCTGACCGATTCATCCTCAGCTGAAGCGCAAGCCATTCTGCTGGAGCAATTAGACGCTTCCTCAGAAGAGAAGCGCTTAGCCGCAGCGCGTCAAATCGCCTGGTTGCGCCGACCGTCACCCGACACTTTCCAAAAGCTCTGGCAGAGAGCGCAGAGCGCCGATGCCGGGCTACGCCCAACGCTGGAAATCAGCCTCAGTATCCTTGCTAAATCTCTTCCTGATAGTGCGAAAAATCTGGTTGATCAGTTTGCTACCTGGGCGGCAAACAACCTGCAAAGCGCGATCGACGAAAATAATGAGCCGAACCAGATTCACTGGCTGCGTGTGGCGATTAACCTGGCACATCCTATCTTCTGGGATACTGTAGCGAAGCTGGTGAAAAGTGGAGCGGAACAAGTGCGCCTGCTGGCTGTGGAAGCGTTAAGCAAGCAAGATATCAAGCGTGCGTTCCCTGTTCTGCGATCGAGTTTCGAAATGGAGCCGTCTCTATCGGTACGCGAAGCAATTGTTTCCTATGCTGCGCAGCACGGCTGGGAACTACCCGAGGTGCGCGTTTTCATAGAGTGGGTTGCATTTAACGATCCCGAATTGCGTATACGCAAGGCATGTGTACAGGGCCTGCTGGAGCTGGTGCCGAAAAATCAACAGGCTATCGATCTGCTGGCTCAGATTGCGGAGCGGAATTCGATGCCGGCTATTCGGCGCGAAGCGATGATCGCGCTGGCGGCTCTACATGCCAGCGGTATCAAAGTGCCCGATGTCAAGGGACGCTAAGGCGCACCATTAGAACAAGATGGCCTTCGCTACCAAAAAATAGATGAGCAGCCCTGCGGCGTCTATTAAGGTGGTGATGGCGGGCGCGGACATCACCGCCGGGTCGATATTGAGCCGTTTGGCGAGCAGGGGCAACATCGCGCCCACCAGCGTCGCCAGCAGAATAATCAGCATCTGCGCGATGCCGACGGTGAGCGCCAGCCCAAATGCGATAGCGCGATGGCGGGGGTCGATCCATGTCCAGAAGAAGGCGTTGGCGATGCCGATCAGTCCGATAATGGCTCCAAGCAGCAGCCCTGTCAGCGCCTCGCGCCCCATCACGCGCAGAATCTGTCCCCAGCGCACCTCACCCAAGGCGATCGCGCGGGTGACGGTGGTGGTGGTCTGGGCGCCCGCGTTGCCGCCCGTACCAATCAGCAGCGGCACAAACCACGCCAGTGCCGTCACCGCGCTCAACTCCTCATCATAGTGGCGCAATACCGTGCCCGTGAGCCGCTCGGCAATAAACAGCAGAATGAGCCAGCGCACCCGCTTGCGCACCAGATCCCACGGCGACTGGCTCAGATACGGCTCTTCGGTCGCCTCCACCGCGCCCAGCTTCAGCACATCCTCCGTGCTTTCACTCACCAGAATATCGACCACATCGTCGATGGTTACAATCCCCAGCATGCGCCCCAGCTCGTCCACCACTGGCACGGCTAACAGGTCATACTTGGAGAGCAGGTTCGCGACCTCTTCCTGGTCGGTGGCGGGCTGAACCACCACCAGGTCGGTCTCCATAATCTGCTCGATGCGCTTGCTGGGGTCTGCCAGCACCAGCTCGCGCAGGGAACAGACGCCCACCAGCCGCTGGCGCGTGTCCACCGCATAAAGATAGTAGATGGTCTCGATGTCGGGTCCGATCTGGCGCAGGTGGTCGAGGGCTTGTTCGACCGTCCATTCGGGTCGCACGCGCACATACTGGCGCACCATCAGGCGTCCAGCGGTGTTGGGGGGATATTCGAGCAGTTCGCGCACATCGCGGGCTTCAGGCGGCGCCATCTGCTGGAGCAGGGCTTCGGCTTTTGGCTCCTCCAGCTCCTCAAGAATCTGAGCAGCGTCGTCGGCGGGCAGAGCCTGCAGCAAGCGGGCGGCTTTGTCCAGCGGGATATGCTCGAAAATCTCTTCCACCAGCACGGGTTCGAGGTAGTCCAGCGCTTCGGCTGCCTGTTCTTCGGGCATCTGGACAAGCACCAGCGCCTGCTGGGCGGGGTCATCCAGCAGGGTGAGCGCTTCGGCGATATCCTGTGGCGGGATGTCCTGCACAATCGCAGGGATCAGCCCGTCGGTCGCCTGCAGTTCCTCGCGCAATCGCTCCGCCAGTGCCTCCACACGCTCCGGCATCCTCTCACCTCCGTGCGGGGGAAGATAAACCCATAGAGTATACCCCCTCTGGAGGTATCCTGATTCGGGATGCAATCGAGTCTGTTTGGGGAGAATCGGGCGGCGGCGCGGTTGCCGCTGGCAACCCGCATGCGCCCGCGCACCTTCGACGAGTTCGTGGGTCAGCAGCACCTGCTCGCGCCCGGCATGCCTATCCGTCAGGCAATCGAGCAGGGCACGCTGGGGTCGGTGATTCTGTGGGCGCCGCCAGGGTGTGGTAAGACCAGCCTCGCCTACCTGATCGCACACTATTCGGGCGCGTTTGTGGAAGCGCACAGCGCTGTCAGCGTCGGCATCGCCGAGATTCGCAAATTGGCAGAACGCGCCCGCCACCGCCAGCGCACCAGCGGTCAGCCCACCCTGCTGGTGCTGGACGAAATCCACCACTTCAACCGCACCCAGCAGGACGCCCTGCTGGGCTATCTGGAGGACGGAACCTTCACGCTGGTGGGCGCGACGACTGAGAACCCGTTTTTTATTCTCTCCAACGCCCTGCTCTCACGGGCGCGGGTGCTGACCCTCCAGCCGCTCAGCGATGAGGAGGTGCGCCTGCTGATTGAACGCGCGCTCCGCGATACCGAGCGCGGACTGGGCGAGCTGAACCTGCAGATGGAACCCGACGCGCTGAGCCACCTGATACGGAGCGCGAACGGCGACGCCCGCCTCGCGCTCAATATCCTGGAGACCGCCGCCATGCAAACGCCACCCAGCGGCACCATCCCGCTCGCGCTGATCGAGCAGCTCCTGCAGAAACCGATGGTGCGCTACGACCAGCAGGGCGACTATCACTACGACACCATCTCGGCGTTCATCAAGTCGGTTCGGGGCAGCGACCCCGACGCCGCCCTGCACTATCTGGCGCGAATGCTGATAGCAGGCGAGGACCCACGCTTCATCATGCGACGGCTGCTGATTCTGGCGAGCGAGGATGTGGGCAACGCGAACCCGCTGGGGCTGGTGGTGGCATCGGCGGGCGCACAGGCTATCGAGCGCGTCGGCATGCCCGAAGCCCAGCTCATTCTGGCGCATGTGACGGTCTATCTGGCAACCTCGCCCAAGAGCAACGCCTGCTATCGCGCCCTGCAGCGGGCACTGCGCGATGTCCAGCAAAAACCTCTGCCACCCATCCCGTTGCATCTGCGGAACGCGCCCCATCCCGCGCTCAGAGAGATGGGACATGCGGAAGGCTGGGCGCCCCAAACTTACCTGCCCGAAGGCGACTGGCAACTGCCCTACTACGAACCCACCGCGCGCGGCGACGAAGCCCGTATCCAGGAATTCCTCAACTATTTACGCCATTTAAAGACTGCTCAGAAAAACGAGTAAGGCATAGCCCCATCGCGAACCTGCAGCAACCCTGTAGCCTGATGGCGGCTGGCAGGGGTATACTGTTTCCCATGCAGACGCGCGTCCTGATTGTGGCGATTGCAGCGGGTCTCTTTGCGCTGGCAGCCGATAACAAGCCGAAGACCTTCACGGAACGCCTGCCCGGCACCACCGTGCAGTTCGAGATGGTGGAAATCCCGGCGGGCACGATAGAGATGTCCGATCCCGGCGACCCGAACAGAACCCTCACCGTTTCCATCAAACGCTTCTGGATTGGCAGGACGGAGGTCACCTGGGACGAGTACGGCACCTACGCTTTCAATCAGGAGATTGCGTCGGTGGAAAAGGAGCGCGGCGCCGACGCGATTGCCAAGCCGAGCAAGCCGTATGGCGCCATCGACCGCGGCTACGGCTATGAGGGCTATCCTGCGATCGGCATGACCTATGTGGCTGCCCAGCGCTACTGTGAATGGCTCAGCCGCATGACGGGCAAAAAGTATCGCCTGCCAACCGAAGCCGAGTGGGAGTACGCCTGCCGTGCAGGCGTGCTGAAGCGCGAACCCCTGCCCGCCGAACAACTGCAAAAGATGGCGTGGTACAGAGAGAACTCTAACAACAAGCCCCAGCCTGTGGGCAAAAAGACGCCGAATGCGTGGGGCTTGTATGACATGCTGGGCAATGTGATGGAGTGGTGTCAGGGTCTGGATGGCAAGCCCATCGCCTGCGGCGGCTCCTTCAAAGACCCCGCCGAGAAGGTGCATCCGGGCGCCCGCGAACGCCAGACACCCCAGTGGAACATGACCGACCCCCAGTACCCCAAAAGCCGCTGGTGGCTCTCCGATGCACCCTTCGTGGGTTTCAGGGTTATCTGCGAGGAGTAGGTTCGCTGGCACTTTTTCAGCCAGCATGCGGTATAATCCTTATGGCGAGCAGTCGATAATGGAGCGTATAACCAAATCGGTTTCTACAGGAGGCGTATGTTGAGCAAGAATGCACGGTCTGTTGTGACCCTGGTGGGGCTGGTGGTGATTGTGCTGATAGTGATGCAGTACCTGACCCATCTCCAGCCTCAGGGTGTCCGCGAGTTGAGCTATACCGAGCTGGTGCGCGAGGTGAGCAGCCGCACCGTGGCGGAGGTGACCGTTCAGGGCACGCGGCTCAACGGCACTTTCAAAGACGGTTCGCGCTTCTACGCCACCCTGCCCCCTGAAGGCGAAGCCCGCAACCAGCTCTACAAGCTGATGACCGACGCCAGCGTGCGGCTGAAGTTCTCGGAAGACAGCCGCATGCCCGATTTTGTGGGGCAGGTGCTGGTGATGTTCTTCGTGCTGGTGCTGGCGGGGCTGCTGTTCTATTTGCTGCTGGTGCGCCCCGCGCAGGCAGGCAACAACCAGGCGTTTTCGTTCGGCAAAGCGCGCGCCCGCCGCTACAACGAGAGTATCCCGCGCGTGACCTTCGACGATGTGGCGGGCGTGGACGAAGCAAAACAGGAGCTCGCCGAGATTGTGGACTACCTGAAAAACACGCGCAAGTACCAGGCGCTGGGCGCCAAAATCCCCAAAGGCGTGCTGCTGCTGGGACCGCCCGGCTGCGGCAAGACGCTGCTGGCGCGGGCAGTGGCAGGCGAGGCGGGCGTGCCCTTCTTCCATATCAGCGGCTCCGACTTCGTGGAGATGTTCGTCGGCGTGGGCGCTGCCCGCGTGCGCGACCTGTTCGAAAACGCCAAAGCGAACCGCCCCGCGCTCATCTTCATCGATGAGATCGACGCCGTCGGACGCCTGCGCGGCGCAGGGCTGGGCGGCGGACACGACGAACGCGAGCAAACGCTCAACCAGCTGCTCGTGGAGATGGACGGCTTCGACCCGAACCTCGGCATCATTGTGATTGCCGCGACGAACCGCCCCGATATTCTGGACCCCGCCCTGCTGCGACCAGGACGGTTCGACCGCCATGTGGTGGTGGATCCACCCGATGTGGAGGGACGCCGCAAGATTCTGGAAGTTCACACGCGCGGCAAGCCGCTCGGACACGATGTCGACCTCGACCTGCTGGCGAAGCGCACGCCGGGCTTCACAGGCGCCGATTTAGCCAATCTGGTGAACGAAGCCGCGCTGATCGCCGCCCGACGCAACAAGACCCGCATCACAATGGAAGATTTCGAGGAGGCGACCGACCGCGTCATCGCCGGTCCTCAGCGGCGCAACCGCGTGATTGACCAGCAGGAGCGCACGATGATTGCCTACCACGAGGTCGGGCACGCGATTGTGGGCGAGACGCTGCCGAACGCCGACCCCGTGCATAAGATTTCGATTTTGCCGCGCGGCATGGCGCTCGGCTACACGGTACAGATGCCCGAACGCGACCGCTATCTCTACACAAAGGCTGCCCTGCTGGATCGGATCACAGCGCTGCTGGGCGGGCGTGTGGCGGAAGAGATTGTGTTCGGCGAGGTGGGCACAGGCGCCCAGGACGACCTGCGCCGTGCCACCGAAATCGCCCGCGCGATGGTCACCGAGTACGGCATGAGCGAACGGCTCGGACCGCTCACCTTCGGGCGACGGCACGGCAGCCCCTTCCTGGGACGCGACCTGATGGAAGACCGCAACTACAGCGAGCAAATCGCCTACGAGATCGATCAGGAAGTGCGCCAGATTATTGAGAGCTGCTACGAGCGGGCGCGGCAAATCCTGCTGGAGAACCGCGACAAAATGGATCGGATTGCGCAGGCGCTGCTGGAGCAGGAGAGCCTCACACGCGAGGAGTTCCTCGCGCTGCTTCAGGGCGAGGCGGCGCCCGCTGTGTCGCCAGCGCCCGCCACGACCGCGCCTGCCGAAACCAGCCCCGCTGAACCCGCCGAGAAGGGCGAATCGGCGGAGGCGTCGCCCACCTCCAAGCGCCTCAAGCCGCGCACCGCACCCGGCTAACCGCGCAGTTCGCGGCACAGAAGCACCGTTCCATGCTCCCTCCCCCTCCGGAGAGAGGGTACGGGTGAGGGGCAAACGCAAAAGCGGGTATAATTGCATCGCGTCTGGGGAGAGGGTACGGGTGAGAGGGCATTCTTGGGCGAGACGTCCAGGTCACGCAAGGGTACGGGTGAGGGGCAAACGCAAAAGCGGGTATAATTAAGCACAGACCGCCCTGACGCTGACCAGCGGCAGGGAACTGACCTGAAAACGAGCGGGCATAGCTCAATGGTAGAGCTCCAGCCTTCCAAGCTGGCGGTGCGGGTTCGATTCCCGCTGCCCGCTCCAACCACAGATTGATACCTCCCCATCACAGCCCACAATAGAGGGTATACTGCAACTGTTCAGCAACGCAGGAGAGAAGCCGATAACGATGGAGCTCGCGACCCTGGAAAACTGGCTCTGGGAAGCAGCGTGCGCGATTCGCGGTCCCGTAGAGGCGCCAAAGTTCAAAGACTATATCTTGCCGCTGGTCTTTCTCAAACGCCTCTCGGATGTGTTCGACGACGAGATGGCGCGCCTTGCGCAGGAGTATGGCAGTCGCAAGGCGGCGGAGCAGCTGGTAGAGGGCGAGCGTGAGCACGGGACTATCGCGAAGGGCAGCGGCATCGTGCGCTTTTACATTCCCCCCAACGCACGCTGGGACGCCATCCGTCGCCATGCACGCGCAGGGCTGGGACAGTTCCTCACCGATGCCGTGCGCTCGGTAGCGAAAGAAAACCCGCGCCTGCACGGAGTCATCGATGTGGTGGACTTCAACGCCACCGCCGCCGGTCAGCGCATTATTGCCGACGAGTATCTCTACAAGCTGGTGGAGGTGCTGTCCAAACATCGGCTGGGGCTGAACGATGCGGAGCCTGATATTCTGGGGTGCGCCTATGAATACCTCCTGCGCAAGTTCGCCGAAGGGCAGGGACAGAGCGTGGGCGAATTCTACACCCCACGCGAGGTCGCGATTCTGATGGCGCGACTTCTGGAACCCGAACCCGGCATGACAGTGTATGACCCTGCCTGCGGTTCGGGCGGCTTGCTGGTCAAGTGCCACCTGCGCCTGCTGGAAACACACGGCGTGCTGGAGAACGGTCGGCGCGTCCTACCCTCTCAGTATGCGCCCCTGCGTCTCTATGGGCAGGAGATTAACCCCACCACCTTCGCAATTGCCCGCATGAACGCCGTCATCCACGATATGGAAGCCGACATCCGCCTGGGCGATACCATGCGCCAGCCTGCTTTCAAAGACCACGCAGGGCGCCTGCAGACCTTTGACCTGGTGGTGGCGAACCCGATGTGGAACCAGAAGTTCCCAACCGGGCTGTACGAAAATGACCCCTACGACCGCTTCCGCTACGGAGCGCCGCCCTCCTCCAGCGCGGATTGGGGCTGGCTCCAGCACATGCTCGCCTCGCTGAAAGAGGGCGGGCGCATGGCGGTGGTGCTGGACACAGGCGCGGTCAGTCGCGGCAGCGGTAATCAGGGTTCCAACCGCGAGCGCGATATCCGCAAAGCCTTCGTGGAAAAAGACCTCATCGAGGCGGTCATCCTGCTCCCCGAAAACCTTTTCTACAACACGACCGCGCCCGGCATCATTCTCATCATCAACCGCCGCGCCAATATCTTTGTGTTGATTGATGAGGCGCACCGCACCACAGGGGGCGATCTGGGCAACTACCTGATGGGCGCACTGCCGAGTGCCACCTTTATCGGCTTCACTGGCACGCCTATCGATAAAACGCAATACGGCAAGGGCACTTTCAAGGTCTTCGGGGGGAACGATTCGGACGGCTATCTGGACAAATATTCGATTCGGGAATCGATTCAGGATGGTGCGACCGTGCCCCTGCATTATCAGATGGCGCCCAACGACCTGATTGTGGATCGCGAGGCGATGGAGCGCGAGTTCTGGGCAGCCGCCGAGCGGGAGGAGACCTACGAGATTCTGTCGCCCGACGCCTTCCTGCGCCCCTATCTGGACGATTACCAGCGCCTTGTGGAGATGTATCGCCTGCTTCGGGGTGCGTATGAGCCGCATATCCCTGTGGAGAAATCGTTCCTGCGCAAGACCGCCGAGATTGTGCAGCAGCACACCTCCACGCAGAAAGTGCAGGAGGCGGGCGCAACCTACCATATTGGGGTGGAGGCGTTGCTGGCGCTGGTGAAAGAATCGAAGTCCGACACCGTGAAGGTGTTCAACCTGTTGCGGGAGTTGCACCGCCTTGTGGAAGCCGAGGGGCGCAGGCAAGCCCATCTAATCCCGATTGGCGAGCGGGCGGAGGCGTTGCGCCGCGCGTTTGAGGAGCGCCAGTTCGAGAGCCAGCAGGCGCTCGCCGAACTGGAGAGCCTGGTGTGCAGTTTGAAAGAGGCGCAGAAGCAGCGTCGCCAGAGCCAGCTCTCTTCCGAGGCATTCGCTGTGGGATGGTGGGCGCGACTGCAGAAAGGGCTGGAGCCAAAAAAGGCGGAGCAACTGGCGCGTGCGGTAGAGCCGTTGCTCCAGCGGTACCCGTATTGGGCAACCAGCGTCCAGCAGGAGCGTGAGCTGCGCCAGGCGCTCTACAAGGCGCTTATGGGTTGTGGTGTGCAGAAGGAGGTCGTCGAATGGGTAGAAGGAATACTGGAGCTGCTACGGAAGGCACTCGCGTGAACAGCCCCTCGCCGCTGGGCGAGGCGGTGGCGTGCGATGTTCTTGTTGCTGAGGCGCGCGCGTGGGCACGGCGTATCGGCGTGGAGGAGCGCCTGCGCGAGATTCACATACGCCCCATGCGGCGCAAGTGGGCGAGCATCTCCACACGCGGACGCCTGACCCTCAGTCGCGACCTGCTGACCCAGCCCGCCGCGTTCCGCGCGCAGGTGATTGTGCATGAGCTGGTGCATCTGAAGCTGGGCAACGGCTCGCATGGGCGGCTGTTTCGCGCGCTGGTGCGGGCATATCTGGACGACAGGGTTTGAACCGCTGTATGCCGGCTCCAGAATAAAAACTGGCTGCGGGGGGTGGATTCGAACCACCACTACCAGATCCAGAGTCTGGCGTCCTGCCGTTAGACGACCCCGCAGCGCATGACGATTGTACCCGTTCCACCCCGCACCGTGTCAAGCCCCTCACCCCAACCCTCTCCCCAGCGGGGAGAGGGAGAAACGAAGCCCCTCTCCCCCGCCTGCGGGGGAGAGGGTACGGGTGAGAGGGCTTCACTCAGGTTGATATTATGCCCCAAATTTTCGAACAGCCTCAGCCCTTATGAGGGAGCCAGGTTAACTCCTCTCCCCCTTCAGGGAGCAGAGGTATACTGAAGGTGTGGGGAGCGCTCGCGTATGGTGAGGCGATTCCGCGATTTCTGGATGCTGGCGCTCGCCGCGGGCGGGCTGCTGGCGACGGCATCCCCGCAGAACTGGAACCTGCGGGTGCGGGGAACCGTGCTGGAGATTTTCTACCAGAGCGGCAGTTCCGCGCCGCAGTATGCCGCCCTGCACCTCGACAGCAGCTACTTCCGCATGAACTACGGTCCCGGCTCCAGCTGGGGCACTTCGGTGATTTTGATGCCCGCTTTCTGGTCGGGCGGTCGCTACTATCAGGGTGCGCCCGTGAGCTGGAGCCACCGGGTCGAAGGCTCCGATCTGGTGCTTCTGCTTTCGGGTACCATCGCCACGCTGCAGGTGAATCTGCAGGTGCGCCTCCTGCCGCCCCGCCCGAACGAGCTGATTGCGTTCGTGAGCGCGTCGGTCAGCGGTTCTATCCCCATCGATAACCGCCCGGGCGAGGCGTTCAAACCCGTGATGCTCTCCTCGATGCATGTCTCCAGCACGCAGTGGGACGCGCAAGCTGCCTACGCCGACTGCAACCGCTATTCGATCCCCGCTTCGGGCTGGATTATCTATCCGCCTGTGAGCGGACGCATGCTGGGATTACTGGGCGGCAGCTCGGCATGGCAATCGAACACGCCCACCATCGAGGTGATGCTGCCCTACCCGCTCCAGATTACAGGCTGGGTCACCTATAGCACGAACCCCAACGACGATAATGTGGGGTTCTGGGCGGCGTCCAGCCAGCTGATGCCGTCGTGGAGCTACGCGCTGCGCGCCGCGCCTGACCGCACCTATCGCCTGTCGGGACAGATCACGCTGGGACAGTATCAGGGCAGTCCGGGTGGTCAGCCCATCCGCGTGGAGCTGCGCCCGCCGGGCAATCCAAACCCGCTGCGAGTCGAAACGGTGGTGCTGCAGGCGGACGGTCGCTACTTCCTCTATCAGGTGGCGGCGGGCACCTACGATGTGGCATTTCAGGGCACGCACTGGCTGCGCAAGCTGGTGCGAAATGTGAGCGTGAGCGACTGCCTGATGAACCTCAACGCCACCCTGATCAACGGCGATGTGAACGGCGATAATCGCATCGATGACGCCGACCTGCTCCGCGTGCTGTTCGCCTTCGGCAGCAACAGCCCAGCCGAAGACCTGAACGGCGACCGGCGCGTGGACGACGCCGACCTGCTGATTGTGCTATTCCATTTCGGGCAGACAGGAGAGTAGCCGAAGGGCGCGAATCGCTCTCGACGGAGGCAAGCGATGCGGCACTACGGTCTGTTCATCGATGGCGAATGGCATCCAACTTCGGAGCAGTACGAAGTGCGCAACCCTGCCAGCGGCGAGGTCATCGCGCTCTGCGCCATAGCCGGGTCGGCAGAAGTGGACGCGGCAGTTCAGGCGGCTCACCGGGCATTCCCCGACTGGTCTGCCCGTTCGTACGAGGAGCGGGGCGAGATTCTGCGAGCGGTCGCCGCCGCGCTCAAAGAGCGATTTGAAGAGTTCGCCTTCACCGAAAGCCAGCAGACGGGGCGGTGCATTCGCGAGACGATGGCGCACGATGTCCCCGCCACCATCAGCGTCTTCGAATATTTTGCAGGGATTGCGCCCGCCATTCACGGCGAGACGCTGCCAATACCGGGCAACTATCTGAACTACACGCGGCGGGAGCCGTACGGCGTGGTGGTAGCGATTACGCCGTGGAACTTCCCGCTGTGGCTGGCAGCGATTAAAATCGCGCCCGCGCTGGTGGCAGGCAACACGATGGTCATCAAGCCTGCGCCCACCACCCCGCTCACCACGCTGATGTTAGCCGAGCTGATGGCGCAGGCAGGCGTGCCCGCCGGTGTGTTCAATGTGCTGACCGACCCGACGCCGGGCACCGTCGGGGACTTCTTGACGGCGCACCCGCAGGTGAACAAGATTGCCTTCACTGGCTCCACCGCGGTGGGCGTGCGGGTGATGCAGCGCGCCGCGACCAATGTGGTGCCCGTGTCGCTGGAGCTGGGCGGCAAATCGCCCTTTATTGTGTTCGCCGACTGCGACTTTGAGCGCACGCTCGCCTACGCGCTGTTAGCCAACTTCTTCGCGCATGGTCAGATGTGTACCGCTGCCACCCGAATCTTTGTGGAGCGCCCGCTCTATGAGCGGTTCCGTGAGGCGTTCGTGGCGCGCGCCGCCCGCCTGCAGATTGGCGACCCGCTGGACCCCACCACTGAGTTCGCCACTCTGCACAAGCGCGAGCAGCTGGAGAAGATACTCCACTATCTGGAGGTGGCGCGGCAGGACGGCGCAGCCGTGCTGACAGGGGGCAACCGCATCACCGAACCGCCCTTCGATAAGGGCTTCTACTTCCAGCCAACGGTGCTGGAGTATGTGCCGCCCGATTCCCGCGTCGCCTGCGAGGAGATTTTCGGACCTGTGGCGATGCTGTTCCCGTTCGAGAGCGAGCAGGAGGCGATTGAACGCGCGAACGCCACCGAGTACGGGCTGGCAGCAGGCATCTGGACGCAGGACATCGGCAGGGCGCACCGCGTCGCCCACCAGATTCAGGCGGGCAAGGTGTGGATCAACTGCTACAATATGATTCCGCCCGGCGCGCCGTACGGCGGCTACAGGAAAAGCGGGTTCGGACGCGAGCTGGGACTGCACTGCCTGCTCGACCTCTATACGCAGGTCAAAAATATTCAGGTTGACCTCAGCCCCGACTACTTCGAATGGTTCAGCTAAAGCAGGGGCGCAGTGCCCTGCGCCCCTACTACAGCATGCGAATGACCTGCAGGCGCAGGTCGGCTCGCTGGCGCAAGGGCGCAAGGCGTGCCTGCACCATGTTTTCGGGCGCAGGCGCGGTCAGAAACAGCTGCTCGACGCCGCCGGGCACTGGCTCTGGCGGATGACGCTGTTCTAACAGCCAGTCGGCAAGCGCATCGCGTACTGCCTGCAGCGTGTCGGCGTTCGTGCCCACGGCGCGCACATAGTAGCGGAAGATGAGCGCCTCGATCGGCGCGGTCTCGCCCGGTTGCAGGCACGGCTGGGGCTGTTTACCCGTAGCGCCCAGCATCAGGTTGCGAGCCACCAGAATCAGGTCGCCCACGACGGCGCTGGCGGTTGGGCGCGCGCCCGCCGCGAAGCCGTGAATGAACAGCTGCTGGAAGCCGTTGCCCTGTAGGAAGATGCCACTGTTGGCGTCTTTGAGGCTGCAGAGCGGATGATCGCGGGGCAGCAGCAGCGGATGCACACGCACATTCAGCCGTCCATCGGGCAGGCGCTCCGCCGTGCCGATAAGCTTGATGCCATAGCCGAGCTCGTGCGCCCACATTAAATCGCGCCCATCCAGATGGGTGATGCCCTCGCGATAGACCGCCTCTACGGGCACATACTGCAGGAACGCCAGCCGCGCCAGTATCGCCATCTTATACTGAGCGTCGTAGCCCTCCACATCACTGCTGGGGTCGGCTTCGGCGTAGCCCAGCTGCTGCGCCTGCGCTAATGCCGTCGCATAGGCTTCTTCGGCGGGCGTGCCGTCCGCTAATGCCTGCTCCATGCGCGTCAGGATGAAGTTGGTGGTGCTGTTCACGATGCCGACGACGCGCTCGATGCGGTTGCCAGCAAGCGCGCCCTGCAGCAGGGTGAGAATCGGCAGGCTACCCGCCACGCTCGCCTCATAGAGCAGATCGACGCCGCGCTCCATCGCCAGGCGCAGCAGCTCCTCGCCCGCAATCGCCATCACCATCTTGTTGGCGGTGATCACATTTTTGCCCGCCTGCAACGCCTGACGGATGAGGCTGCGCGGGGGTTCCAGCCCGCCCATCACCTCGATCACAATCTCCACTTCGGGGTCGCTGATGGCGCGTTCAGCGTCGGTGGTGAGCAGTTCAGACGGTATGGGCACGGCACGCGGCTTAGCGGGGTCGCGCACCACCACATGGCGCACCTCAAACTGGCAGCCCGTTTGCGCCGTCAGCAGGTCGGCGTTCTCGCGGAGCAGGCTCAACACGCCGCCGCCGACCGTGCCAGCCCCCAGCAGCGCAATCCGCACCGTTCTCATCTGGCTCTCCTTATTCGGGCGGCTCCAGCAGCATCAGAATCTCGCCCTGCTGAACCAGCGAGGCGTTCTGCGCCACGATTCGGCGCACGACGCCTGTGGCGGGCGATGGGATTTCGTTGAACACCTTCATCGCCTCGATCAGCCCGATGGTTTGACCCTCGTGAACAAGGTCGCCCTCTTCCACATAGGGCGGCTCATTCGGCGAGGGACCGCGATAGAACATGCCCGTCATCGGCGCCTCGATGGGAATGAAGTTGGGCTGTTCGGCGACCTCTCGAACGGGCGCGGGTGTCACGATGGCGGTGGCAGGCGCAGGCGCGGGCGCCGCACGCTCCAAATGCACGCTCATATCGCCCATCTCCACGCTCAGCTCCTGCAGCTGATGGCGCTCCATCAGCTCCAGACACCGCTCCACCAGCTCAATCGGCAGCCGCACGCGCCTATTATACCTGCCGTCAGGAGCAGGCACAGACCCACGCATCCACCCCCTTGCCAAATCTTGTAGTCTGCGAAAAAGTCTCCACAACAGGTAGAAAAAAGCGAGAAAAAGCACGAACAGGCGCGGAAAAGGTCAGGAAAGCGGGAAAAATCTTCTCAGATGTTGCTGAGGGCGTTCATCGGCTGTTATCGGCTCATTTTCTGGGGCGACTACAGGCAGGAGTCGGCAGGAGGGCATGCTATTATATGGCTCTGCAGGGGTGCGCTTCCGCCCCTGCAACGACCCCACTCACAGAGGCAGGGATGCGATCGGAATGACGCGGCGCAGGGAAGAGAGCGAGCTGGAGCAGTTGCGTTTCGGGGAGAGCGAGACGCAGGTGCAGTTGCGGCGGGCGTGGCGCAATGTGCTGCAGGCGTTGCTCCCACAGGTCGCCATCAGCAGTCGGCGCTATCTGGAAGCAGTCGAGCCAGTGGAGCTGGAAGGCGACCTCCTGCGCCTGCGGCTGGATAACACCTTCGGACGCCAGTGGATTTATCATCGCCTGCGCCACGAGATTGAAAGCCTGTTCAGCCAGCAGCTGGGCTTCCCCGTGCGCATCGAGCTGATTGGCGAGGAGCAGCTGGCGGAGTCGGCGCCGCCTGCGCAGGCAGTGGCGATGCCGCTCGATACGCCCGCTGCTGCGCCACCCCTGCCGCCGCCCCGATTCAATCGCGACTACACTTTTGAAACCTTCGTGGTGGGGCGCAGCAATCGGCTGGCGTACGGCGCGGCGCAGGCGGTGGTCGATTCGCCTGGCAAACGCTACAATCCGCTTTTTATCTATAGCCTGCCAGGGCTGGGCAAGACGCACCTGCTGCACGCGATTGGGCAGGCGTTTCTACAGCGGTTCCCGCAGGCGCGGGTGCTTTATATCAGCGGGGAAGAGTTCCTGCGCCACTATGTGCAGGCGGTACGGCAGGGTCAGGCGGACGAGTTCCGCGAGCGCCACCGCAGCGTGCATCTGTGGCTGGTGGATGATGTCCAGTTCCTTGCGGGGCGCGACCGCACGCAGGAAGAGTTCTTCCATATCTTCAACACGCTATTTGCTACCGCGTGCCCGATGGTGCTGACCAGCGATAAGCCGCCGCGCGAGCTGCTCGGTCTCGAAGAGCGGTTGCGCTCGCGCTTCGAGCAGGGCTTGTGCGCCGATATTGCCCCGCCCGATTTCGAGCTGCGGGTGGCAATCCTGCTTGCCAAAGCGGAGCGGGAGGGCGTCGCCCTGCCGCTGGAGATTGCCGAGTTTATCGCTGACAAGGTGCAATCGAATGTGCGGGCGCTGGAGGGCGCGCTTACCCGCCTGATCGCGCACAGCTCGCTCCACCGCGAGCCGCTCAGCCTGGAGCTGGCGGCGGAGGTGCTGCGCACCTTCTTCGTGGACGCCAGACCGCAGCCCGTGAGCGTCCAGCGCGTGCTGGAAGCCGTCTGTCAGGAGTTCGGCATCGAGCCGCAGGAACTGACAGGTCGCAGTCGGCGCGGCGATATCGTGCCCATTCGCCAGATCGCGATGTACGCTGCGCGTGATCTGACAGGCGAGCCGTGGGCACGAATCGCCCAGGCGTTCGGACGCAACGACCATACCACCATCCTGCACGCCTATCAGCAGGTGAGCCGCCGCCTGCCCCGCGACCCCCATCTGCGCGCCCGCATCGAGGCGATCCGCCGCCGCCTGCACAACTGTCCCTGAAGAAATCACCTGCTCTTGCCGATAATAAAACTGACTGTGCTTGTCGCACAAGCACCACCGCGCCACGGGGAACCATCCGCCTGGCAAACGGGGTATATGTCTCCCGAAGGGACTTGACTTTTCTGCCCCGTATGGGGTATGCTTAAAGCGTTGCTGGAGAGGCGATAGGAAACCCCATCTGCACCAGGCATGGATGCCACCCATAGAGAAGCGCGTCACGCTCCCGATTGCAGTGGAGCATCACGGGTCAAACCCGAAAGGCTCTGTGATGGACGGCTATCGGGTGGCACGGTAGCTGTCGGTTGAAATGGTCTGCTTGTGCGCTCCAAACTGCCACAGTCTGAAAGTGTCTGTAAGACACTGACAAAGCTATCTACTGTGTTCTGGAGGTGAAGTTGAATGATGAGGGACAAGGCTATGGACATCCGACCGCAGGTCGCGTTTGTGAGCACCTACCCGCCCACGGAGTGCGGGCTGGCAACTTTCACAGCCGACCTGTTGCAGGCGGTGGAGCAACAGGGCTGGAGCGGACGGGTCATCTCGGCAGACCATGAGGAGCGAACGGAGCATTCCGACCCGCGTGTCATTTATCAGATTCGGCGCGAGCGGATCGGCGACTATGTGGAAGCCGCCGAACTGCTCAACCGCTCCGCTGTGCAGGTGGTCAGCCTGCAACACGAATATGGCATCTTCGGCGGGGAGATGGGCGAATATATCATTCCGTTCGTGCGTCGGCTGGCAGTGCCGCTGGTGACCACGCTGCACACCGTCGTGCCGCGCCCGACCGACCTCATGCGCGACCTGCTGCGCAAGGTCATCCTTCACTCCGATGCGGTGGTGGTGATGGCGCGCACGGCAGTGCATCTGCTGCGCACGGTGTACGATGTGCCCGTGCATCATGTGTATGTGATTCCGCACGGGGCGCCCCAACCGCTGCCGATTAGCCCGCAACAGGCAAAAGCGCAACTCAAACTCAGCGGGCGCATCGTGTTGAGCACCTTCGGACTGGTGAACCCCGGCAAGGGAATCGAAGATGTGGTTCGGGCGATGCCCGCCATTGTCAAGCAGTTCCCGAACGCGCTCTATCTGGTGCTGGGCGAGACCCATCCCAAAGTGCGCGCCCGCGAAGGAGAGCAGTATCGCCAGATGCTCGAATCGGAAGTGAAGCGATTGCGCCTGGAAAACCATGTGCAGTTCATCAATCGCTACCTGACGCTGGACGAGATTCGGCTCTATCTGCGGGCGACCGATCTGTATATCACGCCGTATCACAATCCTGATCAGATTACCAGCGGCACGCTGGCGTACGCGCTGGCATCGGGCTGCGTGATTATCTCGACGCCCTATCTCTACGCGCAGGAGGTGCTGGGCGATGGGGGCGGTCTGCTGGTGCAGTTCAAGGATCCCACCTCCATCGCGGACGCGGCGATCCAGCTGCTGTCCGACCCGTACCTGATGCGCTATCATCAGGCGGTGGCGCAGCGCAAGGCGGCGGGCATGAGCTGGCAGGCGGTCGGGCAGGCGTATGCCCAGCTGTTCGCCCAGCTGCGCCGCCCGCTCCAATTCCCGCTCAGCGCCGTTCAGCCGCAGCCTCCTTACGCCGAGCTGGAGCGGGCGGTCGTCTAAGCCCCCGACAGGTACAATCGGGGCGTGGATCGGCTCTTTATTGAGGGCATCGAGTTCTACGCCTATCACGGCGTGCCCGACGCCGAACAGCAGATCGGGCATCGCTACCGCGTGGATGTGGTGCTGGAGCTGGACCTGTCGCGGGCAGGGCGCACCGACCGACTGGACGATACGGTCAACTATGGGGAGGTCGCCCGACTGGTTCAGCAGATAGGCACGCAGTCGTCGGTGCGTCTGATGGAGACGCTCGCCGAGCGGTTGTGCAACGCGATACTGGAGCGGTTCCCGCCTGTTCAGCGCGTACAGGTGCGCGTCGCCAAACGCCTGCCCCCCACGGGCAATGTGGTCGAGCTGGCAGGCGTCGAAATCACCCGCACCCGCGAGGGCTGAAAGCAGGATAAATCAGGCTACCACTCCCGACGCGATTGGACGGCGAGGCGGACGGCGTCCCAGTGCAGGCGCAGCAGCTGCTTGATGAGACGAATGCCCTGCTCGCACTCCTCCTGAGAGAGGGCACGCACCGCTGCCCCACAAAAATACGCCAGACACTGCATCGGACGCAACTCGTTCGGCAGGCGACAGCCCTGACAAGTCAGCTCATTACAGCAGCCCTCTGCCCGTGCCACGCCCGAATGCAGAACCCGCTGCCGCGCCTGCGCCAGCTGGAAGCCGACCATTTCGCTCGTGCGCCGTCGCGCACCCAGATGCTCCGTCTGCGGGTTCTGCAACACGCGATCCAGGAACGCGTCGCGCTCGCGCGTGCCTTTGCAACAGTGCCCACACTGAGCGCACACATGGGCGTGGCTGCGACTGATTTCGCCCAGCCCGCGCTGAATCTCCATTCGGCGCAGGTTGAGCTGCGCCAACCGACGCTGATAACGCGCATCGCTCAGCGCGCGCCGATTGGTCAGCCAGCGTGCGAGGTGATTGCAGGCAATCTCCCACGCGCGAAACAGGGGACGCGCGTAGAACAGGAACAGCAGACGCGTCCACCAGTGTGCCGGGGTGCGGTTCGCCTCCATGCTGGGGATAGTTTACCTGCGTCCGATCTGGTCTTGAGCGGGACGCTCAGGCTACTCCGACGCTCAAACCACTCCGTTTATGAATCGTGCCGAGCGATATGGAATAAGCCCCTCGGTTGGGGACGACGATGGAACTGAGCGCGTTGCAGATTCGGGTGGCTCGCACGCCAGGGCTGGGCATGCTGCCCCAGATGACAGTGCAGATTCTGAAGCTGGTGGACAGCCCCGACGCCTCGCCGCGTCAGGTTGGGGCGCTCATCGAGCGCGATGCGGGGCTGGCGTCCAAACTGCTCAAGACCGCCAACAGCTCCTACTACGGCATGCAGGGCAAAATCCGCACCGTCTCGCAGGCAATCTCGGTGCTGGGGCTGTCCGCCGTGCGCTCAGTGATTGTCAGTCAGGTGTACCACCAGATGGCGTCGGGGCGAGCGCACGCCCGACGATTCGATAAGGTGGCGTTCTGGCAGCATTCGCTGGCGACGGCGGTCGCCGCGCGGATCCTGGCACGCTTCAAAGGCTGGCGTGACCCCGAAGAGGCGTTCCTCGCAGGGCTGCTGCACGATGCGGGGCGACTCGTGATGGATCGCTTCCTGACCAGCGAGTTCGACCAGGCAATCGCGCTCTCGCTCTCCAACGGTTGCAATCTCATCGATGCGGAGCGGGAGATACTGGGCTACACGCATGTGGAGGTGGGCGCGATGCTGGGCGAACAGTGGCAGCTACCCGATAGCCTGCAGGAGGGCATGCAGCTCCATCATACGGCAGCCGACTACGAGACCGCGCCAATCGGTTGCCTCGTTTACACGGCGAATGTGCTGGCGCATCAGGTGGGTTTCGGCGTCGGTGCGCCCGTCGCGTACGAGCTGGACCCCGAAACGGTCGAATCGCTGAGGTTGCCGCCAGAGCAGTTTGAGGGCATCCGGCAAGTGCTGGCGAAGGAGGTTGCCCGCACGCAGGAGCTGCTCAAGATTTAGAACTGCACGCCGAGTTTGAGGCTGCCGCTGTAGCGCGGGCGGTTCGGGTCGGCACCCTGGTCGGCGCGGGGCAGGTGCGCGCTCGCTTCCAGTGTCAGGTAGAAGTCGCTCAGCCGTTGCGTCAGTCCCAGTTTGAGCGCGACCTCGCGCAGGAAGGCGTCGCGCTGCCACTCGGTCTGCTGGAAGGTGAGCGCGAACAGCGTGGCGGGGTTCAGTTGGCTCTGCAGGCTGAGCGTGTAGCGCCGTTCCGTGAGGGGCTGGGCAATCGGCTCCTGCTCGCTGTAGCCCGCTTCGAGCGCGAGGCGCCCTGTTTGCCAGCGCAGGCGGTAGGCTTCAAACTGGGTAGGCTGTGGGCGTCCTTGCTGAAGCGGATGGCGGGCGAACTGGGCGCCGAGCGTCAGCGCGAACGGCGTCCGCCACTCCCACTCCAGCTGCTGACTGCGCAGGTTCAGACCGAGCCAGCCCTCGTAAGCGCGTTCGCTCAGGCGCATCTGCATGCCCCTGAGCGGGTTCAGCTGCAGGTGATAGCCGCGCATCTGCCCCGCCTGCTCCTGAATCTGGTACTCGCCGCTTAGCTGCAGGTTCGGATGGGGCTTCGCCTGCAGTTGAATCTGGGCGGCGCCCAGCGCGTCGTCCTGTCGCCAGTACTGGCTGAGTTCGACGCGCCCCTGCAGGCTCCCGGTACCGCCCTGAAAGGCGACGCGGCTCTGCTCGGCGCGGGTGGAACCCTCCTGCGTGGTCTGATGGCTCAGTTGCACGGCGGAGCCGACCTCCGTGCGCACTTCGGTCTGCACGCGCGTCTGCTCGCCCTGCTGGATGGTCTTTTCCTCCACGCGCACGCGAATCTGCTCATGCGGCTGCAGGCTGAGCGCGACCCGGTCGGTGAGGTTCAGCGGCTGCTGGCTGGTTTCGCTCATCTGGCGTTCGAGCTGGAGGCTGAAGGCGGGCAGCGTGTACTCCAGCCCTGCGCCCCACTGCTGGCTGGTCGCCTGCGGATTCTGCAGCGGTCGCTGCTGGAGCCAGTGGATGCGCGTGCGCAGGGCGCGGTCGGGTCGCCATTCGAACTGGGCGCTGGCTTGCTCCTGACCGCTAACAACGCCGTAGGCGCGCGCATCGCCGAACGCCGGCTCCGCGCGAGCGAACAGCAGGCGCAGGTCGAACCCCTCAGGGCTGCGCCACTGCGAGCTGACGCGCACCAGGCTCGGCATCCGCCGGTCGGGCGACTCGCGCAACAGGTAGAGCGCGTCGGTCTGCGCCTGTTCGGTCTGCCACGCCGCACGGATGCCCAGCTCGCTCTGCATAACGCCCTGCTGGTTGCGCAGGCGTCCCTGCACGCTGAGCGACGCCGCGCCCAGCCGCGCCATCTCCGCCTGGAACGCGACATCGGGCGCCGCGTTCTTCTGGGAGCGACCGGGCACGATGCGGTAGCCCACCCGCGCGCTCACCTCGCGACGCAACGGCTGCGCGAACCGAATCGTCCCGCTGGCGTAGTCGATCCAGTAGTCGCGCTCGCGCAGGAGCAGCCGCTCACCGACCAGCACAATCTCGCTGCGCTCGACAATCCGATTCCAGCTGAGGGTGTAGGGTCCGACGACGCCGCGTCCCTGCAGGCTCTCGCTGATCCAATCCTGCGCTGCCGCGCATGCAATCAGCCATGCCGCGACCAGCCAGCCCAGTCGTCGCATATCGATAATGATTATACCCGCTGGCGAATGCAACGCGGACACGGAGTGGCTTAAGCATCTCGCTCAGGCTCTATCAGGTATGATTCGGGCGATGGCACGAACGCTGTTGTGGACGATTTTGCTGGGTGGCGCGATGGGGCTGTGTGGCTGTCAGTCCGCGCCCGCGCCGACCGCCAGTTCGCCATCCAGCCCATCGGCGAACACGCCTGCGCCAACCGCTCAGCATCAGTCGGACAACCAGAGCAAACCCATCCCCATCTACACCTATCGTGTGGTGCGCGCCTATCCGCACGACCCGCAGGCGTTCACGCAGGGGCTGCTCTTTCACAACGGCTATCTGTACGAGGGCACGGGGCTGGAAGGGCAATCGTCGCTGCGCAAGGTGGAGCTGCGCACAGGACGCGTGCTGCAGATCAAGCGGCTCGCGCCCGAACTGTTCGGCGAGGGAATCGCGCTCGTGGACGACAAAATCTATCAGCTCACCTGGCGCAACGGCATCTGCTTCGTGTATGAGCGCGACTCGTTCCGCGTGCTCAATCAGTTCTCCTACACTGGCGAGGGCTGGGGGCTAACCTGGGATGGCAAGCATCTGATTATGAGCGACGGCTCCGACACGCTGACCTTCCGCGACCCGCAAACCTTCGCGGTGGTCAAACGCCTGCAGGTCCGGGCGGATGGCGTGCCCGTGCGCAACCTGAACGAGCTGGAGTATATCGAGGGCGAAATCTACGCCAACATCTGGCAGACCGATATGATTGCCCGCATCTCGCCCAAAACAGGCGAAGTGGTCGGCTGGATTGACCTGACAGGTCTTTTGAGCGAGCGCGAGGCACAGAACGCCGAAGTGCTGAACGGCATCGCCTACGACCCCAAAGAGAAGCGCCTGTTCGTAACGGGCAAGCTCTGGCCCAAACTGTTCGAAATCGAGCTGGTTCCACTCAAGGACAGAAACGCGAAATAGCTTCGGGAGCCAGTCCCAACCATTCCGCTTTATCCAGCCCCGACAAGGAACAGTAGCTCATTAAAAAACGCGGCTCCCCTGTCGCCCTCTCGCAACGGAACGCCTTGACCCAACCATCGCTGCACACCGACACGGGGGCTGACCAGAATCTGATAGACCTCCAGATATTGAGTTAGACTAAAACTGCCCATCACATAATCCCCCCAAAATAAGCGGCACCGATTGCTTGAACCCTTTGCTCCGCTCCATCGCTTGCTTCACCGCCGACGCCTGTCGATCTAACCACCTGCGCGCGCTTTCCGTTTCTCCGTCCTGGGTGGTTCTGAAACCACACCCCCTCGCATCCCTCGCGTTCTAACCGATCCCTCTTTCCTCACGAAGGCATGCCGGGTCAGATAATCTCTATCGGTATCTCCAGCCTGGAAGTACGACCCCGCCACAACCGCTTCGCCTGTACCAGCCCACCCCGCATCCGCGTTGAGTCATACCATAACACCAACCGATACTGACCCTGTGAGAGCTGGTAACCTATCTCCCATAAACTGAAAGCATAGCCTCCCAAAAACCCAGCATCAATCGGGATCAGGTCTTCATCCCGAATGGCACGGCGCTTCACAATAACCCCGCGACGCTTGCAAGGAACTAACTGACTTCCTCTCCAGACCTCGATTTTGAAAGGGGCAAGAATATCATCCGCCACCCCCGAAGGTTTGGAGAAAGCCAGATAGAGCCGCTGATGCGAGCGGTTCTGTAAAGCCACCCCGATCCGTATCAAATGCCCGCTCCTTACCCGCGGTTCCAACCACGCCAGCAAGGCAACAGGCATATCCTGCGTCTGATAGAGAGAAACCTTTTCACCTTGTTGCATCTCTCGTCGCCTCCTTACTTCGGACATGGTGGTGCCTCTGGCGAGCGGTACAGATACCATTCGCAGCGGAGTGCGCCTGGTTCATCCGCACCACACTGATGCGCCATCTCGTGAGCAATTGTCGATCCGAGACAGCCGCATCCCTTCGGGTTGTTGAATGCGGCAGGACACAAAGCAATCACACCACCTAATGAAGTAAAGGCGCAACAATTTCCACAGAATGCTCTGCACTCACCCTCAGAGAGACACCGAATCAGAGCGCCGCTTTGACACATTCTCTGTAGACATCGCCGCATCGGAGTGTTGCCACCGACTCGGTGGAGGCAAAGGTCATCAAGATGTTTCCTGATCTCCGCAATTTGAGAAGGCGTACATCCGATGATGTTCCATCCTCCAGCCCCGTGATAGATGATGGGATCCCGGGGTAAGTTTGGTATGGGTCTACTGGATAACCCATTACGATCCGGCGGCAATACCGGTGGCGTTTCCTCACACCCTCCAGCACACCCCCCATCCACCAGCGGGGAACACAGGCTCTGCCAATATACCACACAGACACACGCCGCCGGCACCTCGCTCTGAACCGCCAGCCCGTTGCTGTCCTGCGGATAATAACCCCACGGCTCGCCCGCTTGCGTCATCATCAACAAAGTGCCCCCAGTGTGCGCAAACCGCTAGTTCCCATTATACCCCAGCGCGTTCCCAACAGGCAGGTAATCCTCCACACTTGCCCACCTCTCGCTCCCTATCGTCCGACTGTACACCCGCATCGGCACGCCCCCACAGCCTATCCGACACACATACCGATACTCCCGCTCAGCCAGACCATCCCGCTTCCACACCCGCACACCATCACTATTGTACCCATACTCATACACTGTCTCCAATCTG
>JBBIML010000017.1:0-66748 GCA_037444405.1 Armatimonadota bacterium
GCTGGTCGCCCGCAGTGAGGATGTCGCCCTCACGATGGTGGAGGGCGCCATCCTCTATCAGGACGGCGCCTGGCACACCCTCGAAGCAGATGCATTTGCTGGTTTCGCCCGAAGTACTGCACCTGAAAAACCGCAGAAAGGAGGATGCTGATGATGCGGGTCAAAAACTGGCTGGTTGTAATCGCTGTGGCAACGCTCGCGGCTAACGCGCTGGCGTCAGGCTGGGATGTCACCATCGTCACCTCGCAGGGCGTGCTGAACCCTGGTGCTGCCGTGACGACCGTCCCGACTACAGTGGTGGAAAATCCGCTGCCACAGGTGACCTTCAACACCAACGCGGGCAATCCGTTCCCTATCACTGTGGGCAATGGCACCAACTTCACTAACGGCACCTTCGTGGGCATCTACACCGTGACCGACACCTCCAGCAGCAAGGGGCTGCTGACCGGCTTTAACTTCGTGGTCAGCGGCATCGTGTTCGAGTTCGGTCAGGTCATCGGCTTCAAGAAGGTGGTCGACCTGGACACGGGCGAGGTGCTGTTCACGGGCAGCTGGGTCTGGAGCGGTTCCGCCTACGGTGGCACCGATGGCGCCTTCAGCCTGAACCAGTCCTATACTCTGTCCAGCCCGTCGAACAACTTCATGGTGTTCGAGGTGTTCCTGCTGCACATTGATGGGGCGCCTGCGCCGGGCACTTCGACAGCGTCGCTGTTGCTGGTGGAGCAGGACTGGGTGCCGGAGCCGGCGAGTTTGCTGGCGCTGGGCGCTGGTCTGGCGGGTTTGATGCTGCGGCGGCGCAAGCGTTAACCGCAGTTGCCTTTTCGGGTGATCAGGGGCTGGGGTGAATCCCAGCCCCTTTTTAGTTCGCCAGCAGCGTCCAGAGGTTGTGCAGCAGAGCGGGCGCCTGCGGCATCTCCAGCAGGCGGAACCACACATAAGCCACCTGCGCGCCCTTCAGCTCGCCCGCGCGATAGCGAATAACGGCGGCGCCCTCGCCCCAGCGGCGACCTTCCGAATCGACCAGCGTAATGAGCGGGATGTATTGATTTAGCGGGCTGGGCTTGAGCATCGGTCGCCAGCGGCAGTCGCCTCCTTCCGGGAACGGCAGCCGGGCGGGCATATCGGGCAGGCGGCGCGTGTCGCAGCGGAAATGGAGCCGCACGCCTGCCGGCGGCTGCTCAAAGCCCGTCTGACCCGCCACAGGCGGTGTCGCACTGCCCGCAATCGTCAAGCCGAACATGCTGGCTCGCTGAACGGGACGCTCGCCATCATAATAGAAGGGGAACGGTGCGGATGGCAGCGCCACCAGCGTCCCGCCCGCCTGCAGATAGCCTCGCAGCGCGCGGTCAAAATCGCCCGCCTCCCGCACCGACGCGCGATACGACTCGCCACCCAGATAGACCAGCGTGGCGTATCGGTCAGGGGTCAGCTCGCCAGCCTGCACAACCGCTTCATACGATAGCATCTCCAGCTCCAGCCCCGCATCGATAAGCCAGAAGAGCGCCTCGGACGCGCCGCCTGGCAGGATGCCGATGCGCTTTCCGCGCCAGCGGCGGCGCAGGGCGTTCAGCTTCTCGCCCGTGATAGCCGTCAGCGGCGGCGCCATGCGCGGACGCTCCGGCAACTGCCGAAAGCGCGGCACATACTCCGCTGTCAACTTCAGATAGCGGTCGCCATGCTCGACCGATGGTTCCATCTCACTGCCCTCGTGCCACTCGTTGAAGCTGGTAATCAGCACCCAGTCGGGATTGAGCGTTAGCACCGCCTGCCACTGGTTCCGATACGAGTCGCCGTTGAACCGCTCCGCGCGAATGCCCGGCTTGCGGATTTTGGTGTCGTCGTAGCCCGGGATAATCGTGGCGCAGGCGATTCGCCCAAGCTGACCCGCGATCTGCAACGGCTCGCGATAGATACGCTCCACCGCTGCCTGCACCGCATCCACAGGCAGACCCTGCAGGCGGTCGCAGATGTTATAGGTGTGGATGCCGTCGAAGATTCGCGCGGCGGATTTGCTGAGCTGGTCAGCAATGGCGCACACGCCCGCCTTATGCTGTCGGTTCACCTGCTCCAGCACGCTCGCCCACTGCATCAGGCTGAGCTGACCCAGCGCGCGACCGTACACAAAAATCACAGGCTTGCCATCCACCCTGAGCCACGCGGGATGGTCGCCATACTGACGCAGCAGATAGAGCCAGTCTGCCACGACGCTATCGGGATTGCCAGGCACAGGCACGATTTCATAGTAGATGCTGACCTGCAGGTTGTGCTGGCGGGCGGCGTCCAGCATCAGCGGCACGCCCTCATCATGAAAATCGCCCCTTGACCACCAGCTGAGGATGAAGCCGTCCAGATTCGACTCACGCGCCCACTGGCAATGCTGGCGGATGACCTTCGGGTCGTGTGAATCGTAGGCGCCCAGCAGGGGATAGTGCGTGCTGTTGCCAATCTGCTGGCGCACAGTATCCACCTGCTCCCAGTGCAGCCAGCGTCCTGACACCTGCGGGTTGCCGTACCAGCCGTAATAGAACGCCAGCACCCTGCGTGGAATCTGCCCGTAGCGGACGCTCGCCCGCGCCCGCAATACCGATAACTCATCCATCGCCTGCTCCCTGCGAATCAGGATACCTCACAGTGCAGAGGCTTGCACGGATGCTGCATAGAGGTAGCAGGAACCTGAAGGGTTGTGGTACAATCTAACTGAGGCAGAATCTCGCCAGCGATGGCGAGCGTGTGGGTGTGAGGTTCAAGTGGACACAACAGGAGGACATGATGAGATTCGCGATACTGGCTCTGGTGTTGACGGCGTGTTCACTGATGGCGCAGGGGCAGACGGGCGCCCATCCAGAGGTGGAGACGCTGATTCGGCAAGCGATGGACGCTCGCCAGCAGGAACGCTGGCAGGATGCGCAACGGCTCTACCAGCAAGCCATCGAGCGGGCGCGTGCGCTGAATGACCGTGTGGGCGAGGCGAGCGCGTGGCACAATCTCGGTGTGGCGCAACTGGCGATTAAACGCCCCGCGGATGCGCTCAAAAGCCTGCAGACGGCGCTCGCCCTCTGGCGCGAGCTGGGCAACCGCGTCAGCGAGGCGAACACCCTGCACAACCTGGGCACCGCCTATGCCGATCTCGGCAAGGCGCGTGAGGCGCTCCAGATGTATCAGCAGGCGCTCGAACTCCGCCAGCAGCTGGGTCATCAGCAGGGCATCGCCGCCACCTTGCAGGGCATCGGCTCCGTCTACTACGCCATGCGCGACCTGCACAACGCCCAGCGCTATTTCGAACAAGCCCTCACTCGCTATCGGCAACTGGGCAGCAAGGTGGGTGAGGCGGAAACCCTGCGCTACATCGGCAACCTGCTCGCTGTCGGCGGGCAATGGCAGAAGGCGTTAGCGGCTTACGAGCAGGCAGTCGCCCTCTATCGCGAAGCGAACGATATGGAAGGCGAGGCGACCACCTTAGCAGGTGTGGGCGCGCTGTTTCTGGATATGGGTCAGCCCGAACTCGCGCTCGGCTACTACCAGCAGACGCTGGCACTGCGCCAGAAGGGTCGCGACCGCCGCGCCGTCATCAACGCGCATCTCGGCATCGGACACATCTACGCCGCGCTCAATCGGCACGACGACGCCAAGAGGGAGTACGAGCAGGCGCTCGCCCTCAGCCGCAAACTCGGCGATCAGCGGGCAGAAGCCGCCGCGCTGACCGCGCTCGGCACCATCGAAGCGCGCCTGCGACCAGACAAACCGAGCGCGTCCGAATCGCTCTTCCGGCAGGCGATTCTGCTCGCGCAGGCGACAGGCGATAAGCTTGCGCAGGCGAACGCGCTGGTTCAGCAGGGCGCGCTCAGCGCCCGCACGAACCGCCCCCATGAAGCCATGCGCGGCTTCGAAAACGCGCTCGTGCTCTATCGCGAGCTGGGCGACCGCCGCGGCGAAATGGTCGCGCTCGCCAATCTGGGCGCCATCCACGCCAGCAGCGGCGAGAAAACGAAAGCCGTCGAGTATTACCAGCAGGCGATCGAGGTCGCCGAATCGCTGCGCGAATCGCTGAGCGCGCTCACCGAAGGCAAGCTGGCGTTTCAGGAGAACCGCCACGCGCTCTACGCCCGCTATATCAGCCTGCTGCTCAATCTGAACCGCATCGAGGACGCCTTCGCCCTCGCGCAGAAAGCCAAAGCGCGCACGCTGACCGATTTAATGGGCATTGACCGCTCCGCCCTGCGCCGGGTGCTGACACCCGAAGAGCGCGAGCAGGAGCAGGCACTGCGCTATCAGCTCGATCGCGCCACGCAGAACCTGCTGGCCGCCCGCGCGAACCCCGACACTGACCCGCAACTGCTCGCCGAACTGCGTGAGGCTGTCCAGCAGGCGGAGCGCGAGTGGCAGGCGTTTATGGACAGCGTGTACGCCCGCCATCCGAACCTGATGCGACAGCAGGGTGTGCGCACCGTCACGCTGGAACAGATCGCGCAGAGCCTGCCCGCCGATACCGCACTGATTGAATACCTGCTGTTGCAGCCGTCGGCGCAGGCGGGCAACGACTACCTGCTCATCTTCTGCCTGACCGCCGAGCGGGGCAAGCCGAAGCTGAGCGCACGGGTCATCCCGCTCAGCGAGCCACCCTTAGCCGAGCGCACTGAATCGTTCGTGCTGACCTGCGCCGTGCCCAACGCCGAGTACCGAGCGCGGGCGATCGAGATGTATAACCTGCTGATTGCCCCTATCGCATCGAAGCTGGCGGGCGTCAAACGGCTGGTTATCTGTCCCGACAGCACGCTGTGGGATGTGCCGTTCCAGGCGTTGCTGGACGGCAAGCAGTTTCTAATCGAGCGTTACGAGCTGAGCTATGCGCCCAGCGCGACGGTGGCGATGCTGTTGCGCGAGCTGCGCACCGCGCCCAATCGCCCGCGCCCGACGCATGAGCTGCTGCTGGTGGCGAACCCGCAGTTTGGCATGCTGACGCTGGCGTCGGCGAACGACGAGCGCCCGCTGACCACCGGCTCGCGCCCGCTGACAGCAGGGGCACGCCCATTAACCAGCGGCGCCCGACCGCTCACTTCAGGCGCACGCCCGCTGACCAGTGGGGCACGCCCCATCACCTCCGGTGCGCGTCCCATCACCACTGGCGCGCGCCCGCTGACCTCTGGCGCCCGCGACATCACCGGCGAATGGCTGGCGGAAGCAGGCATCCGAGTCACGCCGCTGCCCGGCACCGAGCGCGAGGCGGAAGCCATCGCCAGGCTGTTCCCCGACGCCCGACTGCTGACCCGAGAGCAGGCGCAGGAATCGACGCTCAAAAGCCAGCTTCCGCAATATCGCTATGTGCATCTGGCGACGCACGGCTACTTCAGCAATGTGGCGCCCCTGCAGAGCGGTGTGGTGCTGGCGGAGCCGCCGCCCGACGCGAACGAGGATGGCATCCTGACCGCCCGCGAGCTGATGGAACTGCCTTTGAGCGCGGAGATGGTGGTGCTGTCCGCCTGTGAGAGCGCGCGCGGGATTGCCCGCCCCGGCGAGGGCACAATCGGCATGGTGTGGGCGCTGACCGTCTGCGGCGTGCCCGTGCAGATACTCAGCCAGTGGAAGGTCAGCGACGAAAGCACCGCCATGCTGATGAGCGGCTACTATCAGCAGTTGCGCGAGGGCAGGTCGCCCGCCGCTGCCCTGCGCGACGCCGCGCTCGCCGTCAAACGCGACCCGCGCTTCAGCCATCCCTATTACTGGTCGCCCTTCATCTGCGTCAGCAGCTGGTGAGCGGCTCGTCGCGCGAGGCGGTCAGCGGCTTTATTGAACTCGCGCGTGTGATGGCGCACCTCGATGCGCTCGATCTGGCGGGCGAGTTGCCGTGCCTGCTGCAACAGCGGGCGCAGGTTCGGACTGCGCACGGCGTACTCGCCCCGCCACTGGCGCGTCAGCAGCTCGCTGTCGGTGTACCACACTAAATGCGCCACACCGAGCCGAACCGCCTCCTCCAGCCCGCGAATAAGCGCGCGATACTCCGCCTCGTTGTTGGTCGCCACGCCAATCGGCTCGCTGCACTTCGCCAGCACCGCACCCTGCTCATCGGTCAGAATCACCCCGATGCCCGCCGGCCCAGGGTTGCCCAGCGACGCGCCGTCCGTGAACAGATAGGCTTTCTTCATCCCTATTTTCAGAACAGGTTCGGCACGGTGGGGTCAATCCACACATCGAGCAGGGTCGGTTGATCCGCCTGTAAGGCTGCTGGCAGCGCCTCTTCGAGCGCGTCGGGGCTGTCGATCCGCTGCGCCTGCACGCCCATCCCCTGCGCGATTGCCACCAGATCGAGATGGGGCACATCCATCCCCTGCAGGCGGCTCTCCGTGCCCGGATAGAACGCCTTTGCGAAACTTTTGAGGATATTGTAGGCGCGATTGTTCAGCACGAGGAACAGCACGGGCGCGTTTTCCTGCACCGCGCTCCAGAGCGCCTGCACCGAATACATCACGGAGCCGTCGCCAATCACGCACACCACGGGTCGGTCCGGCTGCGCCATTTTGATGCCGACGGCGGCAGGCATCGCCCAGCCCAGCCCACCGCTGGCGGAGGTGAAGTAGTCGCCTGTGGTGGGGATTCGCACAAACTCGCGCAGGCAGAGGCTGGAGGAGACCGCCTCGTCCACAATAATCGCGTTCGGAGGCAGGTGGCGGGCGAGCGTGTACAGCACGAAGAAGGCGCCCATCTGCTGGCGTGCGCGGCTCGCTTCCGAGCGGCGACGAGCCTCTTCAACCGCGCGCGAGGGCGACTGATACACGCGGGCAGGCACCTGCTCCGCCAGCCAGCACAGCGACGCCCGAATATCACCAACGAACGCGCTGTCAGCAGGCGCGCGAGTCGCCTCCTGCGGGTCATCTGTGATCAGCATCGCGCGAACGCCCGGCGGCAACAGCCCGCCCGGAAAGTAGGGATAGAGTAGAAAGAGCGGCGCGCCCACCACCAGCACAAAATCGTGCTGGCTCAGCGCCTGCAGCAGGCGCGGCACCGCAGGCAACAGCATGCCCGCATAAAGCGGATGGTTCGTTGGGAAGGCGAGGCGCGAGTTGATGGGCGCATGATAGACCGCGCAGCCCAGCCTCTCGGCGAGCGCGACCGCCGCAGGCACCGCGTTCGCGCCGCCCACCTTTGCACCCAGCACCAGCGCGGGATTCTGTGCAGACTCCAGCGCGCTCACCACCCGTTCCAGACCCTGCGGCATGCCCAGCGGCTGCACTTCGCGCAGGCGCGGTGGCTCCGCAGGCGCGTCCCAGAAGTTCATCGGGATCGACACGAACACCGGTCCGCGCGGCGGCGTCAGCGCCAGATGGTACGCCTGCTCCAGCGCGTCGGGCACATCCGCAGGCTGAACCACCTCAAAGGCATATTTCGTCACGGGACGCGCCATGCCCACCAGATCGCCCGACAGCAACGGCGCATGGAACAGATGGCGCGTGTCCTGCTGACCGCAGGTTACTATCAATGGCGCGTTGTTCTTCAGTGCCGTATACAGCATGCCAATCGCGTTCCCCAGCCCGGGCGCCACATGCAGGTTCAGCATCGCGGGCTTGCCCGACGCCTGCGCATAACCGTCCGCCATCGCCACCGCCACGCTCTCCTGCAACGCCAGCACATACCGAACCGTGTCGGGCAACTCCACCAGAAACGGCAGCTCCGTCGAGCCCGGATTGCCGAACAGATGGCGGATGCCGCGCCGCTTCATCCACTCAAAGGTCGCCTCGCGAATGTTCATACGCTTCCATCTACCACCCACCGCCCGAAAATCCTGCTGAAGAGTCACCCATGCGTTGCAGGTATACTCGTTCTGACCGTTTTGAGCGGGTCTAACAGGAGGTGGCTATCTGATGAGTTCGCTGATCATCGAACCGAATGTTTACTACACGGTGGACGAAGCGGCGGCGCGGCTTCGCGTTTCGCCGCGCACAATCCTGCGCCTGCTCCGCACCCGCGTGATTAAGGGGATTAAGATTGGCAGGCAGTGGCGCATCCTGGGGGCGTCGCTGCTGGAGTTGCCACACGCTCAATCGGCTCCGGCACCACCCCAGCGCTCCCTGCTTGAAGTGCTTGAGGCAATTCATGCACGGCAGCGCGCACGAGGGCATGTTCCGCCAGCACCAGAAGAGGTAACAACTTATCTGCAAGCTGAGCGAGATGGCTGGGGAGAATAGCGATGCGGTTTTATCTGGATGCAGCTCCCGTTATCTATCTTGTTGAACAGGTTAGCCCCTACTATTTGCCCCTGAGTCGGCGTTTAGCACAGTCCGGAGGTGTGCTGGTAGTGAGCGAGTTAACCCGCCTGGAGTGCCGAGTTAAACCGTTGAAGTTTAATGATATTGATTTACTACGAGATTATGATGAATTTTTCAACTATTCGGTCGTGGAGGTTGTTCCTTTATCGCGAGCAGTGATGGAGCTGGCGACCGAAATCAGAGCGAGATACGGCTTCAGAACCCCTGATTCGATCCATCTGGCTGCTGCCAGACATGCTCTCTGCGAGGTTTTCCTGACTAATGACCACCAACTGGTGCGCTACGCCGATATTCGAGTCGAAATCGTTTAATGTTCACTTCAAAGGTCGCCTCGCGAATGTTCATACGCTTCCATCTACCACCCACCGCCCGAAAATCCTGCTGACTGTGCTATAATAGAGGCATGCGATTAAGGAAGGGGTTCACCCTTATTGAGCTGCTGGTGGTGATAGCGATTATCGCCATTCTGGCGGCGATTTTGTTTCCCGTGTTCGCACAGGCGCGGGAGAAGGCGCGTCAGACCGCATGTTTGTCCAACGCGCGTCAGCTGGCGATGGCAGTGCAGACCTATCTGCAGGATCACGACGAGGCGTTTCCGCCGTCCACCAACTACGATGTGCCCACCAATGTGCCGGAGCGCATCTGGACGCGCATCATTCAGCCCTATGTGAAGGATACGAACATCTTTGTGTGTCCAAGCGCGTCGAATTCGGGCTTCCCGTCAGATTGGGCGTCGCGCGGGATTGGCTCCATCGGCTACACGACCATAACCGCCTACGACCCGCTTCAGATAGAGGGCTTCGCCACGCCCGCCACTTTGCCGCAGATGGAGGAGCCAGCCCGCACGCCGCTGTTCGGCGACACCGCCAGCGGACCGACCGCCGACAAGTATCGCGGCTATGTGTTTGACCCGTATAACGGCGATCCGAACCCGCGCGATCCGCGGCTGGGCACGCCGCTGGTGGCGGATCGCGACCTGGTGCGCGAGCTGAACCATCTGCCGCCGGCTCGCCTGAAGCCGCTCTATGCGCGCCACTTCGCGACGGGCACTAATCGCGGGCTAACGACTCTCATCTTCGGTGACGGGCACGCCAAACCTTACTCGGCAGCGTCCATCCTGGCTCAGGACCAGGGCGCGAACCTCATCTGGCGCTTTCGGTAAGGGTCGGGTAGAATCGGCGCGATGGTGAGCTTCGACTTTTCGGGCAAAGTCGCGCTCATTACGGGCGCGACGGGCGCGCTGGGGCGCGTGGTGGCACGCCACTTCCTGACGGCAGGCGCCACGCTCGCGCTCACAGGCAGAGACGAAAACGCGCTCCATCAGCTGTTCGCTGACCTCGCGCTGAACCCCGACCACCTGCTAATCGGCGGGATCGACCTTTCAGAGCCAGAGCAGGCGGAGGCTGCCGTGCGCCAGGCTGCCGAGCGGTTCGGGCGAATCGATATTCTGGTGAACACGGTCGGGGGCTATAAGGGCGGCGCGACCGTTGATCAAACGCCCGTCGCCGACTGGGATGCGCTGTGGGCGATCAACGCGCGTGTGGCGTTTCTCATCTCGCGCGCGGTTGTGCCCGTGATGCTAACGGCGGGCGAGGGCAGGATTGTGCATGTGGCGGGGCGTGCAGGCATAAGCGGCGCGGCAGGCATCGCCGCCTACGCCGCTGCCAAAAGCGCGGTCATCCGCCTCACCGAATCGCTGGCTGCTGAACTGAAAGAGCGCAATATCAATGTGAATTGCGTGCTGCCGGGCACCATCGACACACCTGCGAACCGCGCGGCGATGCCCAGCGCCGATTTCCGCCGCTGGGTGCCGCCCGATGCGATTGCTGATGTGATACTGTTCCTCTGCTCGCCAGCGGCGCGAGCGATTCACGGCGCGGCGATCCCCGTGTACGGGCTGAGCTGAAGCGCGTCAGGCACAGCCCTCCCCAAACGCGAACAGCACAATCAGCAGGTCGGCGTCGTCCACAACGCCATCGCCGTTCACATCTTCGGGCAGCCCGCTGCCCGTTTGACCGAAGGCGAACAGCACGGCCAGCAGGTCGGCATCGTCCACGCAGCCGTCGCGGTCAACATCGCCTGCAGGCGTGAGCGGCAGCCGGATGCGCCACATGCCGCGCCCATAGGTCGCTGCCATCAGGTAGCCCGTGCCCGGCACCACCTTCAGCGTGTTGACCTGCACATTGGGCAGCCCCAGCGGCGCGGTGCCGTTGTGCCATGTCGCGCCGCCGTCCAGCGTGTAGAACATGCCGATGTCCGTGCCCACATAGAGGATTCTGTCGGGCGCGGAGGGATCGATCGCCAGCGTATTGGCATGGATATCGGGCAACGCCGCGCTACCCGACCCGCTGATGTTCACCCACTGCACGGGGTTCGCCAGCGTGTTGTCGCAACGCCATACATGGGGCGCGCCCGTGCCGCCCAGCGCCACATAGATTTTGTAAGGGTTATTCGGATGCACCGCAATCGCCGTGATGGCGCGGTTGGGCAGGGACGGGTTGCCCGCGTTGATCTGTCGCCAGTTGCTGCCGCCGTTCGTGGTCATCCACAGCTCGCCCCGATTGGGATTGGAACCCGTGTAGATGACATTCGCGTTGCTGGGCGCGCCCGCGATGGAGATGACCACGCCGTTCGCCGAGAGCTGCTGATTGCCCAGTCGCGCCGTCCATGTGCGCGTGGTCTCGTCCCAGCGCCAGAGGTAGTTCGTGCCCGCCAGCAGATAGCTGGGCTGGGCAGGATGGATGGCAATTGGCGCGATAAAAGCGACGCGGTCGCTTCCAATATCGGGGCTGATGTTGCTGGAGCTGCTCCAGTTGCTGGTGGTGCGCAAAACGCCCAGATTTTGATAGGTAGCGTACTGGATGTTCGGATTGACGGGGTTATAGGCGCAGTAGCCGCCGTCGCCGCCGCCCACATTGCGCCAGCTGTTGAGGTTGCCGTTCGCGCTCGGCGTGGAGTTGTCCTGTGCGCCGCCCAGCATCCGATTCGGGTCGGTCGGATGGAAGTCGGCGGCATAGAACTGGGTGATGCCCAGATTCGCGTTCAGGCTGGTATAGGAGACCGTGCCGGTGCTGGGGTTATAAACCAGCCGGTAGACGCCGCCGTCGTTGCCCGCCAGTGCTTCGTTCGGGTTGCGCGGGTTAATCGCGAAGGCGTGCTGGTCCACATGGATCAGCGCGCTTTCGGTGAAACCGTATGCGATGGAGCGCCATGTGCCCGTGCCGGTGCGCTGAACCAGATCCACCAGTCCCAGATAGATCACATCGTTGCCGGTGTTATCCCGCGACACATGCAGGTGCGCGTCGTACCACGACTGGTAGAAACCACCATCTTCGGTCGGGTTGAGGGCGGTCCAGGAGTTGCCGGCGTTATCGCTGCGCCATACCTGCGAGGCGTTGCCCGACATCAGATAGACGCGATTGGGATTGGTGGGCGAGGCAGCGATGCGAAGCGCACGCTGGTTGCCCGGGAAGGGTGGGGTCAGCACTGTCCAGGTGGCGCCGCGGTCGCTGGAGCGCAGAACCCGCCCCGGATTGCCGTGCCCCACCGCATAGTAGTAGCGGATGCCGGTGCTGGGATCGCGTGCCCCCATCGCCATATCGCTCCAGATTGCGCTCACAGGGTTCACCTGCGTCCATGTCGCGCCACCATCGGTGGAACGCCAGATTTCGCCCAGCACATTCTGATAGGGACCCCAGCCTGTGCAGGCGACGATAATATCCGGGTTTTCGGGGTCAATCAGGATATCGGAGACGCACTTGTAGCCGAACTGGGCGGCGCCGATGCTCTGCCAGGTCTGCCCGCCATCGGTCGACTTCATAATGCCGATGGAGAAAGGTCGCATCCAGCCCTGGAAATCGCCCGTGCCCACATAGATGATGTCGGGGTTCGTCGGGTGGATGGCGATGCAGGCGACCTGCAGGAACTGCCAGCTGTCGCCGAGCGGTTGCCAGGTGGCACCGAAGTCGGTGCTGCGCCACAGCCCGCCCTGCGGCGCGCCCATGTAATAGACGCCCTCCTGAGTCGGGTGATACGCCAGCGCGTTCACCCGCCCTGTGACGGGCGGGAGACCGAAATAGGTGCGGTACGGCACGCCCAGATTGCGCGGTCCGACAAACTCCCAGCGAGGTCCAGAGGCGGGGGCAAAGTCGGTCATCGCGTCGCGATGCTCGGCGGCGCGAATGTACGCCATCCAGTCCACCGAAGCATAGGGGTAGGCGCGCAGCTCCAGATAGAAGAGCAACGCCTCCAGATATTCGGTGGCTTCTTCGAGCTTGTGGCGCTGCGCGGCGGTTAACTTCACACCGCGCTTCTCCAGCGTTCGCAGGTGCTGTTTCGCCTGCGCCTTCTCTTTTTGCACCCAGCGTTTCAGCCCGCGAATCGAGTAAAGCGGCGGCTGCGCTTCGATTCGTCGGTGCAAAACGCACTTTGACTTGGCTGTCGCGCTGGCTTGCGGTAGCGCAGGCATCAGCGCCTGAATCAGCAACCATGCAATCAACCCGAAACGGATTGCATATCTCATTTCAACCCTCCATCTGTTTCATTCTACACCGGGCAGACGGCGATTGCGAGCAGCCGCGCTCAGCGGCGCGTCGAGGATCGCGTACACCCACACGATAAACAGCGCAAGCGTAATCAGCAGGTGCGCCTGACTGATGTCGCCGCGCATGCGCGACGGGTTCACAACAAACGCGATCATGTTCTCCAGCGCGGTCTTCGCATCGCCAATCAGCATGAACAGCGACAGTCCAGCGAGCATGATGCCCAGCAGGATACCACCTTTGACGATCTGACCGTTGTAAAGTTGCCCCAATCCGGGCATCACGAGCGAGAGCAGGAACGCCAGCGCGGGCTGGCGCGGGGGACCGAGTTCCTCTTCGGGCAGTTTGCCCTCGATGGCTTGCTGCCACAGCTGGAACTGCTCCTGCTGGCTGGTGAGCGCCAGCACGGTCTGGGCATATTTGCGTTCGATGGCGGGGTTATCGGGCGCCAGCTCGTGGGCGCGTTTGTAGGCGTCGTGTGCGCCCTGCATATCGCCCGCCTGCTGACGCAGGTCGCCCAGCATCGCCCACACATCGGCGTCGTCGGGCATCAGCTCCAGCGCCTGCTGAACCGACGCGCTGGCGTCCTCCAGTTGCCCGCGCATCTTCTGCAGGTTCGCCTGCCGCAGCAGGCGCTCCACCTCATCACCCTTCGGGTCCAGCTCCGAATCGGGTTTCATGGTTTGCGCTCTCGCAGGCTTTCGATGAGAGGGGCGTTCTGCCAGAAGGTCTCCAGCCCGTAGTAGTCGCGCTGCTCCTGACGCATAATGTGGGCAATCACATCGCCATAATCGAGCAGCACCCAGGTGGCTTCGCGATAGCCCTCGACCCGCTCGGCACGCTCGCCCAGCTCGCGCAACTGGTCCTGAATCCGGTCAGCGATGGAACGGATATGCACATCGGAGTTGCCACTGCACACCACGAAGTAGTCGGCAATCAGCGTCTTGCTGCGCAAATCGAGACAGCTGATCCGCTCGGCTTTGGCATCTTCCGCCGCGCGGATGACCGCCTGCAACTTCTGTTCGGTCGTCATTCCTGTTGCTCCCGTTATTTCGCCTCCCCGTAGAGATGGTGCGTCTGGATATATTCTATCACATTGTCAGGCGTTAAGTAGCGCAGGGTTCCGCCGGTGCGTGTTAGTTCCCGCAGTCGGGTGGCGCTGATGTCGAGCGCAGTCGACGGAATCAGACGCACGGCGCGTCGGATGGCTTCGGGCAGGCGGTTCAGGATTGGCTCAGGCGTGTAGCCGGGGCGCGCGCCGACCAGCAGGGTGCAGAGTCGGACGATTTCGAGCGGCTCGCGCCACTGCTCAAAGCTCGCCAGGCTGTCCAGCCCCATAATCAGGAACAGTTGCGCATCGGGATATTGCTCGCTCAACTGGCGCACGGTGTCGACGGTGTAGGAGACGCCGCCCCGCGCGATTTCGAGGTCGGACACAGTGAAGGCTGGGTTGCTGCTGATGGCGAGGCGCACCATCTCCAGCCGATGGTGGGCGTCGCTGAGCGGGCGGTCGGGTTTGAAAGGCGAGCGGGCAGCGGGTATGAAAATTACCTGCTCCAGCCTGGCGGCTGCACGCGCCTCCTCCGCCAGCCGCAGATGACCGTAATGCACAGGGTCAAATGTGCCCCCCAGCAACCCGATTCGTGCCGCCCTCCGCGCCACATCCCTCACGATACTGCCTGCTAACGGCGATTCCTGCCCTATTTGCTGGGGTAAGGCTCATCGGGCAGGGCTTCTTCGAGAGTATGCCATGGCAGGGTGGCGCATTTGACGCGCACGGGGAACTGGCTCACCCCGGACAGCGCGCTCAGGTCGCCCATCTCCTCATAATCGGGTTCTATCTCGCCGCGCAACATGGCGTACACCTTCTGAATGAGTTCACGCACCTCGTCCAGCGTTTTGCCCCTGACCGCCTCCACCAGCATCGAGGCAGACGCTTGACTGATGGAGCAGCCGCGTCCGTCGAAGCGAATATCGCTGATGCGCCCATCCTCCACACGCAGTTCGATAATCACCTCATCGCCGCAGAGCGGGTTCGCGCCCTCGTGGTGAATCTTGGGGTCGTCCAGTCTGCCCCGCCCGCGCGGATGGCGATAGTGATCCAGAATCGTATCCCGATACAAATCGCTGACCATAGACCGTTCACTCCATCTTCAGTATCCGAACACCTGACGCACATAATACAGCCCCTCAATGAGGGCGTCGATGTGGTCGGTGTCGTTGTAGACGGCGAGGCTGGCGCGCGCGGTGGCGGGCACGCCGAGCCGATCGCCCAGCGGATGCGCACAGTGATGCCCCGACCGAATCGCGATATCGCGTGAATCCAGCACGGTGGCGATGTCATGGGGGTGGATGTCTTCCAGCGTGAAGGCGAAGATGCCTGCGCGATCGGGTTGCGGACCGTAGAGGCGCAGTCCGGGCACCTCCTGCAGGCGCTGGAGCGTGTATTGCGTGAGCGCGTGTTCCTGCGCGGCGATGCGCTCGCGCCCGATGGAATCGATAAAATCGAGCGCGGCGTGCAGCCCGACGGCTTCGGCAATCGCGGGCGTGCCCGCCTCGAACCGTGCCGGTATATCCGCCCAGGTAACCTCGTCCCAACTCACTCGGCGAATCATGCCGCCGCCCGTCTGATAGGGCGGCATCGACTCCAGCAGTGCGCGCCTGCCGTATAGAACGCCGATTCCTGTCGGTCCGTAGGCTTTGTGCGCCGAGAACGCCAGAAAATCGCAGTCGATCTGCTGCACATCGAGGGGCAGATGCGCCGCGCTCTGGGCGGCGTCCACCAGGCAGAGTGCGCCCGCCTCATGCGCGACCCGGCAGATGTCGGCAACGGGATTGATCGTGCCCAGCACATTGGAGATATGCACGACGGCGACCATGCGCGTGCGTTCGGTCAGCAGGCGGCGCAGCTCCTCTAAATCGAGGCGCCCGTCGTCGGTGATGCGCCACACGACGATGCGCGCCCCCTTCGCGCGGGCAATCTGTATCCATGGCAGGATGTTCGCGTGATGCTCCATCTCGGAGACGATAATCTCGTCGCCCTCGCGCAGGGTGCTGCCCCAGCTCGCCGCGACCAGATTGATGCTCTCGGTGGTGCCGCGCGTGAAGATAATCTCGGCAGGCTCGCGCGCGTTGATGAATTGCGCGACGCGCTCGCGGGCGGCTTCGAACAGCTCCGACGCCTTCGCGCCGACGCCATACGCGCCCCGATGCACATTCGCGTTATGGTGCGCGTAAAAGTTGGTCAGCGCGTCCAGCACGCTATATGGCTTCTGCGTGGTCGCCGCGTTATCCAGATAGATAAGGCTGCGCATTTCGGGATGCGGCTGGAAGAAGGGGAACTGCCGCCGCAGCTTGTGCGCATCTAACACCGTCGGTATCGTCGCCATCGCCGTGTCTCCGCCTATAATTGTACCCACACCGAGCCGTCTTCCACTTTGACGGGGAAGGTTTTGATGGGGCGGATGGCGGGCAGCCCGCGCGCCTGACCCGTGTGCGGGTCGAACTTCGCGCCGTGATGGGGACACTCCAGCAGACCCTTGAAAATGCGCCCCGGGATGCCGTCGGCGTCCGACAGGGGCTGATTCTCGTGCGAGCAGCGATCCAGCACGGCGAAGTAGCCCTTCTCGGTGCGCCCGATTAGAATCGGCACGCCCTCCAGCTTCACCGTGCGCAGCTCGCCTACTTTCAGCTCGTCCGGTATCGCTCGATGCCACATCGCGCTCACTCCTCGCTCAGCTCCGCCAGGTCCATAAAGTAGCGGGGCGCGTTGCCTTTGAGCTTGGACGCCAGCAGCCGCTGGATGGAGAGTCGCAAATCGGTGGGCTTGATTTCGCGCAGAACCTGCTCAAAGAAGCCCATCACGATGACCGCTTCGGCGGTGGCGGAGTCCAGCCCGCGCGAGCGCAGGTAGAACAGCTCGTCGGGCTGAACGGGACCGACCGTCGCGCCGTGCGTGCAGCGCACCTCGTTCGCGCCTATCTCCAGATTGGGAATGGAGTGCGCCCGCGCCTGATCGCTGAGCAACAGATTGCGGTTCGCCTGATAAGCATCGGTGTGCTGGGCGCCCTGATACACCCGTATCATGCCCGAGAAGACCGACTGCGCCTCGTCGTCCAGCACGCCCTTGTAGAGCAGGTCGCTCGTGGTGTTGCCCACGCGGTGATCCTGCAGGGTGCGAAAATCGAGATGCTGGGTTTTATCGCCGAAGAAGAGTCCGAGCGGTCGCGCCTCTGCGCCCTGACCGTTCATCAGATGCTGCAGCACGGTGCGGGCAAGTTTGCCGCCCAGACCCACCGTGAGCGACAGCACGCGACTATCGCGCTGCTGTTCGTAATCGACGCTGGTGATGAAAACCGTCTCGCGCCCCATGCGTTGCATCAGCGTATGGCGCAGCTGGCTATTGGGCGCACAGAACACCTCCACCGCACCGAGGCATACCATCGGCACGCCTTCGGGTGAGAAGAACGACTGCACAACATTCGCCGCGCTGCTCTCTTCCAGCGCGATCAGCGTGTGGGGGAAGTGCGCGCCGGGCGTTTCGAACCAGTGGATAATCTCAATCACGCCCGACACTTCGAGATTGCGCGGGATGAACAGATACAGCCCGCTATCCCACGCGGCGGTGTGCAGCACCGAGAACTTGTCGCCGGGGATGGGCGCGAGGCGTCCCAGATCGGCTTCGAGCCGTTCGGGTTCGTTCAGCAGCACCTCGCGCAGGTCGCGCACCTGCACACCGCGCTCGCGCCACTCGTCAGGGATATGTGCCTCAAAGCCGAAGCCCGCGCGGTGATAGACCCGTATCGTGGGTCGCTCCACCAGAAAGGGCGGCATCTGCGCGGGTGGGTTCGCAGGCGGCTCGTCCTGCCAGGCAACCGCAGGATAGTCCTCTAAATGGAGCGTGGTGATGTCGGTGTAGCGCCAGTCTTCCTGTTTGGGCGAGGGCAGCGGCAGTTGCAGGAAGCGTTCGAACGCCTCCAGCCGCCGCTGGATGTGCCAGTCCGGCTCACCCTGCGCCCGCGCCAGCCGCTCTATCCGTTCGGTGGTCAAACCCGGTGGGGCAATCAGCGTTTCCGTTCGCATTCATTTTCCTCCCAGATGCTTAGCGTGGCTAAATTATGGCATATTGGCGTCTGGAAAGTCAAGGGGGTGAGCGGCGGTTCGAAAATTCGGGGCATAATATCGAGTGGATTATTCGCGCCAGATTCGCTCGAAGACCCATGCGGCGCCAGCGGACATCATCAGCGCGTAGCCCAGCACGCCCTGCAATGCGCCCCACACGCTCTGATTGAGCAGGGCAGCTTTTGTGCCTGCAATCAGCATCAGCAGAAGCGGCAGCAGCAGCGGAAAGGTCAGCACCGCGAGCAGTGGACCCCGTAATGCCGTGCGAGCCACCAGCGCCCCACACAGGGTCAGCACGCTCACCAGGCAGAACCCACCCAGCAGCCACAGCAGAAGCATGCCCAGCAGGTTGCCCATGGGCGGCGCAATCATGATGGCGTAAAGGGGCAGCAGCACGAGGCTGATAATCAGATAGAGCGTGGCGTGAAAGAGCCACTTGCCCCAGAAGACCGCGCTGGGGCGTGGTCCCACGCGCAACAGATCCGCCGTGCCCGTTTCCTCCTCGGTGATGAAGCCGCGCGCCAGCGCGGGGAACAGTCCGAACAGCAGCGCGAGCCAGAACAGACCCGCCTGAACCCCGCTCTCCAGCCGCTCGCCCAGCACCGCGAAGCCGATGCCCACCACCGTCACGACACCCATCAGCAGCGAGGCGACTATCCCCTGACGCAGACGCCACTCCTGAAGCAAGTCTTTGCGCCAGATCGCCACGCTCTCACGCACCCATCGCCAGACAGAGGTCGCCCCAGCGCTCTCCGTCCGCGCGATTGGTGGCGAAGACCGCGATTCCACACGCTCGCTGTTCATCGAGTACCCGCTCAATCAGCTGCAGACCAGCCGCGTCGAGTCCCGCGTCGGGTTCGTCCAGCAGCAGCAGCGGCGGCTCGCCCAGCGTCGCGATAGCCAGGCGCAGCCGCTGGCGCATGCCTGTCGAATAGGTGCGCACCCGCTCGTGGGCGCGATCTGCCAGTTCGAACCGCTCCAGATGGGACAGCAACTGCTCCCGTGTGGTGGATAGACCCCGCACCGTCGCCCACCAGTGCAGATGCTCACAGGCGGTCAGCTCGCGATAGAGCGCGCCGTCGGTGGCGCACCAGCCGAGCCGGCGCGTGCGCTCCGTTAGAACCCGACCGCCATACAGCAGATCGATCTGACCCTCGGTGGGTGCCAGCAGCCCCGCAATCAGGCGAATGAAGGTAGTTTTGCCCGAACCGTTCGCGCCACGCACGACCAGCACCGTGCCCTGCGCCACCGTCAGGCTCAGCCCGCGAAACACCCATCGCTCGCCGAACCGCTTGCCCACCGCCTGACAGCGCAACTCCCACACACTTTAGCATACCCTGCCCGATTGCCCATCACAACGGCAGGATTTTTAGCCCGTTTGGGGTATTATAGAGCAGTCAACCGAATGAGGTGAATGGGATGATACGACTGCTCGATTTTGGGGCACGCACGGAGTACGCGATCCGCGCGCTGGCGCAGTTAGCGCAGCGCGGCGAGGGCGCGATCGTTACCGTCAAGGAGCTGGCGGAAGAGACGGGTATCTCGGTTCACTTCCTCTACACGATCTTTGACATGCTGACACGGGCGGGGCTGGTGCGGCTCCATCGGGGCGCCCAGCGCGGCTTCTCGCTGACCCGCCCTGCCGACCAGATCAGCTTCTACGACATCCTGCTGGCGATTGAGGGACCCATCGAGAAGCATCACTGCCTGCTGGATCACCGTGCGCCGTGTCGGTCGGAAACGCCCTGCGCCGCGCACCACCTGTGGCAGAGCCTGCGCGAGGACGCAGAGCAGGCACTGCGCAGCGTCACCCTCGATAGCATCGTCGCCCAGAACCCACCCTGGCAACGCCTGAAGGAACAGGTCCGCCCCTGAAAACGCTCCCACTGGCACAAAAGTTGCTGCATGCTCTATCGGAAGCAGATGCCTTCATGAAAGGAGAAGGCTGGCTATCCAGAAAACCGACGAAAGGGAGCGAAGCCGCTGTCTGGGGGCGATTCAGCCCCTGAGTGAAAGGGGTCTGGAGTGGGTGATGGGCGGGGTGCGCATGCGCCCCGCCCCCGAGCTATCCTGGGCAGGATGCCCAGGCTGCGACCGCCTTTAGCCACCCGCACCAAAGTTGAACAACACTATCAACAAATCAGCGTCGTCCACTGTGCCGTCGTTGTTCAAATCAGCAGGCAGACTGGAGCCGCTTTGCCCAAACGCAAACAGCACCAGCAGCAAATCGGCATCATCAATTACATCATCCCCGTTCACATCCCCATTCACACCAAACTCCAGCTCCCGATACGCAAAACCCTGTGATGGAATGGAGACATTCGGGATACTGACCGAAATGTAACTGCCCGCCTTCGCCCGAAGTGTATAAGTGCCCGGAGTATTGACGCGCTCCGAGAAGCGTCCGTAGGCGTCCAGTGCGGTTGTGATGGTCTGAACCGTGTTGCCGCCACTGCGCAACTCCAGCCGAAGCGGCACCCCCAGCGGCAAACCCTGCCGATCCGTCAGACGCACCACCCCGTTCACAATCGCAGGCGGGTTCACAGGACGAACCCGATAGATGCGATTGGCGAACAGCGAGCAGACATACAGATAGCCATCGGGACCGATTTTGAGGTCGGTCACCACGCCCCAGCTGCTGCCCCAGCGCGACAGGTTGCGCTCCATGTCGCTGTCCGCCACCCGATCGGCAAGTGAGCCAGTCAGCACAAAGTCATCCCGCGCCGCGTTCAGCCGGAAAAAGTAGAGCAGCCCATTATTGGTCTCGCCGACCACTGCCTGATCGCGCGTGCCTTCCTCAAACCGTGCACTGCGCAAAAAGCAGATGGAAGTAACGCCAATCGGCGTCAGCCACGAAAAGATGGGGTCAGCATAATAGGCGTTCGGCAGCATCACCAGATCGTCCACATCAAAACTGGTGTTGTTGTTCTCGGTGTAGGTGGCGTTGCGCGAATCGGGTCCCATAATCTTCAGCCAGCCACTGTTGAAGCCACGCCCAACCAGGTTGATCTCGTCATACACATTCGGACCGTTCTCCGTCAGCCACAGGTTGCCCGTGAGCGCGTCAAAGGTCAGTCCGAAGCTGTTGCGGATGCCATACGCCCACAGCCGGCGGATGCGCGGGTCGCTGTGGCTGATGAAGGGGTTATCGGCAGGGATGGAGCCGTCGGGGTTGAGGCGGAAGATGCCGCCCACGCCCGCGACGGCGGTGCTGCTGGTGTTCTGCTCGATGCGGGGGTTGGTGAAGCGCCCGCGATTGAGGTCGCCGGTGACGCCGTACAGCTTGCCGTCAGGTCCAAACAAAATCACACCGCCGTCGTGATTGGGACCGTTCGCCTGGCTGTTATCGCGTGGGAAGGAAACAATCAGCACGGGGTTGGTCAGGGTGCTGCCGTTCCAGGTGTAGCGTTCCACGCGGTTATCCGTCCACGCGCTCTGGGTGTTGGTATCGCTGCCTGTGCTGGAGAGTGAGTAGTAGAGGTACACATAGCCGTTGGTGGCAAAGTCGGGATGGAGCGCGATGCCGAGCAGTCCCCGCTCGCTGTTGTAGTTGACGGGCAGGTCCAGCACGGTTGCCGTCACCACACCGTTCTCCACCAGCTTGACGCGCCCTGTGGTGCGCTCAATCACGAAGAAACGATTCGGATTATCGGGGCTCAGAAACTCAATCGCTATCGGCTGGGTCAACCCTGTGCTGATCACGGTCTCAACGGTCAGCGAGGGATCGACCAGTGTTTGCGCCTGCAGAATCAGTGGCGCCAGCGCCGTCGCCATCACCATTCCAAGCCGTGCCTGCCTCATAGTTCCTATTATAGCCCAAAACAGGTTCTGTTCAGTCGGTTGGGGTGGGGCGCACGGCTTCCGCTTCGATTTCGATGCCGCCGCGCGGGTACTGGCGCACGATGACACGCACCCAGCGGGGCTGCAACACCGCATAGAGGTCGTCGGCGATTCGCGCCGCCAGCCCTTCAGCGTAGCCCGCCTCGTCCCGAAACGCCCACAGATAGAACTTGAGCGCCTTCGATTCGAGGCAGAGTTTGTCGGGCGCGTACTCGATGATCACCTCACCGAAGTCAGGCTGACCCGAACGCGGGCAGATGGAGGTGAACTCGCGGGCATGGAAGCGCACCTGCGAGACGCCGGGCGACGGGAACGCCTCCCGCCGCAGCACCTCCACCGCCTCCGCGACGCTTCGGGGACGCGGCATCGGACCCGAACGCGGCAACCAGAAGTCCTCCTGCAAAACGCTCATATCGGTTTCGATTTTACCTCTGGGCTGTCGGATTGGGGTATAATCGCGCCGATGGTGAAAACGCCTGAGCTGGAAATCCCGGCGGACTATCGTTGGCTCTATGAGCGCACCGATGACGGCATCGTGAAGTATCCCGACCCGATGCTGCGCAAGCGGTCGCGCCCCGTGTCGCGCATCACCTCCGACCTGCAGGCGTTGATCGAGCATATGCTGACCTCGATGCGGCGGGCGCAGGGCATCGGGCTGGCAGCGCCGCAGGTGGGCGTGCTCCTGCGCGTGATCGTGATCGAACCGCCCGAACAGCCCGCCCGCGTGATTATCAACCCGCAGATTCTGGAGCGCTCCGGCGAGCAGGTCGGTCTGGAAGGCTGCCTGAGCCTGCCCGGCTTATACGGCGATGTGAAACGCGCGCAAGCCATCGAACTGCGCGGGCTGAACCGACACGGCAAGCCTATCCGTCTGCGACTGGAAGGGCTGGAAGCCCGAATCGCCCAGCACGAGGTCGATCACCTCGAAGGCGTGCTGTTCATCGACCGCGTAATCCCCGAAACATTGCACTGGAATGTGCCCGACGAGGGCGAGCAGGATGAACTCTGAAGCGAAGCCACGCATTCTCTTCTTCGGTTCAGGCGCGTTCGCTCTACCGGCTCTGGAGCGCCTGCACGAGGCGGGCTATCCCATCCTGGCAGTGGTCACCCAGCCGCCGAAGCCCGCCGGGCGCGGGATGCAGGTGAGCAAAACGCCCGTGCATACGCTCGCCGAATCGCTGAATCTGCCCGTGTGGACGCCAGAGCGGTGCCGCAACCCCGAATTTATCGAGCAGGTGCGCACGCTCAGTCCCGATTTGATTGTGCTGGCGGCTTATGGTCAGATTCTGCCCGCCGCGCTGTTGCAGATTGCGCCGCTGGGCAACTGGAACCTGCATCCCTCGCTGCTGCCGAAGTATCGGGGCGCGGCGCCCATCCAGCACGCCCTGCTCAACGGCGAAGCGGAGACGGGCGTGACGCTGATGGAGATGACGCCCGAAATGGATGCAGGCGACATCTATCTGCAGGTGTCGGAGCCGATCCATCCCCCCGATGATGCTGGCTCGCTGGAGGCGCGGCTGGCGACCCGCGCGGGCGAACTGCTGCTGGAGGGTCTGCAACGGTTGCGCACGGGCACGCTCACCCGCACGCCACAGGATCATTCGCAGGCGACCTACGCACCGCTGATTCGCAAGGAGGACACCTTCATCCGCTGGGCGGAGCCAGCGGAGCGTTGCCACAATCGCGTGCGCGCCTTCTCGCCGAAGCCGGGCGCGCTCACACGCTGGCGGGGCAAACTGCTCAAGCTCTGGCGCACGCAACCGCTGCCCGCTCTGGAGTGCGGAGGCGTGGCTCCCACACCCCACAACGCCGCGCCAGGCACACTGCTCGCCGTTGAGCCTGACGCGCTCGTTGTTGCCTGCGGCACAGGCGCCCTGCGCATTCTGGAACTCCAGCCTGAAAATCGCGCCCGCATGAGCGCCCGCGACTTCATTAATGGCTACCGCCCTCAGGTCGGCGACACGCTGGAACAGGTATAACTTGCCTGATGGACGGCATCGAGCGGCGGTTCTGGCGGTATGTGGCGCGGCAGTGGCAACCGCTGCTGATAGCCCTGCTCTGCTCGGTGGGCGTCACCGCCATCACCGGACTCACCGCCTACCTGCTGGAGCGGGTCATCCAGTCGATGGAGTTCCGCGACCCGACCCAGCTGAATATCATCTCGCTGACGGTGGTGGGCATCTTCGCGCTCAAGTGGTTCTTCTCCTACGGGCAGGTCTATTACCTGGCGCTGGCAGCCCAGCGAATGATGGCGCGCCTGCGTCAGGATGTGTTCGCGCACCTGCAACGGCTGCCACTGAGCTTCTTCCAGGCGCGGCAGGTGGGCGCGTTGCAGTCGATCCTGACGAACGATGTGCCGATCCTGCAGAGCGCGGTGCTGCTCGTGCGCGATGTACTGGATGCACCCCTGCGCATCGGCGCGTTTCTGGTCTATATCTTCTATCTGAACTGGAAGCTGGCGCTGCTGGCGTGCCTCTGTCTGCCCGCGATTGCCCTGCTGATTCAGCGGCTGGGGCGCCAGATGCACCGCATCACGCACCAGACCCAGGGTTCGCTCGCGGACATCAGCGCGCTGGTGCAGGAGGCGCTATCGGGCGTGCGCGTCATCAAAACCTTCGCGATGGAAGATCGCGAGATTGAGCGGTTCGCGCGGCGCAATCAGCAGGTGTTGCACTATTCGCTGAAGGGCGAGCGGCGGCGGGCGCGCCTGCGCCCCACCGTGGAGTTCATCGGTGCGGTCAGCATCGCGCTGGTGCTCTGGTTCGGCGGTCATCAGGTCGCGTCGGGACAGATGAGTACAGGGCAGCTGATGAGCTTCCTGTTCCTGCTCCATCAGATTGCGCAGGCGGCGAACGGCGTCGGCTCCATCCAGCTCACGCGCAAGCAGGTGCGGGCGGCTGCCGAGCGCATCTTCCGCGAGGTGCTGGATGTGGAGCCGGAGCTGTACGATGCGCCCGACGCCATCGAGCTGCCCTCGCTCAAGGGACGCATCGAGTTTCGCGAGGTCTCCTTCCGCTACCCGACGGGCGAGCAGGCGCTGCGCAGAGTCTCCTTCACCATAGAGCCGGGCGAGGTGGTCGCGCTGGTGGGGCACTCAGGCGCGGGCAAAAGCACGCTGGTGGATTTGCTGCTGCGCTTCCACACGCCGCAGGAGGGTGTTATCACCATCGATGGCTACGATCTGCGCCGCGTGCGACTGGAGAGCCTGCGCCAGCAGATTGGGGTCGTGCCGCAGCAGACGATGCTGTTCGTGGGCACGGTCGCCGAGAACATCGCCTACGGCAAGCCCGACGCGACCCTCGCGGAGATCGAAGCCGCCGCGCGTGCCGCCCACGCGCACGAGTTCATCGAACGCCTGCCCGCCGGCTACAAAACGCTGATTGGCGATCGGGGCGTGCAGCTCTCGGGTGGGGAGAGCCAGCGCATCGCGATTGCCCGCGCCCTGCTGCGCAACCCGCGCATTCTGATTCTGGACGAAGCAACCGCCGCGTTAGACCCCCTCTCCGAGCAGATGATCCAGCGCGTGATTGAGGAGGGGCGTGGCGTGCGCACCACGCTGATTATCGCGCACCGCTGGACGACCGTGCGATGCGCCGACCGCATTCTGGTGTTGCATCGGGGCGAGCTGATGGAGCAGGGCACGCACGCGGAGCTGCTCGCCCGCGACGGCTACTACGCCCGCCTCTATCGCGCCGCCCAGCTGGAAGAGTAACGGATGAGGTAGACTCCAGCGGGGTGACGGGTGATGGCGCAATATGTGCCTGGCGCGGTTCGCGCTTATGAGGCAGGCTGGTTCAAAGAGCGTGTGGAGGCGGCGCGAGAGCTGCTGAACGCACCCTGCCGCGTGTGTCCCCGCTACTGCAAAGTGAACCGCCTGCAGGACGAGCGTGGCGCATGCCTGATCGGGCGCTACGCGGTGGTCGCCAGCGCGTTCCCCCACTTCGGCGAGGAAGATGTGCTGCGCGGCTGGATGGGGTCGGGCACTATCTTCATGAGCGGGTGCAACCTGCGCTGCATCTTCTGCCAGAACTACGACATCTCACAGGTGGTGCGCGGCACGCGCGTTACGCCCGAACAGCTCGCCGCGCTGATGCTCCGCCTGCAGGAACTGGGCTGCCATAACATCAACATCGTCACGCCCGAACATGCGGTGCCGCAGGTCATCGAAGCGCTCTACCTGGCAGTTCAGCGCGGACTGCGCCTGCCACTGGTCTACAACACCAGCGCGTACGATTCGCGCGAATCGCTGCAGGTGCTGGACGGGCTGGTGGACATCTATATGCCCGACTTCAAGGTGTGGACGCCGGAGAGCGCGCGACGCTACCTCAAATCCAAAGAGGATTACGCCACCGTCGCCCGCGAATCGATTCAGGAGATGCATCGTCAGGTGGGCGACCTGCAGGTGGATGAGCTGGGGCTGGCGTATCGCGGCTTGCTAATACGCCACCTCGTGATGCCGGGGCTGGTGGCGGAAACCCGAGCCATCCTGAAATGGATTGCCGACACGCTGGGCGCCAACACCTATGTGAACCTGATGGCGCAATACTATCCCGCGAACAAAGTGGGGAGCGACTACCCTGAGATTAACCGCTCGGTCTATCGCGAAGAGTATCTGGAGGCGCTGGAATATGCGCAATCGCTCGGCTTGCGGCTGGATCAGCGCAGTGTTCGCGAGGGGCTGCTATTACCGTTGAGAGCCAGAGCGCTCCCGCTCAAATAAAAAGGGAGCGACAGGCAAAGGAGAGCAAAACCTGCCGCTCCAAAGAGAGGTGTGTAGTTGCTTGCCACCTTTTAAGACGGATAACGCCGCCAAAAAGTTCCCGCGCCCAGCCCTTTTCCACCCCTGAAAGTTTCAATCCCCTGTGCAGGGGCGGTCCTTCGGGACCCCCTACGCGCCTATTATACCCCTTTCTGAACCCGAAAATCGAGTGCCGATTCCGAACCTCATGGAACCTCTGGCACACAAATTGCTTCCAATAGAGGCAGCGGGCAACGCGCCCACAACACCAGCGCAAATGAGGTCCATGAGCAGGACCGGGTTCCGGAGCCTACCAGCATGCTGGTGCTGGCGACGGGGCTGGGTGGTCTGCTCCTGCGTCGCCGCAAGCAGTGAACCCTCAAGAAGGTGGGGTTCAGCCCCGCCTTGTGTTTACAGCTCGTAGTTGAGCGCGACCAGATTGAACTCCAGTTGCTGTCGCCCGCGCTGGACGGTGAGTTTCAGCGGACGCCCCGGTTTCGTGTTGAGCAGACGATCGACCAGTTGCTTCTCGCTCCAGTTCGCGGGCGACTGCCCGTCGATTTTCAGGATGCGGTCGCCCGCCCTGACCCCTGCCAGATCGGCGTCGGAGAGGGGCATCACCCAGCGAATGATGAGGTCCTTGCCCTGTCGCCGCCACTGGATGCCGTAGCCCGCGTTATCGGCGGCGCGCTCGCGCTCCGTGTGTGGCTGCCACACCATCTGCTCCCGGAAATAGTTGAAAGTTATCTTGTAATGGCGCATTACTGGGATGCCCAGCAGCCCGTGCTTGCCCTTGCGCATCAGCGCAGAATCGGACGCGACCGTGCTGGCAGGCTTCTGGAAGGCGAACACGGGACCAAAACGCAACTCGCCCAGCGTCATCTTATGCAGGCGCATCACGCGCATATCGCCCGTCATGAACTCGTACTCGTCGCCCTCAAAGAACTCGCCCATTCGCTTGTACCAGTCGGCTAACTTCATCCACACGCAGGACGATTTGTCGGGTTCAAACGAGGGCGGCATCAGGTTCATCGCCGCGCCCGTGTCCACAATCATCCGAATCTGCTGCTTCTCGCCCACTCCCATCGTCACCAGAATGTGGTCGCCAAACATCTCGAAGGGGATGGCTACTCCTTTGGGCATCTCGGCGTCAGGCGGCTCGAAGGTCATCGTGCGCGTGGTGAAGTCGATGGTAATCTGGAAGGCGGAGATAATCTCGCGTCCGAGCAGTCCAATCACCTTGCGCCCGTCCACCTCATCACTGCCCAGCGGGGTGTAGTCCAGCGGACCGACGGAGAAGATTACATCCTTGATTTCGGCGTCGCCAATCTTGACGCTTTTCGCCTTCGCGCCGTAGGCAGGCACCAGCCCGTAGACCAGCGCCAGCACATGGTCAGTTTTGGGGATGCGTTCCAGCCCCGCCTCCTTCGCGATTTTGGTATCGATCCATGAGCGCGACGCCCCCGTGTCAAAAATAATCAGATAGGGTCCCTTATCGTTGATTTTGACCTCCACATAGAGCGAGAATCGCACCATCCGGAAGGGCACTTTAGCGGGCAGCTTCTCGCGCACAATCGGCGGTGGCTCGCATGGCGGGCGCTCAAACAGCGAATCGGGCACCTCCTTCGTGTCCAGACTGGTAAAGAACTGGTTGCGCACCTGCGTGCCGTTCAGGAACAGGCGCGTCTCGAACGGCACCAGCACCTCGCCGGCAGGTGTCGGCACCTGCCGATAGTTGTGGTACGCCTCGAACACGCGCGACAGCTCGTCGGTCTCATAATCGACGCTCTCGTACTCCAGCCCGATGACTTGATCCTTCTCGTTGAGGTAGCAGTGAACCTTGCGGTCGGGCTTTTTGGGCAGGTTGTTGTGATGCGGCAACAGGGGCAGCTGGAAGGTGACGCGGTAGCCCGTGCGTCCATCGGGCAGCTTGCTCTCGCCTCCGTCGATGAGCGTGGCGTCTTTATAGAGCAGGGGCAGCGCCATAAAGTCGTGGTAGCGGTCGTCGAGCAGGCTCTGCACCTCTTCCTGCGCGATGCGGGCGACCAGATAGCCCTGCTTGCGCCAGCCTTTCGTGCCGTCGAAGCCGATGATTTCAGTTTCGCCGCCGCGCTCGATCTCGGTGCGAATCTTTTCGCCTTTGCGGTAGGTGGTGATTTTCACATCGCTTTTGCCGCCGCGCTCGCTGGTGACCTCCACATTCAGGCGCACGCCTTTCGTGGCAAGCTGGGCGAACGCCTCGCCGCCATGCACCTGCAGGGCATGTTCGAAACGGGCACGGGCGGTGGTAAGGTCCGCCTGGGCGAGGTAGCCCAGAAGCCATCCCCACACAATCCCGACAGCAACCCAGCGCATCTTCACAACCTCCGGGCATGATAGTACCTCGCCAGCGCGGGTGAATCCTGCCTGTTGATCTGCGACCTGTACGGGATAGCAGGCAAATCGCCTCGCGCCCCGAATCAACTCCGTATGCTGATTAAGCCGAGAGCGATTGAGCCAGGCATGACCATCGGTGTGGTCTCGCCGTCGGGACCGATCAGTGAATCGGATCTGGAGAAGGGGCTACAGCCGTTCTATCAGCGGGGCTATAAGATTGTTCTGGGCGAGCATGTGCTAACGCGGCGGGGCTATCTGGCGGGCAGCGACGAGCAGCGCGCCCGCGACCTGATGGCGATGTTCGCGCGCGACGATGTGGACGCGGTGCTCTGTTCGCGCGGGGGCTACGGCGCGGCGCGGCTCATTCCGTATCTCCAGCCCGACCTGTTCCGCCAGCACCCGAAGGCGTTTATCGGCTACAGCGACATCACCGTGTTGCATCTGTGGCTCCAGCGCCATGTGGGGCTGGTCAGCTTCTACGCGCCGATGCCCATCACCATGACGCGCCCCATCCCCGAGCACGCGATGGCGGTCTTCTGGCGGGCGCTGGAGCAGCCGGAACCGCTGGGCGAGCTGCCCAACTGGGACGCGCCCGTGCGCACCCTAACTGGCGGGCGAGCGCAGGGACGGCTCACAGGCGGATGCCTCTGCCTGGTCACCAGCTCCGTCGGCACACCCTACGAGATCGACACACGCGACGCGATTGTGTTCCTCGAGGATGTGGACGAACCGCCCTATCGCCTCGATTCGATGGTTAACCAGCTACGCCTTGCAGGCAAGTGGGAGCAGTGCAACGGCATCGCGTTCGGCGAGGACACCCGCTGGGACAAGCATGTGCAGGAGGGTGAGACCACGCTCACGCCCGACGAGGTGCTGGACGACTATTTCAGCAGGCTGGGCAAACCTGTGGTGGTGGGTTTCCCGGTGGGGCATATTCAGGACCCGCTGACCCTGCCCTACGGCGTGCTGGCGGAGCTGGACGCCGAACGCGGCAAGCTCATCATCTTAGAATCGGCGACTGTGCGGTAAGCGATGCTGACCACGCTGCTGATCGCGCTCGGTGTGGCGCTGGGGATGGTGCTGATTGGCAACTGGGTGGTGGTGCAGGCGTCGTTGCGTCCACCGCGCACGCCGCTGTTCCTGTCGCCGCGCGACCTCGATCTGCCCTGTGAGGAGGTGTGCTTCCCCGCGCGGGACGGTGTGCGCCTGCGCGGCTGGTGGATACCCGCTGATGAGCCGCGCGCGATTGCCATCCTCTGCCACGGCTACCTGATGAACCGCTGTGAGCCGTTGCCAATCGCCCGCCATCTGCACCCGCACGGCTTTCACTGTCTGGTGTTCGATTTTCGCGCGTCGGGCAAAAGTGAGGGGCGACTCTGCACGATTGGTGACATGGAGCGGCTCGATGTGCTGGGCGCGGTCGATTTTGCGCTGGGCAAGGCGCCTAACCTGCCCGTGGTGGTTTATGGCGCGTCGATGGGGGCGGTGGCAGCGATTCTGGCGGCGGACGATGAGCGTATCTGGGCGGGGACGATGAGCGTATCTGGGCGGTGGTCGCCGATTCGGGCTACGCGCGCCTGAGCGATGCTATCCGCGACTGGTGGCGCGGCAGCCTGGGCGCGGGCGTGGCATGGCTGTTGAAACCGAGCCTCTGGATCGGAATGCTCATCACGCGCCGCTCGCCCTATCGCGTCGCGCCCGAAGAGCAAATTGGCAAAATCGCGCCGCGACCCGTGCTGATTATTCACGGCACGCACGACCCGCTGATCACTCCCCGCCATGCCGAACGGCTCTATCGTGCCGCGGGCGAACCTCGCACGCTCTGGTGGGCGGACGGCAGCGGACACACTCAGGCACGCTTCGATAACCCCGACGCCTTCTACCCGCTGGTGGTCAACTTTTTTATCGATGCGATTCAGCGGCAGTAGAGGCGGTGGCGGTCAGCACAGAGCCGAACTTGCGCTGGCGCGACTGATAGTCGGCAATTGCGTCCAGCAGATGCTCCATATCGAAATCGGGCCACAACACAGGCGTGATATACAGCTCGGTGTAGGCGGTCTGCCAGAGCAGGAAGTTGCTCACGCGCTGCTCGCCCGCCGTGCGGATGAGCAGGTCGGGATCGGGCAGGTCGGGCTGATAGAGATGCGCCTGAATGGCGCTTTCGTCGATGGCGTCGGGTTCCAGTTCGCCCTGCTGGACTTTGCGGGCAATCGCGCGCATGGCATCGACCAGCTCGGCGCGCCCGCCGTAGTTGATTGCCAGATGGAGCGTGATGCGCCGATTGTGCGCGGTGAGCTGCTGAGCGCGCTGGATCGCTGCCTGCAGTTCGGGGTGCAGTTCGTGCAGGCGCCCGCTGAAAAGGATACGCACGCCGTTGCGAGCCATCACGGGCAGCTCCTCACGCGCGGAACGCGCCAGCATCATCATCAAGCCGTCCACCTCGTCAGCCGGGCGACGCCAGTTCTCGGTGCTGAAGGTGTAGAGCGACAGGATTTCGATGCCCAGCTCGGCGCAGCCGTAGACCATGCGGCGCACGGTACGGTGCCCGTTGGCGTGTCCAACGAGGCGGGGCAGCCCGCGCGCCTGCGCCCACCGCCCGTTGCCGTCCATAATCATCGCGATATGGCGCGGCAATCGCCCCAGATCGATGCCGCGCGCCTGCGCCCGCTCGCGCCAGTTCGTTGCGTGCTCGCTCAGTTCAGCCACCTCCAGCCGCGCCCACCTACACCTCCATCAGCTCCGCCTCTTTGGCGGACTGCAGGCGGTCGGCTTCCTCGATATATCGATGGGTCAGTTTCTCCACCTGCTGCTCGTGGCGCTTGAGTTCATCTTCTGAAATCTGTTTCTCTTTTTGCAGGCGTCGGAGGTGTTCCAGCAGGTCGCGGCGGATGTTGCGGATGGCGACGCGCCCCTCCTCCACGCGCTTATGCACCTGCTTGATGAGTTCGCGGCGCCGCTCCTCGGTGAGCGGCGGCAGGTTGATGCGCAGGGTGCGCCCATCGCTAATCGGGTTCACGCCCAGGTCGGATTTCTGGATGGCTTTTTCGATGGCGGGCACAACGGAGGGGTCCCACGGCTGGATCAGCAGCTGGCGCGGTTCGGGCACCGTGATGCTCGCCAGCTGTTGCAGCTGGGTGGGCGTGCCGTAGTAGTCCACCAGCAGCCGCTCCACCAGCGCGGGGTTCGCCCGCCCCGTGCGATAGCCTGCCAGGTCCTGGCGCAGATGCTCCACCGCCTGCTTCATGCGATGCTCCGCATCTTTGAACATCGCCTCGATGTTGGGTACCGCTTCCTCCTCGTGTCGTCTGGACATGGTTGTCCCTCCTCGCTATGGCTTGCTGGATACGAGCGTGCCAATCGGTTCGCCCTGCACCACGCGGCGCAGGTTGCCCGGCTCCCAGATATTGAATACGACCACCTCCATCTGGCGCTCCATGCAGAGGGTGAAGGCGGTCAGATCCATGATGCGCAGCTGGCGCTGGAGCGCCTCTTCGAAGGAGAGGCTCTTGAACTTGACGGCATCGGCGTACTGGCGCGGGTCGCGGTCGTAGATGCCGTCCACATTGGTGGCTTTGAGCAGGGCGTCGGCGTTGAGTTCGACTGCGCGGAGCGAGGCGGCGGTGTCGGTGGTGAAGAAGGGATTGCCCGTGCCAGCCGCCAGAATCACGATCCGCCCCTTCTCCAGATGGCGAATGGCGCGGCGGCGAATGAACGGCTCGGCGACCGCCTGCATCGTGATAGCCGACTGCACGCGCGTGTCGACCCCATAGCGCTCAATCGCAGCCTGCAACGCCAGCGCGTTGATGACGGTGGCGAGCATGCCCATATAGTCGGCGGTCGCATGTTCCATCCCTGTCTGGGCGAAGGTGCTGCCCCGCACGATGTTGCCGCCGCCCACCACCACCGCCAGCTGGATGCCCAGCTCGTGCGCGCTGATCAGCTCGCGCGCCAGATAGTCGATGGCGTCGGGGTCCAGCCCCACACCTTTCTCCCCTGCAAAAGCCTCACCGCTCAGTTTGACCAGCACGCGCTGCCAGCGCGCAGCGCCCGCTTTCCGATGCTCCATGCTCCCTCCTTACCACCGAAAAGTATACCCGAAGGGGGTACACTCTTGCACGCATGGATCGCGTTCAGGTGATGGCGGTGGTCGGCACCCGTCCCGATGCCATCAAGATGGCGCCGGTGGTGCTGACTCTGCGCTCCGATCCGCGCTTTCAGGTTCGCGTGGTCGCCACAGGACAGCATCGCGAGATGCTCGATCAGGTGCTGCGCCTGTTCCAGATCGTGCCCGATGACGATTTGCAGGTGATGACGCCCCATCAGAGCCTGGCGCAGATTACCACGCGCGTGCTGGAGGGGCTGGATCGGCTGCTGCAGCAGTATCACCCCGATGTGGTGCTGGCGCAGGGCGATACGACCACCACCTTCGTCGCCGCGCTCGCCGCCTTCTATCACAAAATCGCGTTCGGGCATGTGGAGGCAGGACTGCGCACCTACGATAAGTATCACCCGTTCCCGGAGGAGATCAACCGTCGGCTGACCGCGCCGATGGCTGATTTCCATTTTGCGCCGACGGAGCGGGCACGCCAGAACCTTTTGCGCGAGGCGATCCCCGCCGAGCGTATCTGGGTAACGGGCAACACGGGCATCGATGCGGTGCTGTGGGTGGCGCAGCAGCCGTTCGAGCCGGAGCAGCCCCCACTTCAGCGTGCCTTCGCGCACGAAGGACGCCTGCTGCTGGTCACCACGCATCGGCGCGAGAACTGGGGCGAGCCAATGCAACAGATCGCGCTGGCATTACGCGACCTGTTAGATGCCCTGCCCGACCTGCTGGTGCTGTTGCCGATGCATCGCAACCCGCGCGTGCGGGAGGTCATCCAGCGTGTGCTGGGCGAGCATCCGCGCGCGCTGCTGACCGAGCCGCTCGATTACGCGCCGTTCGTGCAGGTGATGCGCCGTGCCACGCTCATTCTGACCGATTCGGGCGGCGTGCAGGAGGAGGCGCCCGCGTTCGGCAAGCCGATTCTGGTCTTGCGCACGACCACCGAGCGCCCTGAAGGCGTGGAGGCAGGTACCGCGAAGCTGGTGGGCACAGATCGAGAGCGTATCCGTGAGGAGACGCTGCATCTGCTGACGGATCCCGACGCCTACGCGCAGATGGCGCACGCCATCAACCCCTACGGCGACGGGCACGCCGCCGAACGCATCCGCGACATACTGGCATCCCATCTAACATAGCTCAGAGGTTGACAGGCTCATTCCCGCAATACCGATACAGGTTCGGGTCGCCCGATGCGGCGTCTATCGGGTCTCTTTGCAACCAGCGGGCAGTGCAGGGGGGCATAGGCGCGGACGCCCCTATGGTGCCGCTTCAGTTTCTTTGCTCAATCGGTTAGCCCAATAGAAAGCGAATGAAAATATCCCTCCCTATCAAAATCAATTGAGCAAGCGCTTTTCTCAAACTCCAGCACCATATAGTGTCCATAATCGCGTACCCGTTTGACGGGAGCATTCCGTAAGAAGCTCACTACCTCGCGACGAGGCGTTCCTGGCGACAGTACCAGTGTCCGATCCCCCACACGCACTAATAATCGCTGTTTCAAGTCCATTCATGCCTTAAGCGCCCAAGGTTCCAGCCTGATGGATGCCACCTCATCAGTGTTGGTGTACAAGACCCATGCAAACACACCGCCATACAGGTTATCCATGACATGCTCGGGATCAATCCCTTGTCGCAAGGCGGCATCGCTCGGCATTTCTTCCACCAGAGGCTTGCCCAAAACTGCCTCCACCTGTGAGCGCTTCATGCCCAATTCCAGACACCCCGAAATGCCCTTGTCCAGGTCAATGGGACCTATCAGCACTGTGATAGGAGCTTTAGGGAGGTTCTGCCCACGACCGAACCACGGGGCGGCGGTGTTCCCCGCGCGCTGACAGCCACTCCCACCAAGCAAAACTATCATCAGTAAAACACCTGTGAATAGCAACCCAAGAATGGCTGTGCCTCTTTTGCCCCTCGGTTGATTCACAAAGAGACACCTTAAGCAACTACTTCTGCCAATATTTTTTCGGTAACACATAGAGCTCCCCTCGCTTAAGCGCGTCCAAGCAGGCTTGTTCACATGATTTCCCTTTCTGCGCCGCACACTGCCTTCCTACTGCATCATTGGCTAAATCCATCGGGCTATAGGTGTCGTTGTTAGATGAGATGTGATTGCGGTATCGGGAGGCGCAGGTAGTGATAGCGGACGGTGCGTATGATCGGGAGGGTTCGTTGGCGTGGTTGTTGAGCCAGTGGGAGGTTGCGTTGGAGTACGCAGTGCGCTCAGGCGGGGATTTTGTAATGTTGCCGCGTCGGTGGTTGGTGGAGCGTAGTTTTGCATGGTTATTGGGCTGTCATCGTTTGGGTCGTTGTTATGACCAGTTATGCAAGGTGAAGGCGTGTTGGACAGTGGTGGCGTGTGTTCAGTGGCTGGTGCGTCGGATAGCAAGGAACAGTTCCTAGATCACCTCTCGCATCCCGTTCGCGTTTCTCGAAAGGTTTGCCATGAGCAGGGGTGATAGTAGGCTCGATACCATGTGCCGAACAAAGAATAATCCGTAGTATGATTTTTGAAACAAGTCCAACGAAACCAAGACACCATCATAGAAATAAAGGTATAATGAGATAAAGATACTTAATAAAACAATTGATAAGACTTTCCAATAAAGGCGACAAGACAAAAACAAAAGTATAGCCCATACTGTCCCCGATGGCAAAATTATCATCATATCTATGTTCAAAAACGGATTAAATAAAAAATACAATAAAAAAATAAGCAAGTATCAAATCCATGAAATCTAGCATTCCAGAAACCTGAGATAAAGAAACAAAGACACAGTAAATATAGCTCGTCAGGTTCGCAATCGTATAGGCGACCATCCAATAAAGAATGGTCACTGCCAGCCACTGTATAAAATGTTTCCTGACCCTCATCTCCTGTCCCCATCCCTATTTTACCAGAAAGCAGGCGGAATCCAGGCGAAAAAGCCCAACTGCACTGCAAGCCCCGTCGTAATCGTTGCCAAATCAGGTCGTTCCTCTGCACTGTGAAGTGAAAATGGATATACCTGCACTATTGCAATGATGGGGGTGATAGGGAATAACCCCCTCACGGAGGACACACACGATGCAAAAGAAAACCAACCGGCACGAAAGCCTCTCTGTCCACTTCGCCCGCCTCGCTTACGCCCTCGCCCAACAGGTACTCCCCCGCTACGCCCCCCAAAAGCCCCCATCACGACACCCTCCCCCAACTCGCTGCCTGCGTCCTGCTCAAAATCGACCGCAATAGCACCTCTCACGACACCGAAGAGTGGCTCCGCGCCAGCGCCGGAATCCGCACCGTGCGGGAACGGGACACCGTGCCTGACGACACCCCCTTGGCACGCGCGTTCGCTAAAATCCCCACCCCCTTGTGGCGTCCGATGAATGCCACCTTGCTCCAGCAGTGAGGCGTTCAAGACGACCTCGTGGCACAGGGTTTCAGGACACGCAAGCGAGTGCGCTCTCTCGGTCGCGCTCAGGGCGTCCGTACCATCTTTGGTACAAGGCGGGGTGGGTGGTGGGCACGCGCCCGCAGTTCGTACTGGGGATGATCACAGGGCAGGGGTGATGTTCCGATGTTCCCTGGTTGCCCTCGTTGCGGCGGCAGGCGCAGCGATATGTGCCGCGTGCCGGGCGTTCGGTGCGCGTGTGGTTGGTGATAGACAAGGGGTTTGATGGGCAGACGGTGACTTGGACCAACGGCATTCCACCGATACGGCGGAGGCAGCAGTTGCGTTCGGTTGTGCGTCCGTTTGGTTGGGCAGCTCTCCCTACTCACAGTGTGAAGGACCGCTGATCGCGCTTTCCCAGGGGCACTGGCGATATGCGACCGCACTCAGCAAGCCAGGATTCCTCACCGACCACAAGGTGGATCCACGGTGGCAAAGCGGCAGTGAGTATATCCTACAAGCTTTTCAAGGCTCACCTGCCCTTACCTCCCCATCAATCTGCGCTTGTGGATCGTACCTCAGGAGATTGCCCCATACCCGTCCTGCAAGACCTGCTATGAAAAACCAGCCTGCTTCGTAAGTGAGTATTACCAGCCGCTCCTCGTTTGGCGCCCAGCGCACTGGGGGAAAACCAAGCAGGCTACAGGCCCATACTGCCAAACTGAGAGCGAAGAGCGGATGCCTCTTCTCGTAACTCAATGCTCTCCCATACGACACCCTTATGGCGGAGTAAATGATAAGGAAAATAAGCACAAATTTCAAAGCGAGGTATAGGAGAAATCCCCATCGAGCGCCGATGACGCCCCCGAAGCTCGTACTGAGAGTGCTGCCCATAATCGTAAGCACCTGCAAAGGATCCAGAACAAGATGCTCTTTCAGGGTAATCTGCCAGAGCGGGTCGTTCGAAGCCGTGAGAAACAAAAGCTTAGCCCATAGCACACAAACAACGGAGAATATCGTCAGAAACAAAACCCCATGCCTGGCTAAGTATAGCAACAGTTGCCTCGCACCCATCGCAGGATGTTTCCACCCTGCCGCGTAACTGCTAATCAATCCCGTAATCAAAAAGATCCATCGAGCGATTCCATTAACAAGCCCCACTATCAGTAGAGACGCTCCATAGCCCCGAAACCAGGGATTCAGCAGATATGCGATCCCCAGCGCCAGCAAAGGAGCGACCAGCCAGGTTCCCAATATGAGCCACCCTGTGATGCTCAGGAGCCGCACAAGATTGCGCTTTATAGCCACAGCGCTCCTCCAGTTTGCTCTCGCGGTTAAAATACCGAAAGTTAATCAGTTCTGGTTCCACCTCGCCGTGCCCAGCCAAACACCCGAAGCGTTCCTGCAACCATCGGAACGATATAGTAAAGCATATGCTCATAAAGCGGTACTGGTCGGTAATCAATCGGATTGCCAATCCTAAAATAGGCGACTATCTGCAAAACAATACAAACCACCAAAACGAATATCTGCTGTATGAGAGATAGACGAGAAGCGCGGAGGACGAGGTAAAACAGAGCCGCTATACCACTCATATACCAGTAGCGCAAAACGCCCCAGGTCAACAGATAGCCACACAGAAATGGCAACCCTGTAAGGGATTGCGCCAGCAGTGGAAAGAAACGGAGTAAGGCTTCAAATAGAGACAAACCCTCCTTCGCATAGCCTCCCCCAAGATAGAAAGCAGCCAAACCTGCCAGCGTGTGAACAATCCAGGAAGAGATGAAGGCACCTGCAAGCCATAGACAGGCGCCTCGCAATAGGGTCGTGAACACCTGGTGCAAACGCGCTCTCATAACCGCCCTCTAATGCTCACAACAGCAGAATAAGATTGGGATTGTTAGGGTTTACTCCCCTCCATCATGAAAACCTTGCGAGTAGAGTCCCAGCGCAGACGATGCTTGTGCTTTGCATACCACTCCTTCCATAACCTCCCTATCCGCTTCCGCTGCTCGTCTGTCACGCTATCGCATTTCGAAGAATCAATCCATTGCCCTCCGACTGGATCCCCGACCGTCGCGTGAAGCACCTCTCGCACGCAATCGCTGACCGTGCAGACCTCGTTATAGCGAAAGGCTTCCCAGCTATCTACCGCTCGGTTACTTAAGCGCACCGTGCGGACTCTTACAGGTGTAATATTATTAGTTTCTTCTATCAAGTAGGGTAGATACCAATTGGCATGGTCAATCCAGTGATCAAGATTGCTCCAGCTCCCGTTGATGAGAAGCCAAACTTGAAGACGAAAGAGGAAATAAGGCCCTCTCCAAAACCAGAGGAGCAGACCTATAGTCGCTAGCCCCACTACCACATAGCCTCGGCACCGTTTGGGCTTATCGTTCAACCACATGCCAAGCCCTCCATTTTTTCGCCAGCTGACAGAACTCATCAATGTTGCGTTGCTCTACCTGCTTGCCACGCGCTGCCATGATATTACCTTCCCAGCCTTGATTGGGGATTGACACCAGCTTATTTTTTATGTAAACATTTTTATACTCTTAGTCCTAATAAATGTCCGATAGCCAGGCGCACCGATCACGGTTCCATACAATCCCCACACTCCTGATAACATGATGATATCCAACTCAGCTTCCTGCATTGCCACTAAAGACCCCCTCACTCAGTATCTCCGCTACGATAAGCAACAATATTAGCAAGCCACCGCCTTAACTTGATCAACAGGCTAACCAACATCACAACGGCTCCAAAGTAAATCAGAACCTCCACCACGACAACCGCAACGAACGCCAGCACGGCGTAGAGTCCCAGAGCGAGACCCGCCAGGCGCGGTCCCTCGCGTTCTCCCAAACCTTCCACGACTACCAGGCTCACAGCCGCCGCCATTCCTGCCAGAAAACAGGATTCGAGCAGGATGCGCCGCCAATCGCGAACCCACAAAAAGGCAAGGAGCAATAATCCCATCAGCGCGATATGAATGCTATTATAGACAAGGCTGTAGTTGCTAAAGTCGATAGGTAGCCATCGCCAAGGCGCTGGCAGCGAGTCGCGAACTGCGATAAACAAATCCAGACCCAGTAGTTTGGAGCCGTAAATGGTTCCAAGAGCCAGAGACAAACCTCTGGTTGACCATCTTAGCCAGTAAGAGAAAACTTTGAGAAGCTTTCTCTCAGAGCGAAAACCGTGTTTCTGCATGAACAACCTCCTTATGGATAATACCTGAGTCTTGGGTCTTGAGGAACACTCATACGAGGTAGTGAACGCAAGGGTGTTGGAACTCTCACATTTCTATTGACATACTTCACTACTACCTTGACTTTTCTGCATCCGCGCTGCTGGATTAGTCGCGCAATCACTTCATCATTTGTTCCAACATCGATGCAGCCAGCCGAGCCGTAATCATTCCACTCTGAGCTGCCGTGCAGGAAAAAGCCACTCCGCCCGAAGGTATTCGTGTTCTTGTCAGGCTGAAGAGGCACACGATAGTTGCCCCATGAGTCAGAAGGAGGGTAGTACTCGGGCGAGCGCCACTTAAAGGGGTTCGGCGTAGCAGTTTGAACCTGTCGGGGGTCTATCCAGTATGTACCCTCTGGAATTGGACCATAATCCTGCTTGGACTGGTCTGCTGGGGTTGCGCCAGGCATCCCGCTGTAGGCAGTCACCGTTTCTACCTGCCTTCCAGTTTCATCATAGAACTTGAGCTTGTCTCCTGTAAAGATGATGGTCTTGATACAAGGCTGTTTTGCCCCTGATGGATCCACCCCGTTGACGGAGTCATTCCCACAATACCGATACAGGTTCGGGTCGCCCGAGGCGGCATCTATCGGGTCTCTCTGCAGCCAGCGGGCGGTGCGGGGGTCATACTCACGGGCGCCGACATGATACAACCCTACCTCAGGTATCCATTCATACCCGTACGCCCCCTTGCGAGAAGAAGGCTTCCAACAGCCCTACGGCAGTTCAGGACGAGTCAGTAAGTGTTCCAAAGCCGCGGCAAAGGTGTCAAACACCGCACACGGCTCAGAATACTCGTGATGCAAGTAAACGACACGCCCCTCCTGCTCGCCTTCAGCAACACCTAAAAAACCGCCGCCCCGCTCCGCCAGAATGTAGTACGCCCCTGAAGACAGCCGCACCTCCCGAACCTCCGAAAGCCCCAGCACCACCGCGTCGCCAATCTGAAAGCCTTCACAGACGCGAACCAGCTCCAGATAGTCCGCTGGCAAAGCAGCCTCTATCGCCTGCAGACGCCGCTGTTGCTCTTTATCAGAAAGCGGCGGCAACACCCTCTCAATCGCCCACTGACGCCCCAGCGCGGTACACCACGCAGGCAACGACGCCTGCAAATCCGCCCCTGCCCCTCCAGCGAGGGCAGCGGCTCATAAATCGGTTCCATCACATCGGTATGGAAAACGACACGCTCGATGTGGACTTCGGTTTCACGCGCAATCCTCCTGTAGACTCTGCCGAAGGCGAGGGTGAACACTGTGCCTCTCACTAAATAGATGCGCATTTTCAGCCGTTCAGGTAGATGGGGCACTCGATAGTGAACGGTACACCACAGGGCTTCCAACCGTTGATTGGGGAAGCACGGGGGCGGCTTATGCTTGAGCGTGTAGAGGTTCACCTCGCCGCTCTCTTTATCGCGGTAGATGCGGTTGACCGCTTCTATCTGTTGTGCGAGAATGGCGCGGGGTTCCTCAGGCAGATGGTTTTGGAGCGCCTGAAACAGCGCACGCTCGACAGGAGCAAACGGAGAACGACGGCGCAGAACCTTGAATAAAGACCACATTCCTCTAACCTCTTCACTCGTAGTGGGGTGAGCGTCAAACCACCCTCAACCCTTCAAACACGCAGCCTCGAACCTCCGCTTTCTCAAGGGCTTGCTTGAGACGCTTGCTAACAACTATCAGCCTGGGGTCTTCCGCCGCCACAAACAGGTCGTGCCCCCTCACGCGGCTCCATACCAGAACAGGGCGATGCAAATCTAAGACCCTCTCAAAGTTCCGATCCCAGATCCCTATTGTCCGCTCACGGCTCAGGCAAACCAGACGTACCTGATACACCGCTAAGTCGTAGTTGCCTATCTTCGCATTCGTTTCTGCGTCTCTCAGTTCTACCGGGACGTACCGTACCGTATCCGATAATCCCATCTGTTCCAGCAGATTGCGTACTTTGGGGGAGAGAAGATTCGCTCCCCATGGGGTCCAAAAACAATCCGCCTCCGAATCACCGCGATAGACCCATGCGTAAAGCGACGGGAGCGCAGCAAGCTGTTCCATAGACATAGTGGATAGATCCCGCGTAAACTCTGTACGCTGTTGAGAGGAGGCGCTGGGCGTCAGCGCAAATTCGCTTACATAGTTCACCTCTTCGGGACATTTCCACGCAAAAAAGACCCAATCTTCGGCTTTCTGTTGCTCAAGCCGAACTCGGAGAGGCGCCCAGGGGGAATCGGACAGCTCCGAAGATTCAGCTATCTCTGCCCAGTGCTTTCCCAGCAGCCTTCTGGCTTCGTTTTGGGACCAACCAGCGGCAGCGTGTCTCCAGTAAAGGAGAGCCATAGACAGCTCCAGGCGTTCTATCCAGCCAAGGTACGCTCCGTATTGCGCCTCGAAATATTGCAAGGCTTCGGCAATAGCAACTCGCTGGAGACGGCTTAGAGACGAGAAGAGCTCCAGACGTCCCCCTTGTAACACTGGGAGCCTTTCGAGTCGCCTCATCAAATGGGCAATCTCCATTTCAGGGATTTTCTCTCCCTCCAGGTATCGTTCGGCTATCCAGGTAGCCCTGTCCAAAACTTCCGAATTCTGGTAATCATTGAAGGGGTTAAGCCATTCCAGAAAGGCGTCAACTCCTCGCGAGTCCCAGATATAGGTATCAATCAGATTCTCAAGCACAAATGGAAGGTTTTCCCTCTGTTCCTTCGAAGACAAAACACTAAACCGTGACCTCAAAAAAACGGCATACTCGTGTAAATCTTCTAAATCGGACAGTGAACCCGTACCTCGATAGCCGCCCCCGTCTGCTTCTGACTGAGGACGAAACCGATTCGGAAATGCGTGATAGAGTAGCAATCGCCAGTTCACTTTGAGATTCTACTCCTTTTTTACCACCCTGAAATACGACCGAATACCGAGGAGTCCTGCGAACGGCTTCAGCGGCTCTGTTGCAGAGATGCGCATTCCACCTCGTGGCACGGCAGATTTCGCCGCGAGGGGGCGCGGCGACCGCGCCCCTGCTGATGCCCGTACGGACGCGGGAACCGCGTCCTGTTCTGTGAATCCCCCCTTCTTTGCAACAGAGCAGCTTGAGTCATCTGGCCCAAACGCCCTCTGATGGCGCGGCTGACTGGTTTTCCTGGACCGCATCTCATAAGCTTTCATAGCATCGAACCCATCGTGAATTCTATCTCTTCTTGGCTTTCCATATTTCCAAACAGGCAGGGTATAGTCTCTGGAAGTCCGCGGTGCGCCACACCATCTATCCTGTAGCCAGCGGACGGCAACTATTTTTAGCCATCTCTCAAGTCGTTGTCCGCCATTAGTAAACTCAAAACAGTCTCCAGTTGCGCCGATTGAAGATGACTATAAGGATACTCCCGTTTCGGGACAACTTGCCACACATTTAGCAGATAACGAACCGCCTCTATCGGTGCATGTGGAACAAATAGATAACCATAGGCACAATCAGGCAAGCTAATCAAGACTAATCGTATCGGTCCCTGTTCCCCTGCTGCAAATGCCTCCAACGCCTCCCGAAGAACAGAAGAAGCGCATAACTGCTCGGCTGCTGCAGAATCATGACCAAACAGGAGAATAAGGCGATGATTGCCCTCTCCATCCACTTCTTCTTGAAAGTCCCTGATTAGCTCAGCAACCGTTTCCACGGTGAGTGGGGTGGGAGACCGTTGTTGAGTATCCCATGCACTCAGCCAGCACCAGTTCAGTCCCGATGCAAGAAGGCGCCTAGATAACTGCTCAGTAGTTCCAAAGCGTGACAAAGGCACCTGGTAAGCAATTGGGCGGCTTGGACGCACAAAAGCGATGGTTGCTTGTTCCTCCAAAGGATTTACAAATTCTCGCAGAACCCACCCAATTCGACTTATCACATTTTTCCAGTTTTCCTGCATCGGTGTGTCACCTCCTATTAGGGCAATCGCATTCTGGATCAAACTGGCTCCCAATGAGTTGCCCCAACGCACTGCCCGCAAGTCCACCTAGTGTACCTCCTATCCATGTGCCAATTCCTGGGGCTAACACCGAGCCAATAGCCCCGCCTACCGCCGCACCTACAGCGCCGCCAACAGCTCCTCCGATAGCGCGTCCCCGATCGCATGGACCCGCTGTGGCGATATCGAGGACATCCAAGGCAAGCCCCAACACGACAGCCCCACGCCCTATATTACGTAAGACGCGATTATTGCCTAATCGGTACAGCCAATCGGGAACATCACGATGATTAAACCGACTCAGTGGACCATATTCGGCGTTGAAGTGCGGATTTGGTTTCCCTTTGTGGGGACCGTCTAGATGGAAGCTTCTTTCCCAGTAAGGCCACTTGTTGCTAGGACGCCCCAGTTTCGCTTGTCCAGTACGCGAAGGCCGGTTCTCAAATATCAAGGCGTAAAGTAGTCCGCTACCAAATCCCAGCGAGCCTCCACCAAGCGAGTTCAATATCCAACCAAAAATATCTATATCTTCAAACAAGGCTATTGCTTTTAATCCACTTGGGTCAGCCCGACTAACGGAATCATTCCCACAATACCGATACAGGTTCGGGTCGCCCGAGGCGGCGTCTATCGGATCTCTCTGCAACCAGCGGGCGGTGCGGGGGTCATAGGCGCGAGCGCCGACATGGTACAACCCTACCTCAGGTATCCATTCATACCCATACGCCCCGTTCCAGGTAAACGGCTGGCGTGTAGTTCCCTCGTGATAAATCAGGTTCCCCCATGCATCATAGGCATACCGATCCGTCACCTGACCCGTGCTGGCATCTACCAGCATCCGCACATGCCCGAGTGCGTCGCAGACATACAGCAACACCCGATAACCGTACAGACCCGAACGCTCCACCCGCGCCACAGGACCTAACTGACCCCACACATACTCCGCCAGCACCGTCCCGTACGGGTCAATCTCCGCCACCAGCGCGTCGCCATCGTATAGCAGGTAGACCCAGCCCCCTGTAGCAGGCGTGCGGTACGCCACCCGACGCCCCAGCGCATCATACTGCGCCTCGTACACTACCTGCCCGTTCTGCTTCACCCAGACCAAGTTGCCAAAGCCGTCGTAGCCATACTCGCGATTGCCTGTCGGCGAGTTCTGCTCGCTAATCCGCTCCCCGTTCAGGTTGTAGCCAAACACCCAGTTGCCTATCTGACGCAACTGGTTGTACGCATACTGGGCAGTTGTCGTCGGCGCAGCAGGAATGCCCATGAGCATATTTCCGCCCGCATCGTAAGTAAAGTTGGGGCGCGCGCCTTGCAGGGTGTCCTGCTCGTACATCAGGCTCCCGTCGGGGTAGTAGTCCCACGCAAGCTGCCGCGCCCCCGCGCCACGCCCTTCCTGCGCCGAACGCAAAGTGCCGTCCGCGTAATAGTCATAACCGAAGTAGGCAATCTCCGTGCCGTTCCACGAGGTCGCTTGCCACCACACAGAGCCGACGCTCTGGTGGTCGGCGTACTCAACCGAGGTCATTAGCCGATTGTTGCCTATATTGCTCCACATCACCCCCTGTCTTTGCAAAAGAACACCCGAACCCATCTACTGGCGATAAGAGTTCCTCGCTTGATTATTCCAAACCCTATGCCCATCTGCGCCGCTAATGTCCAGTACATCCCCATAAAGAATGGAACCGACCTCCAATCCCACGACGGATAAAGGTTGAGTTGATTGAACGCCACTGTGTAAACAACTCCGTGAATGGTGCTTAGCCCTATCGCCATGCCAATCCATAACATCTTTCGGGTTCTGACGAAGAGCAATAAAACGACGGCATTGATGCCGATAAACAGCCACGGTAACCAGGTTCGCTCTTGGCGCACAAACCAACCGACAGCCGTGCCTGCTGGTGCAAGATCCGCGGGTACGCACATCAAACCTGCGGCGGCTTGCAAGAGCGCTGAAGCAATCAGCACACCCACCCACACTAGTCGGGTCCTGAATGACGATAACCTCTCCATGGTCGAGCTCCTCGTGGTCCCTGCGATGAGTCAGAGGGCACAGGCTTATTCCGATTCTTATATTTTACCACCACCTTCACTTTTTCGCAGCCCTGTTCTTGAATCAATGTGAGAAGATACCTGTCTTTGGGGGTCCTACATCGAGATAACGCAACCAGCGGGCGGTGCGGGGGTCATAGGCGCGAGCGCCCACATGGTACAACCCAACCTCAGGAACCCATTCATACCCATACGCCCCGTTCCAGGTGAAGAGGTTCGGCGTGTCGCCTGCCTGCTCAATCAGGTTGCCCCAGCTGTCGTAGGTATAGTGGTCGGTAATAACGCCGTTTGGCGCAGCCAGCGCCCGCACATGTCCCAACAACCTCTACCTGTTATCCAGAAACGCCTTCAGCCACTCAGTCAACTCCTCGCCTGCCCGTTTCGGCACTCGATACCACCAGAAGCCTTCAGGGCTATGGGGAAGAAATCCCCACTGTTCCCACGGCTCCGTCTTCCACAACGGTTCTGGAATATCATACGTCGCCTGTAGAAAGCGCTCATCCAGAGAATGCAGCACGCTCATCAGCGCCTGTCGTCCTTCAGACGACACCGCTTGCGCCACCTCCTCTAACACATCACGAACGCAGAGGTCATTCCAGTAATCTTCGATACCAAAATCATAAAAGTACTCTATTTCGGTAACCACTCTTGCCCACTTTCTGATAAGCGCATGCACAGTAGGCGTAGTGGAGTGAGCCAGTATCCGCTCAATTTGCACACTGTCCGAGACAGAAAATTGAAGCCGTTCCAGCTGGCTATCAAGGCTTGTCCGAAAACGCAAATACTCCAGGTAAGATTGGCTCTCCATCCAAGCCGCCAGATTTGTCCCCGCTTGCCTGGGTATCCGATACCACCACCACTGATTCGGGAGGTCGTCTTCAGATAGGGAATGAGAAAGAGAAATTTCGCGAGTTGCCTGTAGAAATCGGTTATCTACAGGCGACAAGGCAGTCTGCAGGGCTTCCCGACCTTCAAGCGAGATTATCTGAAGCACCCTATCTATTATATTTCGTATTTCCAAATCTGATATAACATAAAAAATCGTATTAACCGCTTCATCTTCAATAGTATCGATGGCGCTTTCCCAGCGCCCAAGTAGTTCACTCACGGATCTCGGTCCATCGTAGTATGCCAGTACCTGCTCAGCTCTAGCTCTGTCTTCCGCTGATATCTGCGGTATAGTCTCCATGTCTGCCACGCTCCTACCTCTTGAGGATATTGTTCCAATATTTCTTACCTTTATCCGGCTTATAATACGATAAGAGAGTCTTACCGTCAGGTGCTATGACAGCGAACTCATTCGTGCAAGGGTCGTACAGGTAGATTTTACCCTTGTTTTGCCCTTCTTGACCTATGTGCTTCAAAACTCCAGGCTGGTCTGCTCTGGAGACAAAGGCGCTGGCTTTCGCAAAATAATCCGATGGATCTTTCGCTCCGACCTCATGCCCGTGCTTTTTAAAGTGACCGACCAGCTTCTCCTTACTCGCAAATCGCAGATCCTGAAGGTGTATCACAGCCTGCCGCACAGTGCCCTTCGATAAAGTTATTAGCACCCGACAATCCACCGCACCCCGAACCAGACGCGCCCCGACCATCCCTGCACGGGCAGCACCCACCACCGTCCGACTTGACCCTAAAGTCACCACATCCACAACCAAACTCACGGCGCCCACGCCCACGCGTACCCAGTCGCCCTCCGCAATTCCTTTGCCAATATCCCACAAAGCGCCGACCACAGGTATGAAGCCAATCCCGATGTCAAACAGGGTGCCTGCATCGGGACCTAAGCCTGAGGGGTCTGCGTGATTGAGGGGGTCGTTGGCACAATATGCATACACATTCGGATGCCCACCTGCCACATCAATCGGGTCTCTTTGCAACCATCGCGCGGTGCGGGGGTCATACTCACGGGCGCCGACATGATACAACCCCGTGAACGGGATAAACTCATAGCCATACGCCTCGTTCCAGGTGAAGAGGTTCGGCGTGTCGCCCACGCGCTCAGTCAGCTTTGAGACTGGATTAGTCTGTGAGCCGACCACGCACTTATGCCCCAAAATAGCACAAAAATCACTCCATTATAAACCGTAAGCCAACTCAACCGCCACAGCGCAGGAGCCAACCCATGAGAAGCAAGCTCCACCAGCGGCACGCTTAGATAGATTACCAGCCAGCCCTGCCACACAGTGTAGCGGCGTACCACTTCGTCTTGCAAAAAGCGCCAGCGCTGCCCTAGCCATCTCGATGCAACGCGTGAGAACCCACTGAGTAGCCATGCTACGACACCCAGCCAGAACCATTCCAGCAAGTGGAAAAGGGGACTGCCGTAGTTCCACTGCCATACGAGGGAACCTGAAATTAAACGCAGCCCTATCAGGCGCACTGCTCTGTCGGCAATGTAGCAAAGCTGTTCAAACAGGGGTATTCGGTATACATCGGGATACCCCCTCCACATAAGGCGTGTCTGAGAATTTTCTGGCTCCCACAGATTTTGATCAATCGCCAAGAGCATCAAGATGCCGATGCCTGCAAGAAGTGTACCACCAAGTATCCATCGGAAAAAGGCGCTCAGAGGATGGGTTTTTCTATGCTCCCATAGCTGCCAACCGAGCCAGCTCCAAGCCAGCCATCCGATCCATCGCGCGCTGCCCAAGCTATGTCCATAGCCTCGAATGTTCGCGCCGATATTCAATAGAACCATAAGAGGCTCTACCAGCCAAGGCGTGATGACAAGGCTCACCACAAGGCTGGTGATGCTGACAGTCAGGAAACGCATAATGCACTGGGCAACGTGTCGCATCGCATCGCCCCTCTCGATGCCTCGCTCACCGATTTTCTCCACTCTCGGGAGGCTTGAAGTACCACAGCAAAGTAAGCCAGACCACTGTGAACATCGCAAACACGATTGTTACCATCCCTGAACTCACAACCGCATCCAGAAAATCCGAGAACCTTCCAGAGGAAGCCACCGCGGTGTGAAACGCCGCCACACCCCACCATCCGTAAGCCATCTGCATCATCCACTGACTGGCACGCCAGCGAGGTACGCTACGGAGAATCATCCTCAACACAGCCCATAGCAGACCAACCTGGATTGCCAGTCCAAGCCATGTCTCAAGCGCCGCACCCTGCCACACGAAGGCTACCGTGCTGCCTTCTGCCTTAGCAAAAGAAAAGCCAGATAAGCTCAGCAGAAGATTGGCAGCGATCAGGCCTCCCGTGAAAAGCTGTGCCTGCTGGGGGGATTCATAGAGCAATAGCTCGAACGAGTCCCCTTCTATCCACATTTTCGGGTCGGCACACACCGCGTACACCAGCAACCAATGAACTCCTGCAAGGAGTGCTACAGGGTACAGGAGAACAGCAAGCGCACTTCGCCAAGTTGTGGGGGATAATCGGGTGTTATGAAACACCCAAAGTGCCCACACGCAGCCCAGCGCGCCCATCCATCGAGAAACACCATACAGGAACAAGGCATACCCCCATCGCGTGTTGATGAAAGGAAACACGCGCTCCCAGAAGGCGACGAGCGCCGGCGTGAACCAGAAGCCTGCCACAGCCAGCCCTGCAAATAAGCCGAGAACTCCTATCGATCGAGAAGTCGTCCGTTTCATGGTCTTTTGTAGTTTTTCGTAGAATCGGCGAATTGCTTGAAAATGTCATTTGCTAGCAATTGTTTCCATACATCCACGCTGTGCATGTTCATGTGTTTTTCAATCCCATCACTGATGAAATTCCACCGTGACGCAGGCGCATTCACTCTAATAGTATACCAGCACGAACCTTCGTGACGCCCACCATGAAATCCAACGGCATTTGCTAGATTAGGTCTGCTTCCAGCAACGGTATCATTCGGATCGTATACATCAAAGACGATGACATTCTGCATACGCTCTGGAGTAATTAATGCGTCGGGGGGCGAACCCAAGCGAATAATCGCATTGATAGGCGCCCCATTCTGAGCTGCAAAAGCAGCGACATTTCCACCGTTACTGTGCCCAACAACGACTATTGGCAGCCCTGAATGTTTCTCCTGAACCTGTTTTACATAATCTGCGAATGCTTCTGCCTCGTCGCCTTGAATACTATAGCGGTTGGCAGTAGCTCCAAGGGCTCTTTTGCTACTTTGCCATGAGTAGTTATATGTACGTCCTGTTGCCCCCAAGGTGTCGGCAACATAGTCGATAAACTCCTTGCTGAACGTTGTGTCTCTGCTCATCGTTCCATGGATAAATACGACAACGCAATCCATGCCTGAAGGGTCTACACGCGTAACGGGTTGATTCAAACAATACGCATACACATTCGGATGCCCGCCTGCCACATCAATCGGATCGCGCTGCAACCACCGCGCGGTGCGGGGGTCATACTCACGGGCGCCGACATGATACAACCCCGTGAACGGAATAAACTCATAGCCATACGCCCCGTTCCAGGTGAAGGGGTTCGGCGTGTCGCCTGCCTGCTCAATCAGGTTGCCCCAACTGTCGTAAGTGTAGCGATCAGTTATTATCCCGCTCGGCGAGACCAGCGCCCGCACATGCCCCAAGCCATCTATCACATAGTAGCGCGTGTTCGCAGGGTTCTGCAGGTCAATCCGCGCAATCGGTCCCAGCAAGCCCCACACATATTCGGCAACAATCCGTCCCGAGCCGTCCACCTCGGCAACAATCGTGTCGCCTTCGTACACATAGTAGGTGCGCGTGGTGCCTGTTTCGCGGATAATCTCCTGACCCACACGCCGCCCCAGCGCGTCATACAGAGCGCGGTAGCGTCCTGCTGCAGGTGAATACGCCTCCACCAGATTGCCCCACGCATCGGCAGATTCCTGCCTGTTGCACGGTGGCGATCTATCCCCACAGAAGCTCCATCAGGATCGGCTCCAGTTGCTGGCGGAGGGCGGGGTTGGCGTAGCCGAGCCAGCCGACAGGCTCGCGAATGTCCAGCGGCACACTCAACGGCTGACCGCGCAGGTCGGTAATCTGCACGCCCAGCTCCTGCGCAATCAGCGCGGTGCAGATGTCGTACGGATGGCAGGTCAGGGGCGAGTAGTCCACACCCAGCCGCCGAAACGCCCACGGACGCACATCCGCCACGAAACGATCATGCCCGCACATCAGCTCAAAGAGCTGACCGCCAGTGGTCATATACTGGTCTTCAAACACGAGCGGGTTGATGCTGGGCTGTTCCCCGAACAGTCGTTGCCAGAAGCGCGTCTCCAGCTCCGCGATAATCGCCTTGCCCTCCGGGAAGAACTTCACGAAGGAGGCGAACCCGTGCGCGAGCGTGGTGGCGCGACTGGGCTGCAAATGCGCGGGGCTGACCGTGCCCGTCAGCACATCGTGCCGCTCGGCATGCGCACCCTGACCGCGAATCGCCCACACATGATAGCCAATATGCTGGCGCGAGATGGGCAGCTCCGTCTGCATCGCAATCAGAATATGCGCCAGCTCGGTCTCCCTGCCGAAGTTGGGGGCAATCCCGCTCAGTATCCATGCACTGCGCTTGTCATACATCAGCGAGCGCGTGCCATCGATGGGATCGATAATCAGCAGAAACTCGGCGTTCTGGGCGGGCGTGCCTTCGGGCAGGGGCAGCCAGCCGTCCGTGCCCAACCCCTCCGCGATCAGCACGAACGGCGTCTCCTGCGCCCACTCGCGGCACAGATCGATCAGCAGCCGCTCGATGTGGGTGTCCAGATAGTACTGGGTATCGCCGCCCGTGTCGGTGCTGACGGCGGCGAGCGTGGCGGGATCCTGCAGGCGCAGGAAGCGCAGCAGGTGGTCGCGCAGGCGCAGGTGAATCTGGCGCAGACGATTCACATAGTAGCTTTCGTCCCGACTCAGCAGCAGGCTCATACAGAAGAAGTGTACCTCGCGCCCGATTGCGGTATAATTGATTAGCGATGAGTCGGAACGAGCGACCGACCAGTCGGCGCGATTTTTTGAGGGAAGGCTTGCGTTCGCTGGTGCGGGCGGGATTCGGCGGCATCTTTGAGCGGCTGGAGCAGGTCTCGGAACTGCTGGAGAGCCGCGAGCCGAAGCCGATGCCACTTCAGCCCGTGTTGAGCTGTGAGACGCGCAGCCTGCACGCGCTCATCAGCAGCGGGCAACTGACACTGGAGAGCCTGCCTGCGCTGCTGCACGAGCTGGAGATTCGGGGGGTGAGCCTGAGCGACCGTCATCTACCCAGCCTGCAACCGCGCGTGCTGGAACCCCTGCGCGAGACGCTCACACGGCACGGGCTGGTCATCACGGGGCTGATGGTCGCCACGCCCATCGATGTGCACGACGAGGCGAACCTCAGCCGTCGGCTGGACGAGTGCATCGAGCGGTTGCAGGCGGCGGCGTGGTTGGGCGCGCCGCTTATCCGCCTGCACTTAGGCGGCAGCAATAACGAGCGCGAGGACGGCACGGTGAACCTGGAGCGCGCCGCGCTCTTCCTGCAGCGGCTGCTGTTAGAGGCACGCAAACGGCAGGTGCGGATCACGCTGGAGAACCGCGATGGCGTCGCTCGCCGCGCCGAGAACCTGCTGACACTGGTGCGCAGTCTGGACCCGCGCTGGGTCGGCGTCTGCCTCGATTTCGGCAACTGGCAGCCTGAGCGACTCTACGATTCCTGTCGGATGCTGGCGCCCTACGCGATGCATGTGCATGCCAAAAGCCGCGCCTTCGACTCACGCGGTGAGGAGAGCCAGCTGGAGTATGGGCGCCTGCTGAGCTACCTGCGCCTGAGCGGCTACCCCGGCGCGCTCTCTATCGAATATCTGGGCGACGGCGACCCCATCGAAGGCATCCGCAAAACACGCGACCTGATCCGACGCTACTGGAAAATGTATTAGGTGTTTTTGTTTATGAATCCCTTAGAGCGGGTTCGGACGACCATTGTGGAACGGCAGCTGATACCGCCCGAAGGGGGTATCGTCGTGGTGGGCTATTCGGGCGGTGCCGATTCGACCGCGCTGCTGCACATTCTCACGCGCCTGCAGAACGATTTGCTCATTCGGGTGCATGCAGCGCATCTGCATCACGGCATCCGCCCTGAAGCCGATCAGGATGTAGCGCTGTGTCAGTCAGTGTGTCAGTCGCTGGGCGTGCCGCTGCATGTGGAGCGCATCGAGGTGCCGCGCCTTGCCGAGGAGCAGGGGCTCACCATCGAGGAGGCGGGTCGGCAGGCGCGCTACGCCTTCTTTGAGCGTGTGGCAGACGAGGTGGGCGCGGTCGCCATCGCCACCGCCCACACGCGCGACGACCAGATCGAAACGATCCTCATCAATCTGCTACGCGGCACGGGACCGCGTGGTCTGCGCGGGATGCCCTATCAGCGCGGGCGTATTATTCGTCCGCTGCTCGATGTCTCCCGCGAGCAGACGCATGCCTACTGCCGCGAGCAGAACCTGCCCACCTGCTATGACCGCACGAACGAAGACCCGCGCCAGCTGCGCTATCGGGTGCGCACTGAGCTGATGCCCGTGCTGGTCGCGCTTGCGCCCACTTTTGACCGCCACCTGCTGCGCCTGGCGCAGATTATCGAGAACGAGGAGGCGTGGTGGGACGCGCAGATTCGCGAGCTGCTGAAGGGGCGCGACCCGAATCGGCTGCGCCTCGATTTTTTGCGCTGGTTGCATCCCGCAGTTCAGCGCCGACTGCTGCGCGAGTGGCTGCGCCCGCATGTGGGTACTGAACAGCTGCCCCCGTTCGAGATTCTGGAAGCCATTCGGCGAGCGGCGATTGTGAATCGTCCCTCCTCATGGCAACTGAGCGATACGGTGCGGCTGGTGATCGACGAGAAATCGCTGCAGATTCTGCACGACGCGCTGCCGCCTGACGATTACGAATATGCCGTTGTGCCCGGCGTGCCGCTTCTGATGCCAGAGCTGGGCATGTGGCTGGAGTCGGAGTGGCAGGCGTGCCCATCCGATGTGCGCACCGACAATCGCGACGAGGCGTGGCTGTGCGCCAACGCCCTGCAGGGGCAGCTGCGCGTGCGCAACTGGCGAGCGGGCGACCGATTCGTGCCGCTGGGCATGCCCCGCGCCGACCCCGCCGTCGCCACACACGGCAAAAAAGTGAGCCGAATCTTCATCGACCTCAAAGTGCCTCTCTCACAACGCCGTCGCCTACCCCTGCTGTGCGATGAGCAGGGCATCCTGTGGATACCGGGTTATACGATTGCGGAACGCGCGCGGGTGGAGCCAGGCTGTCGCCGCTGCCTCTATGTGCGCCTGCACCGAAACGATACACCCGCTCGTGCGTCTGACGCATGAGATGGAGCTTGCAGGTAGGCTCTATATGGATGAGTTCGCTGGGCGACTTGCCGAAAGTGCATTGAGCGATGAGCAGCTGGTGGTGCGGGCACGCGAAGGGGACAGCGCCGCCCTCGAAGAGCTGTTCCTGCGCTATCGGCAACCCGTGTATCGGCTCGTGTACCGCTCGGTGCGCAACAGCGACGACGCCGAAGACATCACGCAGGAGGTGTTCATCAAAGCGTTTGAGCGACTGCACACCTTCCGCGAGCAGAGCCGCTTCAGCACATGGCTGATGCGCATCGCGCTGAACCTGTGTACCGACCATGCACGCATGCAGAAGCGTCGGCAGGAGCTGCTGCAAAAAGAGGCGGCGGGCAAGCTCGCCTGGATGACCCATCCCTACCCGCCCGACCCCGACGAGGTGGTTCACGAGAACATCGTGCGGGACCTCTTTTATCAGGCTTTGCAACAGTTGCCTGAGGCGCAACGCCAGCTGATTGTGATGCGCGATCTGGAAGAGATGGAATATGAAGAGATGGCACACATTCTGGGTTGCACGGTGGGCGGCGTGAAGCTGCGCGTGATGCGCGCCCGCCGCGCCCTCAAAGCGAAGCTGGAACCCTTATTGCGAGCGATAGGTGAGATCGAATGATAAGACGCAGAGAGTGCAATCGGCTGAGAGACTCGATGGCGGAGTGGGGGGATGCCCTGCCTGAGTGGGCGCAGGCGCATCTCCAGCAGTGCGCGGAGTGCGCGGCTGCCTGGCGGCGCGAGCAGGCGTATCGCCGCGCCGTTCAAGCCGTGCGGCGTACGCCCGTGCCCGCGTGCCCCGTGCGCTGGGAGCAGGTGCAGGCACAGCTAACCGCCCGCGCGGTGAAGCAGCGCACCATCCGCTGGCGGTTCACGCTCGCAGGCGCGTGCGCCACCGCACTGGCAAGCGTGCTGGTGATAACAGGCTGGCTGCTTTATGCGCCTGAACGCCCTGCCCCGCCCATGCTCGCCACACGAACACCTGCTGACCAGTCACCCAGAGTAATGGCAAGCCGTCCTGCCCATCCCGCTGAGCGGAACCCCTTACCCCAGAGGGGCGAGGGAGCTGATCAGTCCCTCACCTCCAGCGGGAGCGAGAGGGTTAATCCATCCCTCTCCCCCAGCGGAGGAGAGAGCACGGGTGAGGGGTTTACCCGGGGCGCGACGCTTGAGCCACGCGCAGGAGCAGAATCTAAAACCCTCTCCCCCAGTGGGGGAGAGAGTACGGGTGAGGGGACTGCCCTGGGCGGGGCGATCAGGCTACACGCGGGCGAGGGCATGACCTGGCCAGAATCGACGCTGAACTCACCTTTTGCAGACACACAGGGGCGCAAGCGCGGGGCAACACCGGTGGAAGAGATTGCCTTCGCTTATCCACGAATATCCGAACCGCGTGTTGCAGGCAAGCCGACCTCCACCGCCGTTGCTGCGCTGCCGTTGCCCAGCCTGCGCCCGGAGGCGTCCGAAAATACTGATTATCTGCCCATCCAGTACAGTGGAGCGGAGGTGAACCATGTGTACTCATTCTAAGCGTTCCTGTTCGCGCTGGTGGATAGCGATAATGGTGGGCGTGATGGGGCTTGGCACAAGCTGGTGTCAGACGCCCTCGCTGCTGGAGCGTGCCGATGCCGAGATCGGGCAGATGGTGGAGCGGGTGCGCCCTGCAGTGGTGACGGTGCAGGTACGCCGTGCGCAGATGCCCGCACGCCCCCTGCAAAGCAGTGGCTTTATTATCGATTCATCGGGCTATATCGTCGCCTCCTCCGATGGGGTTCAGAACGCGCGCGAGCTGCAGGTGCTGCTGGTCAATGGCGAGGTTCATTCGGCTCGGCTGATCGGCAGCGACGCCATCACTGGCATCGCACTGCTGAAGATCAGCCCGCCCCGTCCGCTGACGGCGTTGCGGTTCGGCAACTCGGACGCAGTGCCTGTGGGTGCGACCGCCGTGCTGATTGGCAATCGTGGCGGGCTGGCGGGCAGTGTGACGGTCGGCACGATTGGCGGCAAGGATCGGGTCGGCGTGCGTCCGCAGACCCAGCGTGTAGTGCCACTGCTGCAGTTCAACGGCACGGTGGGCGCGGGCGAGCCAGGCGCGCCCCTGCTCAACACGCGCGGCGAAGTGATTGGCGTCATCATCGGCGCACTCAGCGCGGTTGAAGGGATGCCTGTCGGAAGCGCAGGCGCACCAGCAGCAGGAGGCGCCTTCGCCGTGACGGGCTTCGCCGTGCCTGCAACAGTCGTGGAGCGGGTGGTGAACGACCTGCGCACGCGCGGGCGCGCCGAACATCCATGGCTGGGCGTCGACTATCGCACGGTGCCAGGCGGTGCCCAAGTGGCGCGCGTGATGCCCAACAGCCCCGCCGAACGCGCAGGGCTGAGGCCCGGCGACCTGATTGTGGGCTTCAACGGGCAACCCATCGATAGCGCGGCAGCGCTCACCCGCCACCTCTACAACGCCCGCCCCAACCAGCAGGTGGAAATCGTGCTGATTCGCGAGGGACAGACCCTCAAGCTGAAGGTCACGCTCGGCGTGCAGTCGCTCTAACCCCTCACTCCGACAGCGCGGAGCGAGTACAATTATCCCATCAGAACGCTGACGGAGGTGACCGATGGTCGAAACAGGCGATTTCCGCAACGGGTTGAACATCATTATCGACGGCGAGATTCATACCATTCTGGAGTATCAGCAATCGCATCAGGGGCGCGGCAGCGCGATTGTGCGCGTGCGGCTCAAGCGCCTGCGTGACGGCGCCATCTACGAGCGCACCTTCAAGTCGGGCGAGCGGTTCCCCCAGGCCTACATCGAACGCAAGCAGATGCAGGTTCTCTATCGTGACGGCGACGACTGGGTGGTGATGGACACCCACACTTTCGACCAGATTCATGTGCCGATAGTCCAGTTTGGGGACGGCGCGAAGTTCATCAAGGAAGGCTCGGAAGTCTATCTGCTCTATCATGAGGGCGCGATTGTGGGCGCGGAGGTGCCCGACTTTGTGGAGCTGCAAGTGGTGGAGACCGACCCGAACTTTCGGGGCGACACAGCATCGGGCGGTTCCAAGCCCGCGAAGCTCGAAACGGGTGCGGTGGTGCAGGTGCCCTTCCACATCGAGGTGGGCGATGTGCTGAAGATTAACACCCGCGAGGGCACCTATGTCGAGCGCGTGCGGAAAGGTTAACGATGCACCACTTCTCGCGGCTCCTCTATAACCACTTCCTCCACAGGTGTGCGGCGGCGGAATAGCAGGCGGCGCAGCCAGCGGGTCAGGTCATCCATCACCGTGTACATGCAGGGGATGACCAGCAGGGTCAGCAAGGTGCTGACCAGCATGCCGCCGATAATCACAATTCCCAGCGGGGCACGGAACTCGCTGCCGCGCCCGACCGCCAGCGCAATCGGAATCATCGCCAGCACCAGCGAGAGCGTGGTCATCAGGATCGGGCGCAGGCGGATGGGACCCGCTTCTAACAGCGCCTCCTCGCGCGGCCGTCCGCGCGAGCGCAGGGTGTTCGTGAAGTCCACCAGCAGGATCGCGTTCTTGCCCACCAGCCCCACCAGCATGATGATGCCGATCATCGACACGATGTTCAGTTCGGAGCGGGCGACAATCAGCGCCAGCAGCGCGCCCACCAGCGCCTGCGGCTGACTGAACATGATAATAAAGGGGTAGAGCCAGTTCTCGAACAGCGCGACCATCAGCAGGTAGACCAGAATGAGCGAGAGCAGCAGCGCCTGCATCATATACGCGCCCTCGCGAGTCATGATTTCGCCCTCACCGAACCACTGCACCTGCACACCTGGCGGCACGAGGTTCTGCTCGCGCAGCAGGCTGTCTATCTGCACGCGCAGGTTGCCCAGCGAGTAGCCCGGTTGCAGGTTTGCCAGCACCATCACGCGCCGCTGGCGGTCGGCACGCTCGATGCGGGTGGGACCCTCGCTCAGGCGAATGGTCGCCACATCGCGCAGGTAGACGGGCGCGCCCTGCACAGTGGCGACCACCAGATTGCCCAATTCGCTGGTGCGCTGGCGGTCGGCTTCGTTCAGGCGCACGCGAATGGCGTACTCCTGACCTGCCTCGCGGTACTTCACGCTGGTGTCGCCCTCGTAGGCGGTGCGCAACGCCAGCGCAATCTCGGCGATGCTCACGCCCAGCCGCGTGGCGCGTTCGCGATCCACAATCACCTGCAGTTCGGGCTTGCCCGCTGACCATGAGAGGTCGGGGTCTTTGATGCCGGGCAGGCGGCTGATTGCCTGACGCACCCGCTCGGCAGCCTCCAGCAGGGTGGCGGTGTCTTTGCCCACCATCGCCAGCTGGACGGGCTGCCCGAAGCCGCCGCCCCGAAAGCCCGAGATGGCGTTCACCGAAATCTGGGCGCCCGCTATGGTGCCGATCTTCTCGCGCAGTTCGCCTGCGACTTCCACATCGGGGCGCGTGCGCAACGGCTCCTCACGCCGAACCCAGAACATCAGGCTGTCCAGCAGCGCCTTTTTGGGATGGAGGGTCACCTGAATGTTAGCGAAGCGTGGTCCCCGGTCGCCCGCGCCGATAAAACCTGCACTCGATGCACCCACCAGCGACGACACAAACTTCACCTCCGGGATGGTGAGCGCCACCTGCTCGATGCGCTTGACCACGGCGTCCGTCTCGCTCAGCGCGGCGTCGGGTGGCAGTTTGACCGAGATGCCTATCAGCCCCTGATCCTGCGAGGGCGCGAATCGGAAGGGCAGCAGAGGGTTACCCCGCAGTGCAGAAAGAATAATCAGCAGCAGGGTTGCCACCAGTGCGCCATTGCCGATCAGAATCACCACCCAGCGATGGCGCAGCGCCCACGCCAGCGAGCGGCGATAGAACCGCTCCAGCGCCCGATAGCGGGCATCAAACCAGCGGAAGAAGCCCTTCGGCTCCTCTAAAGCCTCGCCCCGACGATAAAAACGGCTCGCCAGCATCGGTGTCAGCGTGAAGGAGACCAGCAGGGAGAACAGCACCGTCACCACCACTGTTAAGCCGAACGAGCGGAAGAACTGACCTACCACTCCGCCCATAAAGGCTATCGGCAGGAACACCACCACATCCACAAAGGTAATCGTGATGGCTGCCAGCCCAATCTCCGTCCGACCGTTGTACGCCGCCTCCATCGGCGTCTCACCCATCGACAGGTGGCGATAGATGTTCTCAATCACCACAATCGCGTCGTCCACCAGCACACCCACCGCCAGCGACAGCGCCAGCATCGTCATAAAGTTAATCGTGAAGCCGAAGAAGTAGATGGCGATAAAGGACGCGAAGATACAGGTCGGGATCGCCAGCGCCACAATAAAGGTGCCGCGCGCATTGTATAAAAACAGATAGACTATCAACACCACCAGAATAATCGCCAGATAGAGCGCGATGCGCAAATCGGTCAGGCTCTCTTTGATCGAATCCGCCTGATCAAACGAGATTTCGAACTTCAGGTCGGGATACTCTTTCTGGATGCGCTCGATAACCTGATGGATGCCGGCTGAGACCTCCAGTGCGTTCGCGTCGCTCGCTTTTTGCACAACCAGCGTCACATTCTCTTTGCCGTTCAGGCGGGTGATGACCGTGCGCTCTTCGACGGTGTCGCGGATGTCGGCAATATCCTGCAGGCGGAGGGTGGCGCCTGACGCCATCGGGTTGCGCGGGTTCTGCAGATAGAGGCGCAGGTTGCGCAGCTCATCGATGGAGCGGAACTCGCCCAGCAGGCGCACATTGTAGTCGCGCTCGCCTTCGGTGATTCGCCCGGCGGGCAGATTCAGGTTCGCCGTCTGCAGCGCGCGCACCACCGCATTAATGGACAACCCGTAGGCGTTCAGCCGCTCCTTGTCGATGGCGATGAGAATCTCGCGCTTCTGCCCGCCCGACACTGTGACGGCTGCCACGCCCGGCACGCTCGCCAGCCGATCTTTGATGATGTTATCCGCCAGGTCGCGCAGCTCATACGGCTGACGGTTGCCTGTCAGCCCGATATACATCGTCGGCTGGGATTGCGTGTCCAGCTTGCTGATGACAGGGCGTTCGGCATCATCGGGTAGCAGACCAATCGCCGCGTTCACTTTCGCCTGCACATCGATATATGCCTGCCCAATATCGGTGCCGATGTAGAACTCCAGCGTGACCTGCGAGACGCCATATTGGGAGACGGAGGTTATCTGGCGCAACCCCTCCACGCCCGCCACCGCATCCTCAATCGGCTTGGTGACGAGCGTCTCCACCTCGTCGGGCGACGCGCCCGGATAGACCGTCAGAATGGTGATGACGGGAAAGTCCACCTTCGGCTGAAGCTCCACCTGCGTTTTGCTGAGCGCGTAGAAGCCCAGCACAATCACCGCGACCATGAACACAGTGATGGTCACCGGTCGGTTCAGCGAGAGTCGGGTCAGCCACATGGTTTTGCCTCCTATCTATCCGATGCAGATGCAGAGATGCGCACGGGTTGACCGTCGCTGAGCAGGTCCTGCCCGCGAATGACCACCCGTTCACCGGGCTTGACGCCTTCGGCGTAGACCGTCTCGGCGTTGCTGGCGCGGATGCGCACGGGGCGTGATTTCGCGATGTTATTCTCGACAACAAACACGCGCGCTGTATCGCCCTTCTCGATCAGGGCGAGCTTGGGTATCAGCGGCACGTTGCGATAAGTGCGCAGGAGGATTGTGCCGCGGGCGAACAGCCCTGTCTTGAGCGGCAGGTCAGCGGGGTTCGTCAGGGTGACGCGCAGGCGCAGGTTGCGGGCGTTATCGGCAGTGGCGGGATAGATGGCTTCCACCCTGCCCGCGAAACCGCGCTGTGGGAAGGCGTCGATGCGCACGGACACGGGCATGCCGACCCGCACCTCGCGCAGAAGGGTTTCAGGGAGCGTTGCTTCGAAGTAAAGACGGCTCAGATCGACAACGCGGGCGACGGGCATGCCCTGTCCGATGGCCATGCCCACATCCACGAATCGCTGGGCGATCCAGCCGTCAAAGGGCGCACGGATGAGTGTCTCGTTGAGTTGCTGTTGGGCATAGGCGAGGTTTGCCTTTGCCTGCGCGAGCGCGGCGCGCGCGGCAGCCACCTGCGACTGGCGCAGCTCGATCTGCGACTTGCCCAGTATTGCCTGCCGATAGGCTTCTTCGGCTTGCTTGACAGCCTGCTCAGCGGCTTCGATATCTTCGCGGCGGGGTCCTTCGCGGATGAGGCTCAGCGTTTCTTCCGCCTGACGCAGTTGCGCCTGTGCCGCCTCGTAAGCCGCTCTTTGCGCATCATACTGCTGTTTGGGGATCGCGCCCTGCTCGTAGAGCTGCCGGGCGCGTTCGAAGTTCGCCTTCGCCAGTTCGAAGTTGGCGCGGGCGGCGGCGACCTGCTGCTCGGCTTGCTGGCGTTCCTGCGGGCGCGCGCCCGCTTGCAACGCTCGCAGTCGCGCCTGTGCCGTTAGCAGGGCGGAGCGCGCCGATTGAATCTGCGCATCGGTCAGATCGGGTTGCACGCGCGCGGCGACCTCCGCCTGCTTCAGGTTCGCTTCAGCCGCGCGTAATGCTGCCTCCGCCTGACGCAACTGGATGCGCCGGTCGCTCTGATCCAGCATGGCAATCACCTGTCCCTTGCGCACGCGATCGCCCTCCCGCACGCGCACCTGTACCACCTTGCCGTCAATCTTGGCAGCGACCTGCGTGTCCAGATAGCTCTTCAGATCGCCCGTCACCTCAATCTCTTCGGTCAGGTTGCCCGTTTTGATCTCAGCGACGGCGACCGTGACGGCACTGGTTTCGTTCGCGCCGGCGCGAGGCGCGGGGGCACCGCCCCGACACGCGCTCAGCATCACGCTCAGAAAAACAAACAGCAATCCGTAGCCTGTCGGTTTTCGCATTGTCGTCATCAGCCTCCCTCTGGATGGGCTGTGCCAAGCGCATAACGCGCTCCTATCGTGCCGATTGCCCGCTGAAGAGCAGCATAGGCGTTCAGGTAGTCGAACTGGGCGTTGACCAGGTTCGTCTGGGCTTGAGTGTAGGCGAGTTCGGCGTCGCTGATCTCCAGCTGGGGTGAGACGCCTGCCTCGTAGCGGATTCGGGCGAGGCGCAACGCCTCGGTCGCCTGCTCCAGCCCCTTGCGGGCGACCTCCAGCCGCTGCAGGGCGTCCTTGAGGTTGAGGTAGGCGGTGCGCACCTCCAGCGCGACGCCTTCCTTCACCTGCTGAAGGCTGATCTCGGCGATTTGCCAATCTTCGCGTGCCTGTGCCACCCGCGCGTGGGTGATACCGCCGTCGAACACCGGGAACGATAGCACCGCCGTCGCGGTGAACACCTGCCGACGCGGGTTGAAAACAGTGGTGGTGAGATTGAAGTTCCACTGCCCGTTGAGGGCAAGGGTGGGCAGGTTGCCCCGCCGCGCGTTCTGGATGTTCACCTGTGCCAGTTGCAGGTTGCGCTCTGCTGCTCGAACTTCGGGGCGGTTCTGATAGGCTTGTTGAATAAGCCTCTCCAGTTCGACCTCTTCGAAAGCGGGCAGGCTTTCGGGTGGCGCGACCTGCACGGGCGTGTTCAGGTCGCGCCCCAGCAGGTTATTGAGCGTTGCGCGAGCAATCTCCGCCTGATTGCGCGCGTTCAGCAGCGCCTGCTCGCTCTGGGCGACCTGCGTCTCGGCACGCAACAGATCAAACCGCGAGGCGACGCCCGTGTCCACCTGTGTGCGGGTGATGCGCAGTCGCTCCTGCGCGTTCTTGAGCGCCTCTTCCGCCACGCGCACGAAGGCGTCCGCTCGCGCCACATTCTGATAGGCGTTCGTCACCTGCAGGATGAGGTCGTTGCGGGCGCGTTCGTACTCCAGCAGGCTCAGTTCATAGCCCAGCGTGGCGGCTCGCACTGCGCTGCGGATGACGCCGCTGATGTCGATGGGCTGGGTGAGGGTCAGCAGCAGCACGCGGCTCTCGATGGAACTCAGCCGCACCTCCTGCGGTCCGAAGCGCGCCGTCGCCACCCTGTCAAAGCGGGTGTAGGTCGTGTTGCTCTGGATTTGTAGGCTGCCCGCGCCGCGCGCCTCGGCGACCCGTTCCCGCGCCTTCTGCAGGGTGCGCTCGGCAATCTGAAACGAGCGATTGCTCCGCAGGGCGATCCGAATTGCTTCCTCCAGCGTCAGCGGCGCCTGATCGGTCTGCGCCCCTGTTAGTGCGACCGTCAGCGTCAGCATCAGTAAGCCACCCGTTCGAGCTTTCATACTCTCACCTCGTGTCGTTGCTGTGGGGTTGAGTTAAAAAAGCGGGCTTGAAGAACTCCAGCGTGTGCTCCACCAGCTCCGTCAGCGGCGCATGCTCTTTTTCCATCATCCACTCCATCAGGCAGAGCCGATAGAGCCGCACGGCATAGTGCGCCAGCATTTCGGGCGGCACATCCTGGCGGAACTCGCCCTTCTGCTGACCCGCGATGAAACCCTGCAGGGCATACTGCGTCGCTTCCTGCACCAGCGCCATCATCTGCTGGCGCAGTTCGGCGCTCTGGCAGCAGGCGACCATAATGGAGCGTGTGAGCGCCAGCGACATGCCGTCCCGACTGGCGATATAGAGCATCACCTGGCGCAGAACCTCCCACTGGCTTTCCGCCGTCTCGGGTCTGAGCTGATCCAGAAACTCGTAGACATCTTCCGCCATCTCTTCCATGTAGGCATAGAGCAGATGCTCTTTGGTGGGGAAGTAGAGGAAGAAGGTGCCTTTGGCGACATCGGCGCGCTCGGTAATCTCTTCAACCGTGAGCTGGTCGAAGGGTTTTTCCTGCATCAGTTCGAGCGCGGCGGTGATGATGCGCTGGCGCGTCTCCTCTTTGCGCCGCTCGCGCCGCCCTTTACGCTCCGTCAGTTCCGTTTGCGTACTCATCGCTTGTCGCTCCAGAGTTTACCCGATGGTATTCAACTTTGTCAAGTCCTTAGGCTTCTCTACCTCACGAATAATGAGCCAGAGCTTGATTTTATTGAATCTCTGACGACCAATGGTCATCAATGAATGGCGGTCAATGTTGACCATCGATCAACATTATACCATGGGTCAGGGGGCTTTGTCAAGGGGTTGGTGAGGGTGTTCGGAAAATCCACCCAGAGGCAAGGATGCCCCTCACCCCTACCCTCTCTCCAGAGGGGAGAGGGTACAGATGAGGGGGCTGCACTTCGGAAAGTTCTGTTAGACGGGGAACCCGAACGCGCGCAGGGCTTCGCGCCCCTCGTCGGTGATACGCTCAGGTGTCCAGAGCGGGTCAAAGGTTATATCCACGCGCACGGCTTTGACGCCCGGCAGCGCCAGCACCCGATCCATAATCTCCTGCGCAATCAGGTCCCCGACGGGGCAGCCTGGCGCGGTCAGCGTCATCAGAATGAAGACCTCGCCCTCGTCGGAGACCTGCAAATCGTAAATCAGACCCAGATCGACGATGTTGAGCGGGATTTCCGGGTCGTACACATCGTGCAGGATTTCCAGCACCTGCTCGCGCAGATTCATCGCGCCACCTCCAGTTGAGCGGGCATCGCCATCAGGCGGCGGATACGCTCCTGCACGGGCGGATGCGTGCTGAACAGCGCCATCAAGCCGTCCCCACGAAGCGGGTTCACGAAGTACATGTGCGCCGTGGCGGGCTGGGCATGCTCGGCAGGAATCTGCTGGACGGCAGCTTCAAGCTTGCGCAGGGCGCTCGCCAGCCCCAGCGGTGTGCCCGCAATCATCGCGCCGATGCGATCCGCCTCATACTCGCGCGCCCGCGAAATCGCCAGCTGAATGAGCATTGCGATAATCGGCGCCAGCACGGCAAAGGCAAGCGCCGCCAGCGGATTGCCGCGCTCATCCCGACTGCCAAAAAACAGCGTGGCGTAGTAGATGATATGCGCCAGCGCGGAGATGGCGCCCGCGATCGTCGCGGCAACCGCCATAATCAGCGTGTCGCGATTGCGAATGTGCGCCAGCTCATGCGCAATCACACCCTCCACCTCCGAGCGGTCCATCAACCGCAGCAGCCCCTGCGTGACGGCGACCACCCCGTGCTGGGGATCGCGCCCTGTGGCGAAGGCGTTCGGCTGCATCTCCGGCACCAGATAGAGACGGGGCATCGGCAGTCCCGCTCGCTGCGCCAGACGACGCACCATCGCATACAGCTCCGGCGCCTCCGACTCGCTCAGCGGCTGGGCGCCCGACATCGCTATCACCAGCCGATCGCTGAACCAGTAGGAACCCAGGTTCATCAGCGCGGCAAACACCAGCGCGATAATCACTCCTGTGGAGCCGCCCAGCCAGTTGCCCAGCGCAATCAGCAGGAGCGTCAGCACGGTGAGCAACAGCCCTGTCTTCAGCACATTCCACACGGCGAACCACCTCCTCACCCAGAGTATACCCGGTAGCAGGCGTGGGGTAGGGGCGCACAGCCGTGCGCCCTTACTGTGCGGAGTGCGGTCTCAGGGGGTGAGGGGCGCAATCAGCATCAGGCGATAGAGGGGATTTGGGGCAGGATAGCAGAACTCCAGCACACGCAGTACCCGATAGGTCTCACCGCGCCACTCCAGCGTCTCATCGGGCAGTGGATAGACATCGGGCAGAAACAGCACCAGCCACAGGGGGCGCGGCAGGGTCTCCAGCTGGGCATCGCTGTAAAGCCAGCGTAGTAACCCAGCCGATGGCTGCACGAACAGACCCTGTTTCGTCTGGGCGCGGATTATGAACGGCTCACCATAGCGGTTCAGCCAGTAGCGCAGGCAGAGATGCAGCGCCATCACTCGCCCTCCCCTTCCGAATCGCCGCGACTGATGACCTGCAGGCGGGCGTTGCGGCGCAGGTAGGGCGCGAGCCGCCGCAGCCCCTGCGCCTTCAGCCCGCTCGGATCCAGCGGGTTCAGCGATTGCGGCGGGAACACCTGCAGCCAGCCGAATCGGAAGCCGACCAGCGCGCCTACCTCGCGCCAAAGCGTCGCCAGCATCTCGCCCGCTATCACCTCCAGCGCGCCCAGATTGAGCGTCGCCAGCAAGCCCGACTCAGGCTCCTGCAAATAGAGCGGGTCAATCGCGTACTCAATCACGGGCAGCATCTCGGCAATCAGCGCGTCGATCTCCGCGTCGTATTCACTTCCCAGCCGCGTCTTGCGCTTCACATCGTCGCGTGTAACGGTCAACATAAGTCCCCTCCGACTCCATCAGGGTCCATTCCTGCACTGCCTGGCGCAGGCTCCAGAGCGATTCCTGCAGGTCGTTGATTCCTGCACTGCCTGGCGCAGGCTCCAGAGCGATTCCTGCAGGTCGTTGAGCGCACGCTCCAGCCGCTCGTGCCAGTGATCGGTGCGGTCGAGCATCGTCTGCAGATAGGTAATGAACTCACCGGTGATGGCTGCCTGCTGGCGCTGGGCTGAATCGACGAGGCGATCCATCCGCTGCAGTAGCTGGCGCGTGAGGATGAAGCTCCAGCCAATCAGCGTGCTGACAATCGTCAGAAACTGGCTCCACTCCATCAGGGGATGCCTCCTTCAGGGTTGCCACTCGCGCAGTTCGCGCAGCACGAACGCGCGCAGGGCATTCTCGACGGTCTCGATGGCGCGAATATCGACATACAGCTGGCGGGCAAGTCGCTCGCGCTGCGCTTGCGGCAGACGCAACGCCCGCTGCTCCAGCCATTCACACAGCGGTGGCAGAATCAGCCGCCAGAGCCAGCGAAGAATCGAACGCTTCATCATGAGCCTCCTCCCGTCAAGGGGGGACGCAACGGCTTTCAACGGTCAACAGAATCGGCACTACACTACCACATTCACCAGCTTGCCTGGCACAACGATAACCTTTTTGGGCTGACCGCCGTTAAGGTACTGCTGCACGCGCGGGCTTTGCAACGCCAGCCGCTCCATCTCCTCGCGCGAGATGTCGGCGGGCACGCGCA
>JBBIML010000018.1:0-65279 GCA_037444405.1 Armatimonadota bacterium
GATGCACCTCGCGAAAGACGCGCACCAGAAAATCGAGATACTCCTCGTAGCTCCGATACAGGGTGTAATCGCGCGCGTTGTAGTAGGGGGGCGAGGTGAAGGTCAGATGAACCGACTCGTCGGGCACATAGGCGAGCATGTCCAGCACATCGGCGCACACCATCAGGTTCTTGAGCCAGTTGGGGCTGATGGGATGCGGCAAGCCAGTCGCGCCCGAACTGGAAGGCATCAGCTCGCGGCGAATGGATGCGCGAACCAGCTCGTTCGGGTGGTCAGCAAGCGAGCGCAGAATCGCCTGCACATGGTGCGCTGACGGAAGCAGAGCAGCGCCCGAATCGCCTGCAGCACCACCTTCGGGTCGGCATCACTCAGACATTCGGTGAGAATAGGGATTGCATCCGGCATGCGCAGACGCCCGATGGCAGAAACCAGCTCCCTGCGGACCAGCGTGTTGCTTTCTGCACGCACGCGGCTCGGTGAAGGTGGTCAGCAGGGCGGGGTTTTCGAGGCGTGCCAGCCCCTTCACGGCGGCAAGGCGTACTTCCGCGCTGGGGTGGCTCAAGAGATTCAGCAACGGCTCGGGGTCAAAATCGGGCGGCAGGCGACCCAGCCGCTCCAGCACCGTTAGCAGATGGCGCGTGCCATGCCGCGCATCCAGCATCTGGCGGAAGAAAGCCGTATCGCCCCGCTGTTTCGCCTGCTCAATCTGCTCGCGTGTGATCATGCCCCAGTGGAATCATACCCGTTATCCCTTCGCCTGCTCAATAATTGCCTGGGCAAGCAGGGCGGTTTCGGGGTTCAGCACGCCTTCGGGTTCGCGTCCGCTCTGGATACAGCGCAGGAAGTATTCGGGGGCGTTGCGCTCGCCTTCGGGCAGCGGGTCAGGCGTCTCATACACAGGCTCCAGACCGCGCCGATGAATGCGCACTTTGCCCTCGGTCACGCCCGCCGTCGCCTCCGTGCCGTACACGATGGGGTTCGGCGCACCATCGCTGCCAATCTGCGACCATGTGGCTTCGATAACGGCAATCGTGCTGGGATAGCGCAGGATCAGGGCGGCGTTGTCGTCGGCGACGGGGTAGGGCTTGGTGAGGTTGCCCCGCGTCGCCAGCACCTGATCGGGGCTGCCGAACAGGTCGGCACACATCACGGCGCCGTAGCAGGCGAAATCGGCTAACGCGCCCGCGCCGTTGAGATACTCGTCATAGAGCCAGCTGACGAAATAGGGATCACAGCCGATTTCGCGCGGTCCCGCGTGCCCTGCGCGGAACCGAAACCCAAAAATCTGCCCGAACTCGCCCGCCTTCGCGCGTGTCAGCAGGCTCTGAATCGCGGGGTTCCAGCGCGTGGGGTAGTTAATCATCAGCAGGCGCTGGGTGTGCCGGGCGGTCGCCAGCATGCGCTGGGCATCAGCTAAATCGGCAGCCATCGGCTTTTCGACCATCACATGCGCGCCGCGCTCCATCGCCTCGATAGCAATCCGGGCACTGGTGCGGTTATCGGCGCAGACCAGCACGATATCGGGTTGCTCCTGCGCCAGCATTGCCTGCCAGTCGGTGTAGGTGCGTTCGAAGCGCGGGGCGGCGCGCTCCAGCAGGGGCGTCGCGTCGGCGACCGCCGTTAGGCTCACCTCAGGCTGGGATGCCCACTGCTCTATCAGCCCCCACACATGCCCGTGCGTCAATCCCGCCACACACAGTTTCAGGCTCATGATGGCTTGCTGATTCGCCAGGAAACCCGCTTTGCCTGCAGGTTCAGGCGCGTTCTCCCTCCACCCCTGAGGGTGTTCGAAAATAGGGCGCGGTCCCCGCGCCCTGCTCAACCGGCTCGCAAGAGATGATTTCCTGAACACCCTCCCCCACCCCTTGACAAAGCCGTAATCGATAGGGTATAGTAAGCCCCATAAGCGAGCTGACTTAACTGTGTAGGTTCACTGGGGCAATATGCTCGCTTGCATAGGAGGGATAGAATGACGATCAAAGGTTGCAGGGCGGAGCTATGGGAGGACGCTTCCCGGTTGCCGCACTGCTCACGACGAGCGGTGATCCGGGCGCTTGCCTGCCTCCTTCTGCTGTCTCTGATAGGGCTTATCCCCGCTGTTTCTCTGGCGAAGTCCACCGACGGTCAGTCAACTTTCCAGCAGCTCTGTGTCCCATGTCATAACTTCGGTGGTGGCCCCCAGAAGACCGGACCCGACCTGAAGGGCGTCACTATGCGGCGAGAGCGGGAATGGCTGCGCCGCTGGATTAAAGAGCCTGATAAGATGCTGGCGGCGGGCGACCCGATAGCGACCCAGCTCCTCAAGGAGTATAAGAATGTGCCCATGCCAAGCTTCAAGCTGACCGATGAGCAGGTGGAGGCGATTATCGCCTACCTGGAGAGCATGGATGCTGCTCCCACCACTTCGCCATCAGGCACCATTCCACCGCTCTACTATCCGACCCTTATTACCGCTATCGCCACGATCGGGGTGCTGACCGCCCTGGGACTGCTGTCAGCCAGAAAACAAGTGGAGGTGCGATCATGAAAAGCCGATGGTTCAACATCACCAGCGAGTCTCGCTCATGGGAAGATTTTTATCGCAGTCGCTGGTCCTATGACTACAGCGTGCGCACCAGCCATGGGGTGAACTGCTCCATGTCGTGCAGCTGGGAGGTCTTTGTCAAAGACGGGCTGATCTGCTGGGAGCTTCAGAAGGTGGATTATCCCCAGATTGACCCCGATATTCCCAATGTGGAGCCACGCGGATGCCAGCGGGGCGTCACAGCGTCCTGGTATCCCTATAGCCCGCTGCGTCCGAAATATCCCTATGTGCGCCAGGTGCTGTGGTACCACTATCAGAAGGAGCGCCGGAACGGCAAGGACCCCGTTGAGGCGTGGGCGAGCATTGTTGAAGACCCGGAGCGGGCGCAGGCTTACAAGTCAGCTCGCGGTAAGGGCGGCTGGAAGCGTGTCAGCTGGGACGAGGCGACGGAACTTATTGCCGCAGCGCAAATCTACACAATCAAGAAGTATGGTCCCGACCATATTGCGGCATTCTCGCCTATCCCCGCGATGAGCCTGGTCAGCTTCCTCTCCGGACACCGCTACAATAATCTGCTGGGCGGTATCTATTGCAGCTACTATGAATGGTACCACGACCTGCCCCACATTGAAGCCACCATGTTCGGCGATCAGACCGAAAACTGTGAAAGCTCCGACTGGTACAACGGCACCTACTGGATTATCGCGGGTAGCAACCTGAACATGACTCGCACCGCCGATTGCCACTTCCTGCCCGAAGCCAAGTATCGGGGCACCAAAGTCGTGGTGGTCTCGCCCAACTACTCCGATGTGACCAAGTATGCCGACCTCTGGGTGCCGCTGGTGCCTGGCAGCGATGGCGCCTTCTTCCAGGCATGCATCCATGTGATTCTCAAGGAGTTTTATGTCGACCGAGAGGTGCCCTACTTTGTGAACTATCTCAAACGCTACACCAACCTGCCCTTCCTGGTTATTCTGGAGCCTGACCCCGATGGTCAGAAGTTCCATCAGGGGCGGTTCCTGCGGGCATCAGACCTTGCCGATTATGCTGACCAGGAGAACGCCGAATGGAAGATGATCATGATGGACGCTCAGGGGAGGCTGCACCTGCCCCCTGGCACCATCGGTTTCCGCTGGGAGAAAGAACCCACAGGCAACTGGAACCTGCAGCTGAAGAATGTGGTCACGGGCGAGGAGTTCGACCCGCTGCTCACCCTGCTGGGCAAAGAGGACCAGCGGGTGATGGTCTCCTTCAGCGACTTCACTCACACCTTCAGCATCTGGCTGGGAAAGAGCAAGAGCAAGACCGAGAAAGCCAGAGAGGTGCTCCGTGAGGTCCCGGCGAAGGTCGTGACCACGAAAGATGGGCGACAGGTGCTGGTGACCACCGCCTTCGATCTGCTGATGGCGTGGAATGGTCCCTCCCGTGGGCTTGGAGGTGATTATCCGAAAGACTATGACGATCTCAAGCCCTTCACACCTGCCTGGCAGGAGCCGATCACAGGCATCAGCCGCCATCTGGTGATTCAGGTCGCGCGCGAGTTCGCCGAGAACGCGGAAAAGACCCAGGGGCGCTCGCTGATTATCACGGGTCCGGGTATCCAGCACTGGTATCACGGCGCTTCTATGTATTATCGCAGTGAGGCGGTGATGTTAGCCCTCTGCGGCTGTCATGGACGCAACGGCGGCAACTTCAACCATTATGTCGGCACGCAACACACCCGCCTGCACGCCGCCTTCAAGTATCTGGGCGCCGCCGCCGACTGGACCTTCCCCGCACGCCTGATGAACTCCACCTCGCTCTGGTACTTCCACACCGGGCAATGGCGCTACGATGGCATGCCTTTAGACACCCAGTGGAGTGCCGACGCGAAGAAATGCCCCACCTATAACCATGCCGCCGACTTCAACGCCCTGGCGGTCCGACTGGGCTAGCTGCCCTTCTTCCCGCAGTTTGATCGCAAGAACCCCATCCAGCTCTATGAGGAAGCCCTTCAGGCGGGTTGCCAGACCGATGAAGAGGTGAAGGCGTGGGTGCTTCAGCAGTTCAAGGAGGGACGGCTCAATTTTGCCATCCATAACATCGACGCGCCCGAAAACCACCTCAAAGTGCTGACTGTATGGCGCGGCAACCTCATCGGCACCAGCATGCGCGGGCACGAACTCGCCCTGAAACACTTCCTGGGCACCCACCATAATGTACTGTATGACCATGAACCCGCCAGGGGGCTGGTCAAAGAGATCAACTGGGACCCCGAAGAGTGCCCCATCGGCAAGCTGGACCTGCTGGTGAATCTCAACATCCGCATGGACTCCACCGCGAACTATGCCGATGTGGTCTTGCCCGCTGCTTTCTGGTACGAGAAGTACGATATCACCTTCGGGGATATGCACACCTTTGTGCATCCCCTCCAGCCCGCGACCGACCCGCCATGGGAGTGCAAGCACGACTGGGAGGCTTTCAAGCTCATCGCCAAAAAGTTCTCGGAGCTGGCGAAGCGGCACTTCCCGAAGCCTGTCAAGGACATCGTGTTGAAACCCCTCTGGATGGACAGCCCCGACCAGCTGGGTCAGCCGCTGGGCGAGGTGAAGGACTGGAAGAAGGGCGAGGTGGAACCCATCCCGGGCAAATACTTCCCCCACATCTTTATCGTGGAGCGAGACTACACGCAGGTCTACGACCGACTGGTCTCGCTGGGACCGCGAATCGACCACTACGGCTCCAAAGGGCACTACGCGGACCTCAGACCCATCGTGGAGGAGGAGCTGAAACAGAACGAGGTGCTGACGGTGAAGAATGGGCGGGTCTACTTTGAGCGCGCCGAGCAGTTCTGCGAGCTGATCTGCCAAGTCTCCCCCGAACTCAACGGGCGCCTGGCGCACATGTTCTTCAAGGAGATGGAGAAGAAGGTGGGGCTGCCCCTTGCGGATCTGGTGGAGCCAGTCAAAAGCCGTCGCGTCCACTATAAAGAGCTGGCTTCCCAGCCGCGACGCATCCACACCACACCGATGTGGGGCGCCATCCTGTTCGACCCCGAAACGGGCAAGCAGCGCCCCTTCGCCCCCTGGACGCTCAATGTGGAGCGGCTCAAACCCTGGCACACCCTCACGGGACGAATCGAAATCTACTTCGACCACCAAGCGATTCGCGAGCTTGGGGAGGCAATCCCGACCTACAAGCCCCCGCTGGATATGGTCGCCATCGGCGACATTCGCCTCGACAAGGCGGAACCGAAGTCCAAAGTGTTCCGCTTCATCACCCCGCACGGCAAATGGCAGATCCACAGCTCCTTCCGCGACCACTGGCCCATGATGCACATGTCACGCGGTGGTCCGACCGTCTGGCTCAACCCGGAGGACGCGGACGAGATCGAGGTGAAGGACAACGACTGGGTGGAACTCTACTGCGAGAATGGCATCCAGGTCTGTCGGGCGGTGGTCAGCCATCAGGTACCTCGAGGGATGGCTATCGTCTATCACCAGGTGGAACGCCATGTGAATGTGCCCTTCTCGCCGCTTGCCAAAAAACGAGGCTGCACCGACCTTCGCGGTGGCAACAACAACGCCACCACCCGCATCTTGATGAACCCCCACACGATGGTGGGTGGCTACGGCAACTTCTGCTACGACATCAACTACTGGGGCACCAGCCCCTCCGAGCGTGACCACGGCGTGCTTATCCGCAAAATGCCGCCGGCATCCGGCAAAAAGGAGGTCATCTACCGCGAAGAGGAGCTGCACCTGCTACCTGCCCGCTAAAAACAACATGGAGGAGGCGAACGATGAGAGTCAAAGCGCAATACAGCATGACTTTCAATCTGGAGAAGTGCATCGGGTGCAACACCTGCACCGTCGCCTGCAAAAATGTGTGGACCAACCGCGAAGGCGCGGAGTACATGTGGTGGAACAATGTGGAGACCAAGCCGGGCATCGGCTACCCCAAACGCTGGGAGGACCAGGAACTCTGGAAAGGGGGCTGGGTGCGCCAGGGCAAAACCCTGCGCCTGCGCTACGGCAGCCGCCCTTATATGATGCTGAACCTCTTCTTCAACCCGCATATGCCAGAGATGGCAGATTACTATGGGAAGGATGTCTACACCTTCACCTACGATGACCTGCACACTCCCCGAAAGGGCAACCAGCAACCCGTGGCACGCCCCAAATCGATGGTCACCGAAGAGGAGGACATTCCCCTCACCTGGGGTGTGAACTGGGAGGACAACGCGGGCGGCGCCCATGTAACGGGCAAGTACGATGTGAACTTCCGCGGGATGAGCAAAGAGGAGCATGAGGCATACCTCAAGTTCCGCGATGTGTTCTACTTCTATCTCCCGCGCATCTGCAACCACTGCATTAATCCCGCCTGTGTCGCCGCCTGCCCATCGGGAGCTGCCTACAAGCGCGAGGAAGACGGCATCGTGCTTATCGATCAGCAGCGCTGCCGCAACTGGCGCTACTGCATCTCCAGCTGCCCCTACAAGAAGCCCTACTATAACTGGTGCACCGGCAAGATGGAGAAGTGCATTCTCTGCTATCCGCGCGTCGAAGCGGGATTGCCACCCGTCTGCTTCCATAGCTGTGTGGGACGCATTCGCTCCTTCGGCGTGGTGCTTTACGACATGGATCGTGTCCAGGAGGCGGCGCTGGCAGACGACCACGACCTCGTACGCGCCCAGCGCAGTATCATTCTGGACCCGTTCGATGAGGAGGTCATCCGTCAGGCGAAAGCCAACGGCATCAGCGACGAGTGGATTGACGCTGCCCAGCGCTCACCCGTCTACAAACTGTTCAAAAAGTGGGAGCTGGCGCTCCCATTGCATCCGGAGTTCCGCACGCTTCCCATGCTGTTCTACATCCCGCCGCTTAGCCCTGTGATCACCAGCATGGGACAGCGCTCTCCGGATGAGACGGACATTTTCGACATGGCAAAGACGCGCAGTGTACTGCCCGATATCGACGAGCTGGACAAGCTGCGAATCCCCCTGAAGTATCTGGCGAACCTGTTCGCTGCGGGCAACGAGGAGGAGGTCAAGAAGTCGCTGCGGCGTCAGCTCGCCGTGCGCCACTACGAGCGGAGCCTGCGTGTGGACGGCAAGCCCAATCTGGAGGTGCTGGAAAAGGTCGGGCTGACCGAAGAGGACGCCCGCGGCATCACCCGCGCGCTTTCCCTCTCCTTCTATCATGAGCGGTTCGTGATACCGACCACCCGACGCGAAGCCGCTGACCTCAGCCCCTACACGGAGCGCGGCACCGCCGGCTTCATCCCATTAAGCCCGTGGGCGCCCATCAAGCGACGCAAGAGCTACTATAAAGCCCACCATGACCCCCAGAAAGAGTACGAATAAGGAGGAGAATGATGCACTCTGAAACCCTGAAGCAGGTGTACGCGCTGATCGCGGAGCTGTGGTGCAGCCCTGCCGAGCAGGAACAGGAATCGGTGAGCGAGCAGGCGCCCGCAGTGCTGACCGCCCTCACAGCGGTGGATACGGAGGGGGCGGAAGCGCTGGCTCAATTCCTCGCAAACCCTGTCCCAGAGGAGGAATATGTGGCGCTGTTCGAGCTGGACCCTCTCTGCCCCCTCTATCTGGGCAGCCATGTCTTTGAGGAACCGAAAACCTGCGCCCAGGCAGCCGTCTCCGACCGCAACAGCTACATGCTCGAGCTCATCGGTATCTATCGCCACTTCGGCATGGTACCGAATGGGAAGGAGTTGCCGGACTATCTGCCGCTGATGGTAGAGTTCCTCGCCTTGACCGCAGGCTCCAGCGACCCCCTGCGTGCCCGGTTCATTCAGGAGTACCTGCTCCCATTTCTGGAACCGATTCGGGAGCGGCTTGCGGAACTGAACTCGCCTTACCTCCACCTTCTGAAGGTGCTGGAGCGCGTGCTTGCCTACGATCTGCAAACGAATGCGACGGAGGTGACAGCTCATGTTTGACTATTTCTTCTTTGTCGGGCTACCCTATATCTCGCTCCTGCTCTTTGTGTTTGGCTCGCTCTATCGGACCTTTACGGGCTTCAAGAGCTTCTATCGGGGACGATTTGACTGGAGCGCCCGTGGCGACCTGCTCTGGACGACCCGCTCCACCGGCTTCTTCGGGCGAGCCTCCATTGGACCCGCTGTACTGTGCCTGCACTGGGGACTGATTATCGTGATCCTTGCCCATATTGTGGGGTTCATCGGCGGAGCGGTTATGAATCCCTCACTGGTGGACTTTTTCCGCTGGGCAGGTCTGTTTGGTTGTCTGCTGGTGTTGTACGGCGCTCTCTGGGCGTTCATCCGTCGGCTGAGCGTGCGCCAGCTGCGGGCGATGAGTACCCTGGAGGACTACCTCGTGCTGTTGTTCCTGATCGTGAGCGTGGGTTTAGGACTTTACCATTCGGCGATAACACTCGCCTTCGGCGTCTCCTACGCTGTGGGTCCCTGGCTGGTGGGTCTTCTCACCCTGCGTCCGGACCCGAACCTGCTAACGACCGCGCCGCTGGCTATCAAGCTGCACCTGATTGTGAACTTCGTCTTCCTCGCCTACTTCCCCTTCACCAAGCTGGTGCATGCCTTCAGCTATCCGTTCGGCTACCTCACGCGCCCCTATATTACCGTGCGAAGGTATGTCGCGCTGAAGAGGTAGCGGCAACTCAAGGTGTAGAAAGGTGATAGCCATGCGGGATGGACGAGGTAGCCCAAAGGAGGGTCTTGTCGGTGCAACAGTGGGGTTCTTCGTTGGCTTTGCAGCGGTTGCCCTCTTCGGTCCGACCGCCCTGCGCTTTAAGGAGCTGATGGGGCTGAGCCCTCAGGAGGTGGGATTGCTGGTGGCGATCCCGGCGCTTTCAGGCTCGCTTTTGCGAATCCCCTTTGGGGCGTGGGTGGACACCACGGGCGGGCGCAAGCCGTTCCTGATCCTGCTGGGGCTTGCCCTGGTGGGGATGACAGGGCTGACCCTGCTGGTCCACCTGTATTACCCGGAGCGGCTTCATCGGGGATTCTACCTGCCTCTGCTTGTGCTTGGCGTGCTCTGCGGCTGTGGCATCGCCACCTTCTCCGTCGGGATAGGACAGGTGTCTTACTGGTTTCCACGTTCCTATCAGGGGCGGGCGCTGGCGTTCTACGCAGGGCTCGGCAATTTGGCGCCGGGATTGTTCTCCCTGCTGCTCCCCATCACGTTGGGGAGCTGGGGGCTTAAGGGCGCCTACCTCGCATGGCTATTGATACTCGCGGTGGGCACCGTGCTGTACGCTTTCATGGGGCATAATGCCTGGTACTTTCAGTTTCGCCAGCAGGGGCTTTCGGAGCTGGAGGCGCGTCAGCAAGCAGCGGCACGCGGTCAGGAAAATTTCCCCACCGGGAACCTGGTGGAAAGCCTGCGGGTTTCAGCGCTTACCTGGCGAACATGGGCGCTGGTCGTTATCTACTTCACCACCTTTGGCGGCTTCGTTGCCCTGACCGCGTGGTTGCCAGTCTACTGGAGCTCCTTTTTCGGGCTGGGAGCGATCACTGCTGGCGCTTTAACCGCCCTCTACTCGCTGCTAACCTCGTTTATTCGAGTCGTTGGAGGCGGGCTGTCCGATGAGCTGGAGCGCGGCGGTGAAAACACAGCTATTCTGGCACTGATGACGATGGTTAACGGCGCATTGTTGATGACGCTCACCAGCAAGTTCGAGGTTGCCGTGCCGGGCATCATCCTGATGGCGATTGGCATGGGCATATGCAACGCTGCAGTCTTCCGATTAGTGCCTCAGGTAGTGCCCCAGGCGGTCGGCGGCGCTGCCGGCTGGGTTGGTGGGCTGGGCGCCTTCGGTGGCTTTATAATCCCTCCCATCATGGGGTTCGCAGTCCAGCGGCACGGAATGGAAGGCTATCCGCTTGGATTTGTGACCTTCCTTGCCCTCTCACTGCTTTCCCTCTTTCTTGTATGGATTCTCAAATACTTGCGGTCCGAGACCGAGCCATCGCCATCCATCACGAAAAGCGAGCTAACTGCTCGCCCGATAAGTGATCGAACGGCTTCGACCTATCGCATTATCATCGACGCTAACCGATGCTGGGAACTGGCAACACGCGAAGGCGGTTTCCAGTGCGACCGATGTGTACGCGTCTGTCCCCATGTATTTGAAAAACCCTCCCCTCACGCCCCTGCGCGCGTGCGACCGGGTGTTGAGGTCGACGCCCATCTATCAGCCGTGCGAAAAGCGATTCGGAGCTGTCCGGCAAACGCCATCCTTCTGGTGGAAGTCGTGGAAGAGAGCCGAGTTTGAGCAGCTCATCATTTCCATCGGATGGTTGCCCCCTCCCCATGAAAGGGAAGGGGGTTGACCACTTTCATGGCTGGCACGCGCTGCAGGGACCGCGCGAGCATTGACCCCGCGTGGCGCTGGGGTCATAGTCGGGGCGGAACAGCCACGGGTTGCAGCCGTCCCACCAGATACTGCCTGGTTGACCCTGCGCGTTATACTGCGTGTAGGGGTCGGTGCGCCAGTCGGTGTCGTTGGGGGCGAGCTGGGCGCCCAGCCGACGCCAGCGCGCGCTGCCATCCGCCGCGATGAAGGTCGCGCCCTGCGCGTGAATCCACATCGTGCCGTCCAGCCCGAACATCACGCCGCGCGGGTAGGCGTCCGACACCACGCCGCTCAAACAGCTGAAGTAGCGGCAGGGGCGAGCGGCATCGGTACACTCCAGCGACGGGTTGGTGAGCGCGAAGCCCTCCACCGCCACCTTGCCGCGCCCCTCCCATATCACCGGCAGAGTCGATGGGCTGGCGACCACCGCCTGACTCAGCCCGTGCAGGAGTCCATTATAGGTGTAGCTCACGCGGGCGGGCGGCGACACCGAGTAGTTCACGCCGCTCAATCGCACCGATGCCCCCGACGGGCAGGCGTACAGCCCCAGATTCTTGATATAGGGCTGGATCGCGTTTGACCAGTGAACTGGATAGGCAGCCATCAGCGGATGATTGGGCGGCAGGTCGGGACGCCAGTTCGCGGGCGTCGCGTGGTAACGATTCCAGAGCCATGCGCCTGTGCCCCCTTCACGCCCAAAACCGAGCGGGAAGGTCTCTTCATGGTCGGTCAGATAGCCCATTAGCGCCGGCCCAAGCTGACGCGAATGGTTCAGGCAGGCGGTCTGGCGCGCCTTCTCCCGCGCCTGGGCAAACACAGGCATCAATATCGCTGCCAGCACAGCGATAATCGCTATCACGACCAGTAGCTCAATCAAAGTGAACCCTCGTGCATTTCGCATGATTTCTCCTCCTGATGCGGTTGGGATTACCGACGATCTGTCGGCGAGCAAAACAGCGTAAGCGCGCAGCACACCGTTGCGTGCTGTGCAGCGGATCAAGAGCGGGACGCATCAGGAGGCGCACGCGGGGATTCAGGAGTCAGTGTGCGCAGGTGGGCGGCAAGGACTGGCTCGATCCAGCTGGGTGACGCTTTCCCGGCGGGTGTTGGCGCCGTGCCCTCGCCTGTGAGCGTCGCCATCAGCGGCACGAAGGGCATCGGCTTCTTGGGTGGGTCGCCCGGTTGCGGCGCCTGCGGATGGCAGATTCCGCAGTTCGGGCAGGCGTCCGAATCGGGCGCGGTGAGCCAGTCTGCGACAGGCACGCTCCGACAGCATGACGGCTCCTGCCGCTCGCAGGCGTACCAGCAGCCCAGCGCCATGCTTACTGGCGCCACTATCAGCCACAGCGCCAGCACCGATATGAGCCATCGCTGAATCGGGCGTGCCACCGCTGTTATTATACCCCAGCAGGTAGACTCTTGCCATGCGCATCTACACGCGGACGGGTGACACGGGCGAGACGGGGTTGATTGGCGGGGCGCGCGTGCCCAAAGATGATCTGCGCGTGGAGGCTTACGGCAGTGTGGACGAGCTGAACGCCACGCTGGGGCTGACGCGCTGCTTTATTGAGCATGAAGACCTGAACGCCCTGCTGGAGCGCATTCAGCGGCAACTGTTCGATATGGGCGCGGAGCTGGCGTCGCCGCCTGAACGCGCCCACCAGTTTGCCACGCTCAGTGAAACCGATGTGCAGGCGCTGGAGCAGGCGATTGACCAGCTGGAGGCGGAGCTGGAGCCGTTACGCCAGTTCATTTTGCCAGGGGGTACGCCCGCCGCCGCCGCGCTCCATCTGGCGCGCACCGTCTGCCGCCGCGCCGAGCGGCGCGTGGTCACGCTCAACCGCCACAGCACAGTCCGACCAGTGGTGATTCAGTATCTCAATCGTCTCAGCGACCTGCTGTTTGTGCTGGCACGAGTCGCCAATCACCGCGCCAGCGTGCCCGATGTCCCATGGAAACGGGCAGCAGAACAACTGTCTCCAGTGGAGTAAGGTATACTCCATCCTGCGATGCTGCCGGAAGAGGCGGTTCCTGTTGCTGGGGAACGGGTCAGTTTTGAGCGGGAGCGTGGGGTCAGCGCGATTGTGGTCTCCCCGGAGGTCACCTATCTCTTCGTGCGCGTGCCCGATTCGTCCGATGTGCCCCAGCAGCGGCTGGCAATCCTGAACGCGCTGAAGCAGGCGAACATCAGTATCTTTTTGATTAAGCTGCAGCGGCAGGGGCTGAGTTTCGGCGTGCAAGCGACCGAGATGGAGCGTGCCCGCGCCGTGCTGGAGGAAGCGGGTTTCTCTGTAACGGTCAAGCCCCAGCGCGTAATGGTGTCGGTGTTCGCGCAGAACATGCGCGAGTTGCACGGCGTGCTGGCGCGAATCGCCGAGATTCTGTACGAATCGGGCGCGGCGATCGAGCAGATCAGCGACGCGCACAACCGCGTCACCTGCCTGATTGAAGCCAGCAAGGCGCCGCAGGTGGTCGCCAAACTGCGGCGTGCCTTCCGCCTGCGCGAGCGAGCCGTGCATTACGCCACCAGGAGGTAGCCATGCGCATTCGGGTGCTGAAGTTCGGGGGCACAAGCGTCGACACGCACGAGCATCGGCTCATGGCAGCCCGCAAGGTGATCCAGTGCCTGGAGATGGGCTGCAAGCCGGTGGTGGTCGTCTCCGCGATTGGGCGGCGTGGCGAGCCGTACGCCACCGACACCCTGGTGGAGTTCCTCACCCAGTTAGACCCCAGCGTGCCGCCGCACCCGCGCGAGAAAGACCTGATGATGGCGTGCGGTGAGATTATCTCCACTGTGATTATGGCGCAAACGCTGCGCATTCTGGGCTATCCGTCGGTCGCGCTCACGGGCAATCAGGCGGGCATCATCACCGATTCGGAGTTCGGCAACGCGCGCATTCTGGAGATCAACCCCACGCCCATCCTGCGCTGTCTGGAGTGCGGCTGGATACCGGTGGTGGCGGGCTTTCAGGGCGTGACGCGACCCGATAAAATTTTCTCTCGGGGCGCCATCACGACGCTGGGTCGGGGCGGGAGCGACACCACCGCCGCCGCACTGGGCGCCGCGCTACAGGCGGAAGCCGTCGAGATTTACACCGATGTGGACGGCGTGAAGACCGCCGACCCCGACTTCGTGCCCGACGCGCCCACCCTGCGCGAAATCACCTATGAAGAGGTCGCCGAGATCGCCCATCAGGGTGCGCGCGTGCTGCACCCACGCGCCGCCGAAATCGCGATGGACTACGGAATCCCCCTCTGGGTCAAATGCACCTTCACCGATGAGCCGGGCACGCGCGTAGTCGCCCAGCTCAAATCGGGACAGCGACGCATCACGGGCGTCACCCATACGGGCAAACTGGTCTATCTCAGTTTTCATATCCCTTACGCCGAGCATAAGGCGCTGCTGGAGCTGGAAATCTATCGGCTGATGGCGCGCATCGGGGTCAACCTGCAGGGCGTGGGCGTGGATGAGGAGGGGCTGGGCATCGCCTTCTCGCGCGAACACTGGCAGCGCGTGCGCACCGCGCTCGACGGGCTGGTGGTGCCCCTGCGTTCAACTGCCTGCACCAACGGGCTGCCGGTGTTCTACCTGCTGCAGTTCGGCGAGCAGCCCACCGAAGTGTGCCAGATTCAGCGCGGGATGCTGGACAAGGCGGGGCTGGGCGGCGAGCGACTGCGCCCCGTGCCCATCAGCGTCGCTGAAGGCTGCACGATGGTCTCCCTCATCGCGCACGGCTACAGCCAGGAACCCGGCATCTTCGCCATGCTCTATCAGACGCTGCTGCAGGAGGGCATCCCCGTGTGGCAGACCGCCGACTCGGAGCTGAGCCTCTCCTGCATCATTCCCGAAAGCGAAGTGGAAAAGGCGGTGAGAGTAATCCATGAGCGATTCGGACTCCATCAGGCGAGCTGAGGAGGGCGAGCCGCCAGAGCCGATTGAGCCGCCGGAGCTGCCGCCGACGCCCGAACTGCCTGAGGTGCCTGAGGTGAAGTTCGAGCGTCCAAAGCTGGAGCCGTCGCGTGCGCCGCGCGTGCTGGAGGCGTCGCGCGGGATGGCGCTCGCCTTCTCGGTCGGCTTCGCGCTCACCGGTCCCATCATTCTGGGCGCACTGCTGGGGCTGTGGCTGGATCGCCTGCTGCACACCGCGCCCTGGCTGACCGTCGGGTTGCTGCTGCTGGGCATCGTGGCGGGCTTCACCCAGATGATTCGCATACTCGATCGCCTGCAGGAGGAGCAGGAGCGCAAGCCGTGAGAGAGACGCCTTCACCCGAAGCAATGGTGCGTTCCGCGGTGCGCCTGACCGCGCTGCTCGCCGCGCTCGGTTTCATCGCAACGCTGATGCTGGGCGTGCCGCGTGTGGGTGCAGGGCTGCTGACTGGCACGCTGACGATGGGCGCCATCACGCTCTTTCACAGTGCGCTGGCACGCCGATTCGCCCAGCCGGGCAGCCGCGCCTTCCCGCGCATGCTGATGCTCTCCGGAGTGGTGAAGTATCCCATCCTGATCCTGATTGTCTACCTGATGGTCAAGGGCGGGATGGCGATGGTGGCGGGCTTCATTCTGGGCGTGCTGTTGCCGCTCGGCGTGCTGACCGTGCTGGCGGTTCGCGCCAGCGCCGCCTGACCAGCGAGTATACTGTTAGCGATGGCACGATTCGTCATAGGGGTCGATCTGGGCGGCACAAATGTGCGCGCGGCGCTGGTGGATCGCACGGGCACAATAGTGGGCGAGCCGTTGCAACAGCCCTCGCGGGCGCAGGAGGGCTTCCCCGCCACGCTCGACGCGATTGTGCGCACAATTGAGGGCGCCATCCAGTCGGCGGGTGTTGAAAAGCGCGCGATCGGCGCGGTTGGCATGGCGGTGCCAGGGCACATCGATAGCATACGGGGCGTGGTGCGCTGGGCGCCCAACTTCGGCGAGTGGCGCGATGGTCTCTTTCACGAGTGGCGCGAGATACCGCTGGGCGACGCCGTTCAGCAAAAGACGGGACTGCCCGTGTGCATGGGCAACGATGCGAACCTTGCCGCGCTGGGCGAGTATTACTACGGCACGGGGCACGGTCGGGCGAAGGGGCTGGTGATGCTCACGCTGGGCACAGGTATCGGCGGCGGTGTCGTGCTGAGTCAGGAGCAGGTGCAGGGCAATGCTCGCTGGGGGGGCGGCGTTCTGCTGGTGGGCGCAGGCGGCGGCGCAGGCGAACTCGGACATACGATTGTGCTGATGGGTGGACCCCGCTGTGGCTGCGGCGCCGCCGGCTGCGTCGAAGCGCTCGCCAAGCGCGACGCGATTATCGAACGCGCCCGCGAGAAGATTCGCCGCGCGCCCAGCTGCCTGCTAACGCAACTGTGTGAGGGCGACCCCAGCCGAATCACGCCCAAGCTGGTCGCCGACGCCTGCGAGCAGGGCGACCCCATCGCCCGCGAGGTGTGGGAGGAAACAGGCTACTATATCGGCGTCGCCGTCGCCAGCTTCATCAACATCTTCAATCCCGAAGTGGTGGCGATTGGCGGTCAGATTGCCAAAGCGGGCGCGGTGCTGTTCGACGCGATTCGGCGCGCCGCACGCGACTACGCCATTCCCACCCTGCTGGAGATGTGCCAGATCCTGCCTGCCGAACGCATCGATGACGCAGGCATTCTGGGCGGCGCCGCGCTCGCATGGCAAGCCGTCGGGGAGGGCTGAACCATGCGCTTCCAGATGCACCGACGCACCGAACAGAAAGAGGATGGACGCCTCATCCACTACTACACCTTCACGCCCCTGAATGATGAATCGGAGCCTGTCGATTCGTCGCCCGCAACCCAGCCCGATAGCCAGCAGCCGTCGCCCCCGCGTTGCCTGGGCGTCCCGCCCCAGCCACTGAAGCCAGCGGAGGATGCCTCGCCTCAATAAGGTACAATATCAGCCGATGAGCTTTCAGGAGCTGTTGATGCGGCTGGAGCGGTTCTGGGCGGACTACGGCTGCCTGATTCTGCAGCCGTACGATCTGGAGGTGGGCGCAGGCACGATGGCGCCTGCCACCGCCCTGCGCGCGCTGGGACCCGAACCGTGGAATGTCGCCTATGCGCAACCGACGCGCCGACCCGCCGACGGACGCTACGCCCGCAACCCCATGCGGCTGCAACACTACTATCAGTATCAGGTCATTCTCAAGCCGTCGCCCGACGATGTGGTTGATGTCTATTTAGAGAGCCTGCGCGCGCTGGGCATCCAGCCTGAAGAGCATGACATCCGCTTCGTGGAGGACGACTGGGAAGCCCCGACGCTGGGCGCATCAGGCGTCGGCTGGGAAGTGTGGCTCAACGGCACCGAAATCACCCAGTTCACCTTCTTCCAGCAGGTGGGCGGCATCGAGTGCGACCCCGTGTGCGCCGAAATCACCTACGGTCCCGAACGGCTCGCCATGCTCATCCAGAAGAAAAACAGCGTGTGGGAGCTGGAGTGGGGGCACGGGATCACCTACGCCGAAGTGGACTATCAGGCGGAACTGGAGCATAACTACTACAACTTCGAAGAAGCCGACACCGCCATGCTGTTCCAGCTGTTCGAGATGTACGAGCGGGAGGGCCAGCGGATTGCCGAGCGCGGGCTGGTTCATCCCGCGTTCGACCTGGCGCTCAAATGCTCGCATATCTTCAACCTGCTGGACGCGCGGGGCAGCATCTCGGTGACGGAGCGCGCCAGCTATATTCAGCGCATTCGCGCCCTCGCCCGCGCCTGCTGCCTGAAATATCTCGAACAGCGCGAAGCGGAGGGCTTCCCCCTCCTCCAGAAAGGCTGGCGAACACAGCCCCCGTGCAACGGGAGTGATTAATCATGCCAAAAGCGCGAATCTATATCACTCTGAAGCCGACGCTGCTGGATGCGCAGGGGCGCACGATTCAGAACGCCCTGCATCAGCTGGGTTTTAAGGCGGTGCAGAATGTGCGCGTGGGCAAATATCTGGAGATTGAGCTGGCGCCCGACGGCGACCCGCGCGCCCAGATCGAAGCGATGTGCCAGCAACTGCTCGCCAACCCCGTGATTGAGCAGTACCGCTACGAGGTGGTCGACGAATGAGAGCCGCGGTGGTGGTCTTTCCCGGCTCCAACTGCGATCGGGACGCTTACTATGCCCTGCGCGATGTGCTGGGCTATCCGGTGGATTACCTCTGGCACGCCGAGCCGCGACTCGACAGCTACGATCTGGTGGTTCTGCCTGGCGGCTTCTCGTATGGCGACTATCTGCGTCCCGGCGCGATTGCCCGCTTCGCACCGATTATGGATGCCGTTCGCGCCTATGCTGAACGGGGCGGGCGCGTGATTGGCATCTGCAACGGCTTCCAGATTCTGTGTGAGGCGGGGCTGCTGCCCGGCGCGCTCACGCGCAATATCGGGCTGAAGTTCATTTGCAAGCATGTGTATGTGCGCGTGGAGAACAATCAGACGCCCTTCACGCGCCTGTTCCGCAAGGGCGAGGTGTTGCGCCTGCCGATTGCGCACGGCGACGGACGCTACCTGTGCGATGAGGAGACGCTGCGTCGAATGGAGGCTCGCGGGCAAATTATCTTCCGCTACTGCGCTCCCGATGGCTCCCTCGATGAAGCCTGGAACCTCAACGGCTCACTCGAAGCCATCGCAGGCGTGGCGAACGAGAACTTTAATGTGCTGGGGCTGATGCCACACCCGGAACGCGCCTGTGAGGCGCTGCTGGGCAGCACCGACGGACGCCGCATCCTCGCCCTGCAATAAGATTATCCCCCCCTTGCAAAACTCCATAAAAATAGGGTATAACGCCATTCACTGAGGTGCGGCAATGCAACGCAAAGGGTTTACTTTGATAGAGCTGCTGGTCGTTATCGCGATCATCGCCATTCTGGCGGCGATCCTGTTCCCGGTGTTTGCGCAGGCGCGCGAATCGGCGCGCAAGACCCAGTGTTTGAGCAACACGCGCCAGATTGGTCTGGGCGTGATGCAGTATGTGCAGGACTATGATGAGCTTTTCTTCCCCAGCCCCTGGCCAGGCGGTTGTGCCGAAACAGGCTACTTCACGAACAATCCGCTTCACCCGCGCCAGCACTGGGCGACAGTAATCTATCCCTATGTGAAGAACGGCGGCGTGTTCGACTGCCCCAGCTATTCTGGCACGACCTATATCGCGGCGTACGCGCTGTGGGAGTGCGGGCGCGGTGCCAACAGCCCCCGAATCGTGCCGTTTGTGGAGTACGGCATCAACGAGGTCCTTTTCGGCAACATGGACAGCAGCGGGCGACCGATTCCAACCGCGCTGGCGAAACTGCAGGAAGCTGCCAGCATCGGTATCATCGTCGACAACAACTACATCTTCAGCTGGCGTGTTTGCCTGCTGGGTCCCGCCGACCCGCAAAACTTCCGCAAGTACTGGCCGGAGGGACGCAACGGCTGGGAGTTCTATCAGGGCAATCCGCGCCATCAGCGCGGGATGAACTTCGTCTACGCCGATGGGCACTCCAAATGGGCGCGTTCAACCGACACGCCAGGCAATCGTCCTGATTACGAGAAGGGCTACTACCCTGTGTTGATGAGCGATGGCAAGTTCGCCACGCAAGCGGCGTGCGAGCAATCGCCCGATTAGGAGGTGTGGTGATGAGGCAGGAGGTTCCGACCTGGCTGGCAGTGGTGATTATTGTTGCGATTCTGGTGGTGGCGGGCTTTTTCCTCTATCGCTCCGTCACAGCGGGCGGTGTGCAGGGCACGGGTCGCCCCGGCGAAGTGCAGGCGGCTCCACCTGTGCCGGGCGGCGGCGCGCCCCCACGCCCGACCACGCCACCCTCGCCATCGGGATACTGATAACCTGAATCCCTCTCTCCCGCAACCGGGGGAGAGGGATCTATCGAAGAATCACCGTCTCCCACAACGCTCCGGGCAGGAAATGGGCTTTTTGTTGCGAACCCCGTTAAAGGAGGCAAGATGAGATGCGAACGATGGCACTTCTGCTTGCAGGCTGTTTGCTGACGGTCGCATGGGCGGATCTTTCGTTTGGCGGTAATGCGACCCGAGGGATGGGCGGCGCTGGATTGGCGGTGCTGCGCAATCCTGCTTCCCAGGCTTATCTGAACCCCGCCGCGATTGCCTATGTGCGCGGCGTGCGACTCGGCATGGGCAACTTCGATCTGGGCGTGCAGGGCGCCAGCCTTGAGGATGTCTTCGATGCGATCGAGCTGCGCCAGGGCAGCTCCATCAATATCGAGGAGGGCGCTGAACTATTGCGCCAGTTCGCTGACGAAGACACGCGCCTGAGCCTGCTGGGCGACTTCGGGCTGATGATAAACGGCATCGGCATCTCGGTCGGCGGGGTGGTGGACGCCCGCTTTCTGCCCAACGAGCCGTTGCGCACATGGGCGCGCACCAGCGGCGACAGGGATAACATCCCCAACGATGCGCGGGGCGACATTATTGCGATGGCAGCGGTGAGCCTGCCCGACATCACCGGCGGGGTTCGCCTGCCGCTGCAGGGTGGCGAGCTGGCGGTCGGCGCACGGGTGCGCACCATGCGCGTGTTCTACACCCACTACTTCGCCGATGCGGATACCCTGCGCACGCGCAACGACGCCGCGCGCGCCCCTGAACTGGGCGGACGCGACTTCATCGAGCGGCGCACCACCGGTGTCGATCTGGGAATCATCTGGAAACCCGATAGCGCCATCCCCTACACGCTCGCATTAGTGGTGGAGAACGCGATTGAACCCGACCTGCGCATCGACGCAACTGGTCGGAACGGCGCCGATGTGCGCCTGAAGCCGTTCCGACGCGCGGTTCATCTCGGTTTCGCCTCCGAGACGCGGGCAGGAACGCTGGTGGCGCTCGATGTGATCGACATCGGCAACCGCACGGGGCGCGGCGAGCTGCGCTTCGGTGCGGAGCAACGGCTCGGACCCCTTCGAATCCTCACGGGCTACGCCTCCCGCACGGGTTGGACCGCCGGGCTGGGCCTCGGCGGCTTCAGCTTCGCCTACTCGCGCGAGTTCCCGCTCACCGTCTCGCGCACGCTGGTGTTCTGATTGCGCATGACCTGCGAGATTATCTCGGTCGGCACGGAGCTGCTGCTGGGTCAGATAGTGGACACGAACGCCGCTTTCCTGTCGCGCGAGCTGACAGCGGTCGGCGTGCAGGTGTTCCGGCGCGTCACGGTGGGCGACAATCTGCAGCGGCTGACCGACGCGCTAACAGACGCGCTTTCGCGAGCCGATGTGGTGATTACCATCGGCGGGCTGGGACCAACCGAAGACGACCTCACGCGCGAGGCGATTGCCGCCGTGCTGAACGAACCGCTGGAGTACGACCCTGCGCTGGGCGAACAGCTCCAGCAGTTGTTTGCCGCGCGGGGGCGCACCGTAACGCCCAGCCAGCTGCGTCAGGCGCACCGACCACCCTCCGCAACGCCCCTGCCGAACCCCAACGGCACCGCGCCCGGACTGAAAATCGAGCGTAACGGCAAGCTCCTCTTCGCGCTGCCGGGACCACCCAACGAGTTCCAGCTGATGGTGCGCGAGCAGGTCATCCCGGAGCTGATGGAGCGCGCGGGCGGAGCGGTGATCCGCTCGCGCGTGCTGCGCCTGTGCGGGATTGGGGAAGCCGACGCCGAAGCGCGCGTGCTGGAGCTGGTGCGCTCCACCAATCCCACGCTGGCGCCGCTGGCACATCTGGGCGAGGTTCACCTGCGCATCACCGCCCGCGCAGCTTCCATCGCCGAAGCCAACGCGCTGATTGAAAAAATGGAACACGCCGTGCGCGAGCGACTGGGCGCCTATATCTACGGCACGGACGACACCACGCTGGAGCAGGCGGTCGTGCAACTGCTTCGCGAGCGCGGGATGAGCCTGGCGACCGCCGAATCGTGCACGGGCGGACTGCTGGGGCATCGCATCACCGAGGTGCCGGGCAGCTCCGATGTGTTTCTGGGCGGGATTGTCGCCTACAGCAACGCCGTCAAAGAGCAGGAGCTGGGCGTGCCGCGCGCGATTCTGGAACAGTATGGTGCAGTGAGCGAGCCGACCGCCCGCGCCCTTGCCGAAGGCGTCCGCCAGAAACTGGGCAGCTACTGGGGCATCGGCATCACGGGCATCGCGGGACCCACCGGTGGCACGCCCGAAAAACCCGTCGGGCTGGTCTATGTGAGCCTGAGCGACCCGACCGCCACCCTCGTGGAGCGGCACCTGCTGCTGGGCGACCGCTCCACCATCAAGTGGCGAGCGTCGCAGGTTGCGCTGACGCTGTTGTGGCGGGGTATCCTTGAAGGCGGATGCGCCTCTTTATTGCAATCTTGATACCGCCCGAAGTGAAGGCGGCGCTGGAGCGATTGCAACGCCAGCTGCGGGCACAACTGCCCGATGCCGCCCTGCGCTGGGTCACGCCCGATAACTTCCACTTCACCCTGCTCTTTCTCGGCGAGCAGCCCGAAGAGCGGCTATGCGAGATCGAGCGTGCGATGCACTCAGCGGTGCAGTCCATCGCGCCCTTTGAGGTGGCGGTTGGCGGGCTGGGCGTGTTCCCGAACTGGCAGCGCCCCGCCGTGCTGTGGGTCGGCACACAGGCAGGCGCGGAGCCGATGAGCCAGATTGCCACTTATCTGGAGCGCGCGCTGGTCGGTCGCGCCGATAAACCGTTCCACGCGCACCTGACGCTCGCCCGAATCAAGCTTCACAGGGAAAAAGTAGGGGCGAGGCATGCCTCGCCCCTACCGCTGCCGACGCGCCTGCAGACGGTGGTCGACGCACTTCAGCCCGCTCCTGTGGGGCACTTCACCGTGAAGCAGATCAGCCTGATGCAGAGCGAGCTGCACTCTTCCGGCGCCCGCTACTCCGAGCTGCGAGCCGTGCCCCTTGGATGACCGCAATGCCCCTCGCCCCTCTGGGGAGAGGGTACGGGTGAGGGGTCGGGATAAAGGAGAAATCGTTATCGCACCACGCGCCGCCCGTCGAAGCTGGGCGAGACCGTCCGCTGCCGACGAATATAGTCCGCTACCACATCTAACATCACCTGCTTCGTGTCGATCAGCGTGATGCCTGATGGCTTCAGGTAGCGCTCGGCAAAGTAGGAGTTGGTCGTGCCGCGATAAACGGCATCGTCGCGGATCGGCTCGCCGTTCAGCGTGGCTTCTATCAGGCGTCCGTTTTCGATGCGATAGCGCAGGTTCGCGCTGCAGGTTGGGCGCTGACGCTCCAGTATCTGCTTGAGCGCGCGACCCGTGATCTCAAACCGCACCACCGTGTTGCCGAACGGCATCATACGCGCTAAGTCGTAATAGGTGATGGCGCCCTTCGCCAGCTGGATGCGGATGCCATACAGATTCTGCAGGTCAAAATCGCTGTTCATCATGGCGCGCACGGCGTCGCTGACCAGATAATATTCGGCGAGGTCATCGCCGCGTTGCACGAAGTCGTCCGCTGCGTAGCCGACCACACGCCCATAGCGCGCCGCGAGCGGCTTCCAGTAGCGGGCGACCACGCGGGCGACCTGCGGGTCTTCAGGAATGGCGCGCGTGATGGGGATCAGCTGCCCTTTGTATGCCACCACGCGCCAGCGTCCCGTGTCGGGGGCGCGATAGCAGATGAGATCGAGCCGTCCCAGCTCGCCGCCCCACTGGTGCGCCTGCACGATGAGAGTGCCGTTGAGCGCGAAAATCTCGTTTGTGCCCCACGCCACGAAGCGGGGTTCCGGCAGGCGCGTGTGTGAGTGCCCGCCCACAATCACATCGATGCCCGGCACGCGCCGCACCAGCTCCAGCTCGGTCTCTATCCCCAGGTGCGAGAGCAGAATCACCACATCTGCCTGCCGGCGCAGCTGGGGCACCAGCTGCTGGGCGACCTCGAAAGGGTCTAAAATATCCACGCCCTCCCGCGCGCCGCGGTAGTTCTGCGTGTCCTGCACAATCAGCCCGAACAGCGCGATTCGCAGCCCGTTGCGCTCGATAATCACAGACGGCGGCACCAGCGGCTGACCCGTGCGGCGCAGGCGGGCATTTGCGCACACGAAGGTGAACCGCGCCATGCGAATCAGCTGCTGCACCTGCGCGAGCGTGTTGCTGAACTCGTGGTTGCCCAGCGTGGCATAGTCGTAGCCGCAGGCGTTCATCGCGGCGACATCCGCCTCGCCCAAGTAGTGCAGGGAGAAGGGCGTGCCGTCCATGAAGTCGCCGCAGTCGACCACCAGTGTCTGCTCGCGGTACTGCTGGCGCAGCTGCCGGATGAGGGTGGCGCGGCGGGCGATGCCGCCAATATCGTGCTTGTATGGCAGTTGCGCCTCCTGCGAGTTCGGGTCAATCCCCTGCGGGTAGCTGAACGGCAGCAGATGCCCGTGCGTGTCGTTGGTGTGCAGAATCACGATCCGCGCCCAGCGTTGCCCCGAATCGACGGCAAGGGTAATCTGCAGAGTTAGCCCCAGCAAGCTCGCGACGATGCCGGGCAGCCACCATCCTTTGCTTCGGCTCATGGCACGAAAGTATACTCGAAGCGGGGAACCCCTGCGAGCGTTCAATCGTTCCCTCTAACCACATCATGGCGGATAACAGGATAGGCAGGCGGGCGTTTCTGGAGTGGGCAATCGGGCTGTTAGGAGGCGCGATCGGTGTGGCGCTGGGCATCCCGATTGTGGGCTATCTGCTGGCGCCGTTGCGAACCCGCATGCGCCGCCGCCAGCTCATTCCGCTGATGGCGGAAGAGGACCTGCCGCTGGAGGGCGAGGTGGCGGAGGTGCTGTACACGGTGCCGATTCAGGACGGCTGGCGTCGGCGGCGCGAGGTGCGCATCGCCTATGTGGTGAACCGCGGCGAGCAGCTGCTCGTGCTGTCCAACCTCTGCACGCACACAGGCTGCGGCGTGCGCTGGGAGTCGGAGCGCCAGCGGTTCGTCTGCCCCTGCCACGGGGGCGAGTTCGACATGGAGGGGCGCGTGATGAAAGAGCCGCCGCCGCGCCCACTGCGCCGAATCGCCCATCAGCTGCGCGACGGCGCCCTCTGGATCGAGGTCGAGGCATGAAGGGGCAACGGTTCTGGCACTGGCTGGACGACCGCAGCGGCTACCGCGCCATCCTGCACACCCTGCTGCACGAGCCGTTGCCCCGCAAAATCGGCTGGCTGCATGTGCTGGGCAGCGGCGCACTGTTCCTGTTCCTTGTGCAGCTGATCACGGGCATCCTGCTGGCGATGAACTATGTGCCCTCCACCGCCGAAGCCTACGACTCGGTGCAGTATATCACTCACGAGGTGCCATCTGGCAGGCTGGTGCGCGGGCTACACTACTGGGGCGCGTCGCTGATGGTGATCGTGGTGGTGCTGCACATGCTGCGCGTGTTCGTCATGGGCGCGTACAAGCGCCCGCGCGAGCTGACCTGGATGGTGGGTGTGATCCTGTTCGTGCTGACGCTCGCGTTCGCCTTCACGGGCTACCTGCTGCCGTATGACCAGAAGGCGTACTGGGCGACGCGCGTGGGCGTAAGCTTCGTTGGTTATGTGCCGTTCGTGGGCGAGCATCTGAAGCGTATCCTGTACGGGGGCGACGAGCTGGGCGCGCCGACGCTCACGCGCTTCTACGCGACCCATGTGCTGGTGCTGCCGCTGCTCATGATGACCCTGATCGGCGTTCATCTGATGCTGATGCGGCGCAAGGGCGAGATGCCGCCTGGCACCGAAGCCGATGAGGAGGCGCAGGTGGAGAAGCCGCTCCGCTTCTACCCGCATCAGCTCTGGAAGGACATGGTGTTCGCGAGCGTGCTGCTGGGACTGCTGTTCGGGCTGACCCTGCTGTGGGGCGTGCATACGGAGCCGCCCGCCGACCCGACCAACAACCGCTACCTGCCGCGCCCGGAATGGTACTTTTTACCGCTGTTCCAGCTGGAGAAGGTGCAAATAGGCAGGCTGGTGCTGTTTGGCGGCTCGCGCGTGTGGCTGGGCACGGTGCTGATCCCCGCGCTGTTTGTGCTGCTGTTGCTCGCGCTGCCCTTTATTGAGCGCAATCCGTCTCGCCGCCCGCGTCGGCGACTGCTGACGCTGGCGAGCGCGGGCATGCTGCTCGTGCTGACGGTCTGGCTGGGCGTCGATGCGAAGATAGAGACGGACCGCGAGCGGGCGCGACTGGCGCAGCAGGCGACCGCGCCGCGCTTCAGCGGGCTGGCAGCCATCGGGCAGCGGCTGGTGATGGATCGCTGCCTGCGCTGCCATCGAATCGAGGGGCAGGGCAGCCGCAAAGCGCCCGAATTCGTGCGACTCGCGCCCAGCGAACCGCCCCACTGGACCAAAGACCAGCTGATTTTCTATCTCATCAACCCTTCTGAAACCCATCCGGGCACGGTGATGCCCTCCGCGAAGGAGCTGGGGCTGACCTCGCTGGAGCAACTGGAAGCTGTCGCCGAATATATCCTGCACTACAAGCCCCTGCCGCGCCCGCGCCGCTGATACCCCGCAAAAATACCAGATTTCGCACCTTTCGGGGCGCCCCTCTTGACATTCGACCCCGAATTGGGGTATATAATAAGGGCGATTCGATGTCCGCTTTTGGGCGGATTTCGAGCCTTTAACAGGTGGATGACCCTTATCCACTCCATCGGGTGGAACGGGTGCATCCTGAACTCTAAAGAGAGGAGGTACAACGATGATGAGACATGGGCAACTCTGGTTGAGCAGTATCGCGATTGCGGCGCTAATCGCAGGCGCCAGCGCCCAGACCTGGGACGAGACCACAAACGGCGGCGGAGACGCCGGTGATCTACCCGGCACCGCGCAGGTGGTGCTTGGCAGTGGTCCACTGACCGCCATCACGGGCACATACGACGCCAATGATGTGGACATGTACCAGATTCTCATCTGCGACATCGTGAACTTCGACGCACGGTTACTGTCCAGTGAGACCACCTTCGACACTCAGCTCTGGCTGTTCAAAGCCAATGGCACAGGCGTTATCCACAACGATGATGACCCCACCACTGGGCAGGGGCTTCGATCCCACATTGGTGCAGGTGCAGGCGGCGTCTTTCAGGGAAGCACACAGCTCTATCCTGACTGGGTAAGCTTCGTCACGAGCACCGGCTTGACCAACGGGCTTTACTATATCGCCATCAGCCGCTACAACCGCGATCCCCTGAGTGGGGGCGCCACTATCTGGGCGAACACCCCATTTAGCCGCCAGCGTGTGCCTGACGGCGCCAATCCGGGCGGAGCGGTCGATAGCTGGTCTGGCACTACCAGCGCAGGAGGCGCCTACACGATTCATCTGGAGGGCGCCTGCTTTGTGCCTGAACCCGCGAGCATGCTGGCGCTGGGTGCGGGTCTGGCAGGCTTGCTGGGTCTGCGTCGGCGCAAGAAGTGAGGGAGTTTCTGCCCTCACCCCCATGCCCCCTCTCCCGCTGCGGCGGGAGAGGGGGTTCTTATTCTGGGCTGAGCGGATTTAGCCCCCTCACCCGTACCCTCTTCCTCTGAAGGGGGAGAGGGGTTTCCTGCTGCTCCCCTCTCCCACAGCGTGGGAGAGGGGCTGGGGGTGAGGGGTGTCGCGCGGTACAATCGAGTTATGCCCGCTAACGGCTGGGTGCTGGATCTGGGGCTGATAGGCTATCGGCAGGCGTATGAGCTGCAGACGCGCCTGCACGCGGCGCGCGTCGCAGGTGAGATACCCGACACCCTGCTGCTGCTGGAGCATCCGCCCGTGATCACGCTGGGCAAAGGCGCCCGCGCCGAGCATCTGCTCTTCAGCCCGGAGTTCTACGCCCAGCGCGGGGTCGAAGTCTGCCCGACCGACCGTGGGGGCGATGTTACCTGCCATATGCCCGGTCAGCTCGTGGGCTACCCCATCTTTGACCTGCGGGCGCACGGACGCGATCTGCATCTTTTCCTGCGCCAGCTGGAGGAGGTATTGATACGCACCCTGCACGAGTATGGCGTCGAGGCGTTGCGCTCGCCCGGCTATACGGGCGTGTGGGTGGGCAACGAGAAGATTGCCGCGATTGGCATCAAGGTTGCCCGCTGGGTCAGCATGCACGGCTTCGCGCTGAATGTGAACAACGATCTGGGGCTGTTCGGGCTGATAGTGCCGTGCGGGATTGCCGATAGGGGCGTGACATCACTGAGCCAGCTCAAACAGCATCCTGTGCCGATGGAGGAGGTCAAAGCGCGAGTGGTCCGGCAGTTTGAGGCGGTGTTTGGGCTGGCGCTGATGCCTCCAGAAACGCCTTCAGCACGGGTCTCAATTGCGGTTTGACCCGCTCCACCAGGAACGAGTCGTGCCCCCACGGGCTGTCGATAATCACATGCTGGGCGCGCTTGCCGAGCGATTGGAGCGTGCGCACCGCCTCTTCCTGACCCTGCGGTGGGAAGAGCCAGTCGGAGGTGAAGCTGATGAAGAGCATCTCTGCCTGCACGCGGCTGAGCGCGCGCTCAAGGTCGCCCGCGCCATAGGTCGCCGCGAGGTCGTAGGTGTCCATCGCACGGGTGATGTAGAGGTAGCAGTAGGGGTCGAACCGTTGCAGGAAGGTGCTGGCTTTATATTCCAGATAGCTCTCCATCTGGAAGGTGATGCCCCAGAAGTCGGGTTCGGGATGGCGTTCGCGTCCGAACTTGTGCCAGAGGGCGTCGCTGGAGAGGTAGGAGAGGTGCGCCAGCATGCGGGCGAGCGCCAGCCCACGCCGCGCGCCTGCCTCCCCGCCTGTCATCAGCCCCATCAGGATGGTCTGACGCTGGATGTGATTGAGCGCAATCACCATCGGGCTGGAGCGGGCAGGCGCGGCAATTACAATCGCCTTCTGCACGCGCTCCGGATAGCGCACCGCCCACTCGAATGCCCGCATGCCGCCTGTGGAGCCGCCCACCACCGCGTAAACACGCTCGATGCCCAGCCGCTCCAGCACCACCCGCTCCAGCTCCACCCAGTCGCCGACCGTTATCGGCGGGAAGGTCAAGCCGTACGGTTCGCCCGTAACGGGATTGGTGGAGAGCGGCGAGGTAGTGCCGTACGGGCTGGCAAGCACATTGATGCAGATGACAAAGAAGCGCTCAGTGTCCAGCGCTTTGCCTGGTCCGACATAGAGGTCCCACCAGCCGGGCTTGCGGTCGTCAGGATGGTGCCTGCCGGCGGCGTGTGCGCCGCCCGAGAGCGCGTGGCAGAGCAGGATCACATTCTCGCGTTCGGGCGCGAGCGTGCCGTAGGTCTCGTAGGCGACCTCAACGGGCGCCAGGCGTGCGCCGCAGGCAAGCGTCAGCCCTTCCTCGAGGCGCAGATGCTGAGTCTGCACCAGCCCGACGCTGCGCTCGGGCTGTTCGGGCAGCACGGCTGCCCTGCTCTCTGGCTCGTCTAACGGTTTCATCGGTTGCACTCACCACCCGTGCATGCCCGGTCATCGCCCGCCATGGCGCGGTCAGTCAAGTGGGCGGGCGGTGTGGGGCGCCGCGGCGCACCAGCATGACCGCCACGCGCTCCGGCTTGACCGCCTCGCGCAGCACTTCCAGCGCGCGTTCCGCCTCCACGCTCTCCGAGCAGAAGAACAGATCGACCGCCGCGTAGCGATGCTCGGGCCAGGTGTGAATCGTGTAGTGCGATTCTTCGATGATGACCACGCCTGACACGCCGTAGGGTTCGAACTCGTGGAAGAAATGGCTGACGATATTGGCTCTGGAGGCGTGGGCGGCGCGAATAAGCGTGTGGGCGACCGCGTCGACCCGCTCCAGCGTGCCTGGCTCACAGCCGTACAGCTCCACCAGCAGGTGCGTGCCCAGCGAGCGGCAATCGTCCTGCCGCAGGGTGGTGGGCGCGAGCTCGATGTCAAATTCATGGGAGCGGATGGGCACGACGGCATGGGTGGACACGGCGCGTGTCAGTCGCATCAGACGCTCGCGCACCCAGCGCCCAAGCGACGCGACGGGCGCCAGCCAGCCCGTTGCCGACCGCGCAGGTCGGCTCCCCAGCAAACCAACCCGAATAGTCATCGTTAGCCTCCTGTAGCCGTCGGACACTGATCGCGCCGACAGCCGTTCAACCGTTTATTTTTCAGCCATCAGGCTGAACCGAGTGCAACACGGCACAAGCCGTGCTGACCCCGGAGGCGATTTGGGTTTATTTGCGCGGTCGGTTCGGCATGGTGGGTCAACCGCCCTGCAGAGGGCGTTGCCCCGCAGACGCTCAAAAGGGTGAAGCGCCTATGGCGAGAATCCAAGACGGCAAACGAATCGGGAACGCATTCGCCCACCGCGTTGGACCGCGACATAGCGCCCGCTTCGCCTCCCCCTTTGGGTTCGTCTGCAACCCGTCGCACGGGCTGCACGCGGGGGCTATTATACCCCATTCGACAAAAAGTCAAGGGCATGCCGCGAATCTACGGCTCCGACTGATAGGGGATCAGCAGCGAGACGCGGCGATTGGAGTAGTGATAGGGGTCTTTCGGGTTGCGCAGGCGGGTGGCGGCGTAACCCCGCACCTCCGCCACCTGCCCCTGCCATAAACCGCTCGATTCCATGATGCGCCGCGCCGCGTTCGCCCGATCGGTCGACAGCTCCCAGTTGGAGTAGATTTGCTCATACCGATAGCGGCGAGCGTCGGTGTGTCCCTCAATCACCACCCGATTGTCCAGCTGACCCACCTCGCGAGCGATGAGCATCAGCAGTTTACGAGCCGCTGGCGTCACCTCCGCGCTGGCGGTCTTGAAAAACACCGGCTCGGGTCCCTCAATCAGCTCGATGCGCAGCCCTTCCTTGACGAATTCAATCTTCACATGCTCTTTCAGGCGGGCGAGGTCGGGGATGGTCGCCAGCGCGGCTTCAAGATACTGCTTGAACGCCTCCAATCGCTCCCGCTCACGCCTTGTCCCTTTCGAGATGCCCGGCGGCTTGAAACCCTCGTTGCCTGAAGTGTGGGGCAGCTCCATCGTGTTTTTGCCGCCTGGCGGCAGGGCGTCGTTCACCGTGAAGACCGCTTTAGAGCGCATCTGCGCCTCAAAGAAGCCGGTCGGGTCACGAAAGTAGCCTGCAATCGCTTTGCGAATCTCCTGATCCAGCCCCACAATCCACATTACGAGGAAAAACGCCATCATGGCGGTCACGAAGTCGGCGTAGGCGACCTTCCATGCGCCGCCGTGATGCCCATGCCCGCCCTTTTTGCGTTTAACGACCCGAATTTCGCCTTCTGCCTGTGCCATCGCGCCTCCTTATGCTGCCTGCGCTGCCGCTGCGCTGCTGGTGTTGCGCACCGCCTCCTCCATCTCCGGGAAGCTCGGTCGCAGGGTGGGTTCGATGCTGCGGCGGGCGAACTCGATGCATGTCAGCGGCGCGTCGCCCCGCGCGAACGCAATCAGCGCCTGCCGAATGCACTGCAGGTACTGCTCCTCGGGATGCACATTGTTTTCCACAGCGGACGCCAGCGGCTGGAAGATTCCATAAGCCGAAAGCACGCCGAGGAAGGTTCCCACCAGCGCGGAGGCGACCTTATGCCCGATTTCTTCGGGTGGACCATCGATTGCGCCCATCGTGATGACCACGCCCAGCACCGCCGCGACAATCCCGAAGCCGGGCATCGCGTCGCCCACCCGGCTTAACACATGCGCGGGCTTCATCGCCTCTTCGTGGTGGCGCTCGATGTCCATCTCGGTCATCTCCGCCAGTTCGAACGCGCCCACCGCGCCCGTCAGCACCACCTTCATCGTGTCGCACAGGAACGCCAGCGCGTGATGGTTGTTCAGAAGCCCCGGAAACTGCTGGAACAGCGTGCTTTCGTGCGGACGCTCCACATGCTGCTCCAGCGCGAGCAATCCTTCCTTGCGGGCAAGCGTGAACAGCGCGAACAGCGCACGCAACAGCTCTAAAAAACTCTCCTTCTTGTAGGGGCTGCCCTTGAGTGTGCCCAGCACCGCCTTGATGACCTGACTGATAATGGCGGGTGGGTTGCCCACCAGCATGGAGCCAATCGCAGCGCCCCCGATAATGATGAACTCCGAAATCTGGATGAGCGCGGCGACCTTGCCTCCGTGCATCAGGAACCCGCCCAGTATCGCACCGAACAGCACCAGCGTGCCAACAATAACAAACATCCAGCCCCAAACGCCTCCTGTGCAGCAGTTATTCCACTTCAGGCGAACAAAAAGCAGGTAAGTTTCGGGAGTTGGAAAGGACAGGAAAACAGGGATGCCCGTAAAATTACTTGATGATCGAGATGGGCATCCTTGCGTGGAGTGTGGCAGCGGTCGGTTTTGCGGGTGGGTTCGTGGCGGCGCTGATGGCGCGGCGGCAGGCGGGCGTGCCCGCCTTCGCGTTGCCCACACTGTGGCTGTTGAGCGTGCTGGCGTTCGGCTTGACCCTGCCGACGGAACCGCCCCCGACCTTTCAGCCCGGTGGAATGCTGGGCTGGGGCATTCTGCTGACCTCAGGCTTATGGCTGATCAGCGCGTTTGTCGCGACGTGCAAGGGCTGGGACTGGCTGGGCGCCGCTTTGCCCCTGATTGCGCCCGTGCTGGCGTTGACCTTCGCGCGGGGCTATTCCTTGCCCGCGCTGTGGGGGATAAGCATCGCGACGGTGCTGGCGTGGTGCCTTCTGCGCGGCGTCTGGGGCGTGGTCGGGAGCGTCGCGCTGAGCGTGCTATCGCTCACGCTGATGACAGGGCTGGCTTTGTATGCCGGTGCGCCACGCTGGTACGGGGTGTGCGTTGCTGGTGGGGCGGTGGTCGCGCTGTGGCTGATTGCGTGGCGGTCGCGTCAGGCACCGCTCGGCTGGTGGTGGGCGCATGTGCTGACCTTCGGCGCGTTCACGCTGACGGCGCTCGGCTATCACCTGTCGGGTGTGGAGGGGCGGTGGCTCTATCTGGTGCTGCTGGCGCTGATTGCCGTGACGCTCGCGCGCGGGCTGGGCGGCGTGGGCGAGTGGAGCCGCTATGCCCTGCTGGTGTGGGTCGCGCTGTTCGCAGGCGTGTTCGCTCTTCAGCGCGGCTTCGGGCTGGCGTCCTGTGCGCTGATGGTCAGCCTCTACGCGATGGTGATGGCGCACGAGCGCAGGGTTCAGACGGAGCCGTCGGAGCGCGAGCTGTATCGTGTCGGCGCGGTGCTGCTCACCTTCCTGAGCGCGTTTCGGCTGTTCGTGCTAAGTTATCCGTTGCGCCCGCCGCGCGCCGATTTATACACACATTACGCGCTGGTCGGCTTTTTGCTGGCGCTGGTGGGGCTGGGCGTGCTGGCGCTCTGGTGGCAGCGAGGCGAGCGGGCGCCGCTTATGCGCGTATTGATGGCAGGCTTCTGGGCGGCAGGTCTGCCCTTGCTGTTAGGCGCGCTGTTTGGCGAGCGGGCGACGGCGGGCTGGCTGGCGGGCGCGCTTGCCGCCGCGCTCAGTGCGTACCTCTATAGCCCCGATCAGCCCGATTCGCCCCCGCTTACCGAATGGCTCTATCCGCTCGCCTTCGCAGGCGCAGCCATCGCGCTGCCGCTCACCGAGCTCGTGGTGCCCTATGCCGACCTGACGCGCCAGACACGCATGTATATCGTCACAGGCGCGGGCGGGCTGCTGGCGTTAAGCCTGCTGATTGCCTTCCTTCTGGAACGACGGGTTCAGCGGACCTGAAAAGCAGGAACAGGCTTCAACTTCGCGAATCAGCAGGAGCGATTCGGATGAGCGCGTTTTCATTTCCGAAGCGGGTGCGGGTGGTGGAGGTCGGGGCACGCGACGGGCTGCAGAACGAGCCGACCTTCGTGCCGACCGAAGCGAAAATTCGCTTCATCGAGATGCTGGCGGAGGCGGGGCTATCGGTGGTGGAGGCGACCTCGTTCGTCAGCCCGCGCTGGGTGCCCCAGCTTGCCGACGCCGAGCAGGTGCTGATGGGGCTTCGGCGGCTATCAGGCGTGCGCTATCCCGTGCTGGTTCCGAACCTTAAGGGACTGGAGCGGGCGCTGACGGCTGGCGCGCGCGAAATCGCCATCTTCACCGCCGCCTCCGAGACCTTCTGCCAGAAGAATCTCAATCGCACAATAGAGCAGTCGCTGCAGGAGTTCGAGCAGGTGGTGGCGCAGGCGCGTCAGGCGGGTCTGTGGGTGCGGGCGTACATCTCGACGGCGTTCGTGTGCCCCTATGAGGGCATCATCAGCCCCGATAAAGTGTTGCCCATCGTGGAACGGCTGCTAACGATGGGCGTGGACGAGATCAGCCTCGGCGACACGATAGGCGCCGCTGTGCCCACACAGGTCGCCCAGCTGACCGAGCGATTGCAGGGTGTGTTGCCGCTGGAACAGCTCGCTTATCACTTTCACGACACCTACGGGATGGCGCTGGCGAATGTGCTGATGGCGTTGCAGATAGGCGTGTCGATTTTTGATAGCAGTGCGGGCGGGCTGGGCGGCTGTCCCTTCGCGCCCGGCGCAGCGGGCAACCTCGCCACCGAAGACCTGCTCACCATGCTGCACGGGATGGGCATCGAGACGGGCGTCGATCAGCGGAAGGTCGCTGAGGCGGCGCGTTATATTTTGCAATATCTCCAGCGGGGCACGCCGCCGAGCCGATTCCTGCAGGCGTGTCGTTGATGCGCTATGCCTGCTGTTTCGCCTGCTGCCAGAGGGCTTCCCACTCGTCGGGCGTGAGCGATTCGAGGGTGCGTCCCTGCTGAGCGGCGGTCTGCTCCATCCATTGGAAGCGCTGGATGAATCGATCGACCATGCGGCGCAGGCTCTCTTCAGGGTTCAGCCCCGCGTGGCGGGCGATGTTCACCGCCGTGAATAGCAGGTCGCCGATCTCGGCATCGATGCGTTCTTCCGAGCCGCTTTCGATGGCGCGGCGCAGCTCGCGCTCCTCTTCTTCGAGTTTCTCCAGCACACCCTGAATGTTTTCCCACTCGAAGCCTGCGCGGGAGGCGCGGCGGGAGACCTCCAGCGCCCGCAACAGGGCTGGCATCGAGCGCGGGATGCCCTCCAGAATCGAGGCGTGCGCTCGCTGCTCGCGCTTGAGCCGATCCCAGTTGCGCAGCACCTCGTCGGCGTTCTCCAGCGCGACATCGCCGAACACATGCGGATGGCGCTGAACCAACTTGTCGTTCAATCGCTGAACCACCTGATAGATGTCGAACGCGCCGCGCTCCTTCGCCAGCTGGCTGTGCAGCATCACCTGCAGCAGCAGGTCGCCCAGCTCCTCGCACAGTTTATCGGCGTCGCCCGAATCGAGGGCGTCGATCACCTCGTACGCCTCCTCAATCAGGAATGGCTTGAGGCTTTCGTGGGTCTGCTCACGGTCCCACGGGCAGCCTTCAGGGCTGCGCAGGATGGCGACAATCTCTGCCAGCCCATCGAATCCTTCGAAGCGGCGCTGGCGTTGTGGTGCAGGTGGCACGAACAGGCTGGTGAGCGGGTCGTACCGCTGCTGGTCTAACTGTTCCAGCGGCACCGTTTTGACCTCCGTTGCGCCCTCGATGCCCGCGGCATGCACCAGCTTGACGGGGAAATCGGGCGGGTAGTGGCGCAGGAGTTCGGTCTGCACACGGCACACCAGTTCGGGCGATTCTAACTGATAATAAATCTGCGCCAGGTTCGGGTTCGGTTGCACGCGGGGCAGGGTGCCGGCATCCAGCAGTTGCAGTCCGTGGCTCAGGGTGTAGCCGACGGCTTCCAGCACAGGTTCTACGAAGCTGCGGCTGGGCACCAGGCGTGTGGGGATGCCCTCCTGCTGGGCGCGTTCGAGAATGATTCGCACCGAATCTTCGGCGATGAGGGGGTGTCCGGGCACGGCGTAGGCGATGGGGCTGGCTTCTTGCGCAGCGTTCAGCACGAACTCGGCGATGCGATAGGCGCGCGCATTCGCATCCGCATCGGGCGCCAGCTCGTCCAGCGATTCGAAGGTGATGCCCGCCAGGCGCAATGTGGTGGCAGCGGGGTGGCTGGCGGTCCGCAACAGCACCCGCTGGGCGCGTCGAAGCGCGCCCAACGCCTCTGCGCTCATCTCCCGCGCACCGCCTGCCCCCAGCCCCACCAGATAGATCATTGCAAGACCAGCCTGTTAACGAGTCGAGCCTGCCGGATTGGTCTGGCTCGTTTGCTTCGCCTGCTCCTCCAGCGACTTGCGTGCCTGCTCCAGGTCTTTTTCGTAGCGCTCTTTCCAGCGCGGGTTGAGAATCTCGACCTTCGCCTTGGTAACGGCGCGGGCAATCTCGACATCGATGTCCCGATTTTTCTGGGCACCCTTTTGCAACAGCAGTTGCTCGCGGATAGTGTCTTTCACCTCCTCGAAGGGCAGCTGGCGGCCGGGCAGGTGGGTGATAATCTCATATCGGACTGCTGTGTTGTTTCCCAGTTCGATCCAGTCGGTTACCTGTCCCACTCTGGCATTTTGCAGAGTGCGGCGAATCTGCCGGATCAGCGCCTCTTCCGCCTGATTCCGTGCCCGAATCTCCCCCTCGATGGGGATCTCGGTTTCACCTGCCTGCGTATTGATGGCGGGGTTCTGGGAATATTTCTGCACGATGCTCTGGAAACTGAAACCGCGCTTGAGGTCGTCGTCAATCTGCTTTCGGATAATGGGATTGCCCACCTGCACTGCTCGCACGCGAACCGAGGCAGGGCGATAGAAAGCGCGTTTATTCTGCTCGTAGAACTGCTTAACCTCCTGCTCGGTGACGGTGACGCCGCGCGTGATAAGGTTAAAGTAGGCGAGGGCAACCCGAACCTGCTGCCGATATTCGTCCAGCGTCATGATTTTTTGTTCGGTGATGGCTTGCTTGGTCTGGGGGTTGTTCTTGAACTCGCGTTCGACACGCTCTTCGACCTGTTTATCGGTGGGCATCACGCCCTTCTCCCTCGCCATTTGCAACAGCACCTGCTCGCGGATCATTGTGAGCAGCACGGCGTAGCCCGCCGGGACCGTTGTGAGCTGGTTTGGTCCAATCTGGACAGGCACACTGACCAGTTCGAGTCGTCGGTAATACTCCTCGCGGGGTATCTGATTATCGTTGATTTTGGCGACAGGCTGCTCGCCAGAACGGCATGCGGGCAACATCAACGCCGCTATCAGCCCCATACTCCAGTAGATGCCAATTGAAAGTTTCATCATTCCTCCTCCGAATGTCGTCGCTGCAAGTTGAGAATGAGTTCCACTTCGCCCGGTGCATAGCCCGTTTGATGGGCGATTTCCTGGATGCTCAAGCCCTGTTGCGCCAGCACGGCGACGGTGCCAAAAGCGCGTGGCTCATTCTCGCCTATTTTATACCCGACAACAGGGGTTGGGGTTTCCACAGGGGGCGATTCGGTGGTGGTCTCTGGTGGTGGCTGCGGGGACTGCGCGGCGTTCAGCGCCTGCTGGAGCGCGTGGATGGCGGCTTGCACGCGCGCCTCAGCGGATTCGGCTTCCCGGGTGAGCCGTTGCAGGAGCGCGTCGATGGTACGGCGCAGCTCTTCCATCTCGCCGGTGAGCGACTGGCGTGCCGCCTGCGCCCGCAACTCCGCCTGCGCCCGCAGGAAGAGCAGCCAGCCTGCTACCAGCAGCAGCGCCTGCAGCAGCACCATCATCTCTGCCATAGCAACATCTCCTCACACTTCCACATCGAGCTGGCGTGCCTCGCTCTCGTCGGGCGGCTGCTCCTCGCCCGGTTTCGGGCGCGGTGGGGGACGACGCGGCTGGTTCGGCTGGTCCCGCACCGGCTGGACCCGCACCGGCTCACGCGGCAGCACCCGCTCCGGTGGGCGAATACCCTCCGCCATGATGTCCTCACCTCATGGGGATTATCGGTATTTTGGTCAAAAAAGTGGAAGGTGTGCGCTCGCAGGTTCGCTTCAGGAGGCGCTCTCCGGACTGGCAGCACGGTCGTCGATCAGGGCGTGTGAACCCTCCGGGGGAGCCATCTCCAGCGCCTGCAGGTGTGAAAGCAGCACAGAGCGCAGTTCGATAATCAGCGTGCGTTTGCGGGTTTCGAGAGCCTCGATTTCGTTCAGCAGGTGCTGGATTCGCGCTTCCGCTTCGCGCCGCATCTGCTCGGCTTGCTGACGCGCCGCCTGCAGAATCAGCTCCGCTTCGCGATGGGCGTTCGCACGGGTCTCATCCGCGCTTTTTTGAGCCAGCACCAGCGACTCCTTGAGTGTGTTTTCTAAAGTGCGATAGCGCTGCACCTCCTCCCGCAAGCCAATCAGCTCCTCGCGCAGCTGCTGATTCTCGGTCAGCACCTCTTCATAGCAGGCGGCGACTTCCTGCAGGAAAGCTTCCACCGCCGTCGGGTCGTACCCGCGCAGGCGGCGGCGGAACTTTCGGGTCTCAATCTCCAGCACCGTCAGCCGTTTTGCCTCGTTCATCGCTGTTGATCCTGATTTAGCCGCCAGGCGGCGGTGGGAAGTCCAGCACCGACACAGGTACGCGCAGACTCACGCCACGATTGGCGTCTTTAATCTCCAGGTAGGTGCTGCCCATGCGAAGCCCCTGAAGAGTGCAACTGGTCTCGGTTGTTCCGACGATGGTTGCGAAGGTGTTATCCACGATGGAGAAGCGAAAGGACGCCGCGAGGCGGTTGCCGGCAGAATCGCGCACGACGGCGCTCACCTGCTGCTGTGTTCCAACCCAGACCTCTATGGACGCAGGGATTGCTTCGATACGGTATTGGTTCAAGTCGTAGCGCACCACGCTCTGGGCGCCAACGCGTACCTGAAACTCCTGTGCAACTATCTGCCCGTCCTCGGCGAATTCGACACGAACCGTGTAGGTGCCCGCTGGCAAATCGGTCAGTTCGAGTGGTGCGGTGCCACGCGGCTGGTTGTTCAGGAACACCTGGGCGCCAGGCGGTGTACCCTCCACACGCAGGCTACCCGTGCCGCCCGCGCCGCCACCGCCTCCACCACCTGAGCATGCCCACAGAATGACCAGCGCGATGATTCCCAGACCTATCTGAACTTTGTGGACTGTGCCTCTCATGGTTGCCTCGTCGATTAGACGCCTCATCAGAACTCGGCGTTGCCCGGCGTGCGCGGGAACGGAATCACATCACGAATGTTTTTCATGCCCGTGATATACATCAGCATGCGTTCGAAGCCCAGCCCGAAGCCGGAGTGGGGAGCGGAGCCGTACCTGCGCAGGTCGAGATACCACCAGTAGTCTTCCTCATTCAGCCCCGATTCGCGGATGCGCTGGAGCAGCACATCGTACCGCTCCTCGCGCTGGCTGCCGCCGATAATCTCGCCCACGCGCGGCACCAGCACATCCATCGCCCGCACTGTGCGCCCGTCGTCGTTCACCCGCATATAGAACGCCTTAATCTCCTTCGGATAGTCCGTTACAATCACGGGCTTTTTGAACACCTCTTCGGTCAGGTAGCGTTCATGCTCGGTCTGTAAATCGTTGCCCCACACCGGCGGGAACTCCCAGTTGCGCCCAGCCTTTTGCAAAATCTGGATTGCCTCCGTGTAGGTCAGATGCTCGAAGGTGGCGGTCGCCACATGCTCCAGCGTCGCCAGCACTGTGTTGTCGATGCGCTGGTGGAAGAACTCCATGTCTTCCCGGCAGTTGTCCAGCACATACTGGATGATATATTTGAGGAACTCTTCGGCGAGTCGCATATTGTCGGGCAGCTCGTAGAACGCCATTTCGGGTTCGATCATCCAGAACTCGGCGAGGTGGCGGGGCGTGTTGCTGTTTTCGGCGCGGAAGGTGGGACCGAAGGTGTACACTTTGCCGAAGGCGAGCGCGAAAATCTCGGCTTCGAGCTGACCGCTGACGGTGAGGTAGGTCGGTCTGCCGAAAAAGTCCTGGCTCCAATCGATGTGCCCATCGGGCGTGCGCGGTGGGTTCTCCAGATCGAGGGTGGTGACGCGGAAGAGCGCGCCTGCGCCCTCACAGTCGGAAGGCGTGATGATGGGCGTGTGGACATAGAGGAAGTCGCGCTCCTGAAAGAATTTGTGGATGGCATAGGCAAGCGCGTTCCGCACGCGGAACACCGCCCCGAAGGTGTTGCCCCGCACGCGCAGATGGGCAATCTCACGCAGGAACTCGAAGGAGTGCCCCTTCTTCTGCATCGGGTAGGTCGCGGGGTCAGCTTCGCCGTAAAGATGGATGCTCTCCACGCGCAGCTCGACGGGCTGACCGGGCGCGGGCGATTCGACCAGCTCGCCCGTGGCGGCGATGCAGGCGCCAGCGGTGATGTGCTTAAGCAAGCCTTCGGGCACGACGCCCTCGTTCACCACCAGCTGCAGGCTTTTGAAGCGGGAGCCGTCGTTAAGCTCAACGAACGAGATGCCCTTCGAATCGCGGCGGGAGCGCACCCAGCCGCGCACAGTGAGCCGACTGCCGATGGGCATCTGATACGCCTGCTTGACCGACACCACCTGCGCCTCTGCCATCAGAGGCTATTGTACCCGATGGACTAACGCATTTAGACCAACCCCCTGAGGGTGTTCAAAACAGGGCGCGATCGCCGCGCCCTGCTCAAGCGGCTCGCAAGAGATGATTTTTCGAACAGCCTCCAACCCCCTTGACAGCCATGCGGCGCGTTCAGGTATAATAGAGTCGCTCACGGTGGGGCCATGGTCTAGGGGACTAGGACGCCTGGTTTTCAGCCAGGAGGACGGGGGTTCGAATCCCCCTGGCCCTACCAGCTTTTTATTTTGCCTCAGGTATAATCCCGCCGCACAGGGAGCGCAGGGATGAAACTGCACGAGTATCAGGCGAAACGGATTCTGCAGGATGTGGGCTTGCCCGTGCCGAAGGGCGAGGTGGTCAGCAGTCCCGAAGGCGCCCGCGCCGTCGCTGAGCGGCTGGGCACGCGCGTGGTGGTCAAAGCGCAGGTGCATATGGGCGGGCGCGGCAAGGCGGGCGGCATCAAAGTCGCCAGCACGCCCGACGAAGCCGCTCAGGCAGCCCAGCAAATCCTCGGCAAACGGCTCATCTCCCCACAGAACCCGCAGGGACTCGTCGCTGAAACCGTGCTGGTCGAAGAAGCCATCGATATCCAGCGCGAGCTTTACATCGGCATCACGGTTGACCGCACGCGCCAGCGCAACGCCCTGATGGTCAGCCAGTTCGGTGGGATGGACATCGAGGAGATCGCCGCGAGCCACCCCGACGCGATTGCCACCGTCGCGATTGACCCCTTTCTGGGCTTGACCGACTATCAGGCGCGGCAGGTGCTGTACAATGCGGGGCTGGACACCGAGCTGACCCGCCAGTTGACGCCCATCCTGCAGGGGCTGTATCGGGCTTATATGGCGTGCGATGCGAACCTTGCCGAAATCAATCCCTGTGCGCTCACCACCGATGGGCAGGTGATGGTCGCCGACGCCAAAATCACCATCGACGATAACGCGCTGTTCCGCCAGAAGCGGCTGGCGGTCTATCGTGAGGAGAGCGCAGAAGACCCCATCGAGGCGGAGGCGCAACAGCGCGGTGTCGCCTATGTGCGACTGGGCGGCAATATCGGCATCATCGGCAACGGCGCAGGGCTGGTGATGTGTACCGTCGATGAGGTCGCACGCGCGGGGGGCAAGCCTGCCAACTTCCTCGACATCGGTGGTGGCGCTAAAGCCGACCAGGTGCGAAACGCCGTCGAAATCGTGCTGATGGACCCGAATGTGAAGGGGCTACTCTTCAACATCTTTGGCGGCATCACGCGCGGAGACGAGGTCGCGCGCGGCATTCTGGAAGCGCTGCAGGCGATGAATGTCTCCATCCCGATTGTGGTGCGACTGACCGGCACGCGCGCGGCGGAGGGGCTGGCATTACTGCAGGGCACGCCGCTCATCCCCGCCGAAACGATGCAGGAAGCCGCCCGCAAAATCGTCGAGCTGGTGGGCAGCGCATAGCTTCTGAAATGCTATAGCCGACAGGAAACGCCCTGTTAGAGGCGAACTGGTAAGGCTATGGGTAGGCAAACGGTTGGGAACGGCTGCGCGGCGGCAATCGCCCTCGCGCTAACAGGCTTGTTGTACGCTCAAAGCATCGGTCATCTGGGCAACGCGCGCGGGGACACGACCCCACTGATCGACCCGATGCGCCCCGTTATGGAGATCGGGCAGACCTACGCCGTGTTGCAATACTTTACCGCCACACCGTGCGAGACACGGGTGCAGCTCCGTGCCAGCAATCTACCCGCGACCGCATGGCGCCCGCCAGAGCGCAGGCGGAACCTCTGGCAGGGGCGTGATGTGCGGGTGATGCAGGGCGAGCCGGGCAGGCGCACCTATCACCGCATCCGTATCGAGGGTCTCAAGCCTGGCACGCGCTACTACTATCGGGTGTATGACCCGGGCACAACACCGACACGCGAGGAGCGCAAATGGGGTGCGGAGCCGCCCTGGCGACGCGAGTACGCCTTCGCCACGCTCGCCCCGCGCGGCTACAAAACCATCATCCATCTGCCCGTCAAGGTGTTGATTATGCCGAATGTGGTGAATGTTGCCTCCGCCTATGCCGATCCGAACAATCCTGCGCCGCCTCCACCCGCTCTCACGCCCGAACAGATCGAGCGCATCAGGCAGGAGTACGCGATTGCTGCCCGCTATTTCTGGGTCAACAGCGGCATGCGCCTGTGGGTGGATTTCCACATCTTTATTGATGACCGCTGGCAGCGGTGGGGCGAGGAGCCGCCAAACGCGCAGGGCTTCTATAAAGGGCTGCCCGTCTGCCGCAGCTACGCGGGCGTCGACTTCGCGGGTCCTGGTGGCGGCGCGTTCACCATCGTGGATACGCGCGATCCCCAGCGCATCAATCATCAGCCTGTCTACGAGGAGATGCCCTATGCGGGTCAGATCGAGCAGGCGTTTCCGCGTCGCTGGGATGCTCAAAAGCGCGAGTGGGTTTTTTATGCCAGTGGGGGCGGAACCTTCGGCGTGGACGGCTTCCCCGATGGCATCCCCGCCCGCTCGCAGTTTCTGGGCGGCGGCGACACCGCGTGGCTCGTCACGCACGAGTTCCATCACCAGCTGGAATCGTACAGCGCGTTCTCGCTCAACAACCGTGAAGATGACCGCATCGTGTTCAATCATCCTGAACCACGCTATCGGCGAACCAACCCCGACGGCTCCATCGCGATGAACCCGTGGAACACGGCGGGGCGGCACGGCGAACACTGGAATGTGATGGCGTACTGGGATCGGACGCTGACCGACGCGCAGTGGCTGCGTTTCTATTTCGGCGAGGTGATTACCGTGCGCGATTCGGATGGCGACGGCTTTCCCGATAACGACCCGCGCCTGCCGCTGGATGAGAAGCGGTTCGGCACGGATCCGCGCCGCGCGATGACCGACGGGCGGCTGAACGACCTGCGCAAGGCGATGCTCAGCAGCTGGGCGCCTGCGCCCCTGCAGTTCAGCCTCAACAAGCCGCCGTTTCAGGCGTACCGCCCCGACCCACGCCGCCCCGACAGCGACCGCGACGGTCTGCCCGACGCGATAGACCCCTATCCGCTCTATCCGTGGCAGCCATTTGTAAGCTACATGCGTGCCACCATTGACGGCGTCGACGACGAGTGGACGGCACTTCCACCCGCTGGCGAACGATTATGGCAAGGAGAAAACCTAAAACTCACCTTCAAGCATGCGCACGATGATGACGCCTATTACGGCTGTTTCCGCATCACGGGCGACTGGAGCCGACTCTATGTGGTGCTGGACGGCGAAGGGCGCGGCGTGTTCTCGGGCGAGGGCGTGGTCGGCTTCGAAGTGCTGAACGGCTCGCAGGTCGAGCTGCGCCCCACAGGCTGGGGCGCACCGGGCATCCAGTGGAAAGCCACGCGCCAGCGCGACCGCACCACGATCATCGAGTTCAGCCTGCCCAACGGCGGCGAGGGCAAATGGTACTGGTGGCGTGGCGGGCGTGAGGTCGGCATCGCCATCGATGTGTGGGACAGCCGGGGCAGAGGCTACTCGCTGTACGAGCCGTATGACCTGTTCTACTGTCGCATGCTGGAGCCGGTGGGCACGCTGCCACCGCCTGCCAGCGCGCCCGCTGAACTCACGCCAGAGCGGGCAACCCGCACCTTCACGCCCAGCAACCCCGGCGAGCTGAAAATCGGCGAGGGCTGGCGCACCGAGAACGGCGCATGGGTCTATGACGGGCATCCCGAATCGCTCCTGCTGATTGAGGGTCTGAATGCGCGCGCCTTCGACCTCTGGATGGAGTTCGAAGCCCGGCAGGACGGTATTCTGGCAGCCTTTTTGCCCACCACCGCTGAGATGAATGCGGGGCGCGACTATGTGGTGTTCGTAGGCGGCTACGGCAACACCATCACCCGCTTCCGCCTGTTCGGACGCGAAGAGGGCGACAGCGAGGTGATGATGTCGCCCGGTCGCCATCGGCTCCAGCTCACGCGGCGCGACGGGCAGGTGTGGGCGCTGTTCGACGGCAAGCCCATTCTGTGGGCGCGCGACCCGAACCCCCAGCAACGCATCGGCAAGCTCGCCGTGATTGGCGGCTACGACGGCAAACAGCGCGTGTACGCGATTCGCTATCGAGTGGACGAATGAGCCATCGACGCGGTGAGTGGTGGGTCGCGCTGTTAGGCGCGCTGATTCTGGCGTTCCTCTTTTTCTACAATCGCCAGCCGTACACTGTGTACGCCCTGCACTGGCTGGGTCTGGAGCGTGCGAACGCGCCCCTGCGCAGCTGGGAGGAGTATTTCGTGGTGAACAGTGCGCTGCTGCTGTGGCTGCCGGTGCTGATCATCGCCTTTGTGGGCAAGGGCGAGCTGAGCCAGTATGGGCTGGCGCGCGGCGACGGCGCACGCGGCGCCCTGTTCGCCCTGCTGATGTACCTGCCGATGACGGTTGTGCTGTGGTTCGCCTCGGCACGACCCGACTTCCAGAGCTACTACCCGCTGGATAAGCGCGTGCTGACCGATACTGCCTACGCCATCTACTTCGAGCTGGCGTACGGCTACTACCTCTTCTGCTGGGAGTTCTTCTTTCGAGGCTTTCTCACTTTTGGGCTGTACCGCTGGTTGGGCTGGTGGGGTGTGGGGCTGCAGGCGGTCGCGTTCGGCGTGATGCACATCAGCAAGCCCATCCCGGAGCTGATAAGCTCCTTCGTTGCTGCGCTGATTCTAAGCTGGGTCGCGTTGCGCGTCAAATCGTTCCTGCCGTGCTTCTGGGCGCACTGGGCGGTCTCCATGACGCTTGATCTGATGCTCATCTATCGGGCACGCTGAGAGGGAAGGACCCCCTTGCAAAACCCTGTAAAGATGGGGTATAATGGAACTACCCTTGGAAAGGAGGCTATCGATGATGAGGATTGGAACGGTTGCAGGGCTTCTGGCGCTCAGCATTGGCGGGAGCGCACTATGGGCGCAGACCTTCACGCATCTGAAGTCGGTCGATCTGTCGAGCTACTTCACCGCGGGCGGTCCGCAGGGCGACACGGTGTCGGATGTCGCTTTCGACGGGCGCAACCTCTATGTGGCGGGTTTCTCGGTCGCCACCACAACAGACCCTGTGCCTGTTGGCGTTCTCAAGATCGAGAATGTGTTGCTACCCGCTGCCAGCTGGAACTATATCCCGCTCATCTCGCTCACTCAGGCGGCACAGAGCCGCGTGTCGTATGTCGTCTATAAAGACGGCTACCTCTATCTGGGCACGGGGTTGGGTGATGGCAGTGGCGACCCAGCCCGAACGGGCGTCCGTCGATTCGATGCGACCACTGGTGCCTGGGACAGCCAGTGGAACGGCACGGGCGTGGTGATGCCATCCGATTTGACGCCCGGCACAACCACGCGCATGGAGTGCGTGTCGATTGATCCGGGCTATCAGGGCAGTGGCGAGACGCTGGCGATTCTGGCGCGCGGGCGCGGGATCATCTTCCGGCGCGACTTTGTGAGTGGGGCGGCTGCCCCGAACCTGCTGTGCGTGCCCACGCGCCCCGACAACACCACCACTACTGGCATGCGCGATATCAGCTTTGCGCCGAACGGGGACGCCTACCTGCGAGTGGACAACAGCGTCTGGTATGCCCAGCGCACGGGCGCCAATAGTGTGGCGAACAACCGGGCTGATCTCATGCTCGACTTCTCCACAGATAGCGCGTTTCAGGTGCAGATTAATGTGCTGTACCTGCCGACCCCTTCTGGCGACCTGCTGCTGTTCAACCGACGCGATGGCAACAACACCTATAAAAAGGTCTTCGTGTATCGGGGCAGCGGCGCCAGCTGGACGCCCTATCTGGAGCTGACAGGCGACGAGCCGCTGCCCGATGGCACGACGCCGAACCCGTTCGCCCGCGATGTGCTTAACTTCACCTTCGGCGATGGTCCCGACCCATCGGCGGGTGATGTGAATGTGGACGGCATCGTGGACGATGCCGACCTGCTGGCGGTGCTGTTCGCCTTCGGGCAGACAGGAGCCGATTTAGCCGAAGATGTGAACGGCGACGGCGTGGTGGACGATGCTGATCTGCTCACGGTGCTGTTCAACTTCGGTTCCAGCCCCACTGCCCGCTACCTGTTCGTTATCGAGGCGAACTTCGTTGCCGGTGACGACCGCCTCGATATCTACCGCGTGAATCCGTGATTCGGAGTTGACCCTCATCCCTGCCCCCTCTCCCACAGTGTGGGAGAGGGGGTACAATACTGGTGATGCCTGAAGTCTACGAGGAACGGGTGGGGGCTACTGCGCGGCTTAGCCCCGGGAATAGGTGGTGAGCGGATGGCGACCAAGATTCGAACTCACCCGCGCAAGCGTTCCGGTGCGCTTCAGCCTGCGGAAGCGGTTTCGCTGGGCGTGCAGCGCTATCGGTTTACGCCCGAACAGTTTGAGCAGCTGGGGGCGCTGGAGCTATTTCGCGACCAACGCGTGGAACTGATCGGAGGAGAAATCGTCCAGATGGCACCCGCCGGTCCTGAGCATGGAAGCACGGTGGATCAGGCAATGCTGAGCATCGGGCAGCGCTTGCCCCGAAAGCCATACTACATGCGGGTTCAGAATCCCCTGCGTTTGGGGGGTAGCGAGCCGTTTCCCGATATTGCGATTGTGCCGGGCAAGCCCAGCGATTACCGCCAGCAGCATCCCACCACCGCACTGCTGGTGATCGAGATTGCCGACACCTCGCTGGAATACGACCGCACCGAGAAGATGAGTTTATATGCCTCGGCAGGGATACCCGAATACTGGATAGTGAACCTGGTGGAGCGGTGTCTGGAGGTGTATCGGGAGCCGGTGTCGCCGGCGGAGGGGACAGCGTTCAATGCGCGGTATCGCTGGCTGCGGTATTATGGTCTGGAGGAGGTGGTGTGTCCGCTGTTTGAGCCGACGCTGGAGATACCTGTGCGCACTCTCTTCGAAGGCGAAGAGTGAGAGGCTGTCCAGCGTTCCTCCCCAGCCATCCTCAGTCGAGCAGCTATCCAGAAGCGTTTAGCTATTGCCGCGTGGTTTTGCATCGACGATCACGCCGTCGAAGATGGCGACATTCGATTTCACCTTGCAGTTGCGTCCGACGACGCAGCGCACCAGCATCGTGTCGCGCATCACCACCGCGCCATCCCACAGAATGCTCTCCTGCACCACCGCGCCCGCTTCCACAATGCAGTTTTCGCCCAGCACGCAGTTTTCCAGCACGCGCGCGCCCGATTCGATGCGGGTGCCGGAGCCAATCACGACGGGATAGCCCACCTCCGCATCTTTAGCGATTTGAACCTCGTCGCCAATCCACACATATTTGCGGCGTTCGGGGTAGGGCATCTGCAGGTTCACGCGCCCCGCGAGCGCGTCCCAGTGCGCCTGCTGATAGGTCTTCAGGTTGCCCACATCCTTCCAGTAGCTGGAGGTGAGGAAGCCGTACAGGGGCAGTCTGCGCTCGATAAGGAGCGGCAGCAGGTTCGCGCCAAAGCCGTATGGCTTACCCTTGGGGATCAGCTCCAGCGCCTCTGGCTCCAGCACATAGATGCCGATGTTGGCGGCGTTGGAGAAAATCATCTCGCCTCGGGGCTTCTCCAGAAAGCGGGTGATGCGCCCCCGCTCGTTCAGCAGAGCGATGCCGTACTCCGATGGGTCTTCCACCAGCGAGAGGGCAATCGTGCAGAGGGCGCGCTTCTCTTTGTGGAAGCGCACCAGGCGCGTAAGGTCTAAATCGGTCAGGTCGTCGCCACCAATCACGATCAGGGTGTCGTCGAAAAACGCCTCACAGCGTTTGACGCTGCCCGCGTCGCCCCAGAGCTGCTCCTCTTCCGAGTAGTGGATTCGCACGCCCCAGCGTGAGCCGTCGCCAAAGTAGGCTTTGATCTGCTCGCCCAGATAGTACAGGTTCACCATGATGTCGGTGAAGCCGTGCTTTTTGAGCAGGTTGACCAGATGCTCCATCACGGGTCGGTTCACGATGGGCACCATCGGCTTGGGGATGGCGCGAGTGAGCGGGTCGAGCCGCGAGCCGACGCCCGCCGCCAGAATCATCGCTTTCATCGCACAGCAACCTCCGCCTGCACAAAGTCGCGAATCGCCTCCGCAACGAAGGCGATCTGGTCTTCGGTGAGTTCGGAGTGGATGGGGATGGACAGCACTTCCTGCGCGGCGCGCTCGGCGTGCGGGAACGCGCCCGCCTCATAGCCCAGGAAGCGATAGGCGGGCTGAAGGTGCAGCGGCAACGGGTAGTAGACCGCGCTCTCGATACCCCGTTCGCGCAGATGTTCGCGCAGCTGGTCGCGCCGCGCATGGCGAATGGTGAACTGGTGATAGACATGGTAGTTATAAGGTGCAGCGAAGGGCAGCCCGATATCGGTGTCCTCTAACAGCGCGCGATAGAGTGCGGCATGATAGCGGCGGCGGTCGGTCCAGTCGTTCAGGTGGCGCAGTTTCACGCGCAGGATCACCGCCTGCAGCTCGTCCAGTCGGCTGGTGTAGCCGATGTCTTCGTAGTAGTAGCCGCCGTTCATGCCATGCACGCGCAGGCTGCGCACCTTGCGGGCGATGGTTTCATCATGGGTGATGACCATGCCGCCGTCGCCCGCGCCGCCGATGTTCTTGGTGGGGAAGAAGCTGAGCGTGGCGGCATGCGCGAAGGTGCCTATCGGCTGACCGTGATGGGTCGCGCCGATTGCCTGCGCCGCGTCTTCGATCAGCCACAGCCCATGCCGATCGGCGATCTCACGCAGCGCCTGCATCTCCGCCGATTGACCGTACAGATCAACGGGCAGGATGGCGCGCGTGCGCGGCGTGATCGCGCGTTCCACCTGGTCAGGGTCAAGGTTGTAGGTGAGGGGATCGATATCCACGAAAACGGGTCGTGCGCCCAGCAGCACCACCACTTCGGCTGTGGAGACGAAGGTGAAGGGCGTGGTGATGACCTCGTCGCCGGATGCGATGCCGATCGCTCGCAGGGTGAGCTTGATGGCGTCCGTGCCCGAGTTCACCCCGACGGCATAAGGCGCGTGGCAGAGCGTGGCAATCTCCTGCTCCAGCGCATGCACATGCTCGCCCAGCACATAGCGCCCGCTCTCCAGCACCGCGTGGAGCAACGGCTCCACTTCCGCCTGAATCCGGCGGTACTGACTGCCTAAATCTGCCATCCTGACTTGCAAGGTGCGATACCTCCCTGTCGCCTCAAAAACGCCGCCCGTTTCGGCGGAGCTTTTGATTCGAACTCATCGGGCATAGTATACCTTACCGTTCAGGCGTGGTTTGAGTCGTTCACCACCGAAGCAATCTGGCTCAGATAGTTCTCGCTGGCGCCGTAGCGGGTGATAACATCGTAGGAGAAGAGGCAGAATCCGCGTGTGCCGAGCCGTCGCATGGCGCGGATTTTGTTGATGGTGCTTTCGGGTGTGATTCGCCACGCGCCGATGCCCCCAATCACGGGGCGACCTGCCGCCGCCTGCAACGCCAGCTCTATCTGGCGGATGACCACGCCCGTGTCGGTGTCATACGCCATCGGCAGCACGGTGTCCAGCCAGTCGCGGCGCAGCCAGAGCGTCCAGTTCTGCAGTTTGCGCCGATACGCGCTGAGCGGGTTGGGATAGACCGCCGCCGACAGAATCAGGCTGGGATTGATTCGGCGGGTTTGCTGGGCGAAGGCTTTCACGAAGGCGTCCACCTGCTCGCGGCGCCAGTCGTTCCACTCGGCGGGGAACGCCTGCGTCCACGCCAGCGGATTGCGCAGCGCCTTGCGGTCTAACTCGCGCCGTCGCTGCTCACTCACCTGCGGGGCGATCGAGGCGCGGAACCGGGCGCGACAACCTTCGCAATAGCAGTAGCCCTCATAAGGGTAGCGTACATAGTCGAGATGGATGCCGTCCAGCGCGGGGTAGTTGCGGGCAACCTCGGCGAACACTTGGAGCAGGTGCGCCCGCACCTCGGGATTGCTGGGGCACAGGTAGACGCCCTCCACGCGCCCTGCGGTGGTCATCTGATAGCGGTTGCGTCCGTCGCGGGCGATCCAGCGGCTCGCGCGGCTGACCACATGCAGGGGGCTGCGCGGCGGCTGCGGGCGGCTCCAGACATAATAGACATTCAGCCACGCATGCACCATCAGCCCCGCCGCCCGCGCCCGCTCCAGCAGGTAGCCGAGCGGGTCGAAGCTGGCGGGCTGGTTCGCCAGCGCCTCCGCGCGCGGCTCGTAGCTGGAGCGATAGTAGGCGTCGCCCCGCCCGCGCACCTGCACCAACAGCGTGTTGAACCCGTACGCCCGCGATAGCTCCACCACGCGCTCAATCGCCTGCGGTGAAACCATCGAGGTGCGCACCACCCACAGCGCGCGCACCTCCGCCGGCAACCGCTCCCGTGCCGTATCCATCCTGACCCAATAGAATACCCCCTGCAAAGAGGTGTACTGCCTTTCGGACAGGGAAGATCAGATGGCAAGCGGAACCTTACCCGCACTACGGTGAACCCCCTGCCATCTCTCTCAGCATAACGAGCATGAGCAGCGCTCCAGAAACGACGAGGTGCAGAATCATCAACACGGTGGCGATGATTCCCAGAATGCGACCTGCAACGACCAGCCCTCGATCGATGGGGTTGCCGATTCCCGCATCGATCTCGCGCAACGCATTGTTGCCCATACTCCATGCCACGGGTCCAAGAAGATTGCAGCAGACCAAGCTCAAAATACCCAGCACCAGTATCAGAGTTGCAGTCGCGCGAATTAAAAACTTAACATTCGGGCTGCTTCCGTTCGACATGTCAGTACCTCCTGCGAGGATTTCGGTTCGCAGGAGCGACGGCGAACCCTGCTTAAGTGCCTCAAAGGGAGTGGACGCCCCTTGATTTTTAGCCCCGCCATGTGCTACAATATAGGTGGGGAGGGAACCCATGCAGGCACTTTCCCGATAATAGGGCATGGGAGCCGATTCCCCAGAGAAAATAGCGGAGGTCGTATGGAAATAATCTATCAGAACGGCGGTTGTGCCGCGATGGAGGGTCGAGAATGATGTGGCAGCGATTTACGGAGCGCGCGCGGAAGGTCATCTTCTACGCGCAGGAGGAAGCGCAGCGGCTGGGCGAATCGCAGGTCAGCACCGAACACCTGCTGCTGGGACTTATCCGCGAGACGGACAGCGTTGCTGCCCGCATCCTCGACCGGCTGGGCGTTAGCCCGCAGCGCATTCGCGCCGAGATTGAGCGCTACGCGCCGCGCGGCGACGCCCGACTGGGGCAGGAGATGCAGCTGACGGCGCGCGCCAAGCGCGTGATTGACCTTGCCTACGATGAGGCACGCCAGCTGAACAACAACTACATCGGCACGGAGCATCTGCTGCTGGGGCTGATTCGCGAAGGTGAGGGGCTGGCGGCGCGCGTGCTGCATAAGTTAGGCGTCGATCTGGAGCGTGCCCGCCGTGAAGTGCTCCAGCTGCAGGACCACGAGGGGCACTCCGCGCCGACACCACGCGCACAACGCTCCCGAACACCCACCCTCGATGAGTTCGGGCGCGACCTGACCGAACTCGCCCGACAGGGCAAGCTGGACCCCGTGATTGGACGCCATACCGAAGTGGAGCGCGTCATGCAGATTCTGGCACGCCGCACCAAAAACAATCCCGTGCTGGTCGGCCCGCCCGGCGTCGGCAAGACGGCAATCGTGGAAGGGCTGGCACAGCGCATCGTGCAGGGCGATGTGCCCGACGCGCTCAAAAACAAGCGCATCGTGTCGCTCGATCTGGCGGGGCTGGTCGCTGGCACCAAATATCGCGGCGAGTTCGAAGAGCGCATGAAGCGTGTGCTGGAAGAGGTGCGCAAGGCACAGGGCGAAGTGGTGCTGTTTGTGGATGAGCTGCACACGCTCGTGGGCGCAGGCGCCGCCGAAGGCGCCATCGACGCCTCCAACATCATGAAGCCCGCCCTCGCACGTGGCGAACTGCAGTGCATCGGCGCCACCACGATGGACGAATATCGCAAATATATCGAGCGGGACGCCGCGCTGGAGCGACGATTCCAGCCCGTGCAGGTGCGCGAGCCAACCCCCGAAGAGGCAATCGAGATTCTCAAGGGTCTGCGCGACCGCTACGAATCGCACCACCGCGTGATTATCACCGATAGCGCGATTGAAGCCGCCGTGCGGCTCTCCTCGCGCTACATCAACGACCGATTCCTGCCCGACAAGGCAATCGACCTGATAGACGAAGCCTCCTCGCGCGTGCGCCTTCAGCAATCGCTGCCGCCGCTGGAGCTGCGCCGCGCCAAAGGCAAGCTTGAAATGCTCGATAAGGACATCCAGAGCCTCAAACAGCAGGGCAAGTACGAGCAGGCGGAGGAGCTGGAGGAGCGTCGGCGCGAGCTGTTAGCCGAGATTGACCGTATGGAAGAGGAATGGGAAGCCCAGCGCCACGAGATGACCACGCTGGTGACCGAACACGATGTGGCGCAGATTGTGCAGAGCTGGACCGGCATCCCGGTTGCCCGCCTGGTGGAGGGCGAGACCGAGAAGCTGCTGCGCATCGAAGAGGAGCTGCACAAGCGCGTGATTGGTCAGCATGAGGCGGTGTCAGCGGTGGCACGCGCCCTGCGCCGCGCCCGCTCCGGTCTCAAAGACCCGAAGCGCCCGATGGGCACCTTCATCTTCCTCGGACCCACCGGCGTCGGCAAGACCGAGCTGGCGCGCGCACTCGCCGCCTACCTGTTCGATAACGAGAACAACCTCATCCGCATCGACATGAGCGAGTACATGGAGCGGTTCAATGTGTCGCGCCTGATCGGCGCACCGCCCGGCTATGTCGGCTACGAGGAGGGGGGCGTGCTGACCGAGGCGGTACGCCGCCAGCCCTACAGCGTGGTGCTGCTGGACGAGATCGAGAAGGCGCATCCCGATGTGTTCAACCTGCTGCTGCAGGTGATGGAGGACGGGCGACTGACCGACTCGCAGGGGCACACGGTCGACTTCCGCAACACGATTATCATCATGACCAGCAATGTGGGTGTGCGCTCCATCATGGAAGAGGGTGGTGTCGGCTTCCGCAAGAGCCGCACCTCACCTGAAGACCCGCGCGCCTATGAAGCGATGCGCAACCGCATTCTGGACGAAATGAAAAAGCTGTTCCGCCCGGAGTTCCTCAACCGCGTGGATGAGGTGATTGTGTTCCATCCGCTCACGCGCGAGGAGATTCTGCAGATTGTGGATCTGATGGTCGGGCGGGTTCAGGAGCAGCTGCGCACCCACCGGATGCAGCTCATTCTGGAGCCGGCGGTCAAAGAGCTGCTTGCCGAGAAGGGCTATGACCCGAACTTCGGCGCGCGCCCGCTGCGGCGTGTGGTTCAGCAGATGATTGAAGACCCGCTCTCCGAGCAGCTGCTGCTGGGTCGGTTCGAAGAGGGCGACACGATTATCGCACGGCTCAACGACGCGGGCGAGATTGTGTTCGTGAAGGGCGAGCCGCCGCTGCCCGACGACAAGAGCGACCTGAGTGCGCCTGCCGTTGCACATTGAAGCGCTCGCTGGAGGTTCAGCGCTGCTGAAGATTGGCTTCAGCAGCGCTATTTTTTATCGGTGGCGGAAGGCGAGCAGGCGCAAGCCGTTTAGCACCACCAGCAGCGTGCTGCCCTCGTGCCCGATCACACCGAGCGGCAGGCGCAGTCCCGCCACGAAGGTCAGCACAATCAGCAGCACGATCACCGCCGTCGCGAAGACGATATTCTGCTTGAGGATTCGCATCGCGTGGCGACTGAGCGCGACGGCGTATGGGAGATTATTCAAATCGTTGCCCACGAGGGCGACATCGGCGGTTTCGAGGGCGGCATCGGTGCCCGCGCCCATCGCGATGCCCACCTCAGCGGCGGCTAAGGCGGGCGCGTCGTTCACGCCGTCGCCGACCATCGCCACCGCGCCGCACTCCTGCGCCAGGCGTTTCAGCACCTGCAGTTTCTCATCGGGCAGAAGGTCGGCGTAGACCCGCTCGATGCCCGTTTGCCGGGCGACGGCGCGCGCAATCGGCTCCGCATCACCCGTGAGCATCGCGATACAGGGTATTCCAAGCGCTTTCAGTTGTTGCACGGCGGGCGCCGCATCGGGGCGCACTTGATCGGCGACCGCTGCCACCCCCAGCGGGCGAATGGACGCGTCAGGCTGGTCAGCAGGCGTACAGGCAATCAGCACCGCCGTCTTGCCCGCGTCGCGCAGGGTCTGGATGAGCCGACGCGCTTCAGAAGGCACTTCCTCAAACAAGCGCAGGTTGCCAATCAGAATCGCCCTCTCGCCTCGAATCGCTCGCACGCCCCTGCCAGGCAACGCCTCGAATGCCTCCACCGGCTGAGGCTGGTAGCCGCGCGCCTGCGCCGCCTGCACCAGCGCCTGCGCAATCGGATGCTCCGAGAGCGATTCTACATCGGCGATGCTCTGCCACAGCTCCGATTCGGGCGTGTCGCCTATCGGCATCAGGTCGGTGAACACCAGTTTGCCCTCGGTGAGCGTGCCTGTTTTGTCGATGGCTATCGCCTGCACGCTTGCCAGCCGTTCGATGGGTTCGCCGCCTTTGAATAAGATGCCGCGTCGGGCAGCGTTGGCGATGGCGGAGAGCAGGGTGGCAGGCGTGCTGATGACCAGTGCGCAGGGCGAGGCGACGACGAGCAGCGTCATGGCGCGATAGAAGGCGTCGGCGAACGCCCAGCCGAGCAAGGGCAGCCCCAGCGCGACGAGCGCGGCGCCGCCCAGCACTGTTAGTGCGTAGCGCTGCTCGAACTGTTCCAGCCATCGCTGCGAGCGCGCCTTCTGCTCCTGCGCCTCCTCCACCAATCGCAAGATGCGCTGGAGCAGGGTCTCGCTTACAGGATGCTGAACCTCAATCTCCAGGATGCCGCTGGTGTTAATCGTGCCCGCGAACACCTGCGAGCCAGCGGTTTTAGCGACGGGCACCGATTCGCCCGTGATGGGCGACTGATCCACATGCGATTCGCCGCGCAACACGATGCCATCGGTCGGGATTCGCTCGCCAGGTCGCACCAGCACGCGCTCGCCCCGTTGCAGCTCTTCGGCGGGCACGACCTGCTCGCCCTCATCGGTGAGCCGTGTGGCTAAATCGGGCTGGAGCGCCATCAGTGCCCGCACCGCCTGCCGACTGCGCATCAGCGCGTAATTTTGCAGGGTGTTCGAAAGTGAGAAGAGGAACAGCAGAGTGGCGCCTTCGGCGGCTTCGCCCACCAGCGCGGCGCCAATCGCTGCCAGCAACATCAGCAGGTTCACATCCAGACGCCGCTCGCGCAGGGTTTTCCAGCCGTCCAGCGTGCCGAAGGAGCCGCCAGCGAGATAGGCAATCCCATAGGCGATCGTGGCAAGCGCCGATGCATCCGCTCGACTTGCCAGCCCGCCCAGAATGAGCATCAGCAGGTTGATGGCGGTCAGTGCTGGCTCCCAGAAGGCGCGCGTGCGCCAGCGTGGGGCGGACGGCTCGGCGGGTTTTACGCGGCGCACAAGTCGTCCTGCGGCAGGCGTGGAATCGGTTCGCTCGACGGTCAGCACGCGCCCGTCGAACGAGGCGTGATAGATGGAACCGTTCAGTCGCCACTGCTTGCCGTGCTGTTGCACACTGGGGCACTCCTCGCAGACGCCACCTTGTGGGTCGCGCAGGGCGCAGGTCGGCACGCGCTCGCCCAGCGCCTGTATCAGCGGCTCCACGCTCCGCTGCGCCTCGTCCGCGCGCAGGCGGTCGCCGTCATATTCGACCTCCACCTTATCCTGCTGATAGTCGTAGCGGATGCGCTGCAGGGCGGGTTGATGCGCCAGCAGCCGCGCCATCTCGTCGGAGCAGGAGTCCGACTCCGCCCGGCGTTTCTGCCACCATCGAATCGGGTTCACCGCGTACCTCCGTTCGATTGTTCCATAGCTGTGCGCTCACCGTTGCGGCAGCGGGGGCACAGCCCGTAGTAGACGATTCGCGCGCCCTGAATCTCGTAGCCCGAGCGCGCCGCCACACGCTGACCCACCTGTTCGATAGCCTCATCTTCATAATCGCTCACATGATGGCAACGCATGCAAACCAGATTGATGTGCGGAGTGAGATCGGCGTCGAAGTGTTCGCTGCCGTCGCCCGCATCACCCAGCGTATGCACCAGCCCCAGCTGCTTCAGCACATCGAGCGTCTTGTAGACGGTCGCCAGGCTGAGCGTGGGGAACTGGGGCAGCAGCGCGTGATAGATCATCGAGGCTGTCGGATGGTCTTTGCTTTCGGTAAGCAGGCGGCAGATAGCCACGCGCTGGGGTGTCAGGCGCAGCCCCGCCCGCTTCAGCCCCTCTATGAGGGGATTCATCGCCATCACCTCCGTCTGGATAACCATTTTCCACAGCGAATTATACTCCATTTCGGACAGCCGTGTCAAGGGGGCGAACAAATCCGCTCCAGAAAGCAGGATTCCTGCAAAGGGCGTCGTATTTTATAAACGGCAGGGACATGCGCGCCGTTCGTGAAAAATTTAACGGCACGGCGGTGAACCCATCCGCGTCGAACTGTGATATAATAGATAGGACGACGCAGGAACTTGCTGGCAGCGCGTGCCGTATCTATCGAAGGAGCGTCTTAATTGGGACGCAGGCGACGGACAGGCGCGGCATTAATTGTGAAATCGGTCACAAAATGGCGCCACTGGTCAGGAGGTGATGTCAATTGCCGATATTGGATGAGGAAACCGAAATGCTCGTAGAATCGCAGGCGGTTGCCCGTGTGGGGCGGACGGGGCATGAGATGCCCTATCCCGACCCGCTCGAGCTGGAAGATGAGAGCCTGAGCCTGGAGGAGGTCGAACCGATTGATGAGGAACTGACCTCCATCGGGCTGGCTGGCATCGGGGTCGACGAAGAGCTGGACGAGGAACCCGATTTCTGGGGTGGCGTGGACGAGGAGACCCCGCATGAGGACGACAGCGTCGATGTGGAGCTCTGGATGCTCCAGAGCCGCCGCTCGCAGCTGCTGACCCCAGAGGAGGAGATTCATTACGCCCAGCAGGTGCAGGAGGGCGAGCGCCTGCTGCGCATCCGACGCGAACTTGCTGAAAAGCGCAAAGTGCCACCCGAGCAGATCAGCGAGGAAGAGTGGGCGCAGGCAGCAGGACTGCCGCCCTACGAGCTTGCCTTCCGCATGGAAGAGGCGGACGAAGCCAAACGCAAGCTCATCGAGTCCAACCTGCGGCTGGTGGTCAGCGTCGCCAAGCGATATGGCGCACGGGGGATGTCAATCGCAGACCTGATTCAGGAAGGTAATCTGGGACTGATTCGCGCCGTCGAGAAGTTCGACCCGAACCGCGGCTTCCGCTTCAGCACCTACGCCACCTGGTGGATTCGCCGCGCGATTGCCCGTGCCATCATCAATCACGGGCGCACCATCCGAATCCCCGTCTATGTGGCGGAGCTGATTAACCGCGTCATCAAGACGGAGCAGCGACTGCAACAGATTCTGCAGCGGGAGCCGACCGACGAGGAGATTGCCGAAGAGATTGCGCGTGAGCGGGCGGCGCAGGAGCTGCTGCAGATGCTGGGGCGCATGCCGACCGAAGAGGAGATTCGGCGCCACATGCCTAAAGTGAAGCGGCACATCACGCCCGAGCGCGTGCGCGAGATGCGGCGCGCATCGATTGAGCCAATCTCCATCGAAAGCCCCGTCGGCGAACGGGAGAACGCCACACTCGGCGAGTTCATCCCGTCGCAGGACATACCCACACCCGCCGACGCGCTGGAGCGGCTCATCCTGCGCGAGCAGATCGAAATGATCCTCCAGAAGCTGCAGCCGAAGGAGCGCGAGGTGGTGCGCCTGCGCTTCGGGCTGGACGACGGGCATCAGCGCACGCTCGAAGAGGTCGGCGCCGCGCTGGGCATCACCCGCGAGCGCGTGCGCCAGCTCGAACTGCGTGCCATGCGCAAACTGCGCCAGATCGGCGAACGCATCGAGGACCTGCGTCGCAGCAAAGGGCTGGAACTCGAAGAAGCGCTCGCCGAAATCGGTGAGATTCAGTAGCGATGATGACCGAGACGCGCGTGCCGACACCGACCTTAGAACGACTCGCCACCTACCTGCGAGTGCTGCTCGATGCGCGCGAGGCGGGGCTGGAAACGCTTTCGTCACGCGACATCGAGCGGTTCTGCGGCATCAGCGCCGCCCAGTTCCGTAAAGACCTCTCCTACTTCGGCGAGTTCGGCAAGCCCGGCGTCGGCTATTCCACGCAGCAACTCATTGAGTGCATCGAGCGCATTCTGCGCCTGGATCGGGAGCAACCGATGCTGCTGGTGGGCGCGGGCAATCTGGGCGCGGCGCTGGTCGGCTACCCCAACTTCCGCGCCCACCGATTCCGCATCGCCGCCGTGTTCGATAACAACTTCGTCAAGATTGGACGACCGTTCGGCGAGCTGATCATTGAAGACATCGCCCGGCTCAAAGAGGTGAACGCGCAGATTGGGGCGCAGATCGCGATTATCGCCGTGCCCGCCAGCGCAGCGCAGGAGGTCGCTGACCAGCTGGTGGAGGCAGGCATTCGCGCGATTTTGAACTTCGCGCCCACCAGCCTCAAAGTGCCCCCTCATGTGCATGTGCGCAATGTCTCGTTCCTGCAGGAGCTGGCGGTGCTGTCGTACCATCTGGCGCAGGAACCGTCCCCGTGGGAGCGCGACACAGAACACGCACTAACTGACGGGTGCGTGAGTAATCAGCGGGCAGCGAACAGCAGACGCACGCGCACCACCCGCAAGCAGACGGGCGCACGCCGGTAGGGAGCCAGAGCATGGAGTACGACTACCTCGTGCTGGGCAGCGGCATCGCAGGACTGACCTTCGCCCTGAATGTCGCCCCAAGCGGCTCCGTCGCCGTCATCACCAAAAAACAGCGCTCCGAATCGAACACCAACTACGCACAGGGCGGTATCGCTGCCGCGCTCGGCGCCGACGACTCGTGGGAACTGCACATGCAGGACACGCTCGTGGCGGGCGCGGGGCTATGCGACCCGGAAGCGGTGGAGGTGTTGACCCGTAACGCCCCCCGCATGGTACAGTGGCTCGTCGAGCTGGGCGCAGAATTCGATACCAATCCGGACGGCACGCTCGCGCTGGGACGCGAAGGCGGGCACTCGCGCAACCGAATCGTGCATGCCGCCGACCATACCGGCGCCGAGATCGAGCGCACGCTGCTGCGCGCCGTGCGACCCCTGCCCTCCGTCACCCTGCTGGAGCATTATTTCGTGCTGGATTTGATAATAGAGGGCGACGCCTGCGTCGGCGTGCAGGTGCTGGATACCCTGACTGGTGATCTATTTGAGATTCGGGCGAAGGCAGTGCTGCTGGCGACGGGCGGCTGCGGGACGGTCTATCTGCACATGAGCAACCCTGCGATTGCCACTGGCGACGGCATCGCGATGGGCTGGCGCGCGGGCGCCGTCATCGCCAATATGGAGTTCATCCAGTTCCATCCCACCACGCTTTATGTGCCTGAGCCGGAGGCGCAGGCGTTCCTGATTTCGGAGGCGGTGCGGGGTGAGGGCGGCATCCTCAAGCGGCGCGACGGCTACCGATTCATGCCCGATTATGACCCGCGCGCCGAGTTAGCCCCACGCGATATTGTCGCCCGCGCCATCGACGCCGAGCTGAAAAAGACGGGCGACCCGTTCGTCTATCTGGACATCACCCATCTCGACGCCGACTTTATCCGTCAGCGGTTCCCCACCATCTATCAGCGGTGCCTGCAGGCTGGCATCGACATCACGCGCGAGCCGATCCCGGTGGTGCCGGCGGCACACTATGTGTGTGGGGGCGTGTGGACAGACTTATGGGGTCGTACGACGGTGCGGCGGCTCTATGCCTGTGGCGAGGTTGCCTGCACGGGGGTGCATGGCGCGAATCGGCTGGCGAGCAACTCGCTGCTGGAGGCGCTGGTGTTCGCCGAGCGAGCAGCCCAGCACGCCATGACGCGCCTGGACGAGCCACCCCCGATCCCCCGCCCCACACCAGTCGCCCTGCCAGACCCTGCTCAGTTGCTCGCTGAAACCGACTCACCACCTCCGCTTGACTGGAACGACACGCGCCTGCGCGTTCGACAGCTGATGCAGTCGAAGGTGGGCATCGTGCGCTCGGTGGCGCGATTGCAGGAGGCACACGCCGAACTTGAAACCATCCTGCGCCGCATTGAGCAGGCGTTCCGTCGCCAGACGCCAACAGTTCTCGCCAGCGAAACGCGCAATATCGCCACCTGCGCGTGGTTAATCACCGAATGTGCCCTGCGCCGACATGAGAGCCGCGGGTTGCACGCGGTGCTGGACTACCCCGATACCCGCGCAGAGCTGGCTTATCCGACGGTGATCGTGCGCCATGAAAAAGGTGGACTGCATTCTGCGCCCGCACAAGCTGGAGGAGGTCAAAACCGCCCTCAGTGAGCTGGGCATCACGGGACTGACGGTCAGCGAGGTGCGCGGCTGTGGCAGCTCTCCGCCCGAAAGCCCCTTCGGCGACGAGGTGCTGATTCGGCTGCCCGTGCGCCTGCGCCTGGAGATGGTCGTGCCCGATGAAATGGTCGAACCCGTGATTGAGACCATTCTGCACCATGCGCGCACGGGTCAGCCCGACGACGGCAAGATTTTCGTGACGCCGTATGAAGACGCCATCCGCATCCGCACCGAAGAGCGTGGTGACGCGGCTCTTTAAACAGAGCAGGTAAGATAGTGCCGCTATGGATTCTGCCGGGCGTGTGGTTGGGCGGTGGCTGCTGGGCGTGTGGGGGTCGCTGGGCTGTTTCGGGCGCGGGCTGACCCTGCTGGCGCTGGTCAGCGCGCTGATTGCCGGGCTAACTGGCGGGCTGACTCCTGCTAACTGGACGCTGTTTGCCTTCTGGGTGCTGGCGAACGCGCTGATGGGGCTGAAGGCGGTGGCGGTCAGCCTGACGCGCCCGCGCCTGTGGGCGTCCATCGCCTCGATCGCCTTCGGCTGGTCATTCATCGGCGCGTTTTTGAGCGCGATCCTGATGCCTGTTTGGATGGCGAATGCGGCTTCGCAAGCGGAGTCGGTCGCTTTCGGCGGCGCGTTCCTGCTGTTGATGGCGGGTATCAGCTTCGGGCTATCACTGATTTGCGGCTTTTTCGTCAGTCTGTTCGGGGCGGGGCTGGGGCTGGCGGCATCGGCGGTGGCGGAGCAGGCAGCGGCGCGCTGGGGGCTGATGGCATGCTGGGGCTGGCAGGCAGTGGGGCTGTTGCTGGCGTTGCTGGGCATGCCCGCGATGCTGGTGCTGACGGTGTGGCTGGGCGTGCCGCTCCTCACCGTGCTGACCGTGCGCCAGCTGGTTCATGGCCGGTGGCTGCATAGCAGCTGGCAGTGGGCACGCCACTGGCTCCGACGCCTGCTGGTTATCCAGCAGGGTACCGGCGCACGCCGACGGACGCTCGATTTGCGTGGCGCCGCGATTGGAACCGCTATCGGGCTGCTGACATGGCTGGTGTGGCAGTCGGGCGTGCTGATGCCCCTGCAGGCGAACAGCCTCATCTGGCTCATCCGGTTCCGCAACGAACCGTGGGTGCAGGAACGCAGGGGCATGAGCCTGGTGCTGGGGCAAACGCAGGCGTCAAGCCGTATCGTGCTGCTTCAGCATGACCAGCAGAGCTATGCGGCGATCGATAAGCGTTCGGAGTGCGCGGTGCTGGCGCAGGCGATTCGGCAGTTGCGTGCGTGGCGGGCGCGGCTGCTGCTGGTGCCAGTCCCGTTGCTCACAGCCGACGGCGTCGATTCGGAGCCTGCGCGACGCCTGGCACAGCGCAATCGGCGTGATCTGAACCTGCTGATGGCGGCGGCGCGTGAGGTGGGCAATGTGGTCTGGGTGGTGCCGAATGCCCAGCGGCTGCCGCCCGAAGCCCGGTCGCTGATCCGAACGGGCAAAGCCGTCGGCAACCTTGAGCATGTGCGCTATCTCGCGCCCGCACTGCCCGTGCTGGAGCGCAGTCGCCGTTTCGAAGCGCCTCCGCTCGCCGCGCTCCAGCATATCGACCGCCGTGCGTATGAGCGGCTGCAGGGACGGTTCGTGCCGACCGAGTTCTATGGCGACCAGCCCGGCGAGGTGTTTCCGCAGGTGCCGCTCGCCTGCGTGCTGACCCGACCGCCGCTCTACTGGCTGGTTCAGCGGCGCACTGAGCGCGACGGGTTGCTGACGGAGCGCATCTTCGATGTGCAGGCGATGCCAACGCACCAGCTGTTCGAGAACCGCATCGTGCTGTTGCCATATTCGCGGCCGGAGCTGTATCAGACCCCGATAGGGCGCATGGACGCGCAGCAGCTGATGGCGCATCAGCTCGCCTCATTGCTTGACGGGCACACAGGTCGTGGGCTGTCAGCGGGCTGGGTGGGGCTGGTGTTGCTCGCGCTGGGGCTGATCAGTGGCTCGCTGTGCCTGCGCCGCACACCCCTCGAAGCGTGGTGGATCGCGATTCTGATTGCGCTGGTCGTCTGGCTGTTCAGCCTGGCGCTCTTTCTGGTGGGGCGAATCTGGCTGGACCCGCTGCTGCCCGTATTAAGCGTGGCGCTGACCGTGTTGCTGGTCTCGCAGATGGCGTTTGTGAGCGAGAGCGCGGAGCGTGCCCGCCACCGTGCGCTGCTGCAGCGGCTGGTCGCGCCCGAAGTGGCGGAGCAACTGCTGGAGGACATCGCGGAACGGCTCAGCCCGGGCGGTCAGCGCTGTCGGGTAGGAGTGCTGTTCGCCGACATCCGTAACTTCACCCGCTTCGCGGAGGCACACACGCCGGAACAGGTGATTGAGCGGCTCAATCGCTATCTAAGCGCGCTCACGGACGCGCTCCACGCGCATCAGGGCATTCTGGACAAGTACACGGGCGACGGGCTGATGGCGCTGTTCGCGGCGCACCTGCTGCCAGAGCCGGAGTCGGACACAGGGCTGATCTGTCGTTCGGTGCGCGCCGCGATAGCGATGCAGCACGCGCTCCAGCAGGTCACTGTCGATTCGTCGGCGGGCGCGCCGCTGGGCATCGGCATCGGACTGCATTTTGGTGAGGCGGTGCTGGGTCTGCTGGGCAGCCCGCACCAGTTCAACTACACGGCGGTGGGTGGCACGGTGGTGATTGCGGCGCGATTGCAGGCGCTGGCAGCGGCGGGCGAAATCGTGATGAGTGAGGTGGTCTATCGCACCGCGCGTGAAGCGGGCGTTGTGCCCGACCTGCCGCCCGAAACGGTGCAGCTCAAGGGCATGACGGCGTCCTTTGTAATCTATCGCCTGCGCGCGCCTGCCCCAGCCGAGCCGCAGCCACACGCGGATGCACGCACCGATGTGTCTGAATCCGCACCCCTTGCGATGGGAAGAGAGTTCAGATGAGGAAACAAGCCCTCCCACCCAACCTGCGCCTTCCGCCGCTTCAGCGCGACATCACGGGTACACTTTTTACCGTGCGGCTGGAGGTGGAGAACAGTCTGGCGCAGACCTATCGGCGGCTGAGCCTGATCAGCGCAATGGTGATGCTCATCGGCTGGCTGTGGCACCTGTGGCGACACGATGCGCAAAACGGGCTGATTCTGGTGGGTGTCGGGCTGTTGCTGCTGACCCCGCTGCTGGCACTGATGCATCTGGCGTGGTTGGTCGCGGGCGCGGATCGCCCCACTGCCCGCTATAGCCTGCTCACGATAGGGCTGGTGGGGCTGGCGCTGCTGATCGGACTGCTGACAGGGGGTGGACGATGAGCCAGCTGACGACGCTGACACGCGACTTGAGCGCGATTGTGGGCAACGAAGCGGTCATCACCGACCCGACCGCACTGCGCACCTACGACTGCGACGCCTACACTATCGAGAAGGCGCTGCCCACTGTGGTGGTGCTGCCCCAGACGACGGAGCAGGTGGTGGCGATTGTGCGCTATGCGAATCGGGTGAACCTGCCGATTGTGCCGCGTGGCGCGGGCACGGGTCTATCGGGCGGCGCGCTTGCTGTGAACGGCGGGATTGTGATTGCCACCACGCGCATGACGCAGATTTTATGGGTGGACACGCGCAACCGCCGGCTACGCGCGCAAGCGGGCGCAGTCAATATCCAGCTCACCAGAGCCGTGCAGCAGGCGAATCTCCACTTTGCGCCGGATCCCTCCTCGCAGGGCGCATGCACGATTGGCGGCAATGTCGCCGAGAACTCTGGCGGTCCGCACACGCTCAAGTACGGCGTGACGGTCAACCATGTGACGGGTCTGCAGGTGGTGTTGCCCGATGGCGAGCTGCTGGAGCTGGGCGGTGTGGACGATGAGCCGTTCGGCTACGATTGGGTCGGCTTGATGGTGGGCAGTGAGGGCACGCTCGCGATTGTAACGGAGGTCACGGCTCGCCTGACGCCCAACCCGCAGGGCGTGCGCACGCTGCTGGCAGTGTTCGAGACGCTGGAAGACGCCACGCAAACGGTGTCGGACATTATCGCGGCGGGGATTGTGCCTGCCGCGCTGGAGTTGATGGACGCGCTGACGCTCCAGGCGGTGGAGGCGGCGTTCGGCTACGGCTTCCCGCTGGACGCGGAGGCGGTGCTGCTGATCGAGCTGGATGGGCTGGAAGCGGAGCTGGAGGGTGAGCAGGCGCGGGTGCATGCAATCTGCGAGCGTAATCGGGCGCGCGAGGTGCGATTGGCGCGCACGCCGCTCGAACGCGCCCGATTATGGGCTGCCCGCAAGAAGGCGATTGGCGCACTCGGACGGCTCGCGCCCTCATGCGTCACGCAGGACGGCGTTATCCCGCGCTCCCGACTGCCACAGGTGCTGCGCGAGGCGTTCCAGATTGCCGCCCGCTACCAGCTGCAGCTGGCGAATGTGTTCCACGCGGGCGATGGCAACCTCCATCCCGTGCTGCTGTTCGATGACTCCGACCCGGAGCAGGTGGCGCGTGTGGTGGAGGCAGGCGAGGCAATCCTGGCGCTCTGCCTGCGCGAGGGCGGTAGCCTCACCGGCGAACATGGCATCGGCACCGAAAAATGCACCCTCATGCGCCAGATGTTCAGCGCCAGCGACCTGGACACCATGAAGCGCGTCAAGGCGATTTTCAACCCGCACGATCGGCTCAACCCCGAAAAGATGTTCCCCGACACGCGCTATTGCTACGAGAGCAAGCGTCGGCTGATGGCGGGTCGCCGCGCGGCGGCGGTGTAGGGGCGATGGTGTAGAGCGGCGG
>JBBIML010000019.1:0-59266 GCA_037444405.1 Armatimonadota bacterium
GTGCAGGGCTACAGCTGGCAAGAGATAGCCACCCTAACGGGCAAACCGGTAGGAACTTTAGCACCTGGTCTGGAGCGCGCTATCGATGTGGCTTGTGAAAATTTAAGCTACTCTCGAAAAAAAAAAAGCAATCATTGATTTTCACATACTTCTGACATGAAGCTGTTTATTGGTTCACTGTCGCGTCTGTTGCTGCAAACGGCTCTGGAGATGCTGGGTGAGCCGGCGCCGCTGATGGTGTTGCCCGCCAGCGCCGAGAACCTGCCTGTGCGCCTGCCGAACCTTACCAGCATCACCTGGCATCAGCTCTGGCATTCGCTGGATGCCGAGCTGCCACCCGATTCGATCACAGCGGCGCATCTGACCGCCTGTGCCGAAGTGTGCCAGCAGATGCTGAGCGATTCGGACTATTTCGGCGAGGTGCGTCGCTCGCCTCGATTCCATCGCCAGCTGATGGAACGCTTCGTGGAGTGGCGCCGCGATGGGCTGACTCCTGAACGGCTGGAGCAGGCTGCCGATGCCATCTGTCAGCCGCCGTGGGATTCGATCGCGGGTCTCGATGCGCCTGAGCTGCGCGATGAGTGGCGGCGCAAGGCGGGCGAACTCTGCATGCTCTGGCGCGAGTGGGAGCAGGTGCTGGAGGCGCGTGCGCTGCCGAACCCTGGCGCGAACGGCTGGATATTGCGGGAACGGCTTCGGCAACGACGCCCGACCCTGCCGCCCCGACTGCTGCTGTGGGGCTTCGACGACCTGCGTACGGTGGATATCGAGCTGCTGCGCGCGCTGGAGCGGCAGGGCTGCGAGGTGAACCTTGCGCTGCTGAACGGCTCGATCGCGCTCGAGCGCCTCCAGCCGCTGCTCGACGAAGCGCCGATTCAGGTGGGCGAGCCGTCGCCTGCGCCATCGGCGAACCTCACCCTCCTGAGCGCGGCGGATCCGCTGCGCGAGGCGGAGGCGGTCGCACGGCAGGTGCTGAGCCATCTTCAGCGGGGCGTCGCACCTGAACAGATGCTGATACTGGTACGCCATCCTGCGTCGGTGGCGGAGCGATTGAACCTGATTTTTGAGCGGTATGGCATTCCGCTCGCGCTGGAGGCGCCCCTGCCGCTGAGCGCGTCGCCGCTGGTGCGGGTGATGCTGGACGCGCTGCGCCTGCTCGCGGGCGATGGCGTCGGCACGGACTGGCTGGAATGGCTGAAGAACCCCTATCTGGGCTGGTCGCGCGAGCGGAGCTATCGCCTGACCCAGCTGCGGCGACAGGCGCGACCTGCCGACGAATGGCTGGATATGACCCGGCAGCACGACGGGATGGAGCCAGCCGTACGAACGCTGCTGGATCAGCTGGCTGAGCTGCGCGACCGCCTGCGCTCGCCATCGGCGGATCTGGTGGGCGTGCTGACCGCGCTGGCGCAGAGCCTCGCGCCCGAAGCAACCGATTTGACCGCCCGCAACGATCTGACCGCCCTGAACGCTCTGCTGGAGTTGACCCGCGCCTATATGCCCCTTCTGCGCGCGCTGTCGCCCGCCAGCGCCGTCGCGCAACTTGCCTGGATATGCCAGTCGGAGACCTATATGCACGCGTGGGGTCGCAGGGGCGTGCGCGTGCTGCCCCTTGAAGCTGTACCGCTCCTGCAGGCGGAGATTGTGTTTATCATGGAGCTGATCGAGGGCGTGTTGCCCCGTCGCCAGCCCGATGACCCCTTTTTGCGCGAGTCGGAACGGCGCGCCCTGCGTGATTTTTTTAGAAGCCAGCTTGCAGGGGCGACGCATGTGTCGCCCCTACCTCCTGTTCTGCCGTTGCGCTCCGAGCGCCAGCGGCTGGAGCCGTTGCTGTTCCGCGCGCCGGTCGCCTGCGCCACGCAACAGCTGTATCTGAGCTACCCGCGCACGATGGACAACAGCGAAACGCTGCCGTCCTCGTATCTCCAGCGGTTGCTATCAACTTCAGATGCGGAGTCAACCATCACCACACGCTTCTATCGGCTGGAGGAGCTGGTGCCGCCTGAAGAGGAACAGCTGCACCCGTATGACCGCCTGCTGGCGTCTGCGCTGGAGGCGGCGCCTGCCGCCATGCCCGATGCCGCGGATCGCCTCACGCTGCCTCGCACGCGCCAGCGCGTGATGAACATCGATCGGGTGTTCAGCGTGAGCGAGCTGGAGACCCTGCACCGTTGCCCGTTCCAGCACCTGTTCCGCCACCAGCTCAGGGTGCGAGTGCCCCAGCGGGGATTGCAGCTGAGCCAGATTGGGCGCGTGGTTCACAGCGCGTTGCGCCACGCGTATCGCCAGCACCGCTCGCTGGCGCCCGATTCGCCTGAGTGGGCGCGGGCGTTGATCGACTCGCTCCAGCGCGTGCTTGCCAGCGAGCCGCTGGAGCTGACGCACTGGCAGCTGCAGGTGCTGGACGCCTACGCCACGCGCCTGCTGAACCTCTTTGCGCAGCGGGAGGCGCGCTATCGGCGGCAGTTCGGGTTGGAGCCGCGCCATTTCGAGTGGGCGTTTGGCACACCTGCCGACGGCGATGAGGAGAACCCGCTCACGCCATCCCCGGACCACTATGACCCCGATTCGATAACGGGCGCGTTGCGGCTGCCGCTGGGCGACGGTCAATCGGTGCGGGTCAGCGGCGTGGTGGATCGGATCGACTTCAGCCCCGATGGCGCCGTCGCGATGATTACCGACTACAAGCTGACGCGCTCGCCCCACCGCAAGGAGCTGGAGGCGGGCGAGGCGTTCCAGCCGCTGCTCTATCTGCTGACGGTGCGCGCCCGCTATACGCCGCAGCGCGTGGTGATTGCGTTCGACGAGCTGTCGCGCGGGCGGCGCGTGCGGTTCGTGCCGTACGATGAGGCGCTCATCCGCCGTTTCCGCGCGGGCGAATGGGAGGGTAGCCCCGCCGAGATTATGGCGGTGCTGCCCGACCGCCGCCTGGAGCAGGCGATCAGCCAGCTGCGTGAGGAGCTGCGCCACCTGCTGACCCTTCTGCAGAACGCCATCGTCGCGCCCACACCCGGCAGCCACTGCCGCCTGTGCGCGTTCGGCGACCTGTGTCGCAAAGCCCAGCGATAAGGTACACTTCTCGACGCAGGAGGTATGGGCGCGTGATTTTCATCACACGGCTGTTCGGGCGGTTCGGACGCGATCTGGGGATCGACCTCGGCACGGCGACCACACTGGTGCATGTGCGCGGCAAGGGCATCATGCTGCGCGAGCCGTCGGTGATTGCCATCGATCAGGACACCCGCCGGGTGCTGGCGGTCGGCGAAGAAGCCAAACGGATGCTGGGACGCACGCCCGCCAATATCGTCGCGGTTCGCCCGCTCAAGGACGGCGTTATCGCCGACTTTGAGCAGACCGAGAAAATGTTGCAATATTATGCCAGCAAGGTGTCGCGCCATCGCTGGATACCGCCGCGCATGGTGGTGGGCATTCCCAGTGGGGTCACGGAGGTGGAGCGCCGCGCCGTGCTGCAAGCCGCGATGCGGGCAGGCGCCCGCGAAGCCTATGTGATTGAGGAGCCAATGGCGGCGGCAATCGGCATCGGGCTGCCCGTGGTGGAACCCACCGGCTCGATGGTGGTCGACATCGGTGGCGGCACGACCGAAGTGGCGGTCATCTCGCTGGCGGGGATTGTCACCAGCCGCTCGATTCGCATCGCGGGCGACGAGATCGATGAAGCCATCGCTAGCTACATCCGTCGCACCTACAATCTCTACATCGGCGAGCGCACCGCCGAGCAGGTCAAAATTGAAATCGGCTCCGCCTACCCGCTCGAACATGAGCTGGAGATGGAGGTGCGCGGGCGCGACCTCATCAGCGGGCTGCCCCGTAGCGTGCAAATCCGCTCCGAAGAGATTCGGCAGGCAATCGCCGAACCCGTGAACGCGATTGTGGAGGCGGTCAAGCAGACGCTGGAAAGCACGCCGCCCGAGCTGGCAGCCGACATCATGAATCAGGGCATCGCGCTCTGTGGCGGCGGCGCGCTCCTGCGCGGACTCGACAGGCTCATCCAGCAGGAGACGGGCATGCCCGTCTGGATTGCCAGCGACCCGACCTCCTGCGTGGTGCTGGGCACGGGCAAGGTGCTGGAAGAGATTGATACGAACCCGATGCTGCGCAAGGTGCTGCAAACGGCGCAGAGCAAAAAACGCTGACGGGGGTGAGCCGAGTTGAGCCGACGCCATCTGTGGACGCTGTGCCTGCTGGCAGGAGCAGGGCTGACGCTGGGCATCTACCACAATCACCGCATGCATCGCGGTCAGCCCGACCCCGTCACGGCAATCGTGCGGGCGACCGTCATCCCCGTGCAAACAGGGCTGCAAAACCTCACGGACGGCATCAGCGCACAGGTGCAAACGCTCACGCAGGCGCGACGCGCGATTCGCCAGCACGACCAGCTCAAAGCGGAGAACGCCCGCCTGCGCCTGCAACTGAGCCAGCTGGAGCAGCTCCAGCACGAGCATGCCGCGATGCAACGCCTGCTGCAGATCCGCGCCACCCTCACAGGCAACTGGATCGGCGCGCGCGTGATTGCGAACTACCCGCAGGCAGGTCAGCAGACGCTGATTATCGATAAAGGCACGCGCGACGGGATTCAGCCGGGCGCGCCGGTGCTGGTCGGGGACGGGCTGGTCGGCGTGGTGGTGCAGGCAGATTCGGCGCACGCCATCGTGCGCTTCATCACCGCGCCCCGAATCGCGGTCAGCGTCAAGGTGCTGAACGCCCAGAAAATAGCCACGGGCATCAGCGAAGGGCACGGCGAATCGACGCTCCTGCTCAACTTCCTGCCACCAGAAGCGACCATCCAGCCCGGCGATAAAGTCGTCACCGCAGGGCTGGGCGGCAAATACCCGCCCAACATCCCTGTCGGCACCATCGAGCGCGTCTGGATCGACCGCCAGTATTCCGTCAAAAAAGCGACCGTGATTCCCGCTGTCGATTTCGGCACCCTCGACATCGTGCTGGTTCAGCAGGGGAACTAACGGTCAATCTGGGGTAGAATCGGTCGGGAGTGCGACATGCCATCGTGCGCTTCATCACCGCGCCTGGATTGGGATAAAATGAGCGACGATGAGCGCACCGCTTTTGTTGCTGATCATATCTGATGTACGAACGAGTGCGACCATCATGGATTGCCCGGCTGGCGCTCTGGCGGGGTTGGGGAGCGACTCTGCGGGTGGCGCTGCTGCTATGGGTGGCGAGCGTGTTGCAGGGCGTGCTGGCGCCTGCCATCCGCATCGGGAGCGTCGCCCCCGATCTGCCCCTGCTGATGCTGGGCTGTCTGGCGCTGCGGCTGAACCCCTCCGCCGCCGCCACCGCTGGCTTCTTCGCCGGGCTACTGCATGCCAGCCAGATCGATCAAACTGTCGGCAGCTGGATTATCAGTCGCACGGTGGCGGCGTTCACCATCGCGTGGCTGCCTGCGATAGTGGATCGGCGCCGGCTGCTGAGCGTCTGCCTCGCCTGCGCGCTCGTTGTGCTGATAGCGAACGGGCTGATCTACCTCATCGCGCCCAGCATCGTCGGCTGGGAGTGGTGGCAAACGACGCTGGGTGTCATGGGGTATAATATATTGCTGGCGGCGCCCACCGCCTTCGCGCTCCAACGGGTGCTGCCACCGTATCAGGAGGAGATGGAATGAGAACACGGGCAAAGAACGGTCAAACCAAACCAGCACAGAGGAGGAGCGACTGCGATGGCGCAGACCATGCTCGCAGAAGAGCGTAAAACCGAAGAGCGTAGCGCGTATGCAATCGCCATACGCCAGTTAGAGGCGGCGGCGTATTACCTTAACCTGGACCGCAGCCTGTTAGAAGTGTTGAAGCACCCTCGCCGCGAACTGATTGTGCATTTCCCGGTCAAGATGGATGACGGCTCCATTCGCGTCTTCACGGGTTATCGCGTGCATCACAATCCCGCGCGCGGTCCCGCCAAAGGCGGCATCCGCTATCATCCCGATGTCACGCTGGACGAGACGCGCGCGCTGGCGATGTGGATGACCTGGAAGTGCGCGGTGGTCAACATTCCCTACAGTGGCGCCAAAGGCGGCGTGGTGTGCGACCCGAAACGGCTCTCCATCCATGAGCTGGAGAACCTCACTCGCCGCTACATCACCGAAATCTCCATCATGGTCGGTCCCGAATCGGACATCCCGGCGCCCGATATTGGCACCAACCCGCAGGTGATGGCGTGGATTATGGACACCTACTCCATGCACAAGGGCTACACCGTGCCTGCGGTGGTGACGGGCAAGCCGGTGGCGATTGGCGGCTCCGAAGGGCGGCTGGAGGCGACGGGGCGCGGCGTCACGGTGGTCGCCCACGAGGCGGCTAAACTGCGCGGGTTCAACTTAGCAGGCGCCAGTGTGGTGATCCAGGGCTTCGGCAATGTCGGCTCGGCGACGGCGAAGCTGATGCATCAGGCGGGCGCGAAGGTGATTGCTATCTCCGACGCGCGCGGCGGCATCTACAACCCGAACGGACTGGACATCCCCAGCCTGCTGCACTGCGCCGGGCGCGACGGCTGCATCCAGGCATATCGCGATGCGGACCACATCACCAACAGGGAACTGCTGGAGCTGCCATGCGATATTCTGGTGCCCGCCGCCATTCACGGCGTCATCACCTCCGAGAACGCGCCCAATATCAAGGCGAAGATTATCGTGGAAGCCGCCAACGGTCCCGTCACACCCGATGCCGACCACATCCTGCAGGAGAATGGCGTGCTGGTGGTGCCCGATATTCTGGCGAACGCGGGCGGCGTGGTCGTCTCCTACTTCGAATGGGTGCAGGACCTGCAGGCGTTCTTCTGGGAAGAGGAAGAGGTTAACGCGCGCCTGGAGAAGGTGATGCGCCGCAGCTTCCAGCATGTGCTGCAGGTCGCGGAGCAGAACAAAGTCGACCTCCGCATGGGGGCGTATATCATCGGTGTGCAGCGCGTGGCGGAAGCCACCACCATCCGCGGCATCTATCCGTGAGCTTGCCGGGAGGTAGCCAGCCCCTTTCTGCTGTGAGGGAGAGGGGCTGGCTAACTGCGCCTGTGACGGATGGGGCGGAAGGCGAGCCGCGGGTATAATCACGGCATCTGTTCGCCAGGCAGAGGGCGAAGAGGTGCATCGGAATGGCGCAGGGGTCAGAGCGATTGCGGACGGGTCTGGTGCTGGGGGGTCTCGCGGCAGCGGGCGGGCTGCTCGCCGTTCTAATCGACCCCATTGGCGTCGAACCGGTGCTGTTCATTGGGGGACTTTTCACGGGCGGGCTGGCGGCAGGGGTGCTGTTAGACGTGCTGATCGATTTTGTGCGCCGACGCCGATTGCCCCATATGTTGCCCCATTACCGTCGGGAGCATCTGCGCCTGCGCCAGTTAGCCCAGCAACTGCGCCAGAACCTCTGCCGACTCACAGGCATCAAAAGCAACTACCCTGAGCTGGATGAGATTCTGCGGCGCGACGCCAATCTGCGCCATCGCGCCACCCTGCTGCGCATGGAGATTCTCAAGGAGGCGCGGCGCGGGCTGACATGGATCGATCACCTGCGCGCGGGGCTGGGACTGCTCGGCGAAGGCTACCCGATGACCACCGGGCGCATCGACCGCACCGAATGGGTCTGGCGCGCCTACCGGGCGAAGCTGGAGCGCGAAGTGCAACACTTGGGGCGCAAGCTGGAACGCAACCGCAACCCCCATCTGGAGGAGCAGCTTGTGTTCGCCTATCGCCAGAAGGCGCGCGAGCTGGCCAGCTTCTACCAGCTGGAGACCACCCTCCAGCAGTTAGAAACCGAGATGGGCATCATCGTGACGGGACTGGAAAGCATGCTGATGAAGACCCTCCAGCTGGGCACGGCAGTCGGCACACCTGCCGCTGCGAGCGTGTCCACCGATGAGCTATTAGAGCCACTGCGCCAGCAGTTGCGAGCATTCGAGCAGGCGATGCAGGAGATGCAGGCGATGGGGCGCGAAACCAGCCCGCCGTTCCTGCACCTCTCGCAGGGCACGCGCGAGCGATGAGCGGCTTCAGCGCAGAGCGAACCGATTCAGCGCCCTGAGTCGCCGCTGCAGACCCGGATGAAGGCTTTTTTCGGGTGGCTTCCCGCGTAGCATGGCGACCTTCAGCAGGGCGCTCTGCATCGCGTCGGCGCCGTACTGACTAACAGCGAAGGTGTCGGCTTGAAGCTCGTGCCGCTGGCGCAGCCATAGCATCGGCGCCGCCATGCCCACCAATAGTAAAGCTAAAAGCGTCAGGTTCAGCCAGCAGGCGTACGCCTGCCAGAGCGGCGCCGTGCCGAGCATCAGCCCGACTGCCGCGCCTGTCTGCAGCAGCCACAACCGCCACAGCCGCCGCCGTTGCGCCAAATGAGCCACCTCATGCGCCAGCACCGCCAGCGCCTCGCGCTCCGTGAGATTCGCCAGCAGGTAGTCGGTGATGGCGATTCGCCCACCGCTGAGCGCGAAGGCGCCGGCGATTCGCGCACGCGAGCCGTCCAGCACCAGCAGCTCGCGCACTGGCACGCCCAGCTCGCGCCCCATTCGCTGCACTTCCGCTTGCAGATGCGCCCCGACGCTGAGCGCACGCACTGGCAACGGTAGCCCCCACCGCACATAAAGAACCGCGATTGCAATCCCCACGACGCCCGTCAGTCCCAGCAACAGCCCTTCCAGAGGCGATTCGGTCACGACACCTTGCAGCAGCGTCGTGACAGGCAACCCCACCAGCCCGACCACCATCAGCGGCGCGAGCTGCTCGAACACCAGCCGCAGGCGCAGGTGGAGATACTCCCCGCGCGTGAGCGCCAGCCCCCGTTGCGCCCGCTCCAGCGGATAGAGCCGCCAGAAGAGCCAGCCGAACTCCGCCATTACCAGCGCGAAGCCGACCCAGAGCGCGAGCGCCCACTCCAGCGCATGGCGCGGCGCAAACGCAAGCAGAACCCCCAGCTTCAGACACACCGACAGCCATAATAACCCTTTGAGGCGCAACGCAAGCAGGCGATGCGAGGGTAGGCATCCCACCCGGAGCGCAATCAGCAGCGAACCGCCCATCAGTCCAATCAGCCAGCCCACAGAGGAGATTATCGGCAACCGTAGCCCGGGCATCCTGCCCATGACGCGCTCAACACTCCCTGAACCCCGCGTGCGGGCGAGGATACCGCAGGGTAAAATAAAGCGAGGAGGCACCTATGCAGCGGTCGGCAGGTCGGGTTCACTGGCTGGTGTGGCTCTTTCTGGGCGTCGCAGTGATTTTCCTGCTGGTGGCGCTGGCGCCTGTGATGGGCGAGATGCGCCGCCCGCCCTATCAGCGTGTCGCCGATGAGTTCATTCGCGCACTGGCGAAAAATCAGTTCAAAGAGGCGGAACAGCTTGTCGATAAATCGGCTCTACCCGCAGAGAAGCAGGATATTAAAAAAGCGTGGCAGGAGCGCCAGCAGTATGGCTGGGGCATCGTCACCTCGGTGGAGCGGGTGGAGTCGGTGCAGGCGCCCGCCGAGCTGAAGCATCCCCGCATGAGCGACGCCTGGCGTATCCAGTACCATGTGCAGGGCGAGTTGAACTACGGCACGGCATTTGTCTATGTGGTACCTACCGATGGCGGCTGGAAGGTGGTCGATTTCGAGTTCCGCTGAGCGTGTTCACAGCCGCCCGGTGGATGCCATCCGTAGAAACGCCTGCACCTGCGGATGGTCGCATGTGCGAATCGTGTCGGGCGTGCCGTCCAGCAGAATCTGACCCTCGTCCATCATCAAAATGCGTTCGGCGGTGCGGAACACGCTGACCACATCGTGCGAGACAATCACAGCGGTCAGCCCCAGCTCGCGGTTCAGGCGATGGATGAGCGTGTCGATCTGATATGCGTTCACGGGGTCCAGTCCGCTGGTTGGCTCATCGAACAGCACGATATGGGGGTCCAGGGCGAGGGCGCGTGCCAGCCCGACGCGCTTGCGCATCCCGCCCGACAGCTGCGACGGGTAGAGATGCTCCACGCCCTCCAGCCCCACCCATGCCAGCCGCTCGCGCACAATCCGCTCCACCTCCGCCCACTTCAACCGCCGATGGCGCACCAGCCCGAACGCCACATTCTCGAACACCGTCAGATAATCAAACAGCGCGGCGTACTGAAACACAATCCCCAGCTTGAGGCGCAGGGGCATGCGTTCCCGCTCGCTTAGATGCCCGATTTCCGTGCCCTCGATATACACCTCGCCGCTGGTTGGGCGCAGCAGCCCCGCGATGCACTTGAGCAGGGTGGTCTTGCCGCAGCCCGACGGTCCCATCACCGCCACAATCTCGCCGGGCGCAACCTGCAGATCGATGCCCTTCAGAATCGGGCGCCCGTTCACCGTGTAGGCGAGCTGGCGCAGCTCAATCGCGGGAACGATGGCTTGCTCTTTTGTGCCCATCACCGTTTGGCGAACAGCGCGTCGGCGAGGAAGTAGTTGGCGACGAAGATCAGCACCATCGACAGCACGACGGCGCGCGTGGTGGCGTGTCCGACGCCCGCCGCGCCTCCTCGTGCCCCAAGCCCCTGCTGACAGCACACCATAATCACAATCACGGCGAACACCACCGTCTTGATAAGTCCGCCAATCAGATCGAACGGCTCGGTGAACAGTTGCACGGAGCGGAAGTAGACAGTTGCCGGCACATTCAGCGCGCTGGCGACCGCCAGACCGCCCAGCACGCCCGCGAAGTTCGCCACCACGCCCAGCAGAGGGAACATCACGAGGCTCGCCAGCAGGCGCGGCACCACCAGGTACTGAATCGGGCTGACCCCCAGCGCCCGCAGCGCGTCGATCTGCTCGGTGATTTTCATCGTGCCGAGCTGGGCGGCAATCGCCGAGCCGCAGCGGGCGGTGATCATGATGCCCGTGAGGATGGGCGCAATCTCGCGGGTCATCGCCACGCTGAGCGCGCCGCCCACAAAGCCGCTCCCGCCTACCCGCAACAGCAGGGAGGTGCTGTAGAGGGTGATCACAGCGCCTGCCAGACTGCTGGTGAGCGCGACAATCGGCACGGAGGTCGCGCCGATGAACGCCATCTGGTGCAGGCATTCGCGCCCCTCCAGCCGACCCAGCAGCAGCCCGCGCAGGGTGGCAATCAGCAGCAGCCAGAGCGCGCCGATGAACTCCAGCGTCGCCCGCAACGGCGAGGGCTTCTCCGATACGCCCTCGTCCGTCCACACCAGCTCCTCACGCATCGAATGGAGTGTACCTGCTCGACACAGCAAGCCAGATGAGTGGAGAGTTGCCTGAAAGGGGTTCCCCTCCAGAGTGAGGGGAACCCCAGAGGTAAGACTGCAGCGGGGTTTCAGCGGCGCCTGCGACGGAGCGTGAGACCAGCCAGCCCCACACCGAGAATCAGCAGCGAGGCAGGCTCGGGCACGAAGGTGAACTCGCTGAGCTGGATCGTGTTCCAGCCCTGAAAGCCCGAGTTCGTCAGCGCCTGCATGATTTTCTGCTTCTCACGGGCGGGATCAATCTGCCCCAGCTTGGTGATGTCCTGTGGGTCGCCGCCGTCCAGCCGCCAGGAGAAACCTGCAAGTTTTACAAACTCCTGCTGCCCGGGTGTTATCGTGTTGCTGCCGTGTCGAACCGCCACAAGGAAGGTTTTGAACAGCACATGCTCCCCCGCAGCCGTGCCCGGTGCATCCTCAAAGCGGCTGTCCACACCTTCGGTGTGCCAGTTGCCGAAATCAAAGGGACCACCGAACCCTGCATCGTCCTCATAGTACGGCGAGTTGTCAGCAGGCTCATCCTCGTCGTTATTGTCGCCGTCGTTGTTGTAGTCCCAGCCGCCACGCGGAGGGTCGGTATAGGGCACCGGCGGCTGAATCGAAGGCGTGTTCGGGTTATTGTCGTGATCGGTGGGCGGTCGGTTCGGGTCGGTATCCTCGTTGATAATCTGGAACCAGCGGAAGTCGTAAGTGTTGTCCAGGAAGCCCCAGCCGCCTGCAAAGGTGAACCGGGCGGTCATAAACTCGTCGTTGCCAGTGCCGTCATTCATGACGGTCCACCGCAGGGTCCCGATCAGAACGGGATTCTGTTGCCCCTGCATGCGAACCCGAATGTCCACCTGGGCACCTGCTATCAGGGGGCTGGCTGCTATCATCAGCAGCGCCAGCGGCGCGATATACGCACGCGCTCTCTGCGACCACTCCATCAAACGCCGAATCGCACGCATCATACAGCCTCCTTTCCCCTGTGGGGAGTGGTTTAGAAGATGCGAAAACAGAAAAAAAATTGTCCATTTCCGCATCCCCACCCTATTATACCACATATTTTCATGAAAACCATCGGACTCAGCAAAAGTGATGCGATTCTGGCAAAACGGCGGCGTGACGGCAGGAAAGCCCGGTGTTGTGGGGAACGAAGAAGCCATGCAACAGCGTCGCTTACCGGAGCCGAAGGTGCAGCAGTTGCCGCGCTGGCGCGGGTTCAATCTGCAGAACAAGTTCCATCGCGATTGGCGCAACGGTCGCTTTGAGGAGCGCGACTTCGAGTGGATTGCCGAGCTGGGCTTCAATTTTGTGCGCCTGCCGATGGACTATCGCGTCTGGACCGATTCAGAGAACCTCTATCGCCTGCGCGAGGAGGTGCTGCGCGAGATCGACGAGGCGGTGCGCTTCGGCGAGAAGCATCGCATCCATGTGCAGATTAACTTCCACCGTGCGCCGGGCTACACCGTCGCCTCGCCGCCAGAGCCGTTCAATCTCTGGCGGGACGAGGAGGCGCAGAAGCTCTGTGCGCACCACTGGGCGCAGTTCGCTCGCCGCTATCAGGGCATCCCGAATCGGCAGCTGAGCTTCAATCTGTTCAACGAGCCTTCGCTGGTGGACGCCCAGAGCCATCGGCGCGTGGTGGAGCGCGTGCTGGAAGCGATTCGGAAGGAAGACGCCCAGCGGCTGGTCATCTGTGATGGGCGCGACTGGGGACTGACGCCCGCCGACGAGCTAATCGATCTCAAAGTGGCGCAGGCGACGCGCGGCTACCAGCCCTTCCGACTCACCCACTACAAAGCCAGCTGGGTGCGGGGTTCCGACCGATGGGAGCCACCCACCGAATATCCGCTGCGCGAGGGCGAAACGGTGTGGGACCGACAACGCCTGTGGGAAGCGTTCTATGCCCGCTGGAAACAGCTGGAGCAGAAAGGCGTGGGCGTGATGGTCGGCGAGTTCGGCGCGTACAATCAGACGCCCCATCGCGTGGTGCTGGCATGGATGCGCGACCTGCTCGCGCTCTTCAAGCAGGCGGGCTGGGGCTGGGCGCTCTGGGAGTTCCGCGGCGCGTTCGGAATCTTAGATAGCGGGCGTGCCGATGTCGCCTATGAATCCTGGCGCGGACACAAGCTCGACCGCGAAATGCTCCAGCTGCTGCAGGCAGGATAACCCCCGCCGTCGAGTATAAATATAGAACGGCGATGACGACAACCAACGGCGCAACGGAATATGTGGTGCGCGTGCGCGATGTGGTCAAAGAGTATCAGATGGGCAAGTTGACCGCGCGCGCGCTCGACGGCGTGACCCTCGACATCTACCGGGGCGAGTATCTCTCGATTATGGGACCCTCTGGCTCCGGCAAAAGCACGCTGTTTAACATGATTGGCGGGCTGGACAAGCCCACCAGCGGCTCGGTGTTCATCGACGATGTGGACATGGCGCAGCTCGACCCGCAGGAGCTGGCGTTCCTGCGCTGCCACCGCATCGGCTATATCTTTCAGACCTTCAATCTTATCCCCGTGATGACCGCGCTGGAGAATGTGACGCTGCCGATGATTTTTGCGGGCGTGCCCGCGGATGAAGCTCGCGAGCGCGGCATCGAACTGCTCACGAAGGTCGGACTGGGCGGACGCCTGCAGCACAAACCCACCGAGCTGTCAGGCGGTCAGCAGCAGCGTGTCGCGATTGCCCGCGCCCTCGCCAATAACCCCTCCATTATCCTGGCGGACGAGCCGACAGGCAACCTCGACCTGCGCACGGGCAAGGCGATTATCGAACTGCTCAAACGCCTGAACGAAGAGAGCGGCGTCACCATCATCTCCGCCACGCACGACCTGAAGATGCTCGACATCTCCGACCGTATCGTGTGGATTCGGGACGGCAAGATCGAGCGCATCGAGAAGCGCAGCGAGCTGACGCTGAAGGTCGGCGAGGTGGAGGGGGAGGCGGGCTGATGACCCCGCGCGAGCGCGTTCAGGCAGCGGTTGCCGGGCAGCTGACCGACAGGCTCCCCTTCGCCTTCTGGTACCACTTCCGCACCGAGCCGTGGTTCCCGCCCCAGCTCTATGCCGAGTATCGCCCGCCCGTCAGCGACGACCTGCTGACCTTCTACATCGAGGGCATGGTTCGCGCCGAGCGGGACTTCTGGCAGCGCTATCAGCCCGATTTGCTGAAGGTGATGCACGACATCCCCTACGAGATGACGCCCGATTTGCCCGTGATAGAGCGCGCTGACGACTGGCGCCGCCTGCCCGCGCTGGAACCCGATAAGGGACTTTTCGGCGCGCACCTGCAGGTGCTTCATCGCCTGCGCGAGCAGCTGCCACCCGATGTGCCCATCGTTGAAACGGTGTTCAACACCTTCTATTACGCCACGCGCATCTCGAACGGTCGATTCCTTGAGCATTTGCAGCAGTCGCCCGAATCGGTGCAGGTGGGGCTGGCGATTCTGCATGTCAATCTCGTCGCCTACGCGAAGGCAGTTATCAGGGTGTGCGATGGGGTCTATTATGCGCTCAGCGGCGCGAGTTCTGACGCGATGCCCCGCGCGCTGTATGAACGCTATCTGCTGCCGCTGGATCGCGAGCTGCTGAACGCGGTTGCCGACGCGCCGCTGAATGTGCTGCATCTGCACGGCTACGGCGAGCTCTATGCCGATTTATGGGCGCAGCCGCCCGCCGCGATTGTGTGCTGGAGCGATCGCGCCTGCACGCTGAGCCTCGCGCAGGGGCGGCAACTGTTCCAGCGGTGCGTTATGGGTGGGCTGAACGAGCTGGAGCTGGCACGCTATTCGCGCGAGCAACTCTTCGCGCAGGCGCAGGCGGCTTTAGAGGAGGCAGGGCGCATCGGCTTTATCCTCGCGCCTGGTTGCGCCCTGCCCACCGACATCGATCCCGACCTGTTGCTGGCGATACGCGCGTTCGCCGAGCAGCACTAAGGCGGCGGCATGATGGGGATGAACATCTGCGTGTAGAGTATCTCCAGCAGGCGCGGCGGGTCAGGGGGGCGCACGGTGTTGATGCGGCGCGGGTCGAGCTGGCTGGCACGCAGGATGGCGCGGTCCGCCTCGCGCCCTTTGCCAATCTGGTCCAGCACGAACGACGCGCCCGCCTGAATCCATGCCGTGTCGCGCGTGATTGAGAGCGCCTTGTTCAGCGCCTCCTCCGCGTTCTTGAGCGCCTCCTCGGAGGGTTTCTGTCCGTCGCGGCGCGCCACATAGACCTCGCAGGCGTAGCTGAGCGCGATGCCCAGCTGCGCTGGCGCGTAGTTCGGTCGGGCTTCGAGCGCGAGTTCGAACCAGCCGCGCGCCACCTCCAGCAGCTGCTCGTCGCCAGGTTCCAGCCCGCCCGCGATGTTCTGCAGCCCGCGCAGCGTGTAGGCTTCGGGCATCAGCGCCTCCAGGTCCAGCACGCGCCAGAAGGCGTCGCGTGCGCGGTCGAACTCACGGTTCAGCACATAGCTCCAGCAGCGCATGAAGGCGACCTGCGGCGTGTTGTCGCTCAAATCCTGCGCTCGCGCGGTCAATCGTCCGACGGTGATGGGGCGTCGATCAAGCATCGCGAGCGCCGCCTGCGCTGTTAGCAGCGCCTTCGAGTCTTTGTCGATCTTCTCCGCTTCGGCGAGGGCAGCCTGGGAATCGCGCTCGTCGCCCAGAATGCCGCTCGCCAGCCCGCGAATGGCATAGGTGTAATCGTCGGCGATGCCGCGCCGAACCGCCGTTTGCGCCGTCACCACCGCATCGCGCAAGCGCCCCGCACAGAGATAGGCGTACGCCAGCAGGTTCAGATAGCGGGTGTTGCGGTCTTCACGCTGGGTGAGCGCGACCAGATCGGGCAGCGTGCTGTCCGCCTGACCCAGCGCGATGAGCAGTCGTGCCCGCTGGGCAATCGCGTCGGGCGCGTTGCTTTCCCCCAGCGCTTTGAGGCGCAGCTCGTAGATTTTGCGCCGTGCGGTGATGGCTTCGCGCACCAGCTCCCGTTCGTTGCGCGCGGTTCGCGCCCGCCGCAGGCTCGCCGCCACGCGGAACTCGTACCCCTCGATGCTGTCGGGGAACAGGCGCACCAGATCCTCCACTGCGTCGTCCGCCTCCTGCGTCCGTCCCTGACGCAACAGCGCCTGAATCAGCAGGATTCGGGCATCTTTGAGGCTCGAGTCGGCTTTGAGCGCGATGCGAGCGCTCCGTATCGCATCGTCAAATTTGCCATTGATGAACGCCTCCCGCGCCTGTTGATAATGATAATTCGCCCCCTTGTCCACGCCGTTATCGATGCGAACCTTGATCTCTTTGACCACATTCTGGTTGCCTTCCAGAATAGCGACCACCTTCAGGCGTCGCTCCCCCTCCGCGTCGGTGATGGTGTCCCACTCGAACTCGTAGGGCGTGCTTTCGTCCACCTCGCGCAGGATGTCGTCCACCGAAAACTCCACGCGCAGCACCAGTTTATCACTCTGCACCGTCGCCACCACTTTTGTTGTGCCACTGATCGTGTCGCCCTCTTTGAGGTTGAGGGCGATGGTCGCGATGGGCTTGGCAGACTGTTTCTGCTGGGACGGCTGTTTCTGCTGGGACAGGGCAAAGCCCACGCCCAGTGCTGTTAGCATCAGTCCAGCGAACCATATTTGTGTCATCCGTGCCATAACGCTTTAGACGATTCGGCGCGGGGTTCGTCGTTCCTGCCGCTTTTCAGTTGTTGCTCTGCACGGGCAGCGGCTGGGAGGTGTCCAGATGCCCGCCGATGCTGTCGATGGGCTGACCCTCAACGAGAATCTGCACTTTTTGCACGGCGGGGAAGCTGGCAGCGGTGCGCGTGATGGCGTTCACCAGCGCGGCTTCCGCGTCGGAGCCACCTTCAAACCTGCTCAGTTCTGCCGAGAAGTTCAGCACGAGCGTGTCGCCCCGCAGCGTCGCGCTGATCAGGTGCGTGCCTTCGGGGAAGAGGGGCGTCTCCCGAATGAGATGCTCAAACGCGGCGCGATAGGCGTTTGATGCGCTGGCGACGGGGATGGTTTTGGGTTCATAGCGGGTCTCGCCATGCTCATCCACGCGGGGCACATAAATCTGAACGCTGGACGGTGGGCGCGCAGCGACCGGTGTAGGCGGGCGTGTGAGGCGCAGCCATATCCCGACGCCGACCGCCACCAGCGCGATCACGATGAACAGCCCACCCAGCAGGGTCTGAACGCGCCGCGCTTCACTCACCGTCCTGCGCCTCCTGCGACGGCTCTGCCTCCGCCTCACCCGACTCTCCTGCCTGCTCTGATGGTTCGGACGGCTCCGATGGAGCGGACACCCACTCTACCACGAACTGGCTCTTGCCCAGCGTCAGTATCGCGCCTGGCTCCACAGGGGTGGGCAGGTTGGGCGTCAGGCGCGTGTCGCCAATAAAGGTGCCGTTCGTGCTGCCCAGATCGGTGATGCGCACCTCGTTGCCCACGATCTCGATCGTGGCGTGCGTGCCCGATACATAGGGGTCGGGGATCACGATATCGTTGCCCGCGCGGCGCCCGATTCGCAGCGGACGCGCGTAGAGCGGATAGCGCTGGCTGGCGTCCTGCTGATTGACCAGATATGCCAGCGGCGGGGCGACCTCTTCAGCGACCACGGGCGTCTCGAAGCCCTCAGGGAGTTCCAGAGTCAGTTGCACGCTGCCCAGCCGCAGTTCCGCCTGGGGCGGCAGGGGAACCCGCTGACCGGGCGCGAGAGGCTGACCATTAAGAATCGTGCCGTTCGTGCTGCCGAGGTCTTCGATGTAGGCGGTCTTCTCCTCGATGATGATTCGGGCGTGGCGGCGGCTGACCGTGCCGTCGCTGAGCAGCACATCGGCGCTGGGGTCGCGCCCGATGAGGTTCTCGCCCGCCTTGAGCAGGAACTCGCGCCCGCCCGCGTCGCGCAAACGGGCGAAACTGCCCTCCACAGGCGCGGCTTCTACTGGCATCTCACTGCTCAACAGGAAACCGCACTCGACGCAATACTGCTCGCCTGGCGGATTCATCTGCCCGCAGATGGGGCACTGCGCAGGTGCAATCGCCTGCGTTGCGCCCGGCGCCGCACTCATCTGCATCGTCGCCTGCACCTCCGAACCTCCCATCGCCACCGTCGACTCATCCTGCATGGTAAACATTATACCGTTTCCTGCCTCTTGGCACGCCGATGGAACCCAGCATCCCGACTTTTCTTGGTCCAAAGCCGCTGGGCAGGGGGCGGTTCTGTGGAGCCTCATAAGAACCGCTCTGGCGCGAGCGGTTCAATCGGCAACGGGGTGGAGCCGTTCAGCACAAGGTCGGCGATAGCCACGGCGGTCGCGGGCGCCAGCAGGATGCCGTGATAGGCGTGCCCGCTCGCCAGGTAGAGCCCTTCCAGACCGCGCAGCGTGCCAATCAGCGGGTTCGAATCGGGCGTGTTCGGTCGCAAGCCGACGGTGTGCCCCGTCATCGTGGCGCTCAGCATCATCGGGCACAGCTGAGCCAGTGCCTCCAGTAGCTGGCGCATTCCCGCTGCCGTGGCTCGTACATCGAAACCTGCCTGCTCGCGCGTTGCACCCATGAGTACCGTGCCGTCCCCGCGTGGCACCAGATAGCCGAACGGCGCGGCCGCGACGATGATATGGCGCACAGGGCGGGGCACATCGTCCAGCACCAGAATCTGCCCTCGCACGGGTTCAATCGGCAGGTGAACGCCGAGTGTCTGCAGCAGGGCGCCCGTCCATGCGCCCGCCGCTATCACCACCGCGTCGCCCGACAGCACCCCGTTCGCCGTGCGCACGCCCCGCACGCGCCCGCCCTCCTGCACGAAGCCCAGCACGGGCTGACCTCTGTGGAACTCCGCGCCCGCCTGGATCACCGCAGCGTACAGGGCGCGCATCAGTCGCTCCGTGTGAACGCGCCCCTCGTTCGGCAGCCAGAGCGCGAGCCGACAGGTTTCGGGCAGCGCTGGCTCCCGCTCGCGCGCCGCGCGGGTATCCAGCAGCTCTGCCTGCGGCTCGTGGCGAGCCACCCACTCGTAAAGCGTCTGCAGATTCTGGGCGTCCGAATCGGTGAGCGCAACGCGCAGCGTGCCACAGCGGTGCCAGCCGATGTCGATACCGACCGTCTCCTGCAGGCGTTGCGCCCATTCGGGATAGAGGTTCAGGCTGTGTAGCATCAAGGGCAGCGCGGGGGTTTCGTCCCCAGTCAGGCTGAAGGGGTTGACCATCCCGGCGGAGGCGATGGAGGTCTGCCCGCCGCTGGCAAGGCTCTCCAGCAGCGCGACGGTTGCCCCGCGCCTGCGCAGCTCCAGTGCAACCGACGCGCCTATCACGCCCGCACCCACCACCAGCACCCGCATCGTCTATCCCCCCGCCACCATCTGCACAATCTCCAGCGTGTCGCCCTCGCGCAGAACAATCTCGGCGTACCGCTCGCGCGGCACAATCTGGGCGTTATGCTCCACCACGACCATTCGGGGATCCAGCCCGCGCTCCTGAAGCAGCTGCAAAAGGGTGACGGCTTCGGGCAGTTCACGCTCCTTGCCGTTGATGCGCACTCGCATGGCATGCAGATTATACCGAAAGCCTCTCCCCCATCCTGCTGGTTTCGCCCGATTGTCAAGGGGGCAGGGGGCAAATCGGGGGCACTCGCCCGCACGGGGAGCGTCCCTGCGCCCCTGCGGATGTCTACGGCGTTCGCGTATAGTTATACGGCGACGCGGGAGAGTTCTCCCGAACGGCAGGAAATCAGACGCTCTGCGCGAACCTGAAAAAGGAGGCAGAAACGATGCGAGGAGATTTCGTCAAACGAGCCGACTGTGAGTTTGAGGCGCAAGTGGCGCAGTTTCTGGCGAATGTCGAATTCGTCAAGTGGTATCGGGGTGCGTGGGAGTTGCCGCGGGGCGCACGGGGCGCGTGGTCGGATCCTGCGCAGGCGACGGTGGTGGGGTGAGGGTTCCCGCGACGCCCTGTGGAAAATCGTGCTGGGGCGATTCAGAGGGTTCGTATCGATGCGGGTATGGATTATTGCGGGCGAGGCGTCGGGCGATCTGTACGGGGCGGATCTGGCGCGTCATCTGCTGGTGAAGTTCCCCGCGCTGGAGGTGTACGGCGTCGGCGGCGCGCGCATGCAGCAGGCAGGCGTGCAGCTGCTCATCGACAGCCGCCACTGGGGCGCGATTGGCATCGTGGAATCGCTGCGCGTGCTGCCCGTGGTGCTGCGGGCGTTCCAGCGGCTCAGGCGAGTGTTGCTCCAGCAGCGTCCCGACTGGCTCATCCCCATCGATTTCGGCGCGTTCAACATCCCGTTCTGTCGCTGGGCGAAGGCGCACGGCATTCGTGTGTGTTATTACATGCCGCCGGGCAGCTGGCGACGGGATAGGCAAGGGCGCGATCTGCCCCTCATCGCCGACTGGATTCTGACCCCGTTTGAATGGTCGGCGCAGTTGCTGCAGGCGATGGGGGCGCGGGTGGTGCGCATCCGTCATCCCCTGCTGCGACTGGCGCGGGAGTCGATGCCCAAAACCACCTTCTGCGAGCGGTTGGGGCTGGATTCGGACCGTCCAATTGTCGCACTGTTGCCCGGCAGCCGACGGCACGAAGTGATGGCTCATGTGCCCCTGTACGCGCGCGTCGCCGAGCAGGTGAACACCTATCTGCCCGAAGCGCAGTTCGTGCTGTCGGTCGCGCCCGGCTTCTCGACAGAGTGGATCCATCGCCTATGGGCGGAGGGTTCGCGCAGCTGGGTTCCGACCGAGACGCGCCCCGTGTGGGATATGCTGGCGCACGCCGACGCCGCGATTGTCTGCTCCGGCACCGCCACGCTGGAGGCGGCGCTATTAGACACGCCAATGCTCATCATCTATCGCGGCTCCAGCTGGATGAATCTGGAATATCGCCTGCGCCGCCAGCGACTGAACCTTCGCCATATCGGGCTACCCAATCTGCTGCTGGAGCGCGAGGTGTGCCCGGAGTTCATTCAGGAGGCGGCGACGCCCAGTGCATTAGCCCGCTACCTGATCGGGCTGCTGCGGCAGGACGAAAACTATCGATGTCAAAAAGAGGCTTTCAGCACTCTGCGGAGCCTGCTCGGCGAAGGCGAGCCGCTGAGCGAGGGACCCGAATGGATCGAGCGACTCTTGATCGAATCGACGCAGGCGCGAGCGGATTAATCGCGCTGATGGTGTGGATTGGGCGCAGGCGCAGTCGGCTCTTTCTGCCGGTGCCCATCCTGCTGATTGGGCTGGCGGATCCAGCTCTTAACGAGGCGGCGGTGGGCTGCCTGCTAATGCTGCTTGGCTCGCTCGTGCGTCTGTGGGCGGCGGGCTATCTTCAGAAAAATACGCACCTTATCACAGCGGGTCCGTACGCGCGCGTGCGCCACCCGCTCTACGGCGGCATGCTGCTGATTCTGGGCGGCTGGTGTACGATGGCGGGCTGGCTGCCGTATGGCGTGCTGATCGGCGCATACAGCGCGTTTCTGTACGGGTGCGCCGTTGCGATGGAGGAGCGTCGCCTGAACGAGCTGTTCCCCCAGCACGACGAGTATCGACGGCGCGTGCCCCTGCTGATCCCGCTGCCCCATCGCGCCTGGCATGCCCCCGAGGGCAAATTCTGCTGGCAGACCGCATGGGCGAACGGCGAGCATCGCGTCCTGCTCTGGAACACCCTCGTGACGGCGCTGATGCTGACCCGCATGGCGCTCAGCTGAAAATCCCCCTCTTCGCGTCACCCCGGCGACCGCGGTCAGGCGTCTAATCATCGGAGGGTCCAACGATGCGAAGAGTGAGCCTGATACTGGGATTGGCTGGCGTCTGCTGGCAGGGTCTGACTGCCGATACGAACCGTGTGCCGGAGTTCGATGCGCCTATTCGCCGCGTGATTGTGTACAAGGACGGGCACTGCTTCACCCAGCGTGAGGCGACGCTCATCCTGCGAAACGACCGCGCCTACACCAGCTCCATCCCCTACGCGCTGTTCGGCAGCGTATGGGCGTACAGTCGCAACCCGCAGGTGCCGCTGATCCAGCTGACGGGTCAGGTGGTCTATCGGGATGAGGAGGTCAAGCCCGACAACCTGCGAGAGCTACTGATCCTGAACGCGAACCAGCGCGTGGAAGTGGAGCTGCATCCGCTGCCGTTCTATATGGGGGGCGAGCGTGCGCCCAGAGTGAGTTCCGAGGTGGTGCGAGGCGTGCTGCGCGTGGCGCGGAGCGCACTGCCACCCAGCGATTCGTACCAGCCGCCGCCCTGGGCGCCCGCACCGACCGATGCGGGGCGCCCCAGCAGCCCATGGACGGGCGGCTATTTCGGTCGGATGCCTGAGCCAGGCGCCGAGTTCTGGATCGAGTCTGCCGAGGGCATCGTGCCGTTCAGCGTGACGCAGGTGAAGCGCGTTCGGTTCCTGGACACGCCGAAGCGCGCCCGCACCGAGAAGGTCGCAACGGCTCGCTGGGAGCTGCTGTTCGGCGGCGACACGAAAAGCGGTCAATCGGTCACGGTGGTGCTGTGCGCGGTGGAGCGCGGGCTGATCTGGCTGCCCGAATATCGGCTCCACCTGCCGTCGCCCGATGCGACCACGGCAACGCTATCCCTGAACGCCACCCTGCTGAACGAGCTGAGCGATCTGAAAGACGCGGCTGTCTATGTGGCGATAGGGCTGCCGCAGTTTCTGACGGGGGACACCCTGTCGCCGCTGAGCTTGCGTGCCGATTTCCTGCGCCTCTCCCAGTGGTTTGGCGAGGATGCGGGCGCAGCTCGTGGGCTGGTGGGGCAATTCGGCGGTTTCGGCGGCTTCGGCGGCGTGGTGCCAGCCGCGCCAGCAACATCAGGACCTGGCGGAATGGGCGGCGCGCTGCCGTTCGGCATGGGGCTTGAAACGCTCATGGGGTCAGAAATGGTTCAGCCGGATCAACCGGAGACGATGGCGGGCATGCTGCCCGATCCGGTGGCGGGCACAACGGCGCCGCTGGCGCTGCTGCCCCTGCCACGCCTGAGCCTGGCACGCAACGCCGCCGTCTATCTCACCCTGCGCGAGCAGCAGGTTCCTGTGCGGCGGGTCTACTTCTGGCAAGCCGACCTGACGGGCGCCGACACCGACGACACCAGCGCGCCGCCGCCCAGCTCGTTCGGGTTCGACTCGCGCCGACAGCCACCGCCGCCGAGCGCACGCGCCTTCCGCACCTACGAGGAGCTGCGCGAGTATATCAATCGCACACGGCGACTGCGAGGCGAGGTGCAGGATGTGCTGATTGTGAGCAACACGGGCAATATTCCGTGGACGACCGCGCCTATCTTACTGCTGCAGGGCGAGACGCCCGTGGCGCAGGATGTGCTGCTGTATACCCCGGCGGGCGCGGACGCGATGGTCTACCTGGGCGTCACGCGCCGCGTCACCATCAGCCACACCTACAGCACGGAGGGACGGTGGGAGCGCGGCGTCGAACAAAAGTTCGTGCGGGGTCAACTGCGCGTGGTCAATCTCAACCCGGAGCCGGCGCCCCTGATGGTGCATCTGCGCATTCAGGGCGAGTTCGTCACGGCGGCAATCCCGCCCACGCAGATTCTGGCAGCGGGCAGAGCGCCCACCCGATTCGGCTGGTGGTGGGACTGGTGGGAGTGGCACAAACGGCGCGGCGCCACCCTGCTCATCTGGGAGCTGACCGTGCCGCCCGGCGAAACCGTGTGGGACTACCGCTACCGCCTGCCGTAAAACAGGAGTTCGCACGCCCTCTCCCCCGCCAGCGGGGGAGAGGGATTGTCTCATACCGCTCCCACGAGCAGGGGATGGGAACCGCCCAGAAAGAGGGCAAAGGCGGAGCTATGAATTGAAGGGGGTGGCGCTTGCGCGCAGCTCGTGAGCCAGCGTTCGCAATCGGCGGCGACTGACGGGTGTCAGCAGCAGCACAACGCCCACCAGATAAAGCCACCCGCTCACCACAGGGGCTATCAGCAGGCACAGCATCGCCACTGTCCAGACCGCCGCCACTCGATAATCCGGTCGCCCGATATGCCGCACCATCCCCCAGTGCTTGATGACATAGGTCGGCACATGGGCAATCAGGTCGGCAATCAGATAGCCGTACAGCTTGTAAGCCACCGGCAAAAGCCACACCATCGCTGTACCGAGCGCTATGAGGACGCCGATATAGGCGAGGTTCGCGTAGAGCATCAGGCGGTTCTGCTGACGCACATAGAGCGCATTCCCCTGGATGGCGAACAGGGCGGACAGCAGCAGGCGCGCGCTCAGCAGGGTGAACGCAATCAGGATCACGCGCGTGTCCCACTTGACGCCGAGCAGGGTGGGTAGCACGAGCGGCGCGATGAGGGTGAAGGCGGCGAGCGGCGCACCGAGCGCGAGCGTCTGGAGCTGCATCGCCTCGCTCACGGCGCGCGCCAGCCGCTGAAGATCATGCTGAACCCGCGCGAAGGCGGGCACTGAGAGCCGACCCGCCGCCTCCTGCGCGAAACTGAGCATGCTCACGAAGCGGTTCGCGATTGCCAGATAGCCGACCGCCTCCTTACCCGCCAGCGGCATCAGCACAAAGGCGGGCATCAGCTCGCGCAGGTTGTAGACCCATCCCGACACCGCCTGACTGAAGCTGTAGCGCAACATCGGCGTCAGTTGCGCCCTGTGCCAGTGCCAGCGCGGGCGGTAGCGCGCGGCGGCGAAGTAGCCCCCACACTGGACGAGCTGACCGCACCAGAAGCCTACCACCAGCGCCCACACGCCGTAGCCTGCCAGCGCCAGCGGGATCGCGAGCAGATAGTAGCCCAGTTGCGCCCCAATCTCAATCAGCGCGACCCGCCGATAGTCCAGCTCCCGCTCCAGCAGCGCGGCAGGCACATAGCCGACCAGCACGAGCGGCAGGCTCAGGCACACAACGGTCGCCACCAGCGCGAACAGCTCCGTGCGCACCCAGCCCCACTCCAGCAGCCAGAACGCGCCTGCCGCCATCAGCATCAGACCCGTCCCGTACAGCAGCAGCCACCAGAACGCCTGATGGAACAGCTCGCGCGGGGCGTCGCGCCGCTCCCGAATCAGGTAGATGTGGGTGCCCATCAGCCCGACCGTCAGCAGGAAGTTGAACACGCCATACGCCGCGCTGTAGAGACCCTGCACGCCCGGACCCACGATGCGGTTGATGAACAGCACGCCGAGGATGCCGAGCAGCACCGCGACGCCGCGCCGAACCAGCAGATACACGCCCCCCCGAAGAACCTGCTGACGAGTCGCATCGGCTGGTTTCTCGCTCATCGGTGTGCCCGCCCGCATGATACCTGCCCGTTCAGGTAATCTCCTGATGATGACACTGCGCGAGCTGCTTCTGCGCGTGCTGAAGCGGTTCAGCGACGCCGACACGGGCTGCAACGGACCGTGGCGTGTGCCGCAGACGCCCGTGCGCACCCGCGCCCACTGGTTGAACCTGCACGCATGGGCGTACCGCGAGACAGGTCAGCCTGCCTATCGGCACACCGTTCAGCAGCTCGCCGACTACCTCGTCAGCCCCGAAGCGTGCCCGCACGGCTATGCGTTCTACTGCCTGCAGGGGCATCCCAGCCCTGGCAACGGTTTAATCGGGCAGGCGTGGGTGATGGAGGCGCTCATCACCGCCAGCGAGGTGCTGAAGGAGCCAGAATATCTTCAAATCGCAAGCCGACTGTTCTGGCAGCACGCCTTCTCGGACGAGTACGCGCTCTGGCATCGGCTGAATCTGGACGGCACGGTCGGCGCGGTTCACCCGACGCTCAATCAGCAGGTCTGGTTCGCCGCGATGGGGGCGCGACTGGGCGATCCGAACGCCTGCCAGCGCGTGCGCCTGTTCCTTGACCGAATCGAGAGCCACCTGCACCTGCTTCGTGGCGGTCTGCTGGGCATGCACATTCGCCCCTTGCCCACCAACGCGCGACGGCAGAGGCTTGCCGGGCTGATGGGCTGGCTTCAGCAGGGCTGGCGCCGCGCACGCCTTGCCCTTCAGCGCAAAAATGCTCCCACTTTCGGCTATCGCACGCTCTCGGTCGGCTATCACGCCTTCACGCTCTACGGCTTCGCTCTGCTCAAGGAGGCATTTCCCGACCATCCGCTATGGCGTTCGCCGCGCCTGACACAGGCGATAGAGTGGTGCCGCTCGGCGGCGCACAAGCGCGCCCTGCGACGCAACCCGTTCGCAATGGGTTATAACCCCGCAGGCTTCGAAGTGCCCTATGTGCTGAGCGTGTTCCTGTCCAACGACTCGCAGATTATCGGGGAGTCGCGCTGGTGGCTGCAGGAGCAGGTGCGGCGCCATTTCAATCCCGACACGGGTCGGTTCGACCGCGGCACGCCCGATGCCGCGACGCTCACCAGTCGCGCCTATGAAGCCACGCGCCTGCCGCCCGTGATGCTGGACATGGAAGTATAATACCGGGCGATGGCACGCCCTCTGGTCTCGGTGATTACGCCTGCTTACAATGTGGCGCCCTACATCGGCGCGTGCATCGAATCGGTGCAGGCGCAGACGCTGACCGACTGGGAAATGATTATCGTGGACGACGCCTCCACCGATGAGACAGTCGCCGTCGTTGAGCGTTATCTGAGCGATGAGCGGATTCGGTTCCTGCGCAACGAGCAGAACATGGGGGCGGGCTACACGCGCAACCGCGCACTGGAGCATGCCCAGGGCGAATGGATTGCCGTGCTGGATTCGGACGACTGGTACGCTGAAGAGCGACTGGAGCGGCTGGTAGGGTTCGCCCAGCAGATGGGGGTGGAAATGGTCGCCGACCTCTCCACGATCATCACCGGGTCGGGCGAAGTGATTTACACCGCCTGGAGTACCTTCGGCAAGAACCCGCGCCACCCGCGCCGCTACAGCGTGGAGGAGGTCATCCGCTGTCATCCCTCGTTCAAGCCGCTGATCCGCGCCGATTTCGTTCGTCAGCATGCCATTCGCTATCCCGCGCACATTCGCCAGTCGCAGGATTACGCCTTTTATATGGAGATTTTGATTAAAGGCGCGCGGTTCGCACTGTTGCCAGAATCGCTCTATTTCCGTCGCCTGCATTCGAGCAGTATCACCGCCGTGCATGATCTCCGCTATGACCAGCTCTGGCTCTCGTGCGACTATCTCTGTCGCTTGCCTGAAGCGACTCCGCGCATTCGGCGGCTGCTGGTGCAGAGCTTTCGGCGCAGGAAGTCGCTCATCTGTTATCGGCAGTTTGTGCAGTTTATCAAGCGTCGGGCGTGGCGAGACGCATGGCGGGTGCTGCGTGAGGAGCCTTCAGTTAGCTGGCGACTGCTGCAGTTTCTGCCCGCCTATCTCTGTAAGTGGCTCTTTCGGTATGACCCGCTCGCCTCCACCACCTATAGCGGTGTTCCTGATCAGTCCAAAAGTGGTTAGGATAGCCCCCTAACCATATGGCGCACCGTGGCTCGGATTTAGAGTTCTCCAAAAAATTTGTTTTAATATATCTGCACTGAAAATATAAGCTATCAATATTCCAATCAAAGTTAAAAGAAAAAGAGACGGTAATGGTGTAAAACCGAGCAGACCCGCGAGCGGGGAACAAGGTAGTCCGAGCGTGAGCAACCAGACGATCACGGATAGTCCCAATAACCAGTGGCTGGGTGGCGACTGGAAAAAGGGACGCCGGGTACGCACCACAAGCACCACCATCGAGGCGGAAAGTACCGACTCTACAAACCAACCTGTGCGGAACTCTTTTGCACCTGCCTGTAAAAACCAGAGTAGCACACCAAAGGTGAGATAATCAAAGAATGAGCTAAGCAATCCAAACACAAGCATAAAGTTTCGGATCAGGCGGACATCCCAGCGGCTTAGGTTAGCGAGAAGTTCTTCGTCGACCCGATCGGTCGCTATCGCCATTTCCGGCAGATCGGTCAGCAAGTTAGTCAGGAGGATCTGTTTCGGTAGCAGTGGCAAAAAGGGCAGGAAGAGCGAGGCGCCTGCCATGCTGAACATATTTCCAAAATTCGCGCTGGTTGCCATGAACACATATTTAAGCGTGTTGGCAAAGGTGCGTCGTCCTTCGCGGATGCCTTCTGCCAGCACGGATAGGTCTTTTTCCAGCAACACAATATCGGCGGCATCTTTGGCGACATCGGCTGCCGTGTCGACCGAGATGCCCACATCGGCAGCGTGCAGGGCAGGTGCATCGTTGATGCCATCGCCCAGATAGCCGACCGTATAGCCTGCCTTGCGTAACGCACGGATAATACGCTCCTTTTGATGCGGTTCGACTTCAGCAAACACATCAACGGCAGCTACGCGATGGAGCAGGGCTTCTTCCGCGAGCTGGCTCAACTCCTGTGCAGAAAGCACCTGCGCATTCGGATAGCCCAGTTGTGCCATCAAATGGCGGGCAACCACTGCATGGTCGCCGGTAATCACCTTTAACGCAACGCCCATCTGGCGCAGTTGAGTCAGTGTAGCAGCCGCCGTCGGCTTAAGCGTGTCCGTGAGCAAGACACACCCCAGAAAGGTCATCTGGCTCTCCAGGGATCGCTCGATACTGCCTGGAGGCTCGGAGAGCGGGCGAAGCGCAACACCCAGCACTCGATAGCCCTGCGCTAACCATTCGGCGGTGCATCGCTGGATAGCATCCCGCTGGCTTGCCAATGGCGCGACCGTTGTGCCCACCAGCACGGTCTCACAGACCGTTAGCACCTGTTCCAGAGCACCTTTGGTAATCAGCAACGCCTTGCACGCAGCAAACGGCGCGGGCAAAACTGATGGATCAATGCCTTTGTACTGCACCAGCACGCTCAATCGCTTGCGCACAAAATCATACGGGATTTCACCGAACCGCTCCCATTCCGACAGGTCTATCGCGGCAACTTTGCGGAGCGCATCATCGATGGGGTTAGCAAACCCCTGCTGCAAGCAGGCATTAAGTGCGGCGTAGTGTAGCACATGCTCATCGGCATTGCCCTCTGCATTCACAGCCGCCTGCACCTGAACCACGCCTTCTGTAAGCGTGCCTGTCTTATCCGAGCAAAGCACATTCATGCTACCCAGGTTTTCAATGGCAGCTAATCGCTTAACTAAAGTGCGTGCGCGAGCCATTTGAATAGCTCCGCGCGCTAGATTAACTGTGATGATAGCAGGAAGCAACTGCGGGGTAAGACCCACCGCCAGTGCTACGGCGAACAGGAACGAGTCCACAACAGGGCGGTGAAGATAAACATTGAAGGCGAAGATCAGCAGTACCAGTATCAGCGTGACCTCCAGCAGCAGGTTACCCAGTCGGCGCACGCCGCGCTCGAAATCGGTTTCTTCAGGACGCAGCCGGAGCCGCTGGGCGATTTGACCGAACTGTGTGCGTTCGCCGGTTTGAACCACCAGCATTGTGCCCATGCCACTGGCGACATAGCTGCCCATCCAGAGCGCATTCGTGCGCTGCCATAGAGGTGCCTCTGCTGATGAGGGCTGCGGGCTTTTTTCAACAGGGAAACTCTCACCCGTTAGCACCGCTTCGTTCACCATCAAGTTTTGCGCTATCAACACCACACCATCAGCCGGAATCAGGTCGCCAGTGTTGAGCTGCACAATGTCGCCAGGGACGAGCTGGTGAATGGGGATTGAGTGTGCCTGACCATCCCGGATAACTTCTGCCTGCACCTGTACTCGTGCCAGCAACTGCTGCATAGCGTTCGATGCACTTGCCTCTTGCCAAAAACCCAGCAAGCCACTAATCAGCACGATGCACCCGATAATAAGCGTGTCGGTCCAATCGCCCAGTGCGCCCGACACAAGCGCGGCGCCTATTAAAATCAGCACGATGGGGTTGCTGAACTGCCGCAGAAGCAGAATGACCGTGCCCACAGAGCGAGCCTGACCGATTATATTCGCCCCGTATAGCGCGAGCCGCTTTGCTGCCTCCGACTCGCTGAGACCTTCAGGGCGCGTGCCCAGCCGTTCGATGAGTTGCTGGGCAGGAAGCGACCAGAATGGGAACGGCATCTGTCCCGATCCTGATTGGCTAGCTTGCCGTGTGTACATGCAATCGGAGTTTACCTCCTATCACGAAGTGCCTGCGCCGATGCGAGCGTGAGCGCGTCAGCCGGTGCAGCATCGGGCGCGACCATTCGGGCGGCAATCAGTTTGACACCAGGCAGGGCAGCCACTTGCTCCCAACCATCACCGAATCGCCCAGCGACAACGAGAACGGGCTTCTGGCTCGCCACCGCTTGCCGCACCAGCTCGCCCACGCCTTTGCCCATCAGCGTCTGAGCATCGACCTGACCCTCGCCCGTGATGAGCAGATGGGCTTGCTCCAGCCGCTGCTGCCAGTTGACCCGCTCAAGCAGCCAGTCAATGCCCGACACCAGCGTCGCGTTGAAGAAGGCGATAAAGGTGGCAGGCAGTCCACCAGCCGCCCCCGCGCCAGGCAGGGTCGCTGCCTCGACACCCGTCTGACGGCGCAGCACGCTTGCGAGTTGCTCCATGCCCCGCTCCAGCAGGTCAACCTGATCGGGTGTGGCGCCCTTTTGAGGGGCGAACACCCGCGCGGTGCCCTGCTCGCCACAGAGTGGATTGCGCACATCGGCACATAAAATGAGCTGTTTCTCTTGCAGGGGCATCGGATCGGGCGGCACGATGCGCTCCAGCTTCAGCAGTCCCTGCCCACCAACAGGGATCGGAGCGCCGTCGGCTGAAAGCAACTGGAAACCCAGCGCTCTCAGCGCGCCTGTGCCCCCATCGGTGGTCGCGGTGCCGCCCAGCCCCAGCCAGACCGATTCAATCGGCGGGCGATCGACCGCCTTCAACAGGTCGCCGACGCCCTCCGTGCTTGCCTTTAGAGGATGCCGCTCATCGGGCTTGAGCAGGTGCAGCCCGCAGGCGGACGCCGATTCGATAATCGCGACGGTGCCTGCGATGAGATATTCCGCCTCAATAACCCTGCCCAGCGGATCGCGCACGGGGGTCCTGAACCGTTGCGCCGTATCGCTGTAATGGAACGCCCACACCTCCAGCCAGCCTGTGCCGCCGTCAGCGATGGGACACAGGTCCTCTGTCGCGTGCGGATAGACCTTCAGCACGCCCGCCGCGATTGCCCTGCACGCCTGCAGGGGTGTGAGTGTGCCTTTGTAAGCCGTGGGGGCAATCAGCACTCGCATCGGCTACTCCAGCCGACCGCGCTCGCGGGCGTAGCGGGTGGCAAGCGCCTCTAAAATGCCCTCGCGCGGCACTTCCGGCGGAACTATCAGCCCCAGCTTGCGCGTGAGATGCTGATAAAGTTCGCTGGCGAGCTGCTCGCGCACATCGGGCGGGAACTGTTCGCGTCGCTCCAGAAAGGCTCGCAGTGCGCGATACTCGCTCGCGCTCATCGCCAGCACGGTCGGCACATAGCTCTCCAGCGGGTGCTCGCGCGCGCCCATCGCTGACAGCGACTGGAGTGTGGGCAGCTCCACCCGACGCTCTTTAATCACGAAAGTGCCCGCCAGCATGTCGCCCAGCCGCTGACCGTACGGGTTGAAAAACGCCACCAGCCCCGCCACATTATAGCCCAGCAGGCAGAGGGGCAGCGCGTCCACCAGGCGCACCAGCTCGCGCGTGAGGATTGCGCCGGGCGTGGCAGGCGTGCCGTCCAGCCGAATCACGCGCAAGCCGAACGCACGCTTCGCCGGCGTCTGACCGTTCCACCAGATTTCAAACAGGATATAGTAGGCGAACCATGAGATGTAGGCGAAAAAGATGAGCGACGCCAGCGCCCAGCCCTCCCCAATCAGATTGATAAGCCCGCTGACCACCCGCAAAGTGTCTTCCAGCAGCGTCAGCGTCAGCAGCACGACGGCGTTAATCAAAAGCACCAGCAGGTCGTCCAGCACGGCAGCCAGCGCGCGGGAACCCAGCCCCGCAATCTCGTAGCGTATCTCCACCTTTTCGGGACTCAGCAGCACATACTCGTACGGCATGGCGTCCTCCTATGGTGCCTGCTGGAGCCATTCATCCCAGCGGGTCGCCCGCGCCAGCGCCAGATTGCCGTAGCGCCCCAGATAGTCGCCCGCGCTGGGATAGTAAATCGACAGCCCGTGCGAATTGCGCACCCGAAAGTTGTCTGCATGCGCCTCATAGATGATTGCCTCGCGCAACGCCGCCTGCAACGCATCGACACGCGCCCCAATCTGCGCATCACCGGTGTACTCTTTGATGAGCTGCGCCACATGCCAGAGGTCTTTATATTCTGGATAGGACGAATAGCTCTGGGCGTTCTCGCGCGCGTTGCGCAGCGCGTTCATATAGAGATTCCGCCGCTCTATCAGCGTTCCTGCAAGGTTGTCCAGCGCGGTCGCCACATTGTCCAGTCGGGAGGTATCCACTGCCGATTGGGTGATGTTGGTGTAGGCAGGGAAGTTCTGTTGATAGAAGCTCACGAACTGGCGCACCACATCTTTTGCCCACTCGGCGGGCGGGGTGTCGGAGTTGTTCATCAGCGCGAGCAGGATGCGATGGTAGGGATAGCCCTCGCCGGGCGGGCTTTCTTCCGAGCCAGCGATATAGCGCGCCACATTGCGGCACTCGTATGCCACCTCCAGCATCTGCATCAGGGAGGCGTCAAACAGCAGCACATCCATCGGCGGGTCGGCGGAAGTCGGGCGGATGGCGGTGGGTAGCTCCCATGTTTTGATGCTGGTGTTGTACTCGTCGTCAAAGGAGACGGCGCGGGTGGTGCGCGTGCGCCAGCCAGAACCGTGGTTCCAGATAATCAGCGCGTAGCGGTCGGCAGGGTAGCGGGAGCGTGCCCAGCGAATAAAATCGCGAAGGGTCTCCGCGCTCCCCATATCCACGCCCTGACCCATATCCTCGATCAGCTGCGACTTAATCGCCTGCGAATCGGTGTCGTATCTCACCAGATAGCGGCGCGTGCCTGTCCAGCTGTCCTGTGGCGCGAAGGTCGCAATACGCTTCCACTGCACTACAATCCGAATGTTGGCGTTGGTCATCACCGATTCCATCTGGTTCATGTTCAGCTCGCTGAACTCATCCAGGTCGTTGGCGGCGTTCATATAGACCATGACCGTCCATGTGAGCGTGCCGCGTCCGCCTGGCAGGATGCCGCGGCTGGTGCGGCTGCAGCAGCTGGTCAGCAGCACCAGCAAAAGCAAGAGAGTGATTCCGCCGATTCTTCTCATCGTCTGCATCGGTTGCTCCTCCACTATACCTGTTTGCGGGGTGCGATATTTAGACGCGCGAAGCATTCGGGTATAATCGGGTCGCTATGTACGGCAAGGGGCTATCGCGTCGGGAGTTTTTGCGAGCCTGCACCTTCGCGACTGGCTGGCTGCTGCTTGCCCCCGACGCGCCTGCGATTAACCGCACACTTAGCAGGAGGGATCGAACGATGGCGGAGATTCAGATTGTGGAGGTTGTGGCGAAGCCCTTACCCGAAAAGGTGTTCCAGACCGAAAAGTTCGGCATCTCGCGCAAAACGCACGAGGAACACTACAAGCTCTATCAGGGCTATGTGAACAAGACGAACGAGATTCGCAGGGCGCTGGCGGCGCTCACCTCCGAGGAGTTCTCCAAGGGCAACCAGACCTACAGCCTCATTCGGTCGTTGAAGGTGGACTACACCTTCGCGCTGGGTGGGGTGAAGAACCATGAGCTGTACTTTGAGAATCTGGGCGGTGGCGGCTCGGAGCCGAGCAGCGAGCTGCGCCAGGCGCTCGCCCGCTACTTCGGCTCGTTTGAGCGATGGGTCGAAGACCTCAAAGCAACGGGCATGGCGGCACGCGGCTGGGTGTGGCTCGCCTATGATCACGACGATGGCTCGCTGTTCAACTATATCGGCGACGCGCAGAACACCTTCCCCGTGTGGAACGCCACGCCCATCCTGGCGCTGGACACCTACGAGCATGCCTACTATCTGGACTTCCAGACGGCACGGGCACGCTACCTCGATGCCTTTGTGCAGGCGATCGACTGGGATGTGGTGAATCGCCGCTACGAGCAGGCGGTTCGCATGTCGCGCCGTTAGACCCTCACCCCCTCTCTCACACTGTGAGAGAGGGGGGTTCTGTATCACAACACTCCCGTTTCGGGGTTCGGTGCGCCTTCGGCGAAGCGGGTGGGGCGCAGGGGCGTGATATCGAACGGCAGCGGCTGACCCCGTATCAGCGCGGCGACAATCTCGCCCAGCGCGGGCGCGTGCATCACGCCGTGCCCCGATGAGCCGTTCACCAGATAGAACCCGCGCAGTTCGGGCGCCTCACCCACAATCACATGGCGATCAGGCGACATCTCGTACAGTCCTGCATAGCATGCGGCGCGGTCGATCGGCACGCCCTGCAGGCATGGCACACGCTGATGCGCTCGCTCCACCACTCTGGTCAGCCACGCCTCATCGAAGGTGGTATCAAACGGGTCGCTGGCGGGATGCTCGTCAGGCAGGAGCAGCAGAACGCGCCCATCGCGCACGCGCAGGTGGAAGCCGTCCGTTACATCGATGCTCATCGGCATTGTGTCAGGCAGCAGAGCGGTCGGCATGGTGATCGCCACCTGCCGCTTGAGCGGTCGCACGGGCAGCTCAACGCCCGCCTGTTGCGCCACGACGCCCGCCCATGCGCCCGCAGCGTTCACGATCGCGCCTGCCGCAATGCGCTCGCCGTCGATCTGCACGCCTGCCACACGCTCGCCCGCGCGCCAGACTCGCGCCTCGCCCGCGCCATAGCGAAACTCCACACCGCCGCGCTCCGCCGCCTGCCGATACCCATGCAGAATGTTTATCGGCTGGGTGAAGCCGTCCAGCGGGCAGAAGGTTCCGCCGATCACATCATCGGTGAACAGCGCGGGGTTCAGACGGCGGATGTCGTCCACGCTGACCTCGTGCGATTCGTATAAGCCCGCCTCGCGCTGGGCGTGTAGGGCGTCCCGCAGGGTGGCAAGTTGCGCCTCGTTGCAGGCGACAAACAGATAGCCGTGTGGTCGGTAGCCTGGATCAACGCCCGTCTCATCACGGAAGCGAAGCAGCTTCTCGCGTGAGAGCAGCGACAGGCGCACATTGATGGGCGTGCTGAACTGGCAGCGGAACCCGCCAGTGGCGCGACCTGTGCTGCCCATACCCGGCTGTGGCGCACGGTCGACCACCAGCACCTTCTGGCAGCCGTACTGGCTCAGGTGATAGGCGACGCTCGCGCCGATCACGCCGCCCCCAACGATAATCACCTCATAAGTTGCGGGCATCGCGCCCTTAGTTTTACCCTGCCCGATGCTGGTGGATATACTTCTGGTGTGAGATGGGCGATTCTGGGATTATCAGCGATTGGGAGCGCGCTGGCGCATCCGCCGCTGGGCTGGTGGTGGCTGGCGCTGGTGGCGCCCGCGCCGCTGTTCGCCCTTCTTTCTGGCAAGCGGGCGCGGACAGGCTTTCTGTACGGCTGGTGGTGGGGGTTTGTGTACGCGCTGGTGCTGGGCTTCCCGCTGACCTATCTGGTGAACCTGCGCACGGGCAGCTGGTGGCTGAGCGCGGTCGGCTGGGTGGGCATCGCCGCGCTGGGCGCGCTGTTCTGGGGTCTATTCGGGACGGTGGCAGCGCGCATGCCGGCGTCGGGATGGGGCTGGCTCGGCATGGCGGGGCTGTGGACGCTATGCCAGTGGCTGCGCGGGCTGGGACCGTTCGCCTTCGTGTGGGGACATCTGTCGGTATCGCTCTATCGCGCACCTGTGCTGATCCAGATTGCCGACCTGATGGGCGTGTGGGGGCTGGAGTTCCTGCTCGCGCTGGTGAACGCGCTGCTCGGCGCATGCTTTCTTAAAGCCCTCTCCCCCACTGGGGGAAAGGGTATGGGTGAGGGGGCAAAATACCCGCTCGTTGCGCTCGCGCTTACCCTGCTGATCTGGCTTGGCTACGGCGTCTGGCGGTGGGCGCACTGGTCGGCGCCTGCCCTCCAGGGAGAGGCGTTCCGATTCGCTATCATTCAGCCGAATCTCGATCTGACCCGTGCCTACACGCCCCGCGAGTGGGCGCCCATTCGCGCGCGGCTCGCGGAGCTGGTTCGGCAGGCAGCAGGCGACCGCCCGCAGCTCATCATCCTGCCCGAATCGGTGGAGCCGTACCCGATGCCTGAGGTGGAGTGGGCGTTCGAGTTCTGGCGCCAGCTCGCGGGGCAGACGCAAACGCCCATTCTGGTGGGCGGCTATCGGATCGCCGACCCCATCACGCGCCAGTATGCGAACACAACGCACCTGTTCCTGCCCGACGGCACATGGCGCTATCACGATAAGGTGCAGCTCGTGCCGCTGGGTGAGCATGTGCCCTTCCGCGAGCAACTGCCCTTTCTGGAGGCGTTCGGCGTGGTGGAGCGTGACCTGATCCCTGGTGACTCGCTGGAGCCGATTCGGATGGAGCCGTTGCGTATCGGCGCGGTCATCTGCATGGAGTCGACCTATCCGTGGATTGCCCGCCTGATGGTGCGCAACGGCGCGAATCTGATCGTGGTGCTATCCAACGAGTCGTGGTTTGGTCGCACAGCGGCGCTGGAGCAACATCTGGCGTACAGTGTGTTGCGGGCGGTGGAGACACGGCGGTTCGTGGTGCGCAGTGCGCCGCAGGGGGTAAGCGCGGTGATTGCGCCATCGGGCAGGGTTCAGCGCGTGCCCGCGTTTCAGGAAGCGGTCGTCCCCTACACGGTGCAGTTGCTGAGCGTGCCGACGCTCTATGAGCGCTGGGGCGACTGGATTGTGTCCGTGAGCGCGATTCTGGCGCTATGGGGCTGGTTCAGGGGCGTGCGGTCGCCCGCTGGGCGCGTTTCTTCCGCCCGCCCAGAAGCCACTTGAAGAGCTTGAGTGCGCCCTGTTCCCACGCCACGCGGTGCGTCACGCCCGTGCCGATCTCCAGCCCGCTCGCATACTCCAGATACCACTGATAGGAGCGGATGAGCGCTTCGGCGTTGCTGTAGCGCGCGCCCCAGCCGAGCTTCGCCTTCGCCCGCTCCACCGACACGAACGAATCTTTGTCGGCGGTCTCGTAGACCCACTTATAGAGGGGCGAGAGGCGCAGCCACTCCAGAATGCGCAGGATAAACTTCACCAGCGATGCGGGCGTGCCCATCGGTCGCGCGCCCGAACCCGCGAAGTCGCACAGCGCCTGCAAATCTTCGCGCACGGTCTGGAACCGCTCCGCGCCGATGTTGAAGGTGTCGTTCGCCTGCGCCGCATCGACGGTGCAGACGAGCCAGAACGCCTCACACAGGTCGGACACCTCCAGCAGCTGGTAGCGGTTGCGCCCGCTGCCAATCATCGGGATGCGCGCCCCCGACTCCACCCAGTCGTACAGAATCTGGAACACGCCCAGCCGCGCGGGTCCGATGAAGGTCTTGGGGCGAATGATGGGCACGATATGCCCCTTCTCGCGGAACTCCAGGCATACACGCTCGGCAAGAATCTTGCTCTCGCCGTAGGGACCGACACCGACCAGCGGGTCATCTTCCTCGATCGGGTGCTTGCGCGGCACACCGTACACGGCGGTGGACGAAACGAAGGCGACGCGCTCGACGCCCGCGCGGAACGCCTCCTCCAGCACGGTGCGTGTGCCGTCCACATTCGTGCTGAAGATGTCCTGCCGTTTCCAGAGGGGGAGCGCAGCGGCACCATGAATGACCCAGCGCGGGCGCGTCTGCTCCAGCGCCTGCCGAACCGCCTCCCGATCGCGCACATCGCCCCGATAAAACTGGGTACCAGGCGGGTATTCCGACTCGTCATAGGGTGCGATATCGAACAGAGCAATCTGCACCCCTTTATGGCTCAGATGGTGCGAGAGGTGATAGCCTAAAAAGCCCGCACCGCCTGTGATCAGCACTCTCTCCATCGCGCCCAGAGTATACCCTGATGGGGTATCCTGCCAGGGATGGACGAGCGGTTGCTGTGGATAGAAAGTCGGGGTCAGCGGATGGCGGGCGTGCTGCACCTGCCCGATGGGCGTCGTCGCGCGCCTGCCGTGTTGATGCTGCACGGCTTCACAGGGAACAAAGCGGAGACCCATCGGCTATTTGTGCAGACGGCGCGCCGTCTCACAACGGCGGGCTTCATCGCCTTGCGCTTCGATTTTCTCGGTTCGGGCGATAGCGAGGGCGAGTTCGAGCAGATGACGATTCGGGGCGAGGTGGAGGACGCGCTGAACGCGCTGGCGTTCCTGCGGGCGCAGCGGCATGTGGACACCGCCCGAATCGGGCTGCTGGGCTTCTCGCTGGGTGGGTGCGTAGCGGCACTCTGCCTGCCCCGCGCAGGCGACATCAAAGCCGTCGTGCTGTGGGCGCCCGTGTCGAACCCGATGCGCTGGATGCCGCCAGCAGGCGTGCCCGATAAGCCCGTCAATCTCGGGGGCAATCGCGTGGGCGTCGCGTTCTATAAAGAGTTGCCCGAGCTGAAGCCGCTGGATGCGGTGCGGGCATACAGGGGTGCGGTGCTGGTGCTGCACGGCACGGCGGATACCGCCGTCAGCCCTCAAGAGGGTCGCGCCTATGAGGGCGCCTTCGGGCAGGCGCGCCCGTTCGAGTTCCGCCCCATCCCCGACGCCGACCACATCTTTTCGGAACCCGACGCGGAACAGCACCTCATCCAGCAGACGCTGGAGTGGTTTCAACGGTTTCTGTAGCCGAAACCGCCTGGTCCCGCAGGACATCGAGCGTTGCAGGGATGCCCTCCTCCAGCTCCAGCACCGCCTGCAACGCGGCGACCGCCACCTCGATCTGATCATCGGTCGGCTCGCGCGTGGTCAGATACTGGCTCCACAAGCCGGGCGCCAGCAGCACGCGCGTGAGCCAGCCGCTTTTGAACATCCCCGCCAGCCGAATAATCTCGTACACGACGCTGGCAATCACGGGCAGGAGCGCAACATGCATCGGGATACGAATATAAGCGGGCGGGCGCCCCAGCAGCGCGAACACAAAGATGCTCACCACCAGCACCAGCAGCACGAAGCTGGTGCCGCAGCGCGGATGCAGGCGCGTCTGCTGGCGGGCGGTCTCCACCGTAACGGGCAGCCCCTCCTCCAGCGCATTAATCGCTTTATGCTCTGCGCCGTGATACTGGAACACACGCCGAATATCAGGCATCAGCCCGATTGCCGCCACATAGCCCAGAAAAATCGCGATACGCAAAAGCCCGTCGAGCAGGTTCTGCTCAAAACTGCCCCAGCCCCCGCGCTTGAGCCAGTCGGTCAGGAGCGTCGGCAGCACAAAAAAGAGCAGGATGCCCAGCCCCAGCCCGAACGCTGCCGACGCGCCAATCGCGATATCCTGCACCGAGCGTGGGATTGGCTTCTGGTTCGGATCGTTCCGCAGTTGCACCTGACTGGAAAAATGCAACGCTTTGATGCCCAGCGCCAGTGCGTCAATGAGCATCAGGATGCCGCGTAGCAGTGGGCGGTTCATAAACTGCAACTTGCCGATGAGGGTGCTGGTGAGCGGTTCCGCCCGTAGCACCAGCGAGCCGTCGGGGGCGCGGCAGGCAATCGCAAAATAGCGGGGGCTGCGCATCATCACCCCCTCGATGACCGCCTGACCCCCGTAGCGCCAGTACCGTTTCTGCGGCTCGCTCATCCCTGCTTCCCGTAGTTTTGATATTTGCGCATGAAGCGCTCCACGCGCCCTTCGGTGTCCACCACGCGGCGCGTGCCCTCGCCCGTGAACACGGGATGGCACGCCGCGCACACCTCCAGCCGTATCTCCTCTTTCGTCGATAGCGTCTGGAAGGTGTTGCCACACGCGCAGTGAACCGTCGCAATCACATACTTCGGATGGATGCCCGATTTCATCGCTTTCGCCTCCTGTGAGGTACATTATACCTGTCCTGATGCCCAAAATGAGAAGTGAGATGCCGATGCAGAGGCGATGGCTTTGTGGGCTGCTGGTCACGCTGGCGCTTGGTCTGGGCGCGTGCGGCGGAGTGCAGACAGGTCGACAGGCGGTCTGCACCGCCGAGACTTTCACGCCGAACTATGTGCCGAAACTGGAGCGGTTGCTGCACTGGGGCGGCTTTCCCGTCAGCGTCGCCTTTGTCAAAGATGAGAGCTACACCCCTGTCCGTCAGGCAATCGCGCAGGAGGGGTTCGACCAGTGGGTGGAGTACAGCGGGCTGAAAATCCGCTATGTGGTGGTGGAGGGTACTGAAAATGCGCAGGTGGTGGTGCGCTTCGACCCCAGCACACGCAACGGCTTGACCGAATACACCTTTCGCCCCAACGGCTTGCTGGTGCGGGCGGAGGTTTCGATCGGCGTTAAGGGCAACAGCGCGGTGGATATTCAGAGCGTGGCGGCGCACGAGTTCGGGCACGCGCTGGGCATCGGCGGGCACAGCGACAATCCTGCCGATATGATGTACCCCACCTTCATTTCGGGCATCCCGCTCCAGATCACTGAGCGCGACTTCAACACGCTCAAAACCGCCTACTGCGACCTGTTTCTGCAATCGCGTGCTTTGGCTCACGGAGAATCCCCCGATGAACCCCTGCTCCGCCTCACCATTCACTGCGGGGATTGAAAGCAATCTAAGGGGCGATCCAGTAATTCTTATGTAAATCCAGACGGGTGAACCTGCTCAGTTGCAAAGAAGACAGGTTCTCTCCTGATGGGCGCTACTTCGCGTATGGGCGTTCGGATGGAACAGTGGTGCTGGCGCGGAATCCGTTCTGGCCCGGTGTGAATGATGACGGCTGTATTGATCTGGACATGTTCCGCACGATGGTCAATGTGGAGGGCGACGCGGGCGGAGCCGTGATTGTCAGGAACCTTATGCGTTGAACCTCCTCACCCCAGAGGGGAGAGAGGATACACGCGCTCGCCGCCAACAAAGGTGTAGCGCACCCTGCCCTGCAGTTCCCAGCGGGCGAAGGGCGTGCTTTTGCCCAGCGAACGGAACCCGGCAGGGTCCACCGTCCAGTGGACGCTGGGGTCGATCACCACCACATCGGCGGGCGCGCCCACCTGCAAAGTGCCTGCGGGCAAGCCCAGCATCTGCGCGGGGCGCGTGCTGAGTCGATAAAGCAGCGCCAGCGGACTGAGCGGCTCACCTCGCGCTGCGTTCCAGCGCAGGATGCAGCCCAGCGCGGTCTCCAGCCCCACAATCCCGAACGGCGCCTGACCGAACGGCTGCTCCTTCTCAAAGGCGGCGTGGGGCGCGTGGTCGGTCGCTATGCAGTCGATGTCGCCTGCAATCAGCCCTTCGCTGAGCGCGTCGCAGTCCGCCTGCGTGCGCAACGGCGGGTTCATCTTCGCGTCGGTGTTGAAACCGTCGCAGGCATGATGGGTCAGCAGCAGATGGTGGGGCGTGACTTCCGTCGTGAGCGACGCGCCCAGCTGCCGAAAGAGCCGAACCAGCTCCAGTCCGACAGCCGTCGACAGGTGCTGAATGTGGAGGTGGCAGCCCGTTTCGAGCGCGAGCAGGGCGTTGCGGGCAATCATTATCGTTTCGGCGGAGGCGGGCATCCCACGCAGCCCCAGCCGTGCGCTCACCTCGCCCTCGTGCATCGACGCGCCAGCAGTCAGGCTCTGATCCTCACAGTGAGTCAGCACGGGCAGCCCGATTGCGGCGCAGGCGCGCATCGCCCGTCGCATGACCGCCGCCGACTGGATGGGGAACGCATCGTCGCTGACGGCGACCGCGCCCGCCTGCCTGAGCGCCGCATAGTCGCAGAGCTGCTCGCCGCGCATCGCCTGCGTGAGCGCCGCCACCACATAGACCCTGCAGGGCGATTCGCGCTCCGCCCGCCACAGCAGCTCGCGCACCAGCGCAGGGCTATCGAGCGGTGGCTCCGTGTTCGGCATACAGCAAATGGAAGTGAACCCGCCCGCGACCGCCGCCTCGCCGCCCGACTGAAGAGTCTCCTTATAGCTCTGACCTGGCTCGCGCAGATGCACATGGATGTCCACCAGACCGGGGGCGACCCAGCAGTCGGCGCAGTCGATAAGCGTTTCGCCCGCTTCGGGTGCGAGCTGGGGCGCAATCTCGGCGATTCGCCCACTCCGAATGCGCACATCGGCTTGACTATCCAGCCCCTGAGCGGGGTCTATCACGCGCCCGTGCCGCAACAGATAGTTCGCCATCGCCAGCATGGTGATTCGCGCCCCGAAACGGCATTCCCGCCTGACCTATTGGTGATCGATCTTGCTATGTTGCATGAACCGTGCCTAATGGGTATAATGACAGGGCAGGGGGTAAGGGGAGCGAACAATGAAGTAGAGGTGAAGGCGATGGCGAATGTCGAAAAGAAGTGGAAGAAGTTGGCAGAGAAGGTGAGCGGCTTAGCAGCAGAGCCGCTTAATGAAGATGAGACGAAGGCGGCGCTGATCGATCCAGTGCTGGAAGCGCTGGGTTGGGACCCAGGGAACCCACGCGAGGTAAAGCGCCAACACTCTGTGACGGGTGGTGGAAAGGTTGACTACGCTCTCAAGTTAAACGGCAAGGTCAAGCTCTTCGTCGAAGCGAAGGCTTTAGGTGAACAATTGGACGATGAGAAGTTCAAGACCCAGACCCTTAATTACGCCAAGCACGGCAATGTGGACTGGTGCGTGCTGACGAATGGCAATATCTGGCGCGTTTACAGCAGAGGTGCGACGAACAAAGTGGATGAAAACTTGTTTTTTGAGGTGAGGCTCACAGACCTTCTGACCGAGGCATGGGAAGAAGCGATGGGGCGGCTAAGGCTCTTGTCGAAAGGCAGCTTGCGGGAAGGAAGGCTGGATAAAGAAGGGAGGTCATACTTCACCGCCCGTCGTGCTGACCCTCGTGTAGAAGAGGCACTGAAGCAATTGCTCGCCGAGTCGTCGCCGGAGCTGGTCGCCTTGCTTCGTGAGAAACTGCCAAAGCGGTTTTCGAAGAAGGTGATCAGCGTGTCCTTGCAGCGGTTGGCGCAGCGGCTATCGTGGCAGGAGCCGACCGCTGAAGCGGGGACGCGGCGCAAGGTGAAAGGGACTTACGACTACGACCACCACTTTAAAGACAAGCCGGAAGAGATGAAAGAACTTTACAACCGACTACACGAAGCAATTACGCAGCTCGCAGGCGATATCAAGCGAACATTTCGGAAACACTACATCGCCTATGGTGTGAAGAAAAAGAAAAAGAAAAAGAACCTCGTGGAGGTACAGGTGCAAAGCCATCAATTGAAGCTATTTGTGCATTTGCCCTATGCTGACATTCCCATCAAGCGAGACATTGTGCGCGATGTTTCCAAGAAAGGACATTGGGGCACAGGCGACACAGAAGTACGGTTGGAAACTGATAAGGATTTAGACTATGCCATGTCCATTATCAAGCAGGCTTACGAACAGATGTAAATCCACAGGAGGTTGTTATGAGTACCCGTACGAAAAAGGCGGCGCTCTCCAAAGAGGAGCGCGAGGAACTGCTGGAACTCTATCGCCAGATGGTGCTGATTCGGCACTTCGAACAGCACTGCGATCGGGCGTATCGCCAGGACAAGATTGGCGGCTATCTCCACCTGTATATCGGTGAGGAGGCGCTGGCGGTCGGCTTCATCTCGCAGCTGCAGCCGAACGACCGCGTGCTGGGGCACTATCGCGATCACGGCTATGTGCTGGCGCTGGGCAGCGACCCGCGCCGCGTGATGGCAGAACTGTACGGCAAGGTCACCGGGCTGTGCCGCGGCAAGGGCGGCTCGATGCACTTTTATGATAAGGCGCACAACTTTCTGGGCGGCTACGCGATTGTGGGCGGCGTGATCGGCATCGCGACGGGCGTCGCCTTCAGCCAGAAATATCGGCAGAGCGACGGCATCACGCTCTGCTTCTTCGGCGACGGCGCGATGAACGCCGGACTGCTGCACGAATGCCTCAATATGGCAGGGCTGTGGAAGCTGCCCATCGTCTACATCGTGGAGAACAACAAGTACGCGATGGGCACGCCCGTCGAACTGCACTCGGCGGTGACGAACCTGGCGGAGCGCGCATCCGTGTACGGCTTCCCCAGCTGCCAGATCGACGGCATGGATGTGCTGAAGGTGCGCGAGGCGGCGCGCGAGATCATCCACCATGTGCGCACGCGCCGGGAACCCTACTTCGTGGAGGCAATCACCTATCGCTTCGTGGGGCACGGCGCCGCCGACATCACCGACCCCGGCTCGTATCGCACGCGCGAGGAGATCGAAGAGTGGCGCAAGCGCGACCCTATCCCGAACCTGCAACACTACCTGCTGCAGAACGGCATCTGCACCGAGCAGGAGCTGGAAGCGATTGACCAGCAGGCGCAGCGCATCGTCGAAGAAGCCGCCCGCTACGCCGACGAGAGCGCTGACCCGCCACTGGACGAGCTCTGGCAGCATGTGTTCACCGACTGAACGGAGGTTTCCAGCATGGCAACCAAACTGTTCCGTGAAGCCCTGCGTGAGGCGCTGATCGAGGAGATGGACAGGGATGAAACGGTGTTCCTGATTGGCGAAGACATCGGACGCTATCAGGGCACTTTCCGCGTCACGGAAGGGCTGTTCCAGAAGTATGGTCCGAATCGGGTGTGGGACACGCCCATCTCCGAGCCGGGCTTTATCGCAATCGCAATTGGCGCGGCGATGGAAGGGTTGCGACCCGTCGTGGAGGTGATGACCTGGAGCTTCGCCTTCCTGGCGATGGATCAGATTGTGAACCATGCGGCGAAGATTCTCTACAAATCGGGCGGGGCATGCCCTGTGCCGCTCGTGATTCGCGGTCCTGCCGGACCGGGCAAGCAGCTGGCAGCCCAGCATTCGCACAGTTTCGAGCTGTGGGTGGCGCACTCGCCCGGCTTAAAGGTGGTGCTGCCCTCCACCCCTGCCGACGCCAAAGGGCTGCTGAAGACCGCCATCCGCGACAATAACCCCGTGATGTTTATTGAGCATCCGCAGCTGTACCTGACGCGGGGCGAGGTGCCCGACGGCGAATATACCATCCCGTTCGGTGTGGCGGACATCAAGCGCGTCGGGCGCGATGTGTCGATCATCACCTATTCGCGCGGCGTGCTGCTCGCCCAGCAGGCGGCTGAACGCCTCCAGCAGGAGGGCATCGAGGTGGAGATTGTCGACCTGCGCACGCTCGTGCCCTGCGACTGGGAGACGGTGTTCAACTCGGTGCGCAAGACGCACCGCGCGATTGCCCTGCATGACGACTGGCGCTACTGCGGCTTCGGCGCGGAGATCGCCGCCCAGATTCAGGAGCAGGTGTTCGACTGGCTGGACGCGCCCGTGCTGCGCGTGGCGGGCGCCGATGTGCCGATGCCCTACAACAAATATCTGGAACGCGCCGCCTACCCGCAGGTGGATGATGTGATCGCGGCGGTCAGACAGGTGCTAACATAGGGAGGCTAGAACGATGCAGACGGTGATAATGCCGAAGATGGGCGACGCGATGGAGGAGGGCACGCTCGTCCGCTGGCTCAAGCAGGAGGGCGAGATGGTCAAAGCGGGCGAGCCGATTGCTGAAATCGCGACCGACAAGGCAACGATTGAGCTGGAGGCGCCCGCATCGGGCATCCTGCGCGGCATTCGTGTTCAGGAGGGCGCGACCGTGCCCATCAATACCCCGCTGGCGTATATCTTAGCCGAAGGCGAATCGCTGCCCAGCGAACTTGATCGGGACGGCAAACCTGCCGAAGCCCCCTCAACCGTACCCTCTCCTCCCCAGAGCAGCGTGGGCGTCCCACCCCAGATTGCCCCCTCACCTGTACCCTCTCCCCCAGCGGGGGAGAGGGCTGAAACTCCCCTCCCCCCCAGCGCGGGAGAGGGGCAGGGGGTGAGGGCTGAACGCATCCTCGCCTCCCCGCTCGCCCGCAAAATCGCGCGGGAGCATGGCATCGACCTGCGCCTGCTGAAAGGCACAGGACCGCAGGGGCGCATCGTGGAGCGCGATGTGCTGGCGTATCTCCAGCAGCGCGCGGTGCAACCTGCTGTCGCCGCACCTGCGCCCGCACCCATCGCCGCCCGCACGGAGCCGCTGAACCGCCTGCGCCAGATCACCGCCCAGCGCACCACCGAAGCCAAGCAGACCATCCCCCACTTCTACCTCACTATCGAAATCGACATGGAGGCGGCGCTCGCCCTGCGCGAAACGCTCAATCGCCTCGAAGAGGGCGTGCGCGTCAGCGTGAACGATCTGGTTCTCAAGGCGTGCGCCGTCGCGATTGAGAAGCACCCCATCGTCAACGCCTCCTATCGCGACGGGACGCTGGTCTATGCCGACGGCATCCATATCGGGATCGCCGTCGCGGTGGACGAGGGTCTGCTGGTCGCCGTCGTGCGCCACTGCGAGAGCAAGCCGCTGCTGCGCATCGCACAGGAGGCGCAGACGCTCATCCAGAAGGCGCGCGAGGGCAAACTGCTACCCGATGAGATGACGGGCAACACCTTCACCGTGTCGAATCTGGGCATGTTCGATATTGATGAGTTCGCGGCGATTATCAACCCGCCCGCAAGCGCGATACTGGCGGTCGGCGCGGTGAAGAAGGTGCCTGTGGTGATGGACGACGGCTCCATCCAGCCTCGCTCCCGCATGAAGGTCACGCTCTCATGCGACCATCGCGTGCTGGACGGTGCGACAGGCGCCCGATTCTTACAGGAGCTGAAGCGCGTGCTGGAGAACCCCGTGCTGATGGGCTATCGATAATGGCTTCACAGTGCCTGAGAGGACCTGCATGACGGAAGGGAGTCGCTCCTGCTTGCTTGCAGATTGCTGGGATGAGGGCATGGTTGCCCACCTCATTCCCACCGTTAACCATGAGCGGATACTGATCAAGGTCTCATTCCGCGCGCCCCAGCGCCATCCGCCCTTCCTGAAGGTGGGCAGGCGCAAGCTGGTCGCCTATCGGGCGGACACGGAGGGACGGTTCTGGCAGTTCGATGTGCGCGGGCTTTCACCGAACACGGAATATGAACTCTCTCTGGTCGACCGTGCCGGGAGGCGTCTTTGTGAACCCTGGGCGTTGCGCACCTTCCCTGCGCCTGAGTCGCGGGTGGATCACCTGCGAGTGCTGGCGTTCACATGTGGCGGCGGCTACGGTGAGCTGCCGCCGGTAGGTGGGATGAGTCTCTTTCTGCCGATAGAGGTGCGTCAGCGCCTGCTACGGCGCGCTCTGAGTTTCAATCCCCATCTGGTGATTGCGAATGGCGACCACCTCTACTGGGATCAGCGTACCTGGCTCGAGAGTCGCAATCCCATCGTGCGCGATCTGTCCCGTCGGGTCTATGAAACCTTCGGCTTTTTTGATCGGCGGTTGCCGATATGGGGGACGCCGAACGAGCGATTGCTTATCCGTGTTGGTGATAGCCAGATTGCCGCGCTGTACGGCACGATGCTGCGCTCCGTGCCGTGCTTCTTTCTTCAGGACGATCACGACTACTTTGAGAATGATGAGGCGGACGATCGCTGGATTACCTTTCCGCCAGACCCGTTTCGGCTGCGATTGGCTCGAGCTGTTCAGCATCTCTATTATCCTGAGTTTCTGCTGGCGCCGGCTCAGCCGGCGGGGCTGGCTGGCGCCTCTGCCAATGACCGTCTGCCCGAACTGTCCGAGTGTTATGGCGCCATTCGCTGCGGGCGTCTGGTTGAGGGATTGCTCTACGATTGCCGCCGTTTCATGACCCTGAAAGGCGCTCTGTCGGTCTTCGTGGACGAGGATGCCGAGCGGTGGCTGATTGAGCGCACGCGCGATGAATCTGCGGTTCTGCACTGTTTCCATTGTCCCTCCGTACCCTTTGGGTGGTCGGCGGGCAAGTGGGGTGAGTGGTATCCGGATGTGCGCACCGCCAACAATCAGCTAACTGTTGCTCAGCCGAAGCCCTACTGGCAGAGCGGGTGGTTCGCTCAGCACCAGCGAATCGTGCATGCGCTCGGCTCCCAGAAGCGACGCCTGCCACTCGTTATTTCGGGCGACTTGCACGCTCTTGCCGCCGGCAAAATCATCCGTAGTGGCGAATACAACTTTCAAATGAACCCCATCTATGCCATCCTGTGCGGTCCGCTGGGCACGGGTGATCTAGGATTCCCGTCCGCCTTTCGGGGAACCGCGCCGATGGTGCCCAATGCACTCACTGTCGAGCAGCTTCTACCGCCTACCGAGAAGAACGGTTTTACCCTGATCGACTTCACAGTCGATGAGGTCACGATTCGCCTTTTTGCGTGGCGCCCTCCGCAGCCTGTGGAAGCCATCGACACCCTTGAACCTGTCGCCACCTTTCGCTGGCGCCGCCCGCAGCGGTAGTCATTCAGGTTCATACGGTGTGCGACGCAAAAGAACTGCCCCTCTCAGCGGGCACGCTCCAGCAGCACTTCGATGGCTTTATCGAGCTGGCGGTCGCGCCCTGCTGCCAGGTCGTCGGGCATATCTTCCACGAGATGGTCGGGCTGGGCGCCGTTGCCCTCCAGGTTGATACCCTTATCGATGGTGTACCAGCCCCGTCCGGGCGTGCTGACGCGGCTGCCGTCCATCAGGGTGCGCTGTCCCGTGCTGATGACTCCGCCCGCTGTGGGCGTGCCGATGAGCGGTCCGCGCCGAAGCGTCTTGATGGCGTGCGCGAAAATCTCGGCGTTGCTGAAGCTGGCGTAGTTGCACAGCACGGCGATTGGTTTCGTCCATTCGGGCACGGGCAGACGGTCGTGCGGGTAGCCGGGCTTGCCGCCACGCCCGACGGTGTAGGCATGGCGCGGCACATGCAGAATCGCGAGCAGGTAATCGGCGGTGCGCCCGCCACCGTTGAAGCGCACATCGATCACCAGCCCCTGCTTGCCATAGGCGGCGGCATAGAGGTCACGAATGAACTCGCGCAGGCTCTGTTCGCCCATCGCCTGAATATGCACATAGCCCAGCCTGCCCCCGCTCTTCTGCTCCACATAGCGCCGATTGCGCTGCACCCAATCGCGATAGCGGGCGTTGCTATATTCGCTGATTGAGATGGGGCGCAGGTACACTGTGCGCTCTTTGCCATCAGGCTGACGCACCAGCAGTTCAACCCGCTTATCCACCTTGCCCTCTAACAGCCGCCACACATTGGTGGTGGGCGTGATGCGCTGTCCGTCGATTGTTAGCACGCGCTCGCCTGGCTGGAGGTTCACCTCGCGGCGGGCGGCGGGCGTGTTCGGCAGAACACGCTCAATCAGCAAGCCCTCCCCGTCGCGCCGATTGCTCCACACCACGCCCAGCATGCCAGTTGGCTGACCGCCCTCTTCCGAATCGCCCTGCGCGGGGCTGAAGCTCACATGCGACGAGCGCAGCTCGCCCAGCATCAGATAGACCAGCACAGTGAAGTCGCGCTCCGCCCGCGCGTAGGGCAGGTACGGACGATATTTGGTGCGCATCGCGCTCCAGTTGACGCCGTGAAAGTTCGGGTCATAGAAGGTTTCGTTCAGCGTGCGCCAGACGGCATCGAGCAGGTAGGCGCGCTCGGCATCGGGACGGATGCGTATCTGCACTTCGGTGCTGGTCGCCTGCGGCGTGCCGCCCGTCGCCGCGACGCGCTGGAGGCGTCCCCGACTCAGAAAGTAGAGCGTTTTACCGTCGCTGCTCCAGGCGATTTGCGTCGGGTTCATCCCGCCCGTGGTGAGCCGCTTTTCGTCCGTGCCATCCCACTTGATGGTGTAGAGGTCCGACTGCCCCTGATAGGCGGTGCGGTAGGCGATGCGCTCCGCATCGGGTGAGACGACCGCCTCCTGCACGCCGTCCGCATAGCGCGTGACGGCGCGAATGCGCAGGTGAATGTCCTCAAAGTCGATCTGCACCTGCGGTGGTTTCTGCTCCATTTTCTCCTCTTTGCCGGGCGCATCGTGGCGGGCGTCCTCCTCGTCCTCGCGGTCAGCGCGGGTCTTCTCGTCGTCCTCTTTGCGCAGATAGACGAAGTAGATATTGGGCGTATCGGTGTCGCGCTCGGAGAGGAACACCAGCGCACGCCCATCCGCCGACCATGAGGGCGAGCTGTCGTTGCGCGGATGGCGCGTCAGGTTCACTGGCTCGCCGCCCTCCGCTGATACAATCCAGATGTCGCTATTGTAGTTCTCGTCCGCCTGCTCATACGCCAGCCAGCGACTGTCGGGCGACCAGAGGAAATCGCCCAGGTTCCAGCCTTTGACCAGCACGCGCTCCTGCCGCGTCTCGATGTCCATCACCACCAGATCGCCCGCACCGCGACGGAAGGCAAGCTTTTTGCCGTCTGGCGAGAGGCGTGGGGAGGTCTCGCTGTCGGGCGTTTGAGTGAGCGGTTCGAGCCTGAGCTTGCGGGCGCGACGCAGGCGCGGTTCTTCAGGGTCATCCGAAGTGAGCCGATAGAGATCGCTCTGACCCTCCCGCTCTGCAGAAAAGATCAGCACCTTGCTGTCGGGCGACCATGTGAGTCCCGATTCGGGTTCGACGGTCTCTGTGAGATTGCGCGTGATGCCGCCGTCGGGGAAGCGCGTCGCGAAGATTTCGCCGCGCACCACGAAAGCGACCTCCTTACCGCTGGGCGCAACGGCATACTCGGAGATGTTGCCCGTGAAAGTGCGCACGACCTCTGGCATGCCGCGTTCATCGTCGGCGGGGATAGTGAGCGCGATGGGCTGTAGATTGCCCGACGGCAGCTCCAGCCGCCAGATATCCATGCCCTGCTCGAAGACGATCACGCGCCCGTTCGCACTGATTTGCGGGAAGCGCACGCCGTCCTCTTTGAAGCGTGTGAGCGGGCGCACCCGCCGTGTGGCGACCTCCATCGCGTAGAGGTTATAGGTTCCGTCGCGCTCGGAAACGAAGTAGAGCGTGCGTCCGTCGGGCGCCCACATCGGGAAGGTATCGGGCGTGTCGGTGTCGGTCAGACGAACGAAGCGGTTGCTGTCGAGTTGATGGAGCCACAGGTCGCCCGTCGCGCTGCCCCGATAGCCCTTGCGCCACCATGCGCTGTGGCGACGCACGAAGGCAACCTGCTTGCCGTCGGGCGCGAGCGCGGCGGGTGTGCCCTCCACATCGTGCAGGCGATACGGCGTGCCGCCACTCAGCGGCGCCACATAGGGCACCGAGCGCACCCCATACGGCTCCCAGTCGCGCTGAGATTCGAAAATCACCGCCTGACTGTCGGGCGTCCAGCCCAGCGTGCGATCGGTGCCAGAAAACCATGTCAGCCGCTGAATGCGCCCCGTGTCCAGATACAGCACGAACACATCGTCGTTGCCGTAGCGATCGGAGGTGAAGGCAATCTTTTTACCATCGGGCGACCACACAGGCGCAAAATCATAACCCTCGTGTACGGTGAGCCGTTGCGCCTGTCCGCCTGTGAGGGGCGCCAGCCATAAATCGCCCTGATAGGAGAAGACCAGTTGTGTGCCGTCGGGCGATGGCGCAGGATACCGCGCGAACTTCACCACCGCCTGCGCGTACCCGCCAGCAATCACACCAACCAGCCATCCAACCAACCAGCCTCTACGAACCCACCTCATACCCCCCCTTTTCGCCATAAAAAGAGGAGGTTCCTATCATGGCGGAGTGAGGAGCTTCACAAAATCGGCGGCGCTGACGATGGCGATGCCCTGATAGCTGCCAAGCGGCAGGAGATGGCGACGATCGCCCGTAACGATATGCGTCGCACCTCCTACCACCGCACATTCCAGCACCACATGGTCATCTATATCTCTCACCACACCACTGAGAGTACGAGTAATTGTTATTAACTGTGAAAATTTTAGAATCTCATCTACTGCAGATTGTGCTTGGGATGGTTCATAGCCAAACTTGCTCTCCAGCTTTTCGCGAAACTCATCAAGAATTTCTTGACAAGTGATAGATTGGGCAGCCCCCGCCTTTGTCAGTGCGATGCAATGAAAAGGCGCCCCAGTAGTGGAGAGCAGGGCGGATAGCAGGATATTGGTATCAAATACCGCTATTGGGCGCACGCGCGATCCTCGTGGATCAGGTCGTCAATAAAGGCTTCGCGTTCCTGCTCGCTCATGGCGTCCCAGTTCAATCCGCGTTGAGCTGCCAGCTGGCGCACACGCTCCTGACCATACTGCGACAGTTCCGCCCAGCGCGCCCAGCGAGTCAGCAGTAGATTGCGTAAAAGCTCCTCCTGCTTTTCAGGCGACAGCTGGCGCACCAGCTCGATGACCTGCTCATCCGTCAGTTCCAGTTTCGGCACGGGTCCCACCCGACCATATTGTACCGCATGCTGGCCCTGGCGAGCAATTGCTCCGCAGGTGTGAAAGATCGATGCCCGAATACCATGTCAACCGCTGCGTGCGCCTCATGCCCGATCCAGCACAAACACGAAGGGGGTTCCTGTCATGGCGGAGTGAGGAGCTTCACAAAATCGGCGGCGCTGACGATGGCGATGCCCTGATAGCTGCCCAGCGGCAAGAGATGGCGACGATCGCCCGTAACGATATGCGTCGCACCTCCTACCACCGCACACTCCAGCACCTTATGATCATCAGGGTCTGCCACGATGTCAGAAAGGGCGTTCGATATATGAACAACTCTCGAGAAAAGCAAAATCTCGCTTATAGCTCTAACAATATCTTCTTCGGGCATTTGCCGCTTCAGTCGAAGCGCGTTTTGCAACTCGCTCAATATCTCCTGGCAGGTCACCGATTCCACCAGACCTCTGCGCGCAAGTTGAAGGCACTGATGAGCTGTCCCCTGCCAGCCCAAGCCAGAAAATAGAATATTGGTATCAAATACCGCTATTGGGCGCACGCGCGATCCTCGTGGATCAGGTCGTCAATAAAGGCTTCGCGTTCCTCTTCGGTCATCGAGTCCCAGTTCAGCCCGCGTTCAGCACAGAGACGGCGCATTTGCTGTTCACCTTCCGCTACGATACGCGCCCACCATGCATCGCGCGTGGCGTTCAGTATCTGCAGTACCGCTCTCTGTCGCTCTGGTGGTAGCTGCAGAATCAGCTCCACAACCTGTTCATCCGTCAGTTCCAGTTTCGGCACGGGTTTCACCCGACCCTATTGTACCGCATGCCGGGCTTACCGGGCAATCACCTCGTAGGTGCGGAAGTCGGAGGTCATCGGGGGCTGTTCGCCACGCGCCTTCGCCTCACGAATGTCCTCAAAACCGCGCTGATGTCCCTCCAGAAATTCAGGCGACTGAACCCACGCGCGAAAATGCTCCTCGCTGTCCCAGTGGCTGACCACCAGATAGGGATCACCCTCGCGCTGGGGACGCAACACATACATCCCGCGAAAGCCGGGCATCCTGTCGATCGCGCGAGCGCGCGTGCGAAAGAGATGCTCAAACCGCTCGCGGTATTCGGGCGTGCAGGTGATGTAGTTAATCGCGACAAAGCCGCCCTCGGACGCCGTAAACGCCTCCTGCAAAGCCTCTCTCATCTCCATCTGCATAGCCATTGCCTCCATTCTCTATAGAGTATACCTTTAGCCTGGCTAAGAAATCAAGGGGTACACCGACCTCTTGACTTGCCTGCTTGCAAACGGGTACAGTATCGGTGCAGCGCGGCGGCTGCGGGTTATGTCAATCGGGCGATGAAAGCAATCTGCAAAACGCAGGCTGGGGTAGGGCTGGAGCTATGCGAGGTGCCGGAGCCAACTCTTCAGCCCGATAGGGTGCTGGTGCGTATCCTGCGCACTTCACTGTGCGGCACCGATCTGCACATCTACCACTGGGATTCGTGGGCGCAGTCGCGTTTGCGTCCGCCGCTGATTATCGGGCATGAGTTCTGCGGTGTTGTGGAGGCGGTCGGTGAAGGCGTGACTCATCTTCAGCCGGGCGATTTTGTGGCGGGCGAGAGCCACATCACCTGCGGGGTCTGCAAACCGTGCCGACTGGGGCAGGCGCATGTGTGTCAGAACACGCGCATTCTGGGCGTTGATGTTGACGGCTGCTTCGCGCCCTCTATTGCTGTGCCCGCTGCGAACGCGCAGAAGACCGACCCGCGCATCCCGCCCGAGGTCGCCACTGTTCAGGACCCGCTGGGCAACGCGGTGCATGCGGTGCTGGCGACGCCGATTGCGGGCAGCACGGTGCTGATCACGGGCTGCGGCGCGATTGGGCTGTTCAGCATTGCGGTTGCCCGCGCGTGCGGCGCCACCCGCATCTATGCGACCGAAGTGCGCCCCTATCGACGCCAGCTCGCCGAGCAGATGGGCGCGGATAGGGTGCTGGACCCACAACAGGACGATGTGCTGGGCATCATTCGGCGCGAGACGGAGGGGCTGGGTGTCGATGTCGCGCTGGAGATGTCGGGGCATCCGTCGGCAATCGCGCTCATCACCGACGCGATTCGCCCCGGCGGGCACATCAGCCTGCTGGGGCTGTTCACCCAGCCAGTGCCTGTCGACCTGAATGCGCTCATCTTCAAATCTGTTCAGATTCACGCCATTCTGGGGCGGCAACTGCATGCCACATGGGAGGCGATGCAGGCACTGCTGGCGTCGGGCAGGCTCGACATCCGCCCTGCCATCACGCATATTCTGCCCTGGCAGGAGTACGAGCGGGCGTTCGATCTGACCGCTTCGGGCGCGGCGGGCAAAGTGGTGCTGAGCTGGGAGTAGCCTCATGCGAATCGTCGCGCTCGATTACGGCGAGAAGCGCATCGGAGCGGCGGTTGCCGAGACGGAGGTGGGTGTTGCCCTGCCCGCCGCGGTGCTGCCGAACGATTTACAGGCGGTGCTGCGCTTCCTGCAGAAGCAGAAGCCTGACCGAATCGTGGTAGGCATGCCCTATCGGCTTTCGGGCGAGGCAGGTTCGCGCGCCCAGCAGGTGCAGGCGTTTATTGAAGCGTTGCGCGCCCATCTTGAGGTTCCCATCGACACCGTCGATGAGCGGTTGAGCAGTCAGGAGGCGGAGCGCCGGCTGTTGCAGGGTGGTTATCGTCGTCGGCAGCGTCGCGCCGTTCAGGACTCCATCGCCGCCGCCCTGCTGCTGGAGACCTACCTGCGCCGCCTGCAAACAGGGCGGGTATAATAAAGGCTATGATGCGCCCGGCGCCCGATTTTCGTGCGATGGTGCAGGATAAGCTGCGCGACTTCCAGATGGATGTGAAGGCGGAAGGCGTGCGATTGGGCGAGCTGCGCCGAATCAACGAGGACTTCGCCAACTCCTATCGCTTCAAGTGGATGAAGGCTTACTACAAGGAGCCGTTCAAGCTGCGCCTCGAATCGGAGGTGCTGTCCCGACGAATCACCTACATTATCAACGGCGGTATCAAACTGGTGATTGCGCCCGGTCAGCGTGTGCGCGATGATGTGTCCAACTCGCCTGGCAAGCGTCAGACGACCCTCGATTTCGGCTTTATCACGCCCGCCCTCGCCCGCCAGCTCGAAGCGAAATTCCAGCGCGAGGAAAAAGAGGGTGGCACGACGCTCTATGTGTTCGAACTCCGATGGAACTACGGCGACGACGAATCGACGCATATCGTGTGGCTTGACCCGCAGAAGCGCATCACGGTGCGGCGCGTGTGGTACAGTCGCACAGGCAAGTATCGCGCCCGCTTCGAATACAAGCAGCCGATCGAAGCCGCGCCCGGCATCTGGATACCGACGCGCGTGGAGGTCTATAATGCGGCGCAACGCTTCGGCGGGCGCACGGTGAATTCCAACATCAAGGTGAATCAGGGTCTGGATGACAGCCTCTTCGCCGTCTGAGCCGTTTCAGGCGGTCGCACCCTACTACGACTGCCTGATGCGTGGAATCCCCTACACCTGGTGGTTCCACTACATCGAGGCGCTGCTTGCCCATGTGCTGGAAGAGGAGAAGATAACCCCGCCCACAGGTTTTCCGCAGCGCGTGCTGGACCTCTGCTGCGGCACAGGCAACCTCACCGAGCTGTTTTATCTTGAGGGCTATTCGGTGGTCGGCGTGGACATCTCTGCGCCGATGATTGAGCAGGCACGCCGAAAGGCGCGGGAGAGCGGTTATGAGATTCCCTACTTTGTGCAGGACGCCGCCGAGTTAGACCTGCCCTTCACCTTTGATCTGGTGGTGAGCGCGTTCGACAGCCTGAACAACATTATCGAGCCTGCGCGGTTCGCCGAGTGCCTGCAGCGCGTCCATCGCCATCTGAACCTGCCGGGGGCGTTCATTTTTGACCTGAACACCGAGTACGCCTTCGTGCATCGGATGTTTGACCAGTCGGAGCGGCGGCGCAGTGCGCCCATTCGCTATCGCTGGCGCAGCGAGTATGACCGCGCCACACGCCTCTGCACCGTGCGCATGGAGTTCTGGGTGCAGGAGGGCAATCGGGAGCGCTATTTTGTGGAGGTTCATCGTCAGCGGGCGTACAGCGAGGCGGAGGTGCGCGCGATGCTTGCCGACGCGGGCTTTCGCGTCGTTCACGCCTACGACGCCTACAGCTTCCAGCCGCCGATGCGCGATTCGGATCGGGTGTTCTATGTGGCGTTGCGGTAGTAGGCGCAGAGGTCGGTGAGGGGGCACTGCTCGCACAGCGGGCGCTGCGCTTTGCAGAGGGCGCGCCCGTGCCGAATGAGCGCGACATGGAACCGATACGCCAGCTCGGGCGGCACCATCGCCTCCAGCGCCGAATGCGCCTTCGCCTCGCCGATGGAGCGCGGGATCAGCCCCAATCGCCACGACACCCGAAACACATGGGTGTCCACCGGTATCACAGGGCGTCCCATCGAGAAGCACAGCACAATCGCCGCGCACTTGGGTCCGATGCCGGGCAGACTCAGCAGGAATCGGCGGGCAGACTCGGTGTCCATCTGCTGGAGTGCGTCCAGCGAGTAGTCGCCGAACTGCTGGTAGAGGGTGCGCAGCACCGCTTGAATGCGCGGCGCCTTCTGATTTGCCAGCCCGCCCGCGCGAATGGCTGCGGCGACCTGCTCGGTGGGCGCGTCCACCACCGCCTGCCAGCTGGGGAACGCCTCCCGCAGCGCCCGAAATGCCCGAAACGAGTTGGCGTCCGAAGTGTGCTGGGAGAGAATGCAGTGGATCAGCTCCTCCAGCGGCTCCATGCGCGGCTTCCACTGCGCGACGCCATACAACGCCTCCAGCCTTTGCACCACCTGCTGAACGACTTCCGCACCCATCACAGCAAGCATACCCCCCGTTTACTTGCCGATGCAGAAGTCCTGAAAGATGCGCTGGATGAGCGCCTCGTCGACGCTCTCGCCCGTGATTTCGCCCAGCGCCTGCCATGCCGCGCGCAGGTCGACCGCGAGCAGGTCGGCGGGCAGTTCAGCGAGCGTTGCCTGCAGCGCGCTCTCCAGATGCCGGCAGGCGTCCTCCACCGCCTGCACATGGCGCTGATGGGTCAGCAGCAGGCTCTCCTCGCCCACACCTGTCAGGTTCATCCGTTCCAGAATCGCGGTGCAGAGCCTGTCCAGCCCCGCGCCGGTGAGCGCGGAGACCTTCACGGCGACCTCCCCGACAGGCGGCGGCACGACGCTCTCCGCCACCAGATCGGCTTTGTTCCAGACGATGATGTGGGGCTTGTTCATAGGCAACCGCCTGAGCAGGGCGCAATCGTCCGCGGTCAGCCCCTCGCTCACATCGAACACAACCAGCAGTAGGTCGGCATGCTCCATCGCGCGATGCGTGCGCTCGATGCCCATCTGCTCCACGGGGTCGGGGTTTTCGCGCAGTCCAGCGGTGTCCAGCACCACGATGGGTATGCCCTGAATCTGGAACGCCTCCTCGATGAGGTCGCGCGTGGTGCCAGGAATGGGCGTAACAATCGCGCGGTCTTCGCCCAGCAGCGCGTTCAGCAGGGACGACTTGCCCACATTGGGTCGTCCTATGATGGCGACGCGCACGCCCTCGCGCAGGAGGCGTCCCGATTGCGCCGTTCGAAGCAGCTGACCGAGCTGATCCAGCAGGGATTGAAGCCGCTGGGCAGACGATTCGCGATCCAGCTCACCAATCTCCTCCGAAAAGTCGATGGTGGCTTCCACTTCGGCTAAGAGCGCGAGCAGCTGGTCGTTCAGCTGGCGGATGGCGCGGGAAAGTTTGCCCTCGTGCAGGTAGAGGGCGGCACGAAGCTGGCTCTCGGTGCGGGCGCGAATGAGGTCGGCGACCGCTTCCGCCTGCGCCAGATCAAGCTTGCCGTTCAAGAAGGCGCGCTGGGTGAACTCGCCCGGTTGCGCGGGTCGGGCGCCCAGCCGCCAGAGCAGGCTCAACACGCGCCGCAAAAGCAGGGGACTGCCATGGCAGCTGAGCTCGACCACATCCTCGCCCGTGTAGCTGTGCGGGGCGCGGAAAGTCAGGAGCAGGGCGCGATCCAGCACCTCGCCCGTGTCGGGATCGCAGAGGGCGCCGAAGTAGATGCGGTGGCTCTCCAGTGGGGTGGGGCGCGCCTGCCGGAATATGCGTTCGGCAAGCGTGAACGCCAGCGGTCCGCTAACCCGCACGATGCCGATGCCGCCCTCACCCGGTGGCGTCGCCACCGCCGCGATTGTGTCGCCCGAAACCTGCCCCATCCCTATCGAGCTTACCTCACTTCACGGCGCAAGCGACAAAAACTCTCTCTACCCTCTGGGGAGAGGGTTGGGATGAGGGATTTCTTACAGGTGTGAGGCGCGTAGCCCCTCACCCGTACCCTCTCCCCCGCTGGGGGAGAGGGTGGGTGTTCCCCTCTCCCGCAGCGTGGGAGAGGGGGCAAGGGGGTGAGGGGTTTACGGCTTGCTCTTCTCATTCGGACCAGGCTCGACTTCAGGGCGATAGAAAATCCCGCGCTCCTTCGGCTGACCGTACAGCTCTGGATGCAGGTACTTGCCCTTGATCTCGTCCCCCTTCTCCTGCTCCGTCTGGTAGCCGTACCGCTGTACCCACAGGTCGTTGCGGATGGCTTTGACCTCCCAGCTAACCTTCACGAACGGCTTGCTGGTGCGGATGACGAACTGATTGTTCTGGATTTCGCGTACGACCTTCGCCAGCACGAAGTCGTCGCTGGCGTCGATGACCGTCAGGTGGTAGGTGGGGTCGCGATTGACGGCTTCGAAGTAGGCGGGCAGCTGGATGACGGCGTAGCCCTGCGCGTCGGTGACCACATTGCCCTGATAGAGGTTGTAGGGTTCAGGACCTTCGGCGCAGAAGTGGTTCAAGTAATGGGTTTCGGGGCTGAGCGGGTGGTCTATCTGGAACGACTTGGTGCCGGTGGCGGCGAAGCGTCCAGCCGAGAAGACGCCGTAGCCATTGGGGCTGTCGCTTTGCCCATACACGCCGTAGGTCGCGCCTGTGGTG
>JBBIML010000020.1:0-52071 GCA_037444405.1 Armatimonadota bacterium
GCCATAGGCAATGCGCTGATGCAGCGTAGTCGCTGCAGTGCCGTTTCGGTTTCGCCCTGAAAACGGCAACACCAAACCTCAGAAAGGAGGATGTGTGTGATGAAACGACTTGGCAAGTTGAGCCTGATTCTGGCTACCACCACCCTGACCATCGGGGCACTGGTGGCGCAGCCCACGGATCCAAATGCTGTCTGGATTGGTCTGCGCTTCATCGGTACCAGCATCGACCTGGGTGCCAATGCAACAATACCTCCACCCGGAGTCTTTACGCCTGCAGGAACTGATACAGTTGTTGATCTGACGCCTCTGGGGCGCTCTGGTACCGCCTGGGTGCTCGTCAGCGTGTATGCTCGCGCTACGCCGGACGCCAGCCTCGGGCGACTGGGACTTATCAACACCTTCGTTAATGTGGGTGGCATCTCTGGCGTGAGCGTCGAGGATGGTTTCATCCCCAATCGATGGGACGGCGGCGCCAGCAACCGCACAGATGCGCGGAAAAACGCCTTCTCTGACCCCAGCGGTTTTGGCAACCGCGACATCGACTCGGCAGGAAATGACCTGAAGGATAACAGCGCCCAGCCGTATGGATCCCCTGGCAACGGGCTCAAGGGCGGAGCTGGCAAATCCCTCTTCCCGGGTGGTCTCAGCGACCAGATAGAGGGAATCCTCTACTCTTTTGTCATCAAGATTGACCTTGCCAGCGCTCCCGATGCCTTCTCGGTCAACTTCGACCGGGTTGGCGATACCCGTGGGGTACCACTGCGCACCACCTTCGGGTACGAGTTTAGCACCAGCTTTGCACCTGCAGCGTATGGAGCGCAGATTCTGGTTCCCGAGCCGGCGAGCATGATTGCGCTGGGCACTGGTCTGATCGGGCTGGTGGCACTGCGCCGACGCCGCAAGGCGTAAGTCCCGGTTCAAGCGCGTGGCAGTCCCGGATGCATCCGGTGGCTGCCCGACCCGGTGTGAGCAAGGCTGCGCCCCAGTTCACTGGGGCGCACTTTGCTTTTAAAAGCAGGTATACTCCCGCATGGAGGTGAACAGAGAATGGAGCGACCGAACGCTGTGACCTTCAGAGGAACCCCACTGACACTGGTTGGAGCGGGACTCAAGCCGGGCGACGCCGCGCCCGACGCCACGCTTGTCAATCAGGAGCTGCGAACCGTGCGCCTGAAAGATTACTTCGGGCAGCCCCTGCTCATCAGTGTGGTGCCGTCGCTGGATACGGGCGTCTGCGCTGCGCAAACCCGTCGATTCAACGAGGAAGCCAGCCGCCTGCCCGAGAGCGTGCGCGTGCTGACCGTCAGCATGGACCTGCCCTTCGCCCAGAAACGGTTCTGCGGCGAGGCGAACATCGACCGCATCGAGGTGCTGTCCGACCATCGCGACGCCGCGTTTGGACAAGCCTACGGCACGCTGGTGAAGGAGCTGCGCATCAACACCCGCGCGGTGTTCGTGATAGACCCCAGCGGCACAATCCGCTACGCCGAATATGTGCCCGAGATTACCGAGCATCCGAACTACGACGCCGCGCTGAACGCGGTGCGCGCGCTGCTTTGAGGAGAGACCATGCGCTGGCTACCGCTTCCAAAAACGATCTCCGCAACCGGCGAGCGGCTGCCGTTCGCCGGTTGCCATTCGGTGAAGTATCCGCCGGGCTGGGAGGTGTCGGTGCGCCCGCTAACCCGTCTGGGCGAGGCGTACGGCGGCTGGACCGCGTTTGTGGAGCATGCCCCTGAACTGCCCGCTGAAGGCTATCAGCTGACGGTGGAGAACGCGCGCGTCCGCATCCGCGCTGGCTCGCCCCGCGCCGCCTTCTACGCCTGCCAGACCCTGCTGCAAGCCTGGGACGGCAAATCGCTCCCGCTGCTGACGATCACCGACCAGCCCGATCTGGCGTGGCGCGGCGTTGTGGAGGGCTTCTACGGCGTGCCCTGGAAGCATACCGCCCGCCTGCGCATGCTCGAATTCATGGCGCAGGTCAAAATGAACCTCTATCTCTATGCGCCCAAAGATGACCCGTTCCATCGCGAACACTGGCGCGAACCCTATCCGCCCGATGAAGCGCGACAGCTGCAGGAGCTGATCGACACCGCCCGCGAGAACTTTATCGAGTTCGCCTTCTGCATCAGCCCCGGTCTGTCGATGGTCTATTCCGACCCGCAGGATTTTGAGCGTCTTGTGGCGAAGGTGGAGGCGGTACGGCAGATGGGCGTGCGCACCTTCGGGCTGCTATTAGACGACATCCCCGAACAGCTGATTCACGACGCCGACCGCCAGGTGTATGGCTCGCTGGCGCACGCGCACGCCGACCTCGCCAATCGGCTGAACCGCTGGCTGAAGGAGCGCGAACCGAACGCCTGGCTGATTGTGTGCCCCACCTTCTATCACAATCTGGGCGAGCCGCCCTATGTGCAGGAGCTGGGCGAGCGGACGGAGCCGGGCATCTCGATTATGTGGACGGGCAAGAAGGTGGTCTCGCGCGAGATCACGGCGGAGGAGGCGGAGCTGTTCGCGCGCGCGATCCGCCGCAAGCCGTTCGTGTGGGACAACTACCCGGTGAACGATTATGAGCCGAGCCGCCTGCTGCTGGGACCCGTCACGGGGCGCGACCGCGAGACGCTCGCTCACCTCGAAGCGCTGGTCGCCAACCCGATGAATCAGGCGGAGGCGTCGCAAATCGCGCTCGGCACTTATGCAGACCTGCTCTGGAACGCCGAAGCCTACGACCCGCAACGCAGCTGGGAGGCTGCCATCGCGCATCTGGTGGGCGAGGAGGCGATGCCCGTCATGCTGGAGTTCTGCCAGCAGAACCTCTGGTCGCGCCACTGGCGAGCGGACCCGCCCGCCATCGTGAGAGCCATCGAGGAATGGCAGATGACGGGCGATACCGAGCTGTTGCGCGCCGAGCTGGAACGCCTGCAGCGCCTGCCTGTCCGCCTGCGCCAGAGCGTCAAAAACGAACTCCTGCTGGAAGAGATCGAGCCGTGGCTGGAGCGCATGGAGCAGATTACCGCCGTCGCGCTCCTGCTGATAGAGCAACTGGAAGAGGAGAACGACTTCGACCATGCACTGATTGAAGAGGCGCTGGAGGCGGTTCGGGCAAAGGAAGCCGTCGTGTGCGATGGCTGGATCGAGCGCTGGATTCGCGAGGTGCTGGACGAAACGGAGTGAGTGTTAGCCCTCACCCCCTTGCCCCCTCTCCCGAAGCTTCGGGAGAGGGAGTACGGGTGAGGCGGCTAAGAGTTTCTCCACATAGCGGGCTAAAATATCGGTCTCGATGTTGAGCCGATCACCGATCTGGCGTGTGGCAAGGTTTGTCGCCTGCCAGGTGTGAGGCACAATCCACACGGTGAACCAGTCCTCGCCCACTTCGACCACCGTGAGGCTGATGCCATCCACCGCGATGGAGCCTTTGGGCACGATATAGCGCATATAAAACGGCTCCTCTAACTGCAGGCGCAGGATGCGGGCATTGCCCTCCGGCTGGATAGCGACGAGGCGGGCGGTGGTATCGATGTGCCCCTGCACGAAGTGCCCGCCCAATCGGCTCTGTGGGGTGAGCGGTCGCTCCAGATTGACCCTGTCGCCCGCTTTGAGGTCGCCCAGATTGGTGCGGCGCAGCGTTTCGGGCACCAGATCGAAGCTCAGATGGTTGCGCTCGGCGTGCTGAACGGTGAGGCAGACGCCGTTGACGGCGAGGCTTTCGCCAACCGCCATCGGGAACGCCTCGATGGTGAGCCGCGCCCCGCCTTCAGGCAACCGCTCCAGCGCCACCACGCGCCCCACCGCCTCGATCAGCCCCGTGAACACAGAGTAAGCATACCTGATGCTAAGCGGGAGGGTGTTCGAAAATAGGGCGCGGAAACCGCGCCCGTACCCGCGCCCTCAAGTGGTCGCCGCGCCCTGCTCAAGCGGCTCGCAAGAGATGATTTTTCGAACACCCTCGCTAAACAGTGTTCACCTCCTGCAGGTAGCGCTCGATAATCGCGTCGATCTCGGGCTGTTTGCGGAAGGCGTTCAGTTCGGCAAGCAGGTCGTCGGAGAGTTTGAGCGCGTTCGCGGCGCTGTAGAGGTCTTTCAGCGCACGGTAGAGCTGCTCGGCGGCACGAGGGTCATACCGTAGAGGCGAGGCATGCCTCGCCTCTACAACATTTTTCTGTGAGGTGAGCCGTGCCCGAATCTGCGCCCGCACAGCGTCCATATCCACCAGCCTGCCCGGGCAGGTCTTGCTGGTGGGGATGGGCGCCAGCCCGCGCCTGACCAGCTCGTTCACCTCGCGATGCCCCATCACGATCAGCCCATCGGGTTCGGCAAGGAACCGCTCGGTAAGACCGTACCGCTCCAGCATCTCGATGGTGTGCTGGATGCCGCTTTGCAGTTGCTGGGGCGTGAGCGGCGCAATATCGCCGTGCCCGGAAAAGCAGAGGTGGTAGGTGGTTTTGTTCAGCCCCTGCACGGCGGCGGGGATTCGGTTGGGGTCGCGCCCTTTTTCGATCGTGCCGTCGAAGCGGATGACCACATTGTAGCCGATGCCGTCCCAGCCGCGCTCGCGATGCCAGCGGTCGATCTGAGCGGCGGTCGTATCGAACGCCACGCCGTTGCGCCCGTGCGCGGCTGTGTGCCATACGATGCGTTCCACCTTGCGCATAGCGTGTTATCCCGAATAATGGGTCAAAGCTATCAGATTGGGTAAACTTTTGCGGGGAGAGTTCCAGTCGTGTGGATGCTGGTGCGCGGGGCAGGGCTGGTGCTGGCGGGTGGGCTGCTGTGGTGGCGTGGCTTCACCACGATGCTGGCGGCAGGTCTGCTGATGGGCGGACTCCTGCTGCTTATCGGGCTGTTCGTGCTGGAGCAACATGCCGACAGGCGGGGCGCAACCGGGCAGTTCCTGATCACACTCACGGGGCTGCTCTACGATCTGGCGCTGGTGAGCGGCTTGCTGATGCTGCTGGATGGGGTGGGGCGCTCCTACACGGTGCCCGGTCAGGAGGAGCGGCTGCCGCTGGAGCTGCTCTATCTGCTGCCGGGCGCGTATGCGGCGTGGCGAATGGGGAGCGCAGGCGGCGTCGTGAGCGCGGTGGCGACGCCTGCCGCCTTCTGGCTGACCCACGGGCTGGCGACACGCGCCCTGCTGTTCGATTCACCCGCCGACTGGGGCTGGCTGGGCGGGCTGACCGCGTATGGCTTCCTGCTCGCATGGGTCGCCACACGCCTGCCTGAACCGCCCGATACCGCCATCATCCAGCAGGTCGTCGATGCCCTCGAAGAGAGCGAGACCGCCCATCGTGAACTGCGCGTGCGCTATCGGGAACTAATCCATCACTATCGCCAGCTGCAGGATTCGTTGACCGCGGCGCAGGACACACTGGAGCTGTGGACGGCGATCCGCCCTCTCTCATCACCCCAGCAGGTCTACAGGTCGGTGCTGGAGCGGTTGCAGGCGCGGTTTCAGGTGGCGGGCGCCGCCCTCTGGCTGATGGGAGAGAACCGCATGCAGATTGCATCCGCCACCGGCGTGCTGACCCGCTGGGAGCGGTCGCTCAGCGGCGCAGGCGCACGCCCCGCATGGCAGCGCCGAATCGCCGAAGAGACCGTGCAGTATCTCCAGTCGCTGGCGGCGAAAGGCGACGAATCGCTTGCCCACGCCCATCGGCTCGGCATGCCGTCCGACCCGCGCGTGCTGACCGTTCCGCTACGCACGGGTGACCGCCACTATGGCGTGCTGGTGCTGGTGGCGGACGCGCGGCGCGGTTTCGACCCCAGCGTGGAGGCGCGAGCGCACGCGCTGGCGCCCCACCTGACAGCCATCGTGAGCCTCTGTGAGCAGATGAGCCTGATGGAGACGCGCCTGCAGGAGACGCAGGTGCTCCACGATCTGGATAAGCTGCTCTTCACCGCCACCACGCCGATGGAGATCCCGCAGCGGGCGCTCGCGCTGTTGCAGCCTGTGTTGCGCTTTGAGGCGGCGCTGCTTGCCTGGCGAGCGAGCGCGCTGCACCTTGCACCCCGTTCTGCGCCTCCTGCAGGCTCGCCCGAAGCCGAGGCGAGCCTGATGACAACTGCCTCTCCCGAAAGCGAGTTCAACCTTATCGCCCACTGGCGCGAGATGCCCGACCTGCTGCCCGCCCTGCAGTTCGAGAAGGGCAGGGGTCTGCAGGGCTGGCGGGCGGCGCGCGCACGCCCGCTGCTCATCAGCGATACGCGCACCGACCCGCACGCCACGCCCGAGCTGGCTCAATCAGGTATCCAGAGCCTGATGCTCATCGGGCTGTCCACCGGCACGCGCCTGAACGGATTTCTGATGCTGGGGCACTCGCAGCCCGGCTTTTTCACGCCCGCCGATCTGGAGACCGCACAGGTGATGGCGACGCACCTGACGCTGTTGATGGAGCGCGCCCGCCTTTTGCACCAGCTGGAGCAGCTGGCGGTAACGGACGGGCTGACCGGGCTGTATAACTATCGCCACTTCCACGAGCGGTATCAGGAGGAGGTGCGACGCGCCCGCCGCTATCAGACCCCCTTCGCCGTGATGCTCATCGACCTCGATAACTTCAAGCAGGTCAACGACGAGTACGGTCATCTGGAGGGCGACGCGGTGCTGGTGCAGGTGGCGGAGCTGATCCGGCGCACCGTGCGCGAGACGGAGATTATCGCTCGCTACGGCGGCGATGAGTTCGCCCTGCTGCTGCCCGCCACCAACCTGCAGGGCGCCCGCCACGCCGCCGAGCGGTTGCTCCAAACGGTGCGCAACCACCGTTTCACCACCACCGAAGGCGAGCCGGTGCCGACGCTCACGCTCAGCATCGGACTGGCTGCCTACCCCGACAGCAGCGACAGCCCCATCGAGATTCTGGAAAAAGCCGACGAAGCGCTCGAAACCGCCAAAAAGACGGGCAGGAATCGGATTGCGAACGGCGTACACTTCGACGGAACCCAATGAAAGGCTCGATTCTGGAGCGGGTCTTACAGGATGCGGAGAACTACATTCAGCAGGGCAAGGTGCAGCACGCCATCTACCTGCTGCGGCTGATGGCGTGCATCTGCGAATCGCCCTCCATTTGCTATCAGAAGCTGGCGGAGCTCTATCGCAAGCAGCGGCGTTATTCGCGCGCTATCTGGGCGTTGCGCCAGGCGATCCGCTTTGCCGATAATCCCGACCCGTACCGCGCCGCCCTCATCGAGGTGCTGCTGGAGAGCGGCAGGTGGCGCGTCGCGATCCGCGAGTGCCGCCGCTGGCTGCGCCAATCGCCCGACCATCCCATCCCGCTGGAACGCCTGATGGATGTCTACTGGCGACGGATGGAGTTCCAGCGTGCGCTGGAGCTGGCGAACCGCCTGGTGCAGTTGCTGCCCGCTTCGGCGCACCACCGCCTGCGCCGTGCCCACCTGCTGGAAGATATGGGACGCTATGCGCAGGCAGCCGAAGAGTATCAGCGCCTTGTGGAGGACGATTCGGCGCCTTTTGAGGTGATGGTGACGGCGAGCCTGGATTTGAGGCGGCTCGATCACCAGCAGCTGACGGTGCTGGTGCCGCTGCTGATGGAAGACCCCGCTTTTCGACTGGAGTTTCTGCGCGATCCCGTCGCGGCGGTACGCCAGCGCGGGTTCCGATTCAGCCCCGCCGGCGAAGAGATGCTCACCGACTTCCCCGATGAGATGCAATGGATGACGCAGCGGACAAGACGGCATGGCGGCTATTCCTGAAGTGCGACAGCGGTTGCAGAACGCGCTTGGTGTGCGCACGCTGGTGATGGGTGTGCTGAACCTCACGCCCGACAGCTTCTATGACGGCGGGCGATACACCACGCTGGCGAGCGCACTGGCTCGCGCCGAACAGATGATCGCCGACGGCGCCGATATTCTCGACCTCGGGGGCGAATCGACTCGACCCGGCTCCGACCCCGTGCCACTCGAGGAGGAGCTGCGCCGCACCATCCCCGTCATCGAGGCAATCGCGTCCCGTTGGGATGTGGCTCTCTCCATCGACACCACCAAGAGCGAGGTCGCCCGCCGCGCCCTGCAGGCAGGCGCCCACATCATCAACGACATCAGCGGCATGCGGTTCGACCCCCGCATGGCGGAAGTCGCCGCCGAATCGGGCGCACTCGCCATCCTGATGCATATCAAGGGCACGCCCAAAACGATGCAACAGAACCCTACCTACGACGATGTGGTGCGCGAGGTGTGCGACACCCTGAAGCAGCAGGCGGAGCGCATTCAGCAGGCAGGCGTGCCCCCAGAGCATATCTGGCTGGACCCCGGCATCGGCTTCGGCAAGACGCTGGAGCATAACCTGCAGCTGTTGCGCCACCTGCCCGCGCTCAAAGCGCTCGGCTACCCTGTGCTGGTGGGCACCTCCCGCAAGTCGTTCATCGGGGCGATTCTGGGCGGGCTACCGCCCGAAGAGCGGCTGGAGGGCACGCTGGCGACGCTCGCGCTCGCCATCGCATGGGGCGCCGATGCTGTGCGCGTGCATGATGTGAAGGAAGCCGTGCGCGCCGTGCGGGTCGCCGACGCCCTTGTCCGCTATAGTCCTCCCGGCTTTCAGGAGGGTTCTCCGAGCCGCTTACGAGCCGACTTCCAGCGGTCATGCAGCCACAGCCACTGGTCAGGGTAGCGGCGCACATAGCACTCCAAAATATCGTGCCACGCCTGCATGATGCGCTGGGTGTCCGCCTGCAAATCGCCCGTCGGCTCAAAACGCATCGGCGGCAGGATTTCGATGCGGTGATAGTCGCCGGGCAGGCGCACATTGAAGAGGGGCACAATCGGCGCGCCCGTGCGCAGATGGAAGATGGCAGGACCCGCCACGCAACCTGCCTTTTGCCCGAAGAACTCAATGAACACATCGCCTGCGTTCTGGTCGGGCAGGATGCCGAGAGCTTCGCTGGCTCGCAGCGCTTTCAGCGCGGCGCGTGCCGCGTTCCCCCGCGCATAGACGCGATAGCCGCATCGCTCGCGCACCCTCGTCACCAGCTCGGTGGTGGCGGGGTCTTCCGTCGGGCGGGCAATCACCGCGATGGGGTAGCCCAGCAGCACGAGATAGCGTGCCATCAGCTCCCAGTTGCCGAAGTGCCCTGTGAGCAGCAGCACGCCCTTGCCTTCGCGAAAGGCGGCGTCCAGATGCTCGCGTCCGACCAGCTCGATGCGCGATTCTAACTGCTCGCGCGTCAAGAAGGGCGCCTTGAGGAACTCGGCGAGCGCGACGCCGAAGTTGCGGAAGGTGCTGCGTGCGACCGTGCGGACGCGCTTTGCACTCCAGTCAGGGAACGCGCGCTGGAGGTTGCGAACCGCCACGCGCCGATAGCGAGCCGACAGGTAGTAGCCGAGCAGCCCGATAGCCGCGCCCAGTTTCAGCGCGACGCCCATCGGCAAGCGACGGAACAGCCCCCACGCCAGTTTCAGCCCCAGCCGACCCAGCACCCGCTCAAGCCGTTTCATCGCTAAAAACCTTAATCGCCCAGAATGCCCAGCGGGCGCAGCCCGCGCACCAGCACCTCTTCGGGCGACTGACTGTTGCACGCCAGCAGATAGTGCGCCCCAACGCGACGGCAGGCGCTCGCTATCGCCTCGTTGTGGGCGTTCAGCCGACGACGATACTCGGCTAACACACTGCCCGTCGCCGTAATCTCCAGCGTTTCGCCCGTTTCGGCGTCGATCAGCTTCAAATCGCCTTCCAGATCGGGGTCTAACTCGGCTTCGGAAAGAATCTGGATCAGCACCAGCTCGTGGCGGCGGCTGGCGAGCGCGCGCAGGGCTTCGGGCAGGCTCTCGTCCAGCCCGTCGGTCAACAGGAACGCCATGCCCGTGGGCAGGTTGGCGTGGGTGAACCGTTGCAGGCTGCGGCTCAGGTCACGCCCATCTGCCTCGCGCGAACGCAGCCATTCGACAAGCCGCCGATAGCTGATGCGCCCGCGCAGCGCCCGAATCTCGCTTGCCCGACCATCCAGCGCTATCGGATAGACCGCATCGCCCGCTATCAGCCCAATATAGCCCAGGCATGCCGCTAAGGACCGCGCCAGGTTCAGCTTCGGCGGCTCGCCAAACTCCATCGACGCCGAGCAATCGAGCAGTAGAAAGATGGGCAGCTCCTGCTCATCCTGATAGGTGCGCAAATAGGCGCGGTCGAGGCGTGCCAGAATGTTCCAGTCGAGGTGGCGCAGGTCGTCGCCCGGCGCGTAGTGGCGATAGTCGGCGAACTCGATGGAGAGACCCTTGCGTGGTGAGAGTCGCTCTCCCCGAATCGCCGCCGCATGCATCTTGCGCGGCTGCAGCCGATACCGCTCCAGCCGCGTCAGCACCTCTGTTGGGACCCCTTGCCAGCCCATGCGCTCTCCCATTTTACCCGCTGATGGGAACCGTGAAGCGCCTGTTTCGTTCAGGGAAACGGGAAAGGAAGGCACAGGTGTTGAGAGGGTTGACAGAACGGTTCGGGAACACAACCGTCCAGTGGGGTCAGCAGATAGCGCTGCTGGGCTGCCTGCTCCTGCTGACGGGCTGTGGGGGCGGGCGCGGTCCTGCCACGGGGCCCCATTTCTTTGTGTCGATCCGCAATCCTGGCTTGAGCGCGGTGCAGGGCGGTCAGGCGACGCTCACGATAGGGCTGGAGCGCGTGGGCGGCTTCGGGGAGCCAATCCGGTTGAGCCTCGAAGGCGTGCCGCAGGGTGTGGAGGCGAGCTTCAGCGTGAACCCTGTGCTGCCCAACCAGCCCAGCACCCAACTGACCCTTCGCGCCTCGCTGCAGACGCCTGTGGGCACTTACACCATTCTGGTGCGGGCGCAGGGTGGCGCGGTGCAGCGCGAGGCGTGCATCCAGCTCAGTATCACGCCCGCCGCGCCCGATTTCAACATTCAGCTCAGCGCGAGCAGCATCGGGCTGGTGCAGGGTGGCAGCGGCACGCTGCAGGTGCTGCTGACGCGCATCGGCGGCTTCGCGGACCCCATCACGCTCAGCCTCGAAGGCGCGCCAGCGGGCGTTTCAGCGGAGTTCACACCGCCCACGCTCAGCGGCTCCCAGAACGCCAGCACGCTCACCGTTCGGGCGACCGCTAACGCGCCTGTGGGCACTTTTTCGCTGACCGTGGTCGCCAGCAGCGGCTCGATTCGGCGCACGGCGCAGTTCAATCTGACGCTTGCCGTCGCGCCCGACTTCACGCTCACGCTGGGCAGCAGCGAGGTGAGCCTGCAGCCAGGCGGTCAAGCAACAGTGAGCATCACCGTAACGCGCATCGGAGGCTTCGCGCAGCCAGTGGCGTTCAGCGCGACGGGCGTCCCGGCGGGCGTTACGGTGAGCTTCAACCCGTCCACCCTGCCCAGCGACCAGACCACTGCCAGCATGACGGTGCAGGTCAGCGTTAGTGCGTTGCCGAGCACACACTCAATCACGGTGCGCGGCGTGGCGGGCAGCCTGACCCGCACGGCGACGCTCACCCTGCGCATCAGCGAGGCGCCCGACTTCTCCATCGGCGTGGAGCCATCGAGCCTGACGGTTCAGCAGGGCGGTGTCGGGAGTGCAACGGTGCGCCTCACGCGCGTGGGTGGATTCAGCGAAACGGTGGCGCTCAGCCTGCAGGGCGCGCCCGCCGGTGTGTCCGCCTCGTTCACGCCAAGTAGCCTCGCACCGAACCAGGCGAGCGCAACGCTGAACCTGCAGGTGGCGGCGCAGGTCGCGCCGGGCACCTACACGCTACAGGTGGTGGGCAGTGCGGCGAGCCGCACCCGCACAGCAACGCTCACGCTGGAAGTGCGTGTCCCACCCGATTTCCTCATCGCGCTCAATCCCTCATCGCTGAGCGTGGCGCAGGGCGGTACCGCCACCGTGCAGGTCGCCATCAGCGCGGTCGGCGGGTTCGACGAGCCAGTGAGCCTCGCCATTAACGGATTGTTAGCGGGCATCAGCGCGACTTTCAATCCATCCGCCGTTCGCCCCGGTCAGCAGAGCCAGCTCACCCTGCAAGTCGACCCGCAGGTCGCCAGCGCCAGCTACACGCTCACGGTGCAGGGTACAGCGGGCAGTCTGACCCACACAGCGACGCTGACCCTGCAGGTGCTGGTAAGCCTCCAGCACACGATTCAGCCTATCTTCACTCAGCGGTGCGCCGTTCGCGGCTGCCACGACCCGCTGGGACGCGCCGCCGATCTCGATCTCAGCGCGGGCAACGCCTATGCCAGCATCGTGAATGTGCCCAGCGTGCAGGACCCGAACTGGATTCGCGTGGTGCCTGGCGACCCGATGCGCAGCCTGCTCTATCGCAAGGTGGCAGAAGATAACCCGCCTGTCGGCTCGCGCATGCCGCTGGGCGGGCGATTGAGCGACGAGCAGATTCTGCTCATTCGGCTCTGGATCGAACAGGGCGCCCGCAATAACTGAAAAACAATGGAGAGACCAGTAGTCTGGCGATTCCAGCGGGGCTGTCCCGTGATGATGGGAGCGATGCTGCTCGCGTTGCTGCTAATCGCGGCGGCGCGTCAGCAGGCACGCGAGCGCACCTTCCCACTCAATCTGTTCGCCGAGGCGAAGCGCGAGGACTATCTGGGCGAGTCGGCGTGCGTGCCCTGCCACCGCTCCTATGTGATTTCGTTTCGCAACTCGGCACACGCGCCCTATATGGCAGACCCGCGCCTGCCGATCGACCGCCAGGGCTGCGAGGGCTGCCACGGACCGGGCGGCATCCATCTGCGTGAGGTGTTGGAGCCGAAGGGGATCATCCGCTACAGCAAAATCAGTTCTGAAGCGGTCTCCCGCGCCTGCCTGCGCTGTCACGGTGCGACGATGCGACCCAGCCAGTGGCATCGCACGGCGCACGCGCGTGCAGGGCTGAGCTGCATCAGCTGCCACCAGATTCATCAGCGCGCCCCGCAGAATACGCAGGTCTCGCCTGCCCTGCCGAGCGCGCGCTCGCCCTCGCACCCGCTGCTGAAAGGCGAGGAGAACGCGCTCTGCAGCGGCTGCCATGCACGCGAGGCGAGCGAGTTCCGACTCAGCTTCCATCACCCACTGCCCGAAGGACGACTGCTCTGCACCGATTGCCACGATGCCCATCCCAATCGGGAGAGCGTTAAACGGGAGCGGCTCATCCGCGAGATGTGTACCCACTGCCATGCGGACAAGATGGGTCCATTTATGTACGAGCATGAGCCGGTGGTGGGCTGGATGGGCGACAGCTGTTTGGAGTGCCATCGTCCGCACGGCTCAGCGAACCCGCGCATGCTCAAACTGTTCTCGCGCGGGCTGTGCGCCCAGTGCCACACCGATAAGGGCGTGGCGCATTATCCCGCCCGCAACTGCTGGGAGAGCGGCTGCCATGTGGCTCATCACGGTTCGAACAGCGACGCGCTATTTCTGCGCCATTAAAGCGGCGGGCTGTCTGCTGCTGATAGCTTCGGCACAAGCACCCCTGCCGCCCGTGCAGGCGCGCACCCAGCTGGAACTGGGCTGGTCGAACTGGGGCTTGAGCGGCGATGCTGCTAAGTTTCGCCAGTATTCACAGCCGTCGCGCGGCTTCTTCCTGCGCGCGATCCGCTATGAGCGCGCTGCCACCCGATGGCTCTGGCAGGGCATTGGTGATCAGGACACCCGCGGCGACGCCCTGATGCATCTTGTGCCTGCACGCCTGACCTTGCAGGCACAGCATGCCCGCGCTCGGTTCGCGGACCCTGGCACCACACCTGCACCGCTGAGCGAACGGCTCAATCGGGAGGCGACCGTGCGCTATCTGATCACGCCCGACTTCGCGCTCACCGTGCGATTCCGCGACGAGCTCTTGCGACGGCGGTTCGCAAGCGCGCATGTGCCCTATGACCAGACGGCACAGGCGTGGGACATGATGCTGGAGGGCGTTGCAGGCGCGGGGCGGCTCAGCCTGCAATACACGCGCTGGCGCTATCGCGACCGAACCGCCACGCGCCCCGACATTACGCTCCAGCGCTGGCAGACGGGCTACCTGTGGGAGCCGACACCCGTGCTGGGCGTGGAAGCCATCTGGTCGGAAGCGCAGTTCGAGCAGCCGCAGCGAGCCACCAGCCGCCTGCAACGCCTCACGCTCGCTACCGACCTGACACCGGGCGACACAACCACAATCGGGCTGACGCTGGAGCGCGAGCGGGCGAACCTGCCGCTGGTGCGCAACACCTGGAGCCGCGAGCGACGCACAGGAGCGCTCAGCCTCGTGCAGCAGCTGGGCAACTGGCGATTGCAGATAGGCATGCGCCGCCAGGCGATCGAGCGCGTGGCAGGTGAGCGCGGCACGGAGCCGGTGCAGCGCGAGGGTCTCGAAGCGCGGCTGTGGGGTCGGCTCACGCGCACCGTTCGGCTCAGCCTGTACGGCGCGAGCCAGCGCTGGAGCCGTCAGCCGAGCGATGAGCCATCCCGCACGCTCTTCTGGAGCCGACGCGAGACCGCGCGGCTGAACCTCGACGCCAGCCTCGCGAACGGGATTGTTTACCTCACGCTCAGCCGCCAGCGATGGCTGAACGACCGCCGCGCCACCCGCCTGCACAGCGACCAGCTGCTCATCGGCGGCAGCTGCACCCTCCAGCCACAACTGACCCTGATTGCCGAGCATCGCATCGAACGCTGGCATGGAGCAGGCGGTGCGGACGAACTGCTCGCCCTGCCACGCTTCCTGCCCGATACGCGCTCGTCGATGGTGGGTCTGCAGTGGACGGTCAACTCACGCCTGAACGCAAGCCTGCTCTACACCCAGTTCGTTAGCAGCACCGATAACCCGCTCCTCCTGCCCGACGGCAACACGGAGGGGCGGTTCCTGACCCTTGCCCTGCGCTATCAGCTGCCGAACGGCGTCGCATGGTCGCTCACCATCGCCCCCTGGCACTATCAGGATCGCGTCGATTCGCGCCTCGACTATCGGCTCAACCTGTTCGCCCTCAGCTGGAGCACGCCGTTTTGAGGTAAAATCGGGGCGTGATGCAGCCTTCACTGCCACCTGTCAATCTGCAACACCTGAATCGGTTGCTGACACCGCTGGGCATCTGGCAGCATACACGCTATGGGGAGCCATGGGTGGAGCATGGCTTCTCGATAGACGATCAGGCGCGCGGGCTGATCGTGGGCGCATGGCTGAAATGGCTACAGCCGCGTCAGCCTGAGTGGTTGCTGTTGCCCGATGAGCAGTTCCCGACGCGCCTGATTGAAATATGCCTGCGCTATATCGAGGAGGCGCAGCTGCCCGGCGGACGGTTCCATAACTTCCGCGACGCGGAAGGGCGCTGGGTGGATGAGGTCGGCAGCGACGATTCGTTCGGGCGCACCATCTGGTCGCTTTACACGCTCAAGAAGCTGCTGCCCGACAGCGAGTGGTCGTCTCGCGCCGACGCGCTGCTGCGCCCCGCATGGAAGCACTTCTATCAGATTAAGCCACTGCGCTCCATCGCGTTCCTGATGCTGGAAGAGGAGGAACCCGACCGCCTGCGCCATCTGGCGAGCCACCTGGTGGAGCAGTATCAGCTCACGCGCGAGCCAGACTGGCGCTGGTTCGAGCCGTTTCTGACCTACGAGAACCCGCGCCTGCCACAGGCACTTCTGCGGGCTGCCACCCGCCTGCAGCAACCCGACTGGCTCAAAATCGCCCGCGAGGCGCTGCTGTTTCTCATCGAGACCACCTTCGCCCCCACCGACTACTTCAGCGCGATTGGCACCGAAGGCTGGTACTTCCGCGGGCGCAGCCGCGCCCTGTTCGACCAGCAGCCCGTGTGCGCAGGCGCGACCGTCGAAGCCTTTCTGGACGCCTATCACGCCTTCGACCGCTACCGCCTGTTCCGCTACTATGCGCGACGCGCCCTGATGTGGTTTCACGGCGACAACATCCACCAGCTGGCGCTGTACGACCCCGAAACGGGCGTGGTGTACGATGGGCTGACACCCATCGGGCTGAATCTCAATCGCGGGGCGGAATCGATCCTGAGCTATCTGATGGCGCGTATCAAATGGGAGGTCTATCGGCAGTAGCATGGGCATCCCTGCCCCTGCTCCACAACAACGGCACGCATCAAATGGGAGGTCTATCGGTGAATGCAGAGGGGGCGTACCTGAGCTGGCTAACGGAGCCTGCGCCGTATCGGGATGTGGTCATTTCCCAGCGGGTGCGACTGGCACGCAACCTGCTGCATCTGCCGTTCCCACATGTGGCAAGCGACGCGCAGTTGCAGGCGGCAGCCCAGCAGTTGCGGCAGGCGCTGGAGCCGATGGGACTGGGCGCAGGCGGCGCGATTGAACTGAGCCGACTCAGCCCCGACCAGCGCGCACGCCTGACAGGCGCCCGCCTCATCAGCCCCGCCCTGCTGCCCGCGCTCCCCCACCGATGGGTGCTGCTCAACCCGAACGGAAGCGTCAGCGCACTGCTGAACGAGGAAGACCACCTGCGTCTGCAGATCACCCACGCCGGCTGGCAACCCGACCGCATGGTGAACGAACTGCAGGGATGGGAAGAGCGGCTGAACGCCCTGCCGCTCCGCTGGGGCTACTCGTCCCGACTGGGCTATCTGACTGCCTCGCCCATTAATCTCGGCTCCGGCGTGCGACTGGGACTGCTGATGCACCTGATGGGGCTGCAGCGTGCGCGACAGATCACACGCTGGCTGGAAGCGTTGCAGGCGCTCGGCTGCCACACACGCGGGCTATATGGCGAGGGCAGCCTCGCCTTTGAGGGCTATGTGCAGATTTCCATGCTGGGTCGGCATGACCCGCTGCCGGAGCTGCTGGCGCGCCTGCGCGGCACGCTCCGCACCCTCATCGACGCCGAACTGGACGCCCGCACCCGACTCCCCATCGAGGAACTCCATGCCGAATGGGAAGAACTGACCACCACCCTGCGACACGCCACCACGCTCTCGCTGGGAACCACCCTGCGCGCCCTGGCGGTCTACCGCATGCTGGCAATGCTCACCAGCAACCCGTCCCAGCGCGACCACGCCGACCACCTGCTGTTCGAACTGAGCGTCTACGCCCCACCCGAACCCGATTACGCGCCGTCCCAGCGTGCCACATGGCTCCGCCAGCAACTGCTCCAATAACAAGTAGCACGGGCATCCCTGCCCGTGAACAATAGAGGGGCGCACGGCAGTGCGCCCAAGCCTGCCCGTGAACAATGGAGGGGCGCACGGCGGTGCGCCCTGCATTCAGAACCCCTCTCCCACAGCGTGGGAGAGGGGCACGGGGTGAAGGCATCAACAACACAGGGTAAAATTCAGACTATGCAGAACGGCAAGCAGGTGGCGGAATGGTTTCGCGAGCGATTTGAAGCCCTGCGCGCGGAAATCGCCAAAGTGATTGTGGGTCAGGAAGCGGTGGTGGAAAATGTGCTGGTGGCGGTCGCGGCGGGCGGACACGCCCTGCTCGAAGGCGTGCCCGGGCTGGGCAAAACACTGCTGGTGCGCACGCTGGCACAGGCGCTCAACCTCCAGTTCGCCCGCATCCAGTTCACACCCGACCTCATGCCCGCCGATGTGACAGGCACAAACATCCTGGCAGAAAGCGAAACAGGCGCCCGCACCTTCGTGTTCCGACCCGGACCGGTCTTCACCAATATCCTACTGGCGGACGAAATCAACCGCGCCACGCCCAAAACCCAGTCGGCGCTGCTGGAAGCAATGCAGGAGCAGGCAGTGACGGTCGCCGGCAAACGCTACCCCATCGAGCCGCCCTTTTGGGTGCTGGCAACCCAGAACCCCATCGAACAGGAAGGAACCTACCCCCTGCCCGAAGCCCAGCTGGATCGCTTCTTCTTCAAAATCCTGGTGGGCTACCCGTCGCTGGAGGAACTGCGCGAGATTGTGAACCGCACGACGGGCGTGGAGACGCCGCAGGCGAGCGCCGTCGCCAACAAAGAGACCCTGCTGCGCATGCAACAGGTGGTGCGCGAAGTGCCCATCGCCCACCCCGTGCAGGAGTTCGCCCTGCGCCTCATCGTGGCGACCCATCCCGGCTCGCCCCACGCGCCCCCTGAAGTCAACCGCTATGTGCGCTACGGCTCCAGCCCGCGCGGCGCCCAGGCGCTCATCCTCGCAGGCAAGGTCTATGGTCTATTAGACGGACGCTACAATGTTGCGCGCGAAGATATCGAAAAGGCGCTCAAACCTGCCCTGCGCCACCGAATCCTGCTCAACTTCGAAGCGGAAGCGGACGGCGTCACGCCCGACACGGTGCTGGAGAGCGTGCTGCACCATGTGAAGCGTGGCGAGGCGGAGCCAATCCGGGTTTGAACCCACCTGAACTGGTGCTTTTGCAGAGTACCCACAGGGTCGGAAATAGTGTATAATAGAGCGGGGAAAGGAGCCGCTATGAGCAGCTGGAAATGGTTTGCGATTGGACTGATTGGGGTCAGCCTGTGCAGCTATGGCTGGGCACAGCTCCAGTCAGACGCACCGTGGCCCTCGTTAGGGCGCGATTATCGCAACACGCGCCGCACAACTCTGGGCGCGCCCACCAACGGCAGCCTGCGCTGGAGCTATAACGCGGGTGGTCGCACCCTTGCCTCCCCCGCTATCGCTGCCGACGGAACCATCTATGTGCCGACCACCATCGGCGTGGATGCTGTGAACCCGAACGGCACGCGCCGCTGGCGATGGGCGGCAGGTATTGGCGTGCCCTACTCCACACCTGCGATTGGCGCCGATGGCGCTATCTATGTGATTGGCAATCCGAACGACGCGATGCTGATCGCGCTCAACCCGAACGGAACCCTGCGCTGGAGCCTCTATCTGGGCGGCACCGAAGTGCGCTCCTCACCCACGATCGGACCCGACGGGCGCATCTATGTCACGAACGGGCAGACGCCCGGTGGCTACCTTTACTGCGTCAACCCGAACGGCACGGTTGCATGGCGACTCTATCTGGACTGGGAAGCGAACAGCACCCCCTGCTTCGGCGAGGACGGCACCATCTATGTCGGCTCCGCGAACTATCTTAATGCCGTGCATCCGAATGGCACCATCCTGTGGCGGTTTCCTGTGTTCTATCCCGTCAGAGGCACTATTGCGCTCACGAATGGCCGCCTCTTTTTCGGTTCGCTCGATTTTGCCTTCCGTGCAGTGAGCCTCTCAGGGCAACAGTTGTGGATGGTGGTCACCGATAACATGATCGAAGCCGGTCCTGCTGTCACAGATGACAGTGTCTATTTTGTATCGTGGGATGGACGGCTCAGTGCCTATAGCCATCAGGGCGTTCCTCGCTGGCGGATTAGTATAACCACGCGCACAGGGTCACCAGCGGTGGGTGCTGATGGTACTGTCTATTTGGTCGGCAGTGGCGGCTGGCGCGTCTATGCGATCAACCCCGCGAACGGGTTAACTCGCTGGAACTACTTCTTGAGCTCGTCCAATCTCGCCAGCTCGCCTGCTATCGGCGCCGATGGCACCATCTATGTGCTGGAAGGTAATGGTGTTCTGCGCGCCTTCGGTCCGCTCGGCGGCTTTTTGATGGGCGGCATGGAGCTGGAAGGCTGGAATGGTGGCTATGAGGGGCAGGAAGCGGTCGTGCAGTTCTATCAGGACGGTGAACTGAAGTACGAAATGATTACCCCACTCGACGCCAGTGGCAACTTCTTCCTTGCCAATACGCCCGTTGGTGTCCATGACATCAAAGTTCGCCTGCGCCGCTCGCTGCCCGGCACGATGCAGGGTGTGCCCATCGAGACCGATGCGCCCGGCTATGTGCATGTGGTGCTGGGCAACGGCGATTTGAACGGGGACGGCATCGTGGATGACAACGACCTGCTCACCATCCTGCTGGCATTCGATACCTGGAACGCCGATCTGGACCTCACGGGCGACGCCTATGTCGATGACGCCGATTTGCTGATTGTGCTGTTCAACTTTGGCTCCACCGGCGAATGAGCGCGCCGCCCGCAGGGTACAATCCGGGCGGGAGGTGCAGCGCTGCGGATAGAGACGCGGATTCGTCCCGATTGGGAGCGATGGCTCCAACGCTTGCAGGCAGGCGCGGACCCTCTGATGCTGCTGGAAGAGGTGTTGGAATGGGCGCGCAAACAGACCGCTGCCCAGACTGCGCTGCTACTGTTGCCCACACCCGGCGGCACAGAGGTCGATTTCGCGCTCACGGTGGGTCAGGGCGCTGAGGAGCTGCGCGGGCTGCGCCTGCGACCTGACGAAACGGTGCTGGATGACCTGCTCCAGAAACGCACCGTGTGGCGCTTCTATAACGAAAGCGAGCCTGAGAGCCATTCGCGGGGCGTGCGGCGCGGCTTCAAAGGGCTGCAAAGCGGCGTCGGCGTCCCCCTGCCCGCGCTACCCACCAGCGCGCTGGTGCTGGTCAACCGCCGCCAGCACGAGCCGTTTGATGAGAACGCCGTCGCCCTGCTGCAGGCGATTGCGCCCCTGTTCACCGTCGCGGTCTATCTGCAGGGTTTGCGTCAGGCACTGGAGCAGCACGAGCGCGAGCGGGAGTGGCTGCGCCACCTGCCCGAACAGCTCCGCGAAGAGTTCAGCCTCCAGCGCGTGCTGCAGACTATCGAACCCCTGCTGCGCGCGACGGCGCCCGTCAGTGGCGGTATATGGCTCTACAACGAGGAGCGCACCCGCCTGCTCTGCACCCTCCACTACGGCGCACCCCTGCTACCAGCCACCCTTGACCCCGCCACCCTGCCTCCTGACTGGCACATGACGCCGAGCCAGCTGAACACCGAATCGGGTCTGGTTGCTACACTGTTCCCGCTGAACCTCACCGGTCGCACGCTGGGACTGCTCGCGCTCGGTGAACACGCCGAAGGCGAATCGTTGCTCCACGCGATTCAGGAAGCAGCAGTAGCAGGGGCATCTCTGCCCCTGCTACACGAGGCAAAAGACCTTTCGCCCCTGCTAATGCCCATCGCCCTGCTGATTGCCCACGCCATGCTCCATGAGCAGCTCGCCCGCCGCTCGCAGCAGATGGCGAGCCTGTACGAGTTCTCCCAGCGCATCGGCGAGATACGCTCGCTCGAATCGTGGCTTGTGCTGATGGCGAACACCGCTCTGCAGCTGACGCCCGCCGATCACGCCGTGATCTACTTTGCGCCTGACGCCAGCACCGAGCCGGAACGGCTGCAACCCGTGTGCGTCTTGCCCCTGAACGAGACCCTTCTGCGCTATGCACCTGGCGTGCCCTATAGCCTGCCGGGCTGGGTCTATGCGTTCAATGCGCCGCTGGACGCGCCCGACTTGCCCCACCATCCCCAGAACCTGAAGGAGCCACTGCCCGGCGATTTCCAGTCGGCGCTCGCCGTGCCACTGCAACACGCCGAGCAGGTGTGTGGCGTGCTGATGCTGGTAAGCTCCGCCCCACGCGAGTTCACGCTGGCGGAGGTGGAATCGCTCTTCACGCTGGCGAACATCGGCACGCTCCGCCTGCAAACTCTGGAGAGTTAGCCCGATGCGCAAGCCCACGCTCAGCCCCACGCGAATCCAGACCTACCTCACCTGCCAGGTGAAATATTACTGGGCGTATCTCTCGCCGATAGGGCGCCGATACCGCCGACCGAACCCTGTGCTGACACTCGGCGCGAATCTCCATCGCGTGCTGCAGGTGTTCCACGAGCTGGGCGGGGCACAGACGCTCACGCGCGAGCAGGTCGCAGACACCCTCGAAATGCTCTGGAGCCACGCCGGATTCGAAACGCCCGAACAGAGCGAGCAACAGAAACAGCTGGGACACGCGCTCATCGCCCACTACTACGAGCGCCATGCCAGCCAGCCATCGCCTGCCCGTACCCTGTTCACCGAAAAGCAACTGCGCCTCGAACGCGACCTCTATGTGCTGCTGGGACGCCTCGACCGCGTGGACGAATATCCCGACGGCACACTGGAGATTATCGACTACAAAAGCGGGCGCGAGCGCATCACCGAGGAGCAGGTGGCGAACGACCTCGCGCTCAACTGCTACGCGCTTCTGCTCCAGCCCCACTATCCCGACCGCCCCCTGCTCATCTCCATCTACGCGCTGCGGGCGGGCGAGAAGGCGACCGTCGCCATCGATGCCGCCCAGCTTCAGGAGTTCGCCCGGCTGCTGGACGGACTCGCCGAGCAGATTCTGAACACGCGTTACGAGCCGCTGGCACCGACGCCGATCCCGCACTGCGCCGCCTGCGAGTACCTGCCCCTGTGCGCCCGCTACTTCAGCAGTTCAAATGAACAGGAGGGATAACAATGTGTGGACGATTCGCGCTTTATACATCAGCAGAGAAACTGGCCGCGCAGTTTAAGCTGCCGCTGCCGTTCGCGATTGCGCCGCGTTATAACATCGCGCCGAGCCAGCCTGTGCTGGCGCTGCACACCCTGCGCGAGCGTGGCGAACGCGAATGGACCCATCTGCAGTGGGGTCTTGTGCCCGCGTGGGCGGACGACCCCCGAATCGGGAATCGGATGATCAACGCCCGCGCGGAGACGCTCGCCGAGAAGCCCGCCTTCCGCGCCGCGCTCCGCTACCGACGCTGTATCATCCCCGCTGATGGCTTCTACGAATGGCAATCGCAGGGCAAGACGAAGCAGCCCTACTTCGTGCGCCATCGCGCGGGCAAAACGCTGGCGCTGGCGGGGCTGTGGGAACACTGGCAGGGCGCGGACGGCTCCGAACTGCAAACCTGCACCATCATCACAACCGAACCGAACGCCGTCATCCGACCCCTGCACAATCGGATGGCGGTCATCCTGCCCGAAGAGGCGTATGAGCTGTGGTTAGACCCGAATGTGCAGCGTCCAGAGCAGCTGTTGCCCCTTCTGCGCCCTGCGCCCGATGATATGCTGATCGCCTATCCCGTCAGCCCGCGCGTGAACAATCCCGCCAGCGATGACCCCAGCCTCATCGAGCCGATGGAGTAGGCAGGACTCCTGTTAGCGATGCCGAACCGTGCCGACGGTGAGGTGAAACGATGTTCAAACGGCTGTTGGTGCTGCTGGGACTCTGTCTGATTGGTGCCAGTAGCAGGCGCATCCTGCGCCTGGCCCGACTCCCGCTGCTGGGACTCTGTCTGATCGGTGTGCTATGGGCGCAGGATACACCCTATCGCCTGCCAGAGGTGTACGCGATCAAAGGCGCCCGAATCGTGCCTGTGAGCAGCCCGCCCATCGAGAAGGGCACGATTGTGGTGCGCGACGGCGTGATTGCGGCGGTGGGCGAAGCGGAGAAGACGCCCATCCCACCCGATGCCGAGGTGATCGACGGCACAGGGCTGACGGTCTATCCGGGCTTTATCGACGGCTTCACCGCGCTGGGCATGCCCGCCCAGGCGAACGATCCCGCCTATACGGCTTACGAGCGAGGCAACACCGCGTCGAATGCGCAGGTTCGTCCGGAGCGGCAGGCGTCGGTGCTGTATCAGCCCGATAGCGGCGCGCTGGCACGCTGGCGCCGCGCGGGCTTCGTGGCGGCGCTCGTGGTGCCCCCGCACGGCATCCTGTCGGGCACGAGCGCGCTGGTGAGCCTGGGCGACGGCTCACCCGCCGCGATGGTCATCCGCCCCGACTTTGGCGTCCATATGAACCTGCGCGGGCGTGCCGTTTCAGAAGAGGGCTTCGGCGGCGGCTACCCCAGCTCGCTGATGGGCGCCATCGCGCTGGTGCGTCAGACCTTCTACGACGCCCAGCACCAGGCGCAGATATGGGCGATCTATCGCAAATCGCCCGACGGCAAGCCACGCCCGACGCTCAATCGCGCACTGGACGCGCTCCAGCCCGTGTTGAAGCAGGAGATGCCCCTCGTTGCGCTCGCCAATAACGCGCAGGACATCTTGCGAGCCATCCGAATTGCCGATGAGTTTAAATTGAAACTCATTATCGCGGGCGGGCAGGAAGCCGCCAGAGTCGCCGACACACTCGCCAGACGCAAAATCCCCGTCCTGTTGAGCATGGAGATGCCCGAACCCCTGCGCACCTATGACCCGCTGAACCCGCCTTCGCTCACGAGCCTGCGCAACCGCGCACTCGCCTACCAGAACGCTGCCATCCTGCACGAGAAGGGCGTGACCTTCGCCTTCACCACCGAGGGACTGAACGACCCCGAACGCCTGCTGCGCAATATTCGCATTGCGATTGCGAATGGTCTACCGAAGGAGAAGGCGCTGGAGGCGCTCACGATTATCCCCGCGCGGCTGTTCGGCGTGGACGATCGGCTCGGCTCCATTCAGAAGGGCAAGCTGGCGAGCTTCGTCATCAGCGAGGGCGAGCTATTCGAATCGCGCACGCGCCTGCGCTACCTGTTTGTGGATGGCAGGCGCTATCGGCTCGAAGAACCGCCAGCGAGTACGGCACCGCCCGTGCCCCGATTCCGTCGCCCGCGCGACTGGGACGCCACCGAGACCAGCAGCCCCTATGAAGCCTCCTGCTGCTACGAACATGCGCACTGCGACAACAGCTGCGACCATCTCACCGCCGGAATCCCGCAGGAACCCGTCTCGCCTGAAGGCGGCACACGCCCGCAGGAGCAACCTTCCAGCCAGCCGCCGGGCGAATCGCGCCCGGATGAGACCCCACGCCTGCCCCGCGTGAAGCTGGAACCCATCATGCCGCCGCCCGCCGATGAGCATAACACCTGGCTCATCCGCAACGCCACCGTGTGGACGCTCACAACCGATGCGCCCATGCCCAACACCGATGTGCTGATTGTGGACGGCACGATTCGAGCCGTCGGTAAGAACCTGCCCGCGCCTGCCAGCGCGCGAATCATCGACGCCACCGGCAAACACCTCACGCCCGGCATCATCGACGGCCATTCCCACACCGCTATCTCCGGCGGCGTGAACGAGGGCACCAATGTCTGCACCGCCGAAGTGCGCATCCAGGATGTGCTGAACCCCGACGATGTGAACATCTATCGCCAGCTGGCAGGCGGCGTCACCACCGCCAATGTGCTGCACGGCTCCGCGAATGTGATTGGCGGTCAGAACGCGGTGGTCAAATGGCGCTGGGGCAAGAGCGCGGACGAGATGCTCTTCAAAGAGGCGCCGCCGGGCATCAAGTTCGCGCTGGGCGAGAATGTGAAACGCGCCAACTTCGGCGGGCGAGCGGGCGCACCCACACGCTATCCCGCCACCCGCATGGGCGTCGAACAGGTCGTGCGCGAGCGGTTCCTCGCCGCGTTAGATTACAAACGCCAGCAGGAAGAGTATCGCACCGACAAGCGACCCTACCCGCCCGCCCGCGACCTGCAGCTGGAAGCGCTCCTGGAAATTCTCGAAGGCAAGCGCCTCATCCACTGCCACAGCTATCGGCAGGACGAGATTCTGATGCTGATGCGCGTGTGCGAGGAGTTCGGCGTGCGCATCGCCACCTTCCAGCATGTGCTGGAGGGCTATAAGGTGGCGAAGGAGATGGCGCAACACGGCGTCGGCGGCTCCACCTTCTCCGACTGGTGGGCGTACAAAATGGAAGCCTATGACGCCATCCCCTACAACGGGGCGCTCATGGCGGCGCGCGGCGTGGTCGTCTCCTTCAACTCCGATAGCAACGAGCTGGCGCGACGGCTCAACACCGAAGCCGCCAAAGCCGTCAAATATGGCGGCATGAGCGAGGTCGAGGCACTCAAGCTCGTCACGCTCAACCCCGCCAGACAGCTGGGCATCGACCGCTATGTGGGCACGATCGAGCCGGGCAAGCACGCCGACCTCGCGCTCTGGAGCGATAACCCGCTCAGCGTCTACGCCCGCTGCGAGAAGACCTTCATCGACGGCGTGCTCTATTTCGATATCGAGCGCGACCGCCAGTGGCGTCAGCAGCTGGAGCAGGAGCGTCAGGAGTATCTGAAGACCATGCGCCCAGCGTCGCTGTTTGACCGCCCGCGCGAGGAGTCGCGCTCCGAGCGCCCTGCCGAACCGTCGCACCCTGACCAGCGCACCGCTGCAGGCACCTGGAAAGGAACCATCACGGGCGGCGACCCGCTGCCACCCGAAGGCATCGAGTTCACCCTCACGCTGACCCAGCAGGGCGAACGATGGAGCGGCACCATCCAGACCCTGCTCGGCACGGTGAACTTCGCTGACGCCCAGTTCGACCCGAACACCGGCACCCTGCAGTTCACCTTCCAGACGCCCGACGGCATGAGCATCACGGTGAACGCCACCATCGAGGGCAACCACATGCAGGGCAGCATCAGCGTGATGGGATTCACCTTCAGCCTGCAGGCACAGCGCGTGCCATAGCGAAGCCACCGATGTTGACCGAGCGGAACCGACTGGCGCTTCTAATGCACGAGGGTCTGCGCAGCCCCATCGGCAAGACGGGGCTGGGACTGCTGCGCTACAGTCGCGCCCCGATTGTCGCCGTCATCGACTATGAGTGTGCGGGTGGCTCCATCCCCGCGCTGACGGGCATCCCGCGCGAAGTGCCCATCGTCGCCTCGTTGCAGGACGCGCTCGCCTATCAGCCCGACACGCTGGTGATTGGCATCGCACCGCCAGGCGGCATGCTGCCCGACGCGTGGTGGCAGGAGGTGCGGCAGGCGGTGATGGCGGGGCTGAACCTCGTGAACGGTCTGCACATCCCGATGGCGGAGCATCCCGACCTGAAGCCGTTCCTGCACGGCTGCCAGTGGGTCTGGGACATCCGTCGCGAGCCGCCTGACCTGCAGGTCGGCACCGGCGCCGCCCGCCACCTCGCCTGCAAGCGCGTGCTGACCGTCGGCACCGACATGTCAGTCGGCAAGATGACCGTCAGCATCGAGATGCATCGCGCTTGCCTCCAGCGCGGACTGCGCTCAAAGTTCCTCGCAACGGGTCAGACGGGCATCATGATCGAGGGCGACGGAGTCGCGCTGGACGCCGTGCGCGTCGACTTCGCCTCCGGCGCGATTGAGAAGTTCACTCTGCAGCTGGGGCAGGATGCCGATGTGGTGCATATCGAGGGGCAGGGCGCGCTGTTCAACCCCGCCTCGACGGCGACGCTGCCCCTGCTGCGCGGCGCCCAGCCCACGCACCTCATTCTGGTTCACCGCGCGGGTCAGACCCACATCTGGCGCTATCCCGATGTGCCCATCCCGCCGCTCCCGGTGGCGATTCGGCTCTACGAGGAGCTGGCGTCGGCGGGCGGGTCGTTCTACCCGTCGCGCGTGGCGGCAATCGCGCTCAACACGGCGCACCTGAGCGATTCGGAAGCCCGCGCCGCCATCGATCAAACCGCGCAGGAAACGGGCTTACCCTGCACCGACCCCATACGCTTCGGCGCCGACCCGCTGGTGAACGCTATCTTTCAACCGAACCCCGCGCCACCCGCTGGATAAACCCAACCTTACAGATTGCCGCTTAAGCTCCGCTATGGCGGGGACTTGATATTTAGCCATGCTAAGGGGTATATTTATAGAGAATGGAGGAACCGAGCGATGGAGAGCCACTCTCAGAAGAGGTGGATGGCGCAATCGCCGATCCGCCGCGGGTTTACTTTGATCGAGCTGCTGGTCGTAATCGCGATTATCGCGATTCTGGCGGCGATTCTGTTCCCTGTGTTTGCGCAGGCACGCGCAAAGGCACGCCAGAGCAGCTGCTTAAGCAACCTGCGTCAGCACGGCATGGCGATTGCCATGTATGTGCAGGACTGGGAGGCGTTCCCGCCCTTTTCCTATGTGACGCATGGGCTGCCCGTGCGCTGGTATGACCATGTGTTCACCTACACGCGCAACGCGGGCATCTTCGTGTGTCCGCAGGTTTCGCGCAAATGGGATTTCGGCGCGGCAGGGCGCAACGCGACCTACGGCTATAACTACCAGTATCTGGGTCTTTCGCGGGCGAACTGCTGGAATGTGCCTGTTGTTGAAAGCATGATCGAAACGCCTGCGCAGACGATTGCCGTCGGCGACAGTCGTGGTACAGGCACACGCCCATGTAAAAATGACGACCCCAGCGACCCCGACTTCACCAATCCCGACTGCCTGCACAATCACGGCTACTCGCTGGATCCGCCCGTCTTACCGCCCTGCCGATACGGTTCGGGACCCAACGCGCCGAGCAGTGCGGGACGCTGGTCGCCGCCCCACGAGCGCCACAGCAACGGCGCGAACTTCGCCTTCGTGGATGGTCACGCCCGCTGGAGCAGGGTGGACGCCCTCTATCAGGACAACCGCTGGTGGAACGGGCGGTATCCTGATCCCAATCCGTGAGAGGCAGGTCGTCCTGGTTCGCACAGGAACGGCTTTAGCCGCATCGAGTAGGGGGCGTGGTCACCACGCCCCTACGACCGTTTCATAGGAATGACCTTAGCCGTCGCGAAAAACGGAATGCTCGATCGCCCCAATCGAACTTGCAATCGTACGGTGGGGGTAGGGTATAATACCTCCCAGAGCCGACGTAGCTCAGCGGTAGAGCGGCGCACTCGTAATGCGCAGGCCGTGGGTTCGAGTCCCACCGTCGGCTCCATTCCCCCCCTTGCTGTCTCCAGAGAACCGCCCGCAAAGCCGATATTTTTGACAGGTCGGCAGGAGAGAGGCAGTGTGGCACGAATCTGCATCTGCACCGATGGACGACCAGGCAAGCGGTCTGCGACGGCGAATCCGGGAGCGGAGCGGAGCGAGCGGCAAGGGCGTGGTCACCATGCCCCCTGAAAAGGACGCCATCCCACTGGTGAAAACGCATCTGCGCATCGGCGGTGGAGCCATCTTCATACCGTCGGGCAGCCTGGTGTGGCACTGGCGTCGCGCGCCCCACGCCGCCAGCGGCTGGGACCTGCAGGCGCGCCTGCATGTGTGCGGGCTACCCCATCAGTTCAGCACGGTTCAACTGAGCCAGTGGCGCTACCTGTGCCCTGAATGGCATCTGCTGGGCAACACGCCCGAGCTGCTGATGCTGAGCGATGTCGCCATCCTGTGGTTGCCTGCCGATGGCAACCCTGCCTCTTTGCTGCCGCTGCTGCGCCGCTGGCATGCATGGCTCTGCAGAATCCGCCCCGAACTCCCGATAATTTTAACAGGCGTGCCCCCCACTATCGGGCGCCGTCTGATGCACTGGGCAGGAAATCAGGTGCAATGGCTCCTCGATGAAGACGCGCTGTGCGCCGTGCAGCAACCGTCGGGATACTACCGCTTGTTAGCGCGCTGCCGGGACCATCCCGCGCAGCCTTACAGACCGACGCCGACGAACGGAGGAACACAACGATGACCGAACCGATGCGGATTCTCTTTGCTGCGGCGGAGATGGCGCCCCTGGCGAAGGTGGGCGGGCTTGCCGATGTCGCTGGCAGCCTGCCCAAAGCGCTCAACGCGCGCGGACACGACGCGCGCATCATCCTGCCCGCCTACCCGCTGATTCTCAACAACCCGCGCTGGCAGGCGGAACCCCTTTTTGAGCTGAGCGTGCCCATCCATCCGCGCTGGCAGGAAGCCGTCACCGTCTATCAGCTGCAACTTGGTTCCCTGACCGTCTACCTGCTGGAAAGCCGCTGGTTCAGCGAAGCGACCGAACCGACGCGCATCTACGCCGCAGACCCCCGCGCCTACATCGTTTTCTGTCGGGCGGTGGTCGCCTTCATCGAGCATTATGCCGACCGCTGGCTGCCGCAAATTGTGCATTGCAACGACTGGCACACCGCGCTGATACCCGTCTATCTGCGCACGCGAACCAGCCTTCCTGAAACGCCCGGTTGCCTGTTCACCATTCACAACCTGGCGTATCAGGGCGTGTTCGACGCCGAACTGTTTAAAGAGACGGGACTGCCGCCCGAGCTGTTCAGCGTGGACGGACTGGAGTTCTTCGGGCGGTTCAACTTCATGAAGGGCGGGCTGCTGTTCAGCGACCATGTGAACACGGTCAGCCCGACCTATGCCCGCGAGATTCAGACCCCCGAGTATGGCGAGCGGCTCGAAGGGCTGCTGCGCACCTTAGCCGAGCAGAAACGATTGAGCGGTATTCTGAATGGCATCGACACCGAGGAATGGAACCCCGAAACCGACCCGCTGATTCCCGCCCGCTACAGTGCGAACGACCTGTCGGGTAAGGCGGTGTGCAAGAGCCAACTCCAGCAGGCGTGCGGCTGGGCTGCCAGCCCGGAGCGCGCCGTGATCGGGCTAGTCTCACGCCTCACTGACCAGAAGGGGCTTGACCTCATCAAAGCGATTGGTGCCAAGATTCTGCAGCTGCCTGTGCAGCTCGTGTTGCTGGGCACAGGCGATCCCGCCTATGAACGCTACTTCCGCCTGCTGCAGAAGCGCCATCGCGCGAAGGTGCATGCCACCATCGGCTTCGATAACAACCGGGCACACCAGATTTACGCGGGCGCCGATCTGTTCCTGATGCCCTCGCGCTTCGAACCGTGCGGTCTGGGTCAATTAATCAGCCTGCGATATGGAACAATCCCCGTTGTGCGATACACAGGCGGGCTGGCGGACACCATCACCGACTATGACCCGATAAGCGGCACGGGCAACGGCTTCGTGTTCAGGGACTATAAACCCGCGTCCCTGTACGAGGCGATTGAGCGCGCCGTGCGCTGTTTCGAGCAACCGGCGCGATGGCAGGCGCTCGTGCAGGCGGCGATGCGTCAGGACTGGTCGTGGAACCGCTCGGCGCAGGAATATGAGGCGCTCTATGAGCGTATCGGGCAAAGCCGCGCCGAGCGGGCGCTGAGCGCGGTGTCTTAAGTCCCTGCCTGGAGGCTCGAATGCGCAGGTATGAACTGGACAATCGTGCCCCGCATCACAGGGGGAATCGGGTGTATGCTGGTGCTTGTGCTGGGCATCGCGACGGGCGCCGACCCGCTGCTTTGCACCCTGCGAGGGCTGATCGGCGGGATGGTAGGCTGGGTCGCGGGCGCACTGTGGGCGTTTGTGATGTGCCGCCTCGAACCGCCCGAAACACCTGCCGATACCCTTCCCACACCCGATGCCACCCCGCACGAGACGGCTGACGGGACCGACTCGGAAGCCGAAGCGGCATGAAGCAATCATCCGCAGAGGGAGGCGGCAATGGACGCAATCCAAATTCAGGAGGCATGGAGACGCTTCAAAATCTACGGCGATCAGGCAGCGCGTGAGCAACTCATCAAGCAGTATGCGCATCTGGTCAAACTGACCGTCGCCCGAATCGTGCCGTACCCGCCCGCCGGCATGGAATGGGAAGATTTGTATAGCTACGGCACGATTGGGCTTATCAAAGCGGTGGATCAGTTTGACCCCACCCGCAATGTGAAGTTTGAGACCTACGCGATTGCACTGATTCGGGGCGCGGTGCTGGAAGCGCTGCGCAGCGAGGACTGGGTGCCCCGCTCCGCCCGCGACAAACTGCGCCAGTTAGAACGCGCATGGATCCATCTGGAGGCGCAGCTGGGACGACCACCAACCGACGAGGAGACCGCGCAGGCGCTCGGCATCTCGCTGCAGGAGTACCGCCAGCTGCTCCTCGACTACGCCCGCACGAACATGGTCTCTCTGGAGGCGTGCATCATCAACGGCGACGAGGAGGAACCCACCTCGCTCATCGATGTGATTGCCTCTTCGGAAGACCCTTACGAGGACCTCGCGGAGCGCGAGCAGATTCGCGCGCTGAACGAGGCGTTCAATCAGCTCTCGGAGCGCGAGCGCACGGTCATCGCGCTCTACTACTATGAGGGGCTGACTTTCAAGGAGATCGGGCAAGTGCTGAACATCTCCGAGTCGCGGGTCTATCAGTTGCACACGCGCGCAATCGCCCGCATGCGCGAGCTGCTGTGCGGCACGCTGGAGGTTTGAGCCATCTAACAGGAATCACGCCGTTCGAGCGCGAACTTCCTGCACAAGATGGGAAGCGACGCTCGGTTCGATACGCTACCGCCCCTGCTGAATGTGGGCTTCTATAACTTTGTGCTGACGCACAAGATTGTGGCGCTGGTGTGCTGCGATTCGGCGCCCATCAAGCGGCTGGTGCAACAGTTGCGCCATGAGGGCACGCGCCTGATCGACGCCACGCAGGGTCGGCGCACACGCTGCGTGATATTTTTAGATAGCGGGCAGGTGGTGCTGTCCGCCCTCTCGCAGGAAACGCTCGCCAAACGCCTGCTGCGCGCCGAGCTGGCCCTCGCCGACGAACGCGAGCCGACCACCAGCGCGCTCACCCCTGACCCCGAAAACGGCTAAGGGCAATCCGCCGGAGCCGCTGGCGCTGGTAAGCCGCACTACTCCTCCACCGGCGAGAAGTAGATGACCGTAACCAGGTCATCGGGGCTGACGGGGCGGTCGTAAATGCGTTCCAGCAGCGCGATCACATCGTCCACGCTGCGGAACTCCGGGTTCTCCCGCTCAATATCGCGCGGCGTCAGATCGGAAATGGGCTTCACCTCCACCCGATCCAGGATCGCCGTGAATAGCTTCTTGCGCTTGCCAAACCGCTGACCAACCGTGATCCAGACAATCTGACCCGTCCGATACTTGTTCGACTTATCGCCCAGACGGATGGTCGCCGTCTTGCGCAACGAACGCAACATGTCCGCATAGAGATCCGTGTAGAAGTTCAGCGCAAACATCGCATGCATCCCTCACCTGTCGTTCCATACAACCGATTCGATTCATCAATTGTACCTCCTGCCAGCCGGGGTATATTAATGCCTGACGGAGGAAACAACGATGCACAGGATAGAGAAGCGTGTGGCAGTTAACGCCAATCCGGAGCGAACTTTCGCGGTGCTGCAACAGGTCGAGGCGTTCCCGCAGTTTCTGCCCTATGTGAAGAGCGTGCGGGTGGTGCAGCAGGCGGAGCCAACGACGGTGCTGGACTGGGTGGTGGTGGCGCCCGGCGTGGGCGTCGAGGTGCGCTGGCGCTCCCAGCAGACGGTTCACCCACACGAGCAGCGCATCACTTTCCGACCTGAAGGCGACGCGCTGGTGCAGCTCACGGGCGAATGGCGCGTGTTGCCCGACGGCGCAGGCAGCATTCTGGAATCGCGCATCGAGTACGAAGCAAAGGTGCCACCCATCTTCATCGCGGTCGCCCAGAAAGCCGTCGATGAGATTATCACCGGCTGGCTCAACGGCTTCAAGGGACGGGCGGAGGCGTCCGATGGCGAAAGTTGAGCTGGAACAGATTATCCGCGCGCCGGTGGAGCGCGTGTACGCCGTCGCGCGGGATGTGGAAGCCTTCCCGCAGTTCATGCCCGATGTGAAGGCGGTGCACATCCTCGAAAAGAGCGACGATGGCAGCCGCACGCTCACCGAATGGACCGCCTATGCCTCCCAGCTGCGCCTGCAGGTGCGCTGGATCGAAGAAGACCTCTGGAACGACGCCGAGCGCACCTGCCACTTCCGACAGGTGAAGGGCGATTATGATCGCATGGAGGGCGTCTGGCGATTCGAGCCGCACCCCGACGGCACGCGCTTCTACTGCGAGCTGGATTACGAACTGCATGTGCCCTTGCTGGGACCCATCGTGCAGAAGGTCGTGCATCATCTGGTGGTGCAGAACCTGAAGGGGATTATGGAGGGCATCCAACGCCGCGCCGAAAGCGGTGAATAAGAATGGACTGGCTGCGTCAGCTTTTGCAGGGGGTACAGGCGGGCACGCTCAGCATCGAGGCGGCGCTCCAGCAGCTGCGCGACCTGCCGTACGAAACGCTGGAGTTCGCCCGCATCGACCATCACCGCGCCCTGCGCAAGGGCTTCCCCGAAGTGGTGCTGGGACACGGCAAGACGCCCGAACAGGTGGCAACCATCGTGGAGCGACTAACAGCGCGTGGGCGCGTGCTAGCGACCCGCATCACGCCCGAGCAGTACGCCGCGGTGCAGGCGCGTGTTCCCGATGCGCGCTATCACCCCGACGCACGGCTGATCACGGTGGGCGAGTTCCCGAACCCACCTGAACAGCCTTACGGCGTGGTAGTCTCGGCGGGCACTGCCGATCTGCCTGTGGCGCAGGAGGCGGCGCTCACCGCGCGGTTTCTGGGCGCACGCGTCGAAACGCTGTTCGATGTGGGCGTGGCGGGCGTGCATCGGCTGCTGGATCACCGCACGCTGTTGATGGACGCGAGCGCGATTGTGGTGGTGGCGGGCATGGAGGGCGCCCTGCCCAGCGTGGTGGGCGGGCTGGTTCCCTGCCCCGTGATTGCAGTGCCCACCAGCGTCGGCTACGGCGCGCATTTTGGCGGGCTGGCCCCCCTGCTGACCATGCTCAACACCTGCGCCCCCGGCGTGTGCGTGGTCAACATCGACAACGGCTTCGGTGCCGGCTACCTGCTCGCGCTCATCCTGCGTTCTGCTGGAGCCACTCTCCAGTCGCCCACTCCCTAAATCTGGAACGGCTGCTCGCGCAAGCGCGCACCGGATAGCAGCCCCACCGCCCCACACGCCGTGAGCAACATACTGCCGCCCAGACTCACAAAGGGCAACGGGATGCCCACCACCGGGAACAGCCCCACCGTCATGCCCACATTCGTCAGCAGGTGAAACAGGAACAGAAACAGAATCCCACCTGCCATCAGCCGGTAGAACTCGTGGCGGGCGCCGATCATCACGCGCCAGATTCGATACAGAAACTGCCCATAGAGCGCAAGGAAACCGACCGCGCCCACGAACCCGCCCTCCTCGCCCACCACCACGAAGATAAAATCGGTGTGCTGTTCGGGGATATAGCGCAGGTTCTTCTGCGTGCCGTGCAAGTAGCCCTTGCCAGTGAGCTGCCCGCTCCCGATGGCGATTCGCGACTGCAGGATATGATAGCCGCTCTGCTGGGGGTCCGCCTCAGGGTTCAGGAAGGAGACCAGCCGCGCCTTCTGATAGTCCTTGAGCAGGTTGAAATGCCACATCGCGCCGAAGGCAAGCACGCCTGCCAGCGCGGTCAGCGCGAGCCAGCGTAACGGCGCACCCGCTAAGAAGACCATCCCGAACCAGAGCGCGCCCAGCACAATCGAAGTGCCCAAATCGGGCTGCTTGAACACCAGCAGGGCAGGCAGCGCCACATGCACCAGACTCACCAAAAAGCCGCGTGGGGTGCGCAAAGTTGCGCCCATGCGCGCGAGCAGGCTTGCTAATGTGAGAATCAATAGCAGTTTCGCGAACTCCGACGGCTGCACCTGAAAGCCGCCGGGCAGCTCCAGCCAGCGCTGTGCCCCCTTGCGCTCCGCACCAATCAAGTCGACCAGCAGCAACATCGCCAGGTTAAGCAGGTAGAGCCAGCGGGAGTGGCGCATCCAGACGGCAGGATCAATCACCGTCAGCGCGCCCATCGCGATTAACCCCAGCATCAGCCAGACCAGCTGCCGCCGAAACAGCTCGGGCGCCCACGGATAGGTCGCGCTGTAGAGGACTGCCAGCCCCGCCCCCGCCAGCGCCAGCGTCGTTAGCAACAGAGGGATGTCCAGCGGCTTCAGATGGCGTCGCGCCTGCTCCACACCCACCATAACCCCCATTTTACCCCCTGCAATCCTGACGGTTTCGCCCCACAGGCGTGTTCTGGACGCCCACATGTGCTATAATAGAGCGATGGAGAGGAGAGTCGGTATGAGGCGCTTATGGGTGTTCGGATGGCTCGTACTGTTGTGCGGCGCGGTGGGCGCTCAGGAGCCACCCCTGATCAACTACGCCGCCGGGGTTGGCGAGTTTGAAAGCGATGAACTGCCGCCTGGCTTCGGCTTGCAGTTTGGCGACGGAATCTCTGACGATGTCGATGTGTACTACAGCTCAGGTGCGAATCAATTTTTTAACTTTGCCATTGACACTGACGAAAAGATCAGCGGCGCTGGCAGCCAGCGTATCACCTTCTCTCGAACGGGCAGCAGCAGCGCAACTGCCGCGCTGAGCGTACCCCTCTACTTCCCCTCCGAGGACTATCCGCAGGTGGGTGAAACCATTCGCATCAGCTTCTGGTTCAAAACCAGCAACTGGACCAACGCGCGGCTGCGCCTGCTGGCACGGGGTCTGGACGGGCAGTCGCCCACCACCGAACTCATCTCCCGAACCGACCCAGCCCCCACATGGACTCGACTGGAAGCCACCTATGTCGTGCCCAGCTCCAACCCACAGGGGGTCGACATCCGCCTGGAAATTGCTCTCCTGGATGGCACTTCGACAGGCACACTCTGGCTCGATAATCTGGAAGTGTACGGCAGCAAGCGTTGGCGCACCCGCCCGCCGCGCTCCTTCAAAATCTTCACCTACTACAATCCCTTCGCGCCCGATGCGAACGCTGACTGGATTTACTATGCACGCGAGTTCGACATGGTGGGCGTGTTTTTCGGAACCGTCGAACTCCGCCGCATGCTGACCTATCGCCCCGATCTCAAAACGACCACCTACTATCTCGGCTTTGTGAGTGAGAATGGCAGCGGAACGGAGACCGCTGTTCGAGATCCGTTCGATTATCATTATTGCGACCAGTATTATCCAGAATGGTTCTTGCTGAATTTTTCCGGTCAGCGCCTGCGCTATGCCTCAACAACCTATTTCATGGATGTTGGCAATCCTGACTGCGCGCGCCATGCCGCACGGCGAATCTATGCGCGTATGGCTAAATCGAACCTTGCCTTCTACTCGATCAAGCTTGACCATTTCATCAGTTTCATCTCGAGTATGGTAGGTTGCGCTCGATATCCCACACGCGCCAGCCGTATCGCCGCGGTGACCAAATACCTCATGACGCTTAAGAGAGAGTTACAGGATTTCGGTCCCCCAATGCTGGTTTGTAATGTAGCAGGGAGAACCTTTTCACGCGAATGGATTCATACCTATCTCATTCGTCAGGGGCTATACGATGGTATTTTATATGAGCAAGCGTTTACTCGCATTTTCAACGTTCCAGCCGACTATGTGGCATACACATACTGGGACGATGCACTCAGAACCCTGGTCGAGTTCGAAAATACAATCCGCATCTACTATTCAGGATACACACTCAATCCAGCGCGGATGCGACCGATGAAGCTTTATGCGATGGCGAGCTTTCTGCTCGGTTGCAACGACCTTGCCTTTATCTACCTCGACAAGCACTATTATGAAGGTCAGCCTTTCGGTCGTCAGCGCGTGTGGCGCCCCGACGCCGATTATGATGTGCCGCTGGGGCAACCGACGGGACCCTATGAAGTTTATTTCCGCAGTAACGATTATCGCGGTGGGTTATATTATCGTCCGTTCCAGAATGGCTTCGTGCTGGTCAACCCAACGGGCAATATCTCACCCTACTGGAAGGACGGCGCGGTGTTCACATGGGTGCTGGATGACACTTACTATGAATGGGTCACACAACAGAGCTATCCTGCTGGCACGCGCATTAAACTCTATCCCAAGCAGGCGCGAATCTTCATTCGACAGCAGGGGCTGACAGCCCCGCCAGGTGACGGACAGGGTGCCCTACCACCTGCCAAAAAGCCTCAACCAGCACCAGGCATGTCGAAATAAGCGATCAGGAACGGGGATGAGCAGTGCATCGCTCATCCCCGTTCATTTTCACCCAACCTCGCTTCTCACCTGCATGAGCTCCTGTATCGTGCCCCATTTCAGGTAATCGCTCAGCACGGTGAGAATCGCGTCCATTTCCACCAGCAGCTCTTTCGTGGGGTTGAACACGCCTGTCCAGACCTGATTGCCAGGGGAACCCTCCAGCCAGTTGCCCAGCGGATCCCAGCCGTTGTCGCTGAACCGCCGCACATGCAACGTGCTGTTGTTCGGGTGAACATACGCCGTGCCCTGCACCACCACTGCCCAGAGCAGCCAAGAGTCCAGTATGGTAGACAGCCAGCGCCGAATCGCCATCACGCCCTTCTCCCGCCGCCACTGCGTGTTCGTCTCCCATTCATTACTTGCGCCGCGCAGCTCCGTGCCGTTCTCCAGCTTCCACTTGCCCAGCGCGGTATCGCTATAAGTCGCCTGTGAATGATAAATTCCTGCCCATGCCGAGCAGAGGTCTAAGAGCGGTGTCGGCACGAAGTCCAGATCGCGGTAGCGCAATCGGCGCGGGTTGCCGTTCGGGGCGCCCAGCTCGGGCGCGTCGCCGGGACCCCACCGAAAGCCTTTGAACCCGAATTTGCGCCACGCCTCCCACCAGCCACGCCCGCCGTGTCGGTTGCCTGCGTGGTTCGTGTAGCCGAAGCCGCCATCGATCGGCAAGCCGAGCCGCGCATGCTCCGCCAGCGACCGCTCCAGCAGCATGCAGGCGGTGAAGTAGCTTCCAGTCGGCACGGTGGCAGTTGCCTGCGTGGTGGTCGGCGCGTTCGCCAGCACAAATTCCTGCCCGTTCATTTCAAAGTTGAACCCGCTCACAGAGGAGGGCGCGACCTTGCGATTGATGGCATAGCCCTGCGTGGAGGTGCGCTGATCCCATGTCGGCAGCGGGTTCGGCGCTGCCCATTCGTAGCCGGGGTCGGTGTGGCGTGTGCGGGACAGGCTGCCCCATGCAGGCGAGTTGAACCCGGTGCCGCCCGGTCCCGTGTGGTCATGCACGCCGAACGCGAAGCAGTCGGGGTTCTGCTGCAGGAGTTGCAGAATGCGCTGGACTTCGGCGCGCCCTGCGGGACCGTCGCCCGTGTCAAACGGCGCGTCGCCCGTGCCAAACAGCATTTGCCAGAAGTGCCCGGCGACAGCCTCATATCGGCTCCCAGTGCGCGAGCTGAGCAGGATTTGCAAGCCGCGCGATTGGGCAAAGTCTCGGACCCATTCCAGCGTCTCGCGTTCGGCAATCACTTGGTTCAGGGCACGCGGCTCAAAGCGGTTATTCGTGGTGTCCACCTCAGCGGGATGGTCAAACTCCATGACGACGGGTAATTTCCGCGCTGGCTGAACGCCCGCCAGCTTCAGCCCGTAGAGCAGCCAGAAGGGATAGAAGGTGTTCTCAGCGGTCTGCCGGCTGTGCCAGCGAGTGTTACCCGGGGCTTGCAGCGCGGGCAAGAGATAATGGTTCCTGAACCGCAAGCCGAAGGCGGGCTGCTTGCCTGGCGGCGGCTGGTTCAGCCGTTGTGCGTCAGGGAAGTCGGGCACAGCGAGAATCTCGCTCTCGCTGTCCATCAGGCTGGTATCCACCAGATAGCAGGCGCATTCGGTATCGCTGCTCCAGCGGTAGTTCCATGCGCGGGCATAGACGCTGCGGTTCTCACGAACAAGTTTGATGCGCGTGCCGATACGGTTTCTCGTGCCGCTCACGCTGGTCAGAATGCCGTTCTCCCAGCGGTAGGCGGTGTTGGCGATATCGGCGGTGTTGAACTTGATAATCGGGAAGTTGGCGGGCAGGGTCAGCACGCGAGCGGTGTTGATAGCCGCGCCGAAGTGGACGACCGGCGGGTCTGCCGCCGCGTTCCAGTTGGTGAGCCAGGTGGTCAGCGTCGGGTCAAAGAGCGTGTTGGCGGTATCGCCCGCCTGATCCCAGCAGACCAGAACGGCGTCATACGAGCGCAGGAAGTCGCGCATAGCATTACTGGTGGGGTCAAACGGCGCAGAGATGCCCGGCACGGGGTCAAACAGGCGATAGGAGACACCGCTGGAGACATGGAGGATATCGCTCTTTATGCCGAGCGAGCGGAGCGCGGTCTGTGCAAGCCACGCCTGCGTATGCCCGGGACGACCCAGAATCAGCACTTTCGGCATTACCGTTCACCTCGCAGCACGGGAGTGATATTCGCCGACGCGGTGCCTCTGCGGGCGCAGATACGGTATTGGTCCCAGCCGAGCGGTGTGCCGTCGGCGGTTTGCAGCACCAGTCGGAAGTAGCCGGCAGCGGTGAGCGACACGGACGCGCTGCCGACGAGGAACCAGACGCCTGAGCCAGAGGTGTGCAGGGGTGCGCCGAAGGGGTCGGTTGCGCGGGCATAGAGGTCGATAGTGAGGTCGATGGCGCCGCTGGCATAGCCGACGAGAATGAACCGCCGGTAGGCCGAGGCGTTGGTGATGGTGGGCGTATCGGGGTCGGTGTTATTGGCGAGGTCGGTGTTGCTGGGTGCGGCGGTGGTGTTCTGCGTGGGTGTGAAGGTGCTGCCGTAGAAGAGGGTATCAATCCCGACGGGTTCGGTCGGGATTGTGTCGGTGTTGAAGACTTGTACGGGCAGAGGGTTCTCCACGCTCACGCTGGTCAGCAGCGGCTGTGAGCCTCTCTGTTTCAAAAACTTTAGCGGCATAGCGTTCCCTCCTATCAGGAGGGAATGCTATGGGCGGATATGGTCAACCCGTTTCACTGCCTGTGAGCGCGAGCGTTTTCTGGTCCGCCTCCTGCAGGCGTTTGTTCAGCACGATGCGGGTGACGGCAGCCACCCGGTCGCTCTCCGCCAAATCGATCAGCTTGACACCCTGCGCGATCCGCCCCGTGATACGCAGGTCGTCCACGCGCAGACGGATACCCTTGCCGTTGGCGGTCACCAGAATGAGCTTATCATCTTTTTCGACCACTTCGGCGGCGACCACCCGTCCCGTCTTGCGCGTAACATTCATCGTGAGGATGCCCTTGCCCCCACGCGACTGCACACGGTACTCCCTGAGCGGCGTGCATTTGCCGTAGCCGTTCTCGGAGACGACCAGCAGCAGCGCGCCGGGCATCACGCGGCAGGCTGCCACCAGTGTATCGCCCTTTGTCAGACGGATGGCAATCACACCCCCTGCCGTGCGCGAGCGCACAGGCACATCCTTCTCCGGGAAGCGGATGGCGAAACCCGCCTGGGTCACCAGCAGGATGTCGTCGTTGCCACTGGTGTGCAGCACCCAGCCGAGCGAATCGCCCACTTCCAGATCGAAGGCGTTCAGCCCATTACTGCGCAGGTTCGCGAACTCGCTCAGCTGCGTGCGCTTGATCTCGCCCCCACGCGTAATCATCGTCAGGTAGCCCTCGCTCTCGAAGTCGCGCACCGAAACGGTCGCCGTCACCTTCTCGTCGGGCTGGATGCTGATGTAGTTGATGACGGGCGTGCCTTTCGCCTGACGCGAGGTTTCGGGAATCTCGTACGCCTTGAGCCGATACACGCGCCCCCGATCGGTGAAGAAGAGAATGTAGTGGTGCGTGCTGACCTGGAACAGATGCTCCACCTCGTCCTCTTCACGGGCAGTCGTCGCAATCACGCCCTTACCCCCGCGCTTCTGCGAGCGGTAGGCGTCCAGCGAAACGCGCTTGATATAGCCATCGCGCGTGATCAGCACCAGCGTCTCCTCTTCGGGGATCAGGTCCTCTTCGGAAATCTCTTCGGCTTCGCGTGCAACGATGCGCGTGCGCCGTGCATCGCCAAACTTCTCTTTGAGCGCGAGCAGTTCCTCCTTCATTATCTGCTCCACGCGGCGCGGGTCGGTCAGAATATGCTCCAGGCGCATCATCTCGCGCAGCAGCCCGCGATATTCGTCGGCAATCTTCTCCTGCTCCAGCCGTGCCAGCTGGCGCAGCTGCATCGCCAGAATCGCGTCCGCCTGAATCGCGGTCAGCCCGAATCGCTTGATCATCTCGCGGCGAGCAACCTCTGCCGTCTCCGAGCGGCGAATCAGGCGAATGAGTTCGTCCAGAAAGTTGACCGCGATTTGCAGCCCTTCCAGCACATGCGCGCGCGATTTTGCCCGATACAGCTCATAGCGCGTGCGACGCAGGATCACCGCGCGCCGATGCGCCAGATAGTGATCCATCAAATCGAGCAGGCTCATCACGCGCGGCACATTGTCCACCAGCGCGAGCAGAATCGCGCCGAAGGTCGTGCGCAACGGCGTGTGCTTGAGTAGGTTGTTCAGCATGCGGTTCGGATTCACATCGCGGCGCAGTTCGATCACCACACGCATGCCTGTGCGGTCGGAGTAGTCGGCAATATCGGTGATGCCCTCCAGCTTGCCCGACTTAACCAGCTGCGCGATCTGCTCGATCAGGCGCGCCTTGCTGACCTGATAGGGCAGTTCGGTAATCACTATCGCGCTTTTGCCGCCGTCCAGCGGCTCAATCTGCGTCTTCGCCTGCATCACGATGCTGCCGCGCCCCGTCTCGTAGGCTTGACGGATGCCGCGCGTGCCCAGTATCAGCCCGCCCGTCGGAAAATCGGGACCTGGCAATATTTTCAGGATGGGCTCCAGCGTGCAGTTCGGATGCTCCAGCCGATAGATGAGCGCGTCCACTACCTCGCTGAGGTTGTGTGGCGGGATGTTCGTCGCCATGCCGACAGCGATGCCGCTGCCCCCGTTGCATAACAGGTTCGGGAAACGCGCGGGCAGCACCACAGGCTCCTCCGTGCTTTGCAGATAGTTCGGCATCCAGTCGACGGTCTCCTTATCGATATCCGCCAGCATCTCCATCGCAATCGGCGTGAGGCGCACCTCGGTGTTGTGATTGATGAAGCCGTTGGCGACGAACGAGTGGCATTCGCTGTCCACGCGAATCGAGTACACCCGCTGAACGCCGCCGCCCTCTATCGAAACAACAGGATCGAAGAAATAGCGGCTCTCGATAAGGGCGCAGAGGAACTCGGCATCTTCGGGGCTGAGTGCCTCCAGCAACTTCGGCACGGCGTCGGCAAGACGGCTGAATCGGTCAAAGTTGTGCTTGCCCAGCCACTCGCGATGGCGGTTCGCCATGCGCCGCACATACTGGCTCAAGAAAGGCACCGCGTCGGTTTTGGACAGCGCGCGCCCCGACATCGACGCCACCATCTCCGCCAGCGCCTTGCGCTTTGCTTCCGAGAGGAAGCCAATCCTCTGCTGATACCTCTGCAGATTATCCGAGCCGTTGATGGTCAACCGATAGGTGCTGCCGCGCGCCTCCTTCCCCAGGCGAGCCACAATCCCAAATGAGAGCAACATCACCTGCACCTGCTGGAGCAGGCGCTGACTGCTGGAGACGAGGCTCACCCGCATCAGGCTGCGCCCGGAGCGTTCGACGGCGCCGTCGCCCTCGAACAGCGCGCGCAGGAAAGCCGCCTGCACCGCTTGTGGCGAGCGCAAAATCACGGCTGGCACCCCACGCTCCGCCGACCGACCGCTCAGCCCCAGATGGTTCAAAAAGCGCACCACCTGCTGGCTCACCACCTGCATCTGCCAGAAGAGACGCTTGCCAAAGCCTACAGGCGCCCGCAGCCATCGATGCAGGCGACAATCGGGAAAGCACCGCTCCCAGCAGCGCACAAACTCATCGGCAAACTCACCTGGTGTGCAGGTGAACTCGATGCGCTCGGATGCGAGCGTGCCTTCCGCAATCAAAGCGCCCATCAATGTCGCCAGCGATTCGTCCAGATGAGTCGGGAGCGAATGGCGACGCACGCGTGAACCCTCCGCAAAGGTCGGGTAATAGGCGGTCAGGTCAACAGGTTCAGCCTGCGCTTCCGATTCGCCCCTGTCAATAACCAGATAATCCCCGATTTGCAGGCTGTCGAGCGTTTTCCATGCCAGGCGGGGCTTGCCGCTGCTGTCAGCGACGCAAACCAGCACGGGATGATTTGGTGTGCCCTGCAGCTCAAAGCCGTAGCGCGTCCGCACGCGCAGGGTCGGATGCTCCCCGCAATCGAACCAGCGCGTCGCTCGCTGCACGCGCCCCCCGGCGGAGCGCACGAGAATGTCGATTTCCTCTGTCTGTGCCAGCTGCCCAATCGGAATCAGCCCTTGCTCCGTGCGCACCAGCGTATCGCCCGTGACACAGTAGCGCATCGCGGCAGGCGGATCACCGTCGATACTCCCGAAGTTGCCCTGCCCGTCCACCAGCGGATAGCGCATATTGAAGTCCTGTGCCATGCGCACCAGCGTCGGGTAGACCACCTCCTGACCGTGCGGGTGATAGTTCGCGGTGGTCTCCCCACACACTTTGGCGGACTTGGTGTGCGCCGAGTCGGGGGTCAGCCCCAGCTCCCGCATCACATACAGAATGCGTCGCTGCACAGGCTTGAGACCATCCCGCACATCGGGCAGAGCGCGGGCAATAATCACGCTCATCGCATAGTCGAGGTAGGAGCGCTTCATCTCCTCCTCGACGGGAACCTGCAACACCTCGCGTCCTATCGGCGTACTCATCACAATCAATTGTACCCGATGGACAGGCACCTCACAGATATGGGGCTTCCCTTTGAAGAGAGTGTCATTTCCGCTGCTCCGCTGCGCAGGCAACGCCTGCAACTCCAGTTCGTAGCCCTGAACATGTATGGTGAGCGTCGCTCCGTGCCAATGTTTTTCTCAGCGCAGCCAGATGGGGTCTGTTAGCGGCATCCGCTCTGGCGGCACTCCACGCAGCGACGGAGGCACTCGCACGCCCACAGGCAGCAAATCACCCTTATCGCTCCCCCCGGAAGCGTACGAACATCGCCCACCGTCATCTACCCCGTTCGAACCGACCGAATAGAGCAGGAACCCTTTGCGGGCATCCACCCTGTAGATAAAAGGCTTGCCTGTGAAGGGGTCGATTATCAGGTCACCCAGATGGAGCTGTTCCAGTTTGCTGGGGTAGCGCCCCGTGCGAATCCTATAGAGTCGCACAGCCGCCGCGCAGCCCAGCAAGCGTGTACGCGCCTGCAGCTCGGCATCCCTTTCAGATAAGCTCTGAAATACAGGAATAATTGTCTGATTGAGTGGGTGCCATGGACGCGGATAGTCCGCCGGGTTCTGCTGCCAGAACGGTTTTGCGGCATACGCCTTCACACGCTCCATCGATGCCTCATACTCGCGAACGGATGTTTTGATAATCAGCTGATTCAGAATTCTTATCCGCTCCCACCATTCGATGGTGCTGGGATCAATGGGTACACCATTCTGGTACATCACCAGTATGACCGCTCGCCCGTACTCCTGCTCACTCTGCATAATATTGACAAGGCTGGGACGGTTTTGCTCCTCTTGCCGTGCCCATCGGAGCAGGCGTTCCAGCGGCTGACGCTGAGTAATCCGTGCGAAGTTTCTACGCACCGGCTCAATCGCTATTGATTTAATAGCTACACCAACCAGATAGTCGATGACCATGCCATCCCTGCTAATCTGATTGGCAAACTGGGAGAGGGCGGCGGCACGCTCGACGGCTTCGGCTGGCTGATTCCGAAGAAACGCCGCTTGAATAAAGTAGGCTTCTGTACGCGCCAGCTCACGCATCGCGCCATACGCCATAAACTGCGGATCTCGCTGGGGCTGGGTGACTTTTCGCCAGTAGTCGATGACAACCCTGCTCGGCTGGTTCAGGTACCTCCGATACACCCGAAGATACGGCTCAACCCGCCGGGCATACTCCTGATGCTCCAGTGTGGTTAAAACTCCACCCTGACGCAGAGCATCTATCGCACGATCACTCAGCGATTGCAGTCGGACATCGAAGCGCTTCGCCTCATGAAGTCGAAGCGCAACCACCACCAGATGCTCGTAAGCATTGTTGGGAGGATACTGACGAACAGGCACCTTCGGGTAGGGCGGTCGCGATGCCCACATCCAGATACCTGCCACCCCGATGAGCACCAGTGTCACAACCACGACACAACCCACTTTCAGCGTGCGCATCGAAAAAGCCCTCCGCGCAGGGAGTATACCCCGCATGGAGGGCTGTTGTCAGTCGCTGATGTCCGTCGCTCAGGGTGTCAGCGTGGCGCTGCGAGTGGCAAAGCGCAGGCGAAAGCCTGCAGGCGCAATACCCGTGCGCTCGTAGTTCAGTATCTCCTGCAGCGTGTTCTGGCTCACGAACGCCGTGAAGCTGGCGTCCACAGCGCGACCACGCTGGATGTCCCACGCACTGCTGTTCCAGCCAGGCAACCCGTTCAGCACAGGCGTGGTGTAAGAGGTTCGACCGCCGAGCCAGCCCGCACTGATAAAAATCCGCCAGCTGCGCGCCTGCTGACTGCCACCCAGAGTGAACACATATCCGCGCACAGGGCTTTCTGCATACGCGCTCCACTGCGCCGTGAAAGTCAGATCGCCGCTCGTGGTGAAGTCGAACTGGGGCGAATCGAAGGGGGGTGGTACGGTGATGGTGAGACTGTTCGGCAGCGTGCCAAGCCCCTGAACCTCACCCCGCTGCCGGTCCGTAATCACCTGAACCCGAAAACTCTCCCCAGCCTGCAGAATACCTGAGGGGAAAACGGGGTATCTGACGGGCGGTGAAACAAGCGAGGCGCTGACTCCAACTCCAATCAGCGAGGAGCGATTACTGCTCTGAAGCGCAATCTGGCTGGTTGCCGTCTCGTTGGGGAAATCCACTCCATCCACTGTCAGGCTGCCTGCCTGCACATCGAACACGCGCACCACAGCCCCATCGGGCTGGTTGAAATCGATCACCAGCCCCGAACTATTGCCAGCAAACGATACACTGCGCCGTAACCAGACCCTGTTGGGACCCGCCCCACCGGTCCGAACCCCAATCAGATCATAGGTGCCGAGCGTCAGGGATAGATTAAACGAGTCACCATTCGCGCCCACTGTCTGACTGGCGCTGCTAATGGACACGAGGGCAAACTCGCCCGAGCGCAACCCCTGAACCGTGCCCGCCACCGTGATGGTGTTCGGGGAAGCGGGGCACGCTGCACCGAAACTGGTTGTCTCAGCGGTGGTCGCATGCACGATATTCACCTGCGGCTTCTCGCCCTCGCAGACCCAGGCGACTGAGTAGCGACCATCAGCAGAGGTCACCCGGAAGTTGTAGTTATCACCAGAGGCAGTTAGCCGTTGCCATTCACCGTTCGCGCCATCCTGCACAGCGACATACGCGGCGCCCGTAATGGTTGCCGTCACCGATGTGCCGCCATTGCCTCCATTGCCACCGCCGCCTCCGCCACCACCGCAGCCGGCGATCAAGAGCAGCAGCAGGCAAATCGTGCCCAATCCCATCACTATCTCGTTCCTTCGCATAGTTGCTAACCTCCTCGCCTGTTCGACGCTCCTGAACCTGAGATGTTCCCGCTCACACCTGACGGTTAACCGCCAGCGAACCACTTCAGATAGAGCCGAATGATGGTGTAGACCATCACCGCCATAAAGATACCCCGCAACACGCCTGTCGGGGTGCGCGCTGCGAGCTGCACGCCCAGCTTCGCGCCGATCAGCACCCCCAGCGCGGCGGGCACCACCACATCGGGCTGGAGCTGACCCTGCGCCAAATAGAGCAGCGCGCTGGTGGACGCCGTTGCGCCAATCAGGAAGGAGCTGGTGCCCATGGCGCATCGCAACGACGCGCCCAGTATGGTGTGTAGTACAGGCACCTGAATCAGCCCGCCGCCGACACCCAGCAACGCCGAGATGAGACCGCCCAGCGCCGAAAGCGCCGCCGCCAGCCACTTCCGGGAACTGTTTTTCCACGCCGCACGGCACGCTTCGCCGTCCGAATCGGCAGAACGCGAAAAGCGGCTCGCCCACACCATCTGACCCATCACATAGAGCGCGAGCAGAATAAACAGCCCCGCCACCACTTTCGGCGCAATATAGCCCACCAGCAGCCCGCCCGCAATCGCGCCCAGCACCGTCGGAACCAGCAGCCGAACCGCGACCCGCCAGTCCACCAGACCAGCCCGCAGGTAGCCCTGCACGCCCGCACACGAGGTCGCCACCACGCCCACCAGACTGGCAGCCACCGCCTGCTTGATGGGCACATTAAACAGCAGCGTGAGCGCGGGCACCAGAATAATCCCGCCACCCAGCCCCAGCATCGAGCCAAACGCGCCCGCGCCCACCGCCACCCCGAAAATCCACACCGAACTCATTTCGCGTCCCGCATATTGCGCGGCAACCGCTCCTGAACAGGCGGCAACGGCGGAAACGGCTTATGCGGCTCCGTCTGATACCAGTAAGCCACACTCGAATAGTCGTTCTCCTGCAGGTTCGCGTGCCCATGCTCGATACTCACCCGTATCGAGCGCGTGAACAGTATCGGATCCTCAATATGGAACCGATACGAGGTGCATTGATGCCTGTCGGGGAACTTCGGGTCATGCTCATAGATCGACGCGCCCGCGTAAAGATAGGCGCGCGGATGCATGCCCCATGCCTGCGAGAGGTAATCCTCGGAGCCAGTGCCGTGCAGGGAGGGCGGCCACGGCTCGCCGTCGATGAAAATCATATCGTCGCCCTCGCCCCACCAGGTGTATTCGCGGATCACCTGCTCCTGCGAGCCGAGCCGGCGAATCACGGGCAAAGGATCGATGTTGTCCACCGACAGCACGCAGCCCACATAGTGCCCCGCGCCCTCCGCCTCCAGAATCAGGTAGTTCTCGGCGTCGCTCAGGTTCGGCGTATCGAGCAGCTCCCAGTAGTTGCGCCGCTGCTCGAACAGGTTGCCCTGCACACCGCGCGTCGGATACTCCTGACGATACTGGGCATGGAACCGCAAAATATTATCGGGCAATGGCGCGTCGTACTGCTCATAATCCACATAGTAATAGAACGAGCCGACCTCCACCTCGCACTCGTTGATAACCTCAATCCGTGCGCCCTGCGAGAAGGGCATCGGGAAGTAGCAGTTGAGCGCGACGCCGCCGCCATAGTTGCCCTCATTGCTCTCGCTGGTCACAGTGGTCAGCGGCAGCGACATAAACGAGCGGGCGATTCCGTGCCCCAGCCCGAAAAAGTCGCCCAGCGGACTCAGCACGCTCGGCTCCGATTCGCCGTCCCAGAACATGCGCAGCACCAGCTTGCGCAGATAGAGCCGATCGCGGCAGCCGACCGTGATCCAGATGTGCCGAATACAGCCAGCGCCCTGAATCTCGGCAAGAGTCGCCGTTTGACCCGCAGGAATGGTCAAAAAGTCGCGATTGCCGCCCGTGCGATCCCAGCTCGAAACGCGCTTCGTGCGCCCCTCCCGCCGATAAATCAGCCGCGACAGGGGACCCGCACCCTCAAAACCCTCCAGTGGTCTCATCGATGTCGCCTCCTGCGACGGGAGATTCATCCTCAAACGGACGACTCCTGTCATGGGCAGGATTCCTCCACCGACATCGCGAAAGAAAAAAAAACGATGCGGTTGCTGATGGTCGTGGCGTTGATGGGGCTGGCGGGGTGTGCCTGGTCCAATATGGGCACGGCTGTCGTGATTGTCCACGCGCCGAATCGGCTTGCTCGCGACAGGCTATATGCCCATCGCGATTATAGAAACCCAATCATCGGGTTAGCCCTACCCCGACTGCGCGACCAGAATCTATTACTCTTATTCACGGACCTCAGGCAGGCTCCAGGGCGGTTTCAGGCGACCATCTGGCTCGCGTTCCAGCCGCACAATCGTCGGGTCGCGTGTGGCGACATGCCCGTCCACATGCAGCACATTCACGCCCTTGCCGTGAAAGGCGCGCAGGTTGCCCGCTTTCCAGTCGGCTGTCGCATCCAGGCGCCACACCGCCAGCCGCGCGATGTAGCGGCTGCGTGCGGTGGGGGCGAACAGACCATCGTCGAAGCCCAGCACGAAGCCGTCGTTGCCGTTGAGAAGCGGCTGCGGGTCAAGCGTGCCCAGCTGACCACCCGCAACGCTATCAGCAATCAGAATCGTCTGACCCGGCTGCGCCACATCGGACACCTTGCGACCCGATAGCGGCGCATAGAAGCCGTACGATAAGCCAATCGCACGGTTCGGGTCGCGCGGATGGCTGATTCGGGTGCTGCCGCCCAATGGGTCAGCAGGACATAGCAACACCCGCGCCGGGTCTTTGCGCACATAGCCGCTGATGCCCAGCGCCCAGCTGAGCGGGCGACCGCTCGCATCGAGCTGGGGCTGACCATCGCCCTGCGCATAATAGGCAACGGGCAGACCACTCCCATAATCCATCTGATACAGGCTCAGCGCGGTGGCAATCTCCTTGAGATTGGAGAGGCAATCGGAGGTGCGCTTGATGTCCACCAGCTGCTGATAGAGCGGAATCAGCACCAGCAGCGCGACGACAGCTGCCGCACCAAGCGCGAGCTTCTCCAGACGGGACAGACCGAGGCGGTTCATCGCGGGTTCGCGGGGCTGTAGGAGAGGCGCTGATCGTCCCAGAAGCCCATCTCGCGCAGCAGCTGGGCAGCCTCCTCGCGCTTCACAATCAGGTCCGTGCCGCGCCCGTTGCGCACGGGCAGCGTCTCGGTGCGGATGCTCTCCTGCGGCAACTCGCGGGCAAACAGCGCCAGCGCCAGAATCTGCTCGTAATCCAGTGTGGTGCGCGTGTGGCGCAGCGCGGCACTCAAAATATAGGGCGCCCGCATCCACACCGATGGCTGCCGCAATCGCTCCTTGACCGCCCGCAAAAACTTCTGCTGACGCTGAATACGGTGGAAGTCGCTATCCGAGTGGCGGAACCGCACATAGCCCAGCGCCTGTGTGCCGTTGAGATGCTGCACGCCCGGCTCCAGATCAATATGCAAATCGCCCCAGTTATCGTGATAATGCATCGGCTTCTCCACCTCGATCGTCACGCCGCCCATCGCGTCGACCGCCTCCACAAAGCCTTTATAGCTCACAATCACAAGGTGATCGATTTTGATATTGCCCAGCAGGGTACTGACCGTTTCGGCGAGCAGCTGGGGTCCGCCCAGCACATGCGCGGCGTTGATTTTGCCCCAGCCGTGGCGGGGGATTCGCACCAGCGTGTCGCGTGGGATGGAGAGGGCATCCACGCGCCGATTGCGGAAGTCGAAACGCGCCACCATGATGGTGTCGGTACGGGCAGCCGTATTGACCACGCGCTTACGGCGGTCACGGTTCTCGTCCGCGCCGACCACCAGCACCGTGACGGCATCCTGCGCGGGGAAGGCGACCTCCGGGCGCGTTTCACCCTTCACATAGGCAATAATGGCGCGTCGCACCGTGCCCTCGCCCGCAAAAGAGAGGTAGCCCAGCATCGCGCCCAGCAGCAGCCCGAACAGCCAGAAGATCGACCAGAAGATTGCCCACAGCACGCGCCGCGCCCGCCTCCGTGCAGGCGCCGCCCGCCGATTGCGTCCCACCTCCATGCTCCTCGCTCGCATAGCCGCCCTCAAGGATACCCCATCGAGCAGCCTCTCCCGCTGCACCCGCGACTGAAAACCTGCCCCCCGAATCGAGCCACAACCCCACACAAAGCGCGAAAAACCCCGAAAATCCCCCATCGAAAAGGGCAAATTGGGACTTTAGTCCCTACCATCGGGCGAAAAAGTGTGGTATAATAGGACTGGTATCGTCAAGAGAGGACAGAGCTGACGGCGAGACTCAAGAGACGCCAGCAACACCTATTTTGAGCCAGATGCCCTCAGACCGTCTTCTGTGAACCGATGCCCCATTCCAAAAGAACGGAGGATTCATACCATGCGAACGATTAGCTGCGGTATAGGGCTTGTGATGTTGCTGGCGCTTGCGTGCGCCCAGCCGTTTACCTATCAGGGGTTCCTGCGCACAAGCGGCAACCCCGCGAACGGCGCTTACGACTTTCGCTTCCGACTGTACGACGCTCCAACAGGGGGCGCGCAGGTCGGAACCGACCAGTTTGCGAACGACCTGACTGTGCAAGATGGCTTGTTCACGACGGCGATTGACTTCGGTGCGGTGTGGACGGGCGCGGATCGGTATCTGGAGGTTGCGGTGCGTCCGGGCAGCAGCACGGGCGCGTATACGGTGCTTGCGCCGCGCGTGAGGATTAGCCCGACGCCGTATGCGATTCGCGCGGCGACGGCGGGCGTGGCGAACCCGATTGGCGCGGCGGGGGGCGATTTGAGCGGGAGCTACCCGAACCCGACGGTAGCGCGGCTACAGGGGCGCGCGGTGTCGTCGTCGGCGCCGAGCAGTGGGCAGGTGCTGAAGTGGGACGGCAGCGCGTGGGCGCCTGCGAGCGACGACATCGGGACGAGTCTCTGGCAGGCGTCGGGGAGCGACATTTTCTACACCGCGGGGAATGTGGGGATTGGAACCAGCATTCCTCTCTATCGCCTGCATGTGGAGACGAATGCGAGCAATCGTGCCATCTTCGGGCTTCATACCGCGACCAGCGGCGTGAACTACGGCGTGTATGGGCAAAGCGTCAGCCCTGATGGCAGGGGCGTGATCGGCTGGGCAACCGCCGCCACAGGCGCGACCTACGGCGTGTATGGGCAAAGCGACAGCACCTCAGGCACGGGCGTGGTCGGCTGGGCAACCGCCGCCAGCGGCTCCACCTACGGCGTGTTAGGGCTAAGCGCCAGCACCTCAGGCACGGGCGTGTACGGCTTGGCAAGCTCGACCAGCGGCGCGGGCTACGGCGTGTATGGGCGAAGCGCCAGCCCCTATGGCTACGGCGTCTTCTCGGCTGGACGCTTCGCCGCTACAGGCACGAAGTCGTTCCAGATCGACCACCCGCTCCGCCCCGAAACGCACTACCTGAACC
>JBBIML010000021.1:0-50828 GCA_037444405.1 Armatimonadota bacterium
ACCCAAACCGTTGCTCTCGCTTGTGGGCTTATGGGCGCTGATGGTGCTGACGGGCTGCACGCAGGCGCAGAATAGCGCGCCGCGCGTGCCCGACCCCGACTGGATATTCGGCTACGATAAAAACCTGCCGCTTAGCCCCGAAGTGTCAACCGCCGAAGAGACCGCCAGCTACATCTGCTACAAGGTGGTCTATCGCAGTGCGCGCGATCAGCGTGTGCCCGCCTTTCTGGTGCTGCCCAAAAACCGCCCCGAAGGGCAGAAACTGCCCTGCGTGATACTGATGCACGGGCTGGGCGGTGATAAGACGATGCTCAAGATGCTCTGGCCGATGCTCACGAACGCCGGCTACGCGCTATTCGCCATCGATGCGCAGTACCACGGCGAGCGCAAGCCGAAAGAGTCGTTGCCCTTCTTCGGCGTCTATCCCTACTACTCGCGCGACGCGCTGATCCAGACCGTGATCGACCTGCGCCGGGCGCTGGACTACCTCGAAACACGCCCCGAGATCGACCCGAAGCGCATCGGCTACATCGGCGCAAGCATGGGCGGCATGCTGGGCGCGATTTTTGCGGGCGTGGACGAGCGCGTGCAGGCGCCCGTGCTGCTGGTCGCTGGCGGCAACTGGAAGATCCTGATGGAAAAGAGCGTGCTGTCGGTCTTCCGTCAGAACCGCTCCAGTAAAGAGATTGAAGAGGCGCTCCGGGCGATGGAGGTGGTGGACCCCGTGCTGTGGGTGGGGCGCATCAGCCCGCGCCCCGTGCTGATGATCAACGGCGATGCGGACGATGTGGTGCCCGTCGACTCCAATAAAGCCCTGCACGAAGCCGCGCGCGAGCCGAAGAAGATTATCTGGTACAAAGGCGGGCATGTGCCGCCACCTGCCGAGATGCCCAATGTGTTGAACGCCATCACGAGCTGGCTGAACGAGCATCTCAAATCGCAGGCGAGCAGCCAGTCGATGGGGCGCGAATGGCTGCAGCGGGCGCGCGCCACCGCCACAACGCTGGCACTCTATGGCACCGTCTTCTGGCAGGTATGGCGCACATGGCTTATGAGCCTGCTTCGATGAAAGCGCTGATTCTGGCGGGTGGCAGAGGCACGCGCCTGCGCCCCATCACCTACAGCATGGCGAAGCAGCTCGTGCCCGTCGCGAACAAGCCTGTGCTGTTCTACGGGCTGGAAGCCGTCGCGCAGGCGGGCATCCGCGAAGTGGGCATCATCGTGGGCGAGACCGCCGCTGAGATTCGGGCAGCGGTCGGCGACGGCGCCCGATGGGGACTGCAGGTAACCTACATCCCGCAACCCGAACCGCTGGGGCTGGCACACGCCGTGCTGGTCGCGGAACCCTTTCTGGGGCGGACGCCCTTCGTGATGTATCTGGGCGATAATATCGTCAAATCCAGCATCGCGCCGCTGGTGCGCGAGTTCGAACGCGACCGCCCGAATGCGCTCATTCTGCTGGCGGAGGTGCCCAACCCGCAGGAGTTCGGCGTGGCAGTGCTGCGCGGACGGCGCGTGGTCAAACTCATCGAAAAACCGAGCGTGCCGCCATCGAACCTCGCGCTGGTCGGCGTCTATCTGTTCGACCACCACATCTTCGAAGCCGCCCGCGCGATTAAACCCTCATGGCGCAACGAACTCGAAATCACCGACGCCATTCAGTATCTGATCGATCACGGCTACACGGTGCGCTCGCACACCATCACGGGCTGGTGGAAGGACACGGGCAGTCTTGACGCGCTGCTGGAGGCGAACCGCCTCGTGCTGGAAGACCTGGAGGGCGAGGTAGCGGGCGAGCTGGTGGAGAGCCAGCTGCACGGGCGGGTGGTCGTCGGCGCAGGCAGCCGACTCGTGCGCTGTACCGTGCGGGGTCCCGCCATCATCGGGCGCGACTGCACGCTCGAAGAGTGCTATGTGGGTCCTTTTACTTCCATCGGCGATGGGGTGCAGCTGCGTGCGTGCGAGATCGAGTACAGCATCGTGCTGGATGGCAGCCGTATCGAACAGATTGAGTCGCGCATCGAGGGGAGCCTGCTGGGCAAGAATGTGCTGGTGTCGGGCAGGGCGCGTCGCCCGCGCGCCCTGCGCCTGATGTTGGGCGATAGCAGCAGTGTGGAACTGCCTTGAACAGGTACAATCTCACAGATGACCATCACCATCGAGCTGATGCGAGAGGAACATCTGCCCGAAGTGATGCGCATCGAGCGCAGGGTGTTCCAGCCGGGCTGGTCCGAGGAGGCGTTCCGCCGTGACCTGCGCAACCCCGCCGCGCTCTATCTGATCCTGCGCATGGACGGCAAAATCGTGGGCTATGCGGGCGGCTGGTTCGTCGTGGACGAGTTTCATATCACCAACATCGCGGTGGAGCCAGAATATCAGCAGCAGGGCTTCGGCAGACGACTGCTGCACCGCCTACTTGCTATCGCGCGCGAGCGCGGGATGCGTCGCGTCACGCTGGAGGTGCGCGCTAACAACATGCCCGCCCAGAACCTCTACAAAAAGTTCGGCTTCCGACCCGTCGGCATCCGCAAACGCTACTACGACGATGGCGAAGACGCGCTGATTATGTGGCTCGACGACCTCGACACGCCCGAATATGGCGCGTTCCTCAAACAGATGGCTCCAGGGAGATAGGGTATGGTGAAACCATGAATCAACCGAAGGGTCGCGGGCAAAAAGCAGGATTGCCGCCGGGCACGCCCGTGTACATCGGGCGACCGAAGGTGGAGCAGCTCACCTGCCGCGCCTATTGCTATAATCCGACCACCTTCGAAGAGCGCACTGTGCGCCCCGACGAGTGTGCCCGCCTGCGTCAGGAAGGCACACTGCTGTGGCTCGATGTGGTGGGTCTGCACGATGTGGATGCCATCCGCACAATTGCCGAAGCTTTCCAGCTGCACCCGCTCACTTTAGAGGACATCCTCAACACGCACCAGCGCCCCAAAGCCGAAGAGTACGAGGGCTACCTCTATCTGGTGATGCGCTCGCTCACCTTCGATACCCGCGCGCATCGCATCGAGTCGGAGCAGGTCAGCCTTGTGATTGGCGCCGACTTCGTGCTGTCGTTCCAGGAGCGCGATTGCGGGCTGTTTGACCCCATCCGCGAGCGGCTTCGCTCCCCACAGAGCCGATTGCGCACGCGCGGCGCCGACTTCCTGGCATATTCGCTTATTGACGCGATTGTGGACCACTACTTCGTGGTGCTGGAGCATGTAGGCGACCAGATCGAGCGGCTGGAAGGCGCTCTGATTGAGCGGACAGACGGCTCGCTGTTGAGGCGGGTGCAGGCGTGGCGACATGCCCTGCTGGAGTTCAACCATGCGGTCTGGCCCCTGCGCGAGGCAATCGGCTGGCTCGCCCGCGGCGAGAACCCCTACATCGAGGAGAGAACCCGCCTCTACATGCGCGATGTGTACGACCACCTGATGTATGTGATTGAGAACCTCACCACCTATCGCGAGATGCTGGGCAATCTGGTGGAGCTGCACCTGTCGGCGACCAGCACGCGCCTGAACGAGGTGATGAAAACGCTCACGATTATCGCCACCATCTTCATGCCCATCACCTTCATCGTGGGCGTGTACGGCATGAACTTTGATTATATGCCTGAACTGCACTGGCGCTGGGGCTATCCCGCCGTGATGCTGCTGATGCTGGGCATCGCGATAGGGCTGACGCTCTATTTTCGGCGCAAAGGCTGGCTGTGAAGTGTGATCCTCGCTCCAACCCGATTGTTGGCAGCAGTGAAACGCCAGGTGGTACAATCCGTCTACAGGAATGGAGGAGCTTATGAAAAATGGGTGGATTGGTCTGGTGGGGCTGCTGCTCGCTGGCTGCGGCACGACAGGCGTCAGCCCACAGGACTCCCAGCAGCGCGACACCCGGCGGAACACGACGGAGACCAGAATGCCGATTGATGCCAATAGCGTGCAGGCGAATCTGAAGTTCGGGTTCCAGCTGTTGCATGAGCTGGACAAGCGACGGGAGCAGCCGAACCTGTTCTTTTCGCCCCTGAGCGCGTCGCTCGCCTTCTCGATGGTGCTGAACGGCGCACGCGGCGAGACCGCTCGCCAGATGAGCGAGGTGCTGGGCTACGGCGAGTCATCCCTCGAAACGATTAACTCCCAGAACGCGCTCCTGTTGCAGCTGTTGCGCGCGCCGGACCCCAGAGCGGAGGTGCAGATTGCGAACTCGCTCTGGGTTCAGCAGGGCTTCTCGCTGCTGCCGAGCTTCACCAGCGCGTGCCAGCGCTTCTACGCGGCGGAAGTGGACAGCGTCGATTTCGTTCAACAGCGCGAGGCAGCCGCCGGGCGCATCAACGGCTGGGTGAAGGAGACCACGAAGGGGCTGATCGAAGAGCTGTTCAAGCCGGATGACTTTGATGAGCGCACGCGCCTCGCGGTGGTCAACACGCTCTACTTCAAAGGCAGGTGGCAGACGCCCTTCAATAAGGAGGCGACGAGCGAGCAGGAGTTCTTCGCGGCGGACGGCAAGCCGAAGCGCGTGTCGATGATGCACCAGTCGGGCAAGTTCCCCTATCTGAAAGGCGACGGTTTTCAGGCGGTGGCGCTGCCCTACGGCGAGGGTCAGCTCAGCTTCTATCTGTTCCTGCCCGATGAGGGTCGCTCGCTGGACGACTGGCTGCAATCGCTCACGCCTGACCGCTGGAACGAGTGGCTCAAGGGCTTCAAGCCGATGGAGGGCGATGTGGGGCTGCCCCGCTTCCGCATCGAGGCGACCTGCGCGCTGAATGAGCCGCTGCAGGCGATGGGCATGACCGACGCCTTCGATGCCGATAAAGCCGACCTCAGCGGGATAGCGCCTCCCACCGACGGACGCCTGTCCATCTCCAAAGCGTTGCAGAAGGCGATTGTGGAGGTGAACGAGGAGGGCACCAAAGCGGCGGCGGCAACAGGCGTGGTGGTCGGCGTCACCTCCTACAATCCCAACCGCTTCACGCTGATTGCGAACCGCCCCTTCTTCTTCGCCATTCGGCACAACCCGACCGGCGCGGTGCTGTTTCTGGGCGTGGTGCGTGACCTATAACCTGCCTACCGCTGACAGGCGGCTTTGAGCGCGCGAACGAAGTCGCCCACCACGGTCGCCCAGTGGGGCGAATCGGCGTACTCGTGCAGGTAATGCACCACCTGACTGCCCACCACCGCGCCGTCTGCCAGTTGCGCCACCGCGCGCACATGCTCCGGGCGCGAGATGCCGAACCCCACCGCAATCGGCAGGGTCGTCTGCTCGCGGATTCGGGCGATCAGGTCGGGCAAATCGGGCGGTAGCTCGTCGCGGGCGCCCGTGACACCCGTGCGCGACACACAGTAGATGAAGCCCGTCCCGCGCTCCGCCACCAGCCGAATGCGCTCGGCGGTGCTGGTCGGCGTCAGCAGAAAGATGGTCTGCAACCCCGCGGCACGGGCGTGCCGAAGCCATTCGTCCGCCTCATCCGGCGGCAGGTCGGTAATCAGGCAGGCGTCGAAGCCCGCGCGACGGGCGTCCTGCGCGAATCGCGCCACCCCATAGCGCAGAACGGGATTGTAATAGGTGAAGGCGATCAGCGGCATCGCGATTTCCGAGCGGCATGCCGCGACCGTTTCCAGAATCTGCGCGGGTGTGGTTCCCCTTGCGAGGGCGCGATCCATCGCCGCCTGAATCACCGCGCCATCGGCTAACGGGTCGCTGAAGGGGAAGCCAACCTCCACCATATCGACGCCCGCATCCTGCAGCATGCGCAGCACCTCCGGCAGCCGCTGAAGGCTGGGGTCGCCCGCCGTGATATACACAATCAGCGCCGCCTCGCCTTTGCGCTTCAACCGCTCAAAGCACTGTTGCAAATCCATTATCGCACCTTCTGCATGCGCTTCAGGAAGGCACTGGCAGGTTCGAACCCCGTCAGGCGCAGCTCGCGCCGCTCCTGACCATCGGAGCCAATGAAAATCACCGTCGGCAAGCCGACCACCGCGTGTCGCTGCAGAATCTGCTGAATCTTCGGGTCATCCTCGCGGGTGGCGTCCACCACGAGGCGCACGAACCGCTCCGATTCTTTGACCACTCGCGGGTCGGTGTAGGTGTACTCCTCCAGCTCGATGCACGCCTGACACCATGCGGCGGTGAAGTCGATAATCACAGGCTTGCGTTCCTGTATCGCCTGTTCCAGCCGCGCCTCAGTGTAGGGTTCCCACTGCACATGCACCTTCGGGCGCAGCAACGAGTAGCCGTTGCTGAGCGCGATAATCAAAAAGATTGCGCCCAGCACCTGCTTGAAACGCACCACCGGGGGCTGGGTGAACTCGCGCCGTTCGAACGCGAAGAAGTAGAGCGCCACCAGTGCGAAGAAGAGCAGCCATGCGATGGCGTACAGCTTGGGCGCCATCAGGCTGCGGGCGAAGAAGAGCGCGACCGCCAGCAACAATACGCCGAACAGCCGCTCCACCAGAAGTGTCCACTCGCCGGCGCGGGGCAGGCGGTTCTGGAGCCTCTCGTAGAAGATTCCCAGAATGAAGTAGGGCGTGCCCAGTCCCAGCCCCAGTGCGAGGAAGCAGAGGAATCCGAGCGTGGGGTTCGCCAGCGCCGCCACGATGGGGATGAGCGCGGCGACCACGGGACCGATGCAGGGCGCTGCCGCCACGCCTGCCAACATGCCCATCATCATCGCGCCGAGCCAGCCCTGCCGCGCACCCACCATCCGCATCAGCGCGGGCGGCACCCGAAACTGGTACACGCCGAACATCGACAGCGCCAGCAGCACCAGCAGGGCGACCAGCACACCCACCACCACAGGGTTCTGGAACTGGAACCCGAACGCCTTGCCCGCCAGCGACGCGATGGTGCCCAGCAGGGCGTACACCGCCGCCATGCTGAGCGCGTAGAGCGCGCTCAGCCCCACGCGCCGCCCGCGCTGACCCCGCGCCTGCATCGAGAAGAAGCCCAGCGTGATGGGGATCAACGGTAGCACGCACGGCGTGAGATTGAGCGCCAGCCCGCCCGCATACAGCGCAGCCACGAACGGCAGCCACCGCCCCTCACGGAACTGCGCCTCCATATAACCCGCGAAGCCGCCCGCACCGCTGGAATACTCCTTCAGCTTGCGCGACGCGCCTGAGTCCTGCTTGAGCAGTCGCTCATATTCCGGGTTGAGCGCACCCTCCCGCTGGCTGATGGTCAACGCGAGTGTTAGCTTCAGCCGCTGCGGGGGATAGCACGCCTTGTCATCGCACGCCTGATAGCGCAGGGTGGCAGGGATATTGAGCTTGCCAGGCTTGACCGTCGCCGCAAGCTTCAGCTGAAACTTAATCAGCGCCTGCCCCTCGTAAATCTTGAGCGGCTTGCCCGCCGAGAACTCGAACGCCTTCTCGATGGGCGCAGGATACTCCACTTCAGGCGCGGTAAAAGCGCTGCTCCTCTCAAACTTTAGCTCGGTCGGGATCAGATACTCTTCCGAAGCGGGATTAGCGTTCACATGGTAGGGCGCACGGATTTCCAGCACGAGCAGTCCCCTGACGGTGGAGTTCGGCGCGTAGCTCTTGCGCTCGGTCACGAATCGGGCGGGGAACTTCAGGTCGGGCATCTGCGCTGTCGCGCCCGCCCCCAGCAGAAAAGCCGCCATCAACCCCATCCATCGCTGTCGCATAACTTATATAGCATACCCGCCCTTCAGCATCTGAGTGCGACAGGCGTTCCCGTCTCGATCGATTGCAGGCAGGCGAGGGCGAGAGCGACCGCCTGACGACCGTCCCAGCCATCAAACGGCAGCGGCTCGCCTAGCGCGATCGCGCGCACAAACGCCGTCAGCTCCCACAGGTACGGGTCTGGCAGCCGCAGCGATTCGGCGTCAAACTGCTCCTGCTGTCCGTCGTGCGTGCGCAGGAGCAGTTCGCCCGCAAAGCCTGTGTGCGCGATGCTGCCCCGCTCGCCGATGATGTTCACCGTATAGCGCCCAAGCGTGTCGAGCATGCTCGCTTCGAGGGCGCCAATCGCGCCCGTTGCGAAGCGCAGCACGCCCTGCCAGTGCTGGATCGAGTCGGTGTCGGGCATCGGGCGGATGCCCTGCGCGAACACCTGCTGTACCTCGCCCCCTATCCAGCGCATGTAGTCCAGCTCATGCACATTCATCTCGATGACCAGCCCACCGCTTCGAGCAGGGTCGCGTCGCCAGCCCTTGCCGAAGAGAGGGAGATCGAACCCCGTGCGGCGGACGCTGATTGCCCACACCGTGCCGATGCGCCCCTGCTGAAGGAGCTGGTTCGAATGCCAGAAGGCGGGAAACAGGCGCAGCACCTGTCCGACCATCAGCAGGCGCTGGGCGCGGCGGGACGCCTCCAGCATCGCATCGCACTGCTCCACCTGCAGCGCCATCGGCTTCTCGCAAAACACATGCTTGCCGTGCGCCAGGCTCTGCAGAGCCAGCTCGCCATGCGTGAAGGGCGGCGTCGCGATGATCACCACCTGCACCGACTCGTCCTCCAGCAGTGCTGACAGCGAGGGATAGACGCTGGTCTCCAGCTCGTTCGCGGCGGTCTGGGCGGCTTCGGGCGACTCATCATACACGCCCGCAAGCTGAACCTGCACGCCTTCTGGCGGCGGGAAGTGCGTCAGCGCACACTGCGGTTCGGGCACCTCCAGCCCCTGCTCCAGCCGCTTGATCTGCTGTGCCAGATGTTTGCCGATGCCGCCTGCGCCGATCAGGGCGAAACAAATGCTCTCCATAGGCGCTCCGATTCACCTCTCCGTGTGATTGACCTGCTGGAGCTGGAGGGTGCGCTCGGCGCAGGTACAGAGCGCCCATTCGGGGCGTTTGGGGTCGGGCTTCAGGCGGGCGCCAGCAGGCGAGACGATACGCCAGCGCAGGACGCCGCCTGGCAGCAGAATCCATGCGGGATTGCGCGGCAGCTGAACCTGCAGGCGAGCTGGCTCCTGCAGGCTCTGGCGCAAGCCGTTCAGAAAATCGTCAGGTTCTGTGCCACCCGATAGCAGCATCGCGCGGCTGAGCCGTTCCGCACCGTAGAGCTGTTCGGCGTAGAGCGCGAGCGCAAGATACTCCTCGTATCCGTCGCGTCGGCGCGAGCGCCATCGCGTCAGCGACAGCCCCTCGCGCGCCATCCGTTCGATCAGCGGCTCGATCTTCTGGCGCGCGTAGGCGCGTAAGTCCTGAAGGGATACGCCCATCACAGCGCTGGAATCGAGCTGCTGGCATTCGAGCGCCCGCAGCAGCCATCGGCTCAATAGCCGTTCGCCCAGATCGCCGTTCGCCCACGCCTCTGGCTCCCGAAACGAGTTGACGGGCGGGATAATCCAGTGCCCGTACTCGTGGGTCAGCTCACGCAGCCATTCGGTGGGCGGCAACTGCTCGCTGACCTGATAGAGGTAGATAAGGTTGCGCTGCTGTTCCGCGCCTGCTCTGCCATGCTGACAGAGGAACACGCGCAGCAGGCGGTCGTAGCGCAGGGGATGCTCCAGTCCGAGCCGCGTGCGTACCAGCTCATAGCAGTGCAGGAGCAGGCGGGTGGCGCGCTCGGCGAACGGATAGAGCGGCTGAGCGGGCGCCAGCACCTCTATCAGCAGAGCGGGGCTCGACTCCAGCAAATAGCCTTTCACCCGATAGGTGAAGCGCAAGCCGTACAGCGGGTCCTCTATCGGCGGCTGGAGCGCGTCGGGCGTGCCCTCCAGCCGAAACCGAAACCCCGCCACACGGCTCTGCCACTCCATCCGATACATGCCCCGATTCTACCCGTCGGGATAGCCATCGGGGTGTCGCAGGAACCAGCGGTAGGCGTGTTCGATCATGGTGGCGAGTTCGGGGTAGCGGGGTTGCCAGCCGAGTTCGCGCCGTGCCTTCTCGGCGGAAGCGACCAGCCGCACCGGGTCGCCCGCCCGCCGCGGCGCGTACCGAACAGGGATCGGCTTGCCCGCCACCTGCTCCGCCGTACGAATCACCTCCAGCACCGAGTAGCCCGTGCCGTTGCCGAGATTATAGACCGTGCTGGGCGCGCCGTCCCGCAACCGCTGTAACGCCAGATAGTGCGCCTCGCATAAGTCCATCACATGGATATAGTCGCGGATGCAGGTACCGTCGGGCGTGTCGTAATCGGTGCCGAAGACGGCGATCGCGTCGCGCTTGCCCATCGCAGCGAACAGCACCAGCGGGATCAGATGCTCCTCCGGGCGGTGATCCTCGCCGAGCTGACCGTCGGGGTCGGCGCCCGCCGCGTTGAAGTAGCGCAGAGCAATCGAGCGAATCCCGTACGCCTGACCGTACCAGCTTAGCATGCCCTCCATCACGCGCTTGGTCTCGCCGTAAGCGTTCGTGGGGTTCAGCGGATGCTCCTCCGGGATGGGCAGCTGCTGCGGCTCGCCATACACCGCTGCGGTGGACGAGAAGATAATCTGCTTCGCGCCGTGCGCCCGCATCGCCTCCAGCAGATGATAGCAGCCCAGCACATTGTTGGCGTAATATTTCGCCGGTTCGCGCATCGATTCGCCCGCGAAGATGAACGCCGCAAAGTGCATCACGCACTCAATCGGGTGGCGCCGAAAGACGCGGTTCAGCGATTCGGGGTCGTTCAGGTCGCCCTCTTCGACGATTCCGCCCACAATCGCCTGCCGGTGCCCTGTGGAGAAGTTATCCAGCACGACGACCTGCTCGCCCTTTTGCAGGAGCAGCTTCACCATATGCGAGCCGATATAGCCCGCCCCACCAACGACGAGAACCATGTTCAATAACAGCATACCCGACAGGTGCGGGGTATACTTCGGGCAGAGGTGAGACATGGGTAAAGAGGCGGTGTTGTCGCCCGATGCGCCCGCGCCGATTGGTCCCTACTCGCAGGCGGTGCGCGTCGGCAACTGGGTGTTCCTGTCAGGGCAGATACCCGTCGATCCGAACACGGGCGAGATTGTACCGGGTGGCATCGAAGCGCAGACTCGTCAGGTTCTGCAGAATCTGCAGGCGGTGCTGACCGCGCTTGGCGCCAGCCTCGATAGCATCGTTAAGACCACCATCTATATGACGGATCTGAGCGAGTTCGCGCAGATGAACGCGGTTTACGAGACCTACTTCCGCCCGCCCTATCCCGCGCGCGCAACGGTGCAGGTCGCCCAGCTGCCGCGCGAGGCACTGATTGAGATCGAAGCGATTGCCTGGATTGAGTGAGAGCCATGCAAAAGATGCTGATAGGTGGACATCTGGTGGGGGCAGACCAGTGGCTGGAGGTGCTGGACCCCTATCGGGGCGAGGTAATTGATCACATAGCGCGAGGCACGGCTGCCCATGTGGAGCAGGCGGTGAAGCTGGCTCGCTACGGCGCGGAGCAGATGCGACGGATGCCCCTGTCGCAGCGGGCAGCGATTTTGCGCCAGGTGGCGAACCTGCTGCAGCAGGAGCGGGTGTCGCTGGCAACGCTGCTGGTGCAGGAGACGGGCAAGCGCATCAGCGAGGCGCGCGTGGAGGTGGAGCGCGCCATTATGCTGTTCGAGCTGGGCGCGGAGGCGTGCATGCACCCGCGCGCCTATCAGTTCCCGCCCGAATCGTTCACCGACGGCGCGGCGCGGTTCGGCTTCTGGGGTCGCGAGCCGATGGGCGTCGTGGCAGCGATTCTGGCGTTCAACCTGCCGCTGGCGCACGCCGCGCAGAAGGTGGCGCCTGCGCTGGCAGCGGGGAATGCCGTCATTCTCAAACCGTCGCGCGAGGCGCCGCTGACCTGCCTGCGACTGGGGCTGTTGCTCTATCGCGCAGGCGTGCCGCCCGAAGCGCTCAGCGTTATCACGGGCACAGGCGAGGAGGTCGGTCAGGCGCTCGCAGTCGAGCCCGAGATTGACCTGCTCCTGTTCACGGGCAGCCGTGAGGTCGGTCTCAGCCTGCCCGCGCTCGGCGGCGCCAAACGCATCGAGATGGAGCTGGACGCGATGAGCGCGCTCGTCGTCACGCCCTCCGCCGATCCCGAAGCCGTCGCCGAGCTGATTACCCAGAGCGGGTTCGCCCTCAGCGGTCAGACGCCCACCGCCATCCAGCATGTGCTGGCGCACGAGAGCCTCTATGAGCCGTTGCTCCAGCATCTGGTGCCGAAAGTGGAGGCGCTGCGCCCCGGCGACCCGCTCGAAGAGACCACCACGCTCGCGCCCCTGATTAATTCAGGCGCAATCCAGCGCATCGAAGAGTGGGTGCAGGAGGCTCTTCAAAACGGCGCGACGGTGCTGACAGGCGGCAGCAGCCAGTCGCCGTTCTACCTGCCAACCCTGTTGCAGAATGTGTCGAGCGAGATTCGTATCTATCGTGAAGCCGTGTTCGGTCCTGTGATTATTTTGCAACCTTACTGCACGCTGGACGAGGCGATCGAACGCCTCAATCAGTTCGATATCGACCTCCACACCGCTATCTACACCTGCGAGCTGACGGAGGCGTTCACCTTCGCGCGGCGCGTGCGAGCGCTGAGCGTGCATATTAATGACCTGCCCGCGTTGCATTTAGACCCCATCGTGCGGCGCGACCTGCAGGAGCATCACATGTGCTTTGAGGATATGCTCCAGCGCATCGAGCGCATGAGCGTGCCCAAGTATGTGGGCTTCGGCACCCTGCCTCTGGAACGCAGGGAACCACCACACCCTCCCGAGCCGTCCAATCCCTGATAAACGGTAGCAATTGGGATATAATAGAGACGGCGACCGTGTTTCGCGCGGCGCATTGGAAGGAGGCAGAGCATGCGACCATTCATAGCGGGATTATTGAGTGTGATGGCGGCGATGCTCCTGGCGCAAAGCGGCTGGCAGCCGCTGGGCGGGTGGGAGCTGATCGAACGGTTGGAGAATGTGAAGGTGATCCATGTCTTCCGCCCTGACAACCTCTTTCAGCCTGTGATTCCGCGCTGGCAGCCGGGCAGTCGCGGCGACTTTTCCCCTGCCGACCAGCTGCTTTACTACCGCTGGGCGACTTCGGGTCAATATTACGCCTATGACAGCGAGGGCAAAATCGCGCTGGACGATGTGCAGATTTATCCCTATCTGGATCCGAGCGGGCAGGGACGGTTCCGCGTCAGCCGCGTGGAGGTGATGGTCTACTTCCCGCGTGCAGGCTACTACACGATTCAGGGCTTCTGGACGGGCGCCGATAACGACTTTCCGCCCTATCCGAGCTTCGCGCCGCCGGCGACCTTCCTGCGAAGCAATGAGGGACCGCATAACCTCTATGTGCCGCAGGCAGGCGTGTGGCGGCTCGGCACGAACCCCGACCCGAACAACGAGGTGTTCACTGTACAGGCGGGTCAGCTGGGGCAGGATTTCGGCAACATGTTCGTGTTCTATCTCGGGTTGCGCGTCTCCAGCCCCGGCGCGTGGGTGTGCGGCAACCTGCCCGGCGACCCGAACTTCGACTACTTCATTCAGTACGAACCCGACAATCAGGAGGATGTGTATCAGTACTATGGTCTGGAGGGCGGCGTGCAGGCGACCTTCGGGCTGCGCATCTGGGGCGATGCCGCACCCGCCACCACTCTGCAGGGCGTTGTGAGCATCGACGGCTTTGTGGGCAGCTATGCGGGGCGTCAGGCGACCATCCGCATCCGACAGGGCAGCACCATCAACACCTACACCACCACCTTGAGCGATTCGGGTATCTACTCGGTGCAGGTTCAAGAGCAGGGCGCTGCCGAAGTGCTGATGCAGGCGCCTCCGGGCTTAGCCCGCAAGGTGAGCCTGACCCTGAACGGCACCACCACGCAGAACTTCACGCTCATCAACGGCGATGTGAACGGCGATAATGTAGTCGACGACGCCGATCTGCTACAGGTGCTGTTCGCCTTCGGGCAGACAGGTTCGAATCAGCCTGCGGATGTGAACGGCGACGCGGTGATTGACGACGCCGACCTGCTGATTGTGCTGTTCAACTTCGGGCAGGTCGGCGATAGCTTCTGATGGAAATGCGGGCGCTGGCGGGCAGGTTCAGAGCCTGCCCGTCAGTTCACCTGCACCGTGATTCGGGCGGTGGCGGGCTTGCGCATGCCGTACGGGTCGGCAATCGTGAGCCATACAGTGAAGGTGCCTTTCTTGGGGAATCGGCGGCGGATTACAGCCCCTTCACCGTCCACCACATTCGGATCGTCGCCGAAGCTCCAGCGGAAGACCACCGGGATCGTGCCCGACTCGCTGACGCCGTAGAAAATCAGCTCGTCGTTCGCTGCGATGACAATCTTGCTATCGCGGCGCGAGTCGAAGCTGAACCCGTAGCTGTTCTGCACATAGATATAGCCCTGCAGTGGCGTCTGCTCGGAGAGGGTGCGAATCTCGCCGACATAGAAGGTGGCGCTGCCATCGCCGAAGATGCCAATCCGCGCGATCTGCCCGTTCGTCTGCTTCAGCAGTGGGATGGCGTTCAGCGGCATGCTGACCGATTGCCAGCCCGATTCGTCGGCTCGCACGCCCTGCAGGGGCAGCAGGAAGTCGGTGCGTTTGCCGTCACTGGTCTCCAGCACGATGCGCAGCTGCTGGAGGGTGGGCGGCGCAGCGGTGGTTGTGCCGCCTCCGCCCGCAGGTGGCTGACCGCCCTCACCAATGTCGCCGCCGAGGCCGCCGCCACGCGGTCCGCCCGCGCCGCGCGGGGGACCACCTGGCGCGCCCAGACCGCCGCCGCGTGGCGGACCGCCCGGCGTGCCGCCGCCCGCCGCGACCGTCGCCGTGCCCGGAAAACGCAACACGAAGCGCAACACCTTATCGGGCGCATTCAAATCCGTGCGCAAATCCACAGGAGTGCTGAACTCGATCCAGCCGCCTGCAAAGTAGCCGCGTGTGGACAGCTTGATCGAACGGCTGCCCACAAAGGTGGTCTCCGCCGTCTCTTCAATCGTGCCGGAACCCCATGAGCGCAGGGCGATGCCCGCTTCCGGCGCGGGCAAGCCGCGATAGAGCGCCATGTCGGCAAACGCCGCCGCCAGCCCCGTCAGCGCCAGCCCCGTCAGCGCCATTCTGTAGATACCCATCATCTCCGATCGCCTCCGTCACCATAAGTGTACCCGCTCTATTAGACGCCCACAGGCTCACGCGCATCCGGCGCCGAAGCTGAACAACACCATCAACAGATCAGCGTCATCCACTACACCGTCCTCGTTCACATCTTCAGGGAGACCCGAACCCGACTGACCAAATGCGAACAGCACTCTTAGCAGGTCGGCATCGTCCACACAACCGTCACCATCGATATCGCCCTGCATCCGCCAGCGAGCCAGCACGACTGTCGCGTCATAACGCCCATAGGCGAAAAGCCGATCGCCGACTGGTGCAACAGCAACCGCCATAGTTCCCCTTCCGATTTCCTGGTCGTAGACTCGCCGCAGCGAACCTCCCGGTACTCCCCATATCTTGATTCCACGAAGCTGCCCTCCCACTGCTATCAAAGAGTTACTATCATTTGAGAAAGCGATACCAATTGCCGAATCTGCAAGAGTTTGGAGCAGCGCCCCGTCCGACACGCGCCACAGTCGAATCTCGCCTCCTGATGGGTCGGAGCCTGCACCAGCCAGGTACTGTCCGTTGGGAGAAAAGGCAACCGAAGTCACGGGATAGGCATGGAAGAGAGATTGCACCATATTCCAATCGGAAGCACGCCAGATTCCGATTCTTCCAGAAGGCGGATTGGCGTCGTAAACACCATATCCTCCTGCCAGGAATTGTCCATCGGGTGAAAATGCAACAGAGTAAACAGGCGTCGCAAGGTCAATTGTCTGCACCAGGCTTCCGTCCGAGACGCGCCAGATGTAGATTTCCCCTCTTAATGGGCGAGCGCGCCAGTTCGCCGCTGCCACGAGTTGACCATCTGGAGAAAAGGCGACACTGTTTGTGCCGCCGCCCGCGCTCGATGCCGCTACATACCAGGTCTGGAGCAGCTGACCGCTGCTGACCTGCCACAGTCGCACCGTGAAATCCCGGCTCCCGGAGGCTATGAGCTGTCCATCTGGCGAAAAAGCGACCGCGAGAACCCAATCCTCATGCCCCCAGAAAGTGCGGATTAAATCGCCATTTCCGGCATCCCACAGTCGCAGGGTGAAATCCATGCCGCAGGAGGCTAACCATGCGCTGTCAGGCGAGAAGGCAACCCCCAGCACAGCACCTGTATGACCGCCCAGAGTGCGTAATAGCTGACCATCCGCGAATCGCCAGAGCCTGATGGTACGATCGCCGCTCCCGGACGCCAGGTATTGCCCGTCAGGCAGGAAGGTAACTGAGTAAACCGTGTCCGTATGTCCCGTAAGAGTGCGCACTAAACGCCCGTCCGACACCTGCCAGAGCCTGACTTCGCCCAGCCATCCTCCATCCCAGTATCCGCTGCCTGAGGCTAAGTACTGACCATCCAGCGAGAAGGCGAGAGACTCTACCGTAAAAGTGTGCCCCGTCAGTGTGCGCACCAAGAGTCCGTCCGACACGCGCCAGAGCTTGATTGTGTAATCGTTTTCCCTTAAAACCGCATTACCGCCGCCGGAGGCTATTAGCTGCCCGTCAGGGGAGAAAGCGAGGGCTTGAACAAAGTATTCCTCCCCGGTTCCACCAATAATCGTTCGTATTAATCGTCCGTCTGACATGCGCCAGAGTTTAATAGTGCCATCACGACTGCCTGACGCCACAAGTTGCCCATCGGGAGAGAAGGCGACGACAAGCACGGGCTTGTCATGTCCGGTAAGCGAGTAGATCAGCTGTCCGTCCGAAACGCGCCAGACATTAAGTTCGGCGCGGAAAGCAGCGCCAGCCTCATAGCCTCCACCCGCCACCAGATATTGTCCGTCGGGCGAAAAGGCGAGGGAGTGAATGGGGTCTCGATGCTCTGCCAGATCCCGAATCCATCGCCCGTCCACAACACGCCACAACTTGATTGTTCGATCGCCGCCGCCTGAGGCTATCAGCTGCCCATCTGGTGAGACAGCGACCGCACTGACATAATCGGTATGCCCTTCAAGCGTTCTGACCAATCGCCCGCTGGAACTGTCCCACATCTTGACGGTGCCATCGGTGCTCCCTGAGAGGAGATAATCGGCGGTTGGCACTGCGGCAACACTCGCCACGCTGCCACTATGCCCGCCAGCCATCCACACAATGTCGGGACGGCCCTGTGCCAGACCGACCAGCACCGTTAGCAGCCCCGTTAGCCCCAGCACTGCTGCCCGAAGCCATGCTGCCTCTCTCTGCAGCATAATGTCCGACATCCGCCTCTTTGCTTGCATTGTTGATGCCCTCCTCACATAACTGCTCCATTATAGCCCATCCAGTAGACCTCTGTCAAGGGGACGGAAAGGGTATTGATAGGTGCAAGACCCTGAACAGAGAGATGGTGTATAATAGAAGGACTGTCGGCAGCCGAAATGAGCGAAGCGGGGACAGTCGGGGGAACTGTTGTCAGTGAAATTGCGTATTCCCCCTTTGAGGAGGTTCATGGAATGCGACATCCCAGACAGAGCGCCCGAACGGGCGGAACAGGCGATGCCAATCCGCTGGTGCCAGTCGCCGCTTTCGTTGCTGTGCTGGCTCTGATTGGCGCGGGTGGGTGGTGGGTCTGGCAATACAGTCAATCCCAGCGCCTGAACCTGCCCGTGTGCATGGGAGCCGCCTTCGATATCAGCCAGTCGATGCGCAAAGCCGAGAAGCAACGCGCAGTCGGCGTGCTGTTCACCCTGATCGATGAAGTGCTACCCGATCAGACACCGATGCGCCTCTGGGTCTACGCCGAACGCATCCACGAATCGCGCGAAGATAGACCTCGCTACTCGTCCGAGCTGAAGGAGTTCGCGCGGCGCAATATCACCGAGTCGATGGGTCAGTGGGGCACCTATCAAAAATTGCCCTTGCAGCAGATGCTGGACTACGCTCGCCGTCACCCGAACGAGAAGGTGGTGCTGTGCCTCTTCACCGACGGTGAGGACCACACCCCGAACGAGACCGCCCAGCTGGCGCACGAGATTAACACCCTGCCGAATGTGTGCGCCGTGCTGGTCGGTCCGCTGGAGGAGCAGTTCCGACTGGATTTCCGCCAGCGATTGAAGCCCCTTGAGGAGAGCGGCAAGCTCATTCTGTTCGGCATGAACGATGCCAGCCGCGCGGTGGACGATCTGAAACAGCGACTGGCGAAGGAGGCAGAACAGTAATGGATGAGCCGATTCGAAACGAGCCTTTGCTGCCAGGCGAGCAGGCAGCGGTGCAGATGCCCCCTGAAGCAGGCGAGCCAGCCGAACCCCAGCAGGAGCCGATGCAGGATGGCACGCCTGCAGCGCCCGACACAGCGCCTCCATCAACCCTGCATCCCGACCTCTATACGGAGACGGCGCCTTTCTTCCAGATACCCCTGCCGCCCCGAACCTACATGGATGTGCCCTACTACCCCAATCTCCACTCGGCGGAAACGGAGCAGGTCGTCCTTCGGTTCAGGGACTTTCTGCACTATGCGGGCTATGAGGCAGAAGCCATCAATCTCGAACAGCAGTATCGCACGCTGGTGAAGGCATCGGGCTATAGCTACGAGCGCCTGCGCCACGAGCTGGAGCCAGTGCGCCAGCAACTGGAGCAGCAGATTCGCGAGAGCGAGAAGCAGCTGGAGGCGAAGCGCATCGAGTTCATCGAGCAGATGGGTCGGGCGCGTCTGCCCCTGCCCGAAACAGCTCACCAGCGGCGTCGTCCAGCCCCGAAGACAGAACCCATCGCCATCTCGCCGCAACTGGTGGAGCAGGCGCTCACGCACGACTTCGCCACCGCCGACGAAATCTGCGGTCAGCATGGCGTCACACCAGCGGGTGTGAGAGAGACCTGGTGGACGCATGTCGGGCAGTGGCTGATGGAGCTGTTCGCGCCGCTCGTGGCAGGACTGCTGCTGGGTGTCAATATCGCGGTCATCACGGGATTCCTGAACCTCGAAGCCTTCCGCAAGGGTCAGCAGATGTGGCTGGTCGCGCTGGCGATGGTGATTGGCTTCTTTGCGGAGAAGCTGGTCGGCGCTGTGTGGTATCACCTGAGCAGTTCGCTGGCGCAGGCGAGCGAGCGTCCCTTGAACGAGGAGGGCGCGCGTCCCTTCCCCCGCCTGCGCACCGCCTTCTCCCTGCTCGGATTCGGGCTGCTGGCACTCTTGCTGGGCGCGGCGGTGATGACCGTCGACGCGCTCGGTCTGCGCATGCTGCACGAGCAGGCGATCCAGCAGGCGCAACTGCTCGGCACGAAAGCAGGCGAGCTGCTGCCGTTCTGGGTCTATCTGATTGCCGCGGGTGTTATCAGCCTGCCTTACCTGATCTATAAGGCGGTTATCGGCTGGCGGCAGGGCGAGCTACGCCTGCGCGAGTCCCGAATCGCCTACCTGCGCTGGAAGCATATCGAGGAGCGACGCAGCGAGCCAGAGGTTCAGGCGGCGTTCCGACTCGCCGAAGAGGTGGTCGGACTGGAGCAACGGCTGAACAGCCTGCGCGAGAAGCTCAAAGCGGTTCAGGAGCGGCTCGATTCGGCATACACGCACGCCGTCGGCTGCCAGCAGGAGTTCAAACGCTACTGGGACGAGCTGCTGAAACGGCTGGAGCGGGAGCCAGGTCGCGGGCGTGAGATTCCGTTCAATCGTCGCCTGTGGGGCGATGGTCAGCCACCCGAAACGCTGCTCCGACGGCTAATACGCTCGTTCCGACGGGGCTAAACGATGGGCACGCGCCTGCTTTTCGGCATCATCGGGCTGATCGCCGCGCTGCTGATGGCGGGCGGCATGGAATGGCTGTTTGCCGCCCTTCGCGCGCCCGATGCGCTGCAGGGCACGCGCGCCCTGCTCTTTTATACCGACCTCGAAATCGTGCGACGCCTGCGGGAGCGCGGCGCCCAGTTCGGCGACCCCCAGCTCTCCCTGATGTGGCACAACATCAACGACCTCGACCTGCATTGCATCGAGCCGACAGGCACCCACATCTGGTTCCGCAACCTTCGCAGCGAAGCCACAGGCGGCGAACTCGATGTGGACGCCAACGCGGACCCGACCACGCGCACCTCTCGCCCTGTGGAGAACATCTACTGGTCGCCCGGCAGCGCGCCGCAGGGCACTTACGAGGTCTATGTGCATCACTACGCGAATCACGGTGCGCCGGACCCGACGCCCTACACCCTGCGCATCGTGACGAACGGGCGCGTGCGCGAGTTTCGTGGCAGCCTGCACCCAGGCGAGGAGAGCCAGCATGTGCGGTTCGACCCCGCGCAGGTCCAGGACTGGGCGATGCTGGAGGGCGAGTCGCGCGGCTGGCTGGCATTGCTAACAGTGGCGGGCTGGGGCGCGGCGCTGGGGCTGGCGCTGGCGCTGATGCTCCGCCTGCCCCAGCGGTGGTTCGGCGTCGATCCTGCACTGTTCCGTTGGGAGCGCGTGCTGGGCAACACGATTGGCGGCGGACTGATAGGCGCGTTCAGCGGCGCAATCGGGCAACTGCTCTTCGCGCTGCTCGCGCCGATTGGCGAGCCGTTCGCCCGAATCGTGGGGCTGATGGCGCTGGGCGGGCTGCTGGGCTACGGACTGCACCATTGCGTGCCGAACCTGCCGCTGAACCCTGCACGGCTGGCGGGCGCGGCTGGCGGGCTGCTGGGCGCCATCGGTTTCCTCTGGGCGCTGGCGAACATGAGCGACGGCGCAGGACGCCTGCTCGCCGCCATGCTGCTGGGACTCGCCATCGGCTTGATGATTACGCTGCTGCGCCTTGCGGTGGCTCATATTGCGCTGGGCGGACAGCTCACCACCCGCGCTCTCATCCGTTCCAAACGGCTGGAGATCAGGCGATAGGCTGTAGATCGCGCCAGTTGGGACCGATTTTGGCTTCGACAGTGAGCGGCACGCGCAGGGTGCAGGCTTGCTCCATCTCGCGGGCAATCGCGCGGGCGACGCTCTCCACATCGTTATCGGGTGTCTCCAGCAGTAGCTCATCGTGAACCTGCAGCAGCATCCGCGCCTGCGGCTCCACCGCGGGCAGGCGGTTCCAGACGCGAATCATGGCGAGCTTCATAATGTCGGCAGCCGTGCCCTGAAAGGGCATGTTGATGGCGGCGCGTTCGGCTGCCATGCGCTCGTTACGGTTCGCGCTGTGCAGGTCAGGCAGGTAGCGCTTGCGCCCCAGCAAAGTGCGCACATAGCCTTTCTGACGCGCCTCCTCCAGTATCTGCTGCGTGAAGGCTTTGATCTGGGGGAACCGCTCGAAGTAGTGTGTAATAATCTGGCGAGCCTCGCTCACCTCGATACCGAGTTCCTGCGACAGCCCGTAATCGCTCATGCCGTACAGCACAGCGTAGTTGACCGTCTTCGCCTTGCGCCGCATCTCCCGATCGACCTGTTCGGGAGCGACGCCAAACAGAATCGCAGCCGTCGCCGTGTGGATATCCTCACCCTGCTCGAAGGCGCGAAGGAGCATCGGATCGCCCGACATGTGCGCCAGGATGCGCAGCTCAATCTGCGAGTAGTCCAGCGAGAGCAGCTGAAAGCCTGCATCGGCGATAAAGGCGCGGCGGATTTCGCGCCCGACCTCCGAGCGGATAGGAATGTTCTGCAGGTTCGGCTCGCTGCTGGAGAGGCGACCCGTCGCCGTCACGGTCTGATTGAGCTTCGTGTGGATTCGACCTGTGAGCGGGTTCACCAGCTTCGGCAGCGCCTCCGCATAGGTGGAGCGCAGCTTGCTCAACTCACGATATTCGATAATCCGGCGCACGATCGGGTGCTGATCGATGAGCGCTTGCAACACATCGGCGTCAGTGGAGTAGCCCGTTTTGGTCTTTTTGATGACGGGCAGCCGGAGCTTTTCGAACAGCACCGTGCCGAGCTGTTTGGGCGAGCCGATGTTGAACGGTTCGCCCGCCAGCGCGTGGATCTCCTGTGCGAGCGATTCGAGCTGCGCTTGCAGTCGCCCCGACAGCTCCTGCAGGTACGCGCCGTCGATGCGGATGCCGTGCCACTCCATCTCGGCGAGGATGGGTATCAGCGGCATTTCGATGTCCTCCAGCACGGGCAGCGTCTCTTCAGCTTGCAGGCGCTCGCGCAGGGGTTGTTCCAGCATCAGCAGGGCGGTGGCTTCCGCCGCGATGCGCTCGTTGCCCTCGGGCAGGCGCAGGTTCAGCAGTTCCTCGCAGAGCCAGTCGAGCGGGTAACTGGCACGGCTCGGCTGCCAGATGTAAGCCGCTATCAGCGCATCGAAGCGGGGCGGCTGAACCGAAAGTCCCGCGCCGCGCGTTAGCAACAGGTCGGTTTTGGCGTCATAGGCGAGGCGAGCGCGGTGCGGGTCGCTCAACAGGCGCAGGAGCGGCTCGGGCAGGAAGAGACTCGCGGCGCGGTCAATCAGCACGGCGCGGTTCGGCTCGACAGCGAGCGCGATGCGATGAACCTCGGCGTCGCGCAGGTGGCGCAGCTCGCCCTGAAGGCGAATCGCGACGGGCGAATCGCCCTCCAGCAGGCGCGATAGGGTGCGCTCATCCGGGTCGCGAAGCACCGCGACCTCCAAGGTCTCGTGAATGGAGACGGCGGGCAGGCTCGCGGACCCACCGAACTTCTGCGCCAGGGCGGGCAGCCGACGCAGAATGGAGCGAAACTCCAGGTCCTCCAGCACGCGCTGAACCGCCGTTAGTCGCTCCGGGGTCAGCTGGAACGGCGGTATCTGCCCCAGATCGATGGGCACCTCCTGCAGGATGGTCGCCAGCATCTTGCTCTGGCGGATCTGGTCGCGCATGGCAGTGAGCCGCTCGCGCAGTTTGGGGTCGCTCACCTCGTCCAGATGCAGAAGCAGGTTCTCCACCGTGCCGAACTGTTGCAGGAGCTTAACGGCGGTTTTTTCGCCGACGCCGGGCACGCCGGGGATATTGTCCGACGGGTCGCCCGCCAGCGCTTTGAGGTCGGGAATCTGCTCCGGGCGGATGCCGTAGCGCTCCTGCACGGTTTGCGCGTCGAAGATTTGCAGGTCGCTGACGCCGCGCAGGGGAGCGCACACGCGCACATGCTCATTGATGAGTTGCAGCTGGTCGCGGTCGCCCGTGAAGATAAGCACCTCGTAGCCCTGTTCGGGCGCGTGGCGGGCAATCGTGCCGACCAGATCGTCCGCTTCGAAGCCCGGCTCGGCGAGCGTGGGGATTCCAAACGCCTGCAGCAGCTGGCGGGTCATCTCCACCTGCGGGCGGAACTCGTCGGGCGTCTCCTGACGGTGCGCTTTGTATTCTACAAACGCCTCGTGGCGGAAGGTGGGCGCAGGCGCATCGAACGCCACCACAATCGCCGCTGGCTCCACCGTGTTCAGCAGCGACAGCAGCATATTGGTGAAGCTGAACACGGCGTTCGTGGGTCGCCCGTCGGAAGTGGTCAGCATGCGGGTGGCATAGAAGCCCCGATAGAGCAGGCTGTGCCCATCAATCACCACCAGAATCGGTCGCGCCCCGCGCTCCACACCCATCAAAAAAGATTATACCGCTTCAGTCACCTGAACCCTGTGCAACTCAAGCCGACCTGCCTCTGCCGCTTCAGCCGTAAAAAACTCCCCCCCTTTGGAGAGAGGGTACGGGTGAGGGGCAACCCTCTCACGCCCTTCTTCGTTTCAATCCCTTAGAGGTAGGCTACAAACGTGAACAAACAGGGCAGATTCAACTCACGTTCACGGAGTTTCAATCCCTTAGAGGTAGGCTACAAACCAACCCCCTGCAGCGGGCAGGCGCGAACGCCCACCCGCTCAGAGGCACGCCTCTGAACTCAAATCTGACCCTTCGCCCGATTGTCAAGTGCACACACTGCTTTGCCCCGATGGCGCCTCTACTATACTCCATCGATTCGCCTGTGTCCCTCTCTGTGTGAAACAGGCACACTTGACCCTGTGATGGAGTGTGGGGCGCCGCGTGGGAGCGCGGTCATTCTCACACAGATGATAAACTCCCGAGCAGCGAACCCCTTGAAGGGCGATTGCTGGGGGCTTGCTGCCTATCGATGCTCGGGCGCTACTGGCGCTCGTTATTGTCGGCAGCCGTGCCACGAGGCGTGGCTTCAGGCGGTGCAGGCGGCACGATTTTGCCCAGTCGCGCCCGCTCGCGCCGCAACTCTTCAGGCATAACCGCTGGCATCTCAATCGCTTCCCTATCAAAACGCGAGGCTGTAATGATGCTGGGCACATTGATGGTGAAGAACATCACGGCATAGAAGCTCAGATAGCCTGCCACGCCGAGACGCGCCAGCCGTTTCACCGTCTGCGGGCGGTGGCGCCGACCCCACTCGATAATCACCACGGGCGCCAGCACCAGCACCAGCTTCGCCAGCGCGAAGGGCATCAGCCCGTACTGCAGGTAAAAGCGCATAATTGGGTTGCCCTCCTCCGCCAGCCCGCGCGTGATGAGCGCGATCGTGGTGAGCAAATCCGCCACACAGACCAGAATAATCGCCCAGCTCTCCGCACAGAGCCATTCCCGCCATCGCCGCATGGTGTCCTCCGCAGAGGGGTTATTCCATAAGGGGCGCGTTTTGTCAACAGGGTGAATGGGGGTATCTTTAAAAGATAATGCGGTGGTACATTCTGGACGAATCGGCGCGGGCGCAGGCGGGCAACTTTGTGAGGGTCGCCGTCGCGTTCAATGAGCTGGAGGCAGGCTTCCTGCGCGACTATCTGCGCGAGCGACACATTCTGGCGCAGGTATCGCCCGCCACCCCACCCTTCGCCGTTGCCTACTTCCCACGCGAATGCTACCTTTGGGTGCCCGCGCGCCAGGTGGCAGGGGCAATCCGGTTCCTGCAGGAGTTGGACGCGCAGTGGCAGGAGGAACCTGCGCATGAATAGGCTCGTGGGCGTTGTGGGCGCAGGCTCGTGGGGCACAGCGCTCGCATGGGTGCTGGCTCAAAAGGGGCTGCCCGTTCGCCTGTGGGGACGCAACCGCGAGCAGATAGCACAAATCCGCCGCGAGCGGATCAATCGCCGCTATCTGCCCGATGTCCATCTGCCCGATGGCATAGAGGCGACTGCTGAGCTGAGCGAGCTGAATGAGTGTCCCTTGCTCATTCTCGCGGTGCCGTCGGGCGCGATACGCGAGGTTGCTCCTCACCTGCCCAACCATCAACGCCTCTGGATTATCGCCGCCAAGGGACTGGAGCCGAACACGGGCAAACGCCTGAGCGAGGTGGTGCAGGAATCGGCAGGTATCCCGCTGCCCCAGATCGTGGTGCTGTCGGGACCGAACCTGGCAGGCGAGATCGTGCGCGGCATCCCCACCGCGACCGTCGCCGCCTCCGTCAATCCCGACGCCGCCGAGCAGGTGCAGCAACTGTTCATGGCGCCCACCCTGCGCGTATACACGAACGACGACCTGATCGGGGTGGAGCTGGGCGGCGCGCTGAAGAATGTGTACGCGATTGGCGCGGGGGTGAGCGACGGACTGGGCTTCGGCGATAACACGAAAGGCGCCCTGCTCACGCGCGGACTGACCGAGATGATGCGGCTGGGCGCGGCGATGGGCGCGTGCCCCGAAACCTTTATGGGGCTGACAGGCGTGGGCGACCTGTTCGCCACCGCCGTGAGCCGGCTCAGTCGCAACTACCGATTGGGCTACGCGATTGCGCAGGGCGCCACGCCTGACGAAGCCCTGCGCCTGCTGGGACAGGTCGCCGAAGGCTATGCCACCGCCCTCGTCGCCGAGCAGCTGGCTCACCAGCACGGCATCGAAATGCCCCTCCTGAGCGCAATTGCCAGCCTGCTACGCGGCACAGTCAGCGTGCGCGACGCCCTCCAGAGCCTCATGACCCGCCCACCCAAAGGCGAACGCGAGTTTCGGTTCATCCCCTCTAATCCACAGGGCTGAACTGCTCGTAGAGGTTGGAGTTAATCGCGACGAGAATCGCTCCCACTGAGAAGTTGGCAGCCATCACAATCGGCGCCAGCAGCAGCGGTGAGAGGCGCAGCACCAGCCCCACTGTCAATATCAATCCGCCTGGCAAGCCCGCCAGCAGAATCGCGGGGAACATCAGCAGACCCAGCAGCAGCCGCTGCGTGTAATCGTTCGGGTCAGGGTTCAGCATCGCCAGCATCCACATCGCCATCATCAGCACAGGCACGAACGACACCAGCGCCAGCCCCATCCCCAGCCAGAAAACCCACGCCTGTGGGAACCAGACAATCGCCACCAGCGACACCACCAGCTGAATCAGCGCGAACATCACCGCCGTCGGCAACGACTCCACCAGCACCACCGCTCGCGAACTGAACGGCAACGGCTTCTGAAAGTCGACCCGGCGCAACAAATCCACAATCGCGTAGTAGCTGCCTATCGCGGTCATAATCACAATCATGTATTGAATGCTCACATAGGTGACTTGCGCCACCAGCAGCGACTGCTTTTCAAGGCTGTAGCGGATGATGCCCAGCGGCACTGAGGGGATGGCGATGAACAGGGCGATTGCCGCGATGAGCATCCAGCCCTGCAGACGCCATGAGAGCAGGATGTCGCGCCAGAGCAGCGCCCACACGCCGCGTGGCGTCCAGCGTTCGAGCCAGCGGAGGGTGCGCACGGGGCGCTCGCGTCGGCTCATTCGCTCCAGTGCGCCCTGATACATCGCGCTCATCGGATCGCGGCGGGCGAGTCGGTAGCGTGCCCCGCGCTGCGCCATCGCCGATGCCAGCTCATAGAGCCGACCCGCGTGCGCCACAATCCGCCGATCCGCCCACACCAGCACGCCCAGCCAGAAAATCAGCCCCAGCCCGATTGCGGGCGTCCAGCCGCCGTACACAATCAGCGCGGCGTCCGCCAGCGCCCGCGCAGGCAACAGCAGCACATACGCAGGCAGCCAGTTAGCGCCCATCAGCAGCGCCTCCGAGAACCTGACCGAGGGCTGATTCTGCCAGAGCATCCACGCATAGCCGACCATTAGTCCCGCTCCCAGCAGCGCCCAGCCGATAACCCCCACCCAGAACAGCCAGCGCAACGCCGGGCGCTCCTCTTCCATCAGCCGAACCGCCACGCCCAGCCACAGCGCCGCCAGCGACATGCTCAAAAACAGCAGCGGGTAAACCAGCAGCGCCCACCCGCTCGTCTGCGGCTCCGCCACCAGCGCCAGCTGCCTGATCGAACGCCCGCCCGACATCAGCAGGTAAATAATCAGAAAGAGCATCAGGAAAATCGTGCCGATCGCGCCGCGCATTAGCAGCACGCCCCGAAACAGGCTCAGCGCCCGCACAGGCGTCGGAAACAGAAAGTTCACATCCCCTTCCACAAAGTAGCTGAACTGCCCGCGCGAGAAGGCAGGCGCCATCGCCAGCACCACATACAGCAGGTGAAAGCCCAGCACAATGGTCAGGCTGCGCCCCATCACCGCTTCAGGGTCCAGCATCAACTGGGGTGCGCGCGGCGCCCGCACTGGCTCCAGCAACGCGCCGACCAGCGCACCGCCCCAGCTGCACAGAATGAACCCGATTACCAGCACGGTCAGCACCGCCCGCAGGGGGTTCGCAAACGCGCGACGGAAGCTGTTAATCACCACGCGCACCGTCAGAAACCACACCACTCGCGCCGTCAGCCTGTCCATCAAACCTGCAGTTTACCCCACAGGTAGAATTAATAGCGGTATGGGCACGGTCGGCAAGGCGTTGATCGGGCTGGGTGCGATGCTGATGGTGGTCGGGCTGGTGCTGGTCGCGCTGGATCGCGCGGGCATCCGCCAATGGCGATTGCCAGGCGATATTGCTATCCATCGGGACGGCTTCCATTTCTACTTCCCGCTTGGCACCAGCCTGCTCATCAGCCTGATTTTAACCCTGCTGCTGAGCTTTCTGGCATGGCTGTCGGGGCGTGCCCGATAGATGATGATGGATGCGGCGCTGTTCGATTACGAGCTGCCCGAAGAGTTAATTGCGCAGGAGCCGGTGGAGCCGCGCGACTCGTCGCGCCTGCTAATAGTGCATCGGGCGACAGGTCTGCTGGAACATCGATACTTCTACGAGCTGCCCGAATATCTGCGCGAGGGCGATACGCTGGTGCTGAACGATTCGCGGGTGTCGGCGCGGCGACTGTTCGGGCGTAAACCGACGGGTGGGCGCGTCGAACTCCTGCTGTTGCGCCCCGTCGGCGACGGACGCTGGCACGCGCTGGTGCGACCGGGCAGACGCCTGCCCGAAGGTAGCTGGATTATTCTGGACGAATCGCACACGGCTCAAATCGAAGCCCGCCTTGAGGGGGGCATCCGACTGGTGCGATTCATCCCGCCCGCCGACGAATGGCTCCAGACGGTCGGTCAAATCCCTCTGCCGCCCTACATCCACCGCCAGCTGACCGACCCGGAGCGGTATCAGACGGTGTACGCTCGCCAGCCCGGCTCCGCCGCCGCGCCCACCGCCGGACTGCACTTCACGCCCAAACTGTTAGAGACGCTCAAAGCGCAGGGCGTGCAGATTGCCACCGTCACCCTGCATGTGAGCCTGGACACCTTTCGCCCCCTGCAGAGCGAGCGCGTGGAAGAGCATAAGATGCACGGCGAGTGGTTCACCCTTTCGCCTGAAGCCGCCGAGCGGATTAACAGCACGCGCGGGCGCATCGTCGCGGTGGGCACAACCAGCGTGCGCGTGCTGGAGAGCGCGGCGGTCGGCAAACGGCGCGTGCAACCCATGACAGGCGAGACCCGACTCTACATCACACCCGGCTACGAGTTCAAAGTGGTGGACGCGCTGATTACCAACTTCCATATGCCGCACACCACCATGCTGGTGCTGGTGTGCGCGTTCGGCGGGCGCGAGCGAATCCTGACCGCCTATCAGGAAGCCATTCGCCAGCGCTACCGATTCCTGAGCTTCGGCGACGCGATGCTGATTCTCTGAGCGATTATCCCTCCGCGCCGTTAGCGGGCGCCTGCAGCAGCGACTCGACGGCTTTTTTGAGCCGTTCAACATCCGCGCCCACAATCACTTCGCGCACGACGCCCTCTTTGTCAATGATGAAGGTGGTCGGCACGCCATCCACTTTATACTGCTCCGCCACCTTATTGTCGGCGTCCACCAGCACGGGGAAGGTGAGCTTGAACTCCTTCGCGAACTCCTGGGCGCGTTTGGTCGGGTTATCGTGCGCCCAGGTGGCGACGCCCAGCACCACCACGCCTTTGTCTTTGTACGCCTGCCAGATGTCCTTCTCCAGATGGGGCGCTTCGGCACGGCAGGGACCGCACCAGTGCGCGAAGATGTTCAGCACCACCACCTTGCCTTTGTGGTCTGCGAGGCGCACGGCGTTCCCCTGCAGGTCGTTGAGCGTGAAATCGCCCGCCGGCTGACCCTTCAGCTTGCCCGCCTCGCCAGCAAGGTCGGGTACCTCAAAATTTTCCACCAGCTTGAACCCTTCTGGCAGTTTGTAGGCGAAGGCGTTCGGGTTAATCGGCGGGTTGACCTCCTGGCGCGTGATGACCTCGGTGTACCGCAGAGTGAGGCGGTTGCCCCCCTGCGAGGTGGTCATCAAAACCTCTGACTTCCAGAGAAGCCGATCCCTGACGCCAATCCAGAGAGTCTGGCTCATTTGCCCGCCCGGCAAAGGCGTTTCAGAAGAGGGCTTCAGGTTGACCCTGATTTTGTAGGTCTGTCGGTTGCCCACTCGCTCCCGTCCCAGCAGTTTTGGCGAGGATGCCATCTTGCGCCAGTCGCCGTGGATCAGCAGATAGAGCGCGTCTAGCCCCATCAGCATATAGCCTGCTCCAGATAGGGTTTGCGCGTCATAGATTTCGCTCAGGGTGCGGGGAGCGGGCTTGTGCATGGTCTGCTTGAGCCAGCCATTCTCGACATAGAGGGTCTTACCATCGCAGCGAATCCTGCCGGTGTTCATCGGTAGCTGCTGATCCTGCATCTGCGCTTCCATACGCACCATGTTGGGACGCATCGCCATCGTCAGTTGAGTCATGCGGCTGGTGAAGTTCATTTCGCCCATCACGCCATGCGAATTCATCGAGACGGTCATGCGGCTTTCGACTCGCAGCGAGCGCATCTTCGCGTAGGTTCGAGCCGTCTGATCAAGAATCTGCGTCGCGTTCTGCGCAGACAGCCCCGTCAGGCTCAGCGTCAGTCCCATCAACCATGCAACGGTTCTCATCGTTGATCACCCCATTAACCTTTCACCTGTAGTTGCGCGAATCCTGCCTATGCCACTGCCTTCCGCAGGAACAGCTCCAGTTGCGGGAAGCCGATGATGTTCGCGCCTGTTTGCTGAAGTCAGCGCTCCACACAGTGTTCAGGTGGCAACATCGGGAACACCACAGCTGCCCGTTGCATGCCGAGATTGAGCAGGCTCACCGTGCGCTGGATAGTACCCACAACCCCTTCTGCACCATCCGATATCGGTATTGATACAAAATGCGCAGCCGAAGGCTACACGCCCAGCCAGATGTATCCGCTTCGTAGACAATCAGGGTATCGTAAAGCTGCGGCAAGGGCAACGCTTACAGCTGCAACCTGTGCTGGCAGGACAGTATGTGCGCATCGAGTTCTTCATAGACGGGGCAGACCGACCTGGCATAGGGCGTGCGGTCTGGCGCGGGCGTGAAGAGATTGCCGTCGCCGAGTTCACGCACAGGCTTGGCGTCGGCTATAAGTCAGGGAAGTCGCTTGTGTGCGAGGTGCGCTACCGCGATTTCGCGCCAGAAGAAGCACCTCGCAATCAGGCGTATGACCCACTGGAGGTAGCGTATGGAGAAGCGAAACGGCTCTTCGGACCACGCCCCAAGCGAATCGAATGACGCGCTGCGAGATATTGTGTCGTATGCGCTTGACCTGTTGGGTGATATTGAGCGGTGCGTACAGGCGCAACCACTGGACGAGCGCGATTCGTTGACAATTCTGGAGGTGGTGGAGGAGGCGCAAGAGGCTCTGCTCGCCTACTATGAAGCGATACTGCAACGACTGGACACTTCGCGGCGGCTGTAAAGGATAGTGTAAAGGAATTTATTGCAATTTACACTCAGGGCCACGGATAGTCGGGTGTTTCGACTCGGAACAGCAGGGCGAGCAGCGCCCACACAGCAGCGGAGAAGAACTCGCCGAAAATCATTCCGAGAAAGAAGGGGCGCACACGCCGATACATCGCCATCCCGCCATAGCGCAACAGCGGCGCCTTAATCAGCCATGCCACCAGCATCGAGAACCACAGCACCACCACGCCCCAGCTCGCACTCATCGCGAAGCCGAGCGGATGGAATGGAAAGCCCACAAATACCGACCGCGCCCACGCCAGCGCCAGCGTGATCACAAACCCCAGCCCCAGAAACAGCGGGCGATAGGACGGAATGGGCGCGGTCTGACCACCCGTCATAAAGGGCGCATTCTCCCGAAAGAACTGCACGGGCGCATGCTGATACACATAGGGATAAAGATTGAGTGCGCCATACTGATATGGCAGCCAGAGCTGGAACGCGAACGCCACCACCACCGCCAGCACCACACCGCCCGCAATCGTTGCGAGCAGGGTGCGTCGGTTCAGGCGCACCTCCTCGCCCAGCTTCTGCGCATCCAAATAGCCCGTGAGGGTAATGCCGCGCAGATCGCGCGTGAACAGCCCATCAACAAACGCCATCGCGGTCAGCGTGCGTGGGGAAAAGTTGGCATACCGCTCCAGAGTCACCACATCCATCGGGGTGAAGCAGCCTTCGGTGATGAGCAACCCACCTTCGGCTGTGCAACGCGCCATCACCAGCCCCTGTACGAACAGATAGATCGCGAACACCACCGCACCTGTCCACACGCTCATCCCCATGCGGATGCAACAGACCACAATCACCAGAAAGGCGACCACCAGCCCCCAGAAGGCGACCCGATAGGGCATCAGCTCGCTGCCGCGCGGAGGCGGCGGCTCAGAGCCTATCACCACGCGCCCGATATAGCGCAGGTGATGGCGTGCCGAATAGAGAATGTAGAGCGCGACCGCAAAAAACGCGCCCGAACAGCTCCATTTCACGAAGCCTGCCGCCGCCGCATGCCGCGCCTCCGTCTCAAAACCGTTCAGCAAGCCCAGCATCTCCAGCCCCTTGCTCAACAGATAGAAGAACCAGAAGCTGAACAGCAGTTCGGTCGGGATCAGAAAGAAGAAGCCGACCGCCGCGAAGGAGAGATAGGCGCGAAAAAAGGTGAGCCTGTCCAGCGGCGGGTTCGTGAAATAGGTGTTAAGCGGGAGGCTGAGCGTGATTTCGGGGATGGTCGGGATGTTCTTGTGCAGACCGTTCAGCGTGAACACGAACAGGGGCACGAGCGCGCCGAACCAGAAAGCGCGATTGCCCAAAAACTCGCCCCCGCGCATCAGCTCCAGCGGCAACTGCACCAGCGGAAACGCCAGCCGCTCATTCTCCACCCACTGCTTGCGCAACAGCACGCTGATGCACAAAAAGGCGAAGAAGACCGCGCCAATCAGCACCAGCCAGTTCAGCGTGGAGCCAAGCCACGCGCCCCACGGGATCGATTCACCGTGCGGCATGCGCTGATAGAACCAGCGCACCAGTGGCTCCGGCTGTGCCCGCTCCAGCGACCAGGGCACCATGAAGGGGTGCAGGTAGGGGAAATAGAGCGTGTCCCAGCGGTTGGCGTCCGCATAGTAGCTGAGAGCGACCTGGATGGGAATGAGCCGTTCCATCAGCCCGCGCGAGGCAAGCATCGCACCGAACAGCATCATCACGAAGAGCGCCGCCAACTCCTGCGGACTGAACGCCCATTTCGGATTGAGCCGTGCCAGCCCGCGATTGAGCAGCACCAGCACGAACAATAGCGCCACCACCGCCGGCGGCAACTGCATCATGCCAATCTGAATGGTCTGCGCCACCAGCTCCGCCGACGCCACTATAACAGAGGTGAGCGCAACGAGCAGACCGCCTGCAATCAGCACGCGCCCGACGCGGAACCGAACTTCCGTACGGCTTTCCGCCTGCATCCGCCTCCTTGCCTCTGCCTGCATCCAGCATGCGATTCGGGTTGAAGTCGCGCCCTCCTGTTCACTACGCGCCTGTGTAGGGGCGGAACGCGCACAGCCACTGACCCTGACAGAGCGCTTCACCGCGCATGCCTTCACCCACGCTCTGAAAGGTCTCCAGCGCGCATTCGTACTCCTCCTGCACGCCGCGACCGTGATCGAGGCGCACATAGTAGCGCAGGTTCTCGGGCGCGTAGTCGTACCAGTAGGGGACTATATCGCCTGTGTGGATGTCCACCGCATAGCGGGCAACCACATACACATTGGGAAAGCTCCGCATTGGGGCGCGGTATCGGTTGCGATTGAGCCACAGCCCGTAGCCAGCAACTGCGCCGATGAGCAATCCCCCCAGCAGTGCCAGCCCCAGCGCCCCACCGAACGCCAGCAGCAGGGGCGATTCGCCCGTGCCAAACAGCTGCGCCCCACCGGTCAAGCCCAGCACCACCGCGAGAAAGCCCCCCAGCGCCAGCAAAATGAACCCCAGCGCGACCAGCAGGCTCATCCACTCCTGCATGCTTCGACGCATCGTCCCATCACCCGTTTATCGATTCGCTGCCTGTTGCCACCTTTCCTGCCAGAAACTATCGCCACTCGCCATATGACATTGGTTGCTTGACCTGACCACTTGACTTGACTGAACCAGATTAGGTATAATGGAGGTGCAGGAGCCGTAGAGTGGCGCCCTGCGGAAGGAGGACAATGATGAACCGCTACTGGACAGGATGGATAGGTGCGTTGCTGATAGCAACGCTGTTGAGCGGATGTGGAGGAGGTGGCGGTGGCACCAGCGGAACCAACCAGATGATGCTGGGTGGAACCGTGCTCGTGCCCGAAGGCACACCCCGTTCACGCAGCCTGGGCGGCTATGCGCTTGCCGATGCAACTGTCCGAGCCTATCTGACCTCACAACCCGACACCCCGATTGCCGAAGCCAAGACCGATAGCAATGGGCGGTTCACCCTGCAGTTGCCTGCCAGCGCGGCACTCAAAGATGTGCTGCTGGTCGCTGAAAAGGGCACCGCGCCCAACAGGGTACGCGTGATGACCCTCGTGCCTGCAGTGGACCCGAATGGGCAGACGGGCATCACGCTGGATGCGGCGACGACGCTGGCGACCGAAGAGGTTCTGCGCTACGCCCGCGAGCAGGGATTGAGCGCGCTCTCACCGAACGGCTTCGCCGAAATCGTTCATCAGGTGCGCCAGCGACTTGAGAGTCTGACCTCGCTTGACCTGCGTGTGGGCACCACCCTGCCCGAAGAGATTGGTAAGGGCATCCGCAACGAAAGCCTTGCGAACACTGTCCGCGAGGAGGTGAACACGCACAAAGATAACCTGCGCCCACCTCAGGGCGATGTGGCGACCGCTAAACGCATGATGCAAATGCTTCGCGACATGACTCAGGGCGTTAGCGGCACCGGTACCGACGAGTCACTGGAGTTGGATCTCGCGCTCAGCCAGCAGGAACGCCTTATCGAAGACGAGGTTCTGACCCCGCTGGATCGGTTCAAACGCTCGCTGGACTTCATGATTGAGGTAACAGGATTGGCGGAGGTGAACCGCGAGGACTACCGGATGCAGGACACACTGGTGGGGCAAGCGCCGGGCGCCTACGAGGAGCGTGCGGACACCCCCTACGCCCATCGTCTGGTGCCCACGGGCAATACCATCGGCAACACCTGGCAGGTCGTCTCCAGGATTCGCGAGCGGAATCGCACGCTGGTGCTGACGGTGCAGACTGAAAACGCGCTGACGGCGTTCGACTGGACGCCTGATGCGGGGCGAATCACCATCCAGGTGCGACGACAGGGCGACGCTACCTTCCAACAGGATATGGTGCTTGCCGTTACCCAACGCGACAGCCAGAACCGCCCCACCCGAATCGAGGCGTCCATCACCATCCGCGACCCGCAACTGCGCGAACCTATTCAGTTCACAGGCACAGTTACGGGCACTCCTCGCGATGGCAACGATGGAATTTCCTTCTCCAGCCTGAGCTTCAACGGGAGCCTGACCAGCCAGTATGCGACGCTCAGCATCAGCACTCTGGGGCTGACTCGCAACACGAATGGCGACATCATCCGGGCGACGGCAGGTACGGTTCAGGTTCAGCTGCGCACCAGCAAACCCATGTCGCTCGCGATTCAGAATCTGGATACGCAGTGGGAGCCTGGTGTGGGACTGCCTTCACTGGTGAGGTTCTCATCGCTCACGATGACGGGGATGAACCGCAGCCTGAGCATGAGCAACGCCGAGGTGGAGTTCTTCTATAGCGCGACTGAAGATCAGGCTGTACCCAAAAAGATCACGGCGACCGTGAGCTACACCTCGCCTGTTGTGAAGTTCACCGGGAGCATCGAGGGCACATGGCAGAACCCAGAGCTGCCCTTCCCGCTGGATGAGCCATATGATTTTATCCCTGTGAACCGCTTCCCGCGTGGGAGCCTCACTTTCAACGGGAGCATGGAGCCGGCGGTAGGGCGCCCTGCGAGCGTGGAGTTCACGCTGAACCTCGCGCCTACCGCAAACTCGCCGACGGCGACGCTGAACCTCACAGTGCAGTACGCCACCGAGTCGCTTTCGGGCACGGCGAGGGGCAACTTCAAGGTACAGAACGGCGCCATTAGCCGACACGAGTGGTTCAGCTCCACCGAAGCCAGCTTCACTCACCGCCCTTCCAACTTCGTTCTGACCCTGCGTCGGACAAGTGACGGCTTGAGCGGTGATATCAAGAAGCCCGACAACACGACGGTGGCACAAATCGGCGAGGCGCGCAATCTGGGGCTGCCTGACCTGGGCGACACCCACATCGTCAAATACAACGACAACACCTTCGAGACGCTTGCCTTGCTGGCACCGTAGGAGCAACTGTGAAACTACCGGGCACTCCCCTGTGCCTTACAGCACTGGGCGGTCTCCTGCTCTTTGGGCAGGGGACTGCCCAGCCTGTTTACATCGCACCGCTGCAAAGTGTGCCAGAGATTCTGGAGGTGTTCGAACCGCTTCCTGAGTCGCGCTGGCGCCTGCGCCTGATGCTTCATGCACGAACGAATGTCGTGCCTCTGCTCCAGCCCGATCCGCCCGCAGGCGCATTGTATCGGGAGCCTTTCGCGTATTATGACCAGTACCGGGTTGCCGAGCTGCGGTACGAGCGGGGCGCGTGGCGCTTTGGCTACCGCTATGAGATCGCCGATCGCTACAGCGGCAATCACGCCGCAGCGCAGCTCTATCTGGAAGCCGTTGCGGGACGGCTGAACCCAACAACCGCGGGGCAGGTGCAGGTCTCGATGAACCGCACCGCTCTCAACCGCTGGTGGTTCGATTACACAGGCGACTTTCGCTTGCCGTCGGTGGAAATACGCTATCGGGTGGGGCTTTCATGGGCGACCGTTCGGCGTCTCCAGCAGGGACTGCTGACAGGGCAGAAAGAGGGCGTTGTGTTCCGGGGCGATATGTGGCTCCACTCCACAGCGGGCGTGCCTACCGATGAACGGGATGGCTCGCTCTGGGCAGTGCATACAGAGATCGCGCTCCGCTCCAGGAGCGGCTGGAGCCTGTTCGTGCGCGGCGAAAACCTCGCCAGCACGGTTGATGTTCGCAGGGCGCAACGCATTCAGGCACACATCGTCGCCAACCAGTTCGAACCCGACGCCGACGGCTTCCTGCACGCGACACCCGCAATAGAGGGACGGGTCGAACCGGTGCGCCTGTCGCGCCGCTTGCAACCCCTCTATCAGTTTGGGCTTGCCCTGCACACCACACGCCCCAACTTCGCCCTGCTCGCTCAGCATCAGTTCGACTGGCGCTACGGCATCGCCAGCATTTATCGCGAAGGCTGGCTCATGCTCTGGATGCCCCAACCCGCTATCGAGATTGGCTGGCGAACCGATCGATTCACGCTCGTGGTGCGCATGGAGCATCTCCTGCCCGCACGCAATCGCCAGCTCTCCCTCGAAATCAGCCAGCAACTGTAAAGATGCCTGCACATGCTATACTTCTGCATCAGGCAGGCGCGGCTACAGCCTGCCGAAACAGACTGCAGAACAACCGTGGAGGGTAAAAGTTGGCGATAGAAATCATTCCGCTGGGTGGCGCGGGCGAAATCGGCAAGAATCTCAATCTGGTTCGCTATAACGGGCAGGTCGTGATAGTGGATTGCGGGATCGCCTTTCCGGGCGAAGACCTGCCCGGTGTCGATCTGGTGATGCCCGACCCAACCTATCTCTACAGCTGTCGGGACGAGGTGCAGGGCATCCTGCTCACGCACGGGCACGAAGACCATGTGGGCGCACTGCCCTATATCCTGCCGAACCTGCCTGTGCCGGTGTATGGCACACGCCTAACGCTCGCGCTGGTGGAGGGCAAACTGCGCGAGCGGCGCATCCGCGCCGACCTGCGCCTCATCCAGCCAGGCGAACGGTTCCCCATCGGCGATCTGGAGGTGGAGGTGATCCGCGTTACGCACAGCATCCCCGATTCGGTCGCCTTCGCCCTGCACACTCCCGAAGGCGCGATCGTGTTCACGGGCGATTTCAAGTTCGATCACACCCCTGTCGATGGTCAGCGCACCGATTTCAACCAGCTGGCGCGAGTGGGCGAGCACGGCGTGCTGCTGCTTCTGAGCGACTGTACCAATGTGGAGCGACCAGGCTGGGGCGAATCGGAGAGCAGGGTGAGCGACGCGCTCTATACGCTCTTCGCGCAGGCGACGGGGCGTATTCTCATCACCACCTTCGCTTCCAACATCCATCGTATTCAGCAGGCGTTCGATATGGCGACGCTCTATGGGCGCAAGGTGGCGATTCTCGGACGGCGCATGGAGCAGAATGTGGAGATCGCGCTCCAGCACGGTTACCTGCAGGTGGAGCCAGACCTGCTCATTAATGCCCGCCAGATCGACGACTATCCCGACGACCGCCTGCTGGTGCTGACCACGGGCAGTCAGGGCGAGCCGCTCTCCGCGCTCAGCCAGATCGCTGCCGACGAGTACCCGCGCCTCAAGATCCGCCCGGGCGATATGGTGATTCTGTCGGCAACGCCCATCCCCGGCAACGAGAGCCTCGTGTGGCGCACGGTGAACCGCCTGGTGCGGCTGGGCGCGCGCGTGGTGCATGAGAAGATTGCACCCGTGCATGTGTCCGGGCACGCCTGTCAGGAAGAACTCAAACTCATGCTGAGCCTGCTCAAGCCGCGCTACCTCGCGCCCATTCACGGCGAACCACGCCATCAGGCGCTCTATCTGGAGCTGGCGCGTCAGATGGGCTATTCCGATGACCAGCTCTTTCTGCTGGAGAACGGCTCCGTGCTGCGCATCGAGAACGGCGTCGCGTCGCTGGGCGAGCCAGTGCCCGCTGGACGCTACCTCATCGAAGAGGGTGTGGAAGGCGTGCCAGAAGAGGTGATTCACGACCGCCGCCAGATCGCCCGCGAGGGCATGCTGATTGCCATCCTTACCATCCGCGCCCAGACAGGCGACCTCGTCGATGATCCACAGCTCATCCCGCGCGGCTTCGAATGGCTCAACGAGGTTCAGCCCGAACTGGCGCGCGAAGCCGTGCGCGACGCGCTGGGCAAAATGTTGCCCGCCGAACTCAACGACCAGGACAATGTGCGCGAAGAGGTGAGCATGGTACTTCGCCGATTCTGCCGCAAGCACCTCAACCGCCGCCCGCTCATCCTGCCGATTGTCACGGAGGTATAGTAGGGGCGAGGCATGCCTCGCCCCTACCCGCCTGTGGCTGAAAATCCGCCATCAAGTGGTGGATTTTCAGCCATTAAACGGGCATCTTTCATGATGATTGAGCGATGACTGATGGATGTGGTGCTGTACACAGGTATGCAAACCCTTCCCTTCAGCGAACGACTGTGGGCGCAACCCATCAGCGCACTGCGGGAGGCTCCATAGCTCTTCAGAAGGTATAATCTCCCGTCGGGCAGATGCCCCGCTAACAGGAGGAACAAACCATGCGAAAAGCAACTACGCTGATGGTCGGGCTTTTAATGCTGACGCTTTTGCTGGGCGCGTACGCGCAGGAGAAGGTGCAACTCGTCTATCGCGCCAAAGCCGGTCAAACGATGCGCTACCGGCTCAACGCCACCATCACCGTCGAAGCCGCCGGAAGAACCTTCAATCTCGAAATCAGCAGTGTCGCCGTGCAGAAGGTGCTGGAGGTCACCCCCGAAGGCAACATTAAGCAGGAACAGACCACCGAATCGTACGAGATGACCTTCAACGGCAACAAGATGCCCACCCCGGAAGAGGCGCTGCGCGAGCGCACCGTGACCACCATCAAACCCAACGGCGAGATCATCGCCAGAGAGTCGGAAGGCTCTGACCAGGACGCCGATTCGCGCCAGATGAGCCAGGCGTTTGCCCTGATTTTCCCCGCCAACCCCGTCGGCGCGGGCGACCAATGGAGCTATACCTTCAAAGAAGATTCGAAAGCGGGCACGGTGCCAGGCACAGCCGAGTACACCCTGAAGGGCTTTGAAGAGTGGAAGGGCATCCGTGTCGCCCGTATCACAAGCGCTTACACAGCTGGCGGCGACAGCAAGCTGAACGCCGTTATCGAGTTCCTTGTGGAGGTGCGCACGGGCGACACAGTATACGCCACTGGCAGGGTGGAAGGCATGCAATTCGGCGAATCGGGCGCTGGCGCCGCGGCAAAAGCGCAGGTGGAGTACGAGCGCATCGAGGGCACACCGCTGCCAGAAGGCGAACCAGTCGCGCCCGCCCCCGCTAAACCCGAAGCCAAACCCGCTGATCAACAGCCTGCTCAAGCCCAACCGCAGACCGATAAGCCCGCACAGCCCGAAAAGAGCGAACAGAAGACCGAACAGAAAGCCGAGACCAGGAAAGAGAAGACCATCGACGAGGTGGTCAAGGACTTCGAGAAGCTGGACGGGCTGTTCACCCTCTACCGCAAGAAGGAGGCGGGCAAAGACACCCTCTATATGGCAATCCGTGAAGACCAGCTGAACAAACTCTACTTCCTGCAGGCGACGGTCAGCGAAGGTATCCCCACCTTCTTCCTGGCGGCGGGCACGCCCATCAACGACCTCGTGTTCAAGTTCGTTCGCCGCGACGAGCAAATTCTGCTGGTGGAGCCGAACCTGCGCTTCTATGCCGACCCCCAAAAACCCATCGCCCGCTCGGTGCAGCGCTCCTTCGCCGACGCCTATCTGGAGGCGTTCAAAATCGAAGCCAAGGACAAGGAGGGCAAGACCTTCCTGATTGATGTGTCGAACTTCTTCCGCTCCGATGTGATACAGATTCAGCAGCTGGCGAGCGCGGCGGCTGGCGGCAACTACACCATCGACCGCGAGAAGACCGCCTACCTCGCCGTGAAGGCGTTCCCGAACAACATCTTCGTGCAGACGGCGTACCACTTCACGGGTGGTCCTCAGCGTGGGGGCGGGCTGTCAGGGCTGATTGCGGGGCTTGCAGGCGGCGCGGAGTTAGCTGACCCACGCAGCCTGCCCATCACGGTCAACTACAACCTGTGGGAGCTGCCCGTCAACAACGGCTATCGCCCGCGCCTCTATGACCCGCGCGTCGGCTACTTCTACACCGAATATCTCGACTTCACCACCGACCAGCCGCAGCAGGAGAAGCGCTACATCCTGCGCTGGAAACTGGAAAAAGCCGACCCAAACGCGCCCCTCTCACCTCCAAAAGAGCCAATCGTCTTCTGGCTCGATAACGCCATCCCCGAAGAGTATCGCGACGCCATCCGCGAGGGCATCCTGGAATGGAACAAGGCGTTCGAAAAGATTGGCATCAAGGACGCGATTGTGGTCAAGCAGATGCCCGACGATGCCGACTGGGATCACGCCGATATGCGCTACAATGTGGTTCGCTGGGTCTCCTCGCCCAATAATGGCTATGCGGTCGCACTCTTTCGGGTGAACCCCATCACGGGTCAGATTCTGAACGCCAGCATCACCATCGACGGCAACATGGCACGCATCACGCGCCTGATCTATCAGCGCGATATCGACCCCCTGGCGGCGTTCCGCGAGGCGGAAGCGTGGGAGAAAGGTTATGTCCATTACGACCCGCGCGTCTGCACGCTCGCCGAAGGCTCCATGTTCCGCGCCTGGATGGGCTACCTGATGATGAACCTGCTTGCCCCACGCCGCAACGCCACTCGCACCACCGAAGACCAGTTCGTGAAGGACTACCTGCGCTCGGTGACGATGCACGAGATGGGGCACATTCTGGGGCTGCGCCATAACTTCGTCGCCAGCCGCCTGAACACGCTGGAGGAGCTGGCAAATGGCAACCTCGTTCGACAGCGCGGCACTGTCGCCAGCGTGATGGAGTATGACCCGTTCAATCAGATGGCGCTCCACGCGCCCAACACCGTCTACTGGAACCCGACCATCGGTCCCTACGACTACTGGGCAATCGAGTACGGCTACAAGGATTTTGGCGTCGCCACGCCCGAAGCCGAGAAGCCGTATCTGAACGTCATCGCACGGCGCAACACCGAGCCGGGACTGGCGTTCGAGACCGACGAGTATGCCGACCGCTTTGACCCCTATGTGACGCGTTTCGATCTGGGGCGCGACCCCATCGCCTACTGGGAGCTGACGCTGAAGGACACTGACGAACTGCTCAAAGTTCTGCCCAGTCGTGTACCGCGCCCTGGCGAGAGCTATTACGAGTTCACCCGCTACTTCTTCAGCGTGCTGGCGAACTACAGTCAGGCGGCAGTGCAGCTGAGCCGATTTATTGGTGCGCTGCAGATTCGGCGCAACTTCCGTGACGACCCGAACGCACAGCCGCCCCTGAAGCCGATGGATGGCGCGACCCAGCGGCGCGCGCTGAACCTGCTGGTGAAATATATCTTCTCGGAGCGGGCGTTCAATCTGCCAAAGAGCTACTACGACAAGCTGGCGCCGAACCCTGCGCGTGGGGGCGGTCCCATCCCGCCTGATGCGCCCGTGCGCGATTTCGTCAGCAACATCCAGCGGCTCACGCTCACGCGCCTGCTCGCGCCCGACACCCTGCGCCGCATCGTGAACAACGAGTTCAAACAGGGCGGCTCAAAAGAGACCTTTACCCTCGCCGAGATGTTCCGCACCCTGCAGGACGCCATCTGGTCGGAAGCGCCATCGGGCAAGCCGGTGAACGCGCTCCGACGCCTCCTGCAACGCGCCTACCTCCAGCAGATGACCGATATGCTGGTCAAAAGCTCGGCGGCGCCCGACGACGCGAAGATGCTGGCACGCTACCACCTGCGCCGACTGCACGCCCAGCTGAAACAGACACTGCCGAAGGTGCAGGACGACTACACCCGCGCCCACTATAGCGAAGCCATCGACACCATCGAGAAAGCCCTCAACGCGCAGTATATGCTGGGCATGCCTGAGGTGCGCGTGCCATCCCTCATGGAGCTGCTGGGGCTGGGACGCGAGTGAGTCGCTTGAGCATTTCACCCGGAAAAATACCCCCTCACCCGCACCCTCTCCCCCTGAAGGGGGAGAGGGTCTTTCTATTCAAAGCCGACCTGCCCATGAATCGCAAGGGATTAACCACACCTACACCTGCGAACCCGCCACCTTCTGCAGAATCCCCTCAATCTCGGCGACCTTTTGCGGGGCGGTGAAGCTGGCGGCGATGCGCTGGTGAGCGTTGTGGGCGCGGCGGGCACGCTCGTCAGGCTGACGGATTGCCATTAGAAGCGCGTCAGCCAGCGCATCGGGATCGCGCGGCGGCACGAGCCAGCCGTCAATCCCGTCGCGCACCGCCTCCGGAATGCCGCCCACGCGCGTCGCCAGCACGGGCAACCCCATCCACATCGCCTCCAGCAGCGCCATCGGTAGCATATCGTTCAGCGTCGGCAGTGCGTAGAGATCACATGCCTGCAGCAGGCGCGGCACATCCGGGCGCACACCCAGCCAGCACACATACGGCTCCAGCTGGAGCCGCTCAATTTCGCGCCGAATCTGCTCGCCATAGCGGGGCGGATGCACCGTGCCCACCAGCAGCACGCGCACCTGCGGCGCCTCGCGCACAATCGACGGCAACGCGCGAACGAGATAAATCTGACCCTTGCGCGGGATGATGTTGCCCACCACGCCCACCACAAACGCACCCGGCTCCAGCCTCAGTTCCGCCCGCATCTGCGCCCGAACCGCCTTATCGGGCAGCGGCAACCGCTCCGGCTCAATAAAACCATGCACCACGCTGATGCGGTGCGGCGGCACACGATTGTAGCGCATATGATAGCGGCGCGTCTGCTCCGAGACGGCAATAATGTGGTCCGCCATGCGCCAGTGGAAATGAAGCGTGTGCGCATGCGCTCGCAACACAGCGGGCACGCCTGTCAGGCGGCGCAACCACACCGCAAAGTTGTTCGCCCGCGACATATGCGCCAGAACTACCTCAATCTGTTGCTCGCGGCAGAAGCGTGCGACGGCTCGCAAATCGTGCAGGGGCAATCGTCGCAGCTCCGATTCCAGCGTGGGAATGCCTGCCGCCCGCGCCTGCTGCAATACCCACGCGCCCGGTCGACCCAGCAAATAGACCATGTTGCCGCGCCGATGCAGCTCCTTCGCGATTTGCAGGGTATGCACCGTCGCCCCGCACACATCCCTGCCCGACACAATCTCCAGAATACGCATCGCCATCAAGCAATATACCTTCTGCGAACGCGCGTGCTATAATCATGGCGGTGCAGCGATTGTTCGGGAGCGAAATGCCAGCGGAGGGCATCGGTATTCAGGTGCGGGGCGGCGTGATCAGCCGTTTTGGGCTGGAGGAGGAACTGTTCATCACGGAGCCGACGCGCCCCCACCTGAGTTCGCTCTACTACATGTCGCGCCTGCTGCTGCGCAATCCGCGCCACTACTATCGCTATTCGGCGACCAACTTCTCGCGAGGCGCCGACGCGCGCGAGTGCCTGATGAGCACTATCGAGATCGCGACGACACCCCAGCCCACGCCCGATGCGCTGCTGCGCGAGCTGCTCCTGCGTCGGCGTGAACTGACCGAGGCGGTTCGCGAAGCCTATATTGTGCCCGTGGGACATCTTTTCGACCTCGAATCGCCCACCAACACGGGCGGGTTGCACCTGCATCTGACCGTGCCCGACGAGGCGCGTGCGCGCATCTATGCGAATATCGCCTACTTCCTGCCCCTGCTGATTCTGCTCTCGGCGAGCAGTCCCTATGCGGGCGGGCGATATTTTGGACCCTCCTATCGCGTGGCGCACTCCTTCGCGATTGGCGCCCTGCGCGACGACCCCACCTACCGCTTTCAGGACCTGATCTTTGCGCGACGGCTGGGCACGATTGAGATTCGCGCGTTCGACCCCATCTGGGATCGGGAGCGGTTGCGCTGGCTGCTGCTATGCGTGCAGGCGATTGCGAATATCCCGCACGCCTATCCGCTGGATCGCGAGCGGTATGCAGAGTTGCGCGAGCAGGCGGCGTGCGAGGGCTACACGCCTGCCCTGCAACGGCTCTATCGCGAGCTGCGTGCGTGGATCGACCTGCCCGAAAGCCTTCTCATCCGCACGGCGTCGGACGAGATTGCCGAATGGGTGGCGCGCGAGGGCATCGAGGCGACCTGCGCCGCGCTGGATCACGCCTATCGGTATGGCAAGCTGCAGCGTGTGCCACCGCGCGCGCTCAAGCCCTCACTCTGGCGCGGCATCGCGGGCTTCGCTGGCTACTATCTGTTGCGCCTGCCGTATGTTGCCTACAAAGCCTGGCGCGAATGGCATTAGCCCATCACCTGCAGCACCGATTCGACCGTTTCGCGGAAGCGCGCTTCCAGCTCGTCAGCGGAGTCGTAATCGAGGCTGCGGGCGAGGATCGTCAGTCGCTCGCCTGTGGGCAGGAGGTCGGGTTGCGCCTCGAACAGCAGGGCGACGCGGTTGCGCAGCTGATAGAAAAAGAGCCACGCGCTCTGAAGCACCTCATAGTCGGCGCGATGGAGGGCGCCCACCTGCAGCAGCCAGTTCAGCATCATGAGTGTGCCCGTGTGCATGCCGTCCGTCGCGCCAGATTGCGAGCGTGCCTCCAGCACGCGCTGTTGTACCCAGAACTCGATGGCTGTCAGGGTGCCGCGTCCGAGTTTCAGGTGTCGCTCGCGCTGTTCAGGCGGCACGCGCTCGGTCAGCGCACGCTCGACGAGATGCTGGATTGCCGCGCGCTCCCCTTCTGAAAGCGGTTTGCCGAAGCGGAAGGTGTTCAGAGCGTTCAGGAACGGCTCGGTGAGCGGCGATTCGGGGTTCAGCGGGCGGATGCGCAGCGCGGCGAGTCGCTCCCACGGCTCGGCATGACGCTCGAAGTAGTCGCGCCAGCCCTGCAGGGTGCGCACGAGCGCGCCCGCGCCGCCTTCAGGGCGCAGGCGTGCATCCACCGGGCGGAACGCCCCCGCCTCCATCAGCCGCTGGCAGAGCTGCACACAGCGTGTGGCAATCGCCGTCGCCACTGGCAGGCTCGCCTCATCCGGGCAGATGAAGCCGATGTCCCAGTCGCTGGCATAGCTGAGATCGCCCGCGCCCAGACTGCCGAACCCGATCAGCAGGCACGCCTTCGCGACCACCTGCGCGTGTGCCTGACCCTCGAATTGCTCCTCGTCGATCTGGCGGGCGGCTTCCGCCCATGCTGTTAGCAGCAGCGTGTCGGCGAGCGCGGTCAGGTCGGCAGCGGTGTCGGTCGGCTCCGTTTCACCCCACAGGTCGCGCGCGCCGATGCGCAGCCACTCGCGGCGGGCATAGGCGGCGATGTTCGCCATGCGGGCGCGCGCCGTGCGGCAACTGATCAGCCGTTGCTGGAGCGATTCGCGGTGCGCCGTGTGCGACTTGGCGCCATAGGCGAGTATCTCCTCGCCAAACAGCATATCGAGCAGTTCCAGGTGCGCCATCAGGTGGTTCCACAGCACGGGCGACTGCGCGAGCTGGGCAAGGCGGTTCAGCACTTCGGGGCTGTCGGCGAAGGTGGTGTAGAGCACGGCACGGTTCGGCATCGCGTCGGCTAACCGCTCCAGCGCGGTGAGCGCAAGGTCCGGGTCGGGGGGGGGCGCGCACGCCAGCAACAGTTCGGGCAGGATGCGCTCGAAGGTGCGGCGTGTGGCGGGATCGGGCAACCCGTGCTGGGTGCCGACGGTCGGCACGAGCAGGCGGGCGTATGCCTGGTCCGGCTGGCGGAAGCCCAGCGCCTCCAGCGTTGCCTGCCAGCGCGATTGACCCTCCGGCGTGCCCAGCAGCTCGACCTCACCCTTCGGCAGCGGTTGAGAAGCAGCGGCGATGGCTGCCACCTCTTCCCAGAATGCGCGGGCGACGGCTCGATGCGCCTGCAGCGCCTGCTCGAACGCCTCAGGATGTTCAAAACCCATCGAGCGGGCGAAGCGGGCACGGGCGTCTGTGCCCGGCGCGGGCAGTGCGTGCGTCTGATGACCATAGATGAGCTGGAGCCGATGCTCCATCGTGCGCAGGAAGCAGTAGGCATCATGCAGCGCGCGCGCCTGCTCGGCGGTTATCAGGCGCGCCTGGTGCAGGCGACGCAGCGCATTGAGCGTGTTCGGCGTGCGCACCTGCGAGAGCTGACCCCCATACAGCAGTTGCAGTCCCTGCACGCCGAACTCGATATCGCGGATGCCGCCCCAGCCGTTCTTGATGTCAGTCTCCCACTCGTTGCGGGCGCGGGATTGCGCCTCCGAGCGTCGCTTCTGATCCAGAATCGCCTCCCATTCTTCCGCGCTGGTGCGGCGTCGATAGACGAAGGGCGTGAGGCTCTGCAGGAACGCCTGCCCGACCTGCGGGTCGCCAGCGGCAACACGCGCCTTGAGCAGCGCCTGACGCTCCCACACCTCCGCCCAGTTCTCGTAGTAGTGCCGCGCGGAGCTGAGCGTGCGCACAATCGGACCGAACCGCCCTTCCGGGCGCAGGCGCAGGTCGACACGAAACACGATTCCGCGCCTCATCGGGCGCGAGAGCGCATCCACCACGCGCTCGCACAGCCGCGTGAGCGCAGGCAATCGGTCGGGCGTGCCCGCCTCATCGCTGGCGATAAAGATGAGATCGACATCGGAGCTGTAGTTCAGCTCGCGCCCGCCCCACTTGCCCAGTGCAATCACCGCGAGCGGGATATTTGCCCCCTCACCCGTACCCTCTCTCCCCTGGGGAGAGGGTCGGGGTGAGGGGAACATCTCAAGCAGGCAAATCTCCAGCGCCGCCTGCACGCAGGCGTCCGCCAGATCGGAAAGCGCGCTCGCCACCTCAGGCAGTGTGAAGTGTCCCAGCAGATCCAGCGCGGTGATGCGCACATACTCCATCTGACGAAAGTGGCGCAGGCGATCCAGGCGCATCAGATGCGAAGTGCAGGGCGCCAGCAGCCGCTTCAAATCGCGATAGAAATCCGCACGACGACGCCGACGCAACAGCAGCGCAGGGTCTAACAGCAGCTCCATCAGTTCGGGGTTCTGCAGGAGCGTGTCCGCCATATAGGGCGAGAGCGCAAGCATACGGAGCGGCGCCTGAAGCACAGCGGGCGATTCGGCAAACAGACGATAGTAGGTCAGCGGGTTGCCCATCACCTCCAGCCAGCGATCCAGATACGCCAGCAGGCGGTTGGGGTCGGGCGCCTCACGCAACGCCTGCTCCAGCACAGGCGCGAAACGGTCGAACAGCTCCGCCTGCTGCCCCGCGCCGCGCAACCGCTCCCAGAGTTTGGGTTGATTAGCACCAGTTGGGTTCATATAGTTGCGTAGTGTGCTTCTAAATCGAATTCAAGAGTGTAAACCCAAAGTCTTCAAAGTCGATATCAACAGCCAGCGCATGTTGAATATTCAGTTTATTCATTATCACAAAACTTACACAATCAACAAGGCTTACTCGTCGACGATTTGTTGCTCGCAGCAAACTCTCGCCCTGTAAATGCTCATCTCGTGTGATCCATTCTATGTTTATCACAGGCAATATGTTATCTATAAAATCATATGCTGGCTCTAATCCATGTCGATTCTGTAAAACAGCAATCGTTTCCACAATCACATAGTTCGTTATCGACGTATACAGTAATGCGCCACTTGTCAACAGCCTGCTAAAAAGGGTGCTGGCTTGTGCATGAAAGGAATCATCGGCATTAATGAGAGCCAGAAAAGCCGAAGTGTCTACAAAGACTTTCATTGCTCCTCACTAAGATACAGGTCATGATTTTCCGCAAGGTCGCGAATACCCAGGTGGTACTTCCCAACCACCGACAGTGCCTTCTGGACGCGCTGTTGATATTCAGCTGACTCGCGCTCCAGAAGGAGGCGAACCGCCTCTTCTATTAACCTCTCGACGCTGATGGCACGGCTGTCGGCGATTCGCCGCAGTTCCTGTTCCAGTTCCCGACTCAACCTGATTGGCATGGCAATCCCTCTCTATAGATGGTACCCTCGCTACCCTGTCACCATCCCTCTTGTCATCGAGCCGATGAGGGGGATTTCGTACCATTCGCCGTTGTAGGCGTAGATGGCAGCTAACAGCGGGATAATCAGGCTCAACAGGGCAGGCACAAGGGCGCAAATTATGCCAAGCCCACAGGTGATAACCGCGACGATAATCACCAGCACCCACAGCACCAACAGCGCCAGCTGGAAAAAGAGCTGTTGCAGCGCGTGGAACGACACGAATCGCGAGCGGTCACGATAGACCAGATAGATGACCAGCGGCGCGATATATTGCCCCAGTACCACCGCATAGCCCAGAAAGCCCGACAGATGCGCCAGCATCGCCCAGAGGCGCTCATCCTGCGTCAAACCACCCTGTTCCATCGTCCACCTCTATTGCATGGTTCGCCGTCCAGATGTCCTCTCCTGTTAGCAGTTCGTTGTAATCGTGCAGTCTCCAGCGCAGGGTCGGATAGCCGTAGTAGCTGTCCTCTTCGAGTTCGAACACCACATCGATTCGGGTGTGGGGTTCGAGCGGCTGGTCGCCCCCGCCCCACAGCACGGCGTCCAGCACGGGCGTGCCTTCGGGGCGGATTTTAAGGAACAGATGCTTGCCGTCGCGGCTGGTGCGGCTGCCAACCACCTGCACATCGCGGCACAGAAACAGAGGCGCCTCGTTGCCCACACCGAACGGCTCCAGCAGTTTCAGCTCACTCAACAGCCGTCCGTTCGCCTCATGCCCCTGCACCTGCAGGTCAATCCACAGCTCTGGCACCAGGTCCTCGTCGGTCAGCACGCGCTCGGCGGTCTCCAGCACCAGATGGCGCAGTTCGTCGAGCCGCTCCAGCGCGACCACAAACCCGCCTGCAGTGGGATGACCACCACACCGTTGGCAGACGGCTTTCATCGAGTTGAGCAGTAGCGTGAGATCGAAGGCGGGGATGCTGCGAATGGAGCCGCGCGCCAGCCCCGCCTCGTGTTCAAGGCTGACCACGAAGGTGGGGCGATAGAACAGCTTCACAAGGTTGCTGGCGACCAGCCCGATAACGCCGTGATGCCAGCCGAGCGAGCGCACGAAGAGTGCCCGATGGCGCAGCAGACCCTCCTGCTCGATTTGCGCCAGCGCCTCGTCAAGAATCGCCTGCTGGAGCTGCTGACGCTGACGGTTATGGCGGTTCAACTCGTGGGCAAGCGTTCGCGCTGTGCCCTCATCCTGTTCTATCAACAGCTGCAACGCGAGGCGGGCATCTTCCAGTCGTCCGGCGGCGTTCAGGCGCGGCGCAATCATGAAGCCGATATCGCGTGCCGTGAGGCGTCGCTTGTCCAGCCCTGCCACCTCGATCAGCTGTTTGAGTCCCACGCGCGGTGTGGTCATCAGCCGTTCCAGCCCGCACGCCACCACGATGCGGTTCTCGCCCAGCAGCGGCATCACATCGGCAACGGTGCCAATCGCGACCAGCTCCAGCACTGCCTGACGGAACTTATCGACGGAATAGCCCAGTGAGCGCACCAGCGCTTCCGCCACACGGAACGATACGCCCACACCGCTGAGATCGGCGAAGGGGTAGCGCGAATCGGGGCGATGGGGATTCACCACCGCCAGCGCGTTCGGCAGCGTGCTGTCAGGCTGATGATGGTCAGTAATCAGCACCTCCAGCCCGGCGGCGTTGAGCGCGTCGACGGCGTGATGGGCGCGCACGCCACAATCGCAGGTCAGCACCAGCTTTGCCCCGATCTGGCGCGCGGCTTCAATTGCGTTCGGGTGCAGGTCATAGCCCTCTTCGTGGCGGCGGGGCAACATCGGCTCCGCCGGCACGCCCAGCCGACGCAGCGTGAACAGCCACAGCGCCGTGGCGGTAACCCCGTCCGCATCATAGTCGCCGTAGACCAGCACGGGTTCCCGATTCCGAAACGCCCGCACCAGCCGCTGGACAACCTTCTCGCAGTCGGGCAGGAGCAGCGGGTCCGCTAAATCACTCAGCGACGGATGGAGGAAACGGTAGGCGTCGGTGGGGTCGGCGTAGCCGCGCGCCACGAGCAGCTGCGCCAGCGGGCGACTGATGTTCAGCTCACGCTGAAGATGCTCCGCTGCTTTCGGGTCTGTCGGGCGTATGCGCCAGCGGTATCTCGCCATCCATCCCTCCTGATGGCGCGATTATACCCTGCTCACAAAATGCGCCCGTGCCCTTCGCCAGCAGACTGCGAAGAATGTATAGTCAGGTATAGTCTATCGAACCAAATCCTCATCCTGATATCCATTCCCTGCCATTAGCCATTATTTCGCCTCCCATCTATAGACCGCTGCAGGCACAGGCGAATATGCACCACTGGCACCCGACTTTGCCATCAGGCCCCCACGCCAGCTCCAGTGTTTATACTCCATCCCTGTGCTGGATGTCTGGGCGTACATCGCACCACCGTACCCGTAGTATACCCACTCATGTTGAGAGAGCAGACACAACCTGCGCGAAGTTCTCTATCCTCATCATTGCTTGATGTTGCTGTCAAGATTTCTAACGATATACATGTGCCAAACAAT
>JBBIML010000022.1:0-43271 GCA_037444405.1 Armatimonadota bacterium
CGGTACGCTCCAGCCGCGAGCTGCAGGAGTTCCTGAAACAGCTGGCGCAAACTCACCCCAAAATCCTGCTCAATCGGCTGGCGCGCAATGCAGGGCTGGATCAACTCTTGCGCGAAGCCAATCCAGAGGTTCAGCTGAGCGGTGTGGAGCCATTGATTTTTGTGCTGCGCAGCCGCAAATCGCCTGCCGAGCTGCGCCTGATTCGCGCCGCCATCAACGCCACCATCGAAGCGCATCGGGCGACCGCGCGCACCATCGCGCCCGGCTTGCATGAGTATGAGCTGGAGGCGGTCATTCAGGCGGCGTTCCGCCGACACGGCTCCGAGCGCGACGCCTTTCCCTGCATCGTTGGCTCCGGACCCAACAGCTGCATTCTGCACTATAACGCGAACCGTCGGCGCATGCAGGCGGGCGAGCTGGTGGTGGTGGACATCGGCGCAGAATACAGCTACTACGCTGCGGACATCACGCGCACCTATCCCGTGTCGGGCAGGTTCACCCCGCGCCAACGCGAGCTCTACCGAGCCGTGCTGGAAGCCCAGAAAGCTGCCGAACGCGCCGCCAGACCCGGCGTCACTTTGCGCGAGCTGGACCGAATCGCTCGCGAGAGCCTGCGCAACTCGCCCCTGCGCGCCAGAGACACCGACGGCAAAGAGTACACGCTGGATCATTTCTTCCGACACGGACTGGGACACTCGCTGGGAATGGATGTGCATGACCCCGAAACGGGTCAGCCCCTGCAACCTGGCGCGGTGTTCACGATCGAACCTGGCGTCTACATCCCCACCGAGAACATCGGCATCCGCATCGAAGACGACTACCTGATGACCGAGCGCGGGGTCATCAAGCTGAGCGCGGCGCTGCCCTCCGACCCCGACGCCATCGAACGCATGATGAAACGCCGTTAGCGGGTATCATCAGAGTATCTTTTTGCCTCAGGGAGGAGAACCATGCGAACAGGATGGATAGTGTTGCTTGGACTGATGTTGTGCATGCCGTTAGGGCAGACCCAGCAAGAGGAAGATTTGCGCCAGCACTGGGCATATCAGGCAATAGAGCAGCTGCAGCGACTGGGCATTTTAGAGGGTTATCCTGACGGCTCGTTTCGTCCCAATCGTCCGCTGACCCGCGCGGAGTTCGCGCAGGCGGTGTCGCGCGCCTATCGCGCGATTGATGAACGGCTGCGCAATCTGCAGCGGCGGGTGGAGACGCTCGTTACGCCTGAACCGCCAGCCCTGCCCACCGACGAGCCACGCCAGCGCCGCATTCAGCGGCTGGAAGAGGCGGTACAGGAACTTCGAACCCTTCAGGAGGCGGTGCAGACGCTGGAGCGACTGATGCAGGCGGTGCGCACCGAGCGCGACACGCGCATCGAACAGATTCGCATGCTGAAAGAGGAGCTGCAGGCGCTCCAGCGGCGGTTCGAACAGCTCACCGCACGCTTCTCGTGGCGGGGCGACCTCACCTTCGGCGGCTACTCCACCCACAGCTTCGACGGACGCAGCGCGTTCACCCTCAACGGCAATCCCATCAACCCCTCCGGCAGGTTTCTGCGGAGCAATGCCTTCGTTCAGGAGCTGGCGCTGACCGTTGAGGGACGCGCGAATGAGCGCGTGTCGGGGCGTGCCACCTTCATCATCGGCAACTACCTCTCCTATCTGCGCAGCCCCGCCCGTAACGCCGATTCGTTCCACAGCGCGCCTGACCCGTTCGTGCTTCAGAGCAACACCGATTTCGCCCTCTGGGAAGCCTATATTAAGACCGAACTGCCCCTGTTCGGGCGACAGGTCGATGTCTTGCTGGGACGACTGCCGCTGCGCTTCACGCGCTACACCCTGCAACGAATCGACCCCGATATCTATCTGGATGTTCCGCGCTATGATGATGGCGCGTTCCGTGTGGATGGCGTGCTGTTCGGCACAGGCGGCAACCGCTATCGGCTGAACCTGTTTTTAGCCAGCACGCATCGGCGCCGTTCTGCTGTGGCGCAGGCGTTGCAAATCTTTTTCGCCAACCACAACGCCTCTGTCTCCGCGCCCGCCGACCAGATAATCGGCTTGCGAACGGAGTACAAGGCGGTGCGAGGCGAGGAGAATTTCGTCAACATCGGGCTGACCCTGTTCGCAGCAGGTATCGGCAGAGGCAACACCTTCCGCCACCTGACCAACCCGACGCAACCCGCTGACCGCGTGGATGTGCTGGGGCTGGATGTCAGCGGGCGATGGAGCAATATCCGATTCGGGCTGGAGTACGCGCAAAGCATCGTCTATGAGGGCGATAACCGCCGTGTCTCACGGAACAACACTGCCTCGGATGCCTACGCCGAGTACGACTTCAGCGAGCGACTGGGCGGGCGACTGGGCTACCGCGAAATCCAGCCCTTCTTTATCGCGCCCGGCAACTGGGGACGAATCGGCTACCTCTATAACCCATCCGACATTAAGGGCAGCTACCTGAACCTGCGCTATAAGGCATCCGACCGCCTGAACGCATCGATAACTGCAGAGTTCTACACGGGCACTGCCAGGCTTCGACTGCCCCGGCGCGGCTACTTTAGCAGCGATAAGCTCAACCATTATCAGCTCGATGTCAGCTATCAGATCAACCCGCGCTGGCAGCTGAATGTGAGCTATGAGAATGTGGTCTGGCGCATTCGTAGCCTCGTGTTCGGCGGAGCGCGCGGCAGACCCGAATGGAACTATCTCACCCTGCAACTGAGCTACAATCTGGGCGAGAACACCGCGCTGAATATCCTGTACCAGTTCATCGATGCGAACGGCAAGGGCGTGCCGCAACTGAGCGGCGGTCCCGGCGCAACGGGCAACCGTGCGGGCGTCGCGGCGACCACTCTGCGCGTGCAGTTCTGAAGCCCTCACCCCCAGCCCCTCTCCCACGCTGTGGGAGAGGGGTTTTGAAGCTCTCTCCCTCGTACGGGTAAGGGGGCATTTCGGGTATCATGCCCGTACCTATGAGCGAGCTGCGCATCTACAACACGCTGACGCGCCAGGAAGAGGTGTTCACACCGCGCGAGGCGGGCAGGGTCAGCATCTACGCCTGCGGGCTGACCCCCCAGGCGCCCGCCCATGTCGGACACATGCGCGGCGTGATTGTCATGGACATCGTGCAACGCTGGTTCGAACAGCTCGGCTACGAAGTGAACTTCGTGCAGAACTTCACCGACATCGACGACAAAATCATTCGGCGCGCCCAGGAGGAGGGCATCAGCACGCAGGAGGTCGCCGAAAAGTACAGCCGCATGTATATCGAGGACGCGCAGGCGCTGGGCGTGCGCCTGCCCCGATTCGTGAAGGTCACCGAGCATATGCCCGATATCATCGAGATGGTGCAGCGCCTCGTGGAGTACGGCTATGCCTATGTGGTCGATGGCGATGTCTACTTCTCCGTCGAGAAGTTCCCTGACTATGGCAAGCTGTCGGGGCGCAGCATTGACGAGATGAAGGCGGGCGCGCGCGTGGAGGTGGACGAGCGCAAGCGCAACCCGCTTGACTTCGCACTGTGGAAAGCTGCCAAGCCCGGTGAACCCGCATGGGACAGCCCCTGGGGACCGGGGCGCCCCGGCTGGCACATCGAATGCTCCACGCTCAGCCTGAAATATCTTGGCGCAGCGTTCGATATCCATGCAGGCGGGATGGACCTCATCTTCCCTCACCACGAGAACGAAATTGCGCAATCGGAAGCCTATCTGCGCTGTGAGATGCCGTTCGTGCGCTACTGGCTGCACTGGGGTCCCGTGCGCCTGAAGGAGCAGAAGATGTCGAAGTCGACGGGCGTGTTCGTGCCGATTCGCGAGTTGCGCCAGCAGTACGAGCCAGCGGTCATCCGCCTGTTTCTGCTGTCGGTCGCCTATCGCACGCCGCTGGAGTTCGCCTATGAACGGCTGGAGGAATCGAAGTCCGCGCTGGAGCGGGTGCGCACGGCGGTTCAGCGTGCCCGCGCCCTGCTGCGCACGCTGCCGCAACTCCCTGAACCCAACGAGAGCGTCGCCCAGCCCTACAAAGCGCAGTTCACCGAGGCGATGAACAGCGATTTCAACACGGCGCAGGCGCTGGCGGTTGCCTTCGAGCTGGTGCGCGAGCTGAATCAGCGCCTCAGCGACTCAGAAAGCGCGGGCGTCGCGACGCAAGCCCCCGCGCTCGTCGCCCTGCTGGACGCCCTGCAGTGGATGATGGAGACGGTGCTGGGCATCCCGCTGACGCGCACAGAATCCATCGAGAGCGAGCTGCTCGATTCGCTGATGGCGCGCGTGATCGAGTGGCGCCAGCAACTGCGCGAGCGCAAACTGTTCGATCTGGCAGACCGCATTCGGGATGACCTCAAAGCGCTGGGTATCCTGCTGGAGGACACCCCACAGGGCACGCTCTGGCGCCGCAAAGAGTGAACCCCTTGTGGGGCTGTGGGTGTTTGCCGATTAATGCAGCTTGCCCACTGCTGACTCGACGGCGCGGCGCAGCTCGCCAGAGAGCATCAGCTCACGCACCGCCTGCACATCGGGCGCCAGAATCCTGTCCGCTTCCAGCGGCGGCACGACCGTGCGAATCGTCTGCAGAGCCGCTTTGACGCCAACGCCCGGCTCCAGCGGCTTGTGGAACTCCAGCGCCTGCGCCGCGTTCACCAGCTCAATCGCTATCACCCAGCGGGCGTTTTCCAGAATCATGCGCGCCTGACGGGCTGCCGTCACGCCCATCGACACATGGTCTTCCTGGTTCGCGCTGGTGGGGATCGAATCGACGGAGGCGGGATGCGCCAGCACCTTGTTCTCCGACACGAGGCTGGCAGCGGTATACTGGGAGAGCATCAGCCCCGAATGCAGACCGCTCTGGCGAGCTAAGAAGGCGGGTAGCCCCGACAGGTCAGGGTCAAGCATATACTCCACACGCCGCTCGCTGATGTTCGCCAGCTCCGCAATCGCGATTTTGGCGTAATCCATCGCCAGCGCGACGGGCTGACCGTGAAAGTTGCCCGCGGAGATGACCTCATCGCTGTCGGGGAACACGAGCGGGTTATCGGTGACACTGTTCATCTCGCGTTCGATCACCTCGCGCACATGGGCGAGCGCGTCGCGCGAGGCGCCATGCACCTGGGGAATACAGCGCAGGGAGTAGGCGTCCTGCACTTTCTCGCAGAACTCGTGCGATTTGTGGATGGCACTGTTGACGCACAGCTGGCGGATATTCGCGCACACCTGCGCGGCGCCCGGATGGGGTCGCACCTGCGCGACTTTTGAATCGAAAGGTCGCAGGCTGCCCTTGAGTGCTTCGAGGCTCATCGCGCCCGCAATATCGGCGAGCGTGCAGAGTTGCAGGGCGTCATAGACCAGCAGCGCGCCGACGGCGGTCATCGCCTGCGTGCCGTTGATGAGCGCCAGCCCCTCTTTGGCTTCCAGCGTGATCGGCGTTAGACCCGCAGCGCGCAGGGCGTCGCCTCCGTTCAGAATGCGACCCTCATATTCAGCCTCGCCCTCGCCAATGAGGGGCAGGCACATGTGGGCGAGCGGGGCGAGGTCGCCGCTGGCGCCGACCGAACCCTGTGAGGGCACTATCGGATGCACGCGCCGATTGAGCATCTCCAGCAGCAGCTCGATCACCTGCTCGCGCACGCCGCTGTAGCCGAGCGCGAGGCTCTGTGCACGGAGCAGCATCATCGCCCGCACCACCTCCGTCGGGAACGGCTCGCCCACGCCTATCGCGTGTGACAGCAGCAGGTTGCGCTGCAGCGTGCGGGTCTGATTGGGGCTGATGCGCTGGTTCGCCAGCTTGCCAAGCCCGGTGGTGACGCCGTACACCGTGCGGTTTTCCGAGAGGATATGCTCCACATAGCGGCGGCTGGCACGCACGCGCTCGCGCGCCTCATCCGCTAATCGCACGGGCGCGTACTCGCGTGCCACACGCACCACATCCTCCACGCTGAGGGGACGCCCAGCGATGACCTGCGTCTCCAGCTGCGCCGCCTCCTCGCCACGCACAGTCGCCATAGCCATAAAGATACCCCACCCGCTTGCAGGTGGGTTATAATGTAATAGCGAGGAGGCATGGCTATGCGCAAATTGTGGCGAGCTATCGGTGTATGGGCGCTGAGCGGGACGATTTTGACCAGCTGGGGTCAACCGCCTGCGATTCATCGCGAGGCGCCGGACGATCCCCATCGCCCCGGCACGGGCGAGTTTGCGCCCGCAGGTGGCAGCACCGTTCAGCGCGGACCCTATATCAGTCGGCAGGTGAATGTAAGCGCGGCAGGCACCAATATTCAGGGCGACGCCGCCAACGAACCCTCAATTGCCGTCGATCCGACGAATCCCAACCGGATCGTGATTGCGTGGCGCCAGTTCGACACTATCACCTCCAACTTCCGTCAGGCAGGCTGGGCGTATAGCCACGATGGAGGTTTGACCTGGACATTTCCCGGCGTGCTGGAGCCGGGCGTGTTCCGCAGCGACCCGGTGGTGCGCGCCGACGCGAACGGCGTTTTCTATTATATGAGCCTGCGCGGCGACTTCACCTGTCAGGTGTTTCGCTCCTTCGATGGCGGCGTAACCTTCCCGGAGCGCTACAACGCCTACGGCGGCGATAAGGAGTGGTTCACCATCGACCTGACCAATAGCATCGGGCGAGGCAATCTCTACCTGGCATGGAGTACGGCAGCAAGCAGTACGGGCAACCGCACCTTCACTCGCTCCACCAATGGGGGCGTTGCCTGGCTCGATCCCATCAGCATCCCGAACTCTCCCATCTGGGGCACGCTTGCGGTCGACTCCGACGGCACGCTCTATATCGGCGGCGTCTCATCCTCGCAGTGGCCCCAGTTCTATCTCGTGCGCTCCTCCAACGCGCGCGATCGCACCCAGACGCCCACCTTCGACCTGAGCCAACCTGTGAACCTCAACGGCACCCTGCGGTACGGCACCGGACCCAATCCGGGCGGGCTGCTGGGTCAGGTCTGGATCGATGTGGATCGCTCCAACGGTCCCTATCACGGGCGGCTCTACTTCCTCTGTTCGGTCAATCCGCCAGGCAGTGACCCGCTAGATGTCTATCTGGCGTTCAGTACGGACAGGGGCGCCACATGGAGCGCACCCATTCGCGTGAACGATGACCCGCCCGCCAGCAACGCCTGGCAGTGGTTCGGCACCCTATCGGTGGCGCCCGACGGGCGCGTGGATGTCATCTGGTACGACACGCGCAACGACCCCAACGGGCTGCTGTCGGAGTTGCGCTACACCTGCTCCTTCGATGGCGGTTTAACCTGGATGCCCTCCATCCCCATCAGCCCTGCCTTCCACCCACACATCGGCTGGCCCAACCAGGACAAAATCGGCGACTATATCGATATGGCGTCGCTGGAGGCGGAGGCGCTCATCGCCTATGCCGCCACTTTCAACGGCGAGCAGGATGTCTACTTCGTGCGCGTGGGCGACTGCAACCAGAATGGCATCCACGACGCGCTGGACATCGCCACCCGCCGCTCCACCGACCGCAACCGCAGCCAGATCCCCGACGAGTGTGAAACGCGCCCGGGCGATGTGGACTTCGACGGCTGTGTGGACGATAGCGACCTGCTGAGCGTGCTGCTTGCCTTCGGTCGCACAGGCGACGGCTTGATGGAGGACCTGAACGGCGACGGTGTTGTGGACGATGCCGACCTGCTGCTGGTGCTGTTCAACTTCGGGCAGGGCTGTTGAACGAGGTAGGGGCGCACAGCCGTGCGCCCGAAGATGAAGATGCCAACCGCCTGCGCGAAATCTGCTATTGAACGAGGGTGGGGGCGACGCATGCGTCGCCCCTACCTGTTGAAACCGTTGCACCATCTGCCGTGTAGACTGTTATGGAGGTTACGATGACACAACGGCGGATGGCGCAGATATGGCTTATGGGGCTGGTCGCGCTGGCAATCAGCCAGCAGCCGCCCAGAAGCGTGATCGATTTCGAACGCGAGGAGCATGGCTGGTTCGTGCTACCGGGCGCGGACGGCAAGGTGGAACGCACCACGAACGCGAACGATGTCAAAAACGGAAAGTACGCCCTGCAATACACCTACACCGTCGCGCAGGGCAAGTTCAACGCGATTGCGCGCCTGGAGCCAGAGAGCTGGGCGCAGGGCTTTCGATTTTGGGTCAAGACTGACCGACCCACGATGCTGGTGTTCATGGTGTCGGAGGAGGGCGGGGAACGCTGGCAGGTGCCCTTCTGGTGCGGGCACAACGAGTGGCAGCAGGTGACGCTCGCGCTCAGCGACTTCACCCAGGCGGACGATAGCCAGCCCCAGAACGGCAAGCTCGACATGGAGCGCGCGGAGGGCATCGGCATCATCGATGCGGGCGCGCTGCTCGCCGCGACGCCCGAAGCCGCCCCCCTCTTCGGCGAGATGCGCGGCACGCGCCTGCTCTGGCTGGACGACTTCGAGTTCCTGGCGCAGCCACCTTCCCGCAAAGCGAGCCGCGAAATGCTGGACGACTTCCAGCGCGACTACCTGATGTGGTTCGCCACGCAGGGCGTGCGCATCAAGCCGACAGCTGGCGGCATGCAGGTGGAATACAAACAGGAGAACCCATGGCTGCTGGCAGTGGCGCGCCCCCTGCCAAAGGGCGCACTCGCCGACGCCAGAGGACTGCAGATTACCCTGCAGGTCAGGAACGCCACCACGCTCGCCGTGGCGCTGGAAGAGGAAGATGGCGAGCGATGGATGGCGAGCCGACCAGTGGGCGGCGAGGACAAACCCGAAACGCTCCGTTTCGAATGGAGCGCGTTCACCATCACCGATGACACCAAAGGCAAGGGCGACGGCAAGCTGACACCCGCCAGAGTGAAACTGCTCTCGCTCATCGATATGGGCGTGCTGACAGGCGAAGCTCAACCTGCCAACCGCTGGCTGGTGCGGGAGGTCAAACTGGAGCGATAGCGATGTTTTCCGATGAATGGCTGGTGGCACGCTGTCTGCAGGGCGACTCGTCGGCGTTCGATCGCCTGATGGAGCGGTATCGCGATCGGGTCTTCTCGCTGGCGTTCCGCATGCTGGGCGATGCGACATGGGCAGAAGATATGAGTCAGGAGGCGTGGCTGCGAGCCTACACGCGGCTGGGACTGTACGATGCGTCCCAGCCGTTCGCCACATGGCTGCTTTGTCTGACGGCGCGGCTGTGCCTGAACGCGCTGCGCGACCGCCGTGTGGAGCGCGAGCGACTGGAGCGGGCAGCCAAAGCGATGCCGCCAGCGCCAACCGTTGAGGAGCTGCTCTATGAGCGCGAGCGCCAGCGCACGCTCCAGCGGCTGCTGCTGCGCCTGCCCGCCGAGCAACGGGTCGCCCTGCTGCTGCACTACACCGAAGGGCTGCCGCTCAGGGCGGTCGCCGAACAGCTCGGCGTGCCCATCGGCACGGTCAAAACATGGCTCCATCGCGGGCGCGAACAGCTCCGACGGTGGATCGAGGAGGAACGCGGATGAACCCTATCAACCCGATAGATGTGGAGCAACTGTTGCGCAATCTACCAACCCTGCCCGCGCCAGCACACCCCCGTAGCACGGGCATCCTGCCCGTGACCCGCATGGGGGCGAGCGCCGCGCCGAACCCTGCGCTGCTCATCATGCTGTGGCTGCTGCTACTGCTGCCGACGGCGTGGCTGCTGATGCAGGTTCCGCCCAGCCTGCCCGCTGAAACGGCGTTTCAGGCGACGCCTTATCCCGCATGGCAGGGGCTGCTACACGACGCGCAACAGGCGCTCCAGACAGGATGGCAACTGATTCAGGAGGTGCTGAGTTGAAATCGGATGCCGACTGGATGGGATTGGTGGTGCTTTACCTGTCGCTGGTGGCGGTCGCGCTGGTGAGCCTGATGCTGCGGGGCGCACGGGCGCAGGCGCACATCCGCGCGATTCGCGAGCAGGGTCGGACGCTCTTCTGGCGCGGGTTCGCGGTGACCATCACCGCTGCCCTGCTGATCCTGCTACTGGGCGCACTGAGCGAGAGCCTCAAAAAGGCGGGCGACACCCGCGCCACCCAGCTGGTCGGGCTGATTGCCGCCGCGATTGTGCTGGCGTATCTGCTGCTCGCGTTGCTGGGCTTCGGCAGTGTGGCGGTGGTGGTGGGCGATTCGGCGGCGCAACTGTTCGGCTGGCGCGACCTGAGTGCGGGCTGGTGCAGCGTGCTGGGCTGCGCAATCATCCCACTGGTCGTGTGGATCCCGCTGTTCGGCTGGGCGCTCGGCGTCTACTGGCTCTCGCTCGCTATCGGCGGGCTGTGGAGCCAATCACAGGTCGCTCCCGATTCCACCTAACGGCTGACCGAACTGCCCGTAGCCGAAGCGCGAGATGGACGGCAACGCCTTCAAGCGCACAAATATCAGCAGGCTCCGATCCCGACGGAAGCCGAACGGATTGTCAATATAGCGAATCTCCAGCTCGGCGCAGTGCAGGTCATAGGTCAGCAGCAGGTGGCGCCCCTCGAAGCGGTTCAGATAGCCGTTATACTGCAGGATGCTGGAGATTCGGACTCGCCCCCACTGCAGGGCGTCTAATCGGGCAAAGATATTGCCCCAGCGATGGCGTTGCGGGTCATAGCGTGCCGAGAGTGCCAGCCGCGAGTCGCCGAACTGCCAGAGCAGATCGGTCAGCAGGCTGGTGAACCGCCCGCGATTGGGGTCGTAACTGCTTTGCGTGCGCCAGCGCAGCCACTGCGCCGGGCTATATTCCAGATTGAGGTTGAGCGGACTCCATGCGTCGCGCCCCTGCTTGCGCGCCAGCAGGTCATAGGTGGTCAGCGCGGCGAGGCTCCAGCCGCCGCCCAGCGCCCAGCGCAGGTCGGCGCTCAGCAGATTGTAGCTGCCCGTTCGATCCAGTCCGAGCGGCGAATAGCCATGCGGTCGCAGGTAGTTCCAGCGTAGCGCGAGGCTCGATCGCGCGCCCAGCTCATAACGCCCCTCTAATGCCGACTGCAACAGATATTGCGCCGTCTGGTCGCTATAAAAGGTCTGCCGAAAGCCATAGAGCCAGTTCAAGCTCCAGCGCGAGACCCCCTCACCCGTATCCTCTCCCCCACTGGGGGAGAGGGTTAGCTTGGCTCCCTCTCCCCGCTGGGGAGAGGGTCGGGGTGAGGGGTTAAATCTTCCCTGCAGTTCGAAGCCGACGCGCTCGCGGGTGAGCCGTGTCGCGCCCCCTTCGGCAAACCGCCCGACGCTGAGGCGCAGGCTGGCGTCCAGCCCGTTCAGACCCCACCAGCGTGCGGGCGCGCTCAGGCTCAGCTCTGGCAACCGTTCCAGACCCCCAGAGAAGGCGGGCATATTGCCGATGGGCATCAGCCGCTGATACTCCATCTCCAACCGTGCGCCCGACAGGTCATAATCGAGCAACGCGCGGGTGTTCCACTGGCGCAGACCGCCGGTGGAGACGCCCTCCGACAGGCTCATCGTCTCCAGATAGTCGCCCGATAAGTTCCAGCGCAGCCTCCCCATCGCGCGCGAATCGCTCAGATTCAACGCGCGATTGATACTCTCCAGCGTGCCGATGAGATTCCGATTCTCGTTGAAGCTCAGGCGGGTCTGACCGCTCGCGCTGGGCAGCATCCAGTCGGTGCGCAGCGACCACGCCGTGCTGTCGGCAAAAATCAGATAGCTGTTGCGGCGGTAATCAGCGCTCCAGCTGGTCTGCAGTCGCCCGAACGCCTGCTGATGTTGCCACCGCCCCGTGAGGCTGTTCGTGTTGAGCGTGCGGTCGCGCAGGAAGTAGAGGTTCAGCAAGCCGCGCGAATATTGTTGAAGCAGATTGATGCCCAGCCCCTTACGCTGCATCAGGTCGAACCGCACGCTACCGATTGCCCCGCGCATCAGCAGGTAGGCAATCGCATATTTGAGGTAGAGTCCCTCCTCTTCCGAGAAGCCCGCTTCGGGCAGAGGCGACGATTCGCCCGTTTCACGCAGGGGCACGACCACATAGGGCAGGGTGAACAGGGTGCGTCCCAGCACCTGCAGGCGCACATGGCGCAGCACAGCGCGCTGACCCGCCGTCGCCTCCATGCGCTCCGCCTCCCACTGGTAGTGCGGATGCTCGAGATCGCAGGTGGTCGCCTGCAGGTGGCTGCCCTGCACGGTGTTCTCTTTGCCCTGCAGTTGCCCGCCGCGAATAAAGAGGCTGTCTAACAGGCGATGATTGAGGAAGACAGGCTCCAGCCGTGCGCTGCCGCGCCACAGCTCCCAGTAGTGTTCGCGCGTGTTCAGCAGCAGTTGCTCGCCCTCGGCGCGGACGCCGTTGCCTGTCAACGACACCCCACCCTGAAACAGATAGTTGCCGGAGCGGGTGGAGCCTTCGGCGCGGGCGCCCGAGAGCAGGTAGTCGCGCCAGCGGGCTTCGATCCGCTCCGCCTGCAGCGTGCCATCCGCCTGCCAGCGGAAAGCCTCCATGCGCAGAATCTCTACCGGCTCCCGCTCCTGCGCCAAGAGGGTTGCGAAAGCGCCCACCAGCCATAGCGCGCCTATCCAGCGAACAATCCCCATCCGTGCGCCTATATTGTAGACGCTTGAGCCAACAGAAAAAGGCTCGCTTATGGTACAATCCCCCCGATGGACGCGCTGACGCAGGTGTTCGAGCTCTTTTTGCATATCGATCGCCATCTGGAGAGTGTGGTGCGCCAGTATCATAACACGACCTATGGCATTCTGTTTCTGATCGTCTTTATGGAGACGGGGCTGGTCGTGACGCCCTTTTTGCCAGGCGATTCGCTGCTGTTTGCGGCGGGCACGCTGGCGGGCAAAGGCATGCTGGACATTCGCACGCTCTATCTCGTGCTGCTGATCGCGCCCCTGTGCGGCGATAATGTGAACTACTGGATTGGGCGGCTGATCGGGCATCGGCTGGTGCAGAGCCAGCGCGTGCGCCTGATTCGCAAGGAGCATTTAGATAAAACGCACGCTTTCTTTGAGAAGTACGGTGGCAAGACGCTGGTGATTGCCCGCTTCGTGCCGATTGTGCGCACGATGGCGCCTTTCGTAGCGGGGCTGGGCGCGATGACCTACCCCCGATTCCTGATGTTCAGCCTGCTGGGCGCGTTCCTGTGGGTTACCATCTGCACCCTCGCCGGCTACTACTTCGGCAGCATTCCCCTCATCAAAAACAACTTCTCCATCGCCATTCTGGCGATTATCGCCCTATCGCTGATGCCTGCCATGATTGAGTATCTGCGCCACAGGCGACAGGTGCGTGTGTAAATTAGTACGGTTCAAAATGGCAGCTGAAGTGGCGCAGGAAAGGCGTCTGCCATGTGATGCGATAGCCGCGCAGCTGGTCGCGTCGGGCATACACATTCAGGATCGCCTCCACCACATAGTCCACATGGCTCTGGGTGTAGACGCGCCGCGGGATGGCGAGGCGCACCAGCTCCTTGCGGGCGGGAATCTCCTGACCCGTTTCGGGGTCCACTTTGCCGAACATCACGGAGCCAATCTCGCTGCTGCGGATGCCGCCCTCGCGATAGAGTTCGACCACCAGCGACTGTCCCGGATATTGCAGGGGCGGGATGTGGGGCAACATCAGCCCTGCGTCGATGTAGATGGCGTGTCCGCCAGGCGGCTGCACAATGGGCACGCCCTCGCGCGCGATATGCTCGCCCAGATAGCGCACCGATGCCAGCCGATACTGCAGGTAATGCTCGTCCAGCACCTCCTGCAAGCCGATCGCCATCGCCTCCAGGTCGCGCCCCGCCAGCCCACCATAGGTCGGGAAGCCCTCGGTCAAAATCAGCAGTTCTTTCTCCTGCTGGGCTAACTGGTCATCGTTGGTGCAGAGGAATCCGCCGATGTTCGCCAGCCCATCTTTTTTGGCGGACATGGTGCAGCCGTCGGCGTAAGAGAACATCTCGCGCACGATCTCGCGGACGCTCTTCTGCTGATAGCCTGGCTCGCGCAGCTTGATCAGATAGGCGTTTTCGGCGAAGCGGCAGGCGTCGATGTAGAGCGGGATGCCGTGGCGGCGGCAAATCTGGCTCACCGCGCGGATGTTCGCCATCGACACGGGCTGACCGCCACCGGAGTTGTTCGTGACGGTGAGCATCACCAGCGGGATGCGCTCCGCGCCCACCTCCCGAATGAGCCGCTCCAGCGCACTGGTGTCCATGTTGCCCTTGAAGGGATGGGGCGTCTGCGTGTCGTTCGCTTCCGCGCAGGGCAAATCGACCGCAACGCCGCCCAGATATTCGATGTTAGCGCGGGTGGTGTCGAAGTGGGTGTTGTTGGGAATCACGCTGCCGGGTTTGCACACCAGCGAGAACAGGATACGCTCGGCGGCGCGACCCTGATGCACGGGGATCACATGCTTGAAGCCGAAAATCTCGCGCACGACCGACTCAAAGAAGTAGAAGCTGCGGCTGCCCGCGTACGATTCGTCGCCGCGCATCACGCCCGCCCACTGGTCCGCGCTCATCGCCGCCGTGCCCGAATCGGTCAGCAGGTCGATCAGCACATCGTCGGAGCGCACCAGAAACAGATTGTAGTGGGCGCGTTGCAGAATCGCCTCGCGCTCTTCAGGGGTGGTCATCCGGATTGGCTCCACCACCTTGATTCGGAACGGCTCAATAATCGTTCGGAACGGCATAACGGCTCCCTCGCCATCAAGAATATACCCTTAACCAGCCACTCCTTCAAGGAACTGCGCGGGATCAACAATACTATGACGCCACACCCTTCGCTCACGGAACAGAGGGAGAACAGCTTCCGCCAGCTCGTGGAAACCGAAGCCGACGCCCTCGCCCAGCAAATCGGGTTTGTCCAGCGCCAACGCAAACTCACCGGTGTGCGGCGTCGGAGGCGTCCTGCGACCTTTCAGTTGCTGCTTGGAGAAGGAGGCTTAAATTGATGCCAATGCCCGACCTGCCTGCGTAGGAAGAGAAAGCGCCCTCACCCATACCCTCTCCTCCGCCTGCGGGGTACACTCCTGATATGATTGGCTGGCTGAGTGGGGTTGTGCGGGCGATTGAGGGCGAGCGGGTGCTGATCGAGGTGCAGGGTGTCGGCTACGAGCTGCGCCTGCCTGCCGCCCTGCGCGAGCAGCTGCCCCCGCCCGGCGAACCCATCAGCCTCTATGTGCGCACGCTCTTCAACGAAGAGGAGGGCATCACCCTCTATGGCTTCGCCGACGCCTGGCAACGACGCCTGTTCGACCTGCTCATCACCGTTGGGGGCGTCGGTCCCAAGCTCGCGTTGAATCTCATGAGCGCGACGGAGCCGACCACGCTCGCCCGCGCGATTGCGCTCAGGGACACCCGCATGCTGCGCACGCTGCCGGGCGTCGGCACCAAGCTCGCCGAGCGGCTCGTGCTGGAACTCTCCGAAAAGGTCGCCGAACTCGCCTTTGAGGAGCGCATCGAGCGGCTCAAGGCTGCCACACGCGCCGCCGCGACCGATCTGGAGGCGCTTGTTGCGGGGCTGGTTCAGCTCGGCTACTCGCGGCGCGACGCCGCGAGCGCGGTGCAGTCTGCCCTGCAGGAGAACCCCGACGCCGATGAGCAGACGCTTATGCGCCTCGCGCTTTTGAAGCTGGCTCCGAAACGGTAGGCGCCGTGGGGCGCAGCCACCGCCAGAGCCGCCGACGCGGACGCCACCGCCGCGGCAGCACCATCGGCAACGGCTGGGCATACAGTCGCGCCAGCGCGAACTTCGCATCCCGCGCCCGCCGAACCGCCGCCAGCAGACCGCCCACCAGCGCCAGCGGCGGACCCAGCCACACCAGAATCGTGAACGGCTTGTAATAGACCTCCAACGGGATCACCCAGCGCGGCACAGTCTCCGGTCTGCCCGGCACCATCAGCAGCCGGAACTCCACCAGCCGCTGATTTACATCCATCTCGCCAATCACCAGCACCGCGCCGTCGGGCAAAGTTGCGGGCACAGGCACAACGCCCCCTTGCGAGACCAGCCGAAACGGTTCGACCTCGACGGGCTTCTGCCAGTCGGACTTGCTGACTCGCACCTTCGCTATCGCGCGGAAGCCCTCCTGACCCATCGCCGCGCCGCCCGCCCGCAAATCCACAAAGCGCAGGGTGTAATCGCCGACCTGTATCCGCTCGCCCTCGTGCAGGCGGGCAATCAGCGGGCTGGCGTCCACCTGCGGCGGCGCAAAAAACGACACATACAGGTCGTGATCCCACCAGCGGCGAATCCAGGGCCACACCACACTGTTGTTCTCGGCGCGGCGCCGATCCAGATAGAAGCGCGGCTCGGCGATGAACTTCTCGCCATGGCGCGCGACCTCCAGCCGAACCCGATTGAACTTATCGAAGCGCGGGTCGCCGAACCGCTCCGAATCGCCCGTCATGCCCAGATAGCGCCAGCGGTAGCCGAACGCCAGCGTGTCCTGACCTTGCATAATCACCACCTGCTGCTTGCCCTCGTAGGCGTTGGACAGGATCAGCCCGATGACGCCGATTGCCAGCCCCGCGTGGGTCAGGAAGCCGCCCACCGTGACGCGCGACGCCTGCACCCGCCGCCAGATCGCGCCCAGATTGGAATAGAAAGCAAAGCTGAGCAGCACCACAATAAAGAGCGTCAGCGGCTCCTGAAAGCCCAGAAAGTACAGCCCGAAGCCGGTCGCGACCGCCAGCAACCAGCTTTTGGTCAGCCGCTGCAGAATATCGTCCAGGCTCATTCCTGACCAGCGCAACATCGGCGCCGCCGCCAGCACAATCGCCGCAATCACCACCCACGGCGCATGCACCTGATTGTAAAAGTCCGGCTTCAGCGAGACTGGCTCCCCGCGAAAGAGCCTGGCAATCAGCGGGTACGAAGTGCCCACCAGACTGACAAGCGCGGACAGGATGAGCAGCGTGATGCCCCAGCGCACGGCAGCCTCGCGCGAGAAGCCACGCACTTTGACTGCCGACGGCGGCGCGGGCATCTGCCGATACCGCCAGCCCCACAATCCCAGCGTGAGCAGCAGCCCACCCCCCAGCATGGCAATCAGAATGCCGAGCGCGCTCTTCGCCAGCGCGTCGAACGAATGCACCGATACCTCCGCCAGCACCCCACTGCGCGTCAGAAAAGTGCCGTACACAAACAGCAGGAACGGAATCGCGCACAGCAATGGGTTCCAGCGCGCCATCCGCCCGCGATTGATCTGCAGCATCAGCCCATGGACTGCCGCCGCCATAAACAGCCAGGGGAAGTAGGAGGTGTTCTCCACAGGGTCCCATGCCCAGAAGCCGCCCCAGCCGAGCGTCTCATACGCCCAGTAGCCGCCCAGCGCCAGCCCGAAGCCCAGCATCGTCGCCGCGTAAATCGCCCACGGACGCACCCGAATCGCCCACTCCTCGTATTCGTTCCGCCAGAGCGCCGATAGCGCGTAGGCGAACGGAACCGCTAATGCCGCGAAGCCCGCAAAAATAATTGGCGGGTGAATCGTCATCCAGATGTTCTCCAGTGAGGCGTTCAGCCCGATGCCGTCGCGCGGCGGGAAGTTCGCTCGCAAAAAGGGCGCGTCCTCTGGCGGGGGCGGCAACGGCGCGAACGGACTCTGATACGCCAGAATGCCCATCAGGCACAGCACCAGCGCCGAGTAGACGGTCATCACCCAGCGTTCGTAGCCGCCCGCCGTGCGCATCAGCAGCAGCCCGTACAGCCCTGTCCAGATTGCCCACAGCAGGAAACTGCCCTCCTGACCCGCCCACGCGCCCGCTATCTTGTACCAGAGCGGCAGCGACCGCTCGCTGAAATTGAACACATATTGCAAATCGTAGCGCCCTGTGATGAGCGCGTACTGCAGAACCGCCTCCGTCGCCAGAATGAAAACGAAGGCGAGCCCGAACGCCCGCCGCGCCCACCGAAGGGAACCTTCACCCCGCCGAATGCTGATTGCGTAGAGCGCGGTCGCCGCGAAAGCGAACAGCGCGCCCAGCCAGACCACGAGATAGCCTGTCAGCAACGCCGTTCACCTCCGCGCCGACTGCTGCTCGCCCTGATACTTGCTGGGGCACTTGACCAGCATCTCGCGCGCCTCAAACACGCCGTTTTTATAATCGCCAATCACCACCACCTGTGTTGCCGCCTCAAAATTGTTCGGCTTGCCCTTCGGATAGACCACCCGCAGCACGCCCGTCTCATCTTTGCCCTCAAAGGTGAGCGTCATCGTCTTAATATCGAACCGAATGCTCTCTTTGATGGGGGTGAGTGCGACATGCACATTGCGCGGATGGCGCTCCAGATCGCGAACCTTCACATAGGGGCTGGTGTTCTCCACAAAGGCGCGCACGGTGAACACAAGCCCCACCACGATCAAAGCCAGAATCAGCAGATTGCTCCATCTCATCGTCGATCCCTGTTCCAGTATACCCACCCTACAGCATGCTCACGAAGCGTTCTGTCTCGCGCGTGTAGGTGCTGAACGGGTCGCGCATATCGACCTGACGATTGCGGTCGACATACACAATATCCCAGTCGATGTAGTAGCGGTTGTAGCGTCGTTCGGCGAGGCGCTTGATGATGTAGCCGCGTGCGGCGGCGCGGGTGTTCTGCGGCGGTGTGGTGATGGCAGCTTCAATCTGCACATCGTCCACCAGCCGCTTCACCTCGCCCATCTGCTGCAGCGCGTAATACAGCCCCTGATCGGGGTGAATGTTGTGATACTCCAGATCAATCGAATGGAGCGCGTCGTCGCCCCATTGCGCGCCCGTCTCCTCCATATAGGTGCGCAGCACCTTCAGCTTGATCAGCCAGTCGATTCGGTCTTCCAGCTTTTCGGGGTCGGTTTCGAGCATATCCAGCACATACTCCCACTCCTGCAGCACCCAGTCGGTTTCGGGGTCGCGCCCCGCGAATCGGCGTTGCGCCAGTTGCAGATAGATGCGCTGGAGGTCGATCGCGCTGATGGTGCTGCCGTCGAGCATCTGCACAATCCATTTGCGGGTGGGGTCGCGCGAGACGCTTTTGAGCGTGTGCAGAGCGTCCTGCAGGCGCAGCCAGTTCGGCAACGCGCGCGCCTCCGCCAGGTCCAGCACGAGGCAGGTCGTGCCCAGCTTGAGCGCCATCGCGTACTCGCTCATGTTGCCCTCGCCGAACAGCAGGTGCAGGCGCTGATAGTTCTGGTAGCCGTACACGCTATCCCACTTCGGATTGATAATCGCGCGATTGAATCGCACGCGGGAGGCGTTCTCGCGCACAATATGGTCAGCTCGCTGCGAGAGCTGATAGGTCACCGTTGGGTCTGGCTCCACATTGTACACATTGGAGACCCAGATGAAGTCGATGGGGTGGTCTGCCATCTCGGAGAGGGAGGGTCGGAAGCCGGCATGTTCGAGGCGATGCCCGCCCACGCGCCCCGCGCCCGCAAAAATCTGCCGCGTGGTCAGAAACGGCAGCACCGTCTTGTGCCAGTCGGAGGGCAGGCGGTCATCGGTGCGGATCAGATAGTTTTCGTGGCAGCCGAAGGTGTGCCCCGCGAAGTGGTCAACATTGTTGTTATGGAAGCTGACGCGCTCTTCCCAGCCCAGCCCGCGCAGGATGTCGACGATGATGCGCTGACCCGCTTTTTCGTGGCGCACGAGGTCGAACAGGCTGGCGCATTCGGGCGTGGCGTACTCTAAGTGGCTGCCGACGGCATCGATGTAGAGCCGCCCGCCATTAATGAGGAACCCGCCGCTGCGGGCAGGCTCGAACGCTTCGTCGCGCGCCGTGAGGTCGATCAAGCCGAGTTTCGCCTTGTGAAAGGCGTAGTTTTTGACGGCTTCCACCACGGTCTCGGAGGTGCCGATGCGCTCATCGCGCACGAAGCAGCCGAACTCCGTCTCTATCCCAAAGATACGGCGACCGATCATTGTTTTTCACCCCGGCGTGTGTATGTGGGGCGCGGGAACCGCGCCCCTACACGCTCACACGCTCTATTATAGACGACGCAGGTAGCCCTGCAGCTGTTCCGCGGGCACGATTCGGAACCGATTCTCGCGCAGGGTCTGGCGTTCCAGGATGCCCACTTCCAGCTGGGCGTCCTGCAGTTCCTCGCGCAGGCGGTCACGCGCCTGCGATTCACCAATCTGTTCCGCCTCTTCCTGGCTGGCTGCCTCTTTTGCGATGCCCCACGCCATCAGTGCGATAGGGATTACCTTCTCGAAGGTGGGCGTGCTGGCAAGCGACTCGCGAAGATAATTGTTCGTCAGCTCTTCGGCGTGGCTTGTGCCGGCGATGGCGGCGAACCGCTCGGACGGCATGAACTCGCCATCGTAGTTGAGGATATAGAACAGGTCGCTGTCGGGTGTGGCGTGCAGCTCGGCGAACAGGGCGCGCACCACAAAGGGCGTGGTGAGTGGGTCGCCGAACGCCTTCTTGAGCGCGGGGCTGAGCGCGAAGCCCACCACCCGCTGCACCGTTACATCATCAGGGCTGCGCACGAAGCCCTCCTGATGCGCGAAATCGATCGCCGCCAGCCGCAACGACTCCACATCCGCCTGATTGCCCATCGCCGAGAACATCAGGCGGTCATAGATTTCGAACACCTTGCGCCCGCGTCGGCGCGTGGTCAGCAGCAGGATGCCGTTATCGTAGCTGATGCCAATCACGGGGCTGCCCGCCTGCAAGCGATTGCGGATATACTGGGCGCGTTGCTGAATGTTCTCCTGAAAGTCGTAGGGTGTAAGCATCGGTTAGCCTCCGCGCAGGGAGTTCACAAGGTCTTTGAGCGTCGATTCGGGCACTTCGAACACGCCCTCGCGGTTCACATAGCGGGCGGTGGGCAGCACTTTGTCGATGCCGCCCGTCGCGGCATCCAGATCCGCCGCGATATCGAGCAGCAGCAGCGCCTCCTGCAGCACCTCTTCCAGGGGGCGCTCGCTGAAGGCGCCTTTGGTGCGGGCGATATAGTCGAACACGCCGCGGATACGCTCTGCGCCGGAGCCAGCCGCGCCGAAGTCGGGCGTTTCGAAGCGGGCACCGCTCGCATCAAAGAAGAAGATGCGCCCCGCGTCCTGGTCGGGGTCGTACGCGCTCAAAATGGGGATGAACAGCCCGATCCCGCTGAGCGCGTTCGGCAGGTTGGACGCCAGCACGCGGCTCACCTCCTGCAGTTTGCCGTCGAGGCTCATCGGCTGCAGCTGGCTGCGAGCGTAATATTTGAAGGCGTGTCGCAGGTAGCGCACCACCTCCATCGCCCGCCCGTACGCGCCCGCAATCGCAATCAGCGTCGAGTCATCGAGCGGGATAATCTTATCGGCGCGGTCGTACATCACGGCGTTCGCGGCGGTGGCACGGCGGTCGCCCACATTCAGCACGCCGCCTTTGAACTTCACCGCGATCACGGTGGTGCCGTGGATCTCCAGCAGGGTCGGTGTGGACGCGACGGGCGTCTCGGTCGCGGGCGGACTGACGGCGCGAGCAGTATCGGCGCTCGCGAACAGGGGGAGTGTCATCCCCGTCTGCACCTGCCACTCTTTCAGCAGGCTCGCAAAATCGCCCTGATGCGCTCCCATGCTACTCACCGCTGCGCTGGCGATAGCGGCGCGCCTGCTCAGGATCGATGCGCCGCATGCGCTTCAGCAGCTCGTTCGTTTCGGGTCGACGCACATCGGGGCGTGAGGGACCATCCCCATCGCTCCCCGGTTTGGTCAGCGGCTCCTGTGGAATCGGGCGCCGCAATCGTTCTTCCGCTTGCCAGATCATGATGATTGAACCTCCTTGACCATCCTGACGAAGGTCGTGATATCGGGAGCCGTCGTCAGACGGCGGCTCAGCTCGCGCAGGTCTATCTCAATCAATCGGCTCAGATCGAGCCGTGCGCTCTGATTGCCATCGCGCAACAGGATCCGCTCCCAGTTGAGTGTTTCAATCTGCTCCGCGAATCGCTGGATGCACAGCCCGCGAATGGCGGCGCGGGTGTCTAGCGGCGGCTGATGCACCGCCTGCTCAATCGCCTCCGTGCTCACCAGCGTGAGCATCTGACCCTGCTCCACCAGCGCGTAATAGAGACCCTGTTCGGGGTCCACATTATGATACTCCAGATCGAGGGCAAAAAGTGCCGGGTCGTCCCACGAAAGCCCCTCCGATTCAACATAGAGGGTCAACAGTTGCCGCTTGGCAACCCAGTCGATACGGTCGGCGAGCCGTTCAGGGTCCGTCTCCAGAAGGTCCAGCACGGTTTGCCATTCGCGCAGCAGCCAGTCGGTCTCGGCGTCGCGCCCCGCGAATCGCTCGCTCGCCGCCTGCCAGTAGGCACGCTGGATATCAATCGCGCTCATGGCGCCCATATCGGTCTCCACCAGCCATTTGAGGTCGGTGTCGCGCGAGAGGCGTTGCGCCTCGCGCACAGGGTTCGGAATGGAGAGCGGGGTGCGCCAGCCCAATTCGGTGAGGTCCAGCACGAGTGCGGTTGTGCCCACCTTGAGCGCGGTGGCATACTCGCTCATGTTCGCGTCGCCGCAGATGACATGCAGGCGCCGGTAGCGGCGCATCGGCGCGTGTGGCTCGTCCCGCGTGTTGAAGATGGGGCGCCGATAGAGCGTCTCCACATTCATAATGTCCATATAGAAGTCGGCGCGCTGCGAGAGCTGGAACGGCACGCGCGGGTTCGGCTCCGCCTCGACGCCCACCTTGCCCGCGCCCGCATAGAGCATGCGCGTCACCAGAAACGGGAGCATGTTCGCCACCAGCACCTCGAACGGCACCTCGCGCGTCGTTGAGTAGCTCTCGTGGCAGCCGTAGCTGCTGCCATGATGGTCGCTGTTGTTCTTGTAGAGGGTCAGGCGGTTGCCTGTCTGGCGTTCGTAGGCGCGGGCGCATGCAAGCACGATGCGCTCGCCTGCCTTATCGTGCGCGATTAAATCCAGCAGGCGTCGGCATTCGGGGGTGGCGTATTCGGGGTGGGCGTGGTCATTATAGAGCCGTGCGCCGTTGCCCAGCGCGTGGTCGGAGCGCACCTCACGCTCCGAAAGCGGCACGGGATGCTCGCGTTCAATCTGCGCATCGTGAGGGTCCACTTCCAGATGCTCCACGCGGAAGCCGCGCATATCGCGGCGAGGGTCTTCCAGGCGATAGTCCCAGCTTCGCACGGCGGGCAGGGGGCAACTGCGCACCACGCCAACCGCTTCCATCAGCTGGTCTGCGACCCCTCGACCCTCCACATATAAGCCGTACTCGGTCTCAATACCCGTCAGGCGTTGCACGGGGTTATTATACCCCACCTGCGGGTATACTTCAGCGTCGAAATCGATGCTGGGTCGTGTCTGGCGGTTGCTGATCGGTCAGCCGTTATCGACGCGCCGCGCGCGTCATGAGCGGCTCGCTGTGTGGCTTGCACTGCCTGTGTTCGCCTCGGATGCCATCTCCTCATCGGCTTACGCGACGGAGGAGATGGTGATGGTGCTGTGGGCGACGGGTGAGGCGGGATTGAAGCTGGCGTTCCCCATCTCGCTGGCAATCGTGGCGCTGCTGTTTATCGTGGTGTTCTCCTATCGTCAGACAGTTCATGCCTATCCGCAGGGCGGTGGCGCGTTCAATGTGGCGCGTGAGAATCTGGGCGAGTTCTGGGGTCTGCTGGCGGCGGCGGCGCTGCTGGTGGGCTATGTGCTGACCGTCGCGGTGAGCATCGCGGCGGGCGTGAACGCGATTGTGTCGGCAGTGCCTGCACTGTTGCCCTATCGCGTGCCGCTCAATGTGCTGTTTATCGCCTTCATGACGCTGGTGAACCTGCGCGGCGCGCGTGAATCGGGCTATGTGTTCGCCCCGCCGACCTACGGCTTCGTGCTGGTGTTCGGCGTGCTGATCCTGCTCGGTCTCTGGCGCGGCTTCACGGGCGATTTACAGCCCGCGCCCTACTTTGGCGCGACCACAGGGCTGAGCCTGATGGTGATTGCGCTCGCGTTCGCGCGTGGTTGCGCCGCGCTCACGGGCGTGGAAGCCATCTCCAACGGCGTGCAGGCGTTCAAACCGCCCGAATCGCGCAATGCGGCGACCACCCTGCTGCTGATGGCGTTCATTCTGTCGGGGTTGGTGCTGGGCATCACCTACCTTGCCAGCCACTATCAGGTGGTGCCGCGCGTGGAGAACGGTCAGATCGTGGAGACGCTCAACTCGCGACTGGCGCGCACCATCCTGGAGGGCACGCCGTTCGAGTGGTTCTACTATCTGGTGCAGATTGCCACGATGGCGATCCTGGTGCTTGCCGCCAACACCGCCTACGCCGACTTCCCGCGCCTGAGTTCGATTCTGGCGAACGCTCGCTATGCCCCGCGCCAGTTAGCCAATCTGGGCGACCGACTGGTGTTCAATAACGGTATCCTGCTGCTGGGTCTCGTGTCCGCTCTGCTGATTATCTACTTTCGGGGCGACACACACTCGCTGATTCCGCTCTATGCGGTGGGTGTGTTCATCTCGTTCACGCTTTCGCAGGCGGGGATGGCGCGTCGTTTCCTGCGCGTGCGTCCACCACGCTGGCAACTGGGCATGCTCATCAACGGCTTCGGCGCAACCGTCACCTGCATGGTGTTCCTTACTCAGCTAATAGTCAACTTCCGCTATGGCGCGTGGATGACCGTCGTCGCGATTGGCACGCTCATCTACCTGATGTACAGGGTGCATGAGCATTACATGCAGTTGCGGGTTCAGCTGCGCCCCGATGAGCAGGCGCCTGCATCGGGGGTGCGCCGCCATCGCGTGCTGGTGCTGGTGCCCAGCGTGCATCGGGGCGTGCTGCAGGCGCTCGATTACGCCCGCCAGATCGCCCCAACCGACCAGATCGAAGCCCTGCATGTGAATGTGGACCCGCGCCCGCCCGCCATCTACCGCCGCGTGCTGCGCCGCACCAAAGATGAAGCCACCCTCCAGCTCGTTACCCCCGCCGCCGAAAAAATGCAGCAGGAGTGGCACCGCCATGTGCCCGACATCCCCCTCAAAATCATCGATTCGGAACACCGCTCGCTCGTTGAACCCATCGAGGACTATATCGACGAGCTGATCAAACGCGAGCAACTGGATTTGCTGACCGTGATTATCCCGGAGTTCTATCCGAAGCGGTGGTGGCACCACTTACTGCACAATCAGTCGGCGTGGATGCTGCGCCTTGCCCTGATGCGCAAGCCGAAGGTGGTCGTCACCACCGTGCGCTACTTCCTGGAGCGATAACCGCCGATGGCACGCACAATTCTGATGGCATATCGGGGCACGGAGGAGGATCGGCGGGTTCTGCGCTGGCTCTGCCGCCTGACCAGGCAGACCCGCGCCAACCTGCGGCTGGTCTATGTGCTGACCGTGCCGTTCAGCGAGCAGGTCGACGCGCCCGAACCGACAGGCTTACAGCAGGCGGAGCAGCTGCTGCTGGAGGCGGAGCGCATCGCCGAGCGCGAGGGCGTGATTGCCGCCGCCGATATTGTGCAGGCGCGCGACGCGGGCAGCGGGCTGGTCTCCGAAGCGGAGGAGCTGGATGTCGACCTGCTGGTGCTGACCGACCGTCGCCATTTGCTGCCGCTGGAGAACCCGCTCGGCTACGGCACGGTCGCCTATGTGCTGCGCCACGCCCCCTGCCCCGTCTGGGTCTGCTACGAACCCATCTCATAGCCAGGAGCAGGGTAAACTGTATGGGGAGCCTATGGACGCGCACGACTATGCGAATCGGGTCTACCTGTCCGCTATAGAGGCGGCGAAGTTTCTGGGCGTCTCCGTGCGCACCGTTCACCGTCTCGTAATAGAAGGACGCCTGCCAGCGTTCGTCGCTGCCAGCGGGCAAAAACGCTTCCGATTGCGCGACCTCGAAACACTCAAACAGAACCTCGCCTGGCTCACCAGTCTCCAGCAGCAGCCGTCCCTGTCAGAAAGCACCACGCTGACCCTCAACGGCACAACCCAGCGAATCTATGTCAAAAATGCGCAATCGATGAAAGAGATTGAGGACAACAGCATCCATCTGGTCATCACTTCACCCCCCTATTTCAGCACGAAAATGTACGCCCGCGAGCCTATCGAGGGCGATCTCGGTAATATCCATTCGCTGGAGGAGTGGCTCGAACAGATTGCCCTGGTCTGGCAGGAGGTCTATCGCGTGCTTCAGCCAGGGCGCAAAGCCTTCATCAATATTATGAATCTCCCCATCCGAATGGCAGATGGCAGTTTTCGCACGCTGAACCTGATGGGCAAAACCATCGACCTGTGCGAGCGAATCGGCTTCATTTTCAAGCGCGATATTGTGTGGCACAAAACGAACTCTGTACGGGCACACTTCGGAACTTATCCCTACCCTGGAGGCATCCTCATCAATCATATGCATGAGTTCATTCTGGAGTTTGAGAAACCCGAACCTAAAGGCTTCAAGAAATATGCGCATCTCACCGAACGGCAGCGTGAGGAATCGAAACTTGACAGGGAGTTCTGGATTATGCTCAAAAAGAGCGATGTGTGGCTCATAAAGCCTGAAGGCAGTGGCGATCAGCGCAATCATGTGGCGCCATTCCCCTATGAGTTACCCTACAGGCTCATTAAAGCTTACAGTTTTGTGGGCGAAACGGTGCTGGACCCGTTCATGGGTTCAGGCACAACACTGCTGGCATGCATCGATCTGCGTCGGAACGGCATCGGGTACGAGATCAACCCGGAGATCGCGGCAGAAGCCGTTAATCGCCTGCGCAACCGTCAAATCTCTCTGTTAGAAGATATAGAGTAAAACTTTTTTATGAGGTGAAAGAATGGCACAACGATGGGAAGATATAGAACACAAGATTCGCTTGATGAACACTTTGCTTGATGAGATTGAACTGAGCGTGGAGCAGGTGGTCAGCAAATATCCCGATAGTGAATTTTTGCTGCGATTGCTCGGATTGGTTGACTCGTGGACAGAAGACGATCGGAAAATTCTTGAAGAAAAGATTACAGGCACACGTCACCACCGCAATCATCGCGACGCGCGCACCTATGCTGCCAATGTGGTATTGGGATGGGTTATGCAAGATGTGGTGATACAGCAGTTGCGCAAATCAGGTTATGAGTGTGAGCCTGCAGGTGCAGATGCCCAGCGGCAACTTCTGCGTGGGCATCAAATCTCGGAAGAAGCCGACCTGCGCCTTCAAACACCCGCAGGCGAAATCTGGTGGCTGGATGTGCTAACAGACTATCCCACCCAAAAAGGTGCTTTATCCTACTGGAAGCAAACAAACAGATGCGATCTGCGCGACCAGAAATTCCAGCGCTTAGCTGAGAAGATTAAAGGAGGAGACCGGGCAGGCTTAATCGGTATCTCTACAGGCACTAAAAGTTATTTTGGATTAGAAATCACGGAAGAGATTGTGCAGGAGCTGCGGTCTCCCCCACCACGCAACAGGCGCATTTACCGCGTCGAGACGCACTGGCCATTCGGCGGTAAGCCCGCTATCACGCTTAATTTGCGACTTTTGCAAGTGCCCTTTTACCCTTTCAAGAACTTCCCTGCTGGGCTACCTTTCTTCACAATGGTCAAAGAAACCCAACTTCCTCTGCCGCTTTATACGCGGGGCAAGGTGCGCGACACTTACGCGCTGGACGATGCCCTGCTGATGATTACCACCGACCGCCTCTCGGCGTTCGATGTGGTGCTGCCGACGCCCATCCCTGACAAGGGGCGCGTTCTGAACGGTCTCAGCGCGTTCTGGTTCCATCGCTTCGAACCGTGGATGCCCCATCACCTGATCAGCACCGACTGGAGCGCGATTGCCGACGCGCTTCAGCGAGTGGGCGTGCCCGATGTGGACGCCTATCGTCCCCTGCTGATAGGGCGCACGATGCTGGTGCGACGGGCGAAGCCGTTCCCTGTGGAGTGCGTCGTGCGCGGCTACCTCGCTGGCTCGCTCTGGAAAGAGTATCTGCAGGCAGGCGGCGCCCAGCGCGAGCAACCCGTCACCCTGCACGGTATCCACCTGCCCGCAGGACTGCGCGAATCGGAACGCCTGCCCGAACCCATCTTCACACCCGCCACCAAAGCCCACAGCGGACACGACGAAAATATTTCCTTTGAGCAAATGGCGCATATCGTCGGCGCAGACTACGCCCGCCAGCTGCGCGAGTTGAGCCTGCGCCTCTACCACGAGGCTGCCGAATACGCGCTCGCGCGCGGCATCATTATCGCCGACACCAAGTTCGAGTTCGGTCTGGATGACGGCGGGCGTATTCTGCTGATTGACGAGGTGCTGACGCCCGATTCCTCACGCTTCTGGGATGCCGCGCTCTATCAGCCCGGTCGCGCCCAGCCCAGTTATGATAAGCAGTTCGTGCGCGACTACCTCGAATCGATCGGTTGGAACAAGCAACCGCCCGCGCCGCCTCTGCCGCCCGACATCGTGCAGAAAACCGCCGACAAGTATCGCGAAGCCTATCGCCGCCTGACAGGCGAGCCGCTGCCACCTGCCGAATAAGCAGGGGCGCATGGCGATGCGCCCCTACCCCACCAGCGACCAAGCGGACATGCAGCGTGCGTAGTAGCTGCCGCATTCTGGCTCGTTGAAGGGGTTGCGTCGCGCGCCATCATGGCGGGCGCGCACCGCCTCCACCACCGCCTGCGCCTCTGCCTCCAGCCCGTAATCCAGCAGCAGCCGCGCAAACAGATACTCCAGCCCTGTCCAGCACTCCGCCCAGTAGGGAAACGGCACTGCGGGACGCCCCCCACGCGGATAGGAGCAGATCAGCACGCCCGACTCGTCGCCCAGCGCGTAGGTGCGCATGTGGTTGTAATGCCGATGGAATCCGCGACGGAAGTTGAAGCGATAGATGGAACGCAGCGCCTGAACGATATGATCCCGCCGCAGCAGGTCGCCCAGCCCGACCCGGTTCGCCTTGTATTGACCCACCAGCTGATCGATCAGGCAGCCGTCGCCCACCTGATAGTGCTGGCAGAGCGGGTCATCGGGCTGGAGCGCGGTCGTCATCGGATGGGGCGGCTCCTGCGGTCGCTGAAACCGCTGAACATAATAGTCGCCGTTGAACAGGTTCGCGTCCATCCACTGGCTACCCTGCTCAAAGAGTCGCCGGCATTCGCGGGCGAAGGCGGCATCGCCGATAACGAGCGCCATCTGCTCCATCGCCCGCAACGCTGTTAGATACCATGTGCCACACGAGGGATTGGGTCCGAAAAACTCCACATCGTAGGTGTTGTGCTGGGCGCCCTCCATCACGCCGTCCCGATTGGCGTCCCACCCGCCGGGCACCCAGGCGAAGGCGAGCAGTTGCTTCAATGTCGGATAGACCTGTCGGAGCCACTTTTCATCGCCTTCGCGCCGATACTGCTGATAGGCGCGCACAATCAGCCCCATCTGTCCATCGGCGGCGGCGCGGTTGAAGCGTGCTGTGCCCGGCGGCAGGTCGAGCCGAAAGCGGTGCGCCCCGTCCGCTGTCAGCCCGTAGCGCAGATGGCTCTCCAGCATCGAACGGTGAAGGTCCGGGAAGAGCGCGCACAGCGCCTCCTCGTAGTTCCACACATGCGTGCAGGAGCCATAACAGCAGCCCGTCGTCGCATTACAGCCCTCGAAGGCGCAAAAAGTGCCATCCTCCAGCCGGAAGCAGGTCGGGCTGCGCAACACGCTCAGGCAGTTGAGCGCCGATTCGGCGAAGGCGGGGTGCCGGGCGCGCTTAATGACCGAGCGCACGAACGCCAGCGTTCGCTGCTCCAGCTCCGACAGGCGCGGGATGACCGCCTGCGCCACCGTTAGCGCGTCGCGGAACCGTAGGGCATAATGGTTGCGCACGATGGGGTCGTCGCGCTCGCTGCCCTGCCACCAGCCCAGCTCGCGCAGGTCGCGGTACGGGAAGTGCCAGCAGAGCAGGAACCGCGCCGTCTGCTGGCTCTTTGCGGGCAGGTCGAACGGCACGGAGAGCGAGCTGTTCCAGCCATGCTCGTCGCTGGGCGGGCACGGCTCATCGGGCGCCGCATCGGCAATCGCCCCGTCAGTCAGCAGGGTATCGATCAGTCCGAGCAGTTCGCGGTTCCATGCGCGGTCGCGGAACGCCCATCGGCGCGCCGCCACCGCCGGGCGTTCGCTCAGCAGGGCGAGCGTGCCCCAGCGCGGCGACCGCTGCTCCGGCTCCTTGCAGAAAAGAAGCCCCTGCCAGCCTGCCACCTGCGCGAACTCTGTACGATTGCCGCGCAGGTCGCTCACGACCCCATCACTGCCGATGAAGCTGGTCAGCACAAAAGTCAGCGACACCGCGAGCGGCGCAGAACCCCGATTGGATACCTGCACGCTAAGCATGCCAAACGGCAGGCTGGAATCGTCCGTCGCTTCGGGGATGAGCGGGTTGAAGGCGGTGAGGGCGACCTCGATGGGCAGGCTCGGATCACGCAGGTGGACGCGCCCGAACGGGTACGCCGATTCGAAACTCACTGCCCGCATGCGCGGGATACCGCCCAGCGCCTGCGGCACGCCGTGATCGGCGTCCAGATGGAGCCGTGTGATGCCCTCCAGCACGCGCAGATAGGTCTGCCCGCGCGGCGTGCGAACCCACAGCAGCAGATGGGCGTAAGGCGGTCGCCAGCCCCGATGCGGACGGCTCATCAACTGCCAGTCGGTGAGTGCACCATCGCCTGTGAGCGCGAAGCAGCCCGTGCCGATGCCGCCCACTGGCATCGCTATCGCCCGCAGGCGCGAGCGCCCATATCGCGCCACCACTGGAAAATCGCGCGCCATAAGCCAGAACTTCTGCCTGCATCCCGCCTTCCCTGCCTGTCAGCATGGTTGCGGTGAGCGCCCTCACCCCCAGCCCCTCTCCCCCAACTCCTCTCTCGTGCTGTGAGCGATGGGAGTCTAATCCCTCTCCCCAGTGGGGGAGAGGGAGTTATTAGCCTCTTTCCCCCACCTGGAGCGATTGGAGCGCCGTCAGCACGGTCAGGAGCGTCTCCAGCGGCTGGGCGGTGAGAGGCAGGCTCATCTTTTCGGGGCGTGTGCGGATAAAGGCAAACTGCCGCTGCAACGCCGTCTGCCAGCGCGCTTTCAGCCGCCGTTCAGGCTTGAAATCAACTATCAGCCGATTGCCCTCTGCCTGCAGGCTGGCGGCGCCCACCGCATGCGCCAGAATGCGCACCTCCATAATGCGCAACAGGTTGCGCACGGTCGGCGGCAACTGCCCGTAGCGGTCGCGCAGCTCGCGCACGAGGTCTTTCAGCTCCTCGCGTGTGCGGCTGCCCGCGATGCGCTTGTAGTAGCCCAGCCGTTGCGCCACATCGGGGATGTAATCGGCAGGGATGTAGGCGTCTACCGGCAGCTGGGCGGGCGGCAGCTCCTCCTGCAGGGGCGCATCCAGCGACCAGTGCGTCTCCCCGTTGCGCAGGTGGCGGATGGCGTCGCGCAACATCGCCTGATAGAGTTCGAAGCCGACCATGCGCATCGCGCCATGCTGTTCCTCGCCCAGCAGGTTGCCCGCGCCGCGGATTTCGAGATCGCGCATCGCCAGTGCGAAGCCCGAACCCAGATGGGAGAACTCCCTGAGCGCCTGCAGACGCTCTTCTGCCTTCTCGCTGAGCTTGCCCGCTTTGAACAGGAAGTAGGCGTACGCCTGGCGGTCACTGCGCCCGACGCGCCCGCGCAACTGATAGAGCTGCGCCAGCCCGAACCGCTCCGCGCCCTCCACAATCAGCGTGTTCACATTTGGCATGTCCAGCCCGTTCTCGACAATCGTCGTGCTGACCAGCACATCGTAGCGGTGCCGATAGAAGTCCAGCACCGTCGCCTCCATTCGGGCGGCAGGCATCTGCCCGTGCGCGACTGCGATTCGGGCGCCGGGCACCAGCCGCTGGAGCCGCTCCGCCACATGCTGGATGCCCTGCACGCGCGGCACCACATAGAACACCTGCCCGTCGCGCTGGAGTTCACGCAGAATCGCTTCGCGCACCGTCCACTCCGTGTAGGGCAGAACATAGGTGCGGATAGGGAGCCGCCCCGGCGGCGGGTCGGTGATGAGGCTCATATCGCGGATCTCGGTGAGCGCCATATAGAGCGTGCGCGGGATGGGCGTCGCGCTCATCGTCAGCACATCGACCGCGCCGCGCAACTGCTTGAACCGCTCCTTCTGCATCACGCCGAACCGCTGCTCCTCATCGATAATCACCAGCCCCAGATTGTGAAACTGCACATCTTTAGAGAGCAGGCGGTGCGTGCCGATGACCATATCGATGGCGCCCGTCTTCAGCCCGTGCAGGATGCGCCGCTGCTCGGCAGGCGTGATGAGCCGGCTCAACAGCGCGACCTGGATGCCGAACGGTTCGAACCGCTCGGTGAAGGTCTGCCAGTGTTGATACGCCAGCACGGTGGTGGGGCACAGCAGGGCGACCTGTCGACCCGACATGATGGCTTTGAAGGCGGCTCGCAGGGCGACCTCCGTCTTGCCGAAGCCCACATCGCCCACCAGCAGCCGATCCATCGGATGGGGCGATTCCAGATCGCGCTTGACCTCCTGAATCGCCTGCATCTGGCTGGGCGTTTCGAGGTAAGGGAAGCCCGCCTCCATCTCCTGTTGCCAAGGTGTGTCGGGGTCGCAGGGCGGGCGGGTCGCCTTCTCGCGCAGGGCATAGAGGCGCACCAGCTCCTGCGCCACCTCCTTCGCCCTGCGGCGTGCCTGCGCCACGCGGCGTGTCCACAGCGCACTGTTGAGCCGATGGATTTCGGGCGGCTTATCATCGGGCGCAATATATTTCTGAATGCGGTCTAACTGGTCTGTCGGCACATAGATGCGGTCGGGGTGCGCGTACTCAATCAGCAGGTAATCGCGCTTGACCCCATCGCGCTCCAGCGTGGTCAGTCCGCGAAAGATGCCGATGCCGTGATAGAGATGCACCACATAGTCGCCGGGCTGGAGGTCCATAATGGAGGTGATGGGCACGCCCTCGTTAAATCGGCGGGGCGGCAGGCGCAGGCGATTGCGCTCGAACAGCTCCGCGTCGGTGATGAGCGCGAACCGCTGGCTGTCCCACACGAAACCACCGCCCAGATTGCCCCGCCAGAGCAGCAGCGGGCGCGACGCCCCATCGGTTTGGACTGCGGAAGCGGGGCTTCCGCACTCCATATCGGTGTCCATGAAGGGCAGCTCCGCCTGGCGCAGGGCGTGCTTCACCTGATTGGGGCGGTCGGTCGCGATAACAATCTGGTAGCCTGCCTCGTGCCAGCGGCGCAGGCTGTTCCACAGGTCAGGTAGCCGCCCGCGCGTCGTCTCCAGCGAGCGCGTGCCAATCGGGATACCGCCCTCGCTGGTCAGCACCAGCGTGCGCGCATGCAAATCAAGCTTCTGAATCGGCTCCAGATAGGCGTCCGCCTGGAGCGGGATAATATCGCCGCGCGATGCACGCGACGCCAACGCTTGCTGAAGGTCGTCCATCAGCCGCTCATATGCCATCTGCAGGCGGAGCGGCTCCTCCAGAATCAGCACCGCATCGGCGGGCAGGTAGTCCAGCAGGCAGGCGCGCTCCACCACCAGCCACGGCAGATAGAGTTCCAGCCGGTCAAACGGCGCGCCCTGCGACAGGGGATGCAGGTCCGCCTCCAGATTTTCGCGCAGAGCGGGTTGCAGAGCCTTCGGCTGGAGCGCGATCCGGGCTTCCCATTCGGCGCGGATGCGTTCGGCAAGCTCCGGATTGCCCATCGGCACCTCGCGGGCGGGCGGGATGCGCACCACGCGCAGGCTGGCGACCGATCGCTGCGTGGCGGGGTCAAAACGGCGGATGCTAACAATCTCATCGCCGAAGAACTCGATGCGCACAGGTGCATTCGCACCCATCGGGAACACATCCACAATCCCGCCCCGCCGCGCGAACTGACCTGGCAACCGCACTGGCTCCTGATGCTCATAACCGCTCACCATCAGCTGCTGGATGAGCGCGTCAGGGGAAATGTAGGGCTGGGGCGTCCCGCCTCGCAATGCCCCCTCACCCGCACCCTCTCCCCCAAAAGGGGAGAGGGGTTCGGATGCTCCCTCGCCATCCTCAACAGCGGCGAGGGCTAACAGCAATCGTTCAAACATCGCGGGGGGCATCGTGCGTTGCAGGGCGGCAGCAAGCGGAGCAATCACGATGACCGATTCGCCCCGATAGAGCGCCCGCAGCGCGCGCACTCGCTCATGCAGAACCTCCAGCTCCACACCTGTCGGCTCCATCACGGGCGTCAAACCTGATGGCACACGCATCAGGCGCGATTCGGGGACGCCGAGCCGCAGCAGGATCGCCAGCCACTGCTCGGCGCGCTCCAGCGAGGGGGTCAGAATCAGCACAGGGGCTTGCTGGTCAGCCATCAGCGCTGTTGTCAGCACAGGCGCCGACTCCGAACACACCTCGCGCCACACCAGCGGACGACCCCCATCCCACTCAGGCAATCCACCCCGCAACGCCTGTAGCCAGACGGGCAACATGCAACTATAGAGTGTACCTGAGCGGCTTGAGTGTCCCGACCAGGCAAGCAGGGGCGAGACGCACCTGCCACGATAGCCGACGCAGGTCAACTGACCCTTCAGTCGATTCCGGGCAGGAGAAGCGAGCGGGTGAGCGAATCATGAGCAACGGAGGTGAGCAACGATGGGATTTCCATACAAGGACGCGGAGCAGGCGAAGGCGTTTGTGCTGGGATTCATTGAGCGACTGCGCGCGGTGGATGTGATCCGGGAGGGCTGGCAGAAGCTCGATATGCTCATCGCCATCCACATCCGTCAGCCCGATATCGACTTCTGGATCGACACGCGCGGGGGCAAGCTCGAACTCTGCACCGAAAAGCCTGAAGGCGAGGAGGAAGCCGCGCTGACCCTGACCGCCGACCTGTTCCACAAACTCTACACGGGTCAGGAGAACGCGATGATGGCGTTCACACAGCGCAAGATTCAGCCCAGAGGGCGCGTGAGCGGCATCATGCAGCTGACCAGCACCATGCCGCAGGCGGTGGCGGTCTATCGGGAGTACCTCAAGGAGCGCGGGCTGGAACCCTAAAAAAGATGGTAGCCCCAGGGGGATTCGAACCCCCGTCCTCCTGGCTGAGAACCAGGCGTCCTAGACCGCTAGACCATGGGGCCACCCGACGCCTTACATAATACCCTATATCCCCTATGTCTTGTCAAGGGGTCGGAGGGCTGTTCGAAAATTTGGGGCATAATATCGACCTGAGTGAAGCCCCCTCACCCCAACCCTCTCCCCTGCAGGCGGGGGAGAGGGTACGGGTGAGGGGCAGCCTTGCCTCTGGTTGGATTTTTCGAACACCCTCAGGGGTCGGTAAAATGAGGCCCCTTTTATGGGCGGGCGCGATACTTCTCGTAGAGCCGAATGTGCTTGCTGGTCATCTCGATGGGGCGCCCAGCAATCCACACCTGGCGCACCTGCGTGCGGATGTCCAGCGGGTCGCCCGTGGTGAGAACGAGATTCGCGTCTTTGCCGGGTTCAATCGTGCCGAGCCGATGCTCCAGCCCCAGAATGCGCGCAGGGTAGAGCGTGATGGCTTTCAGACCCTCTTCATAGGGCAATCCGAAGGCGACCGCCGTCGCCACATGGTAAGGCAGGTTGCGCACATTGCTGTCATCCGCGCTGGCAATGCAAAACAGCACGCCCTTCTCGTGGAGCAGGCGCGGCTCGGTAAACGGCTCGTCATACGGCGCGTCCTCGCTGCGAGGGAGCTGATGCACGCGCTGTAAGATCACGGGCACACCCTTTTCGCGCAGTAAGTCGGCGACTTTCCATGCCTCGTCGCCACCCACAATCACGATTCGCACCTTCTCTTCCTCCGCCCAGCGGACGGCTGCCTGAATGCCCAGCGCACTGGTAACGCGCACAAACAGCGGCAGCCTGCCCTCCAGGATGGGTAGCATCGCTTCGAAGCGCGGGTCGCGCTCGTGCAGGGGTACGCCATCTTTGCCTTCGGTGCTACGAGCGCGGGCGTAGCGGCGCGCGCTCTCGAAAAACTCACGCAGCGGTCGCATGCGGCTCTCCCAGTCGCGCAGACGCGACTCCGCCGACTGACCCGCCTCGCCCGACGGCGATGGGAAGTTCACAAAGACCCCAATCGGTGTCTTGAGGCACATGTCTTCCCATGTCCAGCCGTCCAGATTGATCACGCAGCCCATGCCCGACAGCACGCCGCCGCTGGGCGCGACCACCGCCGTGGTGATACCGTTCACACGGGCGACAGGGATCAGCTCCGAATCGGGGTTGATGGCGATTTCGGCGCGCACATTCGGGTTGAACGCGCCCGTCTCGGCGGTATCGTTGGTGGCAGGCACGGAGCCGACCTCGGTCAGCCCCAGCGTGGTGCTGGCATCGATGAAGCCCGGATAGAGGTGCAGCCCCTTCGCATCGTACACCTGCGCGTCGGGCGGCACGCTCACCTGCGCGCCCACTGCCTCGATGCGCCCGTCGCGAATCAGCACCGTCGCGCCCTCTATCGTCGCGCCACTGATCGGATGAACCGTCGCATTAACAATCGCGTAAACGCCCTTCGTGGTGAGCGGTCGCTCGCGCGACGCCGTGTACACGGGTCCCAGCGAGCTGCCAGACCCATCCCACGCCAAGCCACCAAGCCATAAACCCAGCATCCAGAGCCATACACGCATAGCGAATCGTCCTTTTCGCGCCCCGAAGCCACTCTCCTGCAAAAACGCACTGCAAAACCCGATAATTAATCGGGAACCTGACGCGCCAGCGCACCGACAGAAGGCATGCGGATAGGGTACAATAGAATGGTGTGGAGGACGAAGCGGAATGAAGAAGATTCTGGTGGTAGATGACGAGCGACACATTGTGCGCCTGATTCAGGTGAACCTGGAGCGTCAGGGCTATCAGGTCGTCACGGCACACGACGGGAAGGAAGCGCTGGAGAAGGTGGCTTCCGAGAAGCCCGATCTGGTCGTGCTGGATGTGATGATGCCCTATATGGACGGTTTTGAGGTCCTGCGCCACCTGCGGCGCGATCCGGAGACGGCGGAGCTGCCCGTGATTATGCTGACCGCGAAGGCGCAGGACATGGATGTGTTCCGCGGGTATCAGGAAGGCGTCGATATGTACCTAACGAAGCCGTTCAACCCGCAGGAGCTGCTGGCGTTTGTGCGACGGATTTTCCGCGCACGCGAGACAGGTGAAGATGGTGAAAGCCGCTACCAACTCTGACGGTCGCGCTCGTTGCTGGTATGGCTGGATGCTCGGCGCAGCGGTGATTACCGCCGCGATTACCGCGCTGGCGGTCTATCGGCGCGTGCAGGAGCGCCACGCGCAGCCCGAATATCGCGCGGAGCGCGCCTACCAGCGCGGGCTAAAACAGGTGCAGACGGTGGAGGAGCGCATCCCGCGCTGGCTGGCGGAGCGCAGCTGAGCGCCCGCCAGAACCCTTTCGCAACGCGACACACCCAGCCCCATCGCTATTCATGGAGGCACAGCGTGGCGGTTAAAGTGGTGGTGGGCGCCCAGTGGGGCGACGAAGCCAAAGGCAAAATCGTCGACCTGTTCGCACAGGATGCCGATTTTGTCGTACGCTACGCCGGCGGCAGCAACGCCGGACACACCGTCTGCACCGATGGACACATCTACAAGTTCCATCTGATCCCCTCTGGCATTCTGCACCCGCAGGTGACGCCTGTGATCGCCGACGGCGTGGTGGTGGATTTGTGGGCGCTGGAGTCGGAGGCGGACGCGCTGGCGGAACAGGGCATCGATGTCTCGCGCCTGCGCATCGGGCTGGGCGCGCACCTGACCCTGCCCTACCACCGTATGCTGGACGAGCTGAGCGAATCGCGCGCCGACGGGCGGCTTGGCACCACCCGCCGCGGCATCGGACCCACCTACGCCGACAAAGCCGCCCGAATCGGGCTGCGCATGGCAGACCTACTGGACCCTGAACGCTGTCGAACCCGCCTGCTGCGCGTGCTGACCACCCGCAACGCGACCTTCCAGCAGGTGTATCACGCGCCGCCCCTCGACGCCGACGCGTTGCTAACTGAACTGATGCGCCTTGCGGAACGGTGGCGGGCATGCCTGGTGGATGTGCCTGCCCTGCTGATGGACGCACTGGATGCAGGGCGTGAAATCGTGCTGGAGGGCGCGCAGGGAACCCTGCTCGATCTGGATTACGGCACCTACCCCTATGTGACCTCGTCGCATCCGGTGGCGGCAGGCGCATGTCTGGGCACGGGCATCCCGCCGCGCCGACTGGACGAAATCTGGGGCGTGGCGAAAGCCTACACCACGCGCGTGGGCGAGGGACCCTTCCCGACGGAGCTGGCAGACGAGGTGGGCGACTATATTCGCGAGCGCGGGCGCGAGTATGGCACCACCACCGGGCGCGCCCGCCGCTGCGGATGGCTCGATCTGGTCGCCCTGCGCTACGCCGCCCGAATCAACGGCTTTGATGTGCTGGCGATTACCCTGCTCGATGTGCTGTCGGGGCTGCCGGCGCTTCGAGTCTGCACCGCCTACAGGCTGGGCGGGAGGCTTACGGAGCGGTTTATCCCCGACGGCTTCACCCTCGCCCGCTGTGAACCCGTCTACACCGAGCTGCCAGGCTGGCAGGAGGACATCAGCGACTGCCAGCGGCGCGACCAGCTGCCGCAAAACGCCCAGCGCTATCTGGAGTTCATCGAATCGTATGTGGGCGTGCCGATCCGAATCATCTCCGTCGGCGCCAGCCGCGAACAGACCATCCGCTGCTGATTCTGTGGCAGGAGTGTCGCGCTAATCGTCGAATCGCTGGGGCGAGAGCGAGGAGAGGCAGATGCTGATACCGATACGCGACCATAACCCGACGCGTCGGTTCCCTATCGTCACGGTGGCGCTGATAGTGGTCAACACCATCGTGTTCCTGATGCAGCAGTTCGACCCGCACATCACGCTCTACTACTCGGCGATACCCGCGGAGGTGCTGCGCAATCAGCCCGGTGTCATCTATGTGCCTGTGGAGGTGATGCCGGGCATCATTCAGCGTGTGCCCATCGAGCGCGAGGTTGCGCCCCAGATCACCATCTTCACCTCGATGTTTTTACACGGCGGCTGGCTGCACCTGATTGGCAACATGTGGTCGCTGTGGATCTTCGGCAACAATGTGGAGGACACGCTTGGGCACTGGCGCTACCTGATTCTGTATATTGTGTGGGGCTATCTGGCGGCGTGGTCGCACATTTTGCCGAACATGAACTCGAATGTGCCGGTGGTGGGCGCGAGCGGCGCAATTGCGGGCGTGATGGGCGCGTACGCGCTCCTCTTTCCGCATGCGCGATTGGACTGCATGCTGCTTTTTTTCGTGCTGACCTTCGTGGAGGTGCCCGCGATCTTCTTTCTGGTGTTCTGGTTCGTGTCGCAGTTCTTTGTGGTGTCGCCCGGGATTGCCTATCTGGCGCATATTGGGGGTTTCGTGGCGGGCTGGGTGACCATCAAACTGCTGGGCGGTCGCGACGCGCTGCTGCCCCGCCGCCGCTACTGGGACGATTACTGATTCAGGCTGAAAGCGTGAGGGAGCAACTCGGCTAAGGTGTAGCGTGCCACGAGGCGTTCCGGGGTGGCAATCAGCACGGGCACAGCCTGCGGGTTCGGGGTGAACTCCATCAGCACCTGCCGGCATGCGCCGCAGGGTGTGCCGCCATCCACTGTGACGACCGCCAGCGCCACGATTTCGCGCGCGCCTTCGGCAACCGCGCGAAAAACGGCGGCACGCTCGGCACAGATGCTCAGCCCATAGCTGGCGTTCTCCACATTACAGCCCGTGAAGATTCGCCCGTTGGCGGTGCGGATTGCCGCGCCGACCGCATAGTTCGAATAGGGCGCATAGGCTCGCTCGCGCGCTTGCCGCGCCGATTCGATCAGCTCCTGCTCCTCCGGGCGAAGGCTCATTCGTCGTCCCCTGAATCGTCCGTCGCGCCCGCCAGCTCCTCTTCGAACATGGCTTCCATCTCGGCGGGGTCTTCGTCCATCGCCGCGCTCATCTCGCGCAGGAAGCTGCGCATCGTGCGGGGATCATCGGGGTCGCCTGCCATCTCCATGCGGTCGGCAAGGTCGTCCAGCATCTGGTCTTCGGTGCGCAGGCGGGCGACGCGCGACACGAGCCGCCGCGACTGCTGTGCCCCGCAGTGCGGGCAGGTCTGCGGCTCGTCCCGCTCCGCGATGCTCAACAGCAGCGTGAACCGTCGCCGACACGCCTGACACCGATACTCATACAGCGGCATATCAGCCCATCACCTTCTGGATGGTCTCTTTCAGCACGCCTGCCGAGCTTTGCAACACCGCCCGCTCCTCGTCGCTGACCGAAATCTCGACGATTGCCTGCACGCCTGTGCGCCCCAATCGTGTGGGCAGGGAGAAGCACACATCGCGGATGCCGAGCGCGCCCATCTGCAGGGTGGACACGGGCAGAATCTGGCGGCTGTCCCGCGCAATCGCGTTCACCACCTCGCAGATGGCGACGCCGACCGCGTAGCCCGCACCGCCCTTGAGCCGAATGACCTCCGCGCCGCTGCGCCGCGTGAAGTCGAAAATCGCGTCCATCTTCTCCCGGCTGTAGCCCGGGTAGTCTTTGAGGGGCACGCCCGCGATGGTCGCGCTGCTCCAGATGGGCACCATCGAGTCGCCATGCTCGCCCAGAATGAGCGCGTCCACATCGGTGGCTGCCACCTGGAAATATTCCGCTAACAGCGAGCGGAATCGGCAGGTGTCCAGCACCGTGCCCAGCCCGATCACGCGCTCGGCGGGCAGTCCCGACTCTTTGACCGCCAGATAGGTCAGCACATCGACGGGGTTGGACACCACCAGCAGGATGGCGTCCGGGGCAAGCGACACGGCGCGCAACGAGCCGAGAATCTCGCGGAACAGCCCCACATTGCGGTTGATCAGCTCCAGTCGGCTCTCGTCAGGTCGACGGCGCAGCCCGGCGGTGATAATCACCATGTTCGCGCCGTCGAGCGCGTCGTAGTCGCCCGCATAGATTCGGATGGGTTGCGACATGGCGGCGCCGTGGCGCAGGTCTAACGCCTCGCCTTCTGCCGCCTCACGATTCACATCCAGCAACACGATTTCGGAGACCGCGCCTCTGAGTTGCAGGGCATAGGCGGCGTTGGAGCCGACCCGCCCGCCTCCACCCACAATACCAACCTTCATCCCATAGCCCTCCAGAAAAGGAGTATACCTGATAGCTGCCAGAGCGGGTATAATTCACTGGGACAGCGAGCCGGTAGCTCAGGGGCAGAGCAGCGGCCTTTTAAGCCGTTGGTCGTGGGTTCGAATCCCACCCGGCTCACCATGCAATTGCCACATCGTTGAGAACCCCTCTACTCATACCCGCTCCGCTCTGACAAAGGGGGAGAGGTTTTTTTGTGCCCCTCTCCCACCGCGTGGGAGAGGGCAGGGGGCAAGATACAGAATGGGTATCATGCAACAGGTGTTGAACGATGAAACGCACGGGGTTCACCCTGATTGAGCTGCTGGTGGTGATAGCGATTATTGCTGTGCTGGCTGCGTTGCTGTTCCCTGTGTTTGCGACGGCGCGTGCCAAAGCCCGCCAGAGCCAGTGCCTCTCCAACCTGCGCCAGATCGGGATGTCCATCGAAATGTACGCCACCGACCACGACGACCTCTATCCGTTCGCGGTGGACCCGACCGACTACTACACGCCTCAAATCTGGCGCGACCACCCGCAATGGCAGCAACTCATCCCCTTTATGCCCTTTTTGCACGAGGTGTTGCAACCCTATCAGAAGAGCCGCGAAATCTGGCGATGCCCCTCCGACATCGGCTACACGATTCAGGACTTCACGGGCGAGCCGTTTGACACCCGCCCCTCTTCCTACGAGCGCTACGGCACCAGCTACCTGTTCCGCACCGAGATTGCCTTCCGCCAGATGCGCGTTGGCAGTTTCCAGTACAGTTCCCAGATTAACATGCTGTTCGATGGCACGGGCAAGTGGCACGGCAGTAAGAGCTGGTTCTCGGACGAATATCCGCCCGATCCCGGCTACCGCTACAACTGCCTGTTCGCCGACCTGCATGTGAAAAACATCACGCTGGAGGAGATGTGGCGCGCATGGAACACCCCGCTTTGATCCTGCGAGCGAACTGGGTGCTGCCCATCAGCAGCGAGCCGTTGCCGGATGGCGAGGTGGTGGTGGAAAACGGGCAGATTGCGGAGGTGCGCCCGCGGAGCGGCACGCGCAAGGCAAACGATGTGCTGGATTTTGGCGATGCGATTCTGATGCCGGGGCTGGTGAACGCACACTGCCATCTGGAATACACCGCTCTGCGCGGGCTGAACGACCGCGTGCCCTTTTTCGCATGGATTCGGGCGCTGGTGGAGCTGAAGGCGCAGACGCCCGCCGACCTCTGGCTGCCCTCTGCGATGCTGGGCGCCGCCGAGTGCATCGCCAGCGGCATCACTTTCATTGCTGACAGCACCGATTCGGGTGTGAGCGCGGAGGTGCTGGCGCGAAGCGGACTGCGCGGGCGCGTCTATCAGGAGGTGTTCGGCATCGAGCCAGAACCCGACGACGAGACCATCCTGAAACAGCTGGAGGCAAAGCTCGACGCCCTGCGCAAGACGCTGGCGAAGCATGAGGCGACGGCGCGCGTGTCGCTGGGCGTCGCGCCGCACGCCGTCTACACTGTACGCGACAGCCTGCTGAAGGCATTGGTGCGGTACGCCCGCGAGCAGAGCCTACCGCTCAGCATTCACGCGGCGGAATCGTCGGAGGAGGTCGCACTCACCCGTTCGGGTTCGGGCGCGTTCGCCGAGCTGTTCGCCCAGCGCGGGATCGACTATCTGCATCCGCGCGTGCCGCCCGTAGAGTACCTGCATCAGGCGGGCGTGCTGGGCGCGGATACGCAGCTGGTGCACTGCGTGCGGGTGGAGCCGTACGAGATGCGCCTGATCGCCGAGCGCGACGCGGCGGTGGCGCACTGCCCGCGCTCCAACGCGCGCCTGCTGACGGGCATCGCGCCGATTTATGAGCTGCGACGGCGCGGCGTGCGCATCGGGCTTGGCACCGACAGCGTGGTCAGCAGCGGCAGTTTTGACCTGTGGGAGGAGTTGCGTTTTGCGGCGCTGGCGCAGCGAGCGCACGCTTACACCGCCCAACCAAGCTGGCACGACTGGGTAGCAATCGCCACCTTAGAGGGCGCACGCAGTCTGGGGCTTGCCGAACAGATTGGCTCGCTGGAGGTGGGCAAGCGCGCCGATGTGATTGCCGTGCGCACCCATCGCCTGGCGTTCAACCAGATGCCCGACCCGTACGCCGCGCTGGTGCTGGTCGCCCGCAGTGAGGATGTCGCCCTCACGATGGTGGAGGGCGCCATCCTCTATCAGGACGGCGCCTGGCACACCCTCGAAGCAGATGCATTTGCTGGTTTCGCCCGAAGTACTGCACCTGAA
>JBBIML010000023.1:0-42368 GCA_037444405.1 Armatimonadota bacterium
CCGTGATTGTGCCGCCCGAGGGGCGCGATCTGGGCTGCAACCCGACCGACATCCCCGACTGCGACGACATCCTGCAGGAGACCCAGGTGAGTGACAACTGTCCTCACGAACCGCTGACAGTGGAATGCCGCTTCGAGGATGTACGGGATGGCTGCATCGTGACGCGCACCTTCACGATTGTGGCGATTGACAAGTGTGGCAATCGCTCCACCGCCACCACCTGGGTGCGCTGGAACGAGGACACCGAGCCGCCCGTGGTCAACAATGTGCCTGAGACCGACAAGCTGCCGTGCAACACGCGCCCGACCTGCGACCTGCTGATTGCGCGGCACAATATCCACGCGAAGGACAACTGCGAGCACGAGCCGCCCACGCTCCACTGCGAGGCTGGACCGGTGGAGGACATCGGCAACTGCCGATTCCGCCAGGTGTTCACCTTCTGGGCAGTGGACAAGTGCGGCAACCGCTCCGCAGACTACCGAGTCGCTGTGTTCTGGAAGGAGGACACCGAGCCGCCAGTGCTGCACAATGTGCCTGACGATATGGATCTGGGCTGCAATCCGACCGACATCCCCGACTGCGACGACATTGCGGCTGGCGTCACCGCCACCGACAACTGCGATCCGGATGTGCGGGTGACCTGCTCCTACCGCGACTTCAGCTTCGGCTGCCTGCGTATCCGCTCGTTCATCCTGGCGGCGGCGGACGAGTGCGGCAATGTCACCACGCGGAAGGTGGTGGTCTCCTGGACGGAGGACACCCAGCCGCCCGTGGTGCGCTGCCCGGACAATATCGTGGTGCAGGCGCAGTTCCCCGACTGCCTGGTGCCGGTGACCTTCCGGGCGAAAGCGGAAGACAACTGCGACCCGAACCCGCGTGTGGAGTGCGATCCGCCATCGGGGAGCTTCTTCCCGCTGGGCGTAACCACCGTGACCTGCACCGCGACCGACCGCTGCGGCAACCGCGCCACCTGCCAGTTCACCGTGACGGTGCTCGGCTACATCTGCGGCATCAAGTTCGAGGACCTGAACGGGAACGGCGCGCAGGATCCGGGCGAGCCCGGTCTGCCCGGCTGGACCTTCGAGCTGGTGCAGAACAACACTGTCATCGCCACGGCGGTCACGGGTCCGGATGGCAGATTCTGCTTCCTGGGTCTGCTGCCGGGCAACTATGTGGTGCGGGAGGTGCTGCAACCTGGCTGGATCAATACCACACCGATCGAGCGGACGGTGCGCCTGCCACACGATTGCGCCAAGATCTTGTACTTCGGCAATCGGCGGCAGTAAGCAGGTTGCAGCTTCCGCTTCTCTAACACCGCAGCATCGGGAGGCGACCCCTGAGCGGGGTCGCCTCCCCTTCTCTTTCAGGGCTTGATCACCCGCACCAGCTGCGAGTCGCCCGTCCGACCTGCGCCGTCGTAAACGCGCACCCGGAGCGTATGCTCGCCCGAAGACCATGAGCCTGTGCTCCCGCGGAAGGTGAACGGCGGCGCTGTGGTGGTGTATCGCCGCACGCCGTCCACATACAGCTCGGCTCGCACCACCCCCACATCATCCCGGGCGTCCACCTCCACCACCAGCCCGTCGCCCTGCAGAACCATGCCGTCCACAGGCGGCTGCCCGTTGATGGCTGTAATCTGCACGGTGGGCGGATAGCGGTCCTCCGGGTTGTTCACATAAATCTGGATCGCATGCACGCCGCGATTGCCCGCCCCATCATGGGCAACCGCGCTGAGCGTGTGCCAGCCCGGCGGCACCGTCAGACTGTTCCACCAGACGCGATAAGGCTCGTTCAAACGCCATGTCAGCCGGGTGTCGTCCACATATATTTCCACATGGGAGATGCCTGTCGGATCGGAGGCTTCGCAGCTGATCCAGAAGGCGCCGCTGACCACCTCCCCGTTCCTGTGGCTGGTGATGCGCACGCTGGGCGGCGTCCGCTCGGGCGAGAGACCCCGCGCGACCATCACCGCCCGATAGGCGTTCACACAACCCCAGCCATATTCCCAATCCCAGCCCGGCGGTCCCATATCCACTGCGGTCTGTTGCAGGATGGACTGCACGCGCTCGCCCGTCAGATAAGGGTTCGCCGACAGCATTAGCGCCGCGACGCCCGCCACAATCGGGTGAGAGAAGGAGGTGCCGCCCGCCAGAGTATAGCTCCCGGTTCGGGTGGTGGTGATAATCTCGTCACCGGGAGCGACCAGATCAAGGTCCGAGCCGTAGTTCGAAAAGGGCGCCCGCTGATGCTCCCTGCTGATCGCGCCCACCCGAAGGATATAGGGATTATCGGGCGGATTGCCCGTTATGGGCAATCCGTCGTTGCCTGACGGCATGGTGACCACACCGCGGGCGCGCTCCATAAAATAGCGCGCCGCATCCGTTACAAGACGGTTGCCCTCAGACCTATTGTCATAAGTACTCATCGCCCAGCTCACCGCCGCCACGCGGGCGCCGTTGTTCGCCGCCCACACAAGCGCCTGCGCTATCACTCCGTAGCTCCCATTACCGTTCGGTGCCGCAACCCGAATGGGCATAATGCGACAGCCCCAGGTGACGCCGGCGACCCCGATGCCGTTGTTCGTTGCCGCGCCAACCACGCCCGCGACCGCCGTGCCGTGACCATCAATATCGCGCGTGTCGCGATTGCCATCATAAAAATTCCAGCCGGGCACCAGTCGGCTCACCAGATCGGGCACGGGATTCACCCCGCCATCAATTATCGCTATCACAATCTGAGGGCTTCCACGCTGGTAATACCAGGCGGCAGGTGCGCCGATGCGGGTCAGGTGCCAGCCATAGTTATAGCTTGTGTTGAGGTCAAACAGCGGGTCGTTGGGTATAACCAGGGTGGAGAAGTATGAAGATGGCTGCAGCAGATAATCCAGCTCCGCATATTCCACCGCGGAGAAACGCTTCAGCAGGTCGGCATAATCGCGCTCGCTGGCGCCGTCGGGAACCTGCACAAAAAGCACCCCCAGCTCCGGGATGGCATCCTCCACCCTTAAATCCAGCGCGGTCGTGATGAGATTAACGACCGCCGGATGGGTGCCCTCACGGAACTTGACCAGCACCCGCCCCGGCACAATGGGCGCAGAGGAAACCGCTTCGGAATCGATGGTTGATTCAGAAGTTGTGAAATACTTTTCGTCAACAGAATCTGTTCCTGCCAGTCCTGCGTTCAGCAATCCGGCGAACAGGGCAACAGCCCATCGGGTTCGTGCTTTTCTGAAAAGCGTTTGCATAGCGCACCTCCCAGCGCGGTTGTTCCACAGGGTATACAATGGCGTTTCCCGTATTCCTGCGAGGATTGGCGTTTTGCAGGGTATCGTTAGAGCGATGGAGCTGCGCACGCGCTTGTTGATAGTGGGTGGCGGGCTGGGCGGTTGCGCCGCGGCGATGGCGGCGACCGCGCTCGGCATCCCCACCATCCTGACCGAAGAGAGCGACTGGCTCGGCGGGCAGCTCACGGCGCAGGCGGTGCCGCCCGACGAACATCGCTGGATCGAGCAGCAGGGCTGCACGCGCCGCTACCGCGCCCTCCGCGACGCTATCCGCGACCACTACCGCCGCTTCTACCCGCTGCTCGAATCGGCGCGCGCTGACCCTTTCCTCAATCCGGGCGGCGGACTGGTCAGTCGCCTGTGCCACGAGCCGAAGGTCGCGCTCGCCGTGCTGAACGCGATGCTCACCTATGCACAGACGGCGGGTATGCTGCAGGTGCTGCTCGGCGTCCGACCTGTCGAAGTGCTGACCGACGGCGACTTCGTGCGGGCAGTGCGGTTTCAGCCTGATGAGATTATCATCTATGCCGACTACATTCTGGACGCGACCGAGACGGGCGAGCTGTTGCCGCTGGGCGGCGTGGAGTATGTAACGGGCGCGGAATCGCAACGGGAGACGGGCGAGCCGCACGCGAAGCCCGAAGCCGACCCGCTCAATATGCAGGCGTTCACATGGTGCTTCGCGATGGCGTACGACCCGAACGGCGACCACACCATCCCGAAACCGCCGAACTATGAGCGGTGGCGGGCGTTCCAGCCGCCGTTCTGGCCGGGTCCCCTGCTCGGCTGGACGGATGTGAACCCCATCACGCTGCAGCCGCGCCGATTGAGCCTGTTCGGTGAGGATGGCACTTTCCCCCTGTTCGCCTATCGGCAGATAGTGAACCCTGCGCTCTACCCGCCCGAAATTGCGCCTCGCCCCGTCACGATTGTGAACTGGCCGCAGAACGACTATTTCGTAGGCAATCCGTATGAGGTGTCGGGGGAGGAGGCGGCACGCCATCGGGCGGGGGCGCGCGAGCTGAGCCTGTGCCTGCTCTACTGGCTGCAGACGGAGGCGCCGCGCCCCGACGGCGGCATGGGCTACCCCGGTCTGCACCTGCGCCCCGATATAACAGGCACGCCCGACGGCTTCGCCAAGGCGCCTTACATCCGCGAATCGCGCCGCATCCGCGCCCGATTCACCATCTGCGAGCAGCATGTGAGCGCGGCGTGCCGCCCGAACGCCACACTCGCCGAGCCGTTCCCCGATAGTGTCGGCGTCGGACACTACCGTATCGACCTGCATCCCAGCACGGGCGGCGACACCTATCTGGATATTGAGGCGCTGCCGTTCCAGATACCGCTCGGCGCACTGATCCCCATCCGCGTGCGCAACCTCCTGCCCGCCTGCAAAAACATCGGCACTACGCACATCACCAACGGCTGCTACCGCCTGCACCCGGTGGAGTGGAACATCGGCGAATCGGCAGGGCTGCTGATCGCGCTCTGCCTGTTGCGCCGTGTGGAGCCGCATCAGGTGTACGAAACGCCTGCGCTGCTGCAGGAGTATCAGAGCCTGCTGCGAGCGCAGGGCATCCAGCTGGAGTGGCGCTTTTAATCAATCCCGAAGCAGGTTCACCGATTCGATGTCGATGGTCTCGCGCAGGCGGAAAATCGCCACGATGATGCCCAGCCCGATTGCCACCTCCGCCGCCGCCACGCCGATCACGAACAGCACGAACACATGCCCCGCCACCTGCGCCGGCAGACCCGGCTGATGCAGCGCGAAGGTGAGAAAAGTGAGGTTCACCGCGTTCAGCATCAGCTCGATGCACATAAAGATGACGATCGGGTTGCGCTTGATCAGCACGCCCACCGCGCCAATCGCGAACAGGAACGCCGCCAGGGTCAGATAGGCATTTGCAGGCACGGTACCCATCATATCGCCCTCCTTCGTGCCAGCAGGATAGAGCCAATCACGCCGACGGTAAGCAGCACCGCCACAATCAGCAGCGGGAACGCCCACTGTGTGAAGAGCGCCAGCCCGATCAGGCGAGCTGTGCCCGCCTGCGTCTGGGTCTGCGGCGTGGGCACGCTGATGACCAGAAACACCTGGCTCACCAGCAGCGCGAACAACCCGATGGACAGCAGCCACGCCATCGGGCGCCGCCACCCCCGTTCCACACGCTGCGCCTCCGGCGAACCGAGATTGAGCAGCATAATCACGAACAGGAACAGCACCATAATCGCGCCCGCGTACACAATCACCTGAATGATGCCGATGAACGGCGCGCTCAGCGTGAAATAGAGGATTGCCAGCGTGAAAAAGTTCAGCACGAGCAGCAACGCACTGCGCACTGGGTTGCGCGATAGCACCACGCCGACCGCCGTGCTGATGGCAATCAGGGCGCACAGAAAGAAGAAGAGCCGCTCAGCCATGGGGCACCTCCGTTTGCGGGCGGCGCTGATAGGGGCGCGCCTCCCCGTACAGAATCGCGCGCCGACGCTCGACTCGCCGCGAGCGACCCGCCGCCCAGAACGCGTAGAGCAGAATCGCCAGCGCGTAGCCTATCAGCGCGGGCAGCCAGCCAGACACCAGATAGACCGTCAGCAACGCCAGATTGATCAGTCCGACGGGGATCAGCACGCGCCAGCCGAGGTTCATCAGCTGGTCATAGCGCAGACGCAGCAGCGTCGCCCGCACCCACACGAAGCAGAAAAAGAGCGCGCCAAGTTTCAGGATGAGCCAGAAGGGCGGCGCGAGCGCGCCCGTAACCGCCGCCAGCGGCACCCACAGCCCGCCTGCCGAACCCGCCAGCGACTGAATCGGCGACCAGTTCAGAGGCGCCAGATAGCCGCCCAGAAAGCAGCTGGTCATGATCGCGCTGATGGTCACCAGCGCCATATATTCGCCCATAAAGAACGCGGCGAACTTCATACTGCTGTATTCGGTCTGATAGCCCGCCACCAGCTCGCTCTCGGCTTCGGGCAGGTCGAACGGCGCGCGGTTCGTCTCCGCCAGCATGCAGACGAAAAAGAGCGCAGCGCCCACCAGCCCCCACGGCGTGAACACAAGCCAGTTGGGAACGATACTGATAAGCCCCCACAGCGGCTGCGCCTGCACCGCCACCATCTCGGTCATGCGCAGGCTACCGCTGGCCAAGATTGCCGTCGCCAGCGCCAGCCCCATGCCGAGTTCGTAACTGATGACCTGCGCCGACGCCCGCAACCCGCCCAGCAGCGAATATTTGTTGTTGGACGACCAGCCCGCCAGCAGCACGCCATACGCCGCCAGCGACGACATCGCCAGAAAGTAGAGGATGCCAATCTCCACATCGGCAACGGGCGTCAGCAGGCGGTTGGGTCCCCACGGGATAGTAGCCGCTGCTACCAGCGCAGGGAACAGCGACAGCGCAGGCGCCAGCGACCAGATGAGCCGATCGGCGTCCGCAGGCACAATCTCCTCCTTGAAAAAGAGCTTCACCGCGTCGGCGACAGGCTGGAACAGCCCGAACGGTCCCAGACGATTGGGACCGATCCGGTCCTGGAACCAGGCGAGCAGTCGCCGTTCGAGCCAGATGAACAGCGGCAGCGTGCCCAGCAGAAAGCCCAGCACAATCGCCACCCGCACCAGCGCCCAGCCGAGTTCCGCAACTGTCATGCGAGGGGATTATACCTGTATTCAGAACCGTTCGAACCGTTCCACGGGCAGCACGAACACGACCGCGCCGCCCACCTCGACGGCAATCGGCGTCGGCAGGAAGGTGCCAATCGGCGCGGCGTCGGGCGGGATGGGATTAATATACTGCTCGCGCGTGTGGCAGTTCTGCTCCAGCAGGTTCAGCAGCGGCTCCAGCTGCTCATCGTCCACGCCAATCAGCAGGGTGGTGTTGCCCTCGCGCAGAAAGCCGCCCGTGCTGGCGAGCTGGGTGAACTTGAACTGATGCTCCAGCAGGGCTTCCATCACGCGCCCTTTGTCCCGCGTGTGGATGACCGCGATGACCAGTTTCATCGTTCTGCCTCCTGTAGCCAGCCGCCTGCCCGCAGCGCGCCCAGAATGGCTTCCTGCAGGGCGTCTAGCGACTGCGTGCCGTCCAGCACCCTGAAGCGCATTGGCTCGCGCTCCGCAAGGCGCAGGTAGCCCTCGCGCACGCGCCGATGGAACTCGATCTGCTCGCGCTCAAATCGGTTCGGCGTGCGCACCCGTTTTAGTGCCTGCTCCACGGGCAGGTCGATCAGGAAGGTGAGGTTCGGCTGCAAGCCGTCGGTCGCAAACCGATTGAGCTGGTGCAGCCATTCGATGTCCAGCCCGCGCCCGTAGCCCTGATAGGCGAGCGTCGAGTCGGCGTAGCGGTCGCTGATGACCCATCGCCCTGCCTGGAGCGCGGGACCAATCACCGTGCGCACATGGTGGCTGCGGTTCGCTAAAAAGAGCAGCAGCTCGGTGATGGGGTCGATGGGGTGCTGCAGGAGCCACTGGCGGATGGCAACGCCCAGCTCGCTGCCGCCTGGCTCGCAGGTGAGCAGGGCGGGGATGGCGTGCTGATGGAGCCAGTCGGCGAGCCATCGGCTCAGCGTGGTTTTGCCCGCGCCTTCGATGCCTTCGAAGGTGATGAGCGGCGCGCGACGCATTTAGCGCTCCCCCTGTTCGTCCATATAGATGGGCAGGATTCGCACGCGGCGGCGCGGCTCTTCACCCACGCTCTCCGACAGCAGGCGGTACTTCTCGATGAGCTGGTGCTGCAGGCGGCGCAGGTAGGCGTTCTGGGGCGAGAGTTCGTACGGCTGGGCGGTCGCCAGCACATATTCGACGCCCTCTTCGGCTTCGCGCAGGGCGCGCTCCTCCGCGCTCTCATCGGCTTGCGGGCGATGGAACAGCTCGCGCAGCGCGCTCGCAAGCTGCGAGTAGGTGTTGCTCCGCACGACGGCAATCGGGATCTGTTTCTGCAGTGCCTCGCGCACTTTGGGCGGGCGACGCTGGAAGGTGGAATGGATGACCACCATCGCGTCGGCGTCGCTTACATCGCGCGCGATGTAGGCGGGCAGGCGCAGCTCGCGCAGTGCCTTCTCCAGTCGGCTGCGGCTGACCCCATAGGGGAAGATTCGGGTGGGCGTGCGCGGGGCTGACCCCGCATCGGGCGTGATGACCAGCGGCGTGCCTGGCGACGGCTCCGTCACAGGCGGGCGTTCGATGCCCTCCGCACCCGCGCGCGGCAACAGGTCGCTTCGCTGCACTATCTCGATCTCGCCTGTGGGCGACTGCACCCGAATCTCAGGGCGTGGCGGGATACCGCGCAGCATCCGATCGACCGTCTGCGCCACATCGTGATGCACCGCCAGCCGATGGAAGTCGAGAATCTCGATCACCACATCGAAGGTGGGGGGCGCTTTGCGTTCCAGCACGGTCTTCTGGGTGCCGCGGCGGCGGGCTTCCTCGTCGGAGAGCGTGACGGTCTGCACGCCGCCCACCAGGTCGGACAGCGTGGGGTTCATCAGCAGGTTCTCCAGCGAGGTGCCGTGCGCGGTGCCGATGAGCTGCACGCCCCGCTCGGCAATCGTGCGGGCAGCGTACGCCTCCAGCTCGGTGCCAATCTCGTCGATAATGATGACCTCGGGCATGTGGTTCTCGACGGCTTCGATCATCACGGCGTGCTGGAGGCTCGGCTCCGGCACCTGCATGCGGCGGGCGAAGCCGATGCCCGGATGCGGGATGTCGCCGTCGCCGGCAATTTCGTTGGAGGTGTCCACTATCACCACGCGCTTGTCGTACTCGTCCGCCAGCACGCGGGCGACCTCGCGCAGGCGCGTCGTCTTGCCCACGCCCGGCTTACCTAACAGCAAAATGTTCTTGCCGGAGGCGACAATATCGTGAATGATGTCGATGGTGCCATAGATGGCGCGTCCCACCCGACAGGTCAGCCCGATAATGCGCCCCTGACGGTTGCGAATCGCCGAGATGCGATGCAGGGTGCGCGGGATGCCCGCGCGGTTGTCCTTGCCGAACGCCCCTATCCGATCCGCCACATACTTGAGGTCGTACTCCTCGACCTGCGTGTTCTCGAGGCGGATCGTGCGGTTCATGAATCGCGCTTCGGGCATCCGCCCCAGGTCCAGCACGACCTCCAGCAGCTCCTCCAGATCGGGCTGCTCCTCCAGCCACTGGCGAATGGTTGGGGGCAGCACCTCCAGCATCGCAGTCAAATCGTCCGTTATCGCGCGCTCCGATTGAGTCACAGGCTGTGCCATATCGCTATCGCTGTATCGATTATACCCCTCTGCAGGGGGTAAACTCTCGGTGATGATTGCGACCGTCAATCCCGCAACGGGCGAGCAGATGCGGGTCTATACGCCGATGGACCCAGGGGTGGTGGAGCGGCTTATAGAGCGCGTTCATGCCGCCTATCAGGAGTGGCGATGGGCGACCTTCAGCGAGCGCGCCGCCCCCATGCGCCGACTGGCACAGCTCTTACGCGAGCGCCGGGAGGAGTACGCCCGCCTCATTACCGAAGAGATGGGCAAGCCGATAGTGCAGGCGCGTGCCGAGATCGATAAATGCGCCTGGGGCTGCGACTACTTCGCCGAGCATGCCGAATCGATGCTCGCGCCGCTGGAAGTGCCCACCGAAGCGTGGCGCAGTTATGTCGTTTTTCAGCCACTGGGCGCGATTTTAGCCATTATGCCGTGGAACTTCCCCTTCTGGCAGGTGTTTCGGTTCGCCGCGCCCGCGCTGATGGCGGGGAATGCGGTCGTACTGAAGCATGCGCCCAGCACGCCCGGCTGCGCCCTCGCGATCGAGTCGCTGATGCAGGAGGCGGGCTTCCCACCGAACCTGCTGCGAGCGGTGCTGGTGGAAAACGAGCAGGTGGAACCCATCATTCGCCATCCGCTGATTGCAGGCGTGACGCTCACAGGCAGCACGCGAGCAGGACGCGCCGTCGCCCGAATCGCAGGCGAAGAACTCAAAAAGTGCGTGCTGGAGCTGGGCGGCAGCGACCCCGCCATCATCCTCGCCGACGCCGACCTGCGACATGCGCTGAACCAGTGTGCCACTGCACGCCTTATCAACTCCGGGCAGAGCTGCATCGCCGCCAAACGCTTCATCGTGGAGCAGCCGCTGTACGAGCCGTTTGTGCAGGGCTTTGTGGAGCGCATGCAGGCACAGAAGATGGGCGACCCGCTGGACGAAAGCACCACGATTGGTCCGATTGCCCGCGCCGATTTGCGCGAGAACCTGCATCGGCAGGTTCAGCAGAGCATCGAGCAGGGCGCACAGTGCCTGCTGGGCGGCACAATACCGGAAGGGCGCGGATTCTTCTATCCGCCAACCGTGCTGGTCAATATCCAGCGGGGCATGCCCGTGTGGGACGAGGAGACCTTCGGACCCGTCGCGCCCATCCGCGCCGCCGCCAGCCGCGACGAGGCAATCCAGCTGGCGAACGACACCCCCTACGGGCTGGGCGCGAGCGTCTACACGCGCGACCTGACACTTGGCGAGCCAATCGCCGCGCAACGGCTGGAAGCGGGCAACGCCTTCGTCAACAGCTTCGTGTTCTCCGACCCGCGCCTGCCCTTCGGCGGAATCAAGCAGAGCGGCTACGGACGCGAACTCGGCATCTTCGGCATCCGCGAGTTCACCAATATCAAAACGGTCTACATCAGCAACCCTGCAGACGGTTAGCAGAACGGAAGCTTCCGCGAACATGCACCGCCCTGAAGCGTCTATGCAGGTAAGTGGCGCGGGTACACTGAAGGGCGAACAGGGAAGGCAAGGCTATGAAAAGGCGTGTTCTTATCGGTATCGGTATTGTGGCGATCCTGCTGATCGGGCTATGGTGGTGGCGCGTGCGCGGGCAGTCGGCAGCCTCTGATCAGCCCCAGTATCGCACGGCGGAGGTGGCGCGCACCACCGTCGTGCGCTCTATCACCGCTACAGGCACTCTGCGAACCTACAATATCGTGGATGTCAAGTCCAAAGCGGGCGGCATCGTCAGCAAGCTCTATGTGGATGTGGGCGATGTGGTCAGGCGGGGTCAGCTGCTGGCACGGATCGACCCTGCCGACACGCTGGCTGCCTACAATCAGGCGAAAGCCGATCTGGAGGCGGCGAACGCCCGCATCGAGCAGGCGCAGGAGAGCCTGCAGCTCCAGCGCGAGCAGAGCCAGCTGGCACTTCAGCAGGCGGAGGCGAACTTGCGCGCCGCTAAAGCCCGCCTGCAACAAGCCGAAGAGCGGGCAAAAGCGCAACCGGTCATCACCGAAGCGCAACTGCAAGCCGCGCGCACCGCGCTGGAGACCGCCCGCAAAGCGCTGGAACAGCTGGAACAGGTTACCATCCCGCAGGAGCGCGCCGAAGCGCAGGCGAACTATAACGCTGCCCGTCAAGCGCTTGAAGCTGCCCAGCGCAACCACAACCGCCTGAAGGAACTCCTGCAAAAGGGTTATGTCTCCCAGCAGCAGGTGGATAACGCCGCCAGCCAGTTAGAGAGCGCGCGCAGCCAGTTCATCGCTGCGGAGAAACGCCTGCAAACGCTGGAGGCAGACATAGAGGCGCGGCTGGCAAGCGCGCGCGCCCGCGTGCAGGAAGCCGAAGCGAACCTGCGCTCCGCCGAAGCGAACCGCAATCAGGTCATTCTGACACAGCAGGCATTAGAGGAGGCGCGCGCCCAGTATAAGCAGGCGGAAACCGCCCTCGAGCAAGCCCGCTCCAACCTGCGCCAGATTCGATTGCGCGAAGCCGATATCGCCGCCGCGAAAGCCCAGCGCGCCCGCGCCGAAGCCCAGCTCTACAACGCCCAGGTGCAGCTCGACAGCACCACCATCGTCGCCCCGCGCGACGGCGTGGTCATCGCTCGCAATGTGGAAGAAGGCACCATCGTGCCACCCGGCACCTCGCTCTACTCGCAGGGCACCACCCTCCTGCAGATTGCCGACACCTCCCGCATGTATGTGGAGGTCTCCGTCGATGAAGCCGACATCGGCATGGTGCGCGTGGGTCAGCCTGTGCTGATCCGTATTGACGCCTTCCCTGAAACCACCTTTCGTGGGCGCGTGAGCCGCATCGACCCGCAAGCTGTGCTGGAGCAGAATGTGACGGTAGTCAAGGTGCGTGTGGAGGTTCTCAAGCCCGACCCGCGCCTCAAGCCCGGCTTGAACGCCACCTGCGAGTTCCTGGTGGCACGCAAGCCGAATGTGTTAGCGGTGCCGAACGAAGCGGTGCAGGAATCGCCCGAAGGCACCTATGTGGAGGTGCTGGTGCGCGGTCAGCCCCAGCGCCGTCCCGTGAAGGTGGGCATTCAGGGCAACGAGCTGACCGAGATTATCGAGGGTCTTCAGGAAGGCGAGACGGTGGTCGCAGGGCGTATCTACCCGCAGCTGGGCAATCAGGCAGGCTCGCCGTTCGGCAGCCCGTTCGGACCGCGCCGCTCCCAGCAGCAGCGCCCCGGCGGTGGTCAATCAGGCGGCGCCCAGCGGTTCAATCGCCCTGGCGCAGGCACAGGACGCTGAGATTCGCGACGCACGGGCAATCGGGGTATTATCGGAGGCATGTCGGAGCTGCGCTGGCATCCGCTGCGACAGGAGTGGGTCATCACGGCGACCCATCGGCAGGAGCGCACCTTTCATCCGCCGCCTGAGTACTGCCCACTGTGCCCCACGCGCACGGGCGAGCTGCCCACCGAAGTGCCTGAACCCGATTATGAGATCGTGGTGTTCGAGAACCGCTTCCCCTCACTGCTGCGCGAGCCGCCCGAACCCGCAGTCGCGCCCGTGCCCTTCTCGCCCGTGCGTCCCTCCGAAGGCGTGTGCGAGGTCGTCCTCTACACGCCCGACCATAACGCCACGCTGACCGACCTGCCCGTACAGCGCATCGAGCAGTTGATCGCCGTCTGGTGCGACCGCTACGAATCGCTGAGCCAGCGCCCCGAAGTGCAGTATGTGTTCATCTTCGAAAATAAGGGGCGCGAAATCGGGGTAACGCTGAGCCACCCGCACGGGCAAATCTATGCCTATCCCTTCATCCCACCTGTGATCGAACGCGAGCTGGACGCCCAGCAATCCCATTACGAGCGGACAGGCAACTGCCTGCTGTGCGAAATGCTGGCTTACGAGCGGGCAAGCGGCGAGCGACTGGTCGACGAAAACGCCGACTGGCTGGCGCTGGTGCCCTTCTTCGCGCGTTATCCGTACGAGGTGTGGCTGCTGCCGAAAGCGCATCGGCGCGACCTTTCTGATCTCCCGGCGGGTGAACGGGCGACGCTGGCGCAGATTCTCAAGCGCGTGCTGTTGCGCTATGACCATCTGTGGGGATTCTCGATGCCGTATATCATGGCACAGCACCCGCGCCCCAGCGACGGCAAACCCCATCCCGAATGGCACTTCCATATCGAGTTCTATCCGCCCTACCGCACGCCCGATAAGCTCAAATATCTGGCAGGCTCCGAATCGGGTGCGGGCGTGTTCATCAACGACACCCTGCCCGAACAGACCGCCGCCGAACTGCGAGCGGTGGCAATCCCGTTAGATGGGTAAAATCTGAGCGATGTTCTTTCGACAGATTTATGAGGACGGTCTGGCGCAGGCGTCCTACCTGTTCGGCTGCCCGATGACGGGCGAGGCGATGGTGATCGACCCTCGCCGCGACATCGATGTCTATCTGGAGCTGGCGGAACAGCACGGGCTGCGCATCGTGGCGGTCGGCGAGACGCATATCCACGCCGACTATCTTTCGGGCGCGCGCGAGTTAGCCCATGCGACGGGCGCGACGCTCTATCTCTCCGACGAAGGCGACGAGGAGTGGAAATACAGGGGTCTGGACGGCTTTCGCGTGCGCTGGCTTAAGCACGGCGACGAGTGGCTCATCGGCACGGTGAAGGTGAAGGCGGTTCATACGCCCGGGCACACGCCCGAACATATCACCTTTTTGCTCTATGAGGAGGCGTCGGCGTCGGAGCCGGTGATTGCGCTCACGGGCGACTTCGTATTCGTGGGCGATGTGGGTCGTCCCGATTTGCTGGAGGAGGCGGTCGGCTTGCGTGGCACGGCGGAGCGTGGGGCGCGTCAGCAGCTCTGGAGCCTGCGCGAGCGGTTGCTGACCCTGCCCGACTATCTGCAGCTCTGGCCAGGGCATGGCGCGGGTTCCGCCTGCGGTAAGTCGCTGGGCGCCCTGCCCGCCACCACGCTGGGCTACGAGCGCCGTCACGCATGGTGGGCGCAATCGCTGAGCGACGAGTCGCGCTTTGTGCAGCAGCTGTTGCACGATCAGCCCGAAGTGCCGCCCTACTTTGCCCGCATGAAGCGTCTCAATCGCGACGGTGCCCCGATCCTGGGCAGGCTGCCCCAGCCCCCTCTGCTGGACCCCAACGCCTTTCAGAGGGCGGTTGAGCAGGGCGCAATGCTGATCGACACGCGCCCACCACTGGAGTTCGCCCGCGGGCATATTCCGGGCGCGCTCAATATCCCTTTCAGCCCGCGCTTTGCCTACTGGGCAGGCTGGCTGCTGCCTGACAATCGCCCGCTTCTCTTCGTGACACCTCCAGAGAACCTCGACGCGCTCGTGCGCCACCTGATCCGCGTGGGGCTGGACAATCTTGCAGGCTACATCCCGCGTGTGGAGGGATATGCGCCTGCTGGATTGCAAACTGTGCCGCTGCTGAACGCGGATGAGGCATACGCGCGGTGGCGGCAGGGCGCGCAGGTGCTGGATGTGCGCAGTCGCGCCGAGTATCAGCAGGCGCATATCCCGAACGCGCAAAATCTCTTTGTTGGCTACCTGCCCCAGCAACTAAAGCGTGTGCCGCGCGATGCGCCCGTGATTGTGCAGTGCCGCACAGGTGAACGCTCCAGTATCGCCAGCAGCATCCTGCTAACGCACGGCTACACGAACATCTTCAACCTCGTCGACGGAATCGTTGGCTGGCAGGAACGGGGCTACCCGCTGGAGCGATAGGCTCCCTGTCATGGGGGGAGCCTATCGCGCACGGACGGCTTCCGCCTCGGTCACCCGCTCGAACACGAACTGCCCGTCGCGGAAGTCGACGCGGATGATGTCGCCGTCGCCGAACTCGCGGGCGAGCAGCTTCTGTGCCAGCGGGTTCAGCACCTCGCGTTCGATCGTGCGGCGCAACGGGCGCGCACCATACTCGTGGCTGAAGCCGCGATTCGCCAGCTCCATCCTCGCCTCGCTGGTCAACTCCAGCCGAATCTTGCGCTCGTCCAGCCGCTTCTGAACCTGCTTCAGCTGCAGGTCGACGATGCGCATAATCTGCAGGATGTCCAGCGGGTTGAAGATCACAATCTCATCGATGCGGTTCAGGAACTCTGGACGGAAGTGCGCCCGCAACGCCTGCAGAATCTGCTCGCGAATCTCGTCACGGTTGAACTCGTCCATCTCCTGGAACAGCACGGAGCCGATGTTGCTGGTCATAATCACAATCGTGTTGCGGAAGTCGACGGTGTGCCCCTGTCCATCGGTGAGGCGTCCGTCGTCCAGCAACTGGAGCAGTAGATTGAACACCTCCGGGTGCGCCTTCTCGATTTCGTCGAACAGCACCACGCTGTAGGGTCGGCGGCGCACCGCTTCGGTGAGCTGTCCGCCTTCCTCGTAGCCGACATAGCCGGGCGGCGCGCCGATCAGGCGCGACACCGTATGCCGCTCCATATACTCGCTCATATCGATGCGCACCATATTGCGCTCATCGTCGAATAGGAACTCGGCGAGCGCCTTCGCCAGCTCGGTCTTGCCGACGCCTGTGGGACCCAGAAAGATGAACGACCCAATCGGGCGGTTGGGGTCGGACAGCCCCGCACGCGCCCGGCGAATGGCGTTCGCCACCGCCGCAATCGCCTCGTCCTGACCGACCACGCGCTGTTTGAGCCGCTCCTCAATATGCAGCAGCTTCTCGGTCTCCGACTCTTTGAGCCGATGCACGGGGATACCCGTCCATTTGGCGACCACCTCGGCGATGTCGTCGGCGTCCACCTCCTCTTTGAGCAATTGCATCTCTTTTTGCACTTCGGCGAGCCGTTCCTGCTCCGCCTGAAGCTGCTTTTGCAGTTCGAGCAGGACGCCGTAGCGCAGTTCGGCGGCTCTGGCGAAGTCGCCCGCGCGCTCGGCTTGCTGCTCTTCGAACTTTGCTTTCTCGATGCGCTCCTTGAGGTCGCGGATGCGGGTGATAATCTCCTTCTCACGCTGCCAGTGGGCGACGAGCCGGGCTTTCTCCTCCTGCAGATTTGCCAGTTCACGCTCTAATCGCTCCATCTGCTCGCGTGCCTGCGGGGTGTCCTCACGGCGCAGCGCCTCACGCTCGATCTCCAGCTGGCGAATCTTGCGCTCCACCTCATCGATTTCGGTGGGCATCGAGTCGATTTCCATGCGGAGTTTGGCAGCCGCTTCGTCGATGAGGTCAATCGCCTTATCGGGCAGGAATCGGTCGGTGATGTAGCGGTGGGAGAGTCTGGCGGCGGCAATAATCGCGCTGTCGTTGATGCGCACGCCGTGATGCACCTCGTAGCGCTCTTTCAGCCCGCGCAGGATGGCGATGGTGTCTTCCACGCTCGGCTCGGCGACATACACGGGCTGGAAGCGTCGCTCCAGCGCGGGGTCCTTCTCGATATGCTTGCGGTACTCGTCGAGCGTGGTGGCGCCGATGGTGCGCAGCTCGCCGCGCGCCAGCAGCGGCTTAAGCATGTTGGCGGCGTCGATGGCGCCTTCAGCGGCGCCCGCGCCCACCAGCGTGTGCAGCTCGTCAATAAACAGGATGATGCGCCCTTCCGCGCTGGTGACCTCGCGCAGCACGGCTTTGAGCCGCTCCTCGAACTCGCCGCGATACTTCGCGCCTGCAATCAGTGCGCCCAGATCGAGCTGCACGATGCGCTTCTCTTTGAGCGTTTCGGGCACATCGCCTGCGACGATGCGCTGTGCCAGCCCCTCCACGATGGCGGTTTTACCAACCCCTGGCTCGCCAATCAGCACAGGGTTGTTCTTCGTGCGGCGCGACAGCACATGGATCACGCGCCGAATCTCCTCATCGCGCCCGATGACGGGATCGAGCTTGCCCTGCCGTGCCAGCAGGGTCAGGTCGCGCCCGTACTTCTCCAGCGCCTGATACTTCTCTTCGGGGTTCTGGTCGGTGATGCGCTGTCCGCCACGAATATCCTGCAGGGCACGCAGGATGGCGTCGCGCGTGACGCCGTTCGCTCGCAGGATGCGCCCCACCTCGCCCGAGGTGTCCGCCGTCAGACCCAGCAGCAGATGCTCCGTGCTGACATACTCGTCCTTCAGGCGGATTGCCTCATCGAAGGCGGTATCGAAGACCGCTTTGAGACGGGGGGTGATCTGGGCGCCGACGGCAGATGCGCCTGTCGCCTGCGGGCGACGCCTGAGGTCGGCTTCAATGCTGTTGCGAACAACGGCGGGCATCACGCCCAGCTTCTGCAAAATCGCGGGCACAACGCCGCCCTCCTGCTGCAGAAGCGCCAGCATCAGATGTTCGCTGTCAACAGCCGGGTGGCGATACCGCTCCGAGAGATGAATCGCCTCCTGCACAGCCTCCTGCGCCTTGATGGTCAGTTTATCGAATCGCATAGCCGTCCCTCCGACTTTAGTCTCTCGTTGTCAAGTCTCTTGATATCCTCTATATTATACCCTATCGCTGTGGCGGGAGTTCCCGCTTCCCATAATAATGGGCGCGCCCCTGCTTTTTTTGAACAGGGGCGCACTATCGGGGAATGAGAGAGGGAAGCTTCAGCGCTTCCGATAGCGCCGCCTTAACAGCCCAACCAGCCCTACGCTCAGGACCAGCAGACTAGCTGGCTCTGGCACCACTTCGAACTGCTGCTCCAGTACCGCGGCGGTAACTGTGCTGGAACCCAGCACATAGTCGTTCCGATACCAGGCATCATGTTTGAAGTATGCCTGCACCCGCACCGTCACGATGGTTCCGATCGGATAGGGGCTGAGGTCAAGGACATAAGCAGCCCCCGACGGACCGAGCGCATAGGTGGTTGTGCTGTCAAAAGCGTTCCATGTGACGGAGGAAGGGCTGGAAGTTTGCACCACAATCCCGTCGATTAGCAGATCGCCCCACAGAAAAACAGCATCTCTGTGAGGGGATGGGAGCGTGTCATACACATAGCTATCCAGCCCTACCACACGCGGGTTGTTATAGATGCGATCGCGGAAGGCGCTGGTGGAACCCGTTGTCCAGTTAATCGTGATGGTGGGATTCATGCCCTTGTCGATCTGGATGCCATTACTGGGGTCGCTATCGAAGTCATAAGAGTTGAGGTTGGTGTTCGGGGTGGGTGACCCCAGCAAAGAGGGCATAGGCGCGTTCGCCACATAGAGGCTCAGCTCGGCGCGGCGTGTCTGATAGGAAAAATATTGTTCGTTCCACAGTCGTCCGCGGAAGATGTCGTTGCCGCTCCAGGTGTCGCCCACCTTCGCGCCCACCTGCTGGGGACCTGACTTATAGATATTTAGCAACCAGTACTCGGATCGGTCGCCTCCGTTGCCTTCCCAGCCAGTCCAATAGGTGGAAACGCGACCGTAGGCATCGCCGCCATCGACCACCCAGATGGGCGTCAATCGTGCATGGCGTGCGGTTCGGGGTGGTACGCGCTGGTCACCGCGCAGCCGGATGTGCTGGGTTGGACCTGCGCCATTCGGCAGGCTCCAGCCCGAATCCTGCTGCGCGACCGTGCCCTGCACTCGTTGAGCATAGCCGATCAGCATCACCGTTAACCACAGGCTAACGATTAGCCCGATCCTGTTGCACCCTCTCATCTGCTATCACCTCGTCGCGCTGGTCTGATGGATGACCTGACAGGGTTACCAACAGGTTGCTTCGTCTCCTCTTCCAACCAATCCACTCTGAAGGAGGTACGCGCCTGCGTTCCACCCTTAAAAAGACTCAGCGGACGCCCAAAAGCGGACAGCTTTCTGACCGAAAGGTCGGCAAATTCCGTGATTTTGTCAGGGACATCTCGAAGCGAGCAGGGTAGCAGCGCCTTTTTCGCCAGGAGGTGTTTCCACCCATAGAGGCAGGATTGTTTGTCGAGGAGCCGAAGTGTAGACATGGGAGGTTCTGGCATGCGCATTATCGGAATGGAGTTGCGGTTGCTGGAGTATCCGCTGCCGACGCCGTTTTATCCGTCGTGGTTGCCGGGCTATCCGCAGACGGCGCATCGGGTTCATCTGCTGACGCTGGAGACAGATGAGGGCATTCGGGGCTATGCGGCGGGCGTCGCTTTCAGCCGTGAGGGGGAGGGTCTTCAACAGCTGCTGCTCCCATTTCTGTTCGGGCGCGACCCGTTTCAGGTGGAGCAGGTGGTGCAGATTTGCCGCTCGGCGACCTTTCTGGGGCTGCGCCTCTGGTGGATCGAGATGGCGTTCTGGGACATTATTGGCAAGGCGGTGGGACAGCCTGTGTATCGCCTGCTGGGCGGCTTTCAGGAGCGCGTGCGTGCCTACGCCAGCACGGGCGAGCTGAAGGGGGTCTCTGAGCGGCTGGACTATATCGCCCAGATTCGCGAGATGGGCTTCCGTGCGGTCAAGCTGCGCTTCCACAGCATGGACTGGCGTGAGGATATGGCGGTCGCCCGCAAGGTGCGCGAGCAGTACCCCGATATGGCGATTATGGTGGACGCCAACATGGGCTGGCGCGTGGCGGGGATGGGTGAGGCGCCTCACTGGGACCTCGCAACTGCCCTGCGCGTGGCAGAAGAGCTTGCCGAAATTGGTGTCGTCTGGCTGGAGGAGCCGCTGGACAAGCATGACTACGAGGGCTATCGCCGCCTGCGCGAGAAGTCGCCTGTCGCCCTCGCCGCTGGCGAGATGAACCAGGACCTGCACGAGTTCCGCGAGTTTCTGGTGCGCGACGCGCTCGATGTGCTTCAGCCCGATGTGTCGCTGTCGGGCGGCATCCTGACGGGCAAAAAGGTTGCGTCGATGGCGGAAGCGTTTGGCAAGCGCATCGCGCCGCACACATGGACGAACGGGCTGGGACTGGCAGCCAATCTTCAGCTGATGGGCGCGTGCCCCAACTGCGAATGGGCGGAGTTCCCTTACGAACCGCCCGGCTGGGACCTCAGCGCCCGCGACTACTTCCTGACCGAACCTATCACCGTCGATCCCGACGGCTTCATCACCATCCCGAACAAGCCCGGTCTGGGCGTGGAGATCGACGAGGATGCGGTCAAACAGTATCAGGTAAGGTAGGGAACGCATGGAGGCGAGTGTGTCTGCAGGAGGTGTGGGCATATCGTTTCTACGGGCAGGGTTCCTACGCCGAAGCCATGCGGTTCCGCCTGAAGCGGTGGGGCACGCTGATGCTGGTTTATCTGGTAATGCTTCCGAACCTGTTGCTCTGCTTCCTGCTGGGATTGTACTGCGGTCGGCTCGGGGTGTTTGAAACGCCCCATCAGTATAGCCGGAAGACTGGGTGGGGAGCGAGTAGGATGGGGATGCCGAGCCGTTGCTGGGCGTCAGCATCCCCCCGTCTGATCAGCATCCTCTGCCGAAGTTGAACAGCACAATCAGCAGGTCGGCATCGTCCACTGTGCCGTCGCCGTTCACATCTTCAGGCAGCTCGCTGCCCGTTTGCCCGAAGGCGAACAGCACCGCCAGCAGGTCGGCATCGTCCACGCAGCCGTCGCCGTTCACATCGCCCTGCCGAATGAGCTCCACCCACTGCGAGCGGGTGAACTGATAGAGCAGGCGCGGGTCGGGCGGTTCATAGTCGATGCCGCTGGTCGCCCGATAGTCGATGGAGCGCACCTGCGCGTTGATGCGCGTGAAGCTGGTCTCCTGGCAGAGCGCGTAGAACTCGCCGTTGAGCCAGTTGCCGCTGTCGCCTCCGAACGGGGTCGCCACCAGATTGAAGGTTCGCCCGCAGAGCGGCTCGATGAAGTAGGGCTGGCGCGTCAGCTGCGCCGTTAGCTTGCCCCAGATGCGCTTGATCTTCACCTGAACGCCCTCCACCGTGATGCACAGGTCGGGGTAGATATCGATCGACCACTCCACTTTGTCGGCATCGATAGCGCGTCCCGCGAGCGTGATGCTGATGTTGTAGGGCAAGCCGAAGTCCTGCAGGTTGAGCGTGATGTCGAGCGTGCCGGGCTGTTTGGGTATGCACACGGGCGGCGCGTCCTCATCGGAGACGGAACCTCCACCGCTGATGGCGCCCGAATAGCTGTAGTTCAGTCCGCGCAGGTCGAAATAGAGGCGATCTGCCAGTCGCAGGTCTTCTACGGGCGGGCGCGGCGCAGGCGCAATCGGCTGATTGTTTTGGTCAAACGGCAGGTGGCGCAGCGTTGCGTTCAGGTCGAAGCTGATAATGGAGCCGAGCGGCAAGCCTGTGAGCGGGATCGTCCAGTCGCCGCCATACACAGGCACACCCATGTCAACTGTACCGTCCAGCGGCGCCCACTCCAGCAGATGCGAGGCGTCGCCATTGTAGGAGGTGGGATTGCCATTAATGCGGGTACTGAACGACGCCGCGAACTGCACCTGGTCGCGGAACGGCGACGGTCGGCTCTCCGTTTCGTACTGATCGAGCCACACCACTCGCTTCAGTCCCTGCACCCATGCGCGGCGCACCTGATAGCTGCCGAAACGCACCTGCATAAAGAGCGCGGGTGTCTGGTCGGGGTCGATCTGGATGCCGGGTCGGTTCGGGAGCAGGTCCAGCCCGCTCAGGTCGGTCCAGGTGGGCGCGTCGACATTTAGCAAGACGGGCGTGGGCGCGTTCGCGGCGTAAACGCTCACCACCACGCTACGCGGCTGCCAGCTGAAATACTGCTCGTTCCACATGCGGATGCGGAACAGGTCATTACTGCTCCAGGTTTGCCCGACGCGCGCGGCTTCGTAGCGAGGCGGGGCTTTGTAGCCGTCGCGAATCCAGTATTCGGTTCGGTCCGTGCCGTTGCCTTCCCAGCCGCTCCAGAGGACGGCAACTCGCCCGAACGGGTCGCCGCCGTCGATCACGCGGATGTTGCGGATATAGGCGTGGCGGGCGGTGCGGGGCGGCACATCCTGCTGACCGCGCAGCTGACCCCACTGGAAGGAGTTCAACCCCACGCCTATCAGCGCATCGAAGCGGGTGCCGCTGTCGGTGCGCACATCCCAGCCCTCCAGCCGCTGCCCGAAGGCGACGCTCAGGAGCGTCGCTGCCATCCATGCACTGCTCACTCTCATCTGCCAGCACATAAGAGCCACCTCCATATGGATTATAACCCATCTCACTCGCTGCGCAGGTAGTCCAGTACCTGTTGCGCCAGTTTGCGCGTCATGGTGGGCACCGATGCCAGTTCGTCGACGCTCGCCTCGCGGATGCGGTCGATGGAGCCGAACAGGCGCAGGAGCATCTTCTTGCGCCGGGGTCCGATGCCCGGAATCTCATCTAACGGTGAGCGCGCGGCGCGCTCCTCACGCAGCTTGCGATGGTAGCTGAGCGCGAAGCGGTGTGCCTCGTCTCGAACGCGCTGGAGCAGGTGCAGCGCCTTGCTGTGGCAGGGCAGCTCCAGCGGCTCCTCACGGTCGGGCAGGATAATCAGTTCATGCTTTTTCGCCAGCCCGACGGCGGGGATTTCGAAGCCCAGCGTGCGGATGGCTTCGAGGGCGGCGTTGAGCTGACCGCGTCCGCCATCGATCAGCATCAAATCGGGCAGGGTGCGCCAGCGGTCGTCGCCCTCCAGCGCCTCACGCAGGCGGCGCGTGATGACCTCGCGCATCATGGCGAAGTCGTCGGGCGTTTCGGGATGCCACCGGATGCGAAACCGTCGATAGTCCGACTTTTTCGGCTGACCACCCTCGAACACCACCATGCTGCCGACGGGCGCCACGCCCTGAATATTGGAGATGTCGTACGCTTCGATGCGCTGGGGCACATGGGGCAGGTTCAGCGCTTCCTGCAGTTCGAGCAGGGCGCTTTCGAGCCATTCGGCTTTCTGCTCCAGCTCGGCACGCAGGCTCTGTAGGGCGAGCTCGGCGTTCTGGGCAGCCAGCTCCAGCAGCTGGGCGTCCTCGCCGCGATGGGGCACTCGAATCTCCACTGCGCCGTTGCCCCGCTTCTGACGCAGCCACTGGGCGATAATCTGCGCCTCGTCCACCTCATACGGGAGCAGGATGCGCTCGGGCACTTCGGGCGCGTCCTGATAGTATTGCTTGAGGAACTCGCTCATAATCGCGCGCGGGTTCTCCTCGGCGCCTTCGCTCAGGAAGAAGTGCCGCTGACCCAGCAGTTTGCCACCCCGAATGAAGAACATCTGCACGCATGCGCCCCGCTCGTCCTTGACCAGCGCGATCACATCCTCGTCGATGCCCTCGGCATGGATGACCTTCTGGCGTTGCAGCACCTCCTGCAGGGCGCGAATCTGGTCGCGAATTCGGGCGGCGCGTTCGAACTCCAGGGCTTCGGCGGCGGCTTCCATCTGAGCGGTCAGCTCGCGGATGAGCGTGTCACCCTTGCCCTGCAGAAACAGCTCCACCTGCTGAACGATTTTACGGTACTCGTCGGGGTTCGCCAGCCCTGCGCAGGGCGCCAGGCAGCGCCCCATATGATAGTAAAGGCAGGGTCGCTGCACTGGCTCGCCCGACCACACCTTGCCGCACGGGATGAGCGGAAAAGTGCGATGCAACAGCTGGTGCGTACTCCAGACCGCGCTGGAGTTCGCAAAGGGTCCGAAGTAGCGGTTGCCATCTTTGCGCACACGGCGCGTCACCAGCAGGCGCGGGAACCGCTCGGCGGTGGTCAGGCACAGGTAAGGATACGATTTATCGTCCCGCATCAGCACATTGTAGGGCGGGCGATACCGCTTGATGAGGTTGCACTCCAGAATGAGCGCCTCCAGCTCGCTGTCGGTAACAATCCATTCGATATCGGCGATTTTGCGCACCATGCGGGCGGTTTTGGGCGTGTGCTGGGCTGATTGCTGGAAGTAGGAGCGCACCCGCTGGCGCAGGTTGACCGCCTTGCCCACATAAATCACAGTCCCCTGCGCGTCTTTGAACAGATAGCAACCCGGTTGTTTGGGAAGGGTTTTCAGCCGCGCGTGCAGATCGGCGCTCATCGGCTTTAAGCATACCGAATCACGGCTGGGTATAATCGCCATGCATGATGGAGTCGCTCATCTCGCAGCTGTTCTGGTTTGTGTTCATCTTTCTGGCGTTGATGCCGATGATTCGCCAGCGGATGCTGGAGGCGGCACGGATGCAGATGATCCGACGCCTTGAAAAGCTGCGGGGTAGCCGCGTGATCGTGCTGATCCATCGTCAGGAAGCCCTCTCGTTCTTTGGTGTCCCCGTCTTTCGGTTCATCACGATGGAGGATTCGGAAGAGGTACTGCGGGCGATTCGCCTGACCCCGCCCGATATGCCCATCGATATCATCTTGCACACGCCGGGCGGGCTGGTGCTGGCAAGCCAGCAGATAGCATGCGCGCTGTGTGATCATCCAGCGAAGGTCACGGCGTTTGTGCCCCACTATGCGATGTCGGGCGGCACGCTGATCGCGCTGGCTGCCGACGAAATCGTGATGGATCCACACGCCGTGCTGGGACCCGTCGACCCGCAGGTGGGTCAGTTTCCCGCCGCCTCCATCCTGAAGGTGCTGGAGCAAAAGGACGCGAACGAAATCGATGACCAGACGCTGATCCTGGCGGATGTGTCGCGCAAGGCGCTCCGGCAGACCTATGAGCTGGTGTGCAGGGTTCTGCAAAGCAACGGAATGGCGGAGACGCAGGCAGCGGAGATCGCCGATAAGCTCACGCAGGGGTATTACACGCACGACTATGCCATCTCCGCTGAGGAGGCTGCCCAGCTGGGGCTGAATGTGCGCACCGATTTGCCCGTCGAAGTGTATCAGTTGATGTCGCTCTATCCGCAACCGATTCAGCGAACAGCGGGCGTGGACTATGTGCCCATTCCTTACCATCCGGAGCCAGCTCCTGCCCAACCTGCCCGGCGCCCCGCCCGACCCCGCACCGCGCGCCCCCGCACGAAATAGTTATTCAGGTATACTTGTTGTGAGCCGATGGATATCCAGCAGCTGGTACAACGGTTATCGGAGTCGCTTGAGCCGGCGCAGGCGGAAAAGCTCGCGCTGGCGATTGACGAGATGGTGCAGTCGCTGTATGAGCGACAACTGCTGGTGCATATCGACGCGCTCAGCCAGCAACTGCGCGACTTCTAACGGCACATGGAGCGTGCAAATCGATATTTGCTGATTGCTGGTCTGCTATTGTCGTCGCTGGCGGCAGGGCGGATTGCGCTGGAGCGGTTGCGTGTGGAGGGGCGCAATCGCTCGGTGGAGCTGGTGATGGAGTACCCGGAGGTGGCGGCGCTGGCAGCAGCGGAGGGCAAGACGGTCGCCGAGTGGTTGCGAGCGCTGCCTGTACCGCTCTCGGTTGCGCTCACGGAGGGCACATTGCAGGAGTGGGGCATGCGCTCGGTCGCCAGCACAGGTCCTATCTACCTGCTGGATGCGGAGCGGTATCGTCAGGCGAAGGCGGCGCTCGCGCTCAAGACCCGCGTGGAACTCAAACCCCCTGCGCAACTACCTTACACCACCGTTCAATCCACTGGCGGCGGGCGATTCGCGGTGGTGGGCGATCCCGACTGGGTGGCGCAACTGGGGCTGGGGCTGGATCCGTGGCAGCTGCGTGAGGTACAGGCGGGTGGTGCGCACCCCGTGGCGCGGCTCTATAACCTGTTAGGCGTGAACGAGTTCATCATTCGCGGCATGCTCCAACAGACTCATCAGCAGGGCGCGACGCTGCCGATCTTTGCGGGCGAGCAGGTGCTGGGCTACCGCCATGCCATCGACGCGACGGCAGCCGCGATTCGCACCTTCGGTATGCGCTACGGTGCCGTCGAGTTCGGCAGGCAGGCGGGCGATGGCAGATTGAGCGCGCTCATCCCGGAGCGCACGGTGCGCGTGCATAGTGTGAGCGCGTCAGAAGCGGTTCAGATGACGCCCGAGGAGCTGGTGGAGCGGTTCGAGCGGGCGGCGCAGGAGCGCAACATTCGCGTGCTGTATCTCCGCTGGGGCGCAGGGGACACGCCCCGCCTGCAGGCGTTCCTGCAGGCGCTGGTTCGCGCGCTGCAGCGGTCAGGCTTTGTGGTGCAGGTGAACGGCGCGCACCCGTTCCAGCCGCTGGAGCCACCACTGTGGCTGTTTTCCTTCGTTGGATTGGGTGTGGGCATCCTCACAGGCTGGGTTCTCTATCAGCTGGGGGCGGGCGGTAGCTCCGAGCAGGGTGCAACGGCTGCGATTGGCTGGTTGCCTGCGCTGATGGGGCTTGGGCTGGGGCTGCTGTGCCTGCTGCCCGAGGGCAGGAAGCTCGCCGCGCTGATGGCGGCAATCCTGTTCCCCACCGTAGGGCTGATGCTGTTGCCGGCTTACCCCTCACCCATACCCTCTCCCCTCAGGGGAGTGGGAAGCGTGTTGCAGTGGGCGAACCTGCTGATATTTCCCTTCGGCTGGAGCCTGATGGGCGCACTGCATATTGTCGGGCTGCTCGCTGGCACGGCGTTTCTGGTCAAAGCGGACCAGTTCGTTGGGATCAAGCTCGCGCATGTGCTGCCATTGCTGCTGGTGGGCGCGTTCTATGCGGCGTACGCGACGGGGCGCTGGGACTTCTGGCGGCGCTGGCTCTATCAGCCCGTTTTCTGGTGGCAGGCGGGGATTACACTTGTCGTACTGGCTGCAATCGTGCTGATGCTCGTGCGCACGGGCAACGAGGCGCCAGGCGCGGTGTCCGATATTGAGCTGCGCTTCCGTGCGCTGCTGGAGAGCATCATGAATGTGCGCCCGCGCACGAAGGAGTTCCTGATCGGGCATCCCGCGCTGGTGATTGCGATTGCATTGCTCATGCGCCGTGCCCATGCGTGGCTGCCGCTAACGATGCTGCTCGCCGCCGTTGGGCAGGTGTCAGTGGTGAACACCTTTTGCCATCTGCACTCGCCGTTGCTGGTAAGCCTGGCGCGGGTGGGCTGGGGCGCATTGCTGGGTGTGGCGCTGGGGTTGATTCTGCTCGCGCTGGCTCACCAGCTCAATATACGGGCAGGCTCGGGTCCACCTCCTGCGCGTAGGCGTTGATGCCGCCTTCGAGGTTTTTGACGCGCCCGAAGCCCATCGTCAGGAGCAGGCGTGTGATCTGGGCGCTGCGTCCACCAGAGCGGCACATCACCACGATTTCATCGGCAGGGTTCAGCTCGTGCACGCGCTCGGCAACCTGCCCCATCGGGATATGAATCGCGCCGGGCAGGCGGCTGATCTCCAGCTCGTACGGCTCGCGCACATCCAGGATAATCAGGCGCTCGCCCCGATCGAGCCGCTCTCTGAGTTCTCGCGGTGTGATGCTGGGCAACTCCTGCGTGTGGGTGGGCGTCTCCACACCGCGCAAGCCACAGAACTCCACATAATCGATCAGCTCGCACACGGTCGGGTTCTCGCCGCACACGGGGCAGTTCGGGTCTTTGCGCAGCTTCAGCTCGCGCCAGCGCATCTCCAGCGCGTCCAGCAGCAGCAGTCGCCCGATCAGCGGCTCGCCCCGTCCCAGAATGAGCTTGATGACCTCCATCGCCTGCACCGTGCCGATTAATCCGGGCAGCACGCCCAGCACGCCCCCTTCAGCACAGCTGGGCACCAGCCCTGGTGGCGGCGGCTCCGGATAGAGACAGCGATAGCAGGGTCCATGCTGTGCCCAGAAGACCGACGCCTGACCCTCAAACCGAAAGATGCTCCCGTACACATTTGGCTTGCCCAGCAGCACGCAGGCATCGTTCACCAGATAGCGCGTCGGGAAGTTGTCCGTGCCGTCCACAATCACATCGAAATCGCGCAGAATCTCCAGCGCGTTCTCGGAGGTGAGGCGCGTCTCGAACGGCACGACCTGCACAAAGGGGTTGATGGCGCGAATCTTCTCGATGGCGGACTGCAGCTTCGGGCGCCCCACATCAGGCGTGAAGTGAATGATTTGCCGCTGAAGATTGGTATAGTCGACCACATCGAAGTCGACCAGCCCGATGGTGCCGACGCCTGCAGCAGCCAGATAGAGGGCAAGGGGCGAGCCGAGTCCGCCCGTGCCAATCAGCAGTACACGCGCGGCTTTGAGCCGCTTCTGACCCTCCATCGTGACCTCGGGCATGATCAGGTGGCGGCTGTAGCGCAGTACCTCCTCCTGTGAGAGGCTGATGCCGCGCAGGCGGGCATCGTCGATAATACTTCGAAAGGTTGTTTCCGCAGGCACATCGGCGACCGCGCCGCCTGCAACCGACGGCACGATCGTCAGCTCGTCGCTCTCTGTGAGCGGTGTGTCCAGTCCCTGCAGGTAGCGCACATCCTCATCACCCCGATAGAGATTGATGAAGCTGCGCAGACGACCTTCTTCGTTAAACAGGTGCGGCTTCAGCTGCGGATAGCGCTCTATCAGCTGCTGGATCGCCTCGCCGACGGTGGATGCATCCACCTGCAGGCGAGCCTGCTGGTTCGCGTACGCCCTTAACGCTGTTGGAATCGTAATCGCTGGCATAGTTGACCTCCTGTTGCTGGCGGTGTGCGCACGCACTGTTTGCCCCGCTGCTAACCATACTATACCCCATCGATAGCGGTGTGGTTAACACGCCCTTAGCCGTTTCAAGGTACAATAAACACGGTGAGACCGATGGCGACCTATCAAAATGAGGATCGGATGGGGAATTTGCGCACCACTGTGCAGATTGAGCCGGGCGAGCGTGTCGCGCTGTGCCGCTGCTTCCATTCCAAAAACTTCCCTTTCTGCGACGGCACGCACAAGCAGCATCCGGGCAAGGGTCCCGTGATTGTGGAGGCGCTGACGGAGCCACTGCCCGCCGATGAAGAGCGCGAATAGCGCTGCCGTCCGCCACCATCATCTTGGCTGGAGAGCAAGGGGGCGTGCTGAAGCGGCATGAGCACCGAGCTGGTTCTGGGGCACTATCGCATCATTCGCGAGATTGCCCGCAGCAACGATGTGGTCTACGAGGCGCTCGATACGCGCATCAACCGCCGGGTCGCCATCAAGGAGATGCTGCTGCCCGCGGGCGCGACCGAGAGCGTGCGCCAGGACCGCATTCGCCGCTTCCTGCGCGAAGCCCGCGCCGCCGGACAGCTCAATCACCCCAATATTGTCCACATCTACGAGACCGAAGAGGAGAATGGGCGCTACTTCATCGTGATGGAGTATCTGGAGGGCGAGAACCTGCGCCAGCGACTGGACCGCGAGGGCGCCCTCCCGATTGAAGAGGCGTTCCGAATCGTTGAGCAGGTGCTGGACGCGCTGAGCCACGCGCACTCCCGAGGCGTGATCCATCGCGACATCAAGCCTGAGAACATTCACCTTCTGCCCGATGGGCGCGTGGTGCTGACCGATTTCGGCATCGCCCGCCTGAAATTCGAGCAGAATATCACGGTGGACGGGCAAATCTTCGGCACGCCCAGCTACATGTCGCCCGAACAGGTGATGGGGGCAGACATCGATGAGCGCTCCGACATCTTTTCGGTGGGTGTGGTGCTATATGAGATGGTGACGGGGCTGAAGCCGTTCACGGGCGATTCGGTGGTGAGCATCACCTACAACATTTTGAACACGGAGCCGCCCGCGCCGCCAGGCGTGCCCTACGCGGTGGAGTGGGTGATTCGGCGGGCGCTGCAGAAAAGCCCGGCGAATCGGTTCCAGAGCGCGGAGGAGATGAAGCAGGCGCTTAGGAAGGCGCTGGAGAGCCTGCAGGTGCCGCCCGTGCTGGCGACGCCGATGGGACCGCCCCAGCCCGCGCCGGTCGCCACAGGCGGCTATGGAGTGCCCACCGGCGGCTATCCGTCAACAGGCACATCGATGCCGGTGCCCGCTCCGGCGCCGACCGCGCCCCCACCCGCCACCTACATTCCACCGCCGCCACCCGCGCGCCCAATCCTTTCACCTGCCGCCCGCCACTTCTGGGGCACTTTCCTTGCCGTGATACTGATTGGCGGCGCGATTCTGGGCGTGATTGTGCTGGGCGTCTATTCAGGCATTCGCGCTTATCAGCAGTATGAGTTGCAACAGCAGGACGAGCAGATGGCAAAGGAATACAAACGCGCTGAAAGCCTCTACAAGCAGGGGCGTTATCTTGAAGCGGCGCAAATCTATTATGAGCTGCTTCAGCGGGCGCAGTCCGACAAATGGCGCGAGGAGTTCCGCCACAACCTCGCCAGCGCACTGACCATGCATGGCAACCAGCTGTTGCAGGCAGGTCGCTACCCGGATGCGGGGCAGGTCTATCAGCAGGCGTTGCAGTATAAGCCGCTGCCCGCCGCCTATGTGGGGCTGGCGCAGGTGGAGTACGCGCTGGGCAACTACGAGGGCGCGGTCAACAACTGGATTGCCGCCGCTAAATATTCGCGTGGCAATGACGCGCAGACCTATCGCCGTCGCGCCACCCGAATCCTGCTGGAGCTGGGCGAAAAGGCATACAGCCAGGGCAACTATATCGAGGCGCTGAGCAAGTGGCAGCAGGTGATGGAGCTGGCGCCTGGCACGCCCGAATCGGCGGAAGCCCGCCAGCGATTTGAGCAGGCGCTCGAATCGCCTCTGAGGCGATAGGGTGGTTCGAGCAGGTATGCTCGAAGGGACGCGATGGCGGACCAGATCGTGTTGCACGGGGAGTCGGTGCTGCTGGTGCGGGAGTCGGAGGTGGAGGCGGCGCTGACGATGGAGCGGGCGTTGCAGGCGGTGGAAGCCGCGTTCCGCGACTGGGCGCACGGTCGCGCCACGAACCGCCCGCGCCAGCGTGTTCATACCCCGCAGGGCACGCTCCATCTGATGGGCGCGGCGTGGCACAGCAAAGGCTACATTGGCTACAAAGCCTACTTCTCATTTCCTGCTGGCACGCGCTTCCATGTGGTGCTGGCGTCGGCGTCGAGTGGTCAGCTACTCGCGCTGATGGAAGCCGACGCGCTGGGGCGCATTCGCACGGGCGCAGCGAGCGGCGTCGCCACCCGTTATCTTGCTCGCGAGGACGCCACGCGCGTCGCCCTCATCGGCACCGGGCATCAGGCGGCGACCCAGCTGCAAGCCGTCTGCGCCGTGCGTCCCATCCAGCAGGTGTACGCCTTCAGTCGCACGCCCGAACGCCTGCACGCTTTCTGCGAGCAGATGCAGTCCCAGCTCAATATTCCTGTGCAGCCTGTTAGCAGCGTTGAGGAGGCGGTGCGCGAGGCGGATATCGTCATCACCATCACCACCGCGCGGGAGCCGTTCCTGACTGGCGCGATGTTGCGACCGGGCATGCACATCAATGCGGTGGGCGCGAACTCGCTCGCGCGGCGCGAGCTGGACACCCACGCCGTCGGACGATGCGACCGCATCGTGGTGGATGACCCGCAGCAAGCCCGCTTCGAAGCCGCCGAGCTGATCCTGCCCATCGAGACGCGACGACTCAGCTGGGAACGGGTACATCCGCTCGCTGCGATTGTCGGCGGTCTGCTGCCTGCGCGCCAGTCACCTGAAGAGATCACGCTCTTCAAATCGCTCGGAATCGCGCTCGAAGATGTGGCGGTCGCGGCAGCAGTATACGAGGCGCTTACGGGAACCTGAAAATAAAAAGGAGGGTGGCAGTGAAAGGAGAGCAAAGCCTGCCACCCCCAAGGAAGGAAGGTGAACTCGTTCCCAGTTCTATATTATGGCACATCGCGATCGATTCTGGAGTCCTGTCCACCTTCCTGCTTAAAATACGGGCGAAGGGCATGAAAAGTTTCCGGGCGGCGATCGAAGCGCTGGGACTGACTCCGCGTCGCACGCTGTTGAGCGGGATGGGCATGGCGGTCGGCGTGGCGGCGATTGTGATGCTCGTCTCGCTGGGCAAAGGCGTGGAGCGGGATGTGAAGCGTCAGGTGGAGGCGCTTGGCGTCAATCTGGTGATTGTGATACCGGGTCGCATCAGCCCCAGCAATCCGCTGAACCCGATGAGCTTTATTGGTCTCAGCACGCTGCGGGAGAGCGACCTGGCGGTGGTGCGGCAGGTGGCGGGCGGGCGGCGCGTGGCGCCCATCATGTTCGTGGCGGGCGGCGCGAATCGGGGCGACCGCTGGGCGGACGCCGCGCTGATGCTGGGTACCACGCCCGAATGGTTCCAGATGCGCCCGCATCGGCTCGCGCAGGGACGACTCTTCAGCGAAACGGAGCGTCAGGTACGGGTGTGCATCCTTGGACCCGAACCCGCTCGCCAGCTGTTTGGCGCAGAGAACCCCATCGGCAAAACGGTCTGGCTCAACGGCGTGCCGTTCAAAGTGATTGGCGTCACGGCGGAGGACACCACGCGCTCGCTGTTTGGCAGCGCGGGCTTCGAGTTCGCCATCTACGCGCCGATTGTGAGCCTTCAGCAGGCGATGCGCAGCCGCCAGATCCATCGCATTATCGCGCAGACTGAACCCGATGTGAACCCGCGCCAGCTCGTGGAGGCGATTCGTGCCGCGATTCGGCGCAACCACGAGGGCAGTGAGGACTTCACCGTGCTGACGCAGGAAGACCTGTTGCAACGGATTTTCAGTCTGTTGCGCATCATCTCGGTCGCGCTCACAGGCATCACTTCGATTGCGCTAGTGGTGGGCGGCATCGGTGTGATGAATGTGATGCTGATGAGCGTGACGGAGCGCGTGCGGGAGATTGGCATCCGCAAGGCGGTGGGGGCGTGCCGCCGCGACATCTTCGGGCAGTTTCTGCTGGAGGCGACGCTGATTGCGCTGGCGGGCGGCACGCTGGGCGTCGGTGTCGCGTGGCTCGCCTGCGCGCTTATCGACCGCTACACGGTGCTGACGCCGCTGGTGACGCCCGACACGATAGGGCTGGCGCTAACGGTGTGCGGGCTGGTGGGGCTGATTTTCGGCACCGTGCCCGCCTATCGCGCTGCCACGCGCGACCCTGTCGAAGCCCTGCGCCACGAATAGCCGTAGTTCAGCGCGCGGGGACCGCGCCCCCACTACAGCCTGCATGGGTTCAGGGCGCGGGGACCGCGCCCCTACTACAGCCTGCATGGGTTCAGGGCGCGGGGACCGCGCCCCTACAGCCCGCGCAGAATCATCTCGATGGACTCTTTGTGCTGGGTCTCTTCGGAGATGATTTGCTGGAGGTCGTTTGCCAGCCCGTAGTCGCCCAGCGCTTCGGCTTGCTGGAGGCGTTGCGTGTAGCGCTCGATGGTCGCGGTTTCGGCGGACAACACATTTTCGAGCATCTGGCGCAGGCTGCTGGCGGGCGGCACGGGCGCGGGTGTGGTGGTGGGCGTGCCACCTAACGCCGCGATTTTGCTCGCCAGAAACTGGGCATGGCGCAGCTCGTCGGGAACCTCGCGCAGGAAGAACTCCTTCATTTCCTCGCGATAGATGCCCGTGACGGTCGCCGCGTAGGTGATGTAGGTGATAATCGCCTGATACTCGTTCGCCAGGTCGGTATTCAGACCTTCGATCAGCGCCTCTTTCGTTGCCATAATACACCTCCCGTGCGGGTAGTTTACCCGTTTCGGGTTGGCTGTTAGCGTCCGCGCCGTTTCAGTTCGGCGGCGACTTCCGCCAAGGCATAGGCACGCCATACTGGGGATGAGATGCTTCGCGCCTGGCGGGCAGCCTGTCGGAACCTGCCCTGTCGCGCCAGTCCGACAGCGTAGCCTGCCTCATAAATGGCGTGATAGCCTGCGCCCATCCAGCCCGCTTCCTGGCGGAGCCGCTCGGCTTCCTGAAACCGCTGCGCCTGTGCCGCCATCGCCGCCGCATAAATCAGATGCTCGCGGCGGTTCCAATCATTCCAGTCAGTGTCCTCGCGATATGCCAGTGCCGCCTCGCTTAGCTGGGGGTCATAGAACCGCTGGAGCAGCCCCTGCTCGGTAATCTCCTGCAGCGTATAGGTGATATCGAGTCGCGGATTGCTCCCGTCCAGTTGCTGCCAGTGGCGCACCAGCGATAAAATGGTCGGATAGTTCTTCAGGTCGCGCCGTCGCACCACATTGTACACAGCCAGGCTGAGCTGCGTGTCTATCTGCTCCAGCCATGTGTGCGTTGGGATGTATTGCGCCAGCACGAAGCCCCACGACCCGGGCGGGAGAAAGTAGTACCATGCCTCTGGCTCAGTGGTGATGAGCGTGGTGAGGGGCTGAATCAGATGGGCGGGCAGGCGCATGGGCGGCTGTTGCACCGATTCAAGCCACTGGCGCAGGTGCCGCTCATGGTCGGTCAGGATTGCCTGCAGGTGTGGTTGCGCCTTTGCGCACTGTCCTGCGCGCGCGTAGCGGAGGGCAAGTTCCATCCGCAGCGCTGGCTTTATCGAGGAGCGCTCTGGCATCGTTTGCAGCTGGCGTTCAATTTCATCTGCATCGCCTTTTCGGGCGAGGGTGAGCAACAGGAGCTGACTCACTTTTTGCCGGGTGGCTGCATCCGGGAGGGCGGGCAGGGTGCGCTCCAGCTCCCGCCTGCGCCCCGCCATCGCCAGCCCCAGCGCGAAGCCCGACCACAGATGCGTTTCGGCACACTCGTAGCGTTCCGTCGGCAGGCGCTGCAGCATCGAGCGGAGGGCATCGGCGGGCAGCAGCGTGGTCAGATGCAGAGCCGTTCGCATCAGCAGGTCATAGTCGATGGTGTCGGGGTGGCTGGTGCGCAGGTAGTGGCGCAGGGTGCGCTCGGCGAGGCGGAGCGCGTCGCCCGTTCGCCCGCTTCGCGCCAGCCGCTCCACTGGTCGGAGCCGTGCCATCCATTCCAGCGGCAGTGGCTTCCCCTGAAGGGCAACCGTATCGTCGTATCCTGTAAGCTCGCGCTTCTCATACTGCTGAATCCAGCGTTCAGCCGCCTGCCAGTCACCCTTCTGCACAGCAAGCGCGGCAAGTTGCAACCATGGGATATGGCTGCTTTCCTTGATTGGCAGCGCTTTCAGCACGCGTCGGGCTGGCTCATATTGACCCGCCTGCGCCGCCCGATACAGGAACAGATACCGATAGGCATCTATAGACGAGTGCGCCTTCGCGTAGTGGGGCAGCATCAGCAGGGCGTCCGCTGCCTCCTCCAGCCGCCCTTCGGCAATAAGCGTCTGGGTCAGCCGCTGAAACAGATAGGCAGGAAGCAGCATGCTGGTATCCGCGATGGTGTCGTACTGGGAGCGTCGTGGTGAGCGGAGCCAAAGCTGATCCAGTTCACGGGCGAATTGCAATGCTTCGCTGAGCTGGTTCTGGTCCAGCAGGGCGTGTGCCATCTCCTGATACAGGAGCAGTTGCAGGTCCGAGGGCATGGTCTGGGTGAACCGCTGTGCCAGTTGCAGGTCGCCGGAATGCGCCGGCGCCCGCGCGAGGTGCGCTATCGCTGCCACGCGGTGACTATCATGCTCGGCGGTAAGCGCCGCCGCTCGCGCCTCCCGCAGAAGCGCCGCCGAGTTCACAGGCAACAGCTCGGTATAGAGGCGTGGCAACAGCCACAGTATCAGCACGCCAGCCCCAATACCTGCCAGCCATTTCCAGTTGTGTCGCATCCACTGCACAGGCGACACCTTCCCTGAACACTTCCTGACAGAAGTATACCCCTCTGGTTCGTTAGCGGGTACAATCTATGGAGAAATGAAAAGCGCCCCTATTGAGGAACTGCGTGCGAAGGTACTGCCTCTGCTGAAGCCGTATGTGAAGCGGGTGGCGGTGTTCGGCTCGTACGCGCGCGGTGAGGCAACGCCTGAGAGCGACATCGACCTGCTGGTAACGCTGAAGCCCGCTTCCGAGCGCCCTCCCCTGGGACTGACCTGGTTTAGGCTATGGATGAGATTGAGCAACTTCTTGGGCGCAAGATGGATCTGGTCACCGACAGCGGTCTGAGTCCCTACATTCGCTCTCGCGTGGAGAGGGAGCAGGTAGTGCTATATGAAGAGTGATGATACAGTCTATCTGCGCCATATCCTGGACGCTATCGAGCGTATAGAGCAAATCCTTCTTATTTTGTCATGATTGGGTTCCCGACCCGGCAGGCGGCTGTTCGGCGGAGCGGTGATTAATCGGGGTGTTGGGGGCGGGCATCCAGCGCACATAGAGGGTCAGCCCTTCCACGCGCTCCACCTGCACATATTCGCCCTCTTCGATGGGCGGATCAAGCGCGACGGCTCGCCAGAGCGCGCCGTCCACGAACACCATGCCCTCAGGGTTGAGCCTGGCGCGCACGCGCCCGACCTGCCCAATCAATCGCTCCCAGCCGCTCTCCTTGCGACGGAACTGCGCCCGCACGCCCGAATAGCCAATCCACACGAACAGCGCTGCCGTCAGCGCCGTCATCGTGCCCACCAGCCACAGGCTCACCCGCAACACGGGCGAATCGGACTGGAACAGGATCAGCGAGCCAATCGCGAAGGAGATAATCGCGCCCGCTGTGAGAACCCCGTGCGAGGGTGCGAACAGGTCGGCAATAAAGAGCGCGAATGCCAGCAGAATCATCGCCACGCCCAGCGCGTTCAGTGGCAGCACCGACGCCGCATAGAGCGCCAGCAGCAGCGAGATGACGCCCACCACGCCCGGCAGCGTCGCGCCCGGATTCTGCAGCTCGAACAGAATGCCGTACACGCCCAGCATCATCAGGATGTAGAACACATTCGGGTGTGCGAGGAAAGTGAGCAGGATTTCGCGCCAGGTTTTGGGCACCTCGCGCGTGGCGGCGTTTTTCGTCCGCAGGGTGATGACGGAACCGTTGACGAGCTTTACCTTACGCCCATCAATCTGGCGCAGTAAATCACCCATATCGGTCGCGATGATGTCGATCACGCGGTTGCGTTTGGCGTCCTCTTCGGGGATGGAGGCGGCTTCGGTGACGGCTTTGACCACCCATTCCTCGTTGCGTCCGCGCTGGCGGGCGAGCGTGCGCGCGTAGGCGATGGTGTCATTCATCACCTTGCGCTTGAGGTCTTTGGGGATGTCCTCACCACTGCCAGAGACGGGCGTGGCGGCGCCGATGTTGGTGCCAGGTGCCATCGCGGCGATGTGGGATGCAATTGTGATGAACACGCCAGCGGAGCCTGCCCGTGCACCCGACGGGTACACATAGACCACCGTCGGTACGGGGCTGTTGAGCAGCGCCATCGTGATGTCGCGCGTCGCCTGCAGCTCACCCCCGGGAGTATCTAACAGCACCACGAACGCGGCTGCCCGATTCGCACGCGCCTCCTGCAGCGCCCGAATCAGGTAGTCCGCCGACGCACGATGCACAATCTCACGGAACTCGATGTAGTAGACAGTGGACTTCTTGCTGTCTGCCTGCGCACCGATGGTGAGCGCGGCAGCAAGCAGCACCCAAACGCCCCACAAACGCCAGCCTCGCATCTTAAATCACCCACTATGGAGTATACCTCATGGAGAGGTATACTTTGGGGTTATGAATCTGGTGTATGCGACGCTGGCGAACGGCGTTCGAATCGTGATGGAGCCTGTGCCGACGGTGCGCTCGGTCGCGCTCTGCTTCTGGGTCAAAAGCGGCTCCCGCTACGAAAAGCCCCATCAGCACGGGATAGCGCACTTTCTGGAGCATATGCTGTTCAAGGGCACGAAGAGCCGCACGGCGGTTCAAATCGCGCAGGCAATTGAAGGACGTGGCGGTATCCTGAACGCCTCCACGGGCAAAGAGCTGACCTGCTACTACGCGCGTGTGTTGAGCGAGCATCTGCCAATCGCGGTGGAGGTGCTGAGCGATCTGCTGCTGAACGCCACGCTGGATGCCGACGAGCTGGAGCGTGAGAAGCGCGTGGTGCTGGAAGAGATGCGCATGATTGAAGATTCACCCGACGAGGTGCTACACGACTTGTTCGCGGAGGTTCACTGGGCGGGTCATCCATTAGGCAGGCGCATTATCGGCTCGCCCGAAACGGTCAGCGCATTCACGCGCGACGGTTTGCTGGAGTTTATCCACACCTACTATCGCCCTGACCGTATGGTGATTTCGGCGGCGGGCAACTTCGACCCCGAATCGCTGGTCAACGAGGTGGAGCGCTGGCTGGGCGACTGGAAGGTGAACCCCGCGGAGTCGCTGACGGACGATTTTAAACCGCCCCGACGAGTGCCTGAAGGCTATCATTTTCAAACCTTCCCGCGCGAGGTGGAGCAGGTGCATTTCTGTGTCGGTGTGGACGGTGTGTCGTTTCGGGACGAGCGCCGCTACGCGCTGGCGGTGCTGAACAGCCTGCTGGGCGATAGCATGTTCAGCCGTCTGTGGCAGGAGATTCGCGAGCGGCGCGGGCTGGCTTACGAGATTGGCAGCTACTCGCTGCCCATGTCGGACGGTGGACTGTTCGTGATTTACGGCGGCACCGCCGAAGAGCAGTTCGAGCAGGTGATCGATCTGGTGAACGCGGAGCTGGATCGCCTGCGTCGTGAGCCGCCGGGTGAGGAGGAGACGATCAGCGCGCGCAACCAGCTCAAGGGCGCCCGCCTGCTGGCGCTGGAAGCGATGCAGACCCGCGCGGAACTCATCGGCAGCGAGGTGCTGATGCGCGGCGAGGTGGTGCCGATGGAGGAAGTGGTCGCCCGAATCGACGCCGTGCAGCCCGAACACCTGCACGAGCTGGCAAACGAGCTGTTCGATTTCGACCGCCGCACGGTGGTGGCGATTACGCCCGCTGAGTGAATCGGGTAAAATAGAATGCGGAGGCACAGGTTATGTTCGGGAGCATCGGATTCGGTGAGTTGATGGTGCTGTTCGTGATTGCGCTGCTCATTTTCGGACCGCGCAAGCTGCCAGAAATCGCGCGCTCCGTCGGGCAGGCGATGCGCGAGTTCAAGCGCGCCGGCGAAGAGGTCACCCGCTCCTTCGAGGAGCCTATTGACGAGCTGCGCGACGATCTCACCCGATACCGATAACCTGATTTTTTAGATAGGAGTCAGGAGATGGAGATTATCAGGGAAGTGCTGACCTGGGTGGATATCGCCGTTATGGTGGCGTTTATTGGGCTGGTGGCGATGCAGACCTCGCGTGCGGAGGGCATCTTCTCGCCCGGCTCGGCGGAGGGCACTTATATTAAGGCGAAGCCCGGCTTTGAAGACGCACTCTCACGCCTCACGCTCATTCTGGCAGTGACCTTCTTCGTGCTGACGGCGATTGTCACCTATATGCCGTAAATCTTTGTGAACAGGCTCCGTTGCATTTTCTGGGCAGGTCGGATCGCCTTCGCGGGGTGACTCTATCAGGGTATACTTTCTATCGATCGGCGATGGGCGCTTTGATTCGCGTTCGGACAAGTGTGTTACCAGGCAACCGTGTGGAGATAATTGACCCGCATTTGCCTGAAGGGGCAACTGTGGAGGTGATTGTGCTGTTGCCTGATGCCAGCGAGCGCGTCAGCCTCTATGAGTGGCTAAGTGCTGCCCCACCTGCGAACACCCCCAGCACTGTGGAAAGCTGGGAGAAGTATGAACAACTCCTTCAGCAGGAGCGTTCCGCGTGGGACTAACTGGAAAGCTTTATCTGGATTCGAACATCATTGTGTATATTGTGGAGCGGCATCCGCGTTATTACGCAGTGTTGCTGCCCGTTTTGCAATCCGCCCGTGATGGACACGCGCAGCTATTCTCAAGCCAGTTCTCGCTGCTGGAATGTTTAGTGCTGCCGCTGCGCGGTGGGAATAGCGCCCTTGCTGCCGACTACCATCGGATGTTGCTGAACTCAGATTTAACACTGGTACCAATCACGCTGGAAGTATTGCAAGTGGCAGCCACATTGCGGGCACAGCATGTTTCACTGCGGACGCCAGATGCCATTCACTGGGCAACCGCAAGGTTGTTGGGCGTGGATTCGATCCTGACAAACGATGCAAACTTTGCAAAGGTCGTTGGCTCAAATGGCATTTGGCTAGAAAGCCTGATAGGTGTGTGAGAGGGATTGAGGTTATGGGACTAAAACAGCCGCGCCGTGCAGTTTGCCTGCACGGAGTGCCTGCAACGCTTCGTTTGCCTGCTCCAGCGGGAACACCTGCGTGTGGGTCTCTATTCGAAACTGCCTGATTTTCTGGAGGAACTCCTCGCCGTCTCTGCGCGTGAGGTTAGCGACGGAGCGCAGCACGCGCTCTTCCCATAGCAGGCGATAGGGGAAGGAGGGGATGTCGCTCATATGGATTCCGCCGCACACGACGACTCCGCCTTTGGCGACGGCTCGCAGGGCACGCGGCACCAGCTCGCCCACCGGCGCGAAGATAATCGCGGCGTCCAGCGGCTCTGGCGGCATCTGGTCGGAGCCACCTGCCCACCACGCGCCCAGCTGCCGCGCGAAGTCCTGCGTGTCAAAATCGCCCGGTCGGGTAAAGGCGAACACGCGCTTGCCCTCGCGAGCGGCGATCTGAACCAGGATATGCGCCGCCGCGCCGAAGCCGTAGATGCCCAGCCGATTGCCCCGCATGCCCTCCCGTGCCAGGCGGTAGGAACGGTAGCCAATCAGCCCTGCGCACAGCAGCGGCGCGACCTCCACATCGTCGTAGTTGTCGGGCAGGGGGAACACATAATCGGCGCTGGCGACGGCATACTCGGCGTAGCCACCGTCGAGCGTGTAGCCGGTGAACTGCGCACGGTCGCACAGGTTCTCGCGCCCAGCGCGGCAGTAGAGGCACTCGCCGCAAGTGGCGCCCAGCCACGGGATGCCCACGCGCTGACCCACCGCTAAATGTTGCACAGCGGCGCCGAGCTGAACCACCTCGCCCACCACCTCGTGCCCCAGAATGAGCGGCAGTTTCGGGTTGGGCAGCTCGCCGTCGAACACATGCAGGTCGGTTCGGCACACACCACACGCCCGCACGCGCACCAGCACCTGGTTCGGCGCGGGTTGTGGGATGGGCAGCTCGCGCAGCTGCAACGGCTGCCCTACCTGCTCCAGCACCATCGCTCTCATAGCGGCACCAGCACAGCGGCGAAGATAGCCTCATGCGCCCGAATCTGCTGAAGTGTGCTGGCGGGCGGTCGGCTATCCAGCTGGATGCGGGCGACAGCGGCTTCCGCACCCTCGAAAATCACATTCTCGGTCTCCTGCACATTGATACCCGCCTCACGCAGACAGTCGAACACATGCGCCAGCACGCCCACGCGATCGAGGTGGCGCACTACCAGCAGGTATCGGGCGGGCGTGCGCGTGGCGAGGTTCACCACATTGGGCACATGCCCCGTTTGCAGATAGGTTCGCACGATATGCACCACTTCGGCAGCGATGGCTTCCTGCGCCTGGCGAGTGGACGCGCCGATGTGGTGCGTGCCGTACACATTTGGCAGCTGCACGAGCGGGTTCTCGAAGCTGCCCTCGGCGCTCGATGGCTCGCCATCGAACACATCCAGCCCTGCACGGATGCCCTTCTCGTGAACCGCCCATGCGAGCGCCTCTTCGTCCACCACTTCGGCGCGGGCGGTGTTGATGAAGTAGGCGCCGGGCTTCATCGCCTCGAAAAAGGCGCGGTTGCACAGCTGGCGTGTGTCGGGCGTGAGGGCGACATGGACGCTTACAATATCGGCATCGGCGGCGACATCGAGCGGTGTGGCGCGGTAGCCGATGCCAAGCTGCTCGGCGCGTTCAGGGGTCAGCGATCGGCTCCAGCCGATGACGCGCAAGCCGAACGCCTTCGCGCGGGGGATCATCTCGCGCCCGATATTGCCCAGACCAATCAGCCCCAGCGTGCCGCCATAAAGCCCACGCGCCTCGCTGAACTCCTTCTTGTTCCAGCGACCCTCGCGCAACTGCTGCACATTGTCGGGGATGCGCCGATCGAGCGCGAGTATCAACCCGAATGCCAGCTCGGCGACGGCAATCGCGTTCTTGCCAGGGCAGTTCGCCACATAGATGCCGCGTCGGGAGGCGGTCGCCACATCGATGGTGTTGACCCCCGCACCTGCGCGAATGACCAGGCTCAATTTGCTGGCAGCTTCCAGCATCGGTGCGGTGACCTGCGTGGAGCGCACAATCAGCACATCGGGGTCATGCTGGCGCAGGGCATCGACAAGGCTCGCCTCCTTGAGGGAGGGGTCGTAGATAATTGTGCAGCCGAGCGCTTTCAGCCCATCCAGCCCGCTCTGCTCGAACTTGTCCACTATCAACACGGTTAGCGCCTGCATCGCAGGGTTATCGTTCGCGCCTCCACGCGC
>JBBIML010000024.1:0-39743 GCA_037444405.1 Armatimonadota bacterium
CCCCCGCGCACAGAAACCAGCCCAGAAGGAACCGTCGCAAAGGCGGGCAGCACCATCGCCACCGCCAACAGCACCGCTATCGCCTTGCCAACTGTGCCCTGCGCCCAGGTTCGGCGCACCTTCGCCACACTCCAACCCTGTTTCTTCATCGCCATTTCCCTCCATCTGATGGCAGCTCGCCCAATTGCGCGCTTACCGCAAATATTAATAGCCCATTCGGGGGGCATTTGTCAAGGGGGTGCTGTGGGGAGGGATTTGAGTTCAAAAGGGGGTTTTTGGTTCCAGAAGGCGCAAAAACAGGTGGATGGCTCGCCTTTCGGCTGGCTGCCATCTGATACTGTCTCTTGTATCATAAAAGCCATTGACACCCCTCGCGCCCCATCGCACGCGGGTTGGTTGCCCGCTCTCATTTGTTGTGCCACTCGCGCTCAAAATTCGTCAGGCAAGCGAGGGCGGTGTCCGCTGGATGCCCTGCCCTCTATGCTCACCTCCCTTGTTGGGGGTTAAGTTTGGCAGGTAGGGGCAGATTCCTGCTGGTTTTCGCGTTCTGGTTTGGTAGAGAGCAAGCAGGTCATGTCGGACAGTCTCTTTGGGACTTCGGCAACTGATTCTTCACAGGCAGGATGCCTGTACCACTTGCGGGTATGAAGCTCTGTCTCAGCGGTCCAGATGGGCTATAATACTGACATGCGACGCTGGGGTGTAGTGTCCGGTTTGATGCTACTGCTCGTGGCGCTGTGGGCGCAGAAGGTGGACTATTCGGGCTATCAGGTGCTGCGCCTGCAGCTCGATAGCCTGAAGCAGCTTGCCACACTGGACGAGCAGCTGATCGATGTGTGGACCTGCCATCCGCGCGGGCGTACGGTGGATGTGTGCGTGTCGCCGTCGCAGCGGGAGTGGTTGCAAAAGGCGGGCTACCACTGGGAGGTGCTGATTGAGGATGTGGGCGCGCTCATTCGCCAGCAGCAGAGCGAGTTCCAGACGCAGGGCGGTGATATTTTCTCACGCTATCTGACCCTGCAGGAGGTCTATACCGCGATGCGGGCGCTGGCGGACCAGAATCCGCGCCTGGTGCAGATGCTGCTGGTGGGTCGCTCGGTGGAGGGTCGCCCGATCTACGCGCTGCGCCTGACGAAAGACCCGCGCCTTGCCCGCGTCTATCGCAACCGCCCGCAGGTGGTCATCAACGCCTGTCAGCACGCCCGCGAATGGATTACGGTCGCCGTCGCGCTCTATCTGGCGTATGAACTGGCGGCACGCTACGGCACTGACACGCGCGTCACGAACCTGCTCCAGCGCACCGAGGTCTACATCGTGCCCGTGGTCAACCCCGACGGCTACGACTACACATGGACAACCGACCGCCTGTGGCGCAAGAATCGGCGCTATCTGGGCATCGTTAATGGTCAGCCGACCTATGGGGTCGATTTGAATCGCAACTGGGGCTATCAGTGGGGCGGCGAGGGCGCCAGTCGGGACCCACGCTCGCAGACCTACCGCGGACCCGCGCCCTTCTCCGAGCCGGAGACCGACTCGCTCAGCCGCTGGATGGCGAGCCTGCCCCTGTTGCGAGCGACGCTCGACATCCATAATTATTCACAACTGATTCTCTGGCCGTGGGGCTACACGAGCCAGCTTGCGCCACATGATCCGGTGTTCCGTCGGGTGGGTCTGCAGATGCAATCGCTGATTGCCAGCGTGCATGGCTTAATCTACACGGCAGGTCCCATCTACACGACCATCTATCCTGCGAGCGGGAACGCGGTCGACTGGGCGTATGGGGTTCAGGGTGCGCTGGCGTTCGCCTTTGAGCTGCGCGATACGGGTCAGTACGGCTTTCTCTTACCGCCAGACCAGATTCGCCCTAACGGTGAGGAGGTGTTCCCGGCGGTGCTGGCGCTCATTCAGTGGGCGTGGGAGCGTCGCTGGGATTGAGCAGGGCGCGCCCCATCACGAGATAGTCGGCGCCCCAGCGCAGCGCATCTTCAGGTGTGGTGACGCGCTTCTGGTCGCCACTGGCAGTCCCTGCAGGGCGCACGCCGGGCGTTACAATCAGAAAGGGCGGCGGGAAGCGGCGGCGCACCGCACGAACCTCCTGCGGAGAGGTGATGATGCCGTCCAGCCCGCAGGCGTGCGCCAGGCGTGTCAGGCGCAGCACCTGCGCGCGGGGCGAACGCGTGATGCCAATCTCTGTTAGCGCAGGCGCGTCCAGACTGGTCAGCACCGTCACGCCCATCAGCAACGGGCGCGGCTCACAACCTGCCACCGCCTCACAGGCAGCCTTCAGCATCGCGCTGCCCCCGCTGATGTGCAAAGTGAGCATCCACACACCCAGTTCAGCTGCCTGACGCACCGCGAGCGCGACGGCGTGCGGAATATCGTGCAGCTTCAGATCGAGAAAGAGCCGCTGCGCCCCCGCCCGACGCAACGGCTCCAGACCCTCCAGACCATAGCGCATCACCAGCGCGCCGCCCACCTTGAAGGCATGCACATGGTCGCGAAATCGCTTCACCCATTCGCACGCCTGCTCAAGGTTCGGCGTGTCCAGCGCAAGGATGACCCTTCGCAGAACCGCCTCGCTGAGCGCCATTACCCACCCGATGCTGGGCGTAACTCCTTTGCTGCCATTTCTGCCAGCGAGATAGCTCGCTGCAGCGCGCTCTCCAGCTCCTTCTCCGCGCCCGGTCCGTAGCCAACCTTGATCAACTGCACATTGCCTTTCGCGTCGATCAGCACGAAGTGCGGGATGCCCCTGACACCATAAGCGTCAGCAACGGAGCCGTCGGTGTCCATCAGCACGGGGAAGGTGTATTTGTTGCGCTCCATAAACGCCCGCACGGTCTCCTTCTCCTCGCGGACATTCACCGCGAAGATGTGCGCCTTGTCTTTGTATTTCTCGAAGAACGCCTGCGTGTGAGGCAGTGCGCGGCGGCACGGACCACACCATGTCGCCCAGAAGTCCAGGAAGACGGGCTTGCCCTTCAGCTCGTTGAGCTTGACAGTCTTGCCGTCCAGGCTCTCCAGCGTGAAGTTCGGTGCGGGTTCGCCCGGTTTCAGCCCCTCGTCCAGTCGGGCAATCGCGCCCACCATACAGAGAGCGCCTGCAACAACTGTTATAATCCCCTTGTATCGCATGGTTTTCCTCCTTGTGGAATAGGATACCTGACCTACTTGCTATGATGTCGGCGGAAGGCGCGGGGTGTCATGCCGAACCGCTCGCTGAACACGCGCGAGAAGTGGCTCAGGCTGAGATAGCCGACCTCCAGCGCGATTTCGGAGATGGAGAGGCGCGTGGTGAGCAGCAGCATCGCGGCGCGACGCATGCGCAGATCGGTGAGGCATTCCGACGGCGAGCGCCCCATCGCCACCCGGAACAGCCGCTGACACTGGCGCGAGCTGACACCCATCTGGCGCGTCAGCTTCTGCAGCACATCGGGTTCGCTCAGGTGCGCCTCCAGATACGCCAGCGCGTCGCGCAGGCGCGTCTCATCGGGTGCGACCACTACCTCCGGCTCGCGAAAGCACAGGAACGCCAGCAGCTCGCGCAATTTCGCCTCATAAAACAGGCGCAGGCTGCCCACCGGCGGCGGACGCAGCAGCGAATCGATCACGCCTGCCACCAGCGGATTGCCCGCCATCAGGTACAGCTCGGGGAAAGGCGCTGCGCCACGCACGAACGGCACCAGCTCATCCAGCACGCGCTCCGCCTCCGGCGCCAGCAGACCCCGCAGATAGCCCGGCTCCACGCGCACCACCAGATGATGGTGCAGGTAGCGCACTGGCGAGTTCAGTGTGCGCGGACAGGTCAGCTGCTGGGGGTCGGGCGGGCGCAGGCTGATCACGAACTCGCACCAGCCCTCACACGGCTCGAACTCCTGCGCCTGGAGCGGAGCATCCGAATAGAATCGCCGCTCAAAAATGAGGAACTGCTCCGTCTGACACAGCAGGCGCGAACCGACCGTTGTCTCCGCCGGCGAAGCGACAAACGCTCTCCGTGCACGCAACGCACCCACTAACGCCGAACTGGACTGTCCCATCTAACTCAAGTATACCCTATCGGGGATGAAGAAGACTGGATTAGCTGGCGGCGGAGGCGGGATGGGTGGCGAAGAGATCGATCTCACGCACGCTTTTTTCCACCAGATCGGTCTCCAGCATGAGGCAGGGGTAGCCGAACTGTTCGGCGGGTTTGACAGGAATCTCGCCACTGCCCGAGCGCGCCCAGCCGCGCAACGGTGTGAACAGCAGCACAGTGAGCCGATTGAGCGCGGCGGGCGCGAGCAGGGCGAGACGCAACTGACCCGCTATGCCTGCCAACCGATGGCGGATGGCGGCTCGTGCCGCGTGCCAGCGCGCCAGCTCCGCCGCCGTCACCCATTCGTAGCCCTCCGTGCGAACCGCCGCAATCAGGCGCGCGAACGCATCCACCCGCGCCTCGCTCTCCACCACATTCGGGCGCACGGTGAAGTGGCACACGCCATTCACCGCTCGCGCCCTCCGCAAAATCGCCTGCATCCGCGCTGGGCTGACCCGATCCATCACCTGATAGCCCAGCAGCGGCACAACCTGCACGGCGTACAGCTCGCCGGGACGGCTGCAATGGAGCGGTCGCCACGGGTGGGCGCTGCCGAAGGCAAACCCCGCCGCGCTCGCCGACGAGCCGCCCCGACTGAGATCGCTCAGAATCTGCGCCTGCTCCATATACGCATAGAACTCGGTGCCGCCGCGCCAGTGCAGATCGGCGACCTGTAAAGCCGTGATCGCCCGCACGCCGCTGAACCGACGCAAACTGTCCACCTGATTCTGCAAAGTGGTCGCCCGGCAGAAGGCGCCCGCTTCGGGCACATAGCGCAAGCCTATCTCGTGCCCCCGCTTGGCTAACTCGCGATAGAAGGCGGGACCGTGTGTGGCTTCGCTGAGGCACCACACCGCGCGCAGCCCCACCAGCGTCAGCACGCGCTGGAGGGTCAACTCCTGCTGCGCCGTTGCCGGCTCACCGTCGATGCTCAGAATCGCCGCCCCTGGCAGATGCGACGGGTAGAACCAGAGCATCGGCACCACTGCGCCCCGCCCCTGACCTGCCCACAGCACCGCCCGAATCAGGCTCTCCTGCCAGAGGTCCGCCACAGGCTTCAGGAAGCAACGCTCGCCCTCGCACGGCTCCCGATCAAGATACCAGTCGAGGCGGATGGCGTCGTCCATGTGCAGCGTGGAGTAATGCGGTTCGCGTGGCACATCGGGCGGCGGTATCGCGGCTTCCACCACGCATCGCCCCTGCCGAATGCGCGCGATGCTCTCGCCCGGGTGAACCGCGAACAGGATAGTGTGCCCTTCCCCATAGCGGTGATAGAGCAACGCGGGATAGTCGGTTTCACGAGCGTGAGCATCGAGCCAGTGCGCCCACACGGTTGCGCCCTCTACCTCCACGCCAATTCCGCCAAAGGCGTGCAGCATGCCCCACTCTTCCAGCAGGAGCGGATTGCTCCCGGTGGCGACCGCATAGCCCTCACCGAGTAGCACGGGCAGATCCCCGGCATGGCTTAATGGGCGCACACCAAACAGCTCAGGCAGGGCACAGACACCGCCCAGCGCAATCCACACGCCGCCTCCCTGCACAAACGCGCGCAGCGCGGCTCCCTCCTCCTCGCTCAGCGCCCTATCGCCAATCGTGATCAGCACATCCAGCGAATCGACCTTCGAAGCCAGCTCGGAAGGCGTCAGCCACTCGACCAGCAAGCCGCAATAGGCGAATAGTTCGCAGGTGAACCGCTCGAAGGGGTTCGGCACGACGGGGATGGAACCCGCGCCCATTTTGCCCTTCGCGCTCATCGGGCAGACCCCAATCCGCGCCCAGCGCCATTCCGCTGCACTCATCGATTTCACGACAGCACCGATTCGATTATCGGCAGATGCGCGTGCTTTCTCACACGCTTTCGCACTCCCTATCGACTCGCCGCCGAGTCGAGGTATACTATCGATAGCCGTCGAGCCATAGCGAGCCTGCCCGACGGCACACTGATCAGGAGGAGGTCAACAATGAGACACTGGTGGATTACGCTGGCAATAGCGACCGTTGTAAGCCTGCCCATCAGCTATGCACAGGACACGCAGGGTGATAAGGGTCAGGAAGTCAAGCCTGAAGGGCAGACGCAGGTACAGCAACCGCGTCCGAATGTGCTGGAGCCGGGCTATCTCGCCCAGGCACTCAAGCTGACGGAGGAACAGCGCGCCCGAATCGACGGGCTGTGGCGGCAATATCGCGACCGCGATGAAGCCATCAAGCGCGACACTTCGCTCACGCAGGAGCAGCGCATCCTGTGGTTCCGCCAGAGCCGCGAGGAGTATATCCGCCTCGTGCGCTCCGTGCTGAACGAGGAACAGCTCAAAAAGTTCGAAGAGCTGCTGCAAAAGGATACGGGTCCAACCACGCCTGCCAGCATGCCCCGCTTCACGCCCGAACAGAGCAACAAAATCCGCGAAATCACCCAGCGCTATAACGCCCTCCGCAGCAAAGTTCAGCAGGACACCTCGCTCGACGCCCAGACCCGCCAGCGCCGCCTGCAGGAGCTGAACCAGCAGATGCTGGACGAGATCCGCTCCATCCTCACGCCCGAACAGCGCGCCCAGTGGGATAAAGCCCTGAAGAAAGATAAGGCGAAGGACGAGAAGAAAGAGGGCGACAAGAAGGACGAGAAGAAAGACAATCCCCAGAACCCACCGAACACAGGAGGAGGCTCGAACGGCGGATCGTGAACGCGCGCACCGCTCATGTGCCACCGCACAGCATCGAAGCCGAGATGAGCACGCTCGGCTCGATGATGCTTGATACGCACGCCATCGAGAAGGTCGCCGAGATTCTCAAGCCCGAAGACTTTTATCGGGAGGCGCACCGCATCCTGTATGAGGTCATCCTCTCGCTGGCGGAGCGCCACATCCCCGTGGACTTGCTCACGGTTCAGGAGGAGCTGAGGCGGCGCAATCAGCTGGAGGAGGTCGGTGGGCTACCCGCGCTGATTCAGATTGTCGAGAGCGTGCCGACCGCGTCCAATGCCGAATATTACGCTCGCATCGTGGAGGAGAAAGCGATCCTGCGGCGGCTCATCCGCGCCGCACACGACATCCTCCAGTTAGCCGACGACCCCGACCTTGAACTACAGGAGATTATCGACCGCGCCGAGCAGGCGGTCTTCAGCGTTGCCCAGCGCCGTATCGGGCGCTACTTCACCGCGATTGACCGCCTGCTCCTGCAGGCGATGGAGCATATCGAGCAGGTGCAGCTGTCGGGGCGCGGCATTCTGGGCGTGCCGACCCACTTCCCCCTGCTCGACTACTGGACATCGGGGCTTCAGCCGTCGGAGCTGATTATTCTGGCGGCGCGTCCCGGCGTGGGCAAAACCGCGCTCGCGCTCAACATCGCCGAGAATATTGCCCTGCGCGAGAACCGACCCGTGGCAATCTTCAGCCTGGAGATGTCGCGCGAGCAGCTGGTACAGCGCATGCTCTGCTCCCAATCGGGCGTGAGCGGCAACCTCATCCGACATGGCAGGCTCTCCAGCGAGGATTGGGAACGCCTGCAGATTGCCGCCGAACGCCTCTTCCGCGCACCCATCTACATCGACGACACCAGCGGGCTTTCTGTGCTGGAGATGCGCGCCAAGTGCCGCCGCCTCAAAGCCGAGCGCAACGACCTCGCGCTGATCATCATCGATTATCTGCAACTGATGCGCTCGCACGGTCGCCGTGTCGAGAATCGTAATCAGGAGATAGCCGAAATTGCCCGCGCGCTCAAAGCGCTTGCCCGCGAGTTTGAGGTGCCCGTGCTGGTGCTGTCGCAACTCTCCCGCGCGGTCGAACGGCGCGAGGAGAAGCGCCCGATTCTTTCGGACCTGCGCGACAGCGGCTCCATCGAAGCCGAAGCCGATGTGGTGCTGTTCATTTATCGTCCCAACCGCCAGCAAACCGAATCGGGCGACCCGTACGAAAGCGAGCCGCGCACGCCAGGGGTCATCCCGACCGAAGAGGTGGAGATTATCATCGCCAAACAGCGCAACGGACCCACCACCCGCTTTCATCTCGGTTTCCAGCCGAGCCTGTCGCGCTTCGTGACTCTGGAGCGCACAGTTGTGCCGGGTTAGGTAAGGGCGGCGCATGCGTCGCCCCTACCTTTGCAGGCGGGCGGCAATCGCACCGCGCTGCCACGCGATAATCGCCTCACCCACCAGCCATAGCGCCAGCAACAGGATCAGCCCGCTGAACCCGAACAGCAGCCAGTTGCCCTTCGCCCAGAAGCCCTGCATGCCCAGCGCCAGCGCCGAAAGGGTCGCAATGAGCATAAAGACCATCGGCACCAGCGTGTAGAGCGTCGGGCGCCCCAGCGCCCGCAAATAGAGCGAGACCACCAGCAACGCCAGCGCCGCCAGCAACTGGTTCGATGTGCCGAACAGCTGCCACAAAATCGTGCCGACCGACTGCAACTGCCCCGTGACAGGGTCAGGCATCCGCATCAGCGCGAAGAAGCCGATCAGCCCGACCGCGCCCGCCGTCGCCAGATAAGCGTTGTTCAGGATTGGCAGGCGCAACGCCTGACCCAGCTCTTGAATGTTGTAGCGGATGAGCCGTGCGCCCGTGTCCAGCGTGGTCAGCGCGAAGCCTATCGCGACCGTCGCGACGAACACCTTCGCCACCTCCAGCGGGATGCCCGTCTGACTCACAATCACTCCTGCTCCATGCACGAAGTTCGCCAGCGACTGCTTGCCGACGGCGAGCCAGTCGCTGTAGCGGGCGCCCCATTCAGCGCCCAGCCCCGCCGCCACCGCCATCAGCGCCAGCACCGCCAGCAAACCCTCGGTCAGCATCGCGCCATAGCCAATCGGCAGCGCGTGCGAGGCGCGATCTAGCTGGCGCGCGGTCGTGCCCGATGCCACCAGCGAATGGAAGCCTGACACCGCCCCGCACGCCACCGTGATGAACAGCAACGGGAACAGCGGCGGCAGATTCTGCGCCTCAAAGCTCACCGCAGGCGCTGTAATCGCCGGGCGCCCTATCAGCACGCCCAGCAACAACAGTCCCATCCCCAGAAAGAGCTGGAACGAGTTCATATAGTCGCGCGGCTGCAACAGCAACCACACGGGCAGCACCGACGCCGCGAAGGCATATATCAGCAGGATCGCCGTCCAGCGCTCGGCGGTCAGCTCAAACCCGCCAACCGCCGTGATGGGCAGCCGCACGCCCAGCCACACGAACATCAGGCTGACCAGCAGCGCTATCAGCGTGATCCTGCCCAGGCGCATGCGGAACCGATAGACAAGCAGCCCCACAATCACCGCCAGCCCGATCAGCGCGACACTGGGCAGCACTGCCTCGGGCACATGCCCGCCCTCCGCACCGCCTGCGCCCGGCGCAAACAGATGCGCGATATTAATCACAAACACGCCCATCGCCAGCCCGATCGCGAAGATGCTGAACAGCAGGAACAGCACCCGCGCCCGCGCACCCGCCACATCGTGCGCAATATCGGCAACGGTGCGACCCCGATTGCGAATCGAACTGTACAGGCAGCCCAGGTCATGCACCGCACCGATTAAGATGCTGCCCAGCACGATCCACAGCAGTGCGGGAACCCAGCCCCAGATGACCGCAATCGTGGGTCCCAGCAGCGGTCCCAGCCCCGCGATGGAGGCGAAGTGATGTCCGAACAGCATCAGCGGCGGCGCAGGCACAAAGTCGATGTCGTCCCGCTGTGTATGGGCGGGCGTCGGCTGCGAATCATCGAGCTGAAACACCTGCCGCGCCAGAAACCGCCCATAGGTGCGGTACGCCAGCAGCAACAGCACCGCCGATCCCAGCACAACCCAGAGCGCGCTCACGCCTCTTATTATACACGCAGCGGGTAGAATCTTCCCGTGCTGTTCCAGTCGCTGAGCGCGCTGTTCTGGTTTCTGCCCGTAGCGGGGCTGATTATCCTGCTATATCTGCTGAAGATACGGCGGCGGGAGGTGCGCGTGCCTGCTCGCTTCCTCTGGCCGCCCATCACCACCGATGTGCGCGCGAACACGCTGTTCCAGCGGTTGCGCCCGAACCTGCTGCTGTTCCTGCAGCTGCTGATTGCCCTGTTGCTAATTCTGGCGCTGGCGCGCCCCGCGATTCAAACGCGTGGCGCGCTGGGACGCCAGACGGTGGTGGTCGTGGACGCCTCCGCCAGCATGGGTGCGACCGATGTGGCGCCCTCCCGCTTCGAAGCCGCCCGCAACCGCGTGCGCACGCTCATCCGCGAGATGAGCGCGTCGGAACAGCTCGCGATTATCGAAGCGGGTCCGAATGTGCGCGTGGTCGCCTCGCTTACCGCTGACCAGCGCAGGCTGATGGACGCCGTTAGCAGCCTGCGATTGAGCGACGCGCGCGCCAACCTCGACGAGGCGCTGCGGTTAGCCGCCGCGCTCGTGGGCAACCGCGCAGGCAGCCGAATCGTGCTGCTCTCCGACGGCGCCTTCCCCGAAATCACCGACTTCTCACCCGGCAAGGCGCAGCTGGTCTACGAATCGTTCGGCAAAAACAGCGAGAATGTCGCCATCACCGCGATGGATGTGCAGGAGCGTTCGGGCGGCATCGAGTGGTTCGTGGGTCTGCGCAACTACGGCGAGAAGCCCGCAAAAGGCGTGCTGGAGTTCTATTCGGGCGGCGAGCTGGTCGACGCCCGCGAGATCACCGTCCCTGCGAAGCAGGCAGTGGGTCAGACGCTCACCCTGCAACGCGCCCGCGAGCCACTCGAAGCCCGCCTGCAGATCAACGACGCCCTGCTCGCCGATAACCGCGCCTACCTGATGGGCAGCACCGAGCGCACCATCCGCGTGCTGCTGGTGGGCGAGGGCAACTTCTTCCTGGAGCGTGCGCTCGCGCTGGAACCCAGTGTCCAGTTAGACAAGTCGCCCACCGTGCCCGAAGCCGAGCGGGGCAACAGCGTGGGCGGCAGCGCGTACGACCTGATTATCTTCGATGGTACGCCCGTCGTGCCCGTCAAAGCGCGCGCGGTGATGACCATCCGCACGCGCGGCGGCGCGATTGCGGAGCTGAGCGGCACCGTCAAGCAGCCACGCGTCGCCACATGGGAGCGCGACCACCCCATCCTGCGCTATGTGGAGCTGAGCAACCTGCTGATCGATAATGCGCCGCGCCTTCAACCCGCGCCATGGGCGAAAGTGCTTGCCGAAAGCCAGCAGACGCCGCTGATAGTGGCAGGCGAGCATGCAGGGCGCAAATGGCTCGGCATCGGCTGGAACCTGCTCGAATCGGACTTCCCGCTCCAGCCCGGCTTCCCCATCTTTGTCGCGAATGTGCTGCGCTGGGCGACCAGCGAGCGCGTCTCCAGCGCGGGCTTCACCGTGCGCACAGGCGCGCCCTTCACCCTCACCACGCAGCCCGACGAACAGCAGCTCACCCTCAAAATGCCCGACGGTCAAACCCAGACTCTGCGCGTGAACGAGGGCAGCCTGATTGTGCCCGGCGCGCCCCAGGTGGGTCTTTACGAGGTGTCGGGCAAGCGCACCCGGCTGAAGTTCGCTGCGAACCTGCTCGATAGCGACGAGTCGAATACTGCCCCGCGCACCAGCCTGCAGCTGGGCGGGCGCACCGTAACTGCCAGGCAGAGCATCTTCACCCTGCGCGAACTCTGGCGACCCCTCGCCCTGCTCGCCCTGCTGACGCTGATGATCGAGTGGTGGGTGTTTATCCGGAGATCATGATGCACAAGTTGGAACGGTATCGCTATCGGATTGGAGCCATTTTAGCGCTGTTCTCAGGCGTTAGCTGGCTGCTAATCGGGTTGGGAACACCATCGCTGGCTCGAAATTAGCATGGGTATTCTCTGCCTTCTCTTAGCCTTTGTATCATGGCTTAACGATCGCTATACAAACTGAAACTAATCGTTTAGAATCTCCTCAGCATAGCTCATTCAGAGGGCATTTGTCAAGGGGTCGCGGAGGGTGTTCGAAAATCGCTGGCATCATATCCGCCTGTGTGAAGTCCTCCTCACCCGTACCCTCTCCCCCGCCTGCGGGGGAGAGAGGGCGGATGAACTCCCTCTCCCCTCTGGGGAGAGGGTAGGGGCGAGGAGCATCCTTGCCTCTGGGTGGGGAATCCTGCTCCCAAAGTGGAATTTTCGAACAGCCTCACCCCGCTATATCCCAGCCTTGCTTTGCTGGGCACTGCGCAGTGGGATGGGTTTGCCCCGGTGGCGTCCGCGCAGTTGCCCGCAGGCGGCGTCGATATCGCGTCCACGCTCCATCCGCTGGCTCACCGCTATCCCCGCCTGCTCCAGAATCGCCCGAAAGCGGCGCACGCGCTCTGGTTCTGGACGCTGAAAGTGCTCTGGTGTCGGAACCTCGTTGAACGGGATAAGGTTCACCAGGCAGGGCACGCCACGCAGCTTCTGCGCCAGCAGCTTCGCGTGCGCGGGCGTGTCGTTCACCTCGCGCAGAAGCAGATATTCGAAGGTAACGCGCCGCCGCGTGCGCTCGAAATAGTCTCGCGCCGCCTGCAACAGCGCGTCCACGCCCCATTTGCGATTCACGGGCATAATGCGGGCACGGGTCTCATCGTCGGGCGCGTGCAGCGAAATCGCCAGCGTAATCGGCAGCTGATGTTCCGCCAGCTCGTAAATCTTGGGCACGATGCCGACCGTGGAGAGGGTGATGTGCCGCATGCTGATGCCCACCTCGTCGTGAATAAGATGCAGCGCACGCACGACCGCTGACAGGTTCAGCAGCGGTTCGCCCATGCCCATCAGCACCACATGGCTGATGCGTCGCTCGCTGAGCCGTTGCAGGTGCAGGAGCTGGTCAACAATCTCGCCCGCGCTCAGGTTGCGCGTGTAGCCGCCCTGTGCGGTGGCGCAGAACCGACAGCCCAGCGCACAGCCGACCTGCGTGGACAGACACACCGACACCCGATGCTCGTAGGGCAACAACACGCATTCGACGGCATTCCCGTCCGACAGCTCCAGCAGGCACTTGAGCGTGCCGTCGCGCGACTGTTGAGTCTGTGCGATTCGGTTTGGCGTGATGACGGCGCACTCGTTCAGCCGTGCGCGCAGGCGGGTGGGCAGGTCGCTCATCACCTCAAACGAATCGGCAGCCTTGCGATAGACCCAGTGGGCAATCTGGCTGCCCCGATAGGGCGGTTCACCGAATGCCTGCTCCACCCACGCCCGCAACTCCGCCGTGCTCATCCCCACCAGCACACTCGGCGCCATACAAACACAGTATACCGCCTCTAAGGCGACGCGGTTGCCACCTGCAGACCTGCATATCTCTGAACCTGTCGGGTGAGGTTGAGCCACTCTTCACTGCCGAAGCGACCTTTGCCCCAGGTGAGGGCGACCCAGCCACCTGACAGGGGGCGCGACGCGCCTGCAGGCACCACCATCGGCTGGGGAACCCACAGGTCAGGATGCTGATTGCCACCTTCATCTTTGAAGAAGTAGCACTGCCATCCGAGCGGGTCGAGCGGTATCGCGCCGTAGAAACGGTTGGCTGCGCGGTCTTCCCAGACGCCCGCGTTCAGGTAGTAGTTCGGTACGCCGCCTGGCTCATCGTCCGCGCCGTTGCCGCCCAGCAGGCTCAGTGGATAGTGGTAGACGCCCTTCATCTCCATCGGCTGGCTGCCCCGATTCTGCACCTTCAACCAGCGCACGAGCAGCAAGCCATTCACCAGCATAAACTCCCACTCGATGGCGAAGGGGATGTCGGCGGATTCGGGTTCTGGCTGATGGATGAGCCAGCCGCGTCCGTAGCCGATATCGTCCAGCATGGCGACGGCAATCTCGTGTCGGTTAGGCGCGAGCCAGCGGTTTTCCTTGCGCACCTGCCACAGCAACACCGTGTAGCGCCCATACAGCTCGCCCTGCCAGCGTAGTTCGCCAATCGGCGCCCGCTCGGTTGTAAAGCGCAACTGCAGGGGTATTGATTGGCTACTGAAGTCTATGAGCGCGTCGGGCGCGAGCAGAGTGCGCGATTGGGGACGCGCGGCGCGCGGACGCGCTGCCACAAAGCTCAGCACATATTCGCGTCGTTCGCCCGGCTTCAGATTCTGCAGGTGAATCCATGCCCGTTCGCGGTACAGCGGCTCCACAGTGAACCGTGCAGGCTTGCCTTCGCGCGTGCGGCAGCTGAAGGTTCCCTTCCAGCGAGAGGCGGGGTTGTTCGGTGGCAAATCCACACACACCCAGCCCGTGAACGCCCGCTCGCCCTGATTGAGGACAGCAACTGGCAGGTGCATCGAGTCTCTGCCCGTTCGCGCCTTAACCGATGGAGCGGGTATCGCTTCCGTCGGCTGGGGACTGCGCTCCCAGAAGCGTTTTGAACCCGCGTGGATCGTGTAGGCGCGACGATGGACTTCGGTCGCGGTGCGTACCAGCTCCTCATAGGGCGCGCCCTGCTCGTTGACCAGCCCGTAGTTGCTGTCTTCAGGGAAGGTGCGGCTGATGCCCAGCGCAGGCTCATCCACCCACATAAAGAAGTTGGAGCCGACAACAAAGGGCAGCGCCAGTGCGGTCTCCTGAAAGATTCGGAAGCAGAGCGCCCGCTGCGCCTGTGTGTCCACACGCATGCCTGCGCCGTGCTTGCAGGGCAGCCCGCTATCCAGCGCAGGGAAACTCCACTCGGTAATCATCAAGGGGCGACCGCTCCCTTTGTGCCACCGGCGCAGATGCTCCTCCCAGTCCAGCACGCGCCGCCGACGCAAATCAATTCGCGGATAGGTATTGACACTGATCACATCGCAATATTTGCCCGCGATGTCCCAGACAGGGGGCGCATCGCCAGCGAACCGACAGCCCAGAATCAGGTGATTGGGGTCATATTTGCGAATGGCGCGCGTCGCGACCTCGAAGTAGCGGCGGGCAGCCAGTCGCACGAAGGCGATGCCATCCTGCTGGGCGCGCGGTGTGCGAATAGCGGGCGGCGAATCGCTGTCGGCAATCTCCCGAAAATCGCGCAGGTTCGCCTCCCATGCGCGATTGAAGGCAGAAACATCGTCCCGATAGCGCTGGCGCAGCAGCCCGGCGAGCGCAACCCGCGCGGTGTGCCCTGGCGGACGACGCAACGCCTCCACCGCCAGCCCCCACTGCAAATGCTCCTTGCCGAACCACTCCAGCTCGTTATCCAGCATGTAGCCGAGCAACCACGGGTCATCACGGTTGGGACGGCAGCGCTCGTAGGCAACCCACTCGCACCACTGCTCCCATTCGGGCGAGAACACATTCGGGAAGCCCGTCCAGTGAATCGGCTTTACCAGGTCATCGTGATAGGCGAAGCCCTGCCCCATGCCCAGTATCTGTTCGGGATGCGGCAGCCCCTTATGGCGCAGGTGAACGGAGTGGTTGACCCCCAGCGCGGTGAAGCCCCACGCTTTCAGCCGTTGCAGGGTCTCCTGCGCCCAGCGCTCTTCCGAGCCGTGCCGACGCTCCATGTTGCGATGATAGGGCGCGTAGCCGAGCTGCTCGCACCAGTGAACGAAGTAGCTGGCGTGATCGGTGCCCAGCGCCAGAAACAGGTTGCCGTTGGGGTCGATCAACCACCAGACGCCATCGACCTGCTCCACACGGAAGAAGCCGGTGGCGCGTTGTTGGGCGGGTTTCACACGCGCCCTCACGGGAGGCAGCTTGAGAATCAATACGGAGGGCGCATACGGCTCTCTGCGCTCGATTCGCGCGTCGCGAATGGTCGCCTGAAAGCCGTTCACGATAACACCGAGCCTGCCGAAGTAGAAGCCCTGCTCGAATCGCCAGCCTGCTCGCCAGCAGAGCGTGTCGCCCTCCCACACTTCGCCGACGATTTTTTGCGCGTCCCACTCCATTCGCAGGCGATAGGGTGTGCCATATGCCCACTGCCAGCCCTCGCGCGTATAAGTCAGGCTCTCATCAGGCACAACGCCCTCCCGCGAGAGCCACTGACCCCCATACATCTGCTGCAGCTCGGCGAAGTGGCGTCGGTCGGTCTCGTCGGGAGCTTCCACAAGGTTCAGCCGCCAGTGGTTGCGCTCGTCGCGCCAGAGGGTCAGCCCTGCTGTCTTCCACTGGCTGGTGGTGGCACGATGAAGCGTGAAAAAGGCAGAGAACGCGCCCGCTTTTGAGGAGGAATCGCGCCAGAGCAGCGGCGCCCCAATCCCGCGCGCCTCTATCGTGCCATCAGGCTGCTCCCTGTAGCCAAACGGCACTATCTCCCACCGCTGCATATTCGACTCGTTCGCCTGAGATGGAACATCTCCTGCCAGGCGCCCTGCAGGTGGTATAATCTTGGGTGGAACAAGCCGATGAATGTGCAGGATTTGCATGACCTGATACGCCTGCTGGAGCAACATCCAGAGTGGCGGGCAGAACTGCGCCGTCTGGTGCTGACAGATGAGCTGCTGGAGCTGCCAGAGCTGGTGCGCCAGCTGATTGAAGCCCAGCAGCGCATCGAAGCGCAAATCGCGGAGCTGGTCGCGACGCAGCAGATGCTGGTAGAAACGCAAAAACAGCATTCGCAGGAGATTCGCGAGCTGCGCGCGATTGCCCAGCAAAACACTGAAGCGATTCGCGAGTTGCGGGAGGTTTCCCGCCAGAACACGGAGGCGATTCGCGAGCTGCAGGCAACGGTGCAACAGCATTCCCAGGAGATTCGCGAGCTGCGCGCGATTGCCCAGCAAAACACTGAAGCGATTCGCGAGCTGCGGGAGGCTACCCAGCGGAACACGGAGGCTATTAACAGGCTTAGCGCGATTCAGGAGCAACAGACTGCGGAGTTGCGTCACCTGCAAAGAACGGTTGCTGAGTTATCGGAAGATGTAAGAGGCTTGTTAGAATGGCAACGCGGTGAGGCAGGACGACGCGAGGGCGAGCAGTACGAGCAACGCATCCTGAAGCGGGCGGTTAACCTGTTCTACGGGGGAGATGGCGGAGCAACGGGCGAAACCCATGTGCGCCGTCGCATCGCGCGGTGGCTGCGCCCGCTCTACCAGTCCGACAACCTGCCCGATTCTCCGGCTGATCCAGCTGAGGCAGACCTCATCTGGTGGAAGGGCGACACGGTGATGGTGGTGGAGGTCTCGCTGAAGGTGAACGGTCAGGATGTTCGGCGGGCGCGTCGGCGTGCCGATACCCTGCGGCAGGTGGGCGTCAACGCCGTGCCTGTCGTCATCGGCGAGGAGTGGGCAACGCCCGACGCCCGAACCACCGCCCAGCAGGAACAGGTCGAATGGAAGATTGGTAGCGAGCTATCAGCCGGCTTTATCGCCCTTCGCCAGATACCAGACGAAACCCCAGAGAATGCAGAGCCTGCCAGTGAGTACCGATAATCTTTGCAGGCATGGGACTCACGGGCTGGCTGACGCGCGCCTTGCGCCACTCCGATCTGATAATCGCACTCGCCATTCTGGTGGTGGTGACGATTCTCATTCTGCCACTGCCCGAATGGTTGCTGGACACCTGCCTGGTGATTAACTTCGCCGCGGCAATCATCATCGCGCTGATGGCGGTCAACATCACTGACCCGCTCCAGTTCTCGGTGTTCCCTGCCCTGCTGCTGGTGACCACGCTCTTTCGGCTAGCGCTGAGCATCGCAGCGACGAAGCTCATACTGGGCACGGGCAGTGCGGGGCATGTGATAGAAACCTTCGGCAGCTTCGTGGTGGGAGGCGACTTCGTGGTGGGTGTGGTCGCCTTCCTGATTCTGGTGATTGTGCAGTTTGTGGTGATTACGAACGGCGCGGGGCGTGTGGCGGAGGTCGCCGCCCGATTCACGCTGGACGCGATGCCCGGCAAGCAGATGGCAATCGACGCCGACCTGAACGCCGGGCTGATCGATCAGGATGAGGCACGCCGTCGCCGCCGACTGGTGGAGCTGGAAGCCGATTTCTACGGCGCGATGGACGGCGCGAGCAAGTTTGTCAAGGGCGATGCCATCGCTGCCGTGCTGATTATTCTCATCAACATCATCGGCGGGTTCGCCGTTGGCTACCTGCGCGGTCAAGGCGACCCGATGACCGTGCTGCAGACCTACACGCTGCTCACAGTGGGCGAAGGTCTGGTGGCGCAAATCCCTGCCCTGCTGATTTCGACCGCCACAGGCTTAATGGTGACGCGCGCCTCCACCGAGCAGGCGATGGGACAGGATGTGGTGGGGCAGGTGCTGCAGTACCCGCGCGTGCTGATGGGCGCAGGCGTCGCGATCGGGCTGCTTGCGCTGGTGCCGGGCTTCCCCAAACTCCAGTTTCTGATGATTGGGCTGGCGATTGCAGGGCTGGGCTATCTGGCGAGCCGCACGGTTCTCCTACCTGCCGCCCAGCCGTCCGCGCTTCAGCCAGCAGGCGGCACGCCCGCTGGCACAGCCGCCGAGCCAGCGCCTGCAACGCCCACCGGACCCGAAGCGGTGCTGCCCCTGCTGAAAGTGGATGCGATCGAACTCGAAATCGGCTACGGACTGCTGCCGCTGGTGGACACGAACCAGCGTGGCGATCTGCTGGAGCGTATCGCGGCGATTCGGCGGCAGCTCGCGCTGGAGCTGGGCTTCGTGATGCCGTCCGTGCGCGTGCGCGACAATGTGCGCCTCAAGTCCTATCAATATCAGATCAAGATTCGGGGCGAGGTGGTGGCGCTGGCGGAGGTGATGCCACGCCTGCTGCTGGCGATGCCGCCCGCGACCGACGCTCCCCCGGTGGAGGGCATGCTGACCACCGAGCCAGTGTTCGGCATGCGCGCTTACTGGATCGAGCCTGCCCAGCGCGAGCAAGCAGAACGCTGGGGCTACACCGTCGTGGAGCCATCAGCCGTGATTGCCACCCACCTGACCGAAGTCGTGCGCCAGCATGCAGCCGACCTGCTGGGACGCGCCGAAGTGCAACAGCTATTAGATAACCTCAAGGAGCAGAATCCAGTCGTGGTGCAGGAGCTGGTGCCCGACCTGCTCACACTGGGCGAGGTGCAGAAGGTGCTTCAGCATCTGTTGCGTGAAGGCGTGCCCATTCGCGATCTGGTAACGATTCTGGAGGCGCTGGCGGACTACGCGCCGCGCACGCGCGATGTGGAGGCGCTGGGCGAGTATGCCCGCGCCGCGCTGGCGCGCACCATCACCCATCGGCTGGTCGATCCACAGGGACGCCTGCATGTGATGGTGCTGGAGCCTGCTCTGGAAGCCTATCTGCGCGAGCAGGTGGAGCAGACGCCGCAGGGCGTGGTGCTGACGCTGGAGCCAGCGACAGCCCGAAGCCTCCTGCAGGCAATCGGTCAGCATGCTCAGCAGATGAGCGCGAAGGGCTATCTACCTGTGATAGCAGTGCCCGCCCAGTTGCGATTGCCCATCCGCAAACTGCTCGGCGCCGACCTGCCCGCCGTGCATGTGATCGCCTATCACGAAATCGCGCCGCGCACACCCATTCAGGTGATAAGTCAGGTAGCTCTCAGTGAACTGATGATCCCATCGGTACAGTTGAGCGCGGCATAGGCAGGGAAACCGTTGTCGTTAGCCAAAAAGGGGGCTATGATTCGCAGATTATGGCTAACGGCGTTCGGATGTCTGCTATCGGCGCTGGCGTTTGCACAGTTGCCCGCGGCTCAACCGGAGCCGATTCGCGGTGCCAGGCTACCCGCGCTCAGCCCCGATGGTCGCCAGCTGGCGTTCGTGTATCGGGGCGACATCTGGCTGGCATCCTCCGAGGGCGGGCGCGCCACCCCGCTCACCCGCCATGTGGAATACGACTCCTACCCGCTCTGGTCGCCCGATGGCAACTGGATAGCGTTCGCCAGCTTGCGCAACGGCAACTGGGATATTTTCGTGATGTCTGCGACAGGCGGCGCTCCGCGCCAGATCACCTTCCACAGCCAGTCGGAAATCCCCAGCAGCTGGAGCCGCGACGGACGCTACCTCTATTACAGCGCGCCCTACGATTCGAACAACCCCGCCGTCATCCAGCTGGATGTGCGCACGGGTCAGTTCAGGCGTGTGCTGGAAGATTACAACGCCATCAACAGCCCGCAGATTTCACCTGATGGCAACTGGATTGCCTACGGTCGGCACGGCTTCCCGTGGTGGCGTCCGCGCTATGTCGGCTCCGCAGCGATGCAAGTTTGGCTCTATAACTTGAACACAGGCGAGCGGCGCGCGCTCACGAACGACCGCCGCCAGCACCTATGGACCCAATGGACGCCCGACGGCAACGCGCTGCTGACCGTGACGATTGGCGAGGAGACGCCTGCCTCGCCTCGACTGGGCGAACGCCTGCCCGTGTTCAAAGACAACCCGCGTCGCACGCCTAACCTGTGGCTGATCGACCTGCGCGGGCGCGAACGGCAACTCACACAGTTCACGGGCGGCAGCGTGCGCTTCCCCTCCGTCGCCTATCGCACGGGCGATATCGCCTTCGAGTATGAGGGTGACCTCTATATTCTGCGAGCGGGTCAGCGCGAGCCGCAAAAGCTTACCCTTTACGCCACGCAGGACGAAACGCAGAACCCGCGCCGACGCGAACTGCTCACCGCCGGCGTCTCGGAAGCCGAGCCGTCACCCGACGGCAAACTATTCGCCTTTGGACTGCGCGGCGACATCTGGACCATTCAAATCGAAAAGCCGAAAGAGACGCCCGCCAAACGCAACGCCGAGTTCGCCCGCCGACTCACCGATTGGGTGGGCAACGACTCTGACTTCGTGTGGTCTAAAGACGGCAAAACGCTCTACTTCACTTCCGACCGCAACTACTATCAGCAGCTGTACGCGCTGGATATCGAGAGCCTGCAGGTGCGCCCGCTCTGGAAGCAGCCGTTGGATATAACGCGCCTGAAGCTCTCGCCCGACGGCAAGCAGCTCGGCTTCTGGGTGTCGGGTTCCGAAGGCGGTCTGTATGTGATGAACCTCGAAACGGGCGAGGCGAAGCGTGTGCTGAAAGAGCCAGGCACGCACTGGTACGGGCTGGGCGGCGGCGATTTTGCCTGGTCGCCCGATATGAAGTGGCTCTGCGTCCAGCGGCGGGGCAAGAACCGCGCGTGGAACCTCTGGGTTATCCCTGCCGAGGGCGGCGAACCCATCAACATCACCCGCCTGAACGCCTATCACAGCCAGCCCGCCTGGTCGCCCGATGGCAGATATCTCTTCTTCCAGAGCAATCGCGATGGGAACGGTCTCTACATCCTGCCGCTGACCGAAGAGGTCGCCCGCACCGACGATATGGACATCCAGTTCGAGAAGCCCAAAGAGCCAGTGCAGGTCAAAATCGACTTCGAGCGCATCGACCAGCGCATCCGTCGGCATCACACGCAGAACCCCGATGCCGATCTCACGGTCAGCAGCGATGGCAAAATCTACTTCATCTCGGAGGGCGACCTCTGGCAACTTTCGTACGACGGCAAAGAGAGCAAGCGGCTGACCACTGGCGGAGGGTGCGCTGCACTGCGCGTGTCCGCCGACGGCAAAATGCTGTACTATATTCGCAACGGCGAGCTGTACACGCTGAATCTCGCTGCGAACAACAAGGTGGAGAAGGTCGATTTCAAGGCGGATATGGAGGTGGACACCCGCGCGGAGCGTCAGGCGGCGTTCGTGCAGTTCTGGCGGGCGTACGAGCGTGGGTTCTACGACCCGTCGTTTCACGGGCGCGACTGGGTCGCCATCCGCCAGCGGTACGAGCCACTCCTGAACGGTGTGGAGATGCGCGAGGAGTTCGCCCTCGTGCTGCAGATGATGGTCGGCGAACTGGAAGCCTCACACAGTGAGGTCGGACCTGCGCCCGGCGGCGTCCGCAGCCCCAGCACGCCCCACCTCGGCTTTACCATCGACTACAGCCACGCAGGACCCGGGCTGAAAGTGGGCGAAGTGCCAGAGGGCGCGCCCGGCTCCTACCCCGAAACGCGCATCCGCCCCGGCGAATATGTGCTGAAAATCAACGGCGAACCCGTGCGCCCCGACCAGCGACTGTGGCAGCTGATTAACGACAAGGGCGACCGCACCTTCGAGTTTCTGGTCAACAGTAAGCCAATCGAGGAAGGCGCGCGCGTCGTCAAATACAAGCCGCTCAGCGGCGGCGAGTGGAGCAATCTCCACTATCGCAACCGCATCGAGCGGGCGCGACGCCTCGTGGAAGAGCGCAGCGGCGGCGCCATCGGCTATGTGTATATCGCTGGCATGGGCGGCGGCAACCAGGCGCGATTCGAACGCGAGTTCTACGAATACGCCGTCGACAAAAAGGCGATGATTATCGATGTGCGCTTCAACGGCGGCGGCAATATCGCCGACACGCTCGTCGACTGGCTGGAACGCAAGCCGTATGCGTTCTATGTGCCGCGCGACGGCTATGCGGAGACCGCGCCTTATGGCTCGCTCAACATCCCGATGGTGGTGATGATGAACGAGCGCAGCTTCTCCAACGCCGAGATGTTCCCCTACGCGATGCGGGCGCGCGGGCTGGCGAAACTCGTCGGCTGGGAGACGCCCGGCTATGTCATCTGGACATGGGGACTGCAGCTGGTGGACGGCACCGACGCCCGTATGCCCCAGCAGGGTGCGTTCCGCAAAGACGGCTCCAATATGGAGAACAACGGCGAGAAGCCCGATGTCGCGGTGTGGATGTCGCCGGAAGACTGGCTCAACGAACGCGACCCCCAATTAGAAAAAGCGATCGAGCTGTTGATGGACGCCATCAAAGACCAGCGATAGAGCGTTCCCGCTCTACGCTGGGGGCGAACTCGTACGGGCGCGGTCTCCGTCCCTCCTTGCGCCTATCAGGCAACCGTACGGGCGCGGTTTCCGCGCCCCCATGGCTCCGCGTCCCCCTTGCGCCCACCGCCACTATCGCAGGAGCGATAGCACCGATTGCGGGATGTTGTTCGCCTGCGCCAGCACCGCCATGCCCGATTGCATCAGAATCTGCTGGCGTGTGAGTGCAGCGATCTCGGTGGCGAAATCGGCGTCGCGAATGGTCGACTCGCTTGCCGTCACATTCTCGCGAGCCACATTCAGCGAACGGATATTGCTCTCCAGCACATAGCGCTGGAAGGAGCCGATGTCGCCCCGAATGCGCGAAATCTGCTGGATGGCGGCGTCGATGATGCGGAGCGCGGTGTCGGTCTGATCCTGTTGCGTTACATCGACATCGGCGAGGCTTTTGCCCGCGATCACGCTGGTGCCGAGCTTGTTGGCGTGGATATCGATGAGCGAGAATTGCACGAGCACGAACTGCCCGCTGTTGGCGCCGACCTGAAACTGGAGCTGTCCTGCGCTCACATAGGCGACGCTGTTGGTGCCTGTGGCGGTGTTGCCCTGCTCGGTCAGCAGCAACACATTGCCGTAGGCGTCGGAGACGCGCAGCCCCGAATCGCCCACGCCGCGCCCGCCCGTGAACAGCACGGCTGTCAGCCCCGAACTGGTGCTTGCCTGCACATTGACCACCGCGTCGGTTCCCGCCACCTGCGCACTGGTGCCCGCTGTGGCGACGAAGCCCGCCGTGTCGTGCATGATGATGCGGTACTGCGAGCCGTAGTCGCGCTGGCGTAGCCGGACGATATAGCTCCCGTTCGCGAAAGAGGCTTCTGCGATGACGCCTGTGAGGTTGGAAACGGCGTTCACTTTGTTGAGGAAGGTCTCCAGCGTGTCGCTGCTCTCCGCGCTGATGGTGTGCCCGTTGATCACGATATTGCCCGATCGCCCGATCTGCGAGGTGAGGAAGGCGTAGGTGACGCCGCCGGCATAGGCGGCGCGGGTCGCCTGCGTAATGACGCTGATCTCCACATAGCCTGTGGCGGTCGGCAGCCCCGCGAAGGTGCCCCCGATATAAATACCTGCCAGCAAGTTCGCGTTGGTAATCTGCGCGGAGATGCCCGAAGTGCCGTCCAGCAGCTTCTTGGTGCCGAAAGCGGTCTGATCGGCGATGCGATTGATGCTGTCGATCAGCGCACGAATCTGCGACTGGTCCGCCAGCAGCGCGTTGTAGTCGTTGACGCCCGTGTTGGCAGCGTGCAGCACCAGCTGGCGCATGGAGCGCAGGGCGTTATGCACCTCGTCCAGCGCCGCCTCCGCCGTTTTGAGCATGTTGACCGCGTCCTGCGCGTTGTTGATCGCTTGCTGCAGGCTGGCGATCTGAGCGCGCATGTTCTCGGAAATAATCAACCCGGCAGGATCATCGGCGGCGCGATTGACTCGCAGCCCCGAAGCCAGCCGCTCAATCGTGCGCCCCAGCATGTCTGAGGTCTGGGTCAGGTTCCTCAGCGCGTTGATCGCCTGTATGTTCGTGTTGATTCTCAGGCTCATCCGTAAGACCCCCTTGCATTGCGGGCAACCCCGCAATTTTGCTGATGGCGATTATCGGCAGGGTTGCCCCACATCTTTAGGGGGTTCGGTCGGACATCATCGCCTGCACAATCGCAGCGAGCTCCTGCCCGTTGTGGCATTCGCGCACGGCGTCGGCAAGCGTCTGCATGAAGGTGTGATACCGCTCGTGCCACTGGCGATAGGCAAGCGCGATTCGGTTGCGGCTGTGGGGCGGCAGTGCGGGATAGACGGGGCGCAACTCCGCCTTGAGCAGCTCAATCTGCTCGCGATAGGGCGCCAGCGCCTGCTCCATCTCGCCCCGGAGATGATGGTACTGCCGATAAAGCGCCTGATAGCGGCGAATGGCGACCCATGCCCGCTGGTCAGCGGGCGTAGCGGGATTACCATTGGAACCCTCCTGCAGGATAGCTGTCGCTGGGGTCTCACGCTCGTGCGGTTCACGCTCCTGCTCGCCTGGCGTTGCCCGTGCTCGCTGGGCGCGCTCGCGCTCATCCTGCGTGAGGCGAGCCGCCACCCAGTGCCCTATCGGTTTCGCTCGTCCCTCCAGAAAGCCCTCCAGCATCGCGCAAGCCAGCAACGGCAGCATCAGCAGCATCGTCACCAGCATCACCAGCGAGACCCAGCCACCGGATGCGCTCGCCGAACGCGCCAGATTGACCAGCAGCAGCCACCAGGGCGCCAGCGCGAGCAGAGTCAGCACCAGCCCGATGCCGACGCTCCACGCTGCAAGGCGCGACTTGCTGGCACTCCAGCCGAACAGATGATAGAGTTCGGCGACGACCGCCGTCGCGCCCCACAGCACGCGCGTCCACAGATACGCCAGCGCGATGCCCGCTAACGATGCCAGCGCCGTCAGAATCGGCTCACGGATGGGTTCACCGGGCACAACCAGCCCCACAATCAGCGCGAGCATCAGCCCCAGCCCCGCGCCCGCGACCACTATCAGCGCCCACCACAGGGTAGGAGGAACCAGCCGACCCTGATAGTGCGGCAGGTTCTGCTCGTGAATCACTTCCGAAGGGGTCAGCGGAGGCGGTTCGGGCGGTTGCGCAATCGACAGCACAGGTAGGTTCGGCTCGGTTTGGGGCGCGGGCGGCAGTGTCGCACCCGCCTCGGCAGGGCTGGCGCTGCTCATGGGCGATTGAGCAGAACTATTCGCGGTAAACGCCTCCTCGCTCAGCGGGTCGCCGCGCAGGTTGATGCCCGCCTGCGCCGCCTGCTCGTACGCCTCGCGCCACGCCCTGTACAGCTCCTCCCGCAGAGCGTCGAGTTCGGGCTGCCATCGCTGGCGGATGGGCTCCATCTGCTGCTCGACGGCGCGAATCTGCTCGCGGAGCGCGTCGTTGCGCTTCTCGGCGTCCACCCGCTCCTGCACGAAGCGTGCCTCCTCCTGCTCGCGTATCTGCCGATAGCGCTGATAGGCGAGTCGAATCTCCTCATAGAGGGAGATGAGCAGGTTCGCCTTCGCCAGATTGACCTGCTTGAGCTGTTCAATCAGCGGTTTCCAGCCGCTCTGCTCATACGGCACATCCTCAAAAACGGGCTCGCGCAGCCACCCCTCCTGCTCGTACCAGGGCGTGCCGTCGCTGCCCGCCGCCGTCTGATGAGGCAGGTTGAACATAACAGACCACTCCACCCGCATGATACCCGCCACGGAGCGCGCATGCAACTAACGCAAGCATTCCGCGACGAGATGGGCATACTGCTCCATCAGGCGGCTCGCGTCGGTTTCATCGGGCGCTTCGGCGTAGAGGTGGATCAGCGGCTCGGCGGAATCGGGCAGCAGGAGTACCCATGCGTCGGGTCGGGCATAAATCTTCAAGCCGTCGATGGTCTCCACACGCCCCTGCACACGCTGGGCAATCGCGCGCATCACGCGCCCCTTCTGCTCCCACGCGCACGGAAGGCTCTGGTGCAGTTGCACAAAGGGTGGTATCTGGTCGCGGATCTCGGCAAGGCTACAGTTTGCCTGCTGGGCGGCTTCCAGCAGGCGCACATAGGCGAACATCGCGTCGAAGCCCGGATGGAAATCGGGGAAGATGAACCCGCCGTTCAAATCGCCGGCGAGCAGCAACCGTTCCGCCTGCTCCACCGCCGTCGCGGTCAGCGAGCGCACATCGGCGCGCGTGCGCACGACCTCCACCCCGAACGGCTCCACCAGCGGCTCCAGCGCGGCGGGCGCATGCACGGGCACGGCAATCGCGCCGCCACTCTGCACCCGCGCCATCAGCACAGCGAACACCATCAGCAGCATCGCGCCTTCAATCGGACGCCCGCGCTCGTCAATCACGGTCAACCGCTCACCCTCATTCTCCATCAGCATTCCGCAGTCCGCGTTCAGCGCCTGCACAATCTGGCGCAGGGTGCTGATAAACGCCTCATGTTCCGAGGGCGTGCGCGGCGTGCGCACAGGGTCGGGATAGGCGTTCAGTGCAACCACCTCATAGCCCAGCTGACCCAGAATCGCCGGGTAGATGTTTGCCACGCGACTGAAGGCGAAATCAGCCACGATTCGGAGCCGCCGCCCGCCCAGCGGCAACTTCAGCAACTGGAAGAACTGATCCTGATACTGCTCGATCGCGCGCGAGGCGAAATGGATCGTGCCGACCGCCTCCGGGTCGCTGCGGGCGAAGTCCTCCCGAAAGAAGAGATGCTCAATTTTGCGCTCGTTGCGTCGGGGCAGATAGCTCCCGCGCCTGTCGAAAAACTCCATCAGCGTCATACGGCTGTTGTTCGGCGCGACGCGGATGTTCACCCCGCCCGCCGCGCCCGATGTGCGAATCGTGAAGCGGGTAATCGGCAGCGGCATCGCCCGCAAATCCAGCACATCGACACCTGTCGACAGCACGCCCGCGATAAATGCCCGCTTGAGCATCCGCGACGCGCGAAAGGTGTCGCGGGCAACCACCACCGTCGAACCGCGTGCAAGCGAGGAGCCGTATGCCGCGCCCAGCTTCGTCGCCAGCTCTGGCGTGATCTCAATATTCGACAGCCCCGACACGCCCAGCTCATGAAACAGCGCGCCCCGCCAGCGCGCGCCCCACACCAGGCTCATCGTCACCGTCGAGCCGCTCTCGATGTACTTATCCGGCCAGAGCTTCACGCGCGGGCGCAAAGTGCTATCGCGCTCGATATGACAGCGGTCGGCGACCACCGTCTCTTCCTGCAGTTGCACATTCTCTTTGATGATAACGCCGGTGCCCACAATCGCGCCCTGCAGGTGGCTGCCTGCCCCGATGTAGGTGCGATCCCATACCACGCTGTGCGTGATAATCGCGTCGCGCTCCACGATGCAGTTATCGCCCAGCACGCTGAAGGGTCCCAACGTGGCGCCGCCGCGAATGTGGCAGTTGCTGCCGATGCACACGGGCGGCACAATCTGCACATCGGTCTCGATCGTCGTGTTCGTGCCAACCCACACGCCCTGCATCGTCGCGGTGCCCGGCAGCGGCAGTTTCGCCCTGCCCGTGAGCAGATCGTGGTGCGCATCGCGATACTGCTGGAGCGAGCCGATGTCACTCCAGTATTCGCTCATTACATAGCCATACAGCGGCTTGCCTTCGCGCAACAGCAACGGGAACAGGTCCTGACTGAAATCGTACGGCTTGCCCGCTTCCATGTAATCAAAAATCTCAGGCTCCAGAATGTAGATGCCCGTGTTAACGGTGTCGGAGAACACTTCGCCCCATGAGGGCTTCTCCAGGAATCGCGTGATGCGTCCCGTTTCGTCGGTGATGACCACGCCGAACTCCAGCGGGTTGGGCACGCGGGTCAGGATCAGCGTTGCGAGTGCGCCACGCTCGCGATGGAACTCCAGCGCGGGCTGCAAATTCACATCGGTCAGCGCGTCACCGCTAATAATCAAAAAAGTGCCGTCCTGCAGCAGATGTTCCACCTGCTTGACGCTGCCTGCTGTGCCCAGCGGCGTGTCCTCGATGGAGTAGAACAGGCTCATATCCCAGTCGCTGCCGTCGCCGAAGTAGCCCTGGATGGCATCCGCCAGATAGTGGAGCGTCGCCACCACAGCAGTGATGCCTTGCGCCCGCAACAGCAGCAGAATATGCTCCATAATCGGGCGGTTGCACACGGGCACCAGCGGCTTGGGACGGTTCGCCGTGATGGGACGCAGGCGCGAGCCTTCGCCCCCTGCCATCACCACTGCCTTCATCACGCCTTAAACCGTTCGCCCCACCGCCACCGCTTTCCTGCTTCCGCCAGTGGGTACAATCTACGCATGTACAGAGCGTTATGGAGGTTCAGACGGATGAGAACAGGCACACTGTTGATGGCATGGCTGATGGTGTTCGTGATGATTCCCGTTGGGCTGACGGCACAACGCGGGCGTCTGACTGCCACGCAGATTCTGGATCGAGCCGCGCAGGCGGAAGCACCGCCCAGCGCCCGCGCCCGCATCAAAAGCCTGCGCATTAAAGGACAGGTATCCGTTCCTGCACAGGGGCTGAACGGCAGCATCGAAATCTACTGGAAATCGCCCAACAGGCTGCTGGTGGTGCAGAACCTGTCCGGCGTGGGTGAGGTCCGTCAGGGTTTTGACGGCAAGGTCGGCTGGGAGAAAAGTCCGCTCACTGGACTGCGCCGCCTGCAGGGCGCTGAGCTGGAACAGTTCAAATACACCTCAGACAACACCGCCGCCGTGCGCTGGCGCCAGTTCGTGCGCTCGCCCAAACTTAAAGGCACGCAGAAAGTGGGCAACACTCAAACCTATGTGGTGCAGGCGACCACCACCTACGGCGCCAGCATCACCTTCTACATCGACACGAAGCAGTTCCTCACCCGCCGCGTCGATACCGAAGTCGCAGTGCAGGGCGGTAAGCTGCCCGTGAGCCTCTTTTTTGAAGACTATCGCAGGGTGGACGGCATCCACTATCCCTTCCGCACGCGGCAGCAGATGGCAGGACTGGAGATGATTATGCAGTTTCAGCAGGTCAGCCATAATGTGCCGCTGCCCGATTCAATATTTGCGATGCCGAAAGAGTAGAGGTGGACAGCCATTATGTTAGAGGTTGAGGGGCTGGTCAAGTCGTTCAAGGGTTTCCGCGCGGTGGATGGCGTTAGCTTTCGCGTGGAGGCAGGCGAGATTGTGGGGCTGCTGGGTCCCAACGGTGCGGGCAAGACAACCACGCTGCGTTGTATCTGCGGGATTCTGAAACCCGACGCGGGACGCATCACCATCGGCGGCTACGATCTCGCCCAGCAGGAGCGCGAAGCCAAGCGCCTGCTCGCCTTCATCCCCGAAACGCCGAACCCCTACGAGCTGCTCACCGTGCGCGAGCATCTGAAGCTGATAGCGATGTGCTACGATACCCTGCACCTCTATCGTGAGCGTGCGGAGGAGTTGCTCGCCCGCTTCGAACTACTGGACAAGGCGGACGCGCTGGCGGGCACGCTCTCCAAAGGCATGAAGCAGAAGCTGGCGGCGGTGTGTGCGCTGATTCACGACGCGAAGGTGTTCCTGTGCGACGAGCCGCTGATGGGCATCGACCCACGCGGGCAATACACGCTCAAGGCGGAACTGCAACGCCTGCGCGACGAGGGCTGCGCCATCTTCGTCAGCACGCACCAGCTCGACACCGCTGAACGCCTGTGCGACCGCGTCATCATTATGCACAGGGGTCAGATTCTGGCGGAGGGCACGCTGAGCGAGCTTCAGGCGCGAGCGCAGATGGCGGGCAGCACGCTGGAAGAGGTGTTCCTGCGCCTGACCGAAGAAGCCGAGACGCCCGCCGCCGAGCCAGCCCCCGCCTACGCGCTCGGCTCAACGCGCTCCGAAACTGAACAGCACCAGTAGCAGGTCGGCATCGTCCACCACACCGTTCCGATCGATATCGGTGGGGTGGTTGCAACCCACCGACCTGCCGAAGTCGAACAGCACCGCGAGCAGATCGGCGTCGTCCACGATGCCGTCCATGTTCACATCGGCAGGCAGATGGGCAACACTGACCTCAAGGTAGTCGAATCGGGCGACGGGCGCAGGCGCGCCGCTGCCGCCCGCCGTATCCACATATAGCCCAACCTGACCGCCCTGCTGCGCCACTGCCCGCAGGCTGGCAAACGCGCTCAGCGGGCGAGGCGAACCCTGCAACGGACGCCAGTAGAGACCGTCCTCACGGTCATAGAAGAAGTGAACCTGATCCGTTGCAGGGTCATAGCGAATCAGCAGGCGGACGGTATCGCCTTCTGATGGCTCCCAGAGGGGGCTGTCCAGCCCCGCCCACCGATAGACGCCGAGCGCCTCATGCCCGCCACTCACCCGCAGCCGATGGCTCTGGGTCGGGTCGTAAACCAGGTGAAGATTAAAATAGTTGTCCGCATCGGTGAAGACAACGACGCCTGCCTGCACATAGGCGCCGCTGATCCCGCCTCTGTCAAGCTGCAAGCGCGTTTCGATTCGCCATTCGCCACGCAGCGGGGGCACGGAAATGCTGGGCAAATTGCGGATACTATTATAGCCCTGATAGAGCGTGCCTGGCTGGGCGGTGATTTGCAGGCTGTCGCCGTCGAACGCAACACGGCTGCCATCCAGGGTGTCGAACGGATTATTGCCCGCCACCTGCCAGCTCCACTGGTCTATCAGCTCGAAGCCGCTGCGGAACTCGTCCAGCCATGTCTGGGCGGACGTCAGTCCGCACAGGACGCTCATCAGTCCCAGCAGGCTCGTAAAGCGCATCGCCATCACCTCAACGGGATGAACTCGAATCGGCTGATAATCACCTCCACCTCGCGCCCATCGGTGGGTGGCTGACCGTTCAGCAGCCACAGATTAATGCGCGGCGTTTCGTCGCCGGGTGGCGGCACAAAGCTGCCCGTGTAGACCCACTCGGCAACCATATCGCTCGTGCGCGGGGTGTCAACCCGATGCCCGCGCAGGCTCTGGAAGGTGATGCGACCTGGCTCCCAGCGGAACCAGTGGAGCGAGCGTGGCGTGTTCGCCAGCCACCAGAATGCGCGCTGCGGATTGCCCGAATCGTGCGGACGAATCGTGTAGTAGCCGTTGGGTCCCGAAGCGCCCTGAAAGCGGGCAAACTCAATATCGATCTCGCGATAGCCATACTGGGAGTTGTTGCTCCATGTGAACAGCCCCAGCACCACGCGCGGGTCGAGCGCATGCACCTCGCTCTCTAAATAGAAGCGATAGGTGCCGTAGCCGAGCGACCGGGTGTGGATCACCTCAGCGCAGAGCCAGCGACTGCCCTCACGCGTGATTTTGAGATGCAGTCGCCCCTGCGCGTCCACCCACACATTGCACTCCGAGTCGGAGAAGTAGTTCGGGCCGGGTCCCGCGGGCGTGTTGTGGCGCTTGACCCACCACTGCGCCCCTGAAAAAGTGATGGTTCGGCTGTATTGCATGGGTTTTAGCGCGTGTTCCAGTCGGGCTGGTCGCCGCCGAGTTGCCAGTGCCAGGGCACCTGCACCTGCCCGCGTCGCATCACCTTCACATGCCCATCCGCCCACACCAGCACAGCGGTTTTACCGCCGTGTCGGTAGCGCACCTGGAAGGCGGCGCGCAGGTTAGCTGCCAGCCCATTGAAGTCGCGATCGATCAGGTCCCACTCGGCGTCGGTTCGGGCAGGGTTGCCGCTCCAACCGTTGAGCAGTCCGGGCGTCCACCAGTAGAGGGCGCCGCAGTTGCCTGCCCATTCCTGGTTCTGGGTGCCGTCGCCATAGGTGATGGTCTCGGCGGGATGGGTCAGCGTCGCCAGCGCCACTGGTAGGCACGGCTCCAGATTGTTGGAGCATCGCCAGACCGCCTGCGCGCCCTGCATGCGCCCATTGCCACCGATCCGCTCGCTCATCGAAAAAGCCAGCGCGTTCCGATAGGTGGCGGAGGGGCAGCTACGCACAGCAGGCGCCGGGCGCTGCTGGTTGGCGCCATCGGCATAACTCTCGAAGCGACCCTCGCCCATGTACGGCGAGATGAGGAAGTGCCAGATAATCTCACGCCCAATCACCGAGCGGGCATCCAGATAGCCAATCGGGAAGGTCTCCGCGTAGTCCTGCAGGTACATCTGCGTGCCCATGCCGACCTGACGCGCGTTGGAACTGCACTGCGTCTTGCGCGCGCTCTCCCGCGCCTGTGCAAACACAGGGAACAATATCGCCGCCAGAATCGCGATAATCGCAATCACCACCAGCAGCTCAATCAGCGTAAAGCCTCTTCGAAACATTTGGTTCCACCTCCATCGGGTTTCAGCTGGCAGGGAGACTCGCTCTCCCCACCAGCCATGTAGTTGATGCCGATTTAGCAACCCGTGCCAAAGTTGAACAGCACGGTCAGCAGGTCGCTATCGTCAACGGTGCCGTCGAGATTGGTGTCTTCATCCATGCAGTCGCCTGTGCTGCCGAAGGCGAACAGCACGGCTAACAGGTCACTATCGTCCACACAGCCATCGGCGTTGATGTCGCCAGCGGGCGCAATGGGGAGATTGGTCGCGATGTAGTCGAACTCGAAGGCGTTCTGGTAGCCCCCGCCCGCGTTATCCGTGTAAACACCAACGCGCACGCTCGGGTTGTTCAACAGGCTGAAAATAGCCTGATACTGCCAGCTCGACGAGTCGTAGACACCGCCGTTGAAGCCATCGAACAGCACCCAGTCGGGGTCGGTCGAGCGCCGATAGTAGAGATTGATGAGATTCGTTGCAGGATCGTATTCGACCTTCACCCCGATCCAGTTGGTGTCGGGTATCCAGGCGTTGCTGACGCGCTCGCCCCAGGCGAAGTTGTCGTTGGTTTCGATATTGGTCGAGCCGTACACATTCTGGTTGCCGCTGCCGGGGTTGTTCGCGTCGCGGGTCACCAGCAGCTGGAAGTAGTTCGCCGCGTCGGTGAAGACGACCAGCCCCGCCTGCACATAGTTGTAGTCGGCGAACACGCTCCAGTCGGTGCGGAAGGCGGTCTCGATGTACCAGCCGAAGCCATCGGGTAGAGGACCCACCACGCGCAGGTTGGGCACATCCCGATGCGCGTTGTAGAAGGAGAACATGCCCCCATCACGCATCTGGATGACCAGCGCCTCGCTGGTGAAGCTCACGGCGGTTGGGTCCAGGGTGCATTCGGGGTTGTTCACGGGGACACGCCACGACCATCGCAGGGAGGAACTGAACCCGCCGTCGAAGTCATCGCGGGTCTGCACATACGCTGTGCCCAGCATCATCGCACAGCTCAACACCATCATCACCGTTCGCGCTCTCATCGTTTGGAACCTCCTTCACTGGATTGAGGGGAGCCAACACCTGCCTGCACAACGGCGCGGGGGGCAATCACGGTATGGCGCACGATAAGCGTGCCCGGCAACAGGATCGGCTGCGGCGCACCATGACCCTGCTCCAGCTGTTGCAGGAGAATCTGCGCCGTCAGATAGCCGACCTGATACTTATCGTGACGGATGGTGGTCAGGTGAGGGATAATGGGCTGGATGAGCGGTTCGTCGTCGAAGCCTGCCACCGAGAGGTCTTCGGGGATGCGGATTCCGCGTCGCTCGCACGCCTGAATGAAGCCCGCTGCCATGCCGTCGTTGGCGCAGATGACGACCGACGGCAACGCGGCGCATCGGAGCAACTGCTCGGCAGCTTGCTGACCCGATTCCATCGAGTAGTCGCCCTGCAGGACCCACTCTTCACGCACGGGATAGCCCCACTCGCTCATCACGGCGCGGAAAGCACGCTCACGCTGATGCGCGCTCCAGTGGAGCGGATGCCCCTTCACGAAGCCAATCTCACGATGTCCCTGCTGCAGAATCCACTCCACAAGCAGGCGCATCGCGCCTTCGTTGTCGATATCGACGGTGCCGAGCGAGTAGTTTGCGGGCAGCGTGCTGCCAGCGGCGACAGCGGGCAGAGCCGAATGCCGACACCACTCCAGCAGAGGGGAGCCAATCGTGGGCGCCAGCAATATCGCGCCATCGATGGTGCCGTTATCGATGCGCCGCCAGAACGAGTCGGGGTCAGTCGCGCGTGGAGAGATGATTTTGACATCGTACTCCAGCGGCTCCAGGCACGCCAGCACGCCGTCCAGCACATGCTGGGCGTAATCGCTGCGGGTGATGCGCGCATGCGTCGGGTCTAAAATGAAGCCGATCGTGCAGGTGCGCCGGCGGGCGAGACTGCGTGCCAGATGGTTCGCACGATAGCCCAGCTCCCGCGCGGCGGTCAACACCCGCTCGACGGTCTGTGCCTGATAGAGGTGATAGCGCCCCTGCAGAATGTTCGAAGCAGTGGTCAGCGAACATCCCGCCTGTTGCGCCACCTCACGCAGCGTTACTCGTCGCTTCATCGCCATCCCCTGTATGGAAACGCTTCCACAATATGCGCCTCCTCATACCTGGCTCCGTACCAGCCAGCCTGTGAAAGCGCTTCCATAACCCTATTATATCCCATCGAGGGGCGGTTTGTCAAGAGGGGAATGCCGACTTCACAGGAACCGCGCGAACAGGAAGATCGCCCGGCGTCGCGAATCGCTTCGATGGAGGGAGAAACGATGCATATTGGCATTTTGACGGCTCCGTTTGGGCGTGAACCGCTGGAGATGGTGTTCCAGTTCGCGGCGCAACACGGCTTCCGCACGCTGGAACTGGCGTGTGGCTACGGGCATCCGCACCTTGACCTTGAGAAGCCCGATACCGACACTCTCCAGCGACTGATGGAGCGCTACAATGTGGGGCTATCGGCGATCGCCTTCTACACGAACAACACCCATCCCGATCCGCAGGAGCGCAGGCGCAACAACGAGGGCGTGCGCCGCGCCATCGATATCGCCCACTCGCTTGGCGTTGGCGTCGTCTGCACGCTGGCGGGGCATCCCGTGCCCGGCAAAAGCAAAATGCAAACCATCGAGGAGGATTGCGTTGCCGTGTTCACGCCCCTGGTGGAGTACGCCGGGCAAAAAGGGGTGCAGATTGCGCTCGAAAACTGGTTCGCCACCAACATTCAGGCGCTCGATCACTGGCAGCGGCTGTTCGAGGTGGTGCCCCATCCCAACTTCGGGCTGAACTTCGACCCGTCGCACCTGCTGTGGCAGCAGATCGATTATATTAATGCCGTCTATCTGTTTGGCTCGCGCATCTTCCACACGCACGCGAAGGACACCGAGATTATGCGTCAGCGGCTGGAGTATGTGGGCAATCAGGGCAGCGGCTGGTGGCGCTATGTGATCCCGGGGCTGGGCGCAGTGCGCTGGGGCGAGTATATCGGCGCGCTGCGGCGCGTCGGCTACAACGGCGTGCTATCGATTGAACATGAGGACAGCGCGCTCGGACGCGAGGAGGGCTTCCTCATCGGCAAACGCTATCTGGAGCAGTTCATCGCGTAGTGTAGTAGATGGGGTTCGTGAAGGAGAGCGGGTAGGTGTCCGGGTAGAGCGCGAGGAACCGCTCGCCCTTAACCAGCAGGATGAGCCAGCCGCTGGGCGCAGGCAGCTTTACCTCCAGCGTGCGCTTGAAGTTCAGGGGCGCATTCGCGGGCTGGTCAAGCGCGATCTCCTGCACCACTGTGCCGTTCACAATCACCTGTAGCGTATTCACTCGCACCCACGAGGGCGCCCGTACCTCCACATTCAGGCGGACCGTGTTGCCACTCAGGGGGATGGTCTCGCCGATGCGGTAGGTGCGTCGCGGGTTCGCAGGATCGGCGGCGGTAAAGGTCAGCACAGCACTACCACACACCACCACATCACCCTTCCGCATCGCGGCGGTGAGCGCAGCGGGCGTCACCCGACGCGGCTCGCGATGACCGAAGTAGATGTAGGTGCGCGGGAAGCCCGGCTCCAGCCGATAGGCGTGATGGCTGTCGGTGTTGCCAATCGCCAGATAGCGCTTGCCCTGATTCAGAAAGTAGAACCAGTCCTGTATCACCTGCTGGGCGGTGATCACATCAGTGCCGTTCAGCACCTCGATGGCGTCGAAGTTATCGGCAAATTCGTTCGGCTTCTGAATTGTGCCCGTTTTGGGATCGAGCCCCACATAGGCGAAGTAGCCCATGCCTGCCGAGCGCGGATGGTTCACCTGCACGATCAGATCGCCCTCGTAGTTGCGTCGCGCGGCATCAAAAATCTGCGCCGCGTTCAGGTCGTACCAGACCACCGCGCCATTATTGGGCAGGTCAGGATCGTAGCGTTGCGGATAGGCATTGAAGTGCCCCAGCGCCCAGATGGGTGTGATCTCCGTGCCCACGATGGAGGTGATCTGGTTCTGCACGCCCAGCTGCCGGATGACGGGCATATAGTCGGTGTTGATGTCGTGGTCGGTGGCGGTCAGAATCTGCACGCCGGCTGCCAGATATGCCTTCACTTTGTCGGCGAGGTGGTCGTTCGAGTCGGGCGATGGGATGGCATGCACATGGAAGTCGCCGCTGAGGTAGCCCGGCATCGGTGCGGTCTGGCGCAGGACGGCTTCGAACCGTTCGCGCTTGCCCGCGCTGAATTCCAGCTCGCGCTGGGCGATTTCGTATTCGAAGCCGTGCGTGAGCGTGATGCGGTACCTGCCTGGCTCCACCGGGATGGTCTCGTTGCCCGTGAGACTGAAATAGACGCGCTCGAAGCGCCCGAAGTCGCCCTCTTCGCCATACAGCACACGCTCCGAGTTGGGCATCTTGCCGCCGAGCCGCTCGAACACCACCGCGCAGGGTATCGGGCGTCGACGGTCGTCCATCACGCGGAAACTCAGCTGTGCGGGCGCGGCGAGCTGAACAGTGGGCGACGAGTTGCCGGGCAGGCGCGTGCTGAACTCCTGCGGGCTATGATGGTCGGCGAACACCATGCCGCGCCATTCGCCCTGGGGCAGGCGGGCGGTGAACTCGCCCTGTGAATCGGTGAGCGCGAGCGTGGTGAACTGCTCCTCGTTGTTGATGCGCTGGAACAGATAGACCCGCGCGTCGGGTATGGGCTTACCTGTGTTGTCCACCACGCGCCCGCGTAGAGTCTCCAGTTGCGCATCGCTGTTCTGGAGCCGCCGCTGCTCGCGCCGAATCGTCTCCAGCTCGCCATCGGACACCGAGAACGCCCAGCGGACGCTGACGGAGCCATCGGGCGGCAGGGGCGCGTTATTCAACAACGCGATCAGGTAAATCTCCTCTGCCTTCTGGACCTGCTGGAACTCACCCTCAAGAGGGAAGACACCGTAGCTCAGGCGCGAGCCGACATTCGCGATGAAGGGGAACGAGGCGCGAACCGTCTGCAGCAGTCCCATCAGGGGCGGTCCAGCCGCTTTGCGCAGCGCGGCGGCTGCACTGCCAAACGGCGGCAGGTACATGCGCATGCCCTCGCCCTGAATCCAGCCCAGCACCAGCGTATAGTTCTGCGGCTTGCCCGCCGCGTTCGTGAGGCGGCACTCAATCTGGAGGGTGGGCGTGTCGGGGTAAAGCGTATAGGTGAGCGTGGCTTTCAGTCCGATGGGGCTGCTGGGCATCCGCAACGCCTGATCCACTATCGGGAACCGTTCATCAACCGCTTCGACCTGCACAATCGCGGGCTTGTTCTCACCACCTGCCGAGAGGATGCTCACCTTCTCGGCGCGGAGCGTGCGCGCGTTCAGCAATCCGCGCCCATCGAACGCGCCCAGAAACAGCTCGCCGAGCAGGTCGGCATCGTGCCCGCCCTCGTTCAAAATCGCGTCCAGCAGGCGTCCGCCGAAGCGCGAATAGCCCGATGTGCGCCGCGCGCCCGCCACCACAAAGGTCACCTGATGATTGCGTAGCACCACATCGCCCGGCTTGCCTTCCGCTTTGGGACCGCCTGGCAGGTCAGAATCTCTGGCGATAACGGCTTCAGCAACGCCACGAGGGGGAATGGGGATCGGTTTAAGGGGGCGTCCCGTGTCGTGCGCGATTGCGCTCACCACGATGATCAGCCACAGTCCGCACAGCCAGCCCGCTCGCGCCTTCATCACCGTTTCTCCTTCTGACACGGGGTGAGGAGACTACCAAAAATGGCAGGGGCGGCCGGATTCGAACCGACGACCTTCGGTTTTGGAGACCGACGCTCTACCAGCCTGAGCTACGCCCCTGCGCACTATTTCGCCTCGCGATGCATCACATGCTTGCGGCAGCGCGGGCAATACTTGCGCAACTCCAACCGATCCCGCTGCCGCTCGCGGTGCTTCGTCGTCGTGTAGTTCCGACTCTTGCACTCGGTACACGCGAGTACGATAATCACCCTTTTGCTAACCGTCGCCATGATTATACCTCCAGCGGGGCGGTTTGGTTCCAGCCAGAGCAGGTCGGACGCATGGGCTTAATCGAGGATGTCCGTCACCACACCGGCACCCACCGTCCGACCACCCTCCCGTATCGCAAACCGCAAACCCTTCTCTATCGCCACCGGACTTATCAACTTCACCTCCATGTTCACATTATCCCCCGGCATCACCATCTCCACACCACTCGGCAACACAATCTCACCCGTCACATCCGTCGTCCGAAAGTAAAACTGCGGACGATAACCCGTCACAAACGGCGTGTGACGACCACCCTCCTCCTTCCGCAACACATATACCTCCGCCTTGAAATGACGATGCGGCGTGATACTCCCAGGCTTCGCTATCACCATCCCACGCTCCACATCGTCCCGATCTACCCCACGCAACAACAACCCTACATTATCCCCTGCCACCGCCTCGTCCAAAACCTTCCGAAACATCTCTATACTCGTCACCACCGTCTTCAACGGCTCCTCCCGAAAACCTATTATCTCCACCTCTTCGCCCGGCTTCAATACCCCACGCTCCACGCGACCCGTCGCCACCGTGCCACGACCCGTGATCGTGAACACATCCTCCACCGCCATCAAAAACGGCTTGTCCAACTCCCGCACCGGCAACGGAATATAACTGTCCACCGCGTCCAGCAACTCCCAGATCGCCCGAATCCACCGATCACCACTGTTGCGCGACCAGTCCGAATCCTCCGGCGCCTCCACCACCTTCAACGCACTGCCCCGAATAACCGGCACCTCATCACCCGGAAAACCATACTTGCTCAGCAACTCCCGAACCTCCAACTCCACCAAATCCAACAGCTCAGGATCATCCACCGCGTCCACCTTGTTCATAAACACCACCAGCGCCGGCACATTCACCTGCCGCGCCAGCAAAATATGCTCCCGCGTCTGCGGCATCGGACCATCGGTGGCTGCCACCACCAAGATCGCCCCGTCCATCTGCGCAGCACCCGTGATCATATTCTTGATGTAGTCGGCGTGTCCGGGACAGTCCACATGGGCATAGTGGCGGTTCTCGGTCTGGTACTCGGCGTGATAGATGTTGATGGTAACGCCGCGGGCGCGCTCTTCGGGAGCGCTGTCGATGCGCTCGTAGGGCTGGTACTCGGCGAGACCGTGTTTGCTCAGCACGCGCGTGATGGCGGCGGTGAGGGTGGTCTTGCCGTGGTCGACATGACCGATCGTGCCGATGTTGACATGCGGCTTCGTCCGCTCAAATTTCTGTCGTGCCAT
>JBBIML010000025.1:0-39312 GCA_037444405.1 Armatimonadota bacterium
TTTTGGTTCCAGAAGGCGCAAAAACAGGTGGATGGCTCGCCTTTCGGCTGGCTGCCATCTGATACTGTCTCTTGTATCAGGAAAGCCCTTGACACCCCTCGCGCCGCATTGCACGCGGGTTGACTGCCCGCTCCCATTTGTTGCGCCACTCGCGCTCAAAATTCGTCAGGCAAGCGAGGGCGGTGTCCGCTGGATGCCCTGCCCTCTATGCTCACCTCCCTTGTTGGGGGTTAAGTTTGGCAGGCAGGGGCAGATTCCTGCTAATTTTCACCGGCTGGTGCTACAGAGAGCAGGCAGGGGGTGCCGAATAGCCTCTTAGCGGCAGCAAAAGGGGGCTGTTGGGAAGCTGTTGGGGGTAAGCTATAGGCAGCGGGAATGCGGGTAATGAATGCGGGGCAGGGTTTCCTGCTGGCGATGGTGATCATGCTGGGGGGCTGTCAGCCTGTGGCATCGCCTGCCCCCAACCGCGCTGACCAGCAACCGTCCGAAGCCGAACTGCCCAGCGCACGCTATCAGGTTGCCCAGCCGACGCTGGAGCAGCAGGATGAACAGGGCAGACCCATCTGGAAGCTGACCGCCAAAGCCCTGCAGGGTCAATCGGGTGGCAAGCAGGCAGAAGGGATGCTGATAGATGTGCGGGGCTGGCTCTATCGGCATGGTAAGCCCGTGCTCCAGTTCACCGCTCGCTACGCCCGTGCCCACTCGGAACGCAAAGAGGTTGAAGCCTGGGGCAGCGTGCAGGCAATCTCCCGCGTCAGCAACGCGCGCCTGCAAGCCGACCGCATCCTCTGGAAAGCCCGCGAAGATCAGATCATCGCCAGCGGCAGGGTTGTTGTTCAGTGGGGTGAACTTGTTATGCGTGATAACCGCCTTACACTCGATACCGCGCTGCAAAAGGCGTGGGGAGGTGAATGATGGCAGGCAAATGGCTGGTTGCCGGCGGGCTGATCCTGGTGCTGCTGCAGGCGCAGGCGCCCCAGCAGAACCCACGCGCTGTGCAGTTCGGCAGGGTGCGCATCAGCAACTACGAGCGCTACACGGGGGAGCGCAACCTCAAGGCGCGCACCTTCCGACTGCAGCTGTTTCGCAGCCCGCAGCGCCCCGTGCGCATTGAGGCGCCCGACCAGTATCTGGTCATCGAAGCGAACCAGCTGCAGGCGCAACTGGGCTACAGCGAGCGCAACGAGCCAGAGCTTCAGCAGGCGGTCGCCGAGCAGGGCGTGGTGGTGCGCTACGCGCGTCCGCAGCCGTTCAGCCGATTGAACGCCCGCGCCCGCACAGCCACCTACAACGCGAAACAGTCCACGCTCACGCTGGAAGGCGATGTCTATCTGGAAGCCGAAGACGACGCCTTTTTCACGATCGCCCGCAACCACGATCGGCTGATTGTCTATCTCGGCGAGGAGACCCAGCGCGTGGAAGCCTTTGCCAGCCAGCGCGACGGCGAGCCGCAAGGAGAACTCATCATCACGTCGAAACAGAAACAATAGGTGCGTATGACACGCAGAGAGTTCACACAACTGTTGCTAACGCTGCCCGTAGCGCCGCTGATAGCGCAGGAGGGTTCAGACAGGGGTTCGCCCCCTGAGCCGGAGGCGGCATGGCGCGTGGTGGTCGAAGCGGTGCGGGGCGAGCCGATGGAGGCGGCGATCCGTCAACGGGTGGCGACTGCGCTCAAAGCGCAGAACGAGCTGCTTGCTCGTCTGCGCCAGTTCCACCTGCCTGAAGGTTCGGAGCCAGCGTTCGTGTTCCAGCCAGTGCCCGCTCGCCGCAAGGGAGGCGCCCGATGAGCGAGGAACTGCTCTTCCTGACGGCAGCGGAGCAGGCGCAGCTGATGCGGGCGGGCAAACTCAGCTCGGTGGAGCTGACCCGCGCCTATCTGGACGCGCTCAAGACGCGCGGGATGGCACTGAACGCCGTCGCCACACTGACCGAATCGCTGGCGTTGCAACAGGCGGAGCAAGCCGACCGCGAGCGTCAGGCGGGACGCATCCGCAGCCCACTGCACGGCATCCCCTACGGCGCCAAAGACCTGTTCGCCACACGCGGTATCCCTACCACCTGGGGTTCGCCCGCGCACCAGAACCAGCAGTTCGATGAGGATGCAACGGTCATCACGCGCCTGCGTGAGGCGGGCGCGGTGCTGGTGGCGAAGCTGGCGATGATCGAGCTGGCGGGTGGCGGCGGCTATGAGTACGCGCACGCCTCCGCGACGGGCGCATGCCGCAACCCGTGGAACCCGTCGCGCTGGGCAGGCGGCTCCAGCAGCGGATCGGGCGCGGCAGTCGCTGCCGGCACCGTGAGCTTCGCGCTCGGCACCGAGACCTGGGGCTCCATCACAGTGCCCGCTGCGTTCTGTGGCATCAGCGGGCTGCGTCCCACCTACGGGCGTGTGAGCCGACACGGCGCGATGGCGCTCTCATGGACGATGGACAAAATCGGTCCGATGGCACGCAGTGCGGAAGATTGCGCCCTCGTGCTGCAGGTGATTGCCGGCGCCGACCCCAACGACCCCTCCACGCTGGGTCAGCCGCCGTTCCGCTATCGGTTCAGCCAGTGGCGTCGACAGCGCTTCACGCTGGGGCTGCTACCCACCGACTTCAGCCATGCGCCCGACGCCCAGAAAGCGTTCGAGGAAGCCCTGCGCGTGTTCCGGAAGCGCGGCGATACCCTGCGCGAGGTCAAGCTGCCCGATTACCCCTTCAACGCCGCGGCGGAGGTGATTATCACCGCCGAAGGCGCCGCCGCCTTCGAGAACCTGATTCGGAGCCAGCGCCTATATGAGCTGCGCGACACCTCGCAAATCGCGGGGCTGCTATCGGGGCTTGCGCTGCCCGCCGTCGACTACCTGCGCGCGATGCGCATTCGACAGCGGGCTATTCGCGCCGTCGCCGCGCTGTTTGAGGAGGTGGACGCACTGATTGCGCCCACCCTGCTGCAGGGCGCGCTCCCCATCGATAAGAGCTTCAACGAGACCTGGGTTCACATGGGCGGTAATGGCGGCTTCGCGAATCTGGCGGGCTTGCCCTCTATCTCCGTCCCGATGGGCTTCACGGCGGACGGGCTACCGCTGGGGCTGGAGATTATCGGCGGCGCGTACGAGGAGGCGAAAATCCTCGCACTGGCGCAAATCTTCCAATCTGAAACCGACTGGCATCGGCGGCGCCCGCCACTCTAACGCAGATCGATCCACTGCACGGTGCGGGCGGGCAGCTCCAGAATGGCGCAGGTCGGCTCGCCTGTGAGCCAGCCACACACCTCGCCAGGGTTCAGCACCAGGCAGTCGCCGACGCGCCGCTCCTCACGCCGATGCGTGTGCCCATAAATGACCACCTCATATAGCCCGCTCTGTGCGAACGCCTCCACCGGCTCTGGCTCATGCACCATCGCCAGTCGGCAGCCGTCCAGCTCCAGAAACAGGGGCTGAACCTGCACATGCCCGATCTCAGCGATGCGCCGCGCCAGCCCCAGCCGCTCGCCGTCGTTGTTGCCGAAGATACCCTGCAGGCGACACTGCAGCCGCGCCAGCTCGTTCGCCACAAAAGGCGCCACATAGTCGCCCGCATGCAGCGCCAGCTCCACCTGATGGTCGTTCAGCGCGTCCACCGCCCGCCGCAGGTAGACCAGATGGTCGTGACTATCGGAAATGACACCGATTCGCATGGCTCGATTCTACCGCACGCGCCGACCCCACCGCACAAGCCGTCCCAGCCAGCGCATGAACGCATCTTTGTAGTTCTTGAGCAGGAACAGCGACGCCCGCAAAGTTAGCCCCAGTGGGATCAGCGGGCGCAAATAGAGCGGCGTCTGACGAAGGTAGTGCTTTTTATAAAACTTATACATGCTTCGATGGAAGGTGATAATCATCTGGTTCGCTACCAGGTCAGTGCTGCGTCCAATCGCGTGGATAATCACGGCTTCCGGATAGTACAGCACCTTCCAGCCTGCCTGCCACGCGCGATAGCACAGATCGACATCCTCCACATAGATGAAAAACTGCTCATCGAAGCCGCCGAGCTGTTCGAACAGGGCGCGTCGCACCAGCATCGCCGCGCCCGACACCCAGTCCACCTCGCGCACAGAGTTGTGATCCCAGTCCAGCATGAGATATTCGCGCGTGTAGCGGTTGTTGGGAAAGAGGCGTCCGAGCGGCGTGTTGCGAAAGATTGCCGCGGTGGGGTTCGGGAACCGCCGACACGAATATTGCAGGCTGCCGTCGGGATTGAGCAGTTTGGGTCCGATAATGCCCGCTTCGGGTTGCTCCTCCGCGAAGCGCACCAGTTTGGCGAGCGCGTGGCGCATCACAAAAGTGTCAGGGTTCAGAATCAGCAGGTAGCGTCCTTGCGCGTGGCGGGCGAGCGTGTTGTGCCCCTTCGCGAAACCGAGATTGCGCTCGCTGACCAGCAGGCGCACCTGCGGGAACTCCTTCTCCAGCATCTGCACGCTCCCATCGCGCGAATCGTTGTCCAGCACCAGCACTTCAAAGGGGAAGGTGGGCGGCGATTCGTAGATAGAGCGCAGTGCCTGACGCAGATGCTCCCGCGCGTTCCAGTTCACTATCTGTATCGTCAGCACAATCTCAGGCGTCGCCATCCAGCATTAAGATTACCCCTCTTTGCAGAGAGCAGGAAAGGAGGCGGGCGCGGCGAATCGAATCGGCGATGACGCCGTTTTTGCGTAAAGTGGTGGAGTTCCTGCGCGAGAACCCCGATGGGGTGCGCGTGGTGCGACGGCTCACCAGCGAGGACATCATCGAAGTGCCTGAAGAAGAGGGCTGGTCAGGCGACGCGCTGCTGGTGCCCGAACCCGACCGCAAGGAGTTCGGCATCTTCGAAGTGCCGCGCGGCAATCAGCCCACCGCCTTCACCCACTTCATCGATGGCATCCAGCACTCACAACTGCTCTATTATCTCTGTGTGGAGCAGGCGTTTCTGCCCGTGGTCTACGGCTACATCGCGGCGATGGTGCTGGAGCGGCGCGAGCGCACACTCCATCCCTGCCCGGAACTGCACGCCGACGAGGAAGCGCTCTACCTGCCTGCCCGACTCATCAACCCGCGCACCTTCCAGAAGCACGGAATCATCATCCACGACACCTACGAGCGCGCAGAGGTGGAGACCGCCTCGTTCGCCAGCATGTTGCAGAAGGCGGGGGCGACCGTCGCCCGCATGCGCGACCAGCTGGAGCGCGAGATGGCGATGCGCTGGATCGAACGCTACGGCGACAGCCCCGATTGCTGGCTGCTGGTGGACGGCTCCATTTCGGACCTGATGCGGGAGCAGCAGACGCGCCGATTCCTGCGGGTGGTGGGCGTCTCCAAATCGCATCGCACCTCCTATCTGCGCCCCGACTGGATGCTGCAGGTGCTGAACATGCCCGCTGGCTATCGGAGCAGTGTGTTTCGCCCGCGCCGCCCGCAGGTGGAAGAGGTCTACAGCTGGTATCTGCGCCTGCGCTGGCAGGAGGGCGCCGCGCCGACCTACGGGCTGGTGCGCGTGGAGATGCCGCCCACACCAGAGACGCTGGAGCTGGTGGATACCGTCTCCGCATGGCTGCTGCAGGAGACGCGCCCGCTGAGCCTGCCCGACCCGCGCTACGACCGCCTGCTCTATCCGTTCCGAATGTGCGAGCATCACCTGCGCAGTCGGGCGCCCAGCCGCGTGCTGATCGAGACCGCCGTCGCGAACCTGAGCGTGTAAGCCACCTACTGCGTTACAAAGTGGGTGAAATAGACCTCCAGCACGCTCTCCTTCTCGTGCGTCTTCTCGTGCAGCACCTCGTTGACCCGCTCGCGAATGCGCTCCTTGACTTTCTGTTTGCCCTCGTAGGTGTTGAGTTCGGCGCGTCCGCTGCTGGCGAGCGCCATCAGCACCGCGTCGCGCAGAGGCGCGGTCTCCTCCTTGAGCTTTTCAGCGGGGATGCCCTCTTTGAGACCGAGCGCGACGCCCGCCTTCAGATAATGCTCGCTGTCCAGATTGACCAGGAACTCGCCGAGGTCGAGCGTGTGCCCGACTTTGGGCTTTTCGGGTTCCTTCGCGCCCTTGCCCGCGAACAGCATCTTGCCCGCGAAGGCGCCGCCCGCCAGCCCCGCTACCAGCACCGCTATCACCAGCACGATGGGCATGCCGCCCTTCGACTTCGGCTCCTTGCCCTTGCCGCTACCTGCCTTCTTCTTCTCTGCCACCGTCGTTCACCAGGGGCAGTTTTTCCACATCCGCGGCTCAGAAGCTCAACAGGGAATCAGGTTGCCCTCACCCCCAGCCCCTCTCCCACGCTGTGGGAGAGGGGGGCGGGTTCACACCCAGTGGGGTTGCGTCGGCGCGGCGGCGCGCGAGAGGAACTTGCGAGCCTCCTGCGGACTCATCGACGGGTTCTTGTGCGACAGCCCGAACAGCTTGAGCATCTTGTAGAAGGCGTCGGTGTTGCGAACCAGCCCGTGAAACTCCTCGCGCCCGACGCCAATCGCGGTCAGCCACACATAGTCGGCGGTGTGGCTGGTGCCCGTCCAGCCGATGCCGTTGTAGTTGCTCAGAATCTCGCCCAGCAGACCGTTGAGGTTCTGGTGCTGGCGGTTCCACACCGTCGGCATGCGGTTCGCCAGCGCGTTTGCCAGCGCCTCCGCTTCCTCGCGATTGATCTCGATGCCCAGCTGCGCCCTGATGACCTCGCGAACCGAATCGGGTGTGGCTTGCTGAAGGTGGCGGGGCAGCTGCTCAAAGGAGCATTTCGCCAGCGCGAGCCGCTCAAAGCAGGCGTTGCTCTGGCGGTACTCACTCCCCATCCCGTTCAAGCCCGGATTGGAGTTGCCGTGATCGCTGGTGATAATCACCAGCGTGTCGTCGCGGCGGGCGGCGAAGTTGTAGACCACCTCGATGGCATCGTCGAAGGCGAGCTGATCCCACATCAGTGCGGCGGCGTCGTTCGAATGGGCGGCGTGATCCACGCGCCCACCCTCCACCTGCAGCAGGAAGCCCTCGCGGGAGCGACTCAAAATCTCCAGCGCCTTGCGCGTCATCTCCGCTAAAGTGGGCACCGTGCGCTTCAGCTCCTCCGAGTGGATGTGATCCACGGTGTAGGGCAGATGGCTATTGTAAAACAGCCCCAGCACCTTATCGGGGCGCTCGTCGCTGATGACCTGCTCGCGACGGTTCCAGAAGGTGTAGCCCTTGCGCGTGTATTCGCTGATGAGGTCGCGCTTATCGGCTCGCAGGCGCGGGTCATAATGGCGCAAGCCGCCCCCCATCAGCACATCGACCACATCCAGATATTGCGGGGCAATCTCATCTTCGGCATCACGACTGCGCTGGACAGCGGCGAAGCCGGCGGGCGTCGCGTGCGTGATGCGCGTGGTGGTCACCAGCCCCACCGTTTTGCCCGCCGCCTTCACAATCTGCGCAATCGGGGTCAGGCGCGTGCCGTCGGGCAGCATATTGACCCAGCCGTTGAAGATTCGGCTGCCACTGCCCCACGCCGACGACGCCGACGAGGAATCGGTCACCAGCGAATCGAGCGACGCCATATCGAAAAAGCCGAGCGTGGCTTCGGGGTTCTGCAGGAGTTGATGCCAGAAGGAGCCTTTGCCGCGCACCAGTTTGCCGAACTCATCGGCGAGCGAGGGCACGCCCGCGCTCATTCCGTCCGCCACCATGAAGATGATGTTGCGCACGCGCCCGCGCGCCCGACGCTGGGGAGTGATTGTGGGTGCAAGCGCGAGACCTGCCACGCCCGCAATGCCCAGCCGAAGCAGCTCCCTGCGTGTCAGCTTGCCGTTCATAGCAGGGATTATACCGCCTGCCGCTGTTAAGGCGGGGTTAATCGCGCATCTGCGGGAAGAAGATGGGTGGCTTGTGCATTCTGCCCAAGCACGCCAAACCCCGCTAATCGCGCATCTGCGGGAAGAAGATGACCTCGCGGATCGAGTCGGCGCCCGTGAGCAGCATCGCCATGCGGTCGATGCCGATGCCCAGCCCGCCTGCCGGGGGCATGCCATACTCCATCGCGCGGATGAAATCCTCGTCAAACGGGTGCGCTTCCTCGTCGCCCGCCTCGCGCAGAGCCTGCTGTGCCAGGAACCGCTCCCGCTGTTCCAGCGGGTCGTTCAGCTCCGAGAAGGCGTTCGCCACCTCCTGCCCAAAAATGTAGCCTTCGAAGCGGCGAGTGAAGCGCGGATTGTCGGGTTCGCGCTTCGCCAGCGGCGAGGTGTCCAGCGGGAAGCCGTAGACAAAGGTCGGCTGCTGGAGGTGATGTGCCACGCACTTCTCCAGCACCTTCTCGATGATGCCACCGATGGTGTCTTTGCGCTCGATATGGATGCCCAGCCGTCCGGCAGCCTGCGTTGCCCGCTCCAGCGTCTCAAAATCGGCTTCCGTCAGCCCTGTATGCTCCCGAATCGCCTCCATCAGGCGCACGCGCCGCCACGGCTGGCTGAAGTCGACCTGCACGCCCTCCCGCTCAAACACGGTCGTGCCGAACACCGTCTGTGCCACATGCCGAAAGAGCCGCTCCACCAGCGCCATGATGTCTTCCAGGTTGGCGTACGCCTGATAGAGTTCCAGCATGGTGAACTCGGGGTTATGGCGGGTGGAGATGCCCTCGTTGCGGAACACGCGCCCGATTTCGAACACCTTATCGATGCCGCCAATCAGCAACCGCTTGAGATGGAGTTCGAGCGCGATTCGCAGCTGGAAGGTGCGATCCAGCGCGTTGTGATAGGTGATGAAGGGGCGCGCCGCCGCGCCGCCCGCCAGCGGCTGAAGCACGGGTGTCTCCACCTCCAGAAAGCCCTCCGCCTCCAGAAATCGGCGAATGGCGGACACCATGCGGCAGCGGGCAATCAATCGCCGTCGCGAATCAGGGTTCACCAGCAGGTCCAGATAGCGCTGGCGATGGCGCAGCTCCACATCGTGCAGACCGTACCAGCGCTGCTCGCCCTTCTCTTTGGGGAACGGCACAGGTCGAATCGCCTTCGCCAGCAGAGCGAATTCCTGCACATGCACGGTGATTTCGCCCGTGCGCGTTTTGAACACGACGCCCTTCACGCCCAGATAGTCGCCGATGTCCCACAGGTCGATCAGCGTGTAGCGCTCGCCCAGCTCATCGGCTTTGAGATAGATTTGTAGTTTGCCCGTGCTGTCCATCAGGTGGGCGAAGGTGGCGCGTCCCATCGGGCGGATGGAGAAGATTCGCCCCGCGACGACCACCGTCTGACCCTCCAGCCGCTCGTACTGCTCATGCACCTGCTGGAGGGTATGCGTGATGGGATAGCGTTCGATGGCGAAGGGGTCCAGCCCCTGCGCGCGCAGCTGCTGGAGCTTCTCCAGTCGGACCTGAACCAGCTGGTTCTCCTCTTCAATCGGGTGCAGCGGCTCCTGCATACGCGGGCTATTGTACCTGATTAGGGATTCACCTCTTAGCGTGTGCCGAGCCATTGTACGGTTGCGTCGGTGAGGGCGCGGCTGCCGTCCGGGCGCGTGGTCAGCACGCCCAACACCGCCACGCTGTCGCCCTCCAGCCACGGCAACAGCAGCTCCCGCGCCGACACTTCAACGGTACGCTCGCTCAGCCAGTCGCCAATCAGCAGGGGCTGCTCGGCGCGCTCCGTGCCTCTCACCACACGCTCTGGCATCAGCAGCACGCGCGTGCCGTCGGGCAACCCGGTCAGGCTCTCCAGCCGACGCAGGCGTAAAGCGTCCGATTCGCCCAGCGCCCAGTGCAACGCGGTGGTCAGCCCCGGCGTGATAATCACCGTCGGGGCTTGAACGGCGGGCAGTCCCTCCGCACGCACAATCACGCTGTAGACGCCTGGCTCCAGACCAACAGCGGCATAGAAGCCCGTGCCGTCAGCCTGCACCTGTCGGACGCGCGCGCCGTGCCGATAAATCTCCACCGTTGCGCCGTCCACCCAGCTCAGGTCGCGCGCGTTCAGGACGGTGCCCATCAGGTGCCCGCGCGTGGGGTTGCGCTTCCACTCCATCGGGGGCGTCGGCACCCATTCGGGGAAGGCACGCTCGCGCAGCATGGCATAAAAGCCCTCCTCATAGCGGCGGGTGCCCCCCTCCGTGCCGTTGCCGCTCGTCGCCGCATAGGAGAAGAAGTTGACCCCCGCGAGCCGATTGCCTTTCGGCGAGGGCGCCCGCGCAATCTCGATCTGGCGCACCGTGTCGTCCCACGAGTTCAGATAGTTGCCGATGCCCGCCACCCCATGCCGACCGTACTGGTGGTCCTTGAGGAAATTCACCCAGTTCAGGTAGAAGCGGGCGCGTTCAGGGTTCGCCTGATGATAATAGATCATCGGGATTGCCCTGTCAAGGATGCCTTCTTCGAGCCAGCCGCGCCAGTCCTGAAACACGCGGCTGTAGGCGCTGCGGTTCACCCAGTCGTCGGTGTCGCGCGGACCGTCGCCCCAGGTGATGAGCGCGGCGCTGATGGCAATCTGCGGCTTGATCGCCATGGCGTTCGCGTACACCTTGCGCACGATGGCGGTGACCTGATCGCGGCGCCACTGCTTCCAGAGCGGGTCGGTCGGTTCCGGCTTGCCCGTGCGCCCATAGCGACGGTTGAACCGCGCCACGCTCACAGGGTTATAGCCCCACTGCTTGCCCGTGTAGCGGATGTAGTCGAAGTGAAGCCCGTCGATGTCGTAGCGGCGGACGATGTCCAGCGCGACGCGCGTGAAGAAGGCATTGGCGAGCGGATGCCCCCAGTCCATGCCGTAGCCGACCTCGGTGATGCGCTCACCCTGAACATTTTCCGTCTGAATCTCGGGGAAGCGGTTCAGAATGTGCTTCGGGTCAGCGGGCCAGCCGCTGCCGGGCCAGATGGGATGGCAGTTGACCCACACATGCACTTCGATTGGGGGCTGCATCTGGTGCGCTTTCTCGATCAGGTACGCCAGCGCGTCAAAGCCGGGCTGCTGGTTCGTGGCGAACGGCTCGAAGGGCGAAAAGTAGTGGGCGTCGCCGCGCTTGCGCATCTGCACGATAATCGCGTTCATGTTCGCCGCGCGCACGCGCCGCAGCAGCGCGTCCGCCTCTTCAGGCGTGTGGAAGCCCTCGTTGAAGCCGTCCACCCAGAAGCCCCGAAACTCCGCCTGCGAATATGCGACCGCCATCATCCCTGTCAGCAGCAGCCACCATCCCTGTCGCACAGGGACCATTTTACCTGCGGGCTAACTGCTGAACCGCTCTTTGATAGCAGGGCGCGTCAGCACTATCAGCACGATAATCGGATAGATAAGAGCGAAAGCAGTGCTGACAATGCCCATCACACCGCCCAGCGCCGTCGCGATCCCTGCTTCAGGAACATCACCAAGCACGCGCTGCTGGATAGGGAGCATCACGGTATAGGTGAGAACGAGCGATACCAGCGTCCACAGAATGCTTATCACGCTGTAGACCAGCATGAGGTTATAGCCGAGTGGCGCCATGCGCAGCAGCAGAATCGCGCCGACCAGCAGCACAATTGCCAGCAGGATATCCACGACTAACTGTAGCGTGACTAAGCGCATATAGGTAGGGTCTTGAAACAGTTTCGTCTGGGGAACCTGTTGATCCGGGGGCGCCATCTGGGCAAATGTGCCAGCGAGCGGGGTAGCCACCAGCCCGCACAGTCCGCCACACAGTCCCAGCACCGCCAGCACGATGCCGATAATGCCGATCACCGTCACTGCCGTTGGTCGTGTCATCGTACACCTCCCTGTAAGGGATTAATTCGCTGCTGATGGGGTAGACTCCTGCTTAAGGGAAGTGGCGGCGGTGCGAGCGGGCGACTGGATGGGTTATGCGGTCGACGAGGTGGGTTGCACGGTGTGTGGAGCGGGATGCGATCCTGTGTCCATCCGCTGCCCCCACTGCGGCAACGACCCGTTGCAGGGTATGGGCGTGCTGATTGGTCCGCTTGCGCCGCATCAGCTCATGCGGGCAATCGGTTTTCGGCTGCTAATAGTGCTGGTGCTGGGTGGCTATGTGCTGTTTCGTGAGGCGCAGCTCTTCGCCGAGCAGGAGGCGCTGTGGAACGCGCTGGGATGGATCGCGCTGATCGTTCTCGTGTTGGCGCTGTGGGGTTTCGGGCGGAACCTGTGGCAACTGTGGCTGCTGACTCGGCTGCGCCTGGTGCTGACCGATTCGGGGATTCTGCTCTTTTATCGGCGGGGCGGGCGGGTCTATCTGGATCGGATGGACTGGGGCGAGCTGGAGCCGCCTGCGTCCGCGCGCTCGCACTGGCTGCCGAGTCTCTTGCGGGCGATAGGGCATCTGCTGGCGATGGGCGGGCTGCACTGGCTGGCGCTGATTCTGCCCGAGCCTGCCCGAGAGGTTTGTTTGCGCAGCCTGTTCAACCCCGCTCGCCGCTGGATTATCCCTGTGAGCACGCTCATCATCACGCCAACGGAGCTGCTGACCTGGCTGGCGGTTTACGCCGCGCCGCGCTGGTTGAGCAACGGTCAAATCACCATCGAACCGGGCTACGAGCCGACTCCGGAACGCCCGTTCCTCGCGCTCGATATCGATCGGCGTCTGCTGCGCGCCTACGCCTTTCGGGATATATTGCTGGATGAGGTTCCGATGGACGCCGATTCGGTGCTGAATGGCATGTTGCCGCCGCACTGGCTGCGTCCCGAATCGACCAACCCCGACGGCACGCGCGTGGAAGCCGATTTCACGCTGGAGCCAGCGCCGCCCCCGCGCAGGAGTGGCTCCCTGCGACTGCCTGCTTTCGCCCTGCCGTATGGAAAGGGCTACTGGCTGCGCGCCGACTGGAACCTCACCGCGCGCATCGAGGCGCGTCGCCGCGCCAGCGAAATTGCCAGTTCGCGCACCGTCACCACCTGAAAACCCGCATTTTCATCAGCCTGCGCATCGCGCTCTGGCACGCTTCTTGCTTCTCCCCTTCACACGCAGGCAACGCCTGCGATCCACAGGAGGTGCGAAACGATGTGCAAGGGAACAATCGCGAAATGGTTTGGGCTGAGCGGTCTTCTCGTTGGTTTGAGTGCGGGCAACCTGTATGCCAGCGACCCTCAGTTCAATGCGGAGAAGACCACTTTTCTGGGAATTATCACGCTCCGAATCACGACCGTCTCGCCCGGCGCCAGCACGCAAATCTGGTACAGCGGCAACACGCTGAATGTGAAGGCAGGGCAGTATCAGATTGTCTCGTCGGGCGCGCCTCAGAACTTTGCCTTCTGCGTCGATCTGGATCACTGGATGACGCTCAACCGGGACTACACCTACGAGCTGTGGCTGGCTCATGGTCGCGCCGGCGCCTTGCTGAATCTCAGGAACAGCTTCCTGACAGGGAGCGATCTCAATAAGAAAGGGGCAGGCTTTCAGGTCGCGATGTGGGAGATTGCGTATGACCACGCGCTCGGCAACAGCGTGAGTCTCACCAGCGGCGTGTTCAAATACTCGGCGAACACGGCTATTAAGAACTACGCCAGCTCGCTGCTTGCCAGCACAGCGGGCCAGAGCGCGCCCTACTTCTATCTGCGGGCGCTCGGGCACGGCTCCAATCGGGGTCAGGACCTGGTGATGCCTGTGCCGGAGCCGGGTGCGCTGATTGCGCTGGGCACGGGTCTGATTGGCTTACTAACTCGCCGCCGACGCGGATGATGTTCCCCTCACCCCCTTGCCCCCTCTCCCGACACTGTGGGAGAGGGGGACACCTGCCCTCTCCCCCGCCTGCGGGGGAGAGGGTACGGGTGAGGGGGCAAAGTGGCTCTCGCCTGTGAAAACCCCTCACTCCAATCCTCTCCCCAGAGGGGCGAGGGGGTTCAGAAAGCCCTCCCCTCCGCTGGGAGAGAGGGGCGCTTCTTTTACTCCCTGATCCCGCACAGCTGCTTGTAGACGGCAATCACCTTGCGGATATAGTTCTGCGTCTCCTTATAGGGTGGCACGCCGCCGTGCTTGCGCACCGCGCCTGAACCTGCGTTATAGGCAGCCAGTGTCAGCACCACATGCTCCCATGTGTTCGGGTCGCCCCCCACCTGTCGCCAGTAGCGCTCCAGATGTCCGCGCACCAGTCGCACCGTGCCCGCCAGGTTCTGAATCGGGTCATAGGGGTCCACCACGCCCAGCCCGCGCGCGGTGCCAGGCATCAGCTGTCCCAGCCCCATCGCGCCCTTGCGCGAGGTCGCATTCGGATTGAAGCCCGATTCGACCAGCACAATCGCCATGATAAAGCGCGGGTCAACCCCATAGTGCGCGCTGAAGCGCAGGATGGCGCGGGCAATCTGTTCGGCTTGCCCGGCAGGCAGGCGCGGATTGAACCGCCGAATCGCCTGATAGTAGGACGGCACATAGAGTTCCAGGTTCGCAGCGAAGGTCTGCCAGTCGGTGATGGTGGGCGGCTGCGCGGTTGCGCCACGATTGGAGAGCGGCGGGCGCGGCGACCGCGTCCGTGCTGTTGTGTTGCGGGCAGCAGGCTTCGCAGGCGGCTCGGCGGGCGGGCGCGAGCGCACCTGCGCCTCATAACGCGCCATCATATCGGCATAGATGGCGTCGATCAGCCGATAATCGGGCATCACCAGCTCGCTCGCGCGAGCGACCTGCACCAGCGCGCGGATGCGAACCTGCCCGCGCGTGAGCCAGTTATGCCCCTTACCAATCTGAATCACCAGGCTGCGCGACGGCTCCACCTCCAGCAGAATCGATTGCTGGTCATCCACGGCAATCGAGCCGCGCACGATGCCCTCCACTTCCAGCACGCGCTTGCCGACGGCAATCTCCAGCGCGGCAATCGGCGTAACGCCCTGCACCCTGTGCAGGCGCCGCAGGTGCAGATAGCGCTCCAGCTCCTGCGCCGACGCCTGCGCCATCAACAGCATCAGTCCACAACCTATCAACCACCAGCGCGTTCCCACGCCAGTAGTATTCCATGAAGCGCGGGCGATTCCTGCTGCCTACCTGGTCAAAGCGTCGGGCTTGGCAAGATATTTTCGGGTGAGCTGGAGATTTTCAGTTTTGACGCTACAGGCAAGCGGCTCTATCATCAGTGAGTCAAGCCCTCATCTTAGGTATCCTCTCCTCGTGGAGGGAGCGAAATGGAGACCGCAGGGCGTATCGGGCGCATGCTGACGGCGCTGATGCTGGTGCAGCTGATAGCGCTGGTCGTCGGGTTCTGGTTCATCTACCGCGCACAGTTAGCCATTATCGAGCGACTGGACACCATTCGGCAGGAGATGCAGAAGACGAACCAGCACATGAGCGACCTCAAATCGGGTCTGCAGCGGCTGATTCCGGGCATCTGACCGCAAAAGCGCGATTTTCCGCGCGCATTAAGCAGGAATCGCCGCGCGGATAGGGTATCCTATCGATAGAAACCATCCTCTGCTTCTTTATACCGAAAGGGTGGGGCTGAGAGGCTCCATTTGGCTGCAGTTGCGGTTTCCTGGTAACTGGGGCGTTCATACAGGGGATGCTCCTGTATGGGCATGCATATGGCGCGGTGTGGGTCGCTCGTCTTTCTTCCGGTCCCGTGCCTGCTGGACAGGGCGCGGGCGTGGAGAGCTGGTTTGCCACGCGCGCCAATAACGGCAGGGACGGCAATGAGAGCGAAGCGATTGATGGCAGGGATGATGGGCAGCGTGCTGGTGGCAACGACCCTTGCCCAGCCGCCACGCACGCCCGACGGACAGTTGTGGGCAGGAACGACCCTTACCTTGCAGGCGGTGGCAACAAGCGCATCGGGGCAGCCACTGAGCCTCTCCAACAGCGCTCAGGTACGGGTGGGGCAACTCGTGCGCTGGCAGTGGGAGTACGAATCCCCACCCTACCTGACCGTGCCATCAGGCGACGGCTGGTTCGTGGTGCTGGTGCGCAATAAGGGCAACGGTGTGGATACCCTGCGACTCAAAGCCACCACCAGCGAGGGCGTCGCCACCACCCCATGGCAAATCGATCTCTACGAACAGCGGGATGCGAACGGCTTCTTTAATGAGGCAACCGGGATCGGGGATGAACTGAGCCTCTTTATGCCCTCCGAGAGTCGGCGTCTATTCATTCGGGTGCGTCCGCCGTCTGATCGAAACACCGATGGGGTCTTCCTTACCCTGAAGGCGATGGCGGTCAGCAACTCCCAGTGGCTGAACCCGCTGGAGTTTGTGGCGGGTGTAGAAGCCGCTGTCTCCGCGCATACTTCCACGTCCACATGGCAGAACTATCCCCTTGCATGTCCGCCCCAGCTGCTGAACGGGCGACTCTTCTGGCTCGCGGCGAGCGGCAGCGATGTGCGCCTCTTCTCGACCCCACAACCGCTCAGCACCAACAGCACCTTCCAGAACAACATTCGTTACGAGGCAAAAGTGACGGGGCTGCTACCCAGCGGTCATGGCACAGTGGTGGGACCGCGCTGGTATCTGTTCAACACGCTGGGAGCGATCGCCTACTTCGACTGGACGCAGGCAACTGGTGGCGTGTCGGTCACGGTTCAGTGGCTGCCGCTGAACGGGTTGCTGGCAAACCCGAATCTGCCCCTCCTCTCGGATGGCAGTCGTCTCTACTTCGCGCTGCCCAACCAGCATGTAGGTGTTTACGATCTGGCAACCAATGTGGTTCGGGTAGTTTTGTTCACCCGCACCAGCCCGATTGTACAGCTGCAGACCTTACCGAATGGGCTGGTGTTTGTGGGGCGCGCCGATGGGCGCTTCGATCTGCTCTATCAGGGAGTAGCGCTGGTGCAGGGCGCTGCCACAGGCGGCTCTTCAGGTATTATCGGAGCCGCCTTAGATGAGCGGCGCGGCAATGTGATTATCGTGAGCGGTTCATGGGTCGGCTATTATAGTTTTCTGCGTAACCAGTGGCTCTGGCAAAGCGTCCTGCACGCGCCTGCCATCACCACACCCGCCTATGACACCCGAACGGATTGCGTCTATCTCCTCACCCAGGACGGCTGGCTCTATGCGCTGAACGCTTCTGCTGGCGACCTTTGCCCGCTCTATCCACAGCCCATTCTCACGGGCGCCGCCCTGATCAAAGCGAACATCGCTGTCGTCAACCGTTCCGACCGCAAGGTGTCGTATGTGTATGTGGCAGCCCAGTGGGCGGAGAACGGCACGCTCAAAACCCGCGTGATGTTCGTCACGGCAATCAACCCCTTCAATCGCTTCTATAGCCTTGATGTAGTGGACGGCGCATTGCTGGGCGATAGCCTGCTTTTCACGGGCGATGCGCCAGACGCGCTCTGCCTGGTCTGGTGCTGGAGCGGCAACGATCCCAATCGGGGTCGGTTCTACGGCTTTCGCCTGCGATAGCTCGCCCCAGAAGAGGTATAGTTCGATTCCATGTGGGCTATCGAGGCGCGGGGGCTGCGCAAGGTGTTCCGCCCGCTGATCGGGGGCAATCCCATCGTGGCGGTGGATAACCTTGACCTGCAGGTGCCGGTCGGCTGCGTGTTCGGCTTTCTGGGACCCAACGGCGCGGGCAAGACCACCACCATCCAGATGCTGATCGGGAATGTGTATCCCACAGCGGGCAGGGCGTGGGTGCTGGGCTATCCTGCTGGCTCCATCGCTGCCAAACGCCGACTCGGCTTTTTGCCCGAAAAGTTCCAGTTTCACGACTTTCTCACCGCCGAAGAGCTGCTGCGCCTGCACGGGCGCTTAGCCCGCATGGAGCGAGGTCAGCTCCAGCGGCGCATCGACGAGGTGCTGGAGCTGGTGGGGCTGGCGGAACGCCGCAAAAGCAAAATTCGCGAGTTCTCCAAAGGTATGCAACAGCGTATCGGGCTGGCGCAGGCTATTCTGCACGACCCCGACCTGGTGATTTTAGACGAGCCGACCTCTGCCCTCGACCCGCTGGGGCGACGGCGCGTGCGCGAGGTCATTCAGTACCTCAAACAGCGCGGCAAGACCGTGTTTCTCAACTCGCACCTGCTCTCTGAAGTGGAGCTGAGCTGCGACTATGTGGCGATTCTGAACAAAGGGCGCGTGGTGAAGCAGGGTCCGCTGGAGGAACTGCTGGTCAACCGTTCGGTGGTCACCATCGAGGTGAGCCAGATCACGCCTGCCATCCTGGAAGCCCTGCAGCGCGTCGCCCGCAAGGTGCAGCCGCTCGATGGGCGGCGCATCATGGCGGAGGTGGAGCAGGAGCAGCAGGTGCCCGAGCTGGCGCGCGCGGTGGTGGCGGCAGGTGGCGAACTCTGGAGCTTTCAGGCACAGCGCGAAACGCTCGAAGACCTCTTCATCCAGACCATCGAGGAGGAGGGCAAGTAGCAATGCTCACGATTACCATGCTGACCATTCAGGAGGCGTTGCGCCGTCGCGCCTTTATCGGCACGCTCATACTGCTCGTTGCCTTCTACGGGCTGAGCTTCCTGCCGAAAGCGTTCCATCAGGCGTTCGGCGGCAGACCCGAAAGCTTCGAGATGGGTGTCAATCTGATGATTCTGTTCGGCGTCGATATCATCAAATTCTTCTCGTCGGTGCTGGCGATACTGCTGTGCGCGGGCGCCATCACCAGCGATATTGAGCGAGGCTATCTGGCGGCGATCCTACCGCGCCCGCTGCACCGCTTCGAGCTGTTTGTGGGCAAGTGGCTGGGTGTGATGCTCTTTTGTGGCGCGAATGTGGTGGTGTGGACAGCGATGCTGTGGCTGTCGGTCGCGTTGCAGACGAAGCCGCGCGCGGAGATGTGGCATGCACTGCCGTGGGTGCTACTCTACCCTATGCTGTATGGCACGCTGGCGATGGCGCTCTCCAGCTTCTGCAGCGCCGCGATTGCGTCGATGCTTACCGTGGCGGCGGGCGCGTTCGCCTACTTTGCGGACCATTTCCTGCGCCCGCTTGCCGCCTTTTTTGATGTGAAGCTGTTGCAGACAGTGGTCTATCTGTCGGAGTGGGTGGTGCCGATGGCGGTGCTGAAGCGGCTGGTGCAGGCACGGGTGGACACGCTCGTGCCGCCTGGCATGGACGACGCGCCGCCATTCGGCAGCGAGGCGGTGCTGATGTTCCTCAAGCCGCCCGTGCGCGCGTTAGATATAACCTATGTTCTGCTTTACATCGTCATCGCGCTGATTGTGGGACTGATCATTTTTCAGCGGCGCGATGTGCAATAAGTCTATCCCCCTGCCACTTTGCCCATGCGCTTCATCGCCTCAAAGCAGAGGCGGATGGTCTCCAGCGGCGGATGGGCATAGGTCTCCTGCTCCATGATGTACCACTCGGTGCCGCCGACGGTCTCGCACGCCTCAAAGAAGTCGCTCCAGTTCACCTCGCCCTCGCCGATGACCGCGCTGGGGTTCGTGCGCGAGAACTCCTTCACATGCACCGTGACGGCGCGACCGGGATATTTGCGCACGAAGGGCGCCGCCTCTGCGCCGCCGTGCAGCGCGTTGCCCGTGTCGATCTGCATAATCACATCGGGGCGGGTGCGGCTGAAAAAGATGTCCCACGGCAGCTCGCCCTCCAGCGGCTCGAACTCGATCCAGTGGTTGTGATAGCCTGTGCGGAAGCCGTAAGGCTCCAGCCGCGCAGCGATTTGATTGAACAGCTCGGCGGTCTCTATCCACTTCTGACGCGAACTGCGATACACTTCGGGCAGTCCCGGCACGATGAGATAGGGGCAGCCGAGCGTCTGATGGAACTCGAGGGTGCGTTCGAAGTTGTCGCCCAGCAGCTGGTCGATGCCGATGTGCGTGCCGCAGCAGAGCAGACCGTTATCGTCCAGCATCTGGCGCAGCGTTTTCGCGTCGTAGCCGTAGTAGCCCGCGAACTCGACGCCCGCGTAGCCGATTCGGGCAATCGCCCTGAGCGTGCCAGGCAGATCGCGCTGGCAATCCTCCCGTACCGAATAGAGCTGAACACCCACTTTGATACTCATCGGTTTTCCTCCATGATATGGACTGCGGAAGCGCAGCTTCCGCACTCAGACTTATGCCCGCTGATCGATGGGCACGAACGGCAGGTCGCGCGGGCCGGTGTAGTCGCTGCGCGGGCGAATGAGGCGATTATCGTCGTGCTGTTCGATCACATGCGCGGTCCAGCCGACGATGCGCGCAGCGGCGAAGATGGGCGTGTAGAGCGGGATGGGAATGCCCATCAGGTAGTAGACGACGGCGGCGGGGAAGTCCACATTCGGGTGCAGGTTCTTCTCGCGCAGCATCACGCGCTCCATCGTCTCCTGAATTTCGAACAGGTCCATCCGCCCTGCCTGCTCCGCGAGCTGGCGCACATAGGCTTTGAGGATGACAGCACGGGTGTCACCCGTTTTGTATTCGCGGTGTCCGAAGCCCATGATGCGCTCTTTGCGGGCGAGCTTTTCCATGACCCAGCTCTCGGCGCGATCGGGCGAGCCAATCTCGAGGATGCTCTCCATCGCGGCTTCATTCGCGCCGCCGTGCAGGGAACCGCGCAGGGCGCCAATCGCGCCCACCACCGCCGAGTACATGTCCGCCAGCGTGGAGGCAATCACATGCGCAGTGAAAGTCGAGGCGTTGTAGCCATGTTCGGCGTAGAGGATGAAGGTGAGGTTCATCACGCGCGCATGCAGCGGGTCTGGCTCGCGCCCAAAGAGCATATAAAGGAAGTTGCTGGCGTGTGGCATGCCGGGCTTTGGCGGCACTGGCTCCTGACCCTGCACGATGCGGTAGCCGTTCGCCACCAGTGTGGGCATGCAGGCGGTCAGCCGAATCGCTTTTTGCAGGTTTGCCTCATGCGTGTTCACATCGGCTTGCGGGTCGAGCATGCCGAGCGTGGCGACGCCGACCTGCAACATCGCCATCAGGTTCGCACCCGACGGCAGCGCGCGCAGCACCCGATAGACCTCGTTCGGCAGTTCCCGGTGCTGTTCCAGCTGCGCCTTAAAATCGTTCAGTTCCTGACGGTTCGGCAGCCTGCCCAGCAGGATGAGATAGGCGACCTCTTCGAACTCACAGTTTGCCGCCAGATCGCGAATGTCGTACCCGCGATAGATGAGGCGGTTCTGCTCCGCGATAATATCTGAAATCTGGCTGATACCCGCCGTTACGCCTTCAAGCCCGGGTCGGTACGGAATAATCTCCCTGTCGCTCATAGTTGCCTCCCTTGTAGGCAGGCGCCCTTGCCCTGCTGTCAGGAGTATACCCGATTAACCGACTCGCAGGTCAACAGCCGGCACCGAACTGGAAAAGCACGGTGAGCATGTCGCTATCATCGACAACGCCATCCATGTTCACATCTTCAGGAAGGAACATCCCCATCCGTCCGAAGGCGAACAGTACCGCCAGCAGGTCGCTGTCATCCACGCAGCCGCTGCGGTCCACATCGCCCTGCAGGGGTGCGGCTTCCGTATCGAGCGCGTAGTGAACCCGTGCAGCGAGCAGACCACCCTGATTGAGCGGCGCACTCCACTGGAACGCGCCCGTTAAATCGCCTTCAAAGGGCATGGTTCCATCGCTCAGCGTGGTGGGCGTCGAATCGGTCAGTGCGAGCAAGGTCTGCGGATAGGACGTCGCTTCCCAGTGTGCCGGGCTGGGGAACGGAGTGAGGTAGGCATAATGCCCATTCGCGCCCTGAACCCGGATGCGCTGCTCTCGCCACTCCGCTAGGTTGGTGGCAGAACCGCCCACATCGGGGTCAAAGTAGTGGAACAGATGGAGCGTGATGCGCTCGCTGCGCAGATTGTAAGCATAGAGCGCGCACTCCAGAATGCTGCCGCCCGCCGCAAGCGCACGCAGCTCATAGCGGAACGCCATGAACAACCCATCTGGCTCCTGATAGACGAGAAAGGCGCGGTTCGGCTCCTCCTGCCCGACCATGTTCAGCGTGGACGGTGTGTATTCCCTGCCATTGATACCCTGCAGACGATACCACCAGCCCATCTGGAACAGGTGGTCGGCGCCGCCGTACAGCCAGTCGGCATTATTGCTGGGGACGCGGTCGCGCCCCCCTGTGAGACCACGCAGCCGAAATAGTGTGCCCCCATCCTGGAGAGTGATCTCCGAGGGCAATTCCGCCAGAATTTGCAGCCGATAATAGCCGCCCCATCGACCATAGGCGCGCACTTCAACCACATATGTGCCCACGCCGCCCAGCGGGATGTAGACCTCCGACGCAGAGCCGTTAAGGGTGTCCCAGGACGAGTCGTCATTTTCATAAACAGTGCCATCAGGCGCGATAACCTGCAGCACCGTATCGATGCAGGTCACGGTACGAATGCGCAGCCCCGAGATGGGCATCGCGCTTGTGAAGAGATAGACATCCACATCGCCGCCGCCATAGGCGCTGAAACCGACATCGGAAAACAGTTCACCGCCTGTGAAAGCGCCCAGCCAGACGCCCTGATCTGCGTCGTTATTGGGTTCGGTCAGGTCGGCATCCGGTGCCTGCACACCCGGAAAAAGGCGCAGTGCATAGCGGCAGATGCCGCTCCCGAAAACATAACGCACCTCCACCACATAATCGCCTGGCTCCAGCGCAAGGCTGAGTCCCGAAGCCATCGCGTTCGGGATGTCGGGATTGCCGCCGTTATCGTTGCTGGCAATCAGTGTGCCCGCACTATTGTAGAGATTCAGCACCGTGTCGCGGTTGGTGTCCACACGCAGCGAATAGACGCCGCTTTCGTCCACGCGGAACTGGTAATAGTCACGGTCGCCAGCGGGTGAGATAGTTGCAGGATAGACCACCACACCGCGCGAGGCGTTCAGCGACGGACTGAGAATCTGCGGCGCGGTAGGAGAACTGTTCGGCTCCTGCTCCGCTACCAGCACCATCTGAATTTGAGCATCCGCCCACACCATCACACACAGCGTGCCTGCCAGAATCGAAGAGAAACGCATGGCGATTTTCTCCTTTCGCCCCAGCGGGTTAATTATACCTTGCAGGAGTCTCGGAGTGCGTCGCGAACAGGGATATTTGCGATGAAGGAGCGAGCGAGTTCAGATATGGGCGCGACTCTTTCGCGGCGTGAGTTTGTGCGGGGTGCGGTCGGGTTAGGCGCGACCATCGCGCTTGGCGCGCTGCCCGTCGAACTGTTTGCGCACGCGGCGGGTTCCGACACACTTAAAGTCGGGCTGATTGGCTGTGGTGGGCGTGGCACGGGCGCAGCGATGGACTGCCTGCGTGCCGACGAGGGCGTGGTCATCCACGCGCTGGGCGATGTGTTCCAGGATCGGCTCGACGCCTGTCGCGAGGGGCTGAAAGCCGAGTTTGGCGCACGCGCCGATGTGCCCGCCACGCGCTGCTTTATCGGGCTGGACGCCTATCAGCATGTGATCAACAGCGGGGTAGATATTGTGCTGCTCTGCACGCCGCCGGCGTTCCGCCCCATCCACTTTCTGGCGGCTGTCGAAGCGGGCAAGCATGTGTTTATGGAGAAGCCTGTCGCCGTGTGCCCGGAGGGTGTGCGCATGATTTTGCGCGGCGCGGAAATCGCCCGCCAGAAAAGGCTCGGCGTTGTGCCCGGCACCCAGTATCGCCACCATCCGGGCTACATCGGGGTCATCGAGCGCATCCGTGAGGGGCATATCGGCACGATTCGCGCCGCCTATGCCTATTACCTCGCGGGCAGCCCGGGCGTCAAACCGCGCCAGCCCAACTGGAGCGATCTGGAATATCAACTGCGCAACTGGCTCTTCTACATCTGGCTGTCGGGCGATCAGCCTGTGGAGCAGTTCGTGCATAACATCGATGTGATGAACTGGGTGATGGGCAGCGTGCCGGTCAAAGCGCTGGCGATGGGCGGACGACAGGTGCGCACTGCGCCCGAATACGGCAATGTGTACGACCACTTCGCCATCGAGTACGAATATCCCGGCGGCGTCAGGGTGCTGGCGATGTGCCGCCAGATGGACAACACCACCTTCAAGGTGTCCAACACAGTGGTCGGCACAGAAGGCGAGGCGCTGCTGGAGCAGTTCACCCACTTCTATGTGCGCGGCAAGGTGAGCTGGGAGCCTGGCACCGACTGGCCGAACCCCTATGTGCTGGAGCATCGCGACCTGATCCAGAGCATTCGGCGGGGCGAGCCGATCAACGAGGCGAAGCGTATCGCGGAAAGCACGCTCACCGCCATCATGGGGCGCATGTCGGCTTACACAGGCAAGGAGGTCAGCTGGGAGCAGGCGATGAACTCCCAACTGAATCTGGTGGAGCGGGCAATGAATGCTCGCTTCGACGCGCCGCTGCCGGTGGACCCCGTGCCGATGCCCGGCAAAACGCCCCTGATTTGAATCGGCAAGCCTGGGCATCCTGCCCAGGCTACGGTTCCGAAGCAACGCTGGCGAAGGAGAACCGTCGAATCGAGATGATGAAGCAAATCGGGCTGTGGGCACTGGCGCTCTGTCTGCTGATGGCAGGCTGTGGCAAGCAGCAGAAGGTCGGCATTATTTCAGGCACCGTCACCGATGTGGAGGGCAACCCGGTGGCGAACGCCGAAGTGATTGCGCAGGGCAACCTCGTCAGCTCCACCCGCACGCTCCACAACGGCACTTTTTATCTGACGAATGTGCCAGAAGGCTTCACGCCCATCATCGCGCGCGCCCGCATCAACGGCACGGAATACACCGGGCGCCAGATCGCGCAGGTGTTCCCCAACGAGCAGAGCAAGAACATCAACATCATGATCGCGCCTGCGGACCAGCAGGGTTCGGTAGAGGGCTTCGTGCGCGACCCGCTGGGAAGGGGTATCGAGCGAGCGCGCGTGTTCGCAGGTGGCGCATTGAGCAGCGCGCTCGCCATCACCGACCGCAACGGCTACTATCGCATCGACGGGCTGCCATCGGGCTACGAGTACCCGATTGTCGCCTCTGCACCGGGCTATGAGAACGACCGCCGCACGGTGGTGATCCGCGCCCGCGAGACCAGCATCATGAGTTTCACACTGAACTATTCGAACAATCGCCCGGTGAACGCGCCACAGAATCTGACGGCGACGGCGTGGACGATGCCGCGGGCGCTTGCCGCCACGCGCGACAGTCGCCAGTTGCGTGCCTATAACGCGATTCGCGCGCTGTTCGATGAGCGCCTTCGCAATCGCCCGCTGCGTCCACCGTCCCGCGCTAACGGCGACTACTGGATCGAGATCGACCTCTCGTGGGATTTTGAGCAGCAGATCAGCCTGCTGGGCTACGGCATCTATCGCGGGCGCACGCAGGCGGAGCTGCAAGAAAATGCGATTGCCTTCCTGCGCGACCCGTTAGCGGACTTCTTCGCCGATTTAGACCCTGCCCTGCAGCCGAATGTGACCTACTACTACGAGATGGTCGCGCTCAACACCGACTTTCTGGACGATCTGCCCGGTTCCTCTTCGGAACGCAGCAATCGGGCGGCGGCGCGACCGTTTGTGCCGATTCTGATTACGGCGCCGCTCCCCGACGAAAGGGTCGATAGGCGCTCGCTGATTATCTCGTGGACGCCTGTCGAGCGCGCTGACTACTATCTGGTGCTGATTTATGACCGTTTCCCCGACTATCAGGTTCAGCCGTTTTATCCGTCGGACCTGAGTAATCCGGGGGCGGCGAAGGTGTTCGCGCCGAACACGAGCCTGGTGTACACGGGACCGCCCTTCATTCCGGGGCGCAACTATTACATCGTGGTGCTGGCGTTCAGCAACGATAAGTCAACCCGCGCCATCAGCCCGCTGGTGACGGTGCGAGCGCTGTGAAGAGGGGTAGGGGCACACGGCGGTGCGCCCCTACTCAAGCCGCGGTGAGGCTCGGCTCGCCGACAATCACTGCGCTCATGCGATCCAGCGGCAGGAAACGGGCGCAGGCTTGCTGGACGGCGTCTGCGGAGACCGCCTGCACCATCTGCGGATAGCGATGCCAGTAGTCCAGTGGCAGGCGATGCACGACGGTTTGCACGAAGCGGTCGGCAATGCTGCCCAGCGTGATCCAGCCCATCATGTGGCGCCCAAGCATGTAGTTTCGGGTGGCTTGCAGCTCCGATTCGGGGACACGCTGCGCGATGAGCTGTTCGATTTCGTGTTGAATCTGGCGCAGGGTGTCGCGGGTGTTTTCGGTGGCGGTCTGCGCCTCGGCGATGAAGGCGCCGATGCGCCGATAGAAGTCGATGTGGGCGCTGACGCTGTAGGCGTAGCCGTACTGCTCGCGCACGGTTCGGAACAGGCGGGAGCTGGCGCCGCCCCCCAGCAGGTTCACACCCATCAGTAGGGGAAGGCTATCGGGCGCGTTGCGCGGTGGCACAAGCGTGCCCAGCATCAAATGGCTCTGCACGGAGCCGTCGCGCGGCACGAACTGCTCGCCCCGCTCAGCAGGCTCACCTGATGGCGCGGGCAGTTTATCATCAGGCGGTTCGCCCTGCCATTCGCCCAGAGAGTCCTCTATGAGCTTGATGAAGCGCCTGATGCGGAAGTCGCCTATTGCGATCAGCGTCGCGCCTGCGGGACGATAGCGGTCAGCATGAAACGCCTGCAGATGCTCCGACTGCCAGCGCTGGAGGGCGTCTTCGTCGGGCGCAATGCGATGGTAGGGGTGCGTTCCGAACAGGGCTTTGCGCAGGCGTTCCTCCGTCAGGAAGTCGGGCTGTGTGCGCTGCAGGCGCAGTCGCTGGAGCGTGTTCGCCCGATCGATCTCCACCTCCTCGGGTGGGAAGGTCGGGTTCAGCAGCACATCGGCGATCAGGTCGAGCATCGCGGGCAGGTGGTCGCTCAGGCAGTGCGCCTGTAGCAGGGCGGTCTCGCTGTTCGCGCTGATGGCGAGCGCGCCGCCGCAGCGGTCGGCTTCCTCTTCAATCTGGAAGCTGGTGCGTCGGCGCGTGCCTGCAGTCATCAAGCGTGCGGTCGCCGCTGCCAGCCCGACCATTGTTTCGTCGTCGAAGGCGCGTCCAGCGGTGGGGATGATGAGCCGAATTTCCACGCGCGGCGCCCGCGAATCGGGGATCATCAGCAGACGCAGGCGATTGGGCAATATCTGTTCCTCTGGCAGCGGCAGATGCAGCTCGCCCATCGGATGGTCAGGTGGTGGTGTGGTGGGAAAGCTCATGCGACACCTCCTGTGGCACCAGGCACGATGGTCATCACGGTGCGATTGCGTTCGGTGTTCAGGTAGTGCTGCACCGCCTGTTGTACCTGCGGGCTGTCGACGGCGAGCAGGCGTTCTAGCTCGTGGTTGATGGCGTTGGGGTCGCCATCGAACACGGTTGCGAACGCCAACCCCAGCGCGCGTCCCAGCGGGCTTTGCAGACCGTAATAGAGGTTATCGCTCCAGCGCCGGGCAATCAGTTGGGTGCGGATACGCTCCAGTTCCTGGTCGGGAACACCCTCGCTGGCAAGGCGCTGGATTTCTTCATAAACAATGCGTTCGATTCGCTCCGGGGGCACATCGGGGCGGTGCAGGATAAACAGCTGGAACAGGCTGGGCGCGGGTCGCGCTTCTGCGCCGCCCGACACGCTCACGGCGACCGCTTCCTGTTTAACCAGTCGCTGATAGAGGCGTGAGGCGCGTCCGCCGACCAGTATTTCGGCTACAATCTGCAGGGCGTCGTTGTCGGGCGAGCAGCGTGGCGGGATTTTCCATGTGAGGGCGATTGCGGGCACGCTCGCCAGCGGGTCGTGAAACACTTCGCGTCGCTCGCCGCGCTCTGGCTCGGTGAGGTCGACGGGCGGCGGCGATGGCTGCGGCGGAATATCTTCAAACAGCTCGCGAACCACGCGCCAGTCGCGCCGCAAATCGTAGTCGCCCGCGATCACCAGCACCGCATTATTCGGCGCGTAGTAGGTGCGGAAAAAGTGCTGCACATCGTTCAGCGCCGCGCGGTCCAGATCGTCCATCGAGCCAATAACCGAGTGCTGGTTGGCGAAGTTATCGTAGGCGATTTCGCGCAGGCGTTCCAGAGCGCGCGCGTAGGGGCGGTTGTCGATGCTCAGTCGTCGCTCTTCTTTGACCACCGCCCGCTGGTTATCCAGATTCTCCTGCGAGACCTGCAGCGAGCGCATGCGGTCGGCTTCCAGCCACAGCCCGAGCGGCAGTTTGGAGGTGGGCAGCAGTTCGAAGTAGGCGGTGCAGTCGTAGCTGGTGAAGCCGTTCAGGATGCCGCCGTTCGATTCCACATATTCGAAGTGTTTGCCGCGCGGCACATTGGCAGAACCCTGAAACATCATATGTTCGAACAGGTGGGCGAAGCCCGTTTTGCCGGGCGGTTCATCGCGCGAGCCGACCCGATACATCACCAGTATGGCGATGACAGGCGCCGCGCGATGGGGCGAGAACAGCACGCGCAATCCGTTTGACAGCTGGAACTCCCGAAACTCGATCCGTGTTCGGCGCGAACGCTCCATTCCTTGAATAATACCCCATGGGGCTATCGGTCGCGGTGCTTGAGCTGGGGTCGCTCGTCAAAATAGAGCAGGTTCGCCTCCGAGAAAATCTGGTTCTGCAGTTTTTTGAGCAGCAGCTGGGCTTCGGAGGCGAATCGGAAGGAGCCTGTGACCTCGCCCTGCCACACATCTTCAATCACCCAGTCGGGCACAGGCATATAGACGATAGGTTCTGGGGCGGGGATGCGGATGGTGAGGATGGCGGGACCCATGCTCGGCTCGGTGAAGATGAACTCCAGCAGGATGCTGTCAGGTCGGTAGTGGGTGGTGCCGATCTGCACGGTGGTGCGGCGCATGCACTCTTTGAGTGTGGCAGGCTCATACTCGCCGACGGGTGGGGGTTGACCCTGCTGCAGCGCCCCATAAATCTGCTGAATCTGTTCCCGAACGAACTCGCGTAAAGTCATGGTCGCCTCCTGTAGCGCAGGAAGAGTTCATCGCCTTCCAGGTAGGCGGAGAGCAGTTCGAACTCCGCGACGCGCTCGCGGGGCAAGCCCGCGCCGTCGACCATTGTGGGCAGGTGGGCGCCGCCCTTTATCTTCGGCGCCAGCGTCAGGAAGACCTCGTCGACCAGCCCCGCATCGAAAAAGTAGAAGTTCAGATTGCCACCGCCTTCCACCAGCAGATAGCGTACCTCATAAATGGTGTGGAGGATACGCACCACATCGCGCACATCGACCTGCGTTTCGCCAGTGAGGTGCAGTCGGGCGACGTGCTGGAGGGCTTGCTGGCGGTCAGGCGGCAGGTGGGTGGGCGCGAACACGAGCGCGCGGTGCGGGTTGTTGAAGAAGGGATGGTCCAGCAGTAGTTCGCCGCTGGTGGTCAGCACGGCTCGATACGGTTCGGGCGGGTAGTTGAGGTGCCAGTCGGCTCGCAGGGTGCGGCTGCCGATGAGAATAGCATCGGCATGGGTTTGCAGGCGGTGCATGAGGAGCTGGTCGGTGGGGCTGCCCAGTCCCTTCGCGGTGGAGCCAGGCTCGCCGAGAATCAGTTTGCCGTCGAGCGTGGTGACGGTGTTGGTGAAGATGTAGGGTCGGTCAGCAGGTGGAGGTGGGAACTCCACCTGTTTGTAGAGTTGCTCCGGGTCGCCTGTCCAGCCTGTTCGGTCAATCAGCCGTATCATGGCGATTCCATGCGTTCGGGCGCGGAGACACCCATCAGGTTCAGGGTGTTGCGCAGGGTGATTCGGGTGGCGCGGATGAGCAGCAGGCGGGCGCGGGTCAGTTCGGGGTCTTCGCCAAGCACGCGGCACTCGGTGTAGAAGCTGTGGAACGCGCGCGCTAAATCCAGTGCGTAGGCGGTCAGCCGATGCGGCATAAGTTGCAGACCAGCGAGGCGCACCTCTTCAGGGAACTCTGCCAGGCGCTTGACGAGGGCAACCTCCTCGGGGTGGGTCAGCATCTGCAGGTTGGCTTCGTTCGGAGTGGGCATCGGGATGCCCTGCTCGGCGGCGACCCGTTCGATGCTGCAGATTCGAGCATGGGCATATTGCACATAGTAGACGGGGTTCTTCTCGGATTGTTCCTTTGCCAGTTCGATGTCGATGTCGAGATGGCTCTCATGCGAGCGCAGGAGGTAGAAGAATCGGAGAGCGTCGGTGCCGATTTCGTCCATGACCTCGCGCAGGGTGATCAGTTCGCCTGTGCGTTTGGACATGCGCACGGGTTCTGCGCCTCTGTAGAGGTTCACCAGCTGGTAGATGAGGATGGTGAGGCGGTCGGGGTCGTAGCCGAGCGCGGCGATGGCGGCTTTCAGGCGTGCGGTGTAGCCGTGGTGGTCGGCGCCCCAGAGGTTGATGAGTTTGTGGTAGCCGCGTTCGTATTTGTCGATGTGGTAGGCGACATCGGAGGCGAGGTAGGTGGGTGTGCCGTTGGCGCGTACCAGCACACGGTCTTTTTCGTCGCCGAAGGCGGTGGAGCGCAGCCAGAGCGCACCTTCCGATTCGTAGGCGTAGCCCGATTCGCGCAGGCGCTGCAGGGTGCGTTCGACGGCACCGCTCTCGTACAGGCTCTGCTCGGAGACCCAGCGGTCGAACTGGACGCCGAAATCGCTCAGGTCGCGCTGTTGCTCCTGCAGCATCAGCGCTTTTGCCAATGATTCGAACTGTTTGAGCAGGTCGGGTTCGTTGAGCGGGATCTGGTCGCCGTACTGCTGGTGGATGAGCTGGGCGAGTTCGGTGATGTATTCGCCGTGGTAGGCGTCGTCAGGCATCGGGACAGATTCGCCCAGCAGCTGGCGATAGCGGGTCAGCACGGAGCGGGCGAAGTTTTGAATCTGGGTGGAGTGTTCGCCATCGTTGATGTAGAACTCGCGTTCGACCTGATAGCCGAGCGCGGTGAGCAGTCGGGCGAGGGTGTCGCCAATGACGGCGTTGCGTCCGTGTCCGAGTGTGAGCGGTCCGGTGGGGTTCGCGCTGACGAACTCGATGAGAACGCGCTGACCTGCGCCGAGCGTGGCTTCGCCGTAGTGTTCGCCCTGCTCCAGGATGTGGCGCACGACGGCGCCTGTCCAGCCCGGTTTCAGATAGAAGTTGATGAAGCCTGTGCCGGCGATTTCGACGCGCTGGAGCCAATCGCTGGACTCGGCGGGCAGATGGCGCATGAGCAGGCGAGCGACCTCCTGCGGGTTGCGCCTTGCCGAGCGTGCCAGCACAAATGCCAGGTTGGTCGCATAGTCGCCGAACTGTTCGTTGCGCGGGGTTTCGACCTCGAAGGCGGGCGTGGGGGTTTCGGGCAGCTCGCCCGCCTGCTGTGCCGCGTGCAACGCCTGCTCCAACCAGCTCCGAATCGTCTGCCGAATCACATCCGTGAGTATACCCCTCTTTCAGGGTCTGGGCGGTTCCAGCTGCTGCGCCTCGCCTGACCATTCAATCAGGGTGGGGTAGACGACTAGCTTGCTGTAGGGGCGATAGAGGGTACTGCCAGCCTGGTTCCAAAGTTGCTGAGCGCGTTGTAGGCTCTGCAGCCATGCGGCAGTGGCGCGTGCGCGGGCGTGTCGGAAGTAGTCCGGGTTCAGCGCGTACTGCCACAGGATGACCCGTCGCTTCTGCTGGCGAGCCTGCTCCAGCAGTCGCTTCAGCTCCGATTCGGGGTCGCGCCAGTATTCGGTGGCGATCACCTGGGCATGGGGAGCGGTGTAGCATCGGAGCAGATCTGCCAGCCGACCTGCCGCAATCACGATATCGCCCTGCTGAATGCCTCCGTACGCGGCGACCACCTCCTGATACTCCGAATCGTGGTCGGGCGAGCGCAGAGTGCCCATTTTCATCAGTCCGAAGATAGCCATCACCAGCACGAGCGGCGCCAGCGCGTAGCCCAGTCGCGCCGTCTCTTCGGGCGCGTAGCTGGCGAGCCAGCCCCCCAGCGCCAGCACCGCCCAGAAGCCTGTCCACAGATAGAACGCCTGCCGCTCACCCTGCCAGAGGATCAGCACGGCGAGCATCGCGAGCAGGCTCCAGCCCGATAGCTGTTGCAGCGCCTGCACGGGGCGCTCCACGGGCACACGCTCACCGCTCGTGTGCAGAATAATCAGCAACAGCACCGCGACGGCAACCAGCGCCAGGAACGCGCCCTTCAACAGCGTGATGAAAGTGCCGCCCAGAAAGTACTGATAGACATCGCGCACGCGGAAGGGGCGCCCCAGCGCGAGCAGGCTGTTTTGCACCTGCTCACCCATCGCCAGCCAGTACGCGCCCGACAGCACGGGCGGGTCGAACCGTGAGCCGCCGTCGCCTGTCCAGAGCCAGCTGATGAGCGAGGGTTTCGCCCGCTCCACGCCGCCCGCCTGAACCTGCGCAGGCAGCACAAGGAAGTAGACACCGAGATAGACCAGCAGGGTAAGCGACAGCAGGGCAACCCAGTACGCGCCCGCCTGAAAGCGTCGCATCGCCAGCACGCCCAGCACGAGCGCGGGCACCAGCGCGAAGAGATTGATCGCGCCAAGCAGTGCGCTGGCAACTCCCATGCGGACGGCAACCGCTGGCTCCGCTTCGCGCAGGGTCAAAAAGCGCACGGCGGAACGCGCCCAGAGCGCCATCAGCAGCAGGGCAAACGAGGCATAGCCCAGCATCGTCGCGCTCACCAGCGCCACATTCGCCGTCAGGAACAGAAAGGTGAGCCAGCCGCAGAGTCCGGTGGTCAGCCCCGTGAGGCGTAGGAGCCGATACAGCACCAGCCCTGTCAGCCCCATCGAGACCGCCGCCAGCAGCTGGGTTGCCTCCAGCACTGGCATCGCGAACGAGAGCGGCTTCACAATCAGCCACAGCAGGAGCAGTCCCAGTGGCGCGTGCCCGTTCCAGAAGAACAGCGAGGTGCGATTGAATCCTTCGGTGAGCGTCGCCGCATGCCGCACGCCCTCCGCGTCCACATAGGACGCCCGCAGCACGATTGTCAGCAGTGTATAAACGATGCACAACACCCACATCCCTGTGGGAACCTGCCAGATGTCCCGTTTGAGCATAACCCCAATTTTCGCGCCCGTGATAACCTTTCCTGCTCCCTACTTAATCGTGTCCATCAGGTCGTAGATGGGCGAGATGACGGAGAAGGCGAAGATGCCGATAATCAGCCCCAGAAAGAGCATCAGCAGCGGCTCCAGTGTGGAGGTTAGCCCCTTCAGTTTCTGCTGCACCTCGTCGTCGTAGAACTCGACGATTTCGCCCAGCATTTCGGGGAGCGCGCCCGTCTTCTCGCCCGCCGCCACCAGCTGGATGACCAGGTTGGGGAACACGCCTGTCTCGCGCATGGCGATGGCGAGCGGGATGCCCGCCTCCACCTCTGCTCGCACGGTGGCTAACGCGCGGCGCATGCGGTGGTCGCCTGAAGTGGCGGCAGCCAGCTCCAGCGCGCGGGGCAACGCGACGCCTGTGCTGATCAGCGTCTGCAACGCTGCAAGCGTGCGGGTCAGCACCACCTTGCGCGTCAGGTCGCCCACGAGCGGCATGCGGGCAACCCAGTAGTTGAGCGGCTCGCGGATGCGCGGTATCTGCCACGCGCCCCACAGCCCACCCAGCACGAAAATCGGCGATATTAGCACCAGCAATTTGTGCCGCTGACCCAGATCGCCCAGCCACACCATCGCCTGCGTTGTGAGCGGCAGGTTCACATTCATCTGCCGAAACATCTCCGAGAACTTCGGCATGATGAACACCACCATATATGCCATCACGAACAGTGTGGCGGTCAGCACCACTGCGGGGTAGATCATGGCGGACTTGACGCGCCGCTGGAGCGCGAGCGCGTTGCTTAGGTAGTCGGCGGCGCGTTTCAGCACCGTTTCGAGGCTGCCGCTCACCTCCGCCGATTGAACCAGGTTCACATACAGGTCGGGGAAAGCGTGCGGCTGGCGGCGCATCGATTCGGAGAGCGGGATGCCGCCTTCCACCTCGTCGCGCACCTTCATCAGCGCCTCGCGCAGCACGCCGGGCTTCATGTGATCAACCAGCGTCTGCAGGGCTTCCATGATGGGCACGCCCGCGCGGATCATCACGGCGAACTCGCGGCTGAAGGCGACCAGCTCGTCCAACCGGGCGCGTTTGAAGAGGGCGATCCCGCGCCGCTCGGTCGGACGACGCTGCTCGCGCACCGCCAGCACAAAATGCCCCTCACGATGCAGGCGTTCGACCGCCACCTGCAGGCTGGGCGCCTCCAGCGTCAGCTGGCGCGGCTCCCCGCTCTTTGTGCGAATGCGACACTCATAGATGGGCATGGTGATTCGCTAAGCCGCCTGGGGTATGGGTTCGTCGATATCGTCGGCGACCACGCGCAGTACCTCTTCGAGGCTGGTGCGCCCCGCTTTGACCAGGCGCAGGGCGTCCTGATAGAGCGGCACCATGCCGTTGCGGATGGCAGCCTCGCGCAGGGTCGCCGACGGCTGATGGTGCATGATGCCGTGCCGGATGGCATCATCCACCTCCATCAGCTCCATAATCGCGCTGCGCCCGCGAAAGCCAGTGAACTGGCAGCGGTGGCAGCCACGCGCGGTGTACACGGTACAGCCCTTGAGCATATCGGGCGTCAGGCGCAGACGGGCAAGCAGCTCCGCATCGGGTTCGGTCGGCTCGCGGCACTCGGAGCAGAGCAGGCGCACCAGCCGCTGCGACAGCACGCCCACCAGCGCGGACGCCAGCAGGAACGGCTCTACACCCATCTCGATCAGTCGCCCCGGCGCACCCGCCGCCTCGTTCGCGTGCAGCGTGGAGAACACCATATGCCCCGTGAGCGCCGCCTCCACCGCGATAACCGCCGTCTCCCGATCGCGAATCTCGCCCACCAGCACCACATCGGGGTCCTGACGCAGGATCGCCCGCAACCCGGTGGCGAAGGTCAGCCCCGCACGCGGATTAATGTTCGCCTGCACGATGCCCGGCAACTGATATTCCACGGGGTCTTCAATCGTGATGATGTTGCGTTCGGGCGTGTTGAGATGGCTGAGCGCGGCATAGAGCGTGGTCGTCTTGCCTGAACCCGTCGGACCGCACACGATCAGCATGCCGTACGGACGCTCGATAATGCGCTTGAGGCGCGTTTTCTGCTGGGGTTCCAGCCCCAGCTTTTCCAGATCGAACCGCTCGGTCGATTTCTCCAGGATACGCAGCACCACTTTCTCGCCGTAGATGGAGGGATAGGTGGAGACGCGCAGGTCGTAGGCTTGCCCACCGATGCGATAGGCGATGCGCCCATCCTGCGGCACGCGCTTCTCGGCGATGTCAAGGTTGGACATGATTTTGATTCGGGCGACGACGGCGTCGTGCAGTTCCTGCGGGATTTCGGAGGTTTCGCGCAGCACGCCGTCGATTCGCTCGCGCACGCGCGTGTGGTTCTCCAGCGGCTCGATATGCAGGTCGCTGGCGCGGTCGGCAATCGCGCGGTTGATAAGGGCTTCCACCAGACGGATGATGGAGGCGTCTTCCTCTTCGGCGGTGCGGATGCGCTGCACGACGCTGCGCACATCCTCGTCCAGCCCGTAGTAGCGCATGAGCGCGTCCTGAATCTGGGGTCGGGAGGCGACGGCGATGCTGATGTCGCGCCCGGTAGCGGCACGCAGGTCGTCCACCGCCACAATATCGGCGGGGTCCATCATCGCGACGACGAGCTGTGTGCCGTTGATGGCGATTGGCATCGCCTTACAGCGCAGGGCGACCTCGCGCGGCACCAGCGCCACCGCTTCGGGCTGAACCGTGAGCGTCTGGAAATCGAGCAGGGGCACGCCGTACATCAGGCTCAACGCCCGTGCGCGCGTGCGCTCATCAATCGCGCCGATGCGCACCAGATAGTCTTCAATTGGCTCCTGCAGGTCAGTGCGGGACGCTATTAGCTCGCCCAGCCGCTGCGCGTCCAGAATGCCCTCCTCAATCAGCACATCGGTGAATCGCCGAACCATCAGCAGAGATTATCGGCAGAGCGCGCGATGGAGATTAGACACAGGCGCCGCAGGCGGCACAGGTGGTATACTCCAGCCGCTATGCGAGCGCGTTCCCATCTGTGGCAGCTGGAGCCGTACCCGCCAGGCAAGCCGATAGAGGCGCTGAAGCGCGAGCTGGGACTGAGCGAGATTATCCGCCTCGCGGCGAACGAGAACCCGCTGGGCGCCTCACCGCGCGTGCTGCAAGCCGTCCAGCAGTTTCTGCCGAACCTCCATCTCTATCCCGACGGCGCGTGCCAGCACCTGCGCCAGGCGCTGAGCGCGTTCTATAACCTGCCGCCCGACCATTTCGCCTTCGGCAACGGCTCCGACGAGCTGATCCACTTTCTGGGGCTTGCCTACCTCGAGCCAGGCGACGAGGTGATTGTGGCGAACCCGTCGTTCGTTCGCTATGATGCGACCGCATTGCTGAACAACGCCATTCTGCACCGTGTGCCCCTTACGCCCGACTATCGCCACGACCTGCCCGCGATGGGCGCAAAAGTGAACGAACGCACCAAACTGCTCTTTATCGCGAATCCGAACAACCCCACTGGCACGATCGTCTATCGTGCCGAGCTGGAGGAGCTGCTGAACGCGCTGCCCGCGCATGTGCTGGTGGTGCTGGATGAAGCCTACTTTGAATATGTGGACCATCCTGACTATCCCGATGGTCTTGACTATGTGCGGGCGGGGCGGAATGTGGTGGTGCTGCGCACCTTCTCCAAAGCGTACGGGCTGGCGGGGCTGCGCATCGGGTATGCGGTGGCTCGTCCAGAGATTCTGGAGCCGCTGGAGCGCGTGCGCGAGCCATTCAATGTGAACTCGGTCGCGCAGGTGGCAGCGGTGGCGGCGCTGGCGGATCAGGAGCATGTACGGCGCACGCGCGAGCTGAACCGTCAGGGGCTGCAGTTCTTCTATCACCTGTGCGAGCAGCTGGGGCTGTCCTATGTCCCATCGTGGGCGAACTTTGTGCTGATGGATGTGGGGCGCGATAGCCGCGAGGTGGCTGGCAAATTGCTTCGGCAGGGAATCCTGGTGCGCACGGGCGAGATTTTCGGCATGCCGACCTTCCTGCGGGTCAACACGGGCACGCCCGAACAGAATGAGCGATTCGCTCACGCGCTCACAACCGCCCTCTGAAACCGGCATGGTATCCTTCTGACGATGGGAACATACGCACGGGCTGGTGTTCTGAAGACCTACAAGCTGTTTATCAACGGTCAGTTTGTGCGCAGCGAGTCGGGTCGGGCGTTCGAGGTGCGCGACGCGCAGGGCGGCTTTCTGGCGAATGTGGCGCAGGCGTCCCGCAAAGACCTGCGCGACGCCGTGCAGGCGGCTCGCAAAGCGCAGTTCAGCTGGGCACAGCGAACCCCCTACAACCGCGGGCAGATCCTCTATCGCATCGCTGAGATGTTAGAAAGCCGACGCGAGGCGTTCGAACAGGAGATTGCGCTGGCGACGGGTGTTGCCCGCGCGGAAGCCGTGCGCGAGGTGGAGGCGAGCATCGACCGCTGGGTCCACTACGCGGGCTGGAGCGACAAGTGGAGCGCGCTGCTCTCCAGCCTGAACCCTGTCGCGATGCCGATGCATAACTTCACGCTGCCAGAGCCGGTGGGCGTGGTGGGGCTGGTCTGCCCCGATGATGCGCCGCTTGCCGCGCTCACCAGCCTGCTGGCGCCCGTGATCGTCAGCGGCAACACCGCCGTAGTGATTCTTTCCGAGCGCTACCCGACGGTCGGCTTGTCGTTCGCGGAAGTGCTGGAAACCTCCGATTTGCCGGCGGGCGTGGTGAACCTTTTGAGCGGCTATCGGGAGGAGCTGCTGCCGCACCTGTGCGCCCATGTGGAGGTGGACGCACTCGATCTCTGCGGTGTGCCCGAAGAAGCGCGAGCGCCCTTCGAGACAACCGCTGCCGAAACGGTCAAGCGTCTCCATCACAGCCCGCGCCTGCGCCGCACCGAATGGTACAGCGACGCCGCGCAGGGGCTGGAATGGATTGAACCCTTCACCGAGATGAAGACCGTCTGGCATCCCATCGGATGGTGAGGCGATGCGCACCCGACTGCCCTATCTCATCGGCGCGATTGTGCTAATGTTGATTGCCCTGCGGATGGTTATCAATGTGGCAACGCCCCAGCCCGTCAGCCCGCAAAAGCGCATCCAGCAGATGTTCGAAGAGGGACGGCAAGCCTTCGAGCGTGAAGATGTGAACACGCTGATGGCGATGGTCGCCGACGACTTCGAGTGGAGCGGAATGCGCAAGGAGCAACTGCGCTACCAGCTGGCGAATTTTTTCAAAAATGCTGAAGCCCTGCGAGCGAGCTACACGCCACCCATCATCGAAGTGCGTGGCGACCGCGCGATTGCCCGCACGGAGGTGAAGGTCATGTGGAAAGACATCAACACCGAATCGCAGAGCGCGGGTCCGCTGGAGGTCGAGTTCCGCAAAGAGCATCGGCGCCGCTGGCTGATTATTCCGTATGAGGAGTGGAAGGTGGTCAAAATCAGCGGGCTGGAGCCAGGCTGGATGGAATAACGCCCAGTCTGACATGTGGAGTGCTGAAGCGCAGCTTCAGCGGGGGTCTTCGCAAGAAACCATGAGAGAGCTGGATCAGGAGCTGAGGCAGAAGTATGAGCGGTTGTGCGCGATCCTGCGCGAGATGGGCAGCGTGGTCATCGGGCTATCGGGCGGCGTGGACAGCACGCTGCTGGTCAGGGTCGCGCACGAGGTGCTGGGCGAGCGCTGCCTGGCGGTGATCGGCGAGTCGGAGGCGTTCCCGGAAGGCGAGATTGAAGAGGCGAAGCACCTCGCCGAGCAGATGGGCGTGCGCGTGCGAATCGTGCGCACCCACGAGCTGAGCAATCCGCTGTTCAGCGTTAATCGTCCCGACCGATGCTATCATTGCAAGACGGAGCTGTTCAGCATCTTGCGGCGCGTCGCTGATGAGGAGGGCATCGACTGGATTGCCGACGGCTCCCATCTGGACGACACGGGCGATTATCGCCCCGGCATGCAGGCGGCAGTGGAGCATGGCGTGCGCTCACCGCTGGTGGAGGCGGGACTGCGCAAAGCCGACATCCGTGAGCTGGCGCGTGCGCTAAGACTGCCCATCTGGGATAAACCCTCTTTCGCCTGCCTGTCCAGCCGATTCCCTTACGGCATGCCCATCACACGCGAACGGCTGATGCAGGTCGATCGGGCGGAACGGTCCCTGCGTGAGCTGGGCTTCCGTCAGGTGCGGGTGCGCCATCACGACACCATCGCTCGTATCGAGGTGCCGCCCGACGACTTCCCGCGCCTGCTGGAACATGCGAGCGCGATCGTTGCCCATCTCAAATCGCTGGGCTACCTCTATGTGGCGCTTGATCTGGAGGGCTACCGTAGCGGCAAGATGAACGATGTGTTGAGGCTCCGTCGCTAAAGGCGCATCCGCTCCAGCCGCATCGTTCTTTATTCCACTCCAGCGAAAATCTCGCGAACGGGGAGCGTGAAGCCTGACAGCACAGGCTCACCCGTCAAGGTGTCCGCCTCACGCAAAATCACCACCGGCTTGTCGGGCTGATACACCTCCACCACGCGCCGCTGAGGGTCGATCACCCAGATGACCTTCACGCCCGCATAGAGCCATTCGTCCACCTTCTCCCGCAACGCGCTGTACGAATC
>JBBIML010000026.1:0-38862 GCA_037444405.1 Armatimonadota bacterium
TTTTAATCCCTCAGAGGTAGGCTACAAACCTGTTCCCGTCCGCATAGCGCCAGACCGTCGTCCGCGGTTTCAATCCCTCAGAGGTAGGCTACAAACATCGGATTGCCCGCCTGAAAGAGGGGCAGACCCGGCGTTTCAATCCCTCAGAGGTAGGCTACAAACCAACCCCCTGCAGCGGGCAGGCGCGGACACCCGCCCGCTCAGAGGCACACCTCTGAACTCAAATCTAACCTCCGCCCGATTGTCAAGGTGCGCACACTGCTGTGCCCCGATGGCGCTTTTACTATACCCCATCGATGACAGTGAACTCAAAGGGGTGTCGGCGATCGGGAGGTGATTTGAACTCAAGGGGTGAAAAGTCGGCGATCAACGACGATCGGGTTTTTGGTATACAGGATGTTGGGGTTGATTGGGTGGAAAAGCGTCAACGGGTAGTGGTATGGTGGCGAAAGTGTCGTCGAACGGCTGGTCAGTCAGGATTAGCCTTGATTTTGAGGGCTGTTGACTTGCGCAGCACCACGCGGTCGCGCCCTTCCAGCTCCATCAGCTCCACGCGCACGAACTCGACGCGGCTGGTGGGCAGGTTCTTGCCCACATAGTCGGGTCGGATGGGCAGCTCGCGGTGCCCCCGATCGATCAGCACGGCGAGCTGGATGCAGGCGGGGCGCCCCAGATGCATAATCGCGTCCATCGCCGCGCGCACCGTCCGACCCGTCTGAATCACCTCATCCACCAGAATGACGCGCTTGTTGTTGATATCGAAGGGCACATCGGTCTGGCTACGGGTCAGCACGGGGGGGCGCGGGCGGATATCGTCGCGGAAGGGGGTGATGTCGACGCTGCCGCAGGGGATGCCCGTGCCTTCGATCTGGGAGAGGGCAAGCGCGAGCCGTCGGGCAACGGGCACGCCGCGCCGCTGAATGCCGATCACCACCAGATCGCGCGCGCCCTTGTTGCGCTCCAGAATCTCATGGGCAATACGGGTGATGGCACGGCGCATATCCTCCGCATCCATCACCACCACTTCCTCTCGCTCGCTCATCACCAGCAAAGAGAAGTATACCTGCTCTGAGCGGCAAGTAGGGGCGCACCGCCGTGCGCCTGTAGGGGCGTACCGCCGTGCGCCTGTAGGGGCGAGGCATGCCTCGCCCCTACTGATAGCGTTCGGGAGGATAGTAGAAGGCATAGAGGCTCCACCAGCTGATGAGGTGGAGCAGCAGCGCCAGAACGGTCAGGACAGCAAGCAGGCGGGAGGGCGCAAACCATCGGGTTAGACCGCAGGCGATAAGCGCCAGTCCAGCGGGCAAAACGGGGAACAGCAGGCGCCCCTGCGGCTGCGTGTAGGTCAGGTTGTACCATACCAGTCCCACCACACCGAGCAGCGCCCACACCAGACACCAGCGTATGCCGATGGGCGTCTGGCGCCAGCCCCGCGCCAGCCCAAAAAGCCCCAGCAGCACCGTCAGCACGCCCAGCCCGTACACCCAGAAGGGCAGCAGCACATTCATCCAGCCGAAGATACCTATTGCGGAAAAGAGCGTCACGCGCCAGAAACTGATGAGAAAGTAGCGCGAAAAGAGCGAGCGCTCCTGCACCAGCGCGGTCAGCGTGCGCCGCTCCATCTCCTCGCCAAGCGGGTCGCCATACAGCATGGCGTTGCGAATGAACCACCAGCCCGACAGGAGCGCCACCAGCGACAGCGTGAGCGCCGCGCCCATCAGCACCTGTCGGCGCGAGCCGTGCGCCCGCCACAGCAACCAGCTCATCAACAGCAGCCAGCCGATCAGCAGCACGAGCAGGCTCTTTTTCGTGAGCAGTCCCAGTCCCAGCGCGACGCCCACGCCTGCATGCAGCCACAGGGGTGCGGGCATCGCATCCCTCTTTTCAATCAGGCGAATGAACCCATAGAGGCACAGCGTCGCCAGCAGGTTCGCCAGATTATCGTTGGTGATGCCGCCGCTGATGAAAGCGAACTGGGGCAAGCCGATGAGCAGCAGGAGCGCTACAGGGGCAACTGTTGCGGGGACACCGCTGCTCGGGTCGGCGGGCGCCATCGGCAGCGGTAGAGGCGCACGGGGTAGAGGCGCACGGGGTAGGGGCGCACGCGGTAGGGGCGAGGCATGCCTCGCCCCTACAATTTCAAAGAATCGAAGCGCCACCGCCACATTCAGCGTTGCCATCAGCACCGACAGCAGGCGCAGGAGATAGAAGCCTGCACGGTCGGCTTCGGTCGGAAAGATGGGCATGTCCACATGGCGAAAGATGGGTATCTGTTCGGGGGCGTCGGGGTCGGGCGGGCGATGGGGCACGGGGCGCACATCGATGCGGGCGTCGGGCTGAGTGGCGCGCACCAGCAGCGCACAGAGCGCATAGTAGAGCGGCGGCTGATGACCCTCGCGCAGCACGGCTCGCTCCGCCACATACTGGTTCGGCAGTTCCACCCGTTCCGCCAGAAAGTTCACATAGGCGAGATGGTCCGGCTCGTCGGGCAGCTCGAATGGCGGCACCAACAGCGCGTAGACCGCCGCGATCAGCGCGAAGAGAATAATCAGCTGGCGGGGCGACCATAGAAGGAGCCAACCGTGCATTGTAGGGGCGAGGCATGCCTCGCCCCTACCATCGTGAGGGCTGCCCCCTGCTATACCCGACGGCTCACCACCTGAATGCATCGGTTGCACAGGTCGGGATAGGTCGCGTTCGTGCCGACATCGGGCAGCACGAGCCAGCAGCGGGCGCATTTATTGCCCGGTGCGGCGTCCACCTCGATGCGCAGTCCCCCATCACTGAGATACACTTCCGCCTGCGAGACGCCGAACAGGCGCGCCAGCAGGTTATCGGGCGTCGGCGCGGTGGGGTAGCCCTGCAGCAGGGCTGTTAGTTCGCCGCCCACATAGAGGCGCACCCGCGCCGATTGCGGGTTCGGCACCCGCTTCTCGTTCTTCGCCTGCTCCACCGCGCGGTTGACCGCCTCACGCAGGTCAAGCAGGCGTTCCCAGCGTTCCAGCAGGCTCTTATCCAGCCACTCCTCGCGCACCGCCGGGAACTCGGCAAGATGCACGCTGACAGGCTTGTTCGGGATGGGCAGGCGCTGCCAGACCTCCTCCATCGTATGCACCAGCACCGGCGCGAGCAGGCGGGTCAGCACGCTCGCAATCTCCAGCAGCACTGTTTGCGCCGCCCGCCGCGCCGGGTCGTCCGCCGCGCTCGCGTAGAGCCGATCCTTCAGCACATCCAGATAGAACGCGCTCAGCTCCACATTGCAGAATCGGCGCGTCTCGTGATAGAACAGGTGATATTCGAACCGCTCATAGGCGGTCAGGCAGTAGCGCACATATTCCTGCAGGCGAGCCAGCATCCAGCGATCCAGCTCCGGCAGCTGCGCGTAAGGCACGGCGTCGCGAACAGGGTCAAAGTCGGCAAGGTTGCCCACGATGAAGCGCAAAGTGTTGCGAATCTGGCGATAGGCGTCGGCGACAAACTTCAGAATCTCGCTGGAGAGGCGCACATCCTCGAAATATTCGGTGGAGGCGACCCACAGGCGCAGCACATCCGCGCCCAGCTGCTGCACCACCTCCATCGGGTCGACCACATTGCCCTCGCTCTTGCTCATCTTGCGCCCTTCGCCGTCCAGCACGAAGCCATGTGTGATGACGGCGCGATAGGGCGCGGCGTCGCGAGTGCCAATCGCAATCATCAGGCTGGAGTTGAACCAGCCGCGATGCTGGTCGGAGCCTTCGATATAGAGGTCGGCAGGCCAGCGCAGTTCGGGGCGCGTCTCCAGCACCAGCCGATGCGTGCTGCCCGAATCGAACCACACATCCAGCACATCGCTCTCCTTGCGGAAGGTGGCGCCGTTGCAGCGGGGGCAACGCGTGCCCTCGGGCAGGAAGTAGTCGGCGGGCTTATCGAACCACACATCGGAGCCTTCGCGCTCGATAAAGGTCGCCACGCGCTCGATCAGGGACGGCTCCAGCAGCACCTCGCCGCACGCCTCACAGTAGAAGGCGGGGATTCCGACGCCCCACGCCCGCTGACGGCTCAGGCACCAGTCGGGGCGGTGCTGCACCATCGCCGTGATGCGCGACTCGGTCTCAGGCGGAATCCAGCGCACCTGCCGGATCGCCGTTAGCGCACGCTCGCGATGAGCGTTATGATCGATGCTCATAAACCACTGCACGGTGGCGCGAAACAGCAGGGGCGAGTCGCATCGCCAGCAGTGCGGATAGTTATGCTCATAGAGCGAGTGGTGCAGCAGATGTCCGTTTGCCTGCAGGCGTCGAATGACCGCCTGATTGCCTTCGGGCGCGATGGGCAGCCCGGCGAACTCGCCCGCCTCCTCCGTGAACACGCCCCGCTCGTCCACCGGGCACAAAATCGGCAGCCCGTACTGGCGTCCCGTGTAGAAGTCTTCCGCGCCGTGTCCGGGCGCGGTATGCACCACGCCCGTGCCCTCCTCCGCCAGCACATAGTCCGCCAGCACAACGGGCGACTCGCGCTCGAAGATGGGATGGCGGGCGACTGTGCCGACCAGCTCGCGCCCTTTGACCGTGCGCTCGACGGCGTAGTTGCGAATGCCGAGCGTCTCCATCACTGCTGGCACAAGCGTATCGACCAGCAGATAGCGGGTGCCATCGGCGCTTACAATCGCATAATCGAAATCGGGATGCACGGCGAGCGCGAGGTTGGCGGGGATCGTCCAGGGCGTGGTCGTCCAGATCAGCACATAGGCGTCCCCACCCGATAGCTCGGTCAGGTTCGAGCGCAGGATGGGGAACCGCACATAGATGGCGTCGGAGATTTTGAGCGCGTACTCCACCTCGGCTTCGGCGAGCGCGGTCTGGCAGGTGGGGCACCAGAGCGTGGGGCGCAGGTCGCGATAGATGTAGCCGCGTTGCACCAGCTCGCCGAAGATGCGCACCAGCCCCGCCTCGAACGCAAAATCCATCGTGAGGTAGGGATGCTCCCAGTCGCCGACCAGCCCCAGCCGTTTGAACTGCTCCCTTTGCACATTCACGAAGTGCCAGGCGTAGTCGCGGCACGCCTGACGCAGCTCCACCTTGCTGGGTGTCCTACCCTCCTGCAGAAACCGCTGACTGACAGCGTTCTCGATGGGCATGCCGTGATTGTCCCAGCCGGGCACATAGGGCGTGCGGTAGCCGCGCATGCAGTACGAGCGCACGATGATGTCCTTCAGCACCTTGTTGAGCGCGTGCCCCATGTGGATGTCGCCGTTGGAGTAGGGCGGACCGTCGTGCAGGATGAAGTCGCCGTTAGGGGCAGGCTTTTGTAGCATGCGCTCATAGAGCGCGATCTCGCGCCAAAACGCCTGCCAGCGCGGCTCCTGCTCGGGCAGGTTCGCCCGCATCGGAATGGTCTGGTCTTCCCTGGGCAGGTTCAGCGTCTCCCGATAGTTGTTCGCCATTCGCGACCTCCGCTCAATCGGTAATTGTACCTTAAAGGATTGAGCGCGAAGAGGGCGAAACAGGAAGGGGATGACGACGGCGATTGTGCTGGCAGGTGGGGCGACCGATGAGCAGTGGCGGGCAGCGAGCGGCGCGGAGTCGCGCGCGCTGGTGCCCATCGAAGGCGAGCCAATGTATCGGCGGGTGCTGCGCGCATTAAAGGGCGTGCCTGAAATCGCGCATATTCTGGTGGTGGGCGATGTGCCGCCTGGTGAGGGCTATGAGGTGCTGCCTGCGCCTGAAGGCGGTCTGATGGCGAGCGTGCGCGTCGGGCTGGAAGCCAGCCCGACCGAATCGGTGCTGTTTGTAACGGTCGATGTGCCCTTTTTGACGGCGGAGAGCGTGCGGTTCTTTCTGCGGGCGAGCCTGCGCAGTGGGGCGGCGCTGACCTACGCGGTGGTGCCAGCGGAGGTGTGCCGTGAGCGGTTTCCCCAGATGAAGCGCACGACGGTTCGGTTGCGCGAGGGCGAGCTGACGGGCGGCAACCTCTTCTGGGCGCAGCGCTCGGTGGCGTTGCGCGAATTGCCGCGCCTGCAAGCGGTCTATGCCGCTCGCAAGCAGCCGTTGCGCCTCGCGCTGATTGTGGGGCTGGGCATACTGGCGCGCTTTGTGCTGGCGCAGTGGCTCTCGCCTCGCTTTTTGAGCATCAGCGATGTTGAGCGTCGCGCAGAGCGGCTGCTTGGCGTGCCTGGACGCGCCATCATCTGCCCCTACGCCGAAATCGGCACCGACATCGACACCCTCCAGCAGTGGCAACAGGTCGCACATCGGTGAGTGATGGGTATGATGAAGCCTGCTTTCAATCCCTCACAGGCAGGCTCAAACATGGATCGAACGCGCAAGGGGCGTATACGATGCTGAAGGCGAAATTCCTATATCGCTTCTAACAGCAAACACTACTCAAAGTCAATCAGCAGGTTCGAATCGACAGAATAGCCCATCGGTAATTCTCGAACAATATCCGCAGAAGCAGAACCAGATGGCGAGAAAATAGTATCAAGTGTTTTTTGCAATCACTCTTCTTCTTTACCCTCTGGCACGGGTTTATGTGGGATACCGAGCCGATCCAGTATCTCCGCGAATCGCTTCCAGTCAGTCGCCCCTCGCAACTCCATCCAGAGAATCTTTGCTTGCTCAAGCTGTTGCTTATTCCGATCCGAAAGTGTATCGGCGATGAACACCTTGCAGTCGCGTGCCAGCGCGGCATCTGCGCTTTCCGGATTACCTCTGCCCATTAACTTGACCTCACAGCGGTAACGCTCTCGATTCTTGCCAATGAGGAAAAAGTCTGCCTCGCGTAAATCGTTTCCTGACTTCTCGGTGGTAAAGTGGCGTTTGGGAACCCGATGCAAGGCGCAAAGCGCTAGCATAAGCGGTGCCTCCACCTGCTTGCCTGCTGTACTCCATAGCCCACCACGAATAGCCGCACGAGCCACTGCAAGAGCGTTGATAACAATCAGGCTTTCATGAATGTTTAGCGTGACGCTCACTTTTCTAAAAGTGATGGTGATTTCCAGATTGACGCTCTCATCCATTTGAACAAGCTCTTCTATAATTTGTTTTAATCTTTGATAATGTTCAACTGAAGCATCTATTACGATCTTCTTTTTTGTGCTGTGATGCGCATTTTCAATAGTTTTGATATTCAAGCCAGCGTTCATGGCGATCTGCTCCTTTGGCAAATCTTCATGGAGCATTGCCTCACGATACCAATCAAGATTGATTTGCTGATTGTTGAGCTTGGCTTCAGCCACTTTCTTGAAAAATTCTATAGCATAATTAAGAAACTCTGTGTCGATGAGCTGGACAATAGTGGGACGGTAGTCCTGCCCTGTAAGGAGCCTGCACACAATCTCTCTTGCTACAACCATGGGTAGTCGCATCAGCCATTCTCCTTCGCAGCTATCTGGACGAATTCCTCAAAACTAACAAATCGGGGTGGGAAGTCGGTCAGCAGGTTGCTTGTGCAGATGAACTGACGGGCATACTCGAAGTAGGCAGGCTCCTTTTCAGCGAGCAGGAAGTAGCGATCGGTCAGCATCGCAGCTTGCCCTACCGTGCCGCGCCCCGCGAATGGATCAAACACCAGATCACCCTTATACGAGTAGAGCTGGATCACGCGCGTTGCCAGCTCCAGCGGAAAGACGGCAGGATGGACGGGGTCCGAAGCAGGCGCGATTTCCCACACATTGGTCGGCTCATAGTCGCCTCTCACACGGCTGGCTTCCACCACCTCGGATGGGTACTGCCGCATGTTCCAGTCGATGAGCTTATCCGTTGCTTTCCGATAGACCATCACATATTCCACGATCGAGTTCGCCTTATAGCCGAGCGGTTTGCGGTGCTGGAAGAAACCACCGTTGCGGTTCTTTGCGCTGCCGGGCGGCTTGACCCAGATGATGTCGTCGATGAATTCAAAGCCGATTTCTATCAGGCGCGGGTGGATGTCGAACGGAATCGCGTAGCGCTTGCTGGAGTGCTGGCGGCTCATGCGCGGGATCAGCACGGGCGAGGTGTTCAACACAAAAAATCGCCCCTCTTTTGTGATGCGATGCACCTCGCGAAAGACGCGCACCAGAAAATCGAGGTACTCCTCGTAGCTCCGATACAGGGTGTAATCGCGCGCGTTGTAGTAGGGAGGCGAGGTGAAGGTCAGATGAACCGATTCGTCGGGCACATAGGCAAGCATCTCCAGCACATCGGCGCACACCATCAGGTTCTTGAGCCAGTTCGGGCTGATGGGATGCGGCAAGCCGACGGTGCCCGATCTGGAGGGCATCAGCTCGCGGCGAATGGAGGCGCGAACCAGCTCGTTCGGGTGGTCAGCAAGCGAGCGCAGAATCGCCTGCACATCGGTGCGCTGACGGAAGCAGAGCAGCGCCCGAACCGCCTGCAGCACCACCTTCGGGTCGGCATCACTCAGACATTCGGTGAGAATAGGGATCGCATCGGGCATGCGCAGACGCCCGATGGCAGAAACCAGCTCCCGACGAACCAGCGTGTTGCTTTCTGCACGCACACGCTCGGTGAAGATGGTCAGCAGGGCAGGGTTTTCGAGGCGTGCCAGCCCCTTCACGGCGGCAAGGCGTACTTCCGCGCTGGGGTGGCTCAAGAGATTCAGCAACGGCTCGGGGTCAAAATCGGGCGGCAGGCGGCCCAGCCGCTCCAGCACCGTTAGCAGATGGCGCGTGCCGTGCCGCGCATCCAGCATCTGGCGGAAGAAAGTCGTATCGCCCTGCTGTTTCGCCCGCTCGATCTGCTCGCGCGTAATCATGCCCCAGCAGAATCATACCCATTATTCCTTCGCCTGCTCAATAATTGCCTGGGCAATAAGGGCGGTTTCGGGGTTCAGCACGCCTTCGGGTTCGCGTCCACTCTGGGTGCAGCGCAGGAAGTATTCGGGGGCGTTGCGCTCGCCTTCGGGCAGCGGGTCAGGCGTCTCATACACAGGCTCTGCCCGCGCTGATGGATGCGCGCTGTGGGGACCGACATCTAACAGGAATAAGCTGGCAGTCGGCGAACCCTTCTTCGTTGAAGGAGGGCATCCGACGATGCGACTGATACAGGGCAGTCCGAACGAGCGGGTACGGATGGCAATCATCGGCTGTGGCGGCATCGGACGCCACCACTATCGCGTGTTTACCGCGCACGGCGGCACAATGTGCGAGTTCGTCGCGGTGGCAGACCCCCACCGCAAGCAGATCGCCGAGTTCCTGCAGATGGCGCAACGCCCGCTGGACACCTATACCGACTATCGCCGCATTCTGGAGCGCAAGGATGTGGACGCGGTGGTTGTCGCCACGCCCGACCACTGGCATGCGCGCATCACCATCGATGCGTGCGAAGCGGGCAAGCATGTCTATGTGGAGAAGCCCACCTCTCATAATGTGGTGGAGGGGCTGGCGATGGTGCATGCCGCCCGCGAACACAAGCGTGTGGTGATGGTCGGCTTGCAACAGCGCAGCGGTGAGCATTTCCAGGAAGCGGTCGAAATCGTGCGGTCGGGCAAGCTGGGCAAAATCACGATGGTGCATTGCTGGAACATGGACAACGAGTCGCCCGACGGCATCGGCAACCCGCCCGATAGCGACCCGCCGCCCGAACTGGACTGGGATATGTGGCTGGGTCCCGCGCCCAAACGACCCTACAACCCCAATCGGTGCCTGTATCATTTCCGCTGGTTCTGGGACTACGCCGGCGGCAAGGTGACGGACTGGGGCGTGCATCTGATCGATATCGCGGTGTGGGCGATGGGCGACCACAATCCTATCGAGGTGTCGGCGTCGGGCGGCAAGTTCGCCCTGCGCGACAATCGGGAGACGCCCGATACGGTGGAGTGCCTGTTCCGCTTCAAGGACTGGCTGCTAATCTACTCCCATCGGGCGGCGAACGCTTTTCCTGCCAACGGGCGCGGCTACGGCACGATGTTCTTCGGCACGAACGGCAGCCTCTTCGTGGATCGGGGCGGGCTGCAGGTTCATCCTGAAAAGGAGCGCGTCCCTGCCTATCAGCGGGGCGGCTCGCCACAGAGCGAACCGCACGCGGTGAACTTCCTGCGGGCGATCCGCGAGGGCGTGCCGCTGGCGTGCGATATTCTCACCGGCGTGCGCTCCACCATCGTGCCGCTGCTGGGCAACATCGCCTACCGCACGGGACGCACCATTCGGTGGGACGCGCAACGGGCGCAGATCATCGGTGACAGGGAGGCGAACGCGCTCCTTGCGCGCAACTGGCGGGCGCCGTGGGGCATCCCGAAACGCTATATCAAGCCCATCGGGTGAGGCTCACACCGTAGCATGGGCATCCTGCCCATAGCAAGCCCCCGAAAATCGGGCGAGGTTCACGCGCGCGGATGGGCGCGTCGGTAGACCTCCTTGAGGCGCTCAAGGTCGACCTGCGTATAGATTTGCGTGGTGGCGATGTCGCTGTGTCCGAGCAGCTCCTGCACGGTGCGCAAGTCGGCGCCGCCACTGAGCAGATGCACGGCGAACGAGTGGCGCAGGGTGTGAGGCGAGATGTTTTTGGTGATGCCCGCACTGGCGGCGTAGAGCTTGACCTTGTTCCAGAAGGCGATCCGGCTCAGTTTGCCGCCGCGCTCGTTGAGGAACACGCAGTCGGTTCCGTGCGGGCGGCGGTCGGGTTTGAGCAGTTTGGGTCGCGCTTCGCTGAGGTAGCGCTGGAGCCAGCAAGTGGCGTTCTCGGTGAGGGGCACGAGCCGCTCGCGCGAGCGTTTGCCCTGCACGCGCAGCAGGCGGTCGGTTAAGTTGAGATACTCCATGCGCAGGTTCAGCAGTTCCGACACGCGCAGCCCTGTGGCGTACATCAGTTCCAGCATGGCGCGGTCGCGGATGCCAAGCGGGCTATCGAGTGGCGGCTGAAGCATCAGGCGGCGGATTTCGCCTGGCGTGAGCGTGCTGGGCAGGGCGCGACGGGGCTTGACAGCGGCGAGGGCTTCGGGTGGCTCGTCGGTCAGCATCCCGCGCCGATGGAGATAGCGCAGGAACGCGCGCGTTGCGCTCAGCTTGCGGGCGATGCTCGACTCGCTCATCGAGCGGCGGCGCAGATAATAGAGGAAACCCTCCCAGAGGCTGGCATCCCATTCGGCAGGCTCCAGCCGATCGGCGCGAACGAGATAATCGACAAACTGCGCCAGATCGGTGGCGTAGGCGTTCAGGGTGTGCGGCGAGAGCTGCCGCTCCCGCCGCAGATAGTCCAAAAAGCTATCGATCCACTGCTCCCACATTTCAACCCCTTAACGGGTTGAAACTCAGAGGCGGTTGGCAGAGGAACCCGCCTCGATGAGATACCAGCGGTCGCCCACGCGCTCGAAAGTGTAGGAGATGTAGACCAGTCGCAGGGTTCCCGTCGCCTCGTCGATGTAGCGGTGTTCGCCGCGCACCACAATCTGGCTCTCGCCGCGCTTACTGACGCGATAGAGGGTGAGCTGCTCGGTTTTGACGGCGCGAATCGCGTCGCGAGTGATAGCCAGAAAGTCCTCCGCTGGCAACGAGTAGGCGTATTTGCCCTCCAGATAGATGGCGATGTAGCTGTTGGGGCGGATGTAGCGCTCCAGCAGGCTGGGATCGCGCAGGATCCATGCGTGGCGGATGTCGCTCAGCAGCTGCTGGCGGTCATCAACAGGCTGGCTGGGTCGCTCCAGATAATAGGGCGTCGCGATGTAGACGGGCACCTCCACATAGATGACGCGCGGGGGCGGGAGATAGACAACGCGATAGACTGGAATAAAGGGCGGGCATGGGTCATAGTACCAGTAGGGCGCGTAGCAGACGCGATACGGCTCCGGTGTGTAGCTGTAGTAGCGATAGCCGAAGTTGAAGGCGCCGCCGCGATACTCATAGTAGAACTCGTAGCCCGACGAGCGCGGGGGCAGGATGACGAACCGCTGCCAGCGGCGTGGGTCGAGCCCTTCGGTGCGGCTGACCAGCGCGGGCAGGTTGCCCTCGCCCAGCGGCACAGGACGGTTCAGCACGGGCTGGGAGTTAATCGGCACCGGCTGGGAGTTGAGCGGCACCTGACGCGGGTCGGGCGGCGGGATGTAAGGGTTGCCCTGCGGGTTGTTCCAGCTGCCAGGCTGCTGGTTGCTTGGCTTCTTGCGGAACAGGTCGTCAGCGATCGGCGGCGGTGCAGGTTGATTGGCAGGTTGCGAGCTGCTGTAGCCGCGATTCGGGTTCGCGGGTTGAGGCTTGTTGCCGCCCTGATTGTCGACGGGGCGCGGCTTGTTGCCATCGTCCTTGCGAAACGGCGACGACCGCTCTTCGTTCACGCTGCGCGTCGGCGCAGGCTTGTTGTCCCCCTTCTTGCCCTCGGTCTTGCCTGCCAGCTTTTTGAGGTCGTCGGCTGCCGCAAGGCTCAGGGAGAGCGCAACGATGCTCACCAGACTCAGAATCCGCATCATTCTGGATCACCGTCCTTCGATATTATACCCCAGAGTGGGAAGCATGCTCCTCGATCTCTCTCCACGCTCCCAGGATAAGACGCCTGGTGGGTTATGATGTTTCACATGTCAGGGAAAGGAGGGGCGCGGGAATCGCGGAAAGGAGGGGCGCGGAAACCGCGCCCCTACCGCTGTGAAAAGGTAAACTTCTGGCGCATGGACGGCATCATTCTGGTGATGCTGGTGTGGCTACTGGCGGCGTTGTGGGTGTTCGCGCTCATTATGATGGGCATTACGGGCGATATATCGCCCCCGGAGGCGATACTGGGTTCGGCGATTGCTGTGCTGCTGGCGTTCGCCGCCGCCCGTCAGGCGTTTCCCTACGCGGGGCTGTTCGCGTTGCTCACGCTCAGTATCGGCGCGATTGCCCTGCCTGTGGGACGCAACTATCTTAATCGCCAGGCGCATGCCCAGATCGATTCGGAGCTGATGGAGCGCGCCTGCCGCGCCGTCGAGTTCGACCCGAAAAACTGGGGCGCGCTCATCCAGCTGGCGAACCTGTGCTATCGGCACGACCTGATGGAGCATGCGGTGTATTACTTGGAGCGGGCAGTGCAGATGGCGCCGCTCTATACCTACAACGAGAAGCGCACCCTGCGCGACTGGCAACATGAACTGGATCATTTCGGCAAGCGGCACGGTTTCACACCATGTTTGAACTGCGGCACGCGCAACCCGATTGGCGCGTTGCGCTGTGCGCAGTGTGGCGAACTCATGCTGCCCCTGCTGGTGCGCGGACGCTGGATTCCCAAACGCCTGATGGTCAAAGTGGTGCGCGTGTGGGTCGTCAGCACGGTGGGCGTCAGCGCGAGCCTGATCGCCGCTGATAACCTGCCTGGCACGGTGGCGGTCGTTGCTGTGCCGCTGATTCTGCTGTTGACGGGAGGCTCGATTCTGTGGGTGTTGCACAGGCGATAAGACGGCTCCGATATACCCTGCCGCCCTTCACGCGGCTGGACCGCTACCTGCTGCGGGAGATGCTGGTGCCGCTGGGTATCGGCACGGGCGCGGTCGTGCTGATGCTCATTGGCAACCTGCTGTTTAACTATGCGCAGATATTTTTCAGCTACGGCGTGCCGCTGATGGCGGTGGCGCAGCTGGTGCTGTATTACACGCCCTACCTGCTGGTGTTGAGCCTGCCCGTGGGCACAGCGGTCGCGGTGTCGCTCACGGTTAATCGCCTCACACGCGACAGCGAGATCACCGTGATGCGCATGGCGGGCATCAGCCTGCGCCGAATCTTTTTGCCGCTGTTGCTGATGGGGCTTCTGCTGTCGGGGCTGAACTACTGGCTGAACGAGCAGGTGGTGCCGCCCGCCATGCGCCAGTTCTATCGGTTGCGCAACCGCATGCTGCTGCTGGCGCCCGTGCCGACCATCACCAGCAACGCCGTGCTGAAGGTACAGAACTACGCGGTGGTGATAGGCGTCGCGCAGGAGGTGGGTGGGCGCGTGCTGATGGAGGAGGTGATTTTGATCGAGCAGCGTGGGCGGGGCGAATGGCTCGTGATTCAGGCGCCGCGCGGCACCTACAAAAACGGCATCTGGGAGCTGGAACGCCCGAAACTGCACTACTATCGCGCCGATGGCACCGTGATCGATGTGCGCTCGCCCCGAAAACTCGTGCTGAACCTGCAGGTCGCTCTGCAGGACTTTTTCGCCGCGCCCGAACCCGAGGAGCTGACCCGCGCGCAGCTGGGTGAGCAGATCGAGCGCAATCGGCAGATGGGCGCTCGCAACCTGCGACTGGAGGTGAGCTACCATCTGAAGGTGGCGGTGCCAGTGGCGTGCTTCGTTCTGGCGCTCTGCAGCCCGATGTTGAGCCTGTGGCTGGCGCGGGCGGGCAGCTTCGTCGGCGTGCTGCTGGCTATCGTGCTGGTGTTCGTGTTCTGGAACACGCTGCTGCTCTTCCAGATTCTGGGCAATCAGGGTCTGTTGCCGCCGATGCTGGCAGCATGGATGCCCAACCTGCTGTTTGGCGCAGGCGGGTTTTATCTGCTCTATCGTTCCGAGTGAAAGCGAAAGATTGTCCAGAAAATTGAACAGGGCATAGCGCCCAAACGATCAGTCCCCGACCTTCAGCACGCTCAAAAAGGCTTCTTGAGGCACTTCGACCGTGCCCACCTGCTTCATGCGCTTCTTGCCCTCTTTCTGGCGCTCCAGCAGTTTGCGCTTGCGCGTGATGTCGCCGCCGTAGCACTTGGCAATCACATTCTTGCGGAACGGCTTGATGACCTCCGAGGCGATCACACGGGAGCCGATTGCCGCCTGAATGCGCACTTCGAACTGCTGGCGGGGCACGACCTCTTTGAGCTTCTCCACGAGGGCGCGCGCCCGCTGATACGCCCGCTCGCGCGGCGCGATGAAGCTTAGGGCGTCCACAGGGTCGCCATTCAGCAGGATGTCCAGCTTGACCATATCCGCCTCGCGATAGCCCGCTGGCTCGTAATCGAAGGAGGCATAGCCGCGCGTGCGGGTCTTGAGCTGGTCATAGAAATCGAGCAGAATCTCGCTCAGTGGCAGGCGGTAATAGAGGATCACGCGCTGGGGCGTGGGGTACTCCATGCGCACGAACTCGCCGCGCCGCCCCATGCACAGCTCCATCACCGCGCCCACATACTCGGCAGGCACCATCACCGTCGCATAGACGATCGGCTCCTCCACCCGCGCGATTTTGCCCGCGTCGGGCCAGCGTGTCGGGTTGTCGATCTCCAGCACCGTGCCGTCGTTCAGCACCACGCGATAGACCACGCTGGGTGCGGTCGCAATCAGCTCCAGTCCGAACTCGCGCTCCAGCCGCTCCTGCACAATCTCCATATGCAACAGCCCCAGAAAGCCGCAACGGAACCCGAAGCCGAGTGCGGCGCTGGTCTCTGGCTCAAAGGTGATGGCAGCATCGTTCAGGCTGAGCTTCTCTAAAGCGTCGCGCAGGTCGGGATAGCGATCGCCCTCCACCGGGTACAGCCCGCAGAACACCATCGGCTTCACCTTGCGGAAGCCTGGCAGCGGCTCGCGCGCGGGGCGATCCGCCGAAGTAATTGTGTCGCCCACCTGCGCATCCTTGACCGATTTGATGCCTGCCGTGATATAGCCGACCTCACCCGTGTGCAGGCGCTCAGCGGGGCGCAGCTGCGGCGTGAAGTAGCCCACCTGCGCCACTTCGAACACCCTGCCCGTGGACATAAACTGAATACGGTCGCCCGGCTGCACACTGCCGTCCACCACGCGCACATACGCCACCACGCCCACATAGGGGTCATAGTGCGAGTCGTACACCAGTGCGCGCAAGGGAGCATCGGGCTTGCCTGACGGCGGCGGAATGCGCTGCACCACCGCCTCCAGAATCTCCTCGATGCCGATGCCCTCCTTCGCGCTGGCAAGGATCACATCGGCGGGATCGATAAGCAGCGCGTGTTCCATCTCCTCTTTCACGCGCTCTGGCTCGGCAGCGGGCAGGTCGATCTTGTTGATGACAGGCACAATCATCAGCCCCTGATTGTAGGCGAGGTTCGTGTTGGCGATGGTTTGCGCCTCCACGCCCTGCACGGCGTCCACCACCAGAATCGCGCCCTCGCAGGCGGCGAGACTGCGCGACACCTCATAGGTGAAGTCCACATGCCCGGGCGTATCGATGAGGTTCAGCTGATAGGTGTGCCCGTCGCGGGCGTGGTAGGTCAGGCGCACGGCGGTCATCTTGATGGTGATGCCCCGCTCGCGCTCCAGCTCCATCGTGTCCAGCACCTGCTCCACCGTGGTGCCGGGCGGAATCGCGCCCGTGAACTCCATCAGCCGATCCGCCAGTGTCGACTTGCCGTGATCGATGTGAGCAATGATGCAGAAGTTCCGAATGTACCGCTGCCGATTGTCCATACAAATCGATTGTACCTGTGGGTGGCGATTTATTCCACGCGGAAGCGCACATTGCCGAAGCGCAGGATGTCGCCCGCTTTGAGCGGCTGGCGACTGACGCGCTGTTCGTTCACGAAGGTGCCGTTCGTGCTACCCTCGTCGTAGACCACCAGCGTGCCTCCTTCGGGCACGATGCGCGCGTGGCGGCGGCTGACCGTCGGGTCGGGCACGATCAGGTCGTTGCCCGCTTCGCGCCCGATTCGCACGCCTGTCGGGGGCACTATCACGCGTACGCCCGCCACCTGCGGGTCGATGCCCACCAGTGTGGTTGCCGCGCCTGTCGCGACGGCGGTCGTCGCCCCTGCAGCGGGCGTCGGGATGGGCGGGAAGCCTGCGGGTGCGGGCGAACCGCCTGTGGGCACGGCGCAGGCGCACGCGCCCGTTAGCGGGTCATACCGCTGACCACAGTAGGGGCAGTGTCCGGCGGGCACGGGAGGCGGTGGCGGCAACGGTGAACGCACCACATCCTGCGGCGACCGCACCGACGCGCCCTCCCGCAACTGGAACATCAGCTGAAACGAGCCAATCTTCAGCTGGTCGCCATCGTTCAGCTCCACCTGACCGCTGACAGGCGTGCCGTTGAGCATCAGCGGCGCGTGCGTGAGCAGCAGATAGCGCCCGCTGGCGATGTGAATCTCGGCGTGGCGGGGCAGAACCTGCGGGTCGCCGCGCAACGGCACATCGGCTAACTCGTCGCGCCCGATAATCGCGCCTGAGCGGTCAATTGGATAATCTTTGCCCTCGTTGCGCCCGTAGAGGACGCGCACCCACGCCTGACGCGAAATCAGCTCCAGCAGCCCGATGAATAGCCCGATGCCCGCGCCGATCAGCACCAGCCCGACCATGCGGGAGAACATGCCGGGCTTATGCTCGGCGCCAACGGCGGTGCTGATCGCGCCGCCAATTGTGAACCCCAGCAGGTCGAACAGCGCGCCGCCCAGTGCGCCGCCGATAGCACCGCCAATCGCGCCCTGACGCATCCGCCGAACCGAACGCCCCACCACCCCCTCCGCGATGCCGATAAACAGCCCGAACATGCCCCAGCCCAGAATCCGCCCGATAATCAGCCCGATAATCGGCAGCGTGAGCTGGAGAATGCTGAAGATAATCTGCCCCAGATAGATGCCCATCATGCCGCCCGGCAGCCCGATTAGCGCGCCCAGCATCAGCCCGCGCAGGGCGTGCGCCGCTGTGCCCAGCGAGAGACCGCTGGCGAAGCCAATCAGCGCGCCAATAAAACCCCCCGAAATCAGCCCATAGAGCGTCAGCTCCGTGTAGTCCACCGAGCGGCTGAACTCGTCCACCTGGAACGGTTCCGTCACCGCCCATGCCAGCAGCCCGCCAATCGCGCCGAACACCATCAGATAGAGCAGTTTCTGAATCATTATGAAACCCCTTGAGCCAGCCGCTTCCGCTACGGTCGTTACCCGCTCACTCCACCCGAAAAGTTGCCATGCCGAACTGCACGGTGTCGCCCACGCGCAGGGGTGTCGGCGCGCTGATGCGGATGCCGTTCACGAAGGTGCCGTTGGTGCTGCCGAGGTCCTGCACGGTCAGCTCCCCATTCTGGCGCATTAGTTGCGCGTGGCGGCGGCTGACCGTGCTTTCGTTCGATAGCACGATACCGTTGCCTGCGTCGCGCCCGATGGTGATTAAATCCGCGCTGATGTCGAACACCTGCCCCGCGTAGGCGCCCTGCAGACCGACGAGTCGGGTCGGCACGGCACTGGTGGTGGGCGCTGGCGCGGTTGGCGCGATGCCCGCGCTCTCCAGCGGTGGCAGGTCGGGTTCAGGTGGTGCGGTGGCGGTCGCGCTCGCCGACGGTGTGCCCGTGTCCACCGACGGCAGTTGCACGCCCAGCCGCTGCATCGCATCAGCAAGCGGCTGCTCCTTGCGCAGCGCGAGCCGAATCAGGAACAGGATCACACCGATGCCGACGGCAATCGCCAGCAGATACATGATAATGGCGCCGATGCGGCTCTCCCTGCGTTCGGGTTGCGCTTCGGCGGCTTTCGGCGGTGCGAGCGTGGCAACCTCGCCGCTGAGCGCCACATTGATCACGGGCACGCGCGCGTCGCGTTCCACGCGCAGGCGTGTCTCCTGCGACACCTTCTGCTCGTCGCCGTACTCCACCAGCACCTTGACCGTGCCCAGTGGCACGCGCTCAAAGACCGCCATCCCTTCAGCGGTTGGCTCCAGCACGCGCGTTCGGGTGGCGCCTGTGCTATCGGTGAGGCTCACCCGCGCGGCAGCGACAGGACGATCCTGCGCTCGCACATTCACCTGCAGGCGCGCCACATGGGTCCAGCCTGCCCGCCCGATGACCAGCGCGTCCCTGCCTGCGAGTTCGTTCGCATCGAATCGCGCCAGATTGCCCGATTCGGTGTCCAGAATCCAGAGCGTGGCGAAGCCTTCAGGCAGCGGGAGCGCGGCTTCCAGCTCGCTGATCTTTTGCGGGCTGGTGAGCGGCGTGCCGTCTTTGCCCTCTGTCCACCACCAGCGTTCGCCCTCCGTGCGGAACTTGACCTTGATCTGGCTGGGTGGCGCGGAAGGCGCTGGCTTCTGCGGCTTCGGCGCAGGTTGCGCAGGAGCAGGCTTCGGTTGGGGGGTCGGCGATGCCTTCGGCGCCTGTCCCAGCCCACCTGCTATCAGGCTCACCATCAACACACACAGCCACACCGTTCGCATAGCGACCCTATTCATTAGACGGCGCAAAATTCCTGCGAGTTTTCGCATGGGGGCGCTATTCAGCCCAGTCGTGAGAGGCGTCGGAGGCGGGGAAGCATCGCGCTGGCATACAATAACACACTGCTTGCCTCCAGCACACGCCCCGTCAGCAGAAGGGCGCTCCAATCTGTCCACAGAGCAACGCAGCTCAGTGCGATGCCTGTGTTGAGCGTGCCGAACGCCGCCCACACACGCGATTCATACCCGCGCTGGTTCTGTTCATTCAGGCGGGGCAGAATCCAGTAGCTCACGCCCATCGCCAGCTGGATCAACCAGCCCACCATCAGCACCTCTGCGTGCAGGGCACGCCACGCTCCAACAACCGCTGCCAGCGAGAGCGCCTTCGCCATCAGCATCCACGCGCCCAGTGAGAACCCCGCCACCAGATAAAGCAACGCACAGCGTACCAGCCAGCAGCTCAGACGCGGCATCTCACTTCTCCTTCACCCGCCGCCAGATAGTTGCCACAAAGATGACCCCCGATAGCCACTGCAACAGGGCAGAAAGCAGTAATGCCCATGACCAGACGGGTCCAGCGGACAGCGCCTGCATCGGTTCCGCCAGCAAACGCACAATCAGCCCCAGGTTCAGGCTGACAAACACCACACCCGCCCATCGCTCCGAGCCAGAGGGCATCGGACGCGAAGCACGCGGGAACAGCCAGTACGCCACCCCGAAAATCAGCTGGGTTGCCCAGCCGACCACCAGCAGGTGGAAGAGCGCAGGCGTTGCGGCTGCCAGCCACGCAAACACACGCACCCACGATGGCACACTGGTTGCCACGCTCAGCCCCAGCCCTAACAGCAGATACAGCAACGCGCAGCGCACCATCCAGCGGCTCCAGCGCGGCATCATTTACCTCCGCGTCCACACAATTGCCGACAGCGTATTGAGCAAAAAGATGACCAGCGCCAGACCGTTCAGCAAGCCACCCCACTGGCGCCACGCATGCCAGCCCAGCCCATCGCCCACCAGACGCACCAGCAGGGAGCCATTCAGCAAAATCACATGGCTGTAGAATCGGCGATAAAATGGTATCCGCCAACCCAGCACCGATGGAAAGATAATTGGCGCGTGTCCGAACACCATCGAAAAAGCAAAGCCCAGAAAGAAGGCGTGCAGGAACGCATCCGCCCCCACGCCCACCGTCAGTTCGGGCATCACCAGCGCCACGACGCCAGCAATCCCCAGCCAGCAATAGCCCGCCGCCAGCGTGCGACCAGCAAATGCCGTCAATCCCGTTGCCCGCATAGCATAGCGCGCCGGGTCAAAACGGACCAACCACACCGCAATCGTCAGCAGCCCGCTACCAAACAGCATCAGTCCCGCTCGTCCCATCAGCGCATGAATCAACAAGCCCATCAGCAAGGCAACAAGACCACCTGCCATCCAGAGACTGCTTCCCAGCGTCGGCTTAAGAAGCCGATTGAGCTCCAGCCGTTCCGCCACGATGGTCAAAAGCAGAAACATGCACCAGCACAGCACCCCCGTGTAAGCCAGTGGGGTGAGGCGGAACTCTGCCATCCACCAGAGCAGATTGCCAGCAAGCCAGCAGCATGCCCCCAGCCCCATCAATGCATGATAAAAAAGGCGGTGCTGGCTATAGAGAGCGCCATACAGGGCAATCAGCACGAAACAGCCAAGATTTACCAGCAGCCAGCCGGGAGCTTGGAAGGGATAGAAAAACATCAGGAGCGCCCCGACGCCGCTGCAAGCTGGCGCCAGGTAGCCCCACCGACGCTGAATCGCCACCGCTCGCTCCAGGCTGATCAGCGTGCCGAAAAAGCCGCTGACCATCAACCAGCTATGAGAGAGCGGCAGGGCTGACAGCGGCAGGCTCCAGCCCAAACGCTGAAGCCCTATCGCCATGCCCAGCAGCAACGCCAGCATGCCCGGCACTATTAACGCCAGGCGAAACCCCCACTGCAGGGAGCCACCTACTTTTTGAGATGGAGCTGACATTCCAGAAACTCCCTGAGCGCAACGGCATTATTATGCTTGGTATCCCGCGCGCTATAAAGCAGGGTAATCGTGCCCTGTTGCGCCTCCTGCAGAAGCGGCTCCCAGTAAGCCCGCTGCTGCTCCAGCTCCACGAAATAGCGCGTCCGAAACTCGTGCCATTTGCGCGGGTCATGACGAAACCATCGCCGCAGGGCGTCGCTCGGTGCCAGCTCCTTTAGCCAGCCATCTAATTGCAGGCGCTCCCTGCTCATCCCCCGCGGCCAGAGCCGCTCCACCAGATAGCGCCTGCCATCCGACTCCTGCACCGGTTCATACACACGCTTGACCTGAATCATACCTGTGCCTCCTCCCGTTGGTCTGTTAAGCCCAAAGCCAGGATGCTCGTGCCTGCAGCACTTATCGCCCGATGAGATAGTACCCCAATGATTGGGACAGCAGGAATCCTGTCACAGCCCGCGAATCTTATCAACCCGAAGGAGGGCAACGATGGCAGCACCGTTGCTGACCAAAACAGTAGCGCCAGAATCGACCGCCCCTGCTGAAAGGGAGCCACTGGCTTTCCACCGGCAGGCACGCCCGCACGGGGGAGGGGCGCCATGACCCACCACGACGACCCACCCGAACTCCAGCAAGCTGTGCGGCGAGCGGTCGCCCTCACCCACTACCTTGCCCCACCGCCCGGCTACGACCCATCCTACTGGCGCGAGGAACGCATCGCCATCGCCAACCTTGCCGTGTGGCGGGCATATTTAGACTATCAGCCTGATCGGGGTGCGTCGCTGGAGGGGTTTGCGGTGCGATGTGCGGTTCGGGCGATAGTGAGGGAGTGGGAGCGGTTATGTCGGCAGGGTCGGGGTGTGGTGGCGATGCCCGTGGATGAGGAGACAGGTGAGGAGATGGAGTTTGAGGATGTGGGGGCGTGTGAGGCGATAGAGGAGAATGCGCAGTGTGGGGAGATACGGGCGGCGCTGGAGAAGTTGCCCGAAGAGCAGCGGGTGATTCTGGAGTTGCATTATGGGTTGGGTTTGAGCGAGCGGGAGATTGCGCGTCAGCTGGGCAGGTGTAAGTCGTGGGTTCATCGGCAGTTGGTGGCGGCGTTGGAGGCGTTGCGGGCAATGGTGGGTGAAAAGGGTGAAGAGGGTGGAAAAAGGGGTTAGAACGCTCGGAATCGCGGACCACTTTGAGGGTTTCGGGCTATTAATTAAGGTGGAGGTTCACGCGAGTTGGTCTATGGGCAAGGAGGAGACGGAAATGAAGTTGTGGATGAAAGCAGAAGGGCGGCTAAGTAAAGGGAGTGTAGGGGCCTGCCGAAGTCAGGTGTGGGGTCGGCTTTGTGCGTTCGTGCTGATTGTCAACCTGATAGTTTCTGGCTGGAGCCAATCCCACACGCCAGAGATACGCTGGATAGCAGGTGGATTGCCAGCCTCTATTACCGCTTTTGAGGTCTCTCCAGATGGGCAGTGGCTGGCGATTGCTGGAGGGAGTGACGCAGGCAATCGTGTCATACAGCTCTGGCACCTTCCCGAGATGCGCTTGATAAGAACTTACAAAGTGAGTGACTGAGGCTTTTATCTTTTTCGCCCTGTTACAGATATAGCTTTTGCACCTGACGGAAGCCGCTTGGCAGCAGTGTTTGGAAACAGTAATTTCACGGTAGTTTTTATGAACCTGTCGGATGGTCAGGTTACAACTTTCGCGAATCAGCGCGGAGGGAGCCATGCTCGTATAGCGTTTTCCCCTGATGGAGAGCGATTGGCGATGGTGACAGCTACAAATAGCGTTTTCATCTATCGTGTGAGCGATGGATCGCTTGAGAACATTTTACAAGTTTCTAACAATAATTCGTTATATGATGTTGAATTCTCTCATGACAATCAGCAGCTGGCTGCCGTCGGTTCAGGGATTATTGCTCTATGGCGTGTAGCAGACTGGAACTTGGAAAGGGTAATAAGTGATGGTCTTAATCGTTTTGATTTGATAGAATTTGCTCCTGATAGTCAACATATTGCTGTAAGTGGGTTAGGTTTTTCCGCCTTCACGCGAGTTTACACGCGGACACTTTCTCTCCGCTGGCAGCGGACGAACGCTGTCTACCCCCATTTTTCTCCTGATGGTTCCCTGATTGCGTGTACAACTTGGCCTAGAAGCGGTTATGTTCAAGATATTGTTCTTTTCAACGATAATGGTGAAGAGGTTCGCAGATTGACCCCTGAAAATGATTGGGGAATATCTTCACCAAATCGGTTTGTAGTTATTGAGCATACTTTTCTTTCTAGCGGTGATTTGATGGCTTTTGTTGGCAATGGCTATACTCCAGAGACGGGTCATATAATCAAAGGTGACATTTCTCTCTTTCGCCGAAACGCTCAGTGGCAGCGAGTGCCTCTATTCAGGGGGCATACAGGGAGAGTCACTGATGTCGCGATCTCGCCCGATGGTTCGTTGATTGCCTCAGCAGGCAGGGATGGAATTATTTGTATCTGGAATGCTTCTGACGGCAGTGTAGTAAGCATTTTGCCCAGCTTTCAGAGTCAGGATTACTGGGCAACGACATGGCAGGTGCGTAGGGTGGCTTTTTCTCCTCTCGCGGGAGGGTTGTCCTATCTCTTAGCGGCTGCGTATGCTCCTTTTAGCACCTATGAAGGGGCTGTCCGAGTGTGGCGATGGTCAGATCAGCAGTTAGTACATGAGTTTGCTTCCTCATCTAGGCAACTTTCTGTCCGCTTTTCGCCCGATGGGCAGCTACTGGCGAGCTGTGGATATGGTGTTGGTAGTAGCAGTGTTTGGCTCTGGCGTACTGATAACTGGACTCTGGGGGGTCAGATTACTGGAGGTATTGGAAATCCCTTTGATGTTTGCTTCACCCCTGACAATAATTTTATTGTTGTTGCCGACTGGAATCAGGGTGGAAACCTCTATATGTATTCTGTCCGAACTGGACGCAAGGTGCGTACTCTGCAGGGATATTTAAATGGCGCTACAAACATAGCGATTGCTTCTTCGGATGGATGCCAACCGCAGCTAACAATTGCCAGTGGAGAGGGTGCAATCCGATGGAAAGAGGAAGAACATCCAGTGTTTGCCAACTTATGGCAGGTACCAGCCAATGCTCCAAGCACCCTTCCTCCAACCCGCCGATATGGTCCTCTCAGCCGTGGAGAGGCAGTAAGAGTCGCCTTCACAGGTGATGGGCTAACACTTGTTACAGGCGATTGGAGCAGTATTCGTTTTTGGCAGGTATTGGGTGGTTCACTGCGTCTGCGTTACGATGAGGAGACTCTTTCTGTAATAGGGCTGGTATTTTCCCCGAATAATCGATACTTCGTGTACGGTAGGGACGATGGCTCCATCGTGCTGGCGCGCAACCCGTTCTGGCTGGAGGGCGACGCGAATGGCAACGGCAGAGTAGACCTCACGGACATTGCGCAGGTTGTTGGCGATATGGAGACGCAATTCCTGCGCTCTGACATCAACGGCGATGGAGCCGTTGACTGGAGCGATCTGGATATGGTGATTGAAAATCTTGGCGCCAGCAATTGCGAGGAGGATGAAGGCTGCAACGTGCAAATAGAAGAAAATCCTGGCTATCTCTGGGATGGGGATCAATTCACTTTCCATGCTCGTGCCAGTGAGGGAGACGGTACCTATCAGTGGCAGGTCATTCAGAGCAACGGGCAGCTCAGCCCCACCAGTGGTACAGGCTCCACCTTTACTGTGACAGCGCAGCGTCCCAGCCGTGATCGGAACGATCGGGTGCGGATTATCGTGACCTACACCCTGCAGCGTGATAATCGCACAATCCAGTGTCATTCTGTGCGGGAGTTGATTGTTTATCCGCGTCCGAGGGAAGCGTATGTTATCTATCGCAACGAGAGCGATCCTTCCAACGCCTATCCCTTTGAGAATCAGGACTTGGCGATCTGGGCGGTGATTCGTGCTTCGGATGGCGAATATTACACAGGCTTGCGGTATGATCCTGAGAATCGCGGCGTCTGGTTCAGTAATGATGGAAGGTGGCTTCGAACGGGAATAATCTACAATAGTGATGGCGGCGGTGGTGAGGGCTTGCATTTTGAACCGACAGGCGTTGCGTTTACCATCGATAGGCGCGTGCGTGAGTGGTGGGGACCTGAGTTGACCGTTCGATGGTACGAACTTCGCCATGAAGTCGATGTCGAAACCAGGTTCTCACAAGCCTCAAGCAGCAGACGCAGATATTTCTATATCTATCCTGCATACGCACAACCTGCTTTTGGAGATAACGGTAGCGGTTGGGGATTCAGACCAGTGCGTCTTTCGATGGGAACCCATCGGTTTCAGGTGCGGGTCAGCTGGCAAGATCGGCAAGGCAGAACCCAGCGCATTCAGAGTTCTGGGCCGACACCTGGTGCGTGGCAACCGTCTGATCAAGATGACATCATTAACTGGAACCACACCTGGAGCCAGAACTGTGATGAACAGCAAGAACTGGCGACTCGCATCAGTGTGCGCCAGGTGAGGAGCGATATCCAGACGGAGCGCAAACGCAGGCTTGTCGAATGGGCGACCTCCTTTTTAGAGGTTCCCTATGAGTGGGGTGGTTACTGGTACGGGGGACGCGCCGATGTGCGTGCTGAATGGCATACTCCCTACAATGGCTATGGTGTGGATTGTTCAGGTTTTGTTTGTGCGGTTGCTCGGTGGGCAGGGTACAATTGGGGTAGTCGGCGGGGTACCTACTGGCGGGTTAATGTCAGTGGCATGATGGACGAAAACTATACTCGGGCTCAGACGATTGCTCGGATGGAGCCAGGTGATATTCTCGCTGCGCCTGGTCGGCATGTGGAAATTGTCTATCAAATACTAGAAAGGTGGTATGATCGGGATAGACGAAGATGGGAAGCTCAGATTTACACGATAGACGCCTGTGTTAGAAGGGGGGGTAATAAGGTCCATATTCATCAGAATGAACAAAGTTATGGGCTAAGAGACGATGGTAGGGACGGAGTGGATATCTGGAGAGTGTTTCTCAACAGAAGATACCGGCTGAGGGAATTAGTGGAGATGACACCAGATGGGTAAAATAGGATGAGGAGGGATAGCGATGTGGAAGATAGCTAGGATCGGCTTTGGGCTGATAGGTTTGCTCGGGACTGTCCTACCAGCCGGGCATCGGTTGGCATCCTCACTGGCGCAAACCCAAACCGTGCCGCCCCCTGTAAAACTCTTTTCTATCCTGTATGGAGAGAAGGAAGACCAGTTGGGGGTGAAACTCTTTCCCGATATACCTCCAGATGTTGACCGCGAGGGGATGCTGGGTGAAGGTCCTGCGACCTTTTGCGTCAGCTGGGATGGTAACCTGTTCTACTTCCTGGATACCATCAATAGTGACGAAAGTGGGAAAAAATGCTTTGTCAAGGTATTCAATCGTCAGGGGCGTTTGGTGCGCAAGATAGTAATCAATGAAGAGTGGGCAAGTTATATGACGGTGGCGCCGAATGGCACGATTTACCTGCGTGGTGGAGGCGAGTTTGCCGTCTTTGACGCGCAAGGCGATTATCAGAAGGAGCTGTCCCTGCGGCTGACCGAGCAGTGCCGATCGGCGCCGGTGTACTCTTACTCTGCTGCTGAGGTCTTCACGACCGATCTGGAAGGAAATGTGTATATGGGGGCAAGCGAGCTGGTGTCCCACGAGGGTTCCGTGCCCATAACGGAGCCTAAAATTTTGCGTTTGAGTATTGATCCGAATGGGACTTACAAAATATTGCCGTATGGAGTGGTGGATCGGCGCGGTTATATCTGGGAGTTAGTCACTGAGGATCCTGTTCAGTGGGTGACCCGTCGGGCTTTTGGAACCGATGGGGAGTTATATATGGAGGAGTCGGTTGTTGCGTTCAAGCAGAAGCATGTGACGGTTTATGATACCTCTGGGCGTCAGTTGCGGGAGTTTCAGGTGCCGGCAGAGCCATTGAACGAAATTGAGAGGGGTCTAACGGTGATATCTTGGGCATACCTGATTGATGGTCGGGGTCATATTTTGATGTTTATGGAGCAGCCTGAGATGCGGTGGTACACAGTTGTGCCGATTGATTTGGAAGTGTTGCGTCCGATAAGGGTGATGGAGTATGATGAGCGAGGCAGGCGGGTTGGGTTGCGGGCAATTGTGGGTTTGTATCAGTTTGCAGCGCCTGGTATTATGAATCCAGCCAGGCAGTGGGATGTGGATCGTTGGGGGAAGCTGTACTATCTTGACTTCAAGGCGGATCGGGTGGATGTGATGATGGTGCGTCCCTTGCCTGAGCGGAACGAGTAAGCGCTGGAGGGTTCAAAAACTTGGGATGTCCAAATCACAGCAATTGTTCGCCGTTTCGTATGGTCAAAAGCCAGGGCAAATACCCCTTCGGGTTATAGTAGGGTACCCTGAGCATGAACCCGATCGGGTGTTGGGCGCACTGCGCCTTCTTGTTGCACCAGAGGGCGATCACATAGCCATAATCAGCACCTGTGAACCTGATGAAGCCAGTGACTCGATATATCAGTTAGATTTGTTTGATAGAGGCGGTAAATTTATTAGAAGTGTAAAATATAATTTTGCTCATGGATATGGAGAGGGACACCGACTGAAAGCAACAAGAGGCTTTTATATCAAAGATGCTTCATATGGAGTCAACGGTCTTCTTTATGTGCTTTGCGAACGGTCAAATGTAGATGGCACTGGCAGAACACGCCGTATCGACATCTATGATGCGCAAGGAACCCTTCTGCAAGCACTCTCAGATGCTTATACCAGAGCGCTTCAGAGCTATGCTGCCCTCACCCAAGATGGATCACTGCTTGGAGTTGACAAGAATGGACTTATCTACTTTGATCTTTATAAGGAAATTATCTCTATCGACAGAGAGGGGAGACGCGGATGGTTGAGCAAACCGTTCATTGGGGAGTCCGTGCTTGCTGTGGACGAACCCACTCTGTACACGGTCAAGCACCTGCGAAAAAATGCTGATTCAGATTTGGCGGTGAGGGAACTCTGGAGTGAAACGGGTGGGCGCTTCCAGAAACGCTGTACAATACCTGCCGATACGAAAGTCTATCAGCAGCTGAAAGCGCAATATTCTGCTCTTAAGCTGTGTTTCGTGACAGGTAAACAGAGCTTCTGGCTTGCTTTCCCAAACCCTGAGAAGCATCGTAAATTGAATACATCTTTTGGTGTTATTCGTTTGTATCAGCTTTGGCTGGGCTGAAAACGCCCTTGAGATCTGGTGGATTCCTTTACGCTAAGGGAGTGCGGTGGTAAACCAGCCTTCACGAACTGGCGCTGGTGTAGCTGCGCAGGGCGAAGCGCCAGAAGAGACGACCCGCAATAAAGAACGCCAGCGCCCAGAGCGTCGCAAACAGCAGGAAGCCACTTGATGCCTTGCCCAGCAGCGCCTTCGCAGGAATCGTCGCCAGAAACGCCACCGGCAACACATAGGTGAACAGCCGGCGCAACACCGCGTCGAACACATCGGTCGGAAAGCGCCCGATCTGCGCGAACACATCCGATAGCACCCACAGATTCTCCACGCGCACCAGCCAGATGCTCAGCGTCATCATCATAAAGTGGAACGAATAGAAGATCAGCACGCCCATCGCCACCATGCCCAGATAGAGCAGGATGTTCGTCAGCGGTGGGATGTAGCCCAGCGAGAGCAGCGCGTAAACGCCCAGCAGCACCGCCACCATCAGCGAGCCGAGCTGGTCGAAGTTCACCCGCCGCAGAGAGAGCCAGAACTGCGAATCGACCGGCTTCACCAGCACATAGTCGAGCGTGCCCTGACGCACCATCGTGGGCAGCTCCGACAGCCCGAAATAGAAGAACGCCGTGATCAGCGCGTCCAGAAAGTAGAGCGTGGCTGCCAGCACCAGCGCTTCGGGTTCCGTCCAGTCCGCAATCGCCTCCGTGTGCCGATAGATAATCTTGAGCGTCGCGAGGAAAAAGCCCAGCCAGAGCAGGTTGTAGAACATCTTCGCCCAGAAGTTGGCGCGGAACTCCATCTCGCGCACCAGACTGGAGCGCAGGAATGCCCGATAGACCCGCGCGTAGAACGCCAGCCGCTTCACATTCCCACCCCGCTGTATTGGCGCACGCCCTTTCGCCACAGGAACGCGCCCAGCAGTGCCGCCAGCCCTGTCCAGACGATTTGCCCCGCGAGGCTCAGCCATGCGGCTTCGCTGGTCAGCTTGCCAATCGCAATCTCCACAGGCACCGCCGTCGTGTATCGGAACGGCAGCCCAACCGCCAGCGCCTGCAGCCAGCCCGGCATCAGCCCGATCGGCGCGACCCAGCCCGACAGCAGCAGCATCGGCGCGTAGTAGAGCGAGAACACGCTCTGCGCCTCCTGCAGCCAGAACGCCAGACATGCCAGCGCGAACGCCATCAGGAACGACACTAGATGCCCCAGCACAACACTCAGCCAGAACAGCGCGCCCAGATCGAGCGGCGCCAGCGACACCTTCTGACCGTAATAGAGCCATGCCAGCAGCGCAACGGGCACAAACAGCACCATGCGCAACAGCCGCCACGAAATGTTGCGCGCGAACAGCATCCAGAACACGGGCACAGGACGCAACAGCCACTGCGAGAGCACGCCCTCCTTGATCTCCCACGCCAGATCCCACATCAGGTGGCTGACGATGAAGTTGGTCACGAGCGCCATCACCACATAGTAGCTGACCATCTCGCCGGGCTGGTAGCCTCCGAGCGCGGCGCGCCCGTTGTATGCCGACAGCCACACCAGCGGCATCACCAGGCACTGCACCACATCGGTCAGCATCCAGATGAACGCGCTGGCGCGATAGGCGAGGCTGTCCTCCATGTAGATGCGCAGGAGCGCCCCGATCTTGAGCAGGAGCCGTGCCATCGACGGGATTGTACCCTTTTGCGAAAGTAAAGAGGTGAGGGGTTAGCAACAAGGTACGGGCGCGGTGACCTGTAAGCGCTTCAGGGGATTCAGAGCGCGAGCGAGGGTTAGCAACAAGGTACGGGCGCGGTGACCGCGCCCGTACTTTCTTCCTGCGAAAGTAAAAGGGTGAAGGGTCAGCAACCCTGTCCGAAGTTGAACAGCACGATCAGCAGGTCGGCGTCGTCCACCACCCGATCGTAGTTCACATCTTCGGGTCGGGCGCCCGTCGCGCCAAAGTTGAACAGCACGCTCAACAGGTCGGCGTCATCGACGCAACCGCTGAAGTCGACATCGCCCTGACGCCGCACCCGTACCACGCCCGTCATCCCGGCAAATTCATGCGGAATGCAGTAATACTCATACACGCCGGGCTGATTGAAAGTGTAGGTGAAGGTGCGCTGAACCGAGCTGATCTCCGAGTCCCAGAGGTTATCGTAGGAGGTGGTGGTGTGAAAGCCGCTGCGCCAGACCCAGCGCACGCTATCGCCCACATCGATAATCGTCTCACGGGTGCCCGTATAGGTGTCGCGGAAGATGAGCTGGAAGTTCGGTCCGACCTCCACCTCGCGCGTGCTTGCCAGCACGGCGCCCGCGATCGCCATGCACAGTATCAGAGTCGCCCTGCATCTCATCGTCTCTACCTCCTTTGCTGCAGCCGTTTTGGGTGGCTGCGCGTTTAATTGTGAACGAACAGCCCCGCGCGGTGGTTCCCACGCTCCAGAAATCGGGCGCAACTGCCGATATTTATACGGGGATTGTTGAGCATGCAGGTCAGAACCTATCTGGCACCGACGAAGCTGGAAGCGCTGCTGAAGATGCGCCAGGAGCTGGGACCGAACGCGGTGATCCTGAGCGAGCGAGTGGTTCATCGGGGCGGGCTGTTCCGCCGTAAGCCGATGGTGGAGATTGTGGCAGGTGTGGAGGAGGCGGAGCCGTCTGTTGAGGTCAGCGCGCCGCCCCAGCTAGGCAGGGGTCGCTCGCGCGGCGCTCGCACCGAATCGAGCAGCGAGCCATCGCCGCGCGCAGGCGGTGTGGAGCCGAAGGGTGTGGAGCAGTACGACCCGTTGCAGGGTCGGGTGCGCCAGCTGGAACGCGAGGTGCAGGAGATACGCTCGCTGGTGCAGGCGATGTACGCCCACATGATGGGTGAAGAGCCGCCACCCACGCTCACCACGGCGGTGGCGAACATCGGCGATGAGCATCCGCTGTGGCGCCCGCTGCTCAAGGCGGGGGTGGAGCCAGAAATCGCCCGCGAGCTGCTGCGTCGTGTGCCACGCCTGCCCCAGAACGCCGCCGTCGACGCGCTCCAGCGCACACTGATTGCCCGAATCCCCATCGGCGGCGCGATCGCCCGCGACAGCCGCGCCCGCCAGATTATCGCGCTCGTCGGTCCCACCGGCGTCGGCAAGACCACCACGATTGCCAAGCTGGCAGCCATCCATGCGCTCGATTACAGCCGCGCGGTGGCGCTGCTCTCGCTGGACACCTATCGAATCGGCGCGATTGAGCAGCTGCGCACCTACGCGGGCATCATGAACCTGCCCCTGCATGTGGCGACCACCGCCGACGAAGCGCAGGAGGGACTGGAGCTGTTTCGGGACGCTGAACTGGTGCTGATCGACACGGTGGGGCGCAGCCAGCGCGACGAGGCACACCTGAACGCCCTGCACGCCGCGCTCGCGCCGCTGAACGCGCAGGTCTATCTGGTGCTGAGCGCCACTGCCGACACCGCCGTGCTGGAAGAATCGTTTATGCGCTTTCGAATCTTTGACCCCGAAGCGCTGATATTGACCAAAGTGGACGAGGCGGTGCGGTTCGGCAACTGCGTCAATCTCTGCATGCGTCATCCGCTGCCGATTGCCTACTTCACCACAGGTCAGCGCGTGCCCGAAGATATTCGCGTGGCGGACGCCCGCTGGCTGGCAGGCAAGCTGCTGGAGGGCGTGCCGCTGAACGCCGCCGAGTCCGCCACTCTGTAGCGGGCTGCTATCGGGTAAGATTGGACTTTGTGGAGTGGGACGCGCACAGCCTGCAGGTACTGGAGCTGGAGTTCGTGCGGGGTGAGTGGGCGCGGCGGGCAGAGACCCCGCTGGGCAGCGGGCGTGCCCGCGAGCGACCGCTGAGCGACGATGCCGCTCAGGTGGCGCAGCGGCTCAAAGAGACGGACGACGCCGTGCGCCTGCTGCAGCGCGAGCCGCCGCCCCCGATGCGCCTGCGTGAGGTGCGACCCGCCATCCACAAAGCTGCGCGCGGCGGACTGCTCGCACCCGACGAACTGCTTTCACTGCTCACGCTGATGCAGACCGCCCGTCAATACAGAGCGCATCTGCTGCCCCGCGCCGAACGCTACCCCGCGCTGGCGGCTTACGCGCACCATCTGCACACCTTCAGCGCATTAGAGCGCGCCATCAGCGACTGCATCGCGCCATCGGGCGAGATACTGGACACCGCCAGCGAACGCCTCGCCCAGCTGCGACGCGACCAGCAACGCCTGCAAAAACGCATCACCGAACAGCTGCAGGAGCTAATCCACAAATGGCGCGACTGGCTGCAGGAGCCGCTCTACACGCTGCGGGCGGGACGCTACTGCCTGCCTGTGCGCAGCGAGTTTCGTGGGCGCGTGCGCGGGCTGGTGCATGACACCAGCATGAGCGGCGCGACGCTCTTCGTGGAGCCAGAGCCAATCGTGGAGCTGGGCAACCGCCTGCGCGAACTGCAATCGCTGGAGCAGGAAGAAATCGAAGCCATTCTGAACGGGCTGTCCCGCGCGGTGGAGGCGCACGCAGATGCCCTGCTGCAGACCGCTGAGACACTGGGCGAGCTGGATGCGATTCTGGCGGCGGGGCGACTCGCGCTCGACTGGGACTGCACCGCCCCGATAATCAACACCAGCGGCTACTGGCGACTGCGCGGCGCACGCCACCCGATGATCCCGCGCGAGCGAGTCGTGCCCATCGATCTCGAGCTGGGCGGCGCGTTCAGCGGTCTGCTCATCACAGGACCTAACACGGGCGGCAAGACCGTGACGCTCAAAACGGTGGGGCTGCTGACGCTGATGCCGCTGCTGGGCTTGCACCTGCCTGCCCGCGACGGCACGCACATCGCTATCCCGCGCGGCATCTACGCCGATATTGGCGACGAACAGAGCCTGCAACAGTCGCTGTCCACCTTTTCGGGGCATATGCGCCATATCGTGCGATTCTTAAAGGAATCGGGGGCGAACAGCCTGGTGCTGCTGGACGAGATTGGCGCGGGCACCGATCCGACGGAGGGTGCTGCGCTCGCCCGCGCGATTCTGGTTAGTCTGCTGGAACGCGGCGCGCGCGTGCTGGCAACCACGCACTACGGCGAACTCAAAGCCTTCGCTTACGAACATCCCCAGCTGCAGAACGCCTCGATGGAGTTCGATCTGGAGACGCTGCAGCCCACCTATCGGCTGCGCATGGGCGTGCCGGGCGCCAGCCACGCGATCGAAATCGCGCAACGGCTCGGCTTGCCCGAACCTGTGGTGCAGCTCGCGTTGCAATCGCTGGGCGCCCAGCAAATCGATATCATGCAGATGTTGCGCAAGATGGAGGCGGCGCAGCGCGCCGCCGAGCAGGCTGAAGCCGAATGGCACGCCCGCAACGAGCAGCTGAAACAGCTGGAGGGGCAACTCCAGCAGGAGCTGCGCGCCGCCGAGCAGGCGCGACGCACCGCCCGCGAACGCGCCCAGCAGGAGCTGGAAGCCCTGCTCAAACAGATTCGCGACGAAGCGGAACGGCTCTTCCAGCAACTGCGCCAGGCAAGCCGCGAGAGCAAGCAGACCGTTGCGATCCGCGAGCAATTGCAATCGCTCCAGCAGCACGCTCGCGAGCAGCTGCGGCTTGAACCCGCCGAGTCGCCCCCGGCGCCAGCCGAGCTGACGCCGGGCATGCAGGTGCGCGTGCGCTCACTGGGGCAGGTGGGCACGCTGGTCGAACTGCACCCTGATGGCAGGGCGATGGTGTTCATCGGCAAGCTGCGCCTCCCGGTGGAGCGCGACGATCTGGAGCCGGTCGCTCCGCCGCCCGCACGCCCGCGCGTCCTGCCCAGACGCCCACGCCCACCGCAACCCGTGCCGCAGGAGCTGGTCATCCGCCAGATGCGCGTCGACGAAGCGCTGCCACTGCTGGAAAAGTATCTGGACGACGCCCTGCTCACCGGCTACGAGACCGTGCGTATCCTGCACGGGCGAGGCACAGGCGCCCTGCGCAAAGCCGTGCATGACTATCTGAGCCAGCATCCACAGGTCGCCTCCTTCCAGTTAGCCCCCCGCGAGCAGGGCGGCGAGGGCGTCACCATTGTGCGACTGCGCTAAAACCCCATTTGCGAGACTCGAAAAGACGGAAACCGTCTTAAAAAGCAGGAAATCGTGGACAGCACGCGAAACGGTTTGGGGTACAATCCTGACCTATCGGCAAAGTGGCAGGAATAGCCGCGCCTTTGCCGAAACAGGTAATAGCAGGAGAGCGGACGCTCCTGCCGAAACAGCGAGGAGAGAGCGAATGGCGAAGCAACCGAGCGTAGCTGTAGGGATCGATATCGGCACGCGCTTTATCAAGGTGGCGGAGGTGCGGGCGGGCAAGCCGCCCGTGTTGCTGAATGTGGGGCTGGCACCCACGCCCGAAGGCGCGGTGGACGCGGGCGGCGTCATCGATAAAAACGCCGTCGCCGCCACCCTCAAACGCCTGCTGAGCGATTCGGGCATCAGCACCAAACAGGCGGTGTTCTCCCTGGCGGGGCAGAACGCCGTCGTGGTGCGCATCCTCGAAGTGCCCCGCATGAACCCCGTCGAACTGCGCAGCCACATGGACTGGGAGATTCAGCGCAACATTCCGTTTGCCGACACGCGCGTGCAGTCCGCCTATGAGATCATTCATCGCCCCGGCGAAGACCCACAGGACCCGAACATGGAGGTGGTGCTGGCGGTCGCCCAGCAGGATGCCGTCGACGGGCTGGTCGATATCGCCGATAAGGTGGGGCTGGAGCCGTACGCCATCGATGTGGAACCGCTGGCGCTGGGGCGCAGCCTCGTGTTGAGCCAGCCCGACATGCAACAGGGCGCGGTGGTGGTGATTAACTTAGGCGCGAGCGCGACCTCCATCGATATCTACGATCGGGGGCTTTTGAGCTTCCCGCGCGTGCTGCCTACCGGCGGCGATATGCTGACCCGCTCGATCGCCGAGCGATTGCTTGTGCCCGAATCGGAGGCGGAGCAGTTGAAGCTGCAGTTTGCGGAGGTGCTGATGGAGCAGGTGCCGATAGGAAGCCCGTTCGGGACGCCAGGCGGCTTCTACACGCCGACGCTGGGCGGCGTACCGACCATCCCACCTGCCACAGGCGGGATGCCGTTCGCCGGCAGCGAATCGGCGCCGATGCCCGGACTGGATAACCCGCCACAACCCGAACCTGAGAGCGACACGGGCGCTGCGCCCGATGTGCCGCCGTCGCCGTTCGAAACGCCCGCCGCCCCTGCACCCGAAGAAGGCGCGCTCCCCACACCCCAACCGGCGACCGACGCCCGCAAGGTGCAGGTTTTCCAGGCGATCTATCCCCTGCTGGAGGAGCTGATCAGCGAGATTCGGCGCTCGGTCGAATATTTCCGCAGCCGCCACTCCCAGATCGAGATTCAACACATCTTGCTCTGTGGCGGCGGCGCGGTCATTCCGAACCTCGACCAGTTCATCGCCACCTCCATCGGCATCCCGACCAGCGTCGCAAACCCGATTCGGGGCGTGCAGCTCAATGTGCGACGGCACGGACCCGAATATGTCGCCGCCCATGCCCATCAGCTCGCCGTCGCGATTGGCATGGCGTTGCACCCGTGCTTTTGAGGAGGTTCGCTCAGCATGAAACTGAACCTTGTTCCCGATTATGTTCGGCAGCGGAAGCTGAATAAACAGATTGTGGTGCTGCTGGTGCTGCTGTTCGTGGTGGTGAACGCGCTGATGGTGTTCTGGATGATCAACACGCAGAGCCGCCTCGCCCAGCTGCAGGAGGAGAAACAGCAGCTGGAGGTGCAGGCAGCGCAGGTCGATAGCCTCGTTCAGCAGGCACAGCAGTTGATCCAGAATGCCCAGATCACGCTGGCGAAATCAGAATGGGTCAAGATGGTGCAGCGGCACAACCTGCGTTATCCTGAACTCTACAGCGAGGTGGCTCGCTACACCTCCCCGCGTGTGCGCTATACTCAATTGCAGGTGGCGCAGGGGAACCAGCTGCAAATCACGGCATTTGCGAAGGGACCGAAGGAGATCGGACTGTATTTGCAGACGATGTACCGTTGCCCGCTCTTTACAGCGGTGAGCCTGACCACACAGACGCCTGGCTATGCGCCTGGCGGCGCGGGTCAGGCAGGTGCGTTGCCGGGTCTTGGCATCGGCGGCGGTGCGCCTGCTGGACCAACAATAGGCGGACTGACAGGAGCCGGCGGAGCGCCCCCTCCACCGGGCTTTGGTGCGCCGATGTCGCCAGCCACTGGTACAGCAGGTCAGGGTGGCTCACCTGCCGGGTTGATGCAGTTCCAGGTGGTCGCCATGCTTAAAGAGCCGATTATGCCCCTGCAGCCGCCCTCCCAGCTGGGTGCAGGAGCGCTTGGCTCGCCAACGGGTGGGATACCAGGTCCGATGGGCGCCCCAGCAGCGGCGCCGCCTCCTGGCATGCGCGGCGGAGTCGGCATCTGAAGAGGTCCAACCATGAAAGGCTTAACACTTTTCGCGCGGATATCGATTGGGCTGGTCGCCACGATAGTGGTCGCTGCCGCCATCTATCTGCTGGGCATTCGCCCCACGGCGCAGAACATTGCCTATCACGAAACTTATAACGAGAGCCTGCAGGAGAAGGTGGCGATGATCCCGGAGGCGCAGCAGCTGGTGGAACAAGCCCAGCGCAAGGTCAAAGAGTCGGAAGCGGCGCTGCAGGTGATCTACCAGCGGCGCATGCCCAAAAGCACGATCAGCCTCGCCGATCGCCTGCAGGCGTGGGTGCAATGGCACGAGATGGTGCGCGAGATCGGCAAGAAGCTGGAGGCGTGGCCCGAAAAGACGGGCGTGCAACGCCTCTACGCTGTCCAGCTGCCTGGTCCGCCGACCGATCCGAACCAGATACCGGAGCTGGTGCTGGTGTTCCCGATTGGCACGGTACAGGTGCGCGCATCGTCCTTTGAAGGGTTGCTGCGCCATGTGCGCCAGTGGAACAATGTGCCGAACCTGCTGGTGCTGGTGGATGGGCTGGCGATTCAGGGTACCAGCCCGAACCTGATCGGGAGCTACACGCTGACCGTGTTCGTCTACCCGAAAGGTCCCGCTGGCTCGCCCGTGCCATCGGGCAGCGGCGGCGGTGCTGGCGGCGGAATGCCCGGCGGGTTTGGCGGTCCGCCAGCGCCTGGCGGGTTCGGTGGGTTTGGTCCCTCTGGTAGTGGTCGCCCGCCTGGACCGGGCATCTGAGCGAGCTATTCGGCATGGTAAAATACAGTAGTGGGAGTGAGACAGGATGAAGAAAGAAACGCAGATAGCGTTAGCGGTGGCGGTAATATTGCTGGTGGTGATTGCGATCGCCGCCATCTTCCTGTTGACGGGTGGCGGTGGTGGCGAATCGCCGCCGCCTGCGCAGCCTCCCATCGCGACACCCCCGCCGCAACCGCCCGGTGCGGCGCCACCCTCGTTCCAGCCGTCGACGACGGCGATGGCTCCGGCGCAGCCAACGACGCCCCAGCCGTCCTTCCGCCCACGCAAAGACCCCTTCGCACTGCTGCCGGAAGAGGTCGAAGCGATGCAGGCGGACGCCTTCAACCGGGCACCGTTCGTGCTGGTCGCCAGCCCGCCCAAGCCGCCCAGAATCGAACTCCCTGAACCTTACGAACCCCAGCCGAAGCGGCGGGTGGCAGGGCTGATCTTTGGGCAAACGATCTCGGCAATCCTCGAACAGGAGGGCGAACTGCCGCAGATTGTCTATCCTGGCGACCGGGTCGGCGAATTTCAGGTGGCTGCCATCACGCGGGAAGGAGTTATCCTGCGGCGGTCGAAAGGGAATCCGCGTGAGGTGCGGGTACCCTATGAGCCGCCGGGTGTGGCAACCACTGGCGGTGCTGGCGGCGCAGGAGGTGGCGGCGGTGCAGGGGCGCCCGGCATGCCTGGCGCGCCACCGGGCATCGGAACACCGAGCGGCGGGCGCGGACCACGCGGTGGCGGCGCACCCGGAATCTGAGAAACGAAAGCGCGACGGGCGCGTATACCTTAACGGAGGTTGACGAAAATGGCACGCAAACTGATAGGGCTGATTGTCGGAGGGCTGCTGCTGAGCGCAGCCATTACGCTGGCGCAGGAGGGCGGTGGACAGCCCGACCTGTCGCAAAAGCGCGTCACGGTCAAATATGACCAGGCGGACATCCGCTATGTGCTGAAGCAGCTGTTCGAGAGCGTCAACGCCAACTACTCGATCGACCCGCAGGTGCAGGGCACGGTGACCGTCTCGCTGACCGATGTGCCGTTCGAAGTGGCGCTGAACACCATCTTGCGCCAGCTCGATCTCACCTATCGCATCGAGAGCGGCGTCTACTATGTCACTGTGCGCAAGCCCGAAGAAGCTCCGACCACCACTGCCCCTGTACCCCCAGAAGAGGCTGCGCCCCAGCTGAACCTGCCTGAGAAGATTCAACTGATGACCGCCAATCCTTTGATGATTGCCACCCTGCTGGGCGGGAATGTAATCTCCTACGCCCAGTATGAGATGGCGACTGGTGGTCTGGGTGGCTTTGGCGGTTATGGTGGCTTTGGCGGCTTCGGCGGTTTTGGCGGCTTCGGCGGTGGACTGGGCGGCGGGGGCTTCCGCGGCGGCGGGGGCTTCGGCGGCGGCTTCGGACGCTGACCGAAACCATGCCCGACCGCATGATTTGAGGGGCTGAGCCG
>JBBIML010000027.1:0-36929 GCA_037444405.1 Armatimonadota bacterium
ATGTGTTACCACCCAGCGGTTTGTAGCCTACCTCTGAGGGATTGAAACTTAGTTCCCGACCGTGTACACGGTTTGTAGCCTACCTCTGAGGGATTGAAATGGTCAAAAAAGGTTTTGAGCCATTCGGTGGCGATGGGCACGGCGACCTCGCTGCCGTGCCCTGCTTCCTCCGCCATCACGCAGACTACCACGCGCGGGTTGTCGGCAGGCGCGAAGGCAATAAACCATGAGTGGGTCTTACCGCCCTTGCGAAACTCGGCGGAACCCGTTTTGCCCGCCACCCGGATGCCGGCAATCTTCGCCCGACGCGCCGTGCCCCGCTCCACCACGCCCACCATGCTCTCGATGATTGCGTCCCAGTTTTCGGGCGATGCCTGAATGCGACGGATCACTGCAGGCTTCGCCGTGTACAGCGCGGAGCCGTCGGGCGCGATAATCTGGCGCACCAGATGCGGGCGATAGATGACGCCGCGATTGGCAATCCCCATCGTGGCGACCGCCATCTGCAGGGGTGTGGTGAGCAGGTAGCCCTGCCCGATGCCGTAGTTGAGCGTCTCGCCACCGAACCAGGGCTGCTGGAGTGTGGCGCGTTTCCAGTCGGGGTCGGGCACCAGCCCTTTGCGCTCGTGCGGCAGGTCGATGCCCGTCGGCTCGCCCAGCCCGAATAGCCGCGACCAGTGCGCCAGCCGCTCCGGACCCAGCTTCTGCGCCGCGATGTAATAAAAGGTGTCGCACGATTGAGCGATGGAGTTATAGAAATCCACGAAGCCGTGCCGTCGCCAGCAGCGGAAGAATCGCCGCCCCAGCTGATAGCCGCCCGGGCAGGAGACATGGGAGCGCGTGGTCAGCACGCCTGTCTCCAGCCCCGCGAGCGCGACGATGGGCTTGAAGGCGGAACCGGGCGCGTAGGCAGACTGGATAGCCCGATTGTTGAGCGGGGCGCGCGGGTCGTTCAGCAGCGCACGCCAGATGTCGGAAGGGATGCGCGGCACGAACAGGTTGGGATCAAACGCGGGCTGGCTCGCGCATGCCAGCACCTCGCCCGTGCGCGGGTCCAGAGCCACCAGCGCGCCCACATGACCCTGCAGCAGTTCATGCGCCCGCTGCTGGAGCCTTGCATCGATGCTCAGCACCAGCCGTGCGCCGGGCACAGGCTCCAGCTGCTGGAGGGTGCGCACGCGCCGTCCCAGGGGCGTTACCTCCACCTGCTCGCCGCCGGGCAGACCGTGCAGGTAGCGTTCGTACTGGCGTTCCAGCCCGCTTTTGCCCACGAAGTCGGTGCCGTCATAGATGGCTCGGCGTGCGATGGGCGCCGTTTCATCTGCGCCTGCGAACCCGTCGCCAGCCGTCGCCTGCTGCTGGTAGTAGGTCAGCTCCTCTTCGGAAATCTGTCCCACATAGCCAATCAGGTGGGCGAACGCCTTACCATAGGGATACCAGCGCATCGCCTGCAGAGAGACCTCCACCTCTGGCAGGTTATACTGACTCTCCAGCAGGTCAACCGCCTGTTCGTAGGTAACGCCCTTGCGTACAATCAGGGGCACATAGGGGTTGATGCGCGGGTTCATAATCAGTTCGCGCAGCTCGTCGGGCGACATCTTGAGTCGGCTGGCGACGAGCGGGATGCGCTGTGGGTTCTTGCGCAACAGGTCGGGCAGCACGCTGACCACGATCTGGGCGCGATTAGTGGCGAGTGTGCGCCCCTGACGGTCAACGATCAGCCCGCGCGGAGGCGGGATTCGTATCAGGCGCGTGCGCACCAGCTCCGCCCGCGTCGCCAGCTCCTCCCCATGCAGCACCTGCAGATACCAGAGCCGCGCCACCAGCGTCATCACCGCCAGCCCGATGAACACGAGCAGCGCATACTCGCGCGGCTGTATCGGACGCCTGTCTTCGGACCGGATGCCCAGATAGCGTTTCGGTCGTGCCTGCATGGTTATCGTCCTTTTCAATCGTGGGTGCAGGGGCGCGGTTCCCGCGCCCGCACTGCGTGCCTGCATGGTTATCGGAGACCATGTTTACGGCAATGGCGTTTCGGCTCGGAGCCTTTTGGAAAGGTGCGTCGTACCACCTCCGGGCAGTAGTCGGTGGCGAGCAGTCCTGTGTCGGCACAGATCAGCACCGACACCGTTTCGGGCGGTCTGGACGGTTGTGGCGGAGGCGATGGCGGGGGTGGTGGGCTGGTGCGGGGTGTGCCCGCTGGGATCGGCTGCGCGTTTTGACCAGCAGGGACAGGTTCAGGCTGGCTCGCAGGCGGCGGCACGGCAGGCTGGGCGAGTGTCGCCCCTACCTCCTGTTCACCTGCGCCCCTCACCCCAACCCTCTCCCCAGAGGGGGGAGGGGGTTCAACTGTGTCTCTCTGCCCAGCGGGGGGAGAGGATATGGGTGAGGGGGGCGGCTCTTTGGGCAGCTGAGCATCGATTTTCAGCACCTGCTCCATCAAATCTGCCCAGATGCGGGTGCAGATGGTGCCACCAAAGATGCGTTGCATCGGCTTGTATTCCCAGCGGTGCGTGCGCTCATCATAGTGGGCGCTGGCGACCCAGACCACCGCCAGATAGCGGTCGGTGTAGCCGATGAACCATGCGTCGCGGTAGTCGCTGGTGGTGCCCGTTTTGCCGCGCGCGTTCGGGATACGACTGGCGGCGCGCCCTGTGCCGCGCACAACCGCCTCGCGCAGAATCTCGTCGATCCAGCGTGCGCTCTGCTCCGACAGCACCCCTTCGAATACCTCCGCTTTCTGATCCAGCAGCACCACGCCGTCGCGATCGACCACGCGCCGAATGAGAATCGGCTTGATGCGGTTGCCGTGTGTGGCGAACACAGTGAAGGCTTCCGCCATCTCGATGGGTTTGACAGCCGACGCGCCCAGCGCGATGGGCAGCACCGGTTCCAGCGGCGATTCGAAGCCGAACCGCTCGCGGGCGAACCGCACAATCGTGTCGGCGCCGACCATCATCCCCGCGCGAACCGCAGGGAGGTTCACCGAGAACGCCAGTGCGCGCGTGACAGTGATAGAGCCGCGGTATCGTCCATCGGCATTTTGCGGTCGCCAGGGGCGTCCCGGTACACCCGAGGGCAGGCTGATAGGCGCGTCCAGAATGCGGCTGGTGGGCGTAAGTTTGCCCAGCTCGAACGCGGTGGCGTACACGATGGGTTTGAACGCCGAACCCGGCTGGCGTCGTCCCTGCGTGATGGCGTTATATTGCGACTGATAGAAGTTGCGCCCGCCAACCAGGGCACGGATGCCACCCGTGCGAAGATCGATCAGCACAATCGCGCCCTGATTGACCCCGCGCGATTCGAATTCGCGGATACCTCGCTCCAGCGCCTGCTCGGCAGCTGCCTGCATCTGGGAATGAAGCGTGGTGTACACCTTCATGTTGCCCTGCAGCAGCAGCTCGCGCCCGTAGAGGTCTTCCAGCTGGCGTAAAGTTTCCATCACGGCGTAGGGCGCACGGAACTGCATACGCGGGCGACGCTTCGTCAGGCGCAACGGCTCCTTTTTGGCGGCGTCGCGCTGGGCGGGCGTGATATAGCCCTCCCGCGCCATCAAATCCAGCACCAGATTGCGCTGGCGAATCGCCTCGTCAGGATTGCCGAACGGCTCGTATGCCGATGGGCGTTGCGGCAGAGCCGCTAACAGGGCGCATTCTGCCAGCGTGAGCTGATCCAGCGACTTGTTGAAATAGACCCGCGCCGCCGCCTTGACCCCATACGCGCCGTTGCCGTAATAGACCTGATTGAGGTACAGCTCCAGAATGCGCTCCTTGCTCAGGCGACGCTCCAGCTCCTGCGCCAGAATAATCTCCTGCAGCTTGCGACTGACCGTGCGTCGCTGGGTGAGGAAGGCGTTGCGAGCTAACTGCTGGGTCAGCGTGCTGCCACCCTGCTGAATCTCGCCCTGCGTGAGGTTGATCCACGCGGCGCGGGCGACCCCACGCCAGTCGACCCCATGATGGCGCCAGAACCGCCGATCCTCTTTGGCAATCGTGGCATTGATAAGGTGTTTTGGAATCTCGCTCAGCGCGGCAGGTTCGCGGTATTCTTCAGCGATACGCGCCAGCAGCACACCATCGGCAGAGTAGATATAGCTCGCCTCGCGCGGCTTGTAGTTTTCCAGCACCTCGACGGAGGGCATCATCTGCGCCACCTGGTAGTACAGCACGCCGACGAAGGTCATGGCGCCCAGCATCAGGCTCAAAAAGAACAGCGCCAGATACGCCAGCAAACGCTTCCAGCGGCGACGCCTGCGACGCACTTTCATCACGCTACTCATCCCTGCTGAACCCCCTCAGGCGTACAATCGCGTCGATGAGCCGTTGCGCCGCGACGCGCTTGGGCAACAGCGGCAACGGTTCGATGCGCCCGTCCGCATAGAGCAATGTGAGCCGATTGGTGTCCACCTCGAAGCCGCTCTCTGGCTCCAGCACATCGTTGACGGCGATCAGGTCAAGCCCCTTCTGAAGGAGCTTCTGGTGGGCGTGTTCGAGCGCCTTATCGGTCTCGGCGGCGAAGCCTACCAGCAACCGATGTCCTTTGCGCGGGGCGACCGTGCCCAGAATGTCGGGGTTCGGCACAAGGCGCAGATGCCAGCCGCGGTTGCCCCGTTTGCGCTTCTGGGGATAGACCCGTTCAGGGCGATAGTCCGCGACTGCCGCGACACTGATGAATATGTCGCAGCTCTCAAACTGTTCCAGCACCGCCTGCAACATCTGTTCGGCGGTCTGCACGCGGATCAGCTTCACGCCAGCGGGCGGCTGGAGCGCAGTCGGACCCGAGATCAGCACCACATCGGCGCCGCGCTCGGCAGCGGCTTGCGCCACCGCATAGCCCATCTTGCCGCTGGAGCGGTTGCCAATAAAGCGCACCGGATCGATCGGCTCATAAGTTGGACCGGCGGTCACCAGCACGCGAACGCCGTTAAGTTCATTTGCGCGTTGCAGGCGTTGTTCAACCGCCTCGATGATGGTCGGTGTGTCGGCGATTTTGCCCCAGCCTTCGTCGCCACACGCCATGATGCCGTAGGTGGGGTCGATGAACTCCACGCCGCGCGCCTGCAGGGTCTGCACATGGAGCTGGGTGGTGGGATGCGTCCACATGGCGGGGTTCATCGCGGGCGCAATCAGGATCGGTGCGCAGGTCGCCAGCGCGATGGTGGTCAGCATATCGTCTGCCAGCCCCAGCGCGAGGCGGGCAATCGTGTGCGCGGTGGCAGGCGCGATCAGAATCAGATTGGCGTCCTGCGCCAGACGGATATGCGCGATCTGACCGGGCAGGGGTTCATCGAAGGTGTCGACCGTGACGGGGTTGCCAGTGAGCGCGGCGAAGGTGGCGGGAGCAATCAGGCGGGTGGCGTGCGGGGTCATCACCACATGCACGGTATGCCCACGATGCATCAGCTCCCGCGCCACATCGCACGCCCGATATGCCGCCACACTGCCACAGACACCCAGCACAATCCGCGCCACACTTAGATTGTACCCCGCTTGACCAATGCTGACTACCGCGTGCGGGTGACTTTTTGCAGACCGCGCGGCTGGTCGGGGTTCAGGTCGCGGGCGAGCGCAAGGTGATAGGCGAACAGCTGCCCCAGCACCGCATACACGATGGGCGAGACCGTTTCGGGCACTTTGACGGGCAGCTCGATGGGGGTGCGGGCAAAGCGCAAAATTTCGGGGTCGCGGGCGAAGATGATCGTCTCTGCACCACCCTCACGCAGGCGCTGCGCCGATTCCAGCACCGTCGGGAAGGTCGCGCCATCGGGCGCGAACAGCAGGCACGGAAAGCCCGCCTCTATCAGCGCGAACGGTCCATGCATGAAGTCGGCGACCGAGTAGGCTTTGCACACCACATAGCAGGTCTCGATGAGCTTCAGGGCGGTCTCTTCGGCAGTCGCCTGATTGATGCCCCGCGCCAGCGCCACGCACTCGCGCACATAGCGGTAGCGGTCCACCGCCTGCTGGATGACCGCCTCCTGCTGGAGCGCTTCGGCAACCATCTGGGCGGTCGCGTGCAGTTTGTCGGGCGCGTCGCTGGCGCCCTTGAGCGCGTGCGCCAGCAGATAGATAACAGCGAGCGTGCCCGTGTAGGTTTTGGTGGCAGCCACACTGCGTTCCGTGCCTGCGCGCACCCACAGGTGCAGGTGGCTCGCCTGCGCTAATGGCGATTGCGGGTTGTTGGTGATGCTCAGCGTGAGTGCGCCGCGCTCCCGCGCATGGGCAACATACTCGATCACATCGGGCGCCTCGCCCGATTGGGAGATGCCCACCACCAGACAGCGATTCAGGTTCAGGCTCGCCCGATAGAGCGTCACCACCGACGGCGTTGCCAGCCCGCACGGCAGCCCGTTCTCTATCTGAAACAGATATTGAAAATATCGGGCGGCGTTATCGGAGGTGCCGCGCGCGGCTAACAACACATAGAGCGTATCGGCTTGCTGGATGCGTGCTGCCGCCTCGCGAATCGCATGCCATTCCTGATCGGCGATTCGGGTCAACACCGCTGGCTGCTCGCCGATTTCCGCCCGCATGAAGTGTTCATTCGCCTGCATTATGGCAGAATTGTACCTGTGAGCAGAAGGGCGTCGGCGTTCAGCTGGGCGAGCGTGCTGTCCCACTGGTCGGGCGTCGCGTTCCAGAGCGGTTCGGCGATTTCGACAATCGCGCCGACACGCCGCGCCCGCGCTTCGGGCAGCAGCACCTGCAGGGCGTCAGGGCGGTTCGGCAGCAGGGCGACCTCGAAGGCGTCGTGCGTGCGCCAGAGCGCAAGCATGCGCAACGGCTCGCCATACGCTGCCAGCCCAATCGCGCCTATCTGCGCCTCCTGACGCGCCAGCTCCAGCGCCTCCAGCGCACCGCTCAACTGCGCCTCGGTGGGCGCATACGCCAGATTCAGGAAGTAATAATCGCAGCAGTCGCGCCCGATGGAGCAGAGAATCTCGATCAAATGCGCCTGCACGGCGTGCGCGGCGCGCTGGCTGTCAGGCGCGTAAGCCAGCAGATGCGGCGGTGCGACGACCGCCACCTGCAACGCGGGCTGATGTACGCGCAGAGCCTGCCCCCAGAAACCGTGCGACGGCGTGATGTCCAGCACCTCCACGCCAAGCGACCGCAACCGCTCAAAAAAGGCAGCGACCTGCGCCTCGCCAGGCTCGTCGGCTGGCAACGCGCCGCGCACCCACAAAGGGAACAGGAGTCGATTCGTCCGTCCCAGCAACCGCTTCTGCACATCTGCAAGCATACCCGCAGGCGGTGTGGGGTATGCTCTCTACGGATGGATTACGATGTGATAGTGGTGGGGACGGGTCATGCAGGTTGTGAGGCGGCGCTGGCAGCGGCACGGCTCGGCTGCCGCACGCTCGCCCTCACGCTCAACATCGAGCGCACGGCACATATGCCCTGCAACTGCTCCATCGGTGGTCCCGCCAAAGGGCATCTGGTGCGCGAAATCGACGCGCTCGGCGGGCAGATGGGCATCAACACCGATTTAACGCTGACCCACATTCGCTTTGTGGGCACGGGCAAGGGACCCGCCGTGCGCACCCTACGCGCCCATGCCGACAAAGCGCTTTATCCCGCGCAGATGCTCGCCACACTCCGCCAGCAGCCGAACCTGACACTGATGGAAGCCCGCGTCGACGGCTTGCTGGTGAGGAGCGACACCTGCTACGGGGTTCGCACGCCCGACGGCGAGATCACGGCGCATGCCGTCGTGCTGACCACCGGCACCTTTCTGAACGGGCTATGCCATATCGGGGAGCGCAAGATTCAGGCGGCGCGGTTCGGCGACCCGCCCGCCACAGGGCTGACCGCCGCTCTCCAGCAGCTCGGCTTCCGAATCGGACGCTTCAAGACCGGCACCACGCCCCGCATCGATAAAAAGAGCGTCGATCTCTCCCGCCTGACAGAAGTGCCCTCGGAGCCGTGCCCGCCGTTTTCATATCGGCATGACCGCCTGCAGCCACCGCGCCCGCTGCTGCCCTGCTGGCAAACCTTCACCAACGAGCGCACGCACGCTATCATCCGCGAGAACCTGCACCGCTCCGCGATGTACGGCGGGCATATCGTCGGCATCGGACCGCGCTACTGCCCCAGCATCGAAGACAAAATCGTGCGATTCCCCGACAAGGAGCGCCATCCCGTGTTCCTGGAGCAGGAGTACTGGGACAGGGACGACCTCTATGTGCAGGGGATGTCCACCAGCCTGCCCGAAGAGGTACAGCTGGCGTTTCTGCGCACTCTGCCAGGGCTGGAAGAGGTGGTGATGATACGCCCCGGCTATGCGGTGGAGTACGACATGGTGTATCCCGACCAGCTTCACCCGACGCTGATGACCAAACGGGTGCGCGGGCTGCTCCTTGCGGGGCAGATCAACGGCACATCGGGCTATGAGGAAGCCGCCGCGCAGGGGCTGATTGCGGGCATCAACGCCGCGCTGTATGTTAAACGCCGTGAGCCGCTCGTGCTGGATCGCAGCAGCAGCTATATTGGCGTGCTGATTGATGATCTGGTGACCAAAGGCGTGGAAGACCCCTATCGAATGCTGACGGGTCGCGCCGAGCATCGGCTGCATCTGCGCCACGATAACGCCGACGAACGCCTCACACCCATCGGACGCGCGATCGGGCTGGTGGACGACGAGCGCTGGCGACGCTTTCAGGCGCGACAGGCGCAGATTCAGGCGGAGCTGGAACGGCTGGAGCGCATCGAAATCAGCGGGCGGCACAACCCGCAACTCGTCGCACTGGGGGGCACACCCGTGAACGAGCGCATCACCGCGCGCGAATACCTGCGCCGCCCCGAAGTCTCACACGCCATGCTGACCCATCTCTTCCCGCCAGAGACGCCCATCCCGCCCGAAATCGCCGAGGCGGTGGAGATCCGCGTCAAATATGACATCTACCTGCGCAAGCAGCAGCAACAGATCGAAAAGATGCGCAAGATGGAAGATTGGCTCATCCCGGGCGATATCAATTACGAGTCGTTGACGGCGATTTCGCGCGAGTCGCGCGAGAAGCTCGCACGGGTACGCCCTCGCACGATAGGTCAGGCGGCGCGTATCCCTGGCGTGCGCCCCGCCGACATCGCCTGCCTGATGGTCTATCTCTATCAGCGAAGCGTGCAACCGTGAGCGTGCTTTACAAAGCGGTCGGGATTGTGGAGCAGGTGGTGCGTGAGCGGTCGGGCGTGCAGTACCTGCAGGTACGCACAGGTGCGGAGCGGCGCAACGCGCTCAACTACATCGTGCTTAATGGACGCCTGCAAGCAGGCGATACCGTGCTGCTCAACACCACCGCGACCGCGCTGAATCTGGGCACCGGCGGCTACGATTTTGTGATTGCTGTGTTGCCCCCCATCGCCCCCGCGTGCGGGGGAGAGGGTACGGGTGAGGGGGAGCTGCTGATGCGGTTGCGCTACACACCGTTGCAGTTCGCCGCGCCCGCTGCAGAGAATCGCTATCCCGACGCGCTCACAGGCACGCTGGAGGGGATGCCCGCCGTCGCGATCCTGCTGCACAGCCATCTGACACCTGTGGTGGGCGCGATTCGCTACGCGCGCCCCGACGCCCGAATCGTCTACATCATGACCGATTCGGCGGCGCTCGCGCTCGGCTTCAGCGAGGTGGTGAGCTGGCTCACGGAGCGCGGCTGGCTGGCGGGAACCATCACGGTCGGGCAGGCGTTCGGGGGGCAACTGGAGGCGGTGAACCTCTACAGCGCGTTGTTGCTTGCCCGCCACGCGCTGAACGCCGATTTCGTGGTGGTCGGTCAGGGTCCGGGCAATCTGGGCACGGGCACGCGCTGGGGCTTTTCGGGTCTCGATCAGGGGCTGGCGCTGAACGCCATCGGCACGCTCGGCGGTCAGCCCGTCGCGGCGCTGCGCATCAGCTTCGGCGACGCCCGCGCGCGCCATCAGGGCGTGAGCCACCACTCGCTGACCGTTTTGAGCCGGGTCGCGCTGCTGCCCTGCACGGTCGCGGTGCCGCAACTGCCCGCTGACCAGATGGAGCGGGTGCTGAACGATTTGCAAGGCGCGGCGATACCAGATCGCCACACCCTGCACATTATCGATGCCGATGCCGCGCTGGAATGGCTTCTCGATCAGGGGGCGATCCTGACCACGATGGGGCGCGACGCCGATGCAGAACGCGCCTACTTCCTCGCCGGCTGTGCCGCAGGCTTGCTGGCAACCCGGCTTTAGCCTGCGACAATCTCCTTGATGCGCAGCCAGGTCAGCTGCTGGCGATGACCCCAGCGCTTGCGCTCGTTCTTCTTCGGCTTGTATTTGAACCCGATAATCTTGGGACCCTTGCCCTGTCGCACCACTTCGGCGATCACCTTCGCGCCCTCGATGTAAGGCGCGCCCACGCGCAGACCTTCGTCGGTGCGAATCAGCAGCACCTCCGTCAGCTCGATCTGGCTGCCCGCCTCCGCCTCGATTTTTTCCACACTGATGATGGCGCCTGGTTCCGCGCGATACTGCTTGCCACCCGTTTGAACAATCGCATACATCGCTCTGGTCTCCTCCATGCAGGGGAACATTGTACCCCATCGGCACGCTGCGTGCAAATCCCGTATTTTGACAGGGGCGCAACGCTGCCGATGGCACAGAAGTTGCAGCAAAAATCAAATCGATGTCCGCTTTTCGGGCATTTCCGAGAACTTCGCGTTCAACACGGTTCATTCAGGTGGTACTCCGGGTGGTCCACCGCCCTGGGCGACGATGACCATCACGAACATCTCGGGTGGGGTGACGATCACGCTTACCAACAGCCCCACCAACCCGCCGGGTCAGTTCCTCAGTCAGCTGAACCTGCTGTTCAACACACTGCCCAGCGGATTCGACTTCACAGGCGACCCATTCGTCACAAACATCACTCTGGGGAGCTTCATCGATGCGGGACTGAGCTTCAATGTGAAGGTTGATTTCAGGGTTGCGCCGCCTCCTGCTCGCCTGCTGCCGGGCAACAGCTCGACCTTCAAACTATTCGGCGTCTCGGAGTCGGACTTCGCGGGTTTGAACGACAGCGCGATGGTGCATATTCAGGGGTTGCCTGATGGTGGCTCCTCGAAAGTGATTGCACCGGAGCCGGGCAGCCTGATTGCGATTGGCACAGGTCTGGCGAGTCTGCTGGGCTTGCGTCGTCGGCGCGTGGCTTAAAGCCTCACACAACCCCTCATCCCCCTCTCCCACAGCATCGGGGAGGGGGATATCCCTCATTCCGCTCCTCTTCAGGGAACTTCCCGCCAGCGCATGCTATAATAAAAAGTGGTGATGGGCGGTGTCCCTGACAGCGTTGCTGGAATGGTGGAACTTTATTTTCGCGCTGCCGCTAATGGTGGCGATCGTGCTGGCAATCGGGCTGGCGGTCACGGGTGTGATGGACGAGCTGGGCGCGCATGCTCACGAGAGTGACTCCGCGTCGCATGATGCCGATACCCACGATGCCCATGGCGCAGAGACCCACCATGAGGATGTGAGCGACCATGCAGAAGATGTGAGCGAGCATGCGACCGAAGGGCATGAGGCGACCGATGCCGACCATCATGGCGAATCGTCGCACGAAGCCTCTCACGCCGCCAAACCCCATGCGGACGACCACAGCGACTCGATCGTGTTAAAAACGCTCCATCTGTTTGGGATCGGGATGGGCGTGCCGCTGACCGTGCTGCTGCCAATGCTGATGCTGGTCTGGGGCGTGGTCGGGCTGGGCGTCAACACACTGCTGCAGCCCCTTCTGAAGCTGCCCGTGCTGTTCGTGCCCGTTTCGATAACGGCAAGCCTGTTCGGCATGGCGCTGTGCGGGCGTACGACGGGCATCCTCATGCGACGGCTGGGACTGGTGAACAGTGAACCCGCCTTGCGCCGCGCCAATCTCATCGGTTGCAGTGGACGCGCCGTGTTCGAAATCACCGAGACCACTGGCGTCGCCAATATCCGGAGCCCCACAGGCGACATCCTCCGGGTCAGCTGCCAGACCCTGCCGGGGCAACCGTCGATCCCGGCGGGAACCCCTGTGCTGGTTATCAGGTATAATGAAGAGAGTGGCGACTATATTGTGGAGCCACATCCGTTCGACACGAACCTGCCCGAAACGCATCGGCAGGAAAGCACCGAACGGCGTCAAACCCATGTCGGGGGACGAACCGACACCTAAGGGGGATTGAACGATGGGACTGATGCTGATAGTGGGAATAGCGCTGGTGCTGCTGGGCTTTGTCGGCGGCACCTTCGTCGACAACTGGACCTTTGTTCACTCAATCGCATCGTGGCTGGTCGGTGGCTTGCTGATTCTGGTGTTTGGCTACCTGACCGCTCTGAAGCATCTCTACCTGCGCCCCTCCGCTAATCTCGCCTATGTGATCACGGGCTGGCGTGGACGGCGCGTGCTGATCGACCGAAGCGGGCTGTATGTTCCGTTTCTGCACCAGAAAGTGCCCGTCTCGCTGGAGACGATGAAGCTGGAGGTGGAGCGCAAGGGACCCGACGCGCTGATTACCCGCGACAACCTGCGGGTGGATGTGAAAGCCGAGTTCTACATTAAGGTGCAACCCGACGAGGACTCCGTACTGAACGCGGCGCGCTCGCTGGGCGATAAATCGGTGAACGCCCAGTCGGTGTCGCAACTGGTGTTCGAGAAGCTGGTCTCCGCCCTGCGTAGCGTGGCAGCGACCAAGGACCTGGTGGAGATCCATGCCCAGCGCGACGCCTTCGCCAGCGCGGTGCAGCAGCTGGTGCGCGCCGACCTCGAACAGAACGGTCTCTCGCTCGAATCGGTGACCATCTCGCGCCTGGACCAGACCTCGCAGGAGCTGCTCTCCGACACGAACATTTTCGATGCGCAGGGCAAGCGCAAAATCACCGAGATCACACAAGCCGCGCTGGTGGAGCGCAACCGTCTGGAGCGCGAAGCGCAGCGCGAGATCACCCTGAAGAATGTGCAGACACGCAAGGAGATTCTGGAGCTGGAGCGTCAGCAGGCGGAAGCCGAAGCCGCCCAGCAAGCCGAAATCGCCAAAGCGCAAGCCGAGAAGAAACGCGAAGCCGATACCTACCGCATCGAGCAGGAGCGCCAGGTGCAGGAGGCGCAAATCCAGCAGGAGCAAGCCGTGCGCGTCGCCGCCATCGAGCGCGACCGCCTGCTGCTGCTCAAGCAACAGGAGCTGCCGAAGACCGACATCGAACGCGCCAAAGCGATTGAGCTTGCCGAACGCGAGAAGCAGATTGCCGTCGCGGAAGCCGAGCGCCAGCGCGCCGAAGCCGAGAAGAAAGCCCTCGAAGCGCAGGCGGAACGCGAAAAGGCGAACCAGCAGATTATCACCGTGCAGCAGCTCGCCGCCGCCGAACGCGAAGCGCAGACCAAACTCATCGCCGCCAAACAGCAGATCGAGCAGGAGCGCATCAAGCGCGAGACCGAAGTGCAGGTCGCTGCCTTCGCCGAGGTGAAAAAAGCCGAAGCGCAGAAGCAGGCGGCGGAGCTGGAAGCCGAAGCGATTCGCATCCGCGCCGAAGCCGAAGCGCAGGCGCGCGAGCAGGTCGCCCGCGGCGAGACCGCCATCAAGATGGTCGATGTGAACATCGCCCGCGAGCAGGTGGAGGTGGAGCGCGCCCGCGTGGAGGTGGAGCGCCAGGCGCTCGAATATCGCCAGACCTACAGCGAAGCCGCGCTCAAGTTCGAACTGGAGAAACTGCGCGTGGAAGCCCAGCGCGATGTGCAGGTCGAACTGGCGCGCTCCATCGGGCAGTTCATGAGCCGCGGCAACATGAACATCTTCGGCGACCCCGAAACGCTCGCCCGCATGACCGAGCAGTACGCGAAGGGGCTGGGGCTGGGCATGGCGCTGGACGGCGCACTCAGCGGACTGCAGGCAATCGGCGACGGCAACGGGCGCTTCAGCGAGCTGGCACAGCAGCTGATGCAGATTGCCCAGCGTATCGGCGCCGTGCGCATGCAGGCGCAAACCGATTCGGCTGCTGCCGCCTCTGGCTCCACCGAACCCGCCACCGAGCCAGAGCCACCCGCCCGCCAGAAGGGCAAAGACGATCAGGGTTGACTTCGCCCTCATCCCCGCGACCCCTCTCCCACGCTGTGAGGGAGGGGGTCTCATTTGCCCCTCTCCCCCGCCTGCGGGGGAGAGGGTACGAGTGAGGGGGCTAAGCCGTGTGGGTGTGCTATAATCCCTATCGATGGAAGTAACCATGCAAAAGGACAGGCGCGGCTTTACGCTGATCGAGCTGCTGGTGGTAATCGCGATTATCGCGATTCTGGCGGCGATCCTGTTCCCTGTGTTTGCACAGGCACGGGAGAGCGCACGCCAGAGCCAGTGTACCAGCAACGCCCGCCAAATCGGGATGGGATGGCTGATGTATACTCAGGACTATGACGAAGCGCTGATTGTGATTAACAGTTTCAGACGCGCCTCGCCGCCCTACGGTCCCGAGGACGGCTGGGTCAACAAAATCAATCCGTACATCAAGACCAAGAGCCGCACCGATCTGGGCGTCTTCAAGTGCCCCTCCTCGCGCTATCAATACGGCTTTATCGGCTCTGCGTTTGCAATGTCCTATCCGCAGGGCGCGCTGCGGGATGACGCGGGGCGGGTGGTCATCAGTCAGGGCATGAAGTATTACGCGGGTTTCCCAGAGCCGAGCAAGGCGATTTTCGCTTTTGATACGGGGCGCCGCAACGGGCAGGAAGCCACCCGCCAGAACAATCAGGGCTGCTTCTTCTACGGCTACATGGATGACCCAGTGGCGGGCGATCCCGACCCTACCAACGAAAACGCGCTGGAACCCGACCCGACCGTCACTTACTATGATGACCGCACAGGTCAAACCTTTCGGCGCACGGGCTGGTACTGCGCACCCTTCTGCCTCTGCATGGTAACGCCTGCCAACGGTCCCGAACGCGGCAATCGGCTTTATGGGAGCCATCGGGAGGGACATGTGGTGGTGTTCGTGGATGGGCATGCAAAATACTGGACACGCTGGCCCGCAAACGAGCCGCCGCGACTTGGCTACTGGCTCAAATACGGTATTCGGTAAGAGCGATGGGCGTTCTCTCGGTGATTGCGAAGAAGCGAGACGGCATTGAGCTGACACGCGCCGAGCTGGAGCAGATAGTGATGGGCTATGTGCGCGGCGAGGTGCCCGACTATCAGGTCGCCGCGTGGCTAATGGCATCCTTTTTGCGCGGGCTGAGCGACGCCGAGACGCTCGCCCTCACCGAGATTATGGCGCAATCGGGCGAGCAGCTGAACCTCTCGGAGCTGCCTCCACCCACGCTCGATAAACACTCCACGGGCGGCGTGGGCGACAAGACGAGCCTGGTGGTCGTGCCCCTGCTATCCGCGGCGGGCGCCACCATCGTGAAGATGTCGGGGCGTGGGCTGGGCTTCACAGGCGGCACCGTCGATAAGCTGGAATCGATCCCCGGCTATCGCACCGCGCTCACCGCCAGCGAGATGCTGGCGATTGCACGGCGAATCGGCTGCTGCCTGACAGGTCAATCGGAGCAGCTGGTGCCTGCCGATAAAAAACTCTATGCCCTGCGCGACGCCACCGCCACCATCGAGAGCATCCCGCTGATTGCCGCCAGCATCATGAGCAAGAAGCTGGCGGGTGGAGCGCACCACATTCTGCTGGATGTGAAGGTGGGCGCGGGCGCGTTTATGACCACGCGGGAGCGAGCGGAAGCGTTAGCCCGAACCCTGATCGCGATTGGCACAGGAGCAGGTCGCAAAGTGCGCGCCCTGCTGACCGATATGAGCCAGCCGCTGGGCTATACGGTTGGGAACGCGCTGGAGGTGCGCGAAGCCATCGAGACGCTGAAGCCTGACGGCAGCGCCCATCCGCGCTTCCGCGAGCTGTGCCTGCGCCTCACCGCCACAGGATTGACCCTGTGCGGGCTGAACCCCGATGAAGAATCGGGCTACGCGCGGGCGCAACAGGTGCTGACAAGCGGCGCCGCGCTGGAGAAGTTCCGCCAGCTCGTGGAGGCGCATGGGGGCGACCCACGCGTGGTGGAGAACCCCGCCCTGCTGCCGACCGCGCCCCTCGTCTATGACTTCATAGCCCCCACAGACGGATTCGTTCACACCCTGCACCCGCGCCGGATCGCCGAATCGGCGCTCCTGCTGGGCGCAGGACGCCAGAAAAAGGAGGACGCCATCGACCACGCGGTCGGCATCGAGGTGCTGAAGTCAGTTGGGGATGCCGTCCAGCAGGGCGAGCCGATCCTGCGCGTTCACGCCCGCACCGAGGCGCAGGTGCAGACGATAATCCCACTGCTTCAGGAGAGCGTGCAGATTCACCCGCAGCCAGCAAGCCCGGTGCCCATCGTGCTGGCGACGCTGCCCTCATAGGGGTTTATGCCGATTCGCGGGGCACCAGGCGGGCGGGCACGATCAGGCGGCGGGGTTCCACAGGGCGCCCCTCAATCAGATCGATGAGCCGCTGGGTCGCCGCGCGCGCCAGCATCGGGATGTCGATGGCAACCGAAGTGAGCGCTGGCTCCACGAACGAGCAGAGCGGCGTATCGTTGAAGCCAATCACTGCCACATCGTCGGGGACGCGCAACCCATGCCGTTGCGCCTGACGCATCGCGCCAATTGCCAGCACATCGTCGAACGCCAGCACCGCATCGGGGCGCGGCGAGCAGCTCAACAGCTCCTCCATCGCGCGGGCGCCGCCCTGCTCGCTGGAGGCGCCGAACGCCACCAGATGCGGGTCATAATCGATTCCGTGCGACTCCAGCGCCGCGCGATAGCCGCGCAGGCGGTCGCGCGTAACAGTCAGCCCTGCTGGGCCACCGATATAGGCGATGCGCTGGCGCCCCTGCCGCAGCAGATACTCGGTTGCCATGCGCGCGGCGCCGATGTTATCGTTATCGACGGTGCAGATGGCGTCCTCTGGCTCGTAGCGCCCGATCAGCACGAAGGGGAAGCCCTGCGCGGTGAGGCGGGCAATCCGCTCGTCGCGCGTCTCCGATTCCACCAGGATCAGCCCGTCCACGCGGCGCGTGCGCAGCAGCTCCTCATAGATGGCGCGTTGCCCCTTGACCGTGCGGGCGGCGTCCACACACAGGTGATAACCCTGTCGCCCCGCCTGATCGATGATGGAGGCGATCAGTGCGCTGAAGAAGGGGTCATGGGCGAGGGCGGTCGGGGCGCGATGCACCACGGAACCGAGCAGGCGTGTGCGTTGCGCCCGCAGCGACTGCGCACGGGCGTCAGGCACATAGCCGAGCGCGTCCACCACTGCCAGCACCCGCTGACGCAGCTCCTCGTTCACCTGCGGGTCATTGTTCAGCACGCGCGAGACGGTCGCCTGCGAGACCCGCGCCAGCCGTGCAATCTCCTTCTGCCCGATCTCCGCCATCGTTCACACCTGGGTCCAGAATACGAATTCCACCCTCTATTATAGCACAGAGGGCGCTACACGCGGTCGGGCACTTCGAAGCCTTTTGCGTAGCGCTCACGGCGCAGCATGCGGTTCGCCTCGCGGTCGTCGATGAACTGCTTGCGGCTGGGATCGAAGCGCAGGGCGCGCTGGAGCCGATAGGAGATGTTCGCCAGATGCACCAGCTGGGCGGAGATGACGCCCTCTTCCACCTCGCAGTGCAGGTCGTCGCGGCGTCGGCTGCGCACCGCCTGAATGAAGTTGCGGTAATGGTTCGGCTCGCCTGTGCCTTTGAGCGGGGGCAGATTCAGGTTTTCAGCGGGCGTCAGTTCCTCCTGCGGGGAGCGGCGCGGCTTGTAGCCGTCGCCCGACGACATATAGCCCAGCGAGCCGTACACCAGATTGCCGATTTTGGCGCCCTGCTCGTCGTTGGTGAACAGCCCGCGCACTTCGAACACGAGCAGGGAGCCGTCCTCAAATTCGAAGGTCGCCACCTGTGTGTTGGGCGTTTCGCCCTGGTCCTTGTAGCCGTAGCGCCCGCCGACGGAGTAAACGCGCACGGGGTAGCGTTTGTTCAGGAACCAGCGGGCGATATCCATCTGATGCACGCCCTGATTGCCAATATCACCGTTGCCATAGAGCCAGAACCAGTGCCAGTTGTAATGCACATAGTTGGGGTTGAAGCGTCGGCGCGGGGCAGGTCCCTGCCACAGCTCCCAGTGCAGCCATGGGGGCGGATCGCTGTCGGGCTGGAAGCCGATGGGTCCGCGCGGCTTGTAGCACAGCCCGCGCACGAGGTACACCTGCCCGATCTCGCCTGCCCACACGCGCTGGACAGCGTTGCGCGTGGTGGGGTCGGAGCGCATCTGGTGTCCCACCTGCACGATGCGGTTATACTTGCGGGCGGCTTCAATCATCTTCTCGCCTTCGTGAAAGCTCCAGCAGGCAGGCTTCTCCACATAGACATCCTTGCCCGCCTGACATGCCCAGATGGTGATGAGCGCGTGCCAATGGTTCGGTGTGGCAGTGGAGATGACATCCACATCATTATCTTCCAGCAGCTGGCGCACATCGGTGTAGAGCTTGGGGCGTTTGCCCTGTTGTTGCTCCACCATCGCGGCGCCCTGGGGCAGCAGGCGCTCGTCCACATCGCAGAGCGCGACAATCTGCACGCCCTCAATCGTCAGAAAGTTGCGGATATGCGTTTTGCCCTGCCCGTTGAAGCCTACCACCGCAACGCTAATGGTGTCGTTGGGGCTGAAGCTCCAGCCGCGCAGCACGGTCAGCCCCGCCGCCGCGCCGAGTATCAGCCGCCCCGATTGAACCAGAAAAGTGCGCCGATCGATCCGCTCCATCGCTTCGCCTCCCGTGCATCCGAACGATTCGCGCCTGACAGAGCCGAATCCTGCCCTTAACCCCTAAAGATTACCAGCCTCTCTGCCGATAATATTGACGGGACACGCGTGAACCCAAAAATCCCTCACTCTGAAGGAGGTTAACGATGCAGAAGGTGTTCTTTGCGACAGGTGGTTCGGAGTTCAGCCGCTATGCGAGCGGCACGCCTAACAGCTGGTACATCTGCACATCGACCAGCACCGAGCAGGCGCTCACCGAGTATCAACAGGGCAACTGGAGCGCCATCTTCGTCTATGTCGACAGCCCGACCGGCGCGACGGGTCAGTTCAACGCCCAGTCGTTCATCAACTTCGTGCGCACCCGGTCAACCAACCCGAACATCCCCGTGTTTCTGATCATTCCCACCCAGTTCGCATCGCAGGCGACCAGCTGGCAGCAGAGCCTGAACGCGACCGGCTATGTCATCTGGGACCCAAACAACCCCGCTGAGTTCGTGAATCAGGTCCAGACCACGCTCACTCGCTACAATGTCGTGGCTGCCTGAGTGAACGCGCTTCTGAGACGCCGAAACCCCTCCCCACTCTGGGGAGGGGTTTCTATTTTTGTGGGGAGCTTATGCGATTCGCAGTTGTGGCTCGGTGGAGATGGTCAGGGGCGGCGGGAGGCGTTCGGCTTCGGCGGCGGGCAGGAAGACGGAGAAGCGCGTGCCTTTGCCCACCTCACTGGCGACCTTAATTGTGCCGTTATGCTCCGCGATGACCTGTCGGGCGATGGAGAGTCCCAGCCCTGTGCCCTCCGCTTTGCGCGTGTAGAACGGCTCGAAGATTCGTTCCAGCGCGTCGGGCGGGATGCCCTCGCCTGTATCTTCCACATGCACCCACACGCCGCTGGGATCGTCCGACGGCTCACTGGTGACGGTGATGACGCCGCTGGCGGGCGTCGCCTGCTGGGCGTTAATCAGCAGGTTGGTGAACACCTGCTGGAGTCGGGGTGCATTCCCCCATACAGGCGGCAACTCGGGCGCCAGATTCTTCTGCAGTACAAGCCCCTGCCGCAGCAGCACATGCTCGGTGAACACGAACGAATCGCTCAGCACCTGATTGATGTTCACAAGGCTGCGCTGGGTGGGATCAGAGGTGCGGGCAAAGCGCAGGAGCGTGCCGACAATATCGCGGGCGCGATAGACGCCCTGCATCATGTTCTCCAGCGCCTGCAGCAGTCGTTCTTGCTCGGCGTCGGACAGCTCGCTCGCGCGTTTGTGCCTGAGTTTCTCGTAGATCATCTGGGCGAAGCCCAGCACGGCGGTCAGCGGGTTGTTCAGCTCGTGCGCCACGCCCGCCGCCAGCTGCCCGATTGCCGACATCTTCTCGTTCTGGATGAGCGCCTCCGACTTCTGCTTCAGCTCCTCATAGGCTTGCTGGAGCTGCTCGAAGAGCATGCGGTTGTGCCGTCGCAGGTTGCGTCGCTCCAGCGCGCGTTCCACCACCGTGTTCAACACGGCGATATCGTCCAGCGGCTTGAGCAGATATTCGAAGATGTTGCCCGCCTTGAACGCCTGCAGCGCGTTTTCGAGCGTGCCGTGCCCCGTCAGCACGATAATCTCGGTGTCGGGATAGAGTTCGTGCGCCGCGCTGATGACGCTCAAGCCATCCTTGCGGGGCATCTTCATGTCGGTGATGACAACGGGATACTCGCGCTGGTGCAGTTTCTGGATGGCTTCCTCGCCGTTGCTGGCGGTCTCCACCTGAAAGCCTCCCATTTGCAACTGACGCGCCAGCACATAGCGCAGATCTTCCTCGTCGTCCACAATCAGAATCGGCTCCTCCACCGCGGCTCACCTCTGTATTTGACTCGCTGGTCAGTATTTTCGGCAGATTCGCCCTTTTTTGGAGCGGGCATCCGCTGGCAGGAGGCGCACGCCCTTTATCGAACCTGCGGGTGAAGGGAGCAAGCGATGTTAGCAAAGGTCGATAGCGCGGCGTTGCACGGGATCGACGCCTTCACGGTTCAGGTGGAGGTCGATATGCAGCCGGGTATGCCCCACTGGACGCTGGTGGGTCTGCCCGATACGGCGGTGCAGGAATCGCGCGAGCGCGTGCGCACCGCCATCCGCAATGTGGGGCTGGACTTCCCTTTGCGAAAGTTGACCATCAATCTCGCGCCTGCCGATGTGCGCAAGGAGGGACCCGCCTATGATCTGCCGATTGCCGTCGGCATTCTGGCGGTCTCGGAACAGATTCCGCTCGATCGGCTGGACGAGACGCTGATCGTGGGCGAGCTGTCGCTGGATGGGGGCGTGCGCGCGGTGAACGGCGTGCTGTCGATCGCCCTGCACGCGCGCGAGTCGGGCAAGCGGCGGGTGATCGTGCCCGCCGTGAACGCACTCGAAGCTGCCGTCGTGCGCGAGATAGAGGTGATTGGCGTCGACAGTCTGGTCGATGTGGTGCAATACTTTCACGATCCTGACAGTCGCCAGCCGACGCGTGTCGATGTGAACGCGCTGTTGAGCGCGCTGCCCGATTATGAGGTCGACTTTGCCGAGATTCGGGGTCAGGAGCAGGCGAAGCGGGCGCTGGAGATTGCAGCGGCGGGCGGGCACAATGTGCTGCTGATCGGACCACCGGGTTCGGGCAAGACGATGCTGGCGCGGCGGCTGCCCACCATTCTGCCGCCGATGACGCTGGAGGAGGCGTTGCAGACCACACGCCTCTACAGCGCGGCAGGACTGCTGCCGCCCCGAACGGGACTGATGACCACGCGCCCGTTCCGCTCGCCCCATCACACCACCTCCTACGCCGCGCTGGTGGGCGGCGGCACCATCCCGCGCCCTGGCGAAATCTCGCTCGCGCATAACGGCGTGCTGTTTCTGGACGAGCTGCCCGAATTCAAGCGCGATGTGCTGGAGGCGCTGCGCCAGCCGCTGGAAGATGGCGTCGTGTCGGTGTCGCGCGTGCAGGCTGCCGTGCAGTTCCCCGCGCAGACCATGCTGGTCGCCGCGATGAACCCCTGTCCGTGCGGCTTTCACGGCGACCCCCAGCACAACTGCAACTGCTCACCCACGATGATCCGCAAATATCTGCAGCGCATCTCGGGTCCCTTGCTGGATCGAATCGATATCCACTTAGAGGTGCCGCGCCTGCGGCAGGAGGAGCTGATGAGCCTTCAGCAGGGCGAGCCATCGGCAGCCATCCGCGAGCGGGTGGTGCGCGCCCGCCTGCGCCAGCTGGAACGGCTCCAACCCTACGGGCTGGTGTGCAACGCGCAGATGAGCAGCAAGCTCGTGCGCCACTTCTGCCCGATTGGCGAGGAGGTGCGCGCCTACCTGCGGAACGCCGTGCAGCGACTGGGGCTGAGCGCCCGCGCCTTTGACCGCATCCTCAAAATCGCCCGTACCATCGCCGACCTCGAAGGCGACGAGCAGATTCAGCTCCCGCACATCGCTGAAGCCGTGCAATATCGCAGCATCGACCGCCGATTCTGGGGCACAGGGTGAAAATCGATCCGTGACCACCCGTAGCACGGGCATGATGCCTGTGCCTCGACCACCGATTCTGGGGCATCAGGTGAAAATCGATGTCCGCTTTTTGGGGGTTTTGGAGTCTATTAAGGGTGGATGACCTCTCACAGGGGTCAGCCAACAGGGCGAAAATTTGGAGACATCGGCGGCGCTGGGCTTTGATCCTCCTTTCGACAGCGTCGCCCATTTTTTTTTCGCCTGCATGACAGCGCCCCGATGGGTATACTGGGAAAGGAGGCGAGGTTATGAAAACGGTGGGTCAGGCGATGCGGAAGGTGCTGGGGTTCCTGCTACTGTTCGCGTGCGGTTTTGTGGCGGGCGTGTATGTGTTGCGCACCTATTTCCCGGGGTTGCTTGTGAATAATGGCTTGTCGGCGCCGGCGCAGGTGAGTGAGCCGAGCAAGCGGGCGCTGCTTGCTGCGCTGGAGGCGCCCGTGCCTGCAGGTGCGCCGCCCACCTCCTTCGAGACGATGCTGCGAACCGCCACCGAGCGTATCGCGCCTGCCGTCGTGAATGTGGACACCTCAGGTGAGGTGCTGACCTGGTGGGGTGAAGCCCGCCGCGTGGAGGGCAAAGGCTCCGGCGTGATTATCAATAAGGACGGTTTCGTGGTCACGAACAACCATGTGATCCGAATCCGCAACCAGATAGCGCCGCAAATCGTGGTGACGCTGGCTGATGGGCGACGGTTCCGCGCGCGCGTCATCGGCACCGACTCCTACAACGATATTGCTCTGCTCAAGATTGATGGGACGAACCTGCCCGTTGCGCCGCTGGGCGACTCCGACCAGTTGCATGTGGGGGACTGGGTGATTGCCGTGGGCAACCCGTTCGGGCTGGAGAACACGGTGACGGCAGGCATCGTCAGCGCGTTGAACCGCAATCTGGCAGGGGGTGAGGAGGTGCCGGGCGGTCTGATTCAGACCGACGCGGCGATCAACGCGGGCAACTCCGGGGGCGCACTGGCGAACTCGCGCGGGCAACTGGTCGGCATCAACACCGCCATCTATTCGCCGGTGGGCGCCAATGTGGGCATCGGCTTCGCCATCCCCATCAATCGGGTGCGTCAGGTGGTGCGCGATATTCTGGAGCATGGCTCCATCGGCCGGGTGTGGCTGGGGATTGGCTACCGCGACATCAGCGATCCCGCGCTGCGCCGCCTGCTGCAGGAACAGTTCCCCGACCTGCGCTTCCCGAAGCAGGGCATGCTGATTGTGAATGTGGTGGAGGGCGCGCCCGCTCACCGGGCAGGCATCCAGCCACTGGATGTACTGATTGCGATGGACGGACGCGCACTGACCAGCATCGAGCAGTTCCAGCAGATGATCCGCCGCGTGCGCCTGAACCGACCCATCCGATTCACCGTCTGGCGTGAAGGGCGCACGCTGACCATCGATGTGGTGCCCGTCGAGCGGTGAAGCGGGGCACGCTGCGTATGTTCAGCGAGTCTCTGGTGCCGGAATACACCCTGCGCTGGAACCTGTACGGCGCGGGGCTGGAAAATCTGGGTCGGGCGGGCAAGCCGGAGCGCGTGCCCACGCCGAGACCCGCTCCCACGCAACTGCTCGTGCGCATGGATGCCGTCGGCATCTGCTACAGCGACCTCAAAATCGTGCGGCTGGGCGAACAGCACCCGAAAATCCGGCGCGATCTGCGTCGCCACCCCGTGGTGATGGGGCACGAAATCGCCTGCACGATTGCCGCCGTCGGCGAGCAACTCCAGCATCGCTTCCTGCCAGGCGAGCGCTATGTGGTGCAGGCGGATGTCTACCTCAACGGCAAAAACATGGCGGTTGGCTACGCGCTGGACGGCGGCTTCACGCAGTACGGTCTGATCACCGAACCTGCACTGTTTGGCGACGACGGCTGCTACCTGCTGCGATGCCCGGAGCATCTCTCTTATGCGGAGGCTGCGCTGGTGGAGCCGTGGGCGTGCGTGGTCGCCAGCTATCGGTTGTGCCCGCGCCCGACGCCGCGCCCGAACGCCCGCTGGCTCGTGATTCTGCCACATAGCCACGAGGTGCGGTATCGCTGTCGCGCCCTTGAAAGCCTGCAGGCGGAGCGCGATAACGGCATCGCCCTTATAGTCCACGACCCGCGGGGTAACCCGCTGATGGACGCCTTCCTGCAAACGGCGCAGCGGCTCGGCATGCGAACCCACACGCTCACGGTGGAGCCAGAGCCGTGCCTGACGGGTGAGTGGCTGCCCGAAGTCAAAGCGCGGTTCACCGGGGGCGAGGGCTTCGACGATGTGCTGCTGTTTGGCGAGCCGACGCCATCCCTGCTCAAAGCCTGCATCGACGCGCTCGCGTATGGCGGGCACCTGAGCTTCACCTGCCATCGCCCTCTGCCGCCCGTCGCCGTCGATATCGGACGCCTGCACTACGACCGCCTGATGATTATGGGCACGATCAGCTGGGACATCACCGACGCCTGGAGCCGAACGCGCTCCACCGCCCTTCAGCCCAACGAGAGCCTGCTGATCCTGGGCGCGGGCGGACCGATGGGGCAGATGCACCTGCATTACGCGCTGAGTCAGCCCGACCCGCCTGAACGCATCGTGCTGGTCGATCGCCACGCGGAGCGCCTGAGCGTGCTGAAGGCGATTGCAGAGAGCATACGCCCCAGCCGACAGGTGGAGCTGCACTTCTATAACGCGGCGGGCGTGCCGTCCGAGCGCCAGCAAGAGGAGTTGCGAGCGTTCAGCCCCTTCGGGTATAGCCAGATTATGTGCCTGTCTTCCGCGCCAGAGGCGGTTGCATTAGCGTATCCGCTGCTGGGCGATGGGGGCGTGCTGAACCTGTTTGCAGGCATCCCGCGCGGTGTGGAACTCGCACTCGATCTGACGCCGCTGGCGACGCGCCACCTGCGTCTGATGGGTAGCAGCGGCTCCAGCATGAGCGATATGGCGCATTGCCTGCAGCTAACAGCCGACGGCGTACTGCCCGTGCGACGGGTGCTGAGCGCGATTGGCGGTCTGAACGCCCTGCCCGAAGCGTTGCAGGCTGTGCAGGCGCACCGCTACACAGGCAAGGTGGTGCTGTTCCCCAACCTGCCCAAACTGCCGCTGATGGGGCTGGACGAACTGCCTCAGCAGCTGCCTGAGGTCGCGCACCATCTGGAGGATGGACGATTCTGGACGCCCGCCGCCGAACACGCCCTGTTTGAATATTATCACCAAAGGTATACTCCTGACGGGTGACGGACGGATGACCGCGACGATGGCGATATTGACCCTGCTGATGGTGCTGCTCGGCGGCATCATCGCCTACGGTGGCGACTGGCTCGGACGGCGACTGGGCAAACAGCGCCTGAGCCTGCTGGGACTGCGCCCGCGATACACCGCGACGCTCATCACCACGCTCACCGGCTGTCTGACCGTCGCGCTGACCATCACAACGATGACGCTGGTGAACGAGGCGTTCCGCGAATGGATCACGCGCGGCGACCAGATTCTGATGGAGCTGCGCCGTAACGAGCGCGAGCTAAGCCAGCGTGCAAAGGAGCTGAAGGCGCTGCAGGGTGAGGTTCAGCAGATGACAGACGAGCTTCAGCAGCTGCGCTCCCAGAATGATGCGCTCAAACAGCAGGAACAGGACCTGCGCGGGCAACTGCAGGCACGCCAGGCGCAGTTAGCTCAAGCCGAGGCGCGCCTGCAGCAAGTCGAAAATCGTCTCCAGAGGGAGATGGAGCGCGTGCGCCAGCTCCGCGCCCAGAGCCAGCAGCTGCGCCAGCGCGTGGCAACCCTCCGACAGGAGCGCAGCGCCCTCCAGCAGGAAATCCGCCAGCTGGAACAGACCCAGCAGGTGCTGAACGACCAGAACAGCATCCTCTCGCGCCAGAGCATCGAACTCACCCGCGAGAACGCCCAGCTCGAAAAGCAGAACCAACAACTCCACGAGCAGAACAGCCAGCTGGAGGAGCGCAATCGCCAGCTGACGGAGCGCAACCGCGAGCTGACAGAGCAAAATAGCCGGTTGCTCGACATCGCCGCCGAGCGTCGAAGCCGACTGGAGCAACTGCAACGCGAGGTGAGCGACCTGCTGAAGCTGGTCAACATTCGCGTCATGCCGATAGCCGTCCATGCGGGCGAGGAGCTGACCCGTGTCGCCTTCCGTGCAGGGTTGAGTGAGGTGCGCGTGCGCCAGATGCTGGTCGACATGATGAAGCAGGCAGCGGAGAAGGCGCGGGAGCGCGGCGCCGCGCCCGATAGCGACGGACGCACCGTGTTCATCCCCGAAAAGGTGGTGCGGCTCGCCTCTGGCGAGCAGGTCACGGTGAGCGAAGCCGCCAGCCTGGAGACGATCCTGACCAATATCCGCGCCTCGAGCGAGCCTGTGGTCGCGATTGTGTCCGCCGTTACCAACACCGCGAAGGGCGAACCTGTGCCGGTGGAGGTGCAGCTCTTTCGCAATCCCGTCATCTTCCGCGCAGGTCAGGAGATCGCCCGCACCGTGCTGGATTGCCGTGAAGGGAAGGACCCCTTCGCGCAGATGGTGGCGTTTCTGCAGGGGGCTATTCGCCAGACCGCGATCGATGCGGGGCTGATCCCGCGCATGGAGGCACTGGGAGCGCAACCGACGGTGGGCGAGATGGACGCCGCCGTGCTGCTCGCCATCGCCGAGCAAGCCCGCCGCTGCCCTGGCGACCGCGCTGTGCTGATCGCACGCGCCCGTCAGGACATCCGCGCCAGCGATGCGCTCCAGCTGGAGTTCGAAGTATTGCCCCTCTCCGCATCGGCAGGACACGGCGGCTGAACCCGCGAATCGAGAGGCTATGCAGGAACGATTGCTCGGCGCGCACATGTCCACCGCGGGCGGTCTGCAGAACGCGCTCTATAAAGGCAAGGCGATTGGCTGCACCGCCGTGCAACTGTTCACGGTTAGCCCGCGCCAGTGGCAGCCCGTGCAGGTCAGTCCCGAACAGGTTGAGGCGTTCCAGCGTGCGCGGGAGGAGACGGGCATTCAATGCGTCGTCTCGCACGCCGTGTACCTTATCAATCTTGCCGCGTCCGACCCCAGCACGCGGCGCCGATCGTTCGAAGCGTATCTGACGGAGCTGCAGCGGTGCGCCGCGCTGGGAATCCCCTACGCCGTGCTCCATATGGGTTCGAACCCCGATTTTGAAGCGGGCATGCGCCTGCTGATCGAGAGCCTGCGCCTGTTGCTGCAGGAGATGCCCGATGGGGTCTTTATCGCGATGGAGACGATGGCAGGACAGGGTTCGTCGCTCTGCTATCGGTTCGAGCATTTCACGCGCATTCTGGAGGCGTTGCCCAGCGAGCGACTGGTCATCTGCGCCGACAGCTGCCACCTGTTCGCCGCAGGCTACGACCTGCGCGACCCCGAATCGTACGAAGCTGTCTGGCAGGAGTTTGATCGCTTGATCGGGCTGGAGCGATTGCGCGTGTGGCACCTGAACGATTCTAAAAAGCCGCTCGGCTCGCGCGTCGATCGGCACGAGCATATCGGCTTCGGCGAACTGGGCGAGCAAGCGTTTCGGCTCATTATCAACGATCCGCGCTTCGCCCACCTGCCGATGCTGTTAGAGACGCCCGACGACACCCGCTTCGAGGAAGACCTCGCCCGCCTGCGAAGTTATCTTCTTTGCTCCTGACCGAGCAGTCTTAGCCCTCACCCCCAGCCCCTCTCCCACGCTGCGGAAGAGGGGAGCCACGCATCCTGGCTCAATAAAATCAAACTGAGCCTCAGGAATTTTCAGCGGAAAAGCCCGTAGGACTTGACTTTTTTGTCATGCAGGGGGTATAATCGGCGCAGGATGAGAAGAGCCTATCCGCAGCCGACGCGCTGCCCGATATGCAACGGCAAACTGCAGGTGACGCAACTCACCTGCGAGGAGTGCGGCACCATCCTGCAGGGGCAGTTCCAGTCGTGCCGATTCTGCACGCTGGATGCGGAGCAGCTGCGCTTTCTGGAGGTGTTCCTGCGGGCGCGCGGGATGTTAGCGGGAGTGGAGCGCGAGCTGGGCATCAGCTACCCGACCGCCCGCAACAAGCTGGACGCGCTCCTGCTCGCGCTGGGGCTGGCGCCCATCCCGCAACCTCCCAAAGAGAACGAAGCCATCGCCCGCCAGCAGCGCGAGATCCTCGATATGCTGGAGCAGGGGCAAATCACTGCCGAAGAGGCAGCCCGAAAACTCAGAGCATTACGCTGATGGAGGTACACCCATGAGAGACGAGATTCTGCGCATTTTGCGCCTGGTGGAACAGGGGCGCATCAAGCCCGACGAGGCAGCCGAACTGATCGATGCCCTGACCGCTGCTGAGCGTGGCGCGCCCACCGAAGCGCCCGAAACCGAGCGGGAGCGCACCGAAGAGGAAACGCGCCACCTCTTTGAGCGCATCACCCGCGCCACCGAAGAAGCCGTGCGCGGCATCAACTGGCGCGCGATTGTGGAAACCATCCGCACGCAGACCCAGCGCGGACTCGAAGAAATGCGCCGGGCGCTCGAAGAGCTCGAACGCGAGGGCTGGGGCTTCCCCCGCTGGCACAAACACGAAGTCAGCACCGAGCAAAAGATGGAATTCACCATCCAGCCGGGGCAGACCGTCGAGGTGCGGCTCCCTGCAGGCGACCTCATCATCACCGGCGGTTTCGACGGGGGACGGGTCGAGACCGAAGCCCGCCTGCGGGGCGCCCATCCCGACACCCTCCAGCAAAAACTGCGCGACTGGAGCCTGCTCATCGAACAGACCGACACAGGCGTGCGAATCCGACCGCCCGAACTGGAAGGCGGTGTCGAGCAGATTATCGACCTCACCCTGCAACTGCCGCGCCAGGTGAACCTGATTGTGCGCACCGAGCGGGGTGATATTCGCGTCGAGAAGCTGGACGGCGAGCTGCAGCTGCACGCCACGCATGGCGACCTGAGCCTCCACCACCTCACGGGCACGCTACAGGCGACCACCGCGCGCGGCGATATCTATCTGGAGAACTTCAAAGGCGCCCGCATCCAGATGGATGCCCAGAGCGGCGATCTCTACCTGCGCGACGCCGAAGCCGAGCAGGTGCGCCTGCACGCCACCCACGGCGATGTGTCCATCGAACGCCTCAACACGCAACACCTGAGCGTCGAAACCGTCAAAGGGGATGTGATGGTGGAGCTGACCCAGCCGCTCACGGGCGAGGCGCAACTGACCACCGTCAGCGGCGATATCGAACTGTGCCTGCCCGACGGCAACGATTGCCGGGTGTCGTTGCGCACGGTGGCGGGCGATCTGGAGTGCGACCTGACCGCCCGCTCGGTCAGCCGAAGTCGCAATCAGTACGAATGCATCTGTGGGGAGGGTAGAGGCACGCTCCGCGCCGAAGCCGTGCATGGCGATGTGCGCGTCAGCCTGCGCCCGCACGAGACTTGCTAACCCGGGCAACTCAATCAAGGTGAGACGGCTGTTGCCCCTGCCTCTGGCAGGGGCTTTTTTTACACATTGAATCGTACCTGGATGACATCTCCGTCGTTGAGAGGATGGTCGCGTCCGACCAGATGGGTTTTGCCGGCGCGGTGGGCGGCGTGCCAACCGCCTGCGGCGATCACCTCATCGGCGGGGCATACCTCCGCGCGAATGAAGCCCTTTGCCATATCGGTGTGGATGGTGGCGGCGGCTTCGATGGCGGTTGCGCCCCGTCGCACCAGCCACGCACGCACATCGCCCCCCACCAGCGTGTAGAACCGCTGGATGCCGAGCTGGTCGTACACCGTCTGCACCAGCGTGTTCAGGCGCGGCTCGGTCAGCCCCACCATCTGCAGGAAGGGCGATCGCTCATCGGGCGGCAGCTGTTGCAGTTCGCGTTCGAAGGGCGCACAGAGCGCGACGAGCGGGATGCCCGCCTGCTCGCAGAGCAACGCCAGCGACTGATAGCGGGCATCGCTGGCTTCGTTGCCCAGCAGGCTCTCGGCAAGGTTGGCGACTGTCACGAACGGCTTGAGCGTGAGCAGTCCGAATCCGCGCAGGCGAGCCGCGACTTCGGGCGTGAACGCGAGCGTGCGCGGACGCTCCCCGCGCGCCAGCACGGCGCGCAGCTCGCCCAGCGCCTGCGACTCGGCTCGGTCGCCCGCGCTCTCCTTGTGCGATTGGAAGAGTCGCTCCAGCCGTTCCAGCCGATTCTCGATCACCTGCAAGTCGCTCAGGATGCACTCATCCAGCCAGAAGCGCAGGTCGCGCGCGGGATCGATGGGCGCATGATAGGGCGCGTAGGGGTTCTCAAACATGCGCAGGATGCACACCAGCGCGTCCATCGTGCGGGCAGCTGTCAGCGCGGCGCGCACGGTTGCAGGGCGGTCGGGGAGGGCGTCGGGCAGGTCGTCGTGCCACTCCAGCGCGGCGGGCACCACCTTGCGGGCATGTTCGAGCGCGGCGAGCTGTTCCAGTCGCGGGTCGGGCAGCGGCACGGTTGCCACGCCCTCACGCGCGTGCCCGCCCGACACCGCCTCGAACAGCGTCGTTCGCCCGCTCAGCGGCAGACCGAGAATGCCAATTTTCATCGTCGGAACTCGATGCGGAGTGGGGGGCGCGCCTCGCGCGTCGGCAGCCACCAGAACCAGTAGAGGATGGCAGCAAGCGCAATTAGCAAAAGCAAAATGCGCCCGCCACGCCCGATGCCCCGCCGTCTCCGTCCCACTCGCGCCATCACCCTTTAGGATACCCCTCGCAGATCGGATGGGAAAAACGCTGGCGGCTAACCAGCGACTTTTTGCAGGAGATTGGGCAACAGGTGCGTATATTTTTTCTGATAGCGACGATTGCAACGGGCAAGCAAGCGGTCGATTGGCTAACAGCGACACTGAGCGTGGTGCTGAGCGGGTTCTTGATGGGGGTTTCACTACCGCCTCATGACCTGCCCCTTGCCTTCATTGCGCTCGCCCCTTTCTTTGCTGCTCTTTGGGTAATGCCGCGCCTGATGGTGCTGCTGATGGGGCTTCTACACGGCTGGCTTGCAGGGCTGACAGTGATGGGGTTCGTGCTGGAGTTTCAACGGCTGGCGGAGGCTCTGCCGTTCCTGATTTATGGTCTGGCGGTGGGCGTGGTGGGGCTGATTGCGCGCGATGTGGGTGATCTATCGCGGCTGCGAGCCGTCCTGCTCATAGGCGCGACAGGCACACTGCTGGAATATCTGGTTGGCAGGGTGTTTATCCCGTTCCATGTGGCGCTGGCGGTCTGGCGCGATGTGCCCTTTTTGCAGCTGGCGATGGTGACGGGCGCCTGGGGGTTGTCGCTTTTGCTCTGGAGTGGCTGGGGTGCACTGGGCTACGCACTCGCAATGCGGCGATGGACACCTGCCCTCACAGCCATGCTGCTGATAGTGGCGGCGATTCACCTGCTGGGCGCGATCGCAGCATGGTGGAGCGAATCGCGCGGGACAGCCCTGCGTGTCGCTGCTGTGCAGGGTGAACCCACCGATCCCGTGCTGATTCAGCAGGTTCGTCAATCGGGAGCGCAGTTCGCCGTGATACCAGAGCTTTCGATTGCTGAATGGGAGGCAGTGCCGCTGACGCAACAGATGGGCATCCCGGTGATGGTCGCGTTTGGGAGTGGCGACTACAACTGCGCCGCGGTCGCTTTTCCCGGTGGTAGAATGACTCAACCCTATCACAAGATGCATCTTTACATTGGTGAGAACTCTATTCCGGGCACACAAGCGGAGCCTTTGCTGACGCCATTCGGACCTGTGGGCGCCGCCATCTGCTACGATACGATGTTTACCGACACGGTGCGCCAGCTATGCCAGAAGCGTGTGGTGCTGATTGGCGTGCCCACTTATGATCCGACTGCTGGCAATCTGGCGTTTCATCATCTGCATGGCGCCATCCATACCATTCGTGCCGCAGAGCATCGAGTGCCGATTGTGCGGTCAGAAAGCAGGGCTGTTTCGTTGATTGTCAATCGGGTAGGTCGTGTGGTCGCGGAATCGCCAGAAATGGAGTCGACCGTGCTGACGGCGACGGTGCGTATCGCGCCCAGCGGCACGCTCTATACCCTGCTGGGCGGCTATCTGCCCTGGCTGTGCGCGCTCGCCCTGATTTTGGGCGTTATTCAGCGCAGGCGACACTCCTGATTTCTACCTCTTCGATGTCCGCTTCTGGTGGTTTTTTGAGTCTTTTATAGTGTAGGGCACTCGTGCCTGTTGGCTTTGGCACGAAAGTTGCCTTATAAGCTGTATATCGGACGCACCTGCAAGCACATGGGGTGGGCGTCCCATCACCAAAGAGGAGGTCTATGAGATGAACCAAACCAGCACAGGTGTGCGACACAAAGTCGCGGGATTGTTGATTGCGCTGACGATGAGCCTTTCGGCTCTGCACGCCGTGAGTCTCGATGTATGGATGTCAGCTGACGACCAGTACGACCTGTATGTGGGCGATGCTTCCGGTACATCGTTGACCTACATTGGTGGAGTTCTTGGCTGGAGTATTCCCACCAACTACACTTTCAACGCCAATCCGACCGACTACCTGTATGTAGTCGCCCGGGACATCGCGGCAGCCGTTTGGGGACTGGGCGGCTATGTGAAGATAGGAAGCGGTCCCTATGTGCCCATCACTCCTGGCAGCGGCTGGGAAGCGGTGTGGATTGGCAACTATCCGCCACCAAACGATTACTATATGCCCGACCAGTCCACCGTGAGCAGCTGGATTGCTGCTGCTAACAGCAGTAATGCGTGGTCGCCAGCGGTTGCGGGCACCGCCTACGCCGGATTCGGCTTGCCCACCGATTATGGCGGCATGCCTGCCCTGACCCCTATCTGGCAAAATATTCCCGGCACGGCGGATCAACAGCCGTATGACATGATTCTGTTCCGCTACGCGGTACCAGAGCCGGCGAGCCTGCTGGCGTTAGGCGTGGGTCTGGCAGGCTTCCTGCGCCTGCGTCGCCGCCCTTCATAGGCGGTGGCGAGCTACGCTTGTGCCCCCGTCTCCCTTAGCGGAGAGGCGGGGGCTTTTGCTTATTGATAGATGCTCTTCTTGGCGGAGAACATCGGGCGACGCAGCTGGTCATAGAGCATCCGTCGCGCGTGTCCATCCGCCCAGAGCGTGCTGGCGCCCGCGCGATGCAGGAAATGGAAGTGGTCCATATAGGCGGGAATGCGCGGCGGACCCTGCTGCCACTCCAGCCCGCGCAGCGGCCAGTCCGCCTGCTGAAGCCAGTTGCACAGCGGCGTGCGATAGCCATGCTCCCACATCATCAGCGTGCGGGACGGCTCCTCTATCTCCGCATCGGGCGCGGGCAGACAGGTGCAGTTGAATGAGTTAAACACCTTGACCGCAGGGCTGTACTCGTTGCCGCGCGCGTTAGGGTTGCGTGCATAATAGGGCGAGTTGTAGTTTGAGTGAAACCAGTTGATTACATAGGAAGTTTGCCACATCGTCTGAGTCAACTCGTTGTACCGATAGTAGGTATCGAACCGTACCTGTGGCATAGCGCGTTTTCCTCCAGAAAGAGGGTTCGGCGTGCGGGTGGGGGTTCCTGCGAGTTCCGGGAGGGGCTGGCACGGCTGCGCCGTTTCTGGGTTTTTCCTTTCTCAATGATGCGCCCGTTTGTTTCAGAATCTCACACTTGACCGCCGTCTCGCTTAATTCTCGATGGAGGTTGAAAAGCATGCACCGGCGATCTACGGATGCGACGAACTGGGCTGCCGGGATGATTGCGTTAGCGGCCCTCGCAGTAGTAGTTGTGCTGGCTCGTCAGGTATGGAGCTACAGCAATGCCCAGCGACTGAGCCTGCGCGTACAGGTGTTGACAGGCTGGGATGTCTCGGACACGATGCATCCTGCCAAGCGCCGCCGCGCCATGGGGGTCTGGTACACCGTTACCGACAAGGTTCTTCCTCCGCGAACCCCTCAGCGAGTCCTAGTGTACGCCGAGCTTATCTATGAGTCCCTTGAGTGCGCGCCGTCGCGGAGCGCCGAGCTGAACCAGTTCGCACAGAAGCTCATCGAGAAGCGAATCGGGCGCTGGGGCACGCTCCAGCACCTTCCGCTGGAAGCGATGCTCGAGCAGGTGCAACGCGCCCCTCAACAAGATTTCATTTTGGGCCTGTTTACCGATGGCGAGAATCATTCCTCGTCGAGGCGAACGACTCATTTAGCTGCCGAGCTGGCGCGCCAACGGAATCTTAAAGCGGTGCTTGTCGGACCGCTCGATGAGCAGTTTCGCCACCGCTTCCGCCAACAGTTAAGGCCACTGGATGAAGCGGGCAAGCTCATCGTCTTTGGGATGGATGACGCGTCCCGCGCCGTCGACGAGCTGAAGCGACGCCTTCAGAAACTTGCACCAATCAGCAGGAGGGAGCAAAATGAATCCGCACGATGATCGCATAGCGGTAGATGCTCATCAGGAACGAGCACAGGAAGCAGAGCAGATGGAGAGAAAGGCGCGCTACTCCGAGCCACCACGCAAGGCGTCCTTCTGGCAGAAGCCGCTTGGTGACTTCCGCTTTGCAAGACCACCCCTCCCCAAGGAATTCCAGAAGGAGTGGGAGCGCCCGATTGATGTAATCCGGCAGATACTGCACGACGAGAATCACCCACAGGAGATGGCAGACCTTGACCTGAACACAACCATTCTACTTCGCGTCCCTGCAGAAGAGTATGACGAGGTTCGCCGCGAGCTGGAGCCACGATTGCAAGAGCTGGAATCCAGAACCAGGGCGTCCCGCAACAGGCTCGAAGCCATCCAGCAGAGCATCATCAGCCAGCCTGCATCGACAGGGGTGCTGCCGCTCCCAACTCGCCCAGGTGAACTCATCTTGCCTCAGCACCTGGCAAAGGCACTCCGGGAGGCTTTGCCCACCGACGAGGAGCTGAGCGGTCAGTACGGTGTCGTGCCGCCCGAGGAAGAAAGCGTCTTGCAGAAGGCGGGGCGCTGGCTCTTTGAGATGATTGCGCCCCTGACGGCGGGGCTGATGCTCGGTGTCAACACGCTGGTTATCATGGGCTTCCTCCACCTGGAGGACTTCCGTCGGGGCGAGCAGCTCTGGCTGGTGGCGCTGGCGACGCTGGTCGGGCTGGTCATCGAGAAGCTCATCGGCGAGGCTTGCTACCAGCTGACCCGCTCGTTCGCCCAGTCCTGTGAGCAGCCCTTGACGACGGGCGGAGAGCCGTTTCCGCACCTGCGATCGGAATGGATGCGCGCGGCGTTCAGCCCGTTCGTCCCGATGCTTGAGCAGTCCCTGACGACAAACGGAGAGCCGTTTCCGCGCCTGCAGCTGGGATGGATGCGCGCGGTTTTCAGCCCGCTTATCCTGCTGCTGAGCGCCGCGGTGGCGCTGGTGGACGCGCTCGGCTTACGCATACTCCACGAAGAGTCCATTCGTGAGACGGAGCTGCTCGGCGTTTCATTGGGCGCGCTGCTGCCCTTCTGGGTCTACCTCATCGCGGGGTGCATTGCCAGCATGCCCTACCTGCTCTATAAAGCGACGCGCGGCTGGCGCACCGCCGAGGAGCATCTGCGCCGGGCGCGCTATGAATGGCTGCGGCGCAGCTATCTTAAGCAGCTGATCAGCACTTCCGCAGTGCAGGAAGCCCTCGTGCAGGCGCAGGAGACCGCTGTTCTGTTGCACCACACCCTGCCCCAACTGGAGGCGGAGCAGGAGACGGCGAAAGAGCGGCTTGACGCCGCTCGAGTGCAGGCAATCGGTTGCCTGCGCCAGTTCCTCGAGTACTGGAACCAGCTCCTCGCCGACCAGCAGAAGGGCGGTTGGCTGAGCCACTGGCTCCGCAGAATCGGTGCAAGACGCTAAGCGCCGTTGCATTACCTTTTCAACTGCCCCTCGTTTACGGGGGTTGGGGGCTGGCGCGGTACTGGGTCGCCTGATTTGCCCCGCCCGCACCCCCAGCCCCTCTCCCACAGGCAGGAGAGGGGAGGCGCTTATGTTGCAATCTCAGCGCAAAGACACTTATCATACAAACCCAGCCTGCGCTGGCTTCCGTAGCGGGGGCATCTTGCCCGAAATCACGCGCAGGAGGCGCGGGCTACTTAGCCGACGGAGGCTGGCTGCGTATCGCAGGAGCAGCTTGAGCTGCTCTGCTGCAAGGATGCGCATTCCACCTCGTGGTAGGGCAGACTTCGCCGCGTGGGGCGCGGCGACCGCGCCCCTACCCATGCCCGTACGGACGCAGTTCCCGCGTCCTTTTGGATCGTGGGCACGGCGACCGTACCCCTACCCATGCCCGTACGGACGCGGTTCCCGCGCCCTTTCGGATCGTGGGCACGGCGACCGTACCCCTACCCATGCCCGTACGGACGCGGTTCCCGCGTCCTTTCGGATCGTGGGCACGGCGACCGCGCCCCTACCCATGCCCGTACGGACGCAGTTCCCGCGTCCTGTTCTGCGAATCCCCCCTTCTTTGCAACAGAGCAGCTTGAGTCATCTATCCCAAACGCCCTCTGACGGCGCGGCTGACTGGTTTTCCTAGATCGCCTCTTAGCGCAAACGCGCTAACTCATCCAGCCAACGCAGAACGCGTGACACGATGAACCCTGCGCAACGGCGCAGGAGAATTACGCCCCGTGAGGTCAGCGCGCCTCAACGCGAATACCGTATTGGCAACCGATGCTTCCAGCTGATGCGCCAGAGCGCCTTGCACGCTGCCTCGCGCACCCACCAATCCTCATCCTGCAGGCGCGGAATGAGGTG
>JBBIML010000028.1:0-36641 GCA_037444405.1 Armatimonadota bacterium
GTGCCAGAATAAGGTATCCTCTTTTTAGGTGAGCGTGATGGGTTTACGCGGGGTGATACGCGGGCGCACGATTGAGCTAGAGCAGGAACCGCCCCTGCCCGATGGCACACAGGTGGAGGTGGAGCTGGTTTCGCCCGCCCGTTCCGAGAACCCCTTCTGGGGACGCTGGCGCGAGCATGCCGACCTGCTGACTGAAATAGAACAGGAAATCCTGACCGCGCGTGAGAACACAGCCTGGAGAAGCCTGAATGGAGAAGGCACTAATTGATACCGACATCTGGCTGGACATTATGCGAGGTGTACATCCCGCGGTGCAGGCGCGGGCGGATGCCTACTGGGCGGCTCACGGCACTTTTACGCTGTCGGTGATTACGGTGGCGGAGGTGGTGCGGGGGCTGGTGCGTCGTCAGCGGGCGGACCTGCTGGCGCAGTGGCGTTCGGATGTGGGCAGGCTGGAGATTTTGCCTGTGGATTACGCGGTTGGGGAGTTAGCGGGGGAGTTATATGCGCGGCTGGATTTGGCTGGTTTTCCGATAGGGCGTTTGGATCCGCTGATAGCGGCGACGGCGTTGCGGTATGGGCTGGTTCTGGTGTCGGCGAATGAGCGTCATTATCGGCGTGTGATAGAGGTGGGCTACCCATTGCGGGTGGTGAACTGGCGAGAAGAGGTGGTGGAGTGATGGGGTTGCAGGCAAGCGTGATGGGTTATAGTAGGTTGCTGTATGATGGGCACGACAACCTGGTGCGTGTGATGGCGTCTACCTATGCGCTCTCCAGTTTTCAGTGGCGTGGGGTATGGGGTGAGGTTCAGAGTTCGCTGGGCGCTGGCAGGGGTTATTGCGCCAATCTGGGTCATTCGGAGGATGAGACGGGGCTGGTGTATATGCGGGCGCGGTATTATGAGCCTTTGACAGGTCGGTTTATCAGTGAAGACCCTGCGCGGGATGGGGTGAACTGGTACTTATATGCGGATGGGAATCCGGTGAACAGAATTGATCGGGGTGGTGCAGATAGCGAATTTGAGGCTGTTCTTTATCAGTTAATTGGCAATTTAATGGTGATGATAGGACGATTCTTGCTTGACAACGCTGGTCTTCCTAAGTTTGATAAAGATGATCTTTGGTCTGAACTGTTCAAGCAAATCAAAAAGCGAGGTATTGAATTAATACCCGATAGTTCTGCTCAAAAGATAATTAAACTTCTTTCTTATGTGATTGATACCGCTAAAAAATTGAGTGAAGGTATTCCAGGTGATGAGCTGGCTAAGCGATGGGGAGGATATACGTGGATTTTGCTTGGACAGTTGCTCTTGACAGATGCGGAAATGGCGGATCCAGGTGCAGGAGAATGGTGGGGGTATCAAGGCAAATGGCCCTTCTAAGCTGGGAGGTGAATGTTTAATGGAGACCTGGAAAAAGTGCGCCATTATATCTTTAATTATGTTTTTTTGTATTTATTTTTATTGATGTTTATTTCTTTGTGAGTCATCGTTATTACTTTGACTCGCCCTTGAGGGTAATAATGGTGATGAATAAGCCGACCTGGCCTCTTTCTGACTCGATCTATGACTATGACACGGGCATATCGCAAAGGAAATGCGTAGTCCCTACTTTATATGTTCTCATCTGGCCTATATTTTTCCTATTTTCAGCGATATACTGCTGGCTTATTGGGCGCTACTTCGATGACGGCGATGCACTGGGAGATAAAGACTGGGTTCTGGTACTGATCTGGTTTATAGTGCTTATATTGTTTGCCGCCTTAGATTATTGGATAGCTCTCCAAGCGTGGAACAGGGGTCAGCCTATATAGGATACGGTAGCAGGAAATTCGTGGCGGATGGAGTATCTGTATGATGGGCAGATGCCGGTATGCGAGCAGGAGTTTGTGGGCAGCACTTTGCGCGCGACACGGGTCGACTTTCCTGGCGCACGAGGGATAGAGCTGTGCCGACGATAGACCATACGCGGGGTAATCCAATTGGCGGCTCTTATTACAGCCAGTAGACTGCATCCGCGAGGGTGAAAAAGCTCTGTAGCACCTTCGGGAAGCGATGGAATTCGCTCTGAAACCTTCAGAGGAGCCTTGCAGGCACGAGGGGCAGCTGATGGATGAGAGCGCAGGATGAACAGGGTTCCCAGTTTGCCGCACCCAGTGCCAGAATAAGGTATCCTCTTTTTAGGTGAGCGTGATGGGTTTACGCGGGGTGATACGCGGGCGCACGATTGAGCTAGAGCAGGAACCGCCCCTGCCCGATGGCACACAGGTGGAGGTGGAGCTGCATCCTGCCACAGACCCCCTCTTTGACCGACTCTGCACTCTCTGGCACCTCACCTCCACCGAACCGTTGCCCTCCCTCGAAGAGGCACGCCAACAGGCAGCGCAGGCGCTTACTCCCAGAAAGGCGAGCCAGTTCATCCAGGCGATGCGTCAGGAGTGAAGCCGATGGTCTATCTGGAATCGAGTGCGTGGGTCAAGCGCTATGTGGAGGAAGCTGGCTGCGCGACGGTTCACGCGCTGCTGGAATATGTTGCGGCTAATCCTGCCTGTCGTGTCGCCAGCGCGTGGCTGGGGCTGGCAGAGGTGGTGGCGGTGCTGCATCGGCTTGCTAATCGGGGGGAGATGAGTCGGGCGGGGCTGGCGCGGCTGGTGCAGCAGCTGGCTGCAGATCGGGCGCATTTGCAGCTGCGGAGTTTGTCGGTGTCAGACTGGTCAGGGGTAGTAGAGCTGGTGGTGCGTCATAGTTTGACCGCTGCGGATGCGGTGCATCTGCAAGCGGCGTTGCGTTGGTGGTGGGAGTTAGGGGTGGCACGGCTGGTGTTTGTGAGTGCAGATGGGCGTTTGCTGCGGGCAGCGGGTCGGGAGGGGTTGGTGGCATTTGATGTGGAGGCTGGCGACTGGGAGCAGTTGCGGGCGCTGCTGGAGCCAGAGGGGTAGGGATGTTCCCCTGAGTTGACAGCTTGCGGGTGGTCAAGGAGAATGTATCGCAGGTAGGAGTCTTTGATGGTTCGGCAGGAGGTTCGTCGCGAGTGGAGTATCTGTATGATGGGCAGATGCCGGTGTGCGAGCAGGAGTTTGTGGGCAGCACTTCTAAGGCGGGTGCGGTGATTCAGGAGGCGGTATAATACAGCTGTTCGGAGGCTGGATGATGAGGCGAGCCAGAATGGGCAACGGATGGCACCTGCTGATGTTGATGGGGGTGGCAATCGCGCTCAGCGGCTGCAAGGGTACCATCTGGAGCAAGCAGGATGAGGTGCGCATCGGCAAAGAGGTGAGCGCGGATGTCGAGAAAGCCTACAAACTCGACCCGAACCCCGCAAACCAGCAACGGGTGCAGCTGATTGGACAGCGACTCGTCGCTGTCGCCCGTGTGGAACCGTACGAATACACCTTCAAAGTGCTGGACTCGGACGAGGTGAACGCCTTCGCCCTGCCAGGCGGACCCGTTTATGTGATGCGCGGACTGCTGGAGATGGTGGGCGATGACGATGACGCGCTGGCGTGCGTGCTGGGGCACGAACTGGCGCATATTAACAGACGCCATGCCGCACGGCAGGCAACCCGCGGCACATGGGCAAGCGTGCTGATTGTGCTGGGCACGCGTGGGCGCGTGCGCGATGTCGCCGAAATCTCCGCTGCCCTGCTCCAGCTCAAATACAGCCGCAATCAGGAGTATGAAGCCGACCGACTGGGACTGGAGTACGCCTATAAAGCGGGCTACGACCCGAACGGGATGGTCCGATTCTTCCAGAAAATGTTGCAGAAGCAAAAAGAGGGCGATAAGGGCATTCTGGCGAACCTGCGCACGCACCCGCTGACCGAAAACCGCATCAAACGCGTTCAGGAGCATATCACGAAGCTGACCGCATCTCCGCAGGAGGCGCGGCGGTGAAGGTGGCAGCGGTCGTGCCTGCGTACAACGAGGCGACGCGCCTGCCGCGCGTGCTGCAGGTGCTGACCGCCTGCGACTGTCTGCACGAGATTATCGTGGTCAACGACGGCAGCACTGACGCCACCGCCGAGGTCGCCCAGCGGTTCCCCCGCGTGCGCGTGCTGAACCTGCCCGTGAATCGGGGCAAGGGCGGCGCGATGTTCGCCGGCGCGACCGCCACCGACGCCGATGTGATTGTCTTCTTCGACGCCGACCTGATCGGGCTGAAACAGGAGCATGTGGAGCGGCTGCTCCAGCCCCTGCTGGAGGGCGAGGTCGCCATGGCGATTGGTGTGTTTCGCGGCGGGCGGTTCCGCACGGACCTGGCGCAGATTCTGGTGCCGTTCATCAGCGGTCAGCGGGCGATAGTGCGCGACCTCTTTCTGGAGGTGCCGGGCATCGAAAGCACGCGCTCGGGTGTGGAGATCGCGCTCACGCTCCATTTTTTGCGCCAGCGCTATCCCGTTCAGCAGGTGGTGCTGACGGGCATCACCCACACGATGAAGGAGGAGAAGCTGGGCTGGCTGCGCGGCACGCTCGCCCGCTGGAAGATGTACGCCGAGATTGCCCGCGCCTTCGCCCGCTACAGCCGCCTGCGCGACCTGCGCTACGCCGTCAGCCTGCGCGGCAAACAGATTGATTGAAACAGGGTTTTATCTATGTGGCTACCATGCGAACGCTTCGGGCGCGGGACCGCCAGGACCAGGGAATATCTCATCCAGCCGCTTAAGTGTCGCCTCGTCGAGCCGAATCTCCAGGGCGCGCACGATGCGATCCAGCTGCTCGATGGTGCGCGGACCGATAATCGGCGCGGTGACGGCACGCTGGTGCAGCAGCCACGCAATGGCGACATTGGCGGGTTCCTCGCCCAGCTCGTCGCAGAGGCGCTCGTACGCCTCGATGCGGTCGCGATACTTCTCCAGCGCTTTCTGCACGCCTTCGGAGGCGCGCCGCCCGTTGCTGATGGCTTTCAGCACGCCACCGAGCAGACCACCTGCCAGCGGACTCCACGGGATCACGCCCAGCCCGTACGCCTCGCACGCGGGCAGCACCTCCAGCTCCACCATGCGCGCGTTCAGATTGTATAAACACTGCTCGGACACCAGCCCCATAAAGTGGCGCTGTTTGGCAATCTCCTGCGCCTGCGCGATGTGCCAGCCCGCGAAGTTGCTGCTGCCCACATACAGAATCTTGCCCTCATAGTAGAGCTGCTCCATCGCCTGCCAGATTTCCTCCCACGGGCACTCGCGGTCGATATGATGCATCTGATAGAGATCGATCCAGTCGGTTTGCAGGCGGCGGAGGCTGTCCTCGCAGGCGCGTTTGATGTGTCGGGCAGACAGGCGCGATTCGTTGGGCCAGTCGCCCATCGTGCCGTACACTTTGGTGGCAATCACCACCTTCTCGCGCCGCCCGCCTCCTTTAGCGAACCAGCGCCCGATAATCTGCTCCGTCCAGCCCTCGCCCTTGCGCCAGCCGTAGGTGTTCGCCGTGTCAAAAAAGTTGATGCCCAGCTCAAGGGCACGATCCATAATCCGATGCGAGTCCTCCTCGCTGGTATGCGGACCGAAGTTCATCGTGCCCAGACATAATCGGCTCACTAACAGACCTGAACGACCAAGATGCACATATTGCATGGACTTACACCTCCCGTCTCAGGGAAGCGATTCGCCGCGCGGAGCCGATTCCCTGCAATCGGTCGCCTGTCGGGTAAAATCCCCTGCACAGGAGGCGGCTTTATGGAACCGTTCATCACGATAGAGGAGTTTAAGAAGATCCAGCTGCGCGTGGCGACCATCACGGGCGCGGAGCCTGTGCCCAACACCAGCAAGTTGCTCAAGTTGACGGTCGATCTGGGTGGGGAGACGCGCACGCTGGTGGCTGGCATCGCCGACACCTACAGCCCTGACCAGCTCATCGGCAGGCAGATTGTGGTGGTGACGAACCTTCAGCCGGCAGTGATTCGCGGTGTGGTGTCCGAGGGCATGCTATTAGCCGCCGATGTGGACGGCAAGGCGATTTTGATTCAGCCCGACAGCGCGGTTCCGCCAGGTAGCGTGGTGCGATGAGCAGGCAACAGGTGTTGACGCCCGACATTCCGCAGCCCATCCCGCCGATCATCGAGCGGGTATGGCTCACGCCGCGCCAGATTCGGCAGAAGGTGCGTCGGATTGCCCGCTGCATCGAGCGCGATTATGCGGGCGAAGTGCCCCATCTGGTAACGGTGATGAAAGGTGGGCTGTTCTTCCTGACCGATCTGGCGCGCGAGCTGCGCATCCCCCACACGCTCGATTTCCTTGCCATCACCAGCTACGGCGCCCCGTCGCACAGCGGCGAGGTGCGCCTCACCAAAGACCTCGATGAACCCATCGCGGGTCGGCATGTGATTGTGGTGGAGGACATTCTGGACACGGGGCTGACGCTGGCGTATATCCTCAAGAATCTGGAGCGTCGCAAGCCTGCCAGCCTGAAGGTGTGCGTGCTATTAGACCGCCCCTACCGCCGCCTGATCGACATCCCTATCGACTACAAGGGCTTCGACGCGCCCGACGAGTTTCTGGTCGGCTACGGGCTGGACTGGCGTCAGCAATATCGCAGCCTGCCGTATATCGGTATCATTAAGCCAGAGATATTGCGTGCGGAGGCAGGGGGCTAAGCGCGAGAACGATGGTGATTGAACCCTCCTGCGTGGGGAGGTGGAGCGTGCGACTGAAAATCTATCTGGGCAAACGGGGTCAGCCGTTCGAGGTGCCGCTGCACTACAACTACTTTCTGCAGTCGCTGATCTATCGCCATTTAGATGCACATCTGGCACAGCGGTTGCACAACGAGGGTTTTGGCGAGGGGAGCAAGCGGTTTCGGTTTTTCGTCTTTTCGCGCCTGATGGGCGACTTTGAGCGTCGGGGCGAGCGGCTAATGTTCCCGCGTGGCGCGGTTCTCCATATCGCCTCACCCAACAGCCCATTTCTGGAGTCGCTGGCGCTGCACCTGCTCGTGCAGAGCGAGCTGCCGATAGGCGAACAGCGCGTGCCGCTGTACAAAGCCACCGTGGAGCCGCAGCCCGAGTACCATCCCGAGGTGATTTTGAAGGCGCTCTCCCCGATTACCCTGCGCGAGACCCTGCGTCAAACGGGCGAGAAATACACCTACTACTACAGCCCGATTGAACCCGACTTCAGCGAGCGGATTATCGCCAACCTGCGCGAGAAGGTGCGCATCTGGTACGGGCGCGACATTCCGCCTGGCGACGCCTATTGCGTGCCTTATGCGGTGGACATGCAGAAGAATTTTCACATGATTAACTTCAAGAACACCTGGGTCAAGGGCTGGAGCGGGCTGTATCGGTTCCACGCGCCGCCAGAGTATTTTGAGATGGCTCTGGACGCCGGCATCGGCGAGCGCAACTCAGGCGGATTCGGCTGCGTGACAGTGTATCGGGTGGTTGACTCAGGCAGCTCTACGAGTCCTGGTATAACAGAACACAAGGTTCAATAAGACAGGAGATAGAGATAATGGTGGAGGATAGATATGGAGCAGTCGCAAGGAGGTACGGGCAACTTCTGGATCGATAACGGGCTGGTGGTACTGGAGCGCCTCCTGAGCGGTGGCGATCTACCTGCAGATGTAAATCGCCTGTTGCGGCAGTTAGCTGAGCAAGTTTACAGGGAGACTGGCAAGACAGCTGAATACTGGGACGAGCAGAGCCAGAAGGTTCGCACCTATAACAAGCGCAACTGGCAGGAACCTGTGGGGCTATTTGTCAGTGTTGTTGATTCACCTCCCAAGAAGCGTGTTGGGGGTAAGGAACTTTACACGCGCCCGCCGGATGCCGCTTCAGCGCTCCGTATCAACCCAAAAGGGAATGCCGAATGCGACCTGTGCGGCGCTCAGGGGCCTGTAGAAAACGCTCGGCAGTATCTCTTCCCGTTCGTCGTAGACCCTGGCAAGTTCGGGAACTTTTATTCGGCGGCTAAGCGAGGCGTCAAGGTTTGTGCCCGCTGCGCGGTAGCGGGGTTTGCTGCGTTTCAAAGCGTGCTATGGCGCCGCCATGGCGATACCTATCATCTTTTTGTGTTCCATACCGATTTGCCGCGTCTGCATTCCCTGCACAATAGCTTGATAGCCCCCATGCGCTTAGCAGGGGCGAAGGGAGGCAACTTTGAGGCGCCCTTTTCAGGCGAGTATCCCTACGAGAGCCTCTTTGCCCTGCTGTTGAGCCTTTTCAAAACACTACGCGCCCGAGAGTCAACGGGGGAAGTAGACCCGCTGTTAGCCGAGCTGACGGGAGCACGACCTGCGGCGGGCAACCCGATAGTGGTTTACGCCATCAGTGGTGAGGGGGGTAAAGGTTTCTCTATGCGAGCACTGGTGGTGTTTGATCGGTTTCACCAGTTTTATCGCCTCTACAGCCAATGGTTAGGGGTGTTCCATAAGAGCAACGATCCCCACAAAGTAGTGTCACAGGTGTTCCGCCAGTTTCAGCATCGTCGCCAGAAGAAAACGGAGACCCTGTGGCGTGAGCATGTCTGCTCTGCCATTCTCAGGCAGACAGACCCTGCGCCCGCTGTAGAGGCGTTCCTTCGCCGCGCCTGCCGTTTGTAGCCTACCTCTGAGGGATTGAAACTTGACAAAAAAGTCAAGTCCTCCCCTGCTTTTTTGCCCTGGTTTGTAGCCTACCTCTGAGGGATTGAAACTCGGGCATGTACACTGCCTGCACCAGCTCGCGGGCAGCCATCACCGATTCGGCGAACACCTGCAGGGCGAACTCCGCCTGCTCGCGCGTCAGGATCAGCGGCGGCTCCATGCGGATGACCTTCGGGTTGTTCAGCGTGTAGGCGGCGATAACCCCGCGCGGGATCATGTGGGTGATGGTCAGCTCGCCGAAGTCGGCTTCGTGGAACTCGATGCCAATCATCAGCCCGCGCCCGCGCACCTCCTGAATGAAGTCGGGGTACTCCGCCTGCAGCTGGCGCAAGCCGTTAAGCAGGTACGCGCCTACCTCACGGGCGTTCTCCACCAGCCCCTCCTCCTCAATCACCTGCAGAGTTGCCAGCCCGGCGGCGCATGCCAGCTCGTTGCCGCCGAAGGTGCTGGTGTGCAGGAGCGGGTTCTCGCCGAACATGGCGTCCCAGAGGGTGGCGTTCGCGCTGAAGGAGCCTATCGGCAGCACACCGCCACCGAGCGATTTCGCCAGCGTGAGGATGTCGGGCTGCACGCCGGAATGCGCCACGCCCCACCAGTCGCCCGTGCGTCCCAGCCCCGTTTGCACCTCGTCCACAATCAGCAGTGCGCCGTGGCGGTCGCACAGCGCGCGCAGGCGCGGCAGGTAGTCATCGGGCGGGATGCGGATGCCGCCCTCGCCCTGAATCGGCTCCACAATCACCGCGGCGGTCTCATCATCGATCTGGGCGGCGACCGCGTCGGCGTCGCCAAAGGGCACATGCACGAAACCGGGCAGAAGCGGCTCAAACGGTTTGCGGTAGACCTCGCGCCCGCTGGCGCTCAGGCTGCCAAAGGTTTTGCCGTGATAGCTGCCCAGCGTGCTGATCACCTTCGGGCGACCCGTCGCCTTGCGAGCCAGCTTGAGCGCGCCCTCCACCGCCTCCGCGCCTGAGTTGCAGAAAAAGGAGTATTGCAAATCGCCGGGCAGCAGCTCCGCCAGTCGCGCCGCCAGTTGAGCCTGCGGCGCGTTAAACATGATTTTGCTGGGCATCGGCATCCGATCGAGCTGGCGTTTGACCGCCTCAATCACCTTCGGGTGGCGATGCCCCAGCGCGAACATGCCGTAGCCGCCCAGGCAGTCCAGGAAGCGGCGCCCCTGCGCGTCCCAGATGTAGCAGCCTTCCGCGTACCATTCCACGCCCAGCCCTGCAAAGCGCAACACCTTCGCCAGACCGGGGTTCAGGTAGCGCTCGGTCAGCGTCGCTATCTCATCAGTGAATGCTTCCGGCTGTTCAGGAAACAGAATCTCCATCGTCTGGCTCTCCTGCAGGAGGAGTATACCCATCTGGCGAACAGGCATGGGTGCTATGTGGGAGCAGATTTTCGGCTTTGAGATGCCGACGCGGTTGCTGTTCGGCGCGGGCGCCGTTTCGAATCTGGGCTTTGAGTGCAGTTTGAACGGCTGGCGGAGCGCGCTGATAGTGACGGATCGGGGCGTGCGCGGGGCGGGGCTGACCGCGCCCGTCGAAGCGCAGCTGCAGGAGGCGGGCGTGCGCTACGACCTCTACGACGGCGTGCTGCCCAACCCGACCATCGAGTGCATCGAGGCTGCCGTGCCGCTGGCGCAGGGCAAGGAGCTGGTGATTGCGGTCGGCGGCGGCAGTGTGATGGACAGCGCCAAGCTGATTAATGTGTTGCGCACCTATGGCGGGCGCGTGCTGGACTATGAGGGCACCGACACGGTGCCAGGCGCGTGCCAGCCGCTGATTGCCATCCCCACCACCGCCGGCACGGGCAGCGAGGTGACTTTCATTGCGATGTTCACGCATCCGGAACGGCGTCAGAAGATGCCCGTGTTGAGCCGCTATCTGGCGCCGCAGCTGGCGATAGTGGACCCCGAGCTATCGCGCCGATTGCCTCCTGCGCCCACCGCCCAGACAGGGATGGACGCGCTCACCCATGCAATTGAAGCGGTGGTGGATTTGCAGGCGAACCCGCTCTCGGACACGCTGGCGTTCGAAGCGATCCGGCTCATCATGCGCTATCTGCCTCGCGCGGTGGAGGCGGGCGAAGCCGACATGGAGGCGCGCACGGCGATGGCGTTCGCTGCCACCATCGCGGGTGCAGCGTTCAATAACAGCATGGTTGGACTGGCGCACGCCATCGCCCACGCGATTGGCGGTCTCTATGACCTGCCGCACGGGCTGTGCTGTGCGCTCGCGCTGCCCCACGCGATGGAGTTCAACCTACCCCATCGGCGCGACCGATTCGAGCAGATTGCGCAGGTGATGGGCGTCGAAACGCCTGAAGATGCCATCCTGCGCGTGCGCCAGCTGATGAGCGACATCGACATCCCCGCGCACCTGTTCGACTTCGATATCCGCGTGTCGGAGGCGGAGCTGGAACAGTTGATTGACCTCACCTTCGCCGATGGCTCCATCCTGTTCAACCCCGTTCAGCCGACACGCGACGAGGTGCGCGCGATTCTGCGCAAGATCGCGACCTATGCAGGCGCGTGAGAATGGTGTATAATAGGGTCAGGTGACCAACGATGCCAATGGAGGATGTGGAGCAGCGGCGCATGGTGCTGCGCGAGATCAATAAGCGGCGCATCGACACCTCGCTGATGGATGTGCATGTGATTCACGGCGTGGTCTACATTCGGGGCACAATCCGTCCCCTGCGCGGCAACCCGGTGGACATTCATCAGGAGCTGGAGATCATCCGCCGCATTCTGCGCCAGAAGCCTGGCATTCGCGATGTGATTATCGACGCGATTGTGCGTGGCTGAATGCTGGGCTGGCTTATAGACGGGTTCTATCCGCGCCGCTGTGTGGGGTGCGGCGCGTTTGCGCGGGCGTATTTCTGCACGCTCTGTGAGCAGGTGCTGCCGCGAATCGTGCCGCCCCTCTGTGTCTACTGCGGTGCGCCCGCGGGCGAGCTGCCCGAATGCCCCTATTGCCACGGTACCGCTTATGCGTTCGATCGCGCGCTCTGTGTGGGGCTGTATCAGGGTCCGTTGCGGGGCGCGATTATCCATCTGAAGTTCCACCGCTGGCTGCGGGCTGCCGACGCGCTCAGCGGGCTGATTATAGAGACGCTCCGTCGCCCCGAAAACGCCGCTCTGCAGGCAGTGGATGGGCTGGTGCCTGTGCCGATTCATTCCCTGCGTCGGGCACAGCGTGGATTCAACCAGGCGGAGGAGATGGCGCGGCTGGTCAGTCGCGCGATGGGCATCCCGCTGATGGGCGATTGCATCCAGCGGCGGCTCTATCGGCGTCCGCAGGTGGGGTTGACCGCCTCACAACGCTGGCAGAATGTGCGCGACGCCTTCGAAGTGGTTCGCCCCGACCGCGTGCGCGGTAGAAGGCTGCTCCTGCTGGACGATGTGTTCACCACGGGCAGCACTTTCGATGCGTGTGCCCACGCGCTGAAGCAAGCGGGCGCCGCCGAAGTGATGGCGCTCGCCGTCGCCCGCGAGGTGGACAGCCCCTAACGCAGATAGATGCTGTCGCTCGATTCATACACACGCCCACCGATGAGCAGTTGCACCGACACGGTGTGCATGCCAGGCTCATCGGGCAGTCGCCAGCGCAGTTGGGGCGCTGGCGTGCGCCACTCGCTCCATTCCTGCCCGTCGGTCGCTATGCGCATCGCCTGCGCCAGGCTCGCACCGTGAATGTAAAGATCCACTTCGGGCGTGTCGGTCAGCGGTGCGTCCAGATTGATGATGAGGGGGAACACAACCGCTCGCGAGCCGAGCAGCTGCGCCCAGCAGAAGCCGTAGCGACTGCCCTCTAAGCGGGTGAAACCCAGCCCCATCTCCCGATAGGCAGGGTTCAACAGGTTCGCCTGATGGCTGGTGCTGTTCAGCCAGCCCTGGATTGCCCGCTCCAGCGTGGGCTGACCCGCCGCTAAGTTCTCACCAAGCCACTCGAACTCGTAGCCGACCAGCAGGGCGCGCGCGTCCGCTCGCCGCCCCGCGCTGTCGATGTGCCCGAAATTGCCCGTGAGAAGAATCTCGTCGCTCATCATCTGCGCCGCGCGACACAGCTCCAGATTCAGCTTCAGCGGCGGCAGCCCCCGCTCCACACGAACCCGATTGACCGCCGCAGCCATCTCGTGCAGCCGAATCGAAAAGGCGTTCCATTCGCCCAGCGTGTGCGCGAATATCTGGGAGCAGAACCATCCGAATGTGCCGATCCATAGCCCGACACGCAGCCCGCGCTCCATGCGATAATCCCCTCCGAAAACGGTAGCAGGCTCCTATTGTCGGCATGGTGGGTAGGGCTTTTCAGCTGGTGAAAATAGGGGGAATCTCTTCGAACAGCCTCGCTACCCCTTGACATTTAGCCACGCTAAGGGGTATCTTTATGGAAAATGGCGCAGGCACTGGTTACCGAACGAGGGCAGATGGGGCGCGGCGGCACTCGCCGAACGCCCTTGCTGGTCATCGCGGGTCAGCCGAATGTGGGCAAAAGCGTGCTGTTCCACCGCCTCACAGGACGCTATGTGACGGTCTCCAACTATCCGGGCACCACCGTCGAGATCACGCGTGGCAGCATGCACTATAATGGGCACACCTTCACCGTGATCGATTCGCCCGGTTTGTATTCGCTGAACCCCATCACCGATGAAGAGCGCGTGGCACGGCGCATCCTGCTGCAGGAGCGACCCGATCTGGTGCTGCATGTGGTGGACGCGAAGAATCTCGCCCGCATGCTACCGCTCACGCTCCAGCTGATTGAGCTGGGGCTGCCCACCATTCTGGTGCTGAACATGATGGACGAGCTGGAGCGGGCAGGCTTGCAGGTTGCAGTGGAGTCACTGAGCCAGCAGCTGACGATCCCGGTGGTGCCGACGGTCTGCCTCACGGGGCGTGGCATCGCTGAGCTGAAGGAGCAAATCTATGCGCAACTCTGTGGTCGAGACGGTTCCACTCCGCTATCCGCCAGCGATTGAGAGCGCGATCGCGGAGATTGCAGCGCTCCTGCGCGGGTCTTACGCGCTGAGCGAGCGCACGCTGGCGTTATTGCTCCTTCAGAACGACCCCGAAATCTGGGACGAGGTTCGCCTGCAGGAGGCGCCCGCCACGCTGGAGCGCATTCGCGCCCTGTGCGAGCGCCTGCACGCCTCCAGCGAGACGCCCATCGCCTGGCAAATCGAGCAGCAGCGCCAGCAGTTAAGCCAGCAGATTGCCGATGCGGTGCTTTCGTCGGCGTCGGATGCTGCCACGCGCCCGCGCCGCACGCTTAGCGACCATATTGGCTGGCTCTGCATGAATCCCTGGACCGGCTTGCCGATCCTCGCACTGGTGCTCTATTTCGGGCTGTATCAGTTCGTGGGCGTGTTCGGCGCGGGCACGGTGGTCGACTGGCTGGAGAACGGTCTCTTCGGGCAATATATCAACCCGTTCGTGGAGCGGCTGGTGCGCGCGGTGGTGCCTTGGGAGGCGATTCGGGCGTTGCTGGTGGGCGAGTATGGCGTGTGGACGCTGGGCGTCACTTACGCGATTGCGCTCATTTTGCCGATTGTCACTTTCTTTTTCCTGGTGTTCGCGGTGCTGGAAGACACGGGCTATCTGCCGCGCCTAGCGATGCTGATCGATCGGGCGTTCAAGTGGCTGGGTTTGAACGGGCGGGCGGTGATCCCGATTGTGCTGGGGTTCGGCTGCGACACGATGGCGACAGTGGTGACGCGCACGCTGGAGACCCGCCGTGAGCGGGTGCTGACCACCTTTTTGCTGACGCTGGCAATCCCCTGCTCGGCGCAGCTGGGCGTGGTGCTGGCGTTGCTATCGGCTCACCCGCGCGGATTGCTCATCTGGGCGGGCGTGCTGGTGGCGGTGTTCCTGGTGATTGGCTGGCTGGCGGCGCAGGTGCTGCCGGGCAAGCCGATGCCGTTCTATATGGAGCTGCCGCCGATGCGCCTGCCAAGCCCCTCCAATGTGCTGCTGAAGACGCTGGCACGCCTGCACTGGTACTTCCTGGAGGTGTTGCCGCTCTTTCTGTTAGCGAGCGTGCTGATCTGGGTTGGGCAGCTCACGGGTCTATTTGACCTGGCGGTGCGCCTGATGACGCCGTTCGTGCAGGCGCTGCGACTGCCAGTGGAGACGGCTGTGGCGTTCCTGTTCGGGTTCTTCCGTCGCGATTACGGGGCGGCGGGACTCTATCGGCTCAACGAGCAGGGGCTGCTCACGGGCAACCAGCTGCTGGTGGCAGCAGTGGTGCTGACGCTGTTTGTGCCCTGCGTCGCGCAGTTCCTGGTGACCATCAAGGAGCGTGGATGGCGGGCGGCGTTCGTGATGTTCGTGCTGGCGTTCGGCATCGCGTGGCTGACAGGGCTGGTGCTGGCGCATGCACTGGCGTGGCTGGGGGTGAGGGTGTGAGATATTGCGCGTTTTGCGGGCAGGCGCTGGACCAGCAGGCGATTGAGAAGGCGTGTCGGGGCTGCGGCGCGTTCGGCGGCTGCCACCTCATCAAGTGCCCCTATTGCGGCTACGAGCAGCCGCAGGAACCCCAGTGGCTCCAGCGACTGGTGGAGTGGGCGAAGCGCCGCCGCAGGGAGCCGTCACGATGAACGCAGTGCCCCTCACGCAACTGCGCACGGGCGAAACGGCACGAATCGTGCGAATCGAGCCCGATTCGGAAGGGCACTGGCGCAAGCTCACGGCGCTGGGCGTTTGCCCCGGCGCCGTGCTGTGCCTCGTTCAACGATTCCCCACCTATGTGCTGCAGATTGGCTGCTCCACCATCGCTATTGATCGTCAGCTGGCACGCCAGATCGAAGTGGAGCGACTTTAGCCACCCTACCAGATGTCCTCCAGCGCATCGCGGAGCAGGTTATAGGCGCCCACGATGCAGGCGGCTGCCACCACTAATGCCAGCGCGGATAACATCGCTGATCAGCACCTCCCCTGAAAGGATGGGCGCAGGGGTCTTCCACGCCCTCTGACGGGAATGCTTCCCGAAGGGGCGCGACACCGCTTAAGTGAGATTGCGGGTTTCGATCCGCTGGATTCACGGGCAGGATGCCCGTGCTACTGGGGCTACAGGAAGGGGTTCGTGGCGCGTTCGACGCTGACGGTAGTGATGGCGCCGTGCCCTGGTAGAAGGATGGTATCGTCGGGCAGGGTCAGCACGCGCGTGTGCAGATGCTCCAGCAGGGTCTGGTGGTCGGAATAGGGGATGTCGGTGCGCCCGACGCTGCCCGCGAAGATGGCGTCGCCACAGAACAGGTGTAGCGGCTCCGCCTTCAACAAGAAACCGAGATGGTCGGGTGAATGCCCCCGCAACGCCAGCACTTCAAACTCCAGAGCGCCCACCTGAAACGAGTCACCCTCCTGCAAAAATCGATCGGGCACAGGCACGGGTTCGCCAACCGACAGACCGACATAGGCGGCGTGTTCGTGCGCGTAGCGCGCCCAGGTGTCCCACTCGCCGCGCGACATCCAGAAGGGCGCGCCCGTCAGCCGTTTCAGATAAGGCACACCCATCACATGGTCAAAGTGCCCGTGCGTCGCTAACAGCAGGGCGACCGACGCCCGATGCGCCTGCAGGCGCACAGCAACCTGTTCCGGCTCGCCGCCAGGGTCAATCACCACCGCCTGACGGCTGGCTCGCTCGATCACCAGATAGCAGTTCGCCTGCAACGGTCCCAGCGTCAGCGTCTCAATAATGAAAGGCGGCTCACTCATGGCGGTTCAGGACAGTTTCACCTGCAAAGCATACCTCACAGGCGGCGGGAGATGGGCGGTCAATCGGGAATCGATAAGCGGTGTCTCGAAGGGCACTGGTGATGGGGCTGTTATTGCTCGGCGGTGGGCTGCTGTATGCGCCGCATCTCACCGCGCCCTTCGTGTCGGACGATTACTTTATCTTCCTGCGTGTGCGGGAGGGTGGCGCGTTTGGCGTCGCGACTCATCCGCCCACCAGCTTCTATCGTCCGCTCACTTCGCTGCACTACTATCTGGACTACAGGCTGTGGGGGCTTCAGCCGCTCTGGTCGCATCTGGTCGATGTCGGCTGGCATCTGCTCTGTACGGGACTGGTGGCGCTGTTGAGCTGGTGCTGGTGGCGGGATCGTGGCTGGTTGGAGGGGCAGGTGTGGCGAGCGACGGTGCTAACGGCGGCGCTGTTTCTGGTGCTGCCCGTGCATGCGGAGGCGGTCGCATGGATGGCGTCCCGCGCCGATCTGGTCACCACAGCGGTGGCTATCGCCTCTCTTCTGATGGTGCGTCAGGCGATTCAGCGGGGTGGCTGGCTCTGGGAGGGGCTGGCGCTGCTCTGCTTCACGGCGGGCTTGTTCGCCAAAGAGTCGCTGCTCACCTTTCCACTGATTGCCTGGCTGTGGCTGCGCCACCTGAAGGCGCCGCATGGGGGCTGGCGTGTGTTGCCCTATCTGGCGGTGCTAACGGTTTTCCTGTGGCTGCGCAGCCGGGCGGTGGGTGGACTGGGCGCCTATCCGCAGGCATGGGAGATTCTTGCCCAGCCGTGGTGGATTCTGATCCATCTGATGGTCTATCTGGCGCAGCTGGCGATGCCCACGATTCTGTTCGGGCTGGGGCGCGATGGCATTGACACGCTGTTGTGGCTGGGCTGGGGGCTGGCGATTGCCGTCATGCTGTGGGGCTGGAAACGTTCCTCGCCCGCGCCCTCGCCTCAGAGGGGAGAGGGCTTGCTGGTGGGCTTTGCGCTGGTGTCGCTGCTGCCCGTGCTGCTGTTCAAGCCGTCGCCCTGGCACTTTTTGAACAGCCGCTACAGCTATCTGGCGTCGGCTTGGCTGGTGGTGGCAGCTGCTGGCATACTGGCACAGGGCTGGGAGCGATCGAAGTTGATTCGCGGGTGTGGCGTGGCGTTGCTGCTTCTTTATGCGGCGGGCACACTGCGTCAGGTGAACGCATGGGCGACGGCGGGCAAAATTGCACACAGCACGCTTCAGTCGCTCCAATCGCTGCCAGCGGACCGCCCGATCGTGATATTGAGCGTACCTGACCACTATCGGGGCGCTTATATCTGGCGAACGGGCATCCATGAAGCGATAGCCCTTTTGTTGCCTGAGCGCGCTCAGATGCCGCTCTACGCGCTGAGCCGATTCACGATGCGCCTTGCGCCCGACACGGCGGTGCTTTACGATTCGGGCACGGCGCGTCTATCCCGCTCGGAAGACATCTTCCTGCCGCCTGAAAATACGCGCCTGCTGCCCGATAGCGCCCAACACTGGCAGCTCCAGCCGCAGCGCCTGCAGATAGACCCCCACTGGCAATCGCGCTATCGGCTGGTGCGTTACGAGAACGGGCGTTTTGCGCCTGTGCAATAAAGGGGCATGGGCGGTTGCCCATGCCCCTCTGGAGCGGTTTAGCCGCCCGTGCCGAAGTTGAACAGCACCGTCAGCAGGTCGGCGTCGTCCACGATGCCGTCGCCGTTGGTGTCTTCGGCTTCGCTGTTGGTGCCGAAGGCGAACAGCACCGCCAGCAGGTCGGCGTCATCCACGATGCAGTCGTCGTTCACATTGCCCAGCGACTTCGGAATGCCGCCACCGTAGCCCACCCAGTCCATGTTGAAGATGCGCGCCGTAACAGCCAAAGCGTCTTGTTGAATGCAGAACAGGTAGCCGTCAGCGCGCAGCATATTGTAGGTGTCGCCGCCGTTCGGCACGATTCGCAGCGTGACATTCTGCTGAAGTTGACCGAGCGGGTCGGGCTGGCAGCTGATGCGCGTGACCTGCCCCTGCAGCGCGCCTTCCACATGGGTGATCAGCACCTGCACCTGTGCGCCGATGTCGACGATGATACACTCGTTGGGATCAAAGGCGCCGCTCCAGCGCACGATTGCTGTGGTGCCGTCGTCGGAGATAACCGTGGCAATCAGGGGCACCTGATAGTTCAGCCCCACATCGGGCAGCAGCTGTGCCAGATCGAGCAGCACATCGAGCGCAAGCCCGTCGTTGTTGAGGTCCTGGAAGTTGAACGCGATCGGGTCGCTGGCACTGAATGTGCCCGACTGACTGATAGCGCCCGTGATTTCGTAGTTCCCACTCAGGAACTGCCAGCTGATGGCGCCGCCGCGCTCCAGCTCGCTGGCGATCTGCGCCGTTGCCATGCTCATAGCCAGCGCAAAGACAGTCCAAAGGCTTATTGTTCGCATTGCATCGACCTCCCTTCGTCGTGTTCGCTCCCGCATTCGCAGGTGGCATTTTATTTATTCAACGCTCTCTCCCGCGATTCCTGCTTTTTCTGACCCGCTGGTTGGTCAGGATAGGCGATTCGGAGCAGGGCGTCGCGCTCTTCGGGGGTCAGCTCGCGCCAAGCACCGGGCGGGAGGTCTTCTGTCAGGCGCAGGGGTCCGAAGGCGACGCGCACCAAGCGCTGCACAGGGTGTCCGACGGCGGCACACATGCGTTTGACCTGTCGCTTGCGCCCCTCGTGAATGGTGATTTCCAGCAGGCTCTGCTGGCGTCCGCGTTTGAGCAATCGCACCTGCGCGGGCGCGGTTTTGCCCTCTTCCAGCCTCACGCCCTCGCGCAGCTGGCGCAGAGCCGATTCGCCTGGTGTGCCTCTCACCCACACGCGATAAGTTTTGTTCACCTTATAGCGTGGGTGCAGGAGGCGGTTCGCCAGCTCGCCGTCGTTGGTCAGCAGCAGCACGCCTTCCGCGTCGGCGTCCAGTCGCCCCACAGGGAAGACAGGCGTCTTTAAACCCCGAAGCAGTTCCATCACCGTGCGGGGTGCGTGTGGGTCCTTGCGTGTGGTGACATAGCCCGCGGGCTTGTGGAGCAGGATGTAGAGTGGGGCAGGTGGAGGTGGCAGCGGCTTGCCATCGATGGTGACCTGGTCGTTTTCGGGGTCGATCTGCATTCCCAGCGTGGCGCGTTGCCCGTTCACCTGTACGCGCCCCTGCTGGATCAGCTGCTCGCAGGCGCGACGCGAGCCAGCGCCACACCGTGCCATCCACTTCTGCAGGCGAATCGTCGTCATTAAATAAAATCTGGCTCCTGGGGCAGGATTCGAACCTGCAACCTGGTGGTTAACAGCCACCCGCTCTACCGTTGAGCTACCCAGGAACCGCCTTTAATATACCACGCTCGAAGCCCTTTTGTCAAGGGGGTTGGGAGAGGGTGTTCGAAAACAGGGCGCGGTCGCCGCGCCCGTACCCGCGCCCTGCTCAAGCGGCTCGCAAGAGATGATTTTTCGAACAGCCTCAGGGGTTGGGGGAACCGAAGCCTGTTCCTGCTGGCTCTGAACCGAATCTGGTACAATTCTGCCGTTCGCGCTTGCGCTGGTGAACCGATTCGGAATCGGCGGAACGCCATGATTTACGACATCAGTGTGATGCTGGAGCCAGAGATGCCCATCTATCCGGGCGATGCGCCCTACGCGCTGGAGCCGATGCTGCGGATCGCGGAGGGCGCGGTCTGCAACCTGTCGCGCCTGATGATGGGCACGCACACGGGCACGCACATCGACGCGCCCTGGCACTTCAACGAGCAGGGCAAGCGCGTGCATCAGATTCCGCTGGATCGGCTGATTGGGCTGGCATGGGTCGCTGACCTGCGCGGGCACAAAGCCATCACCGCCGACGCGCTCCAGCGGGCGAACATCCCGCTCACCACGCGCCTGCTCATCAAAACGGACAACAGTGCGCTCTGGCAACGGCGCGGATTCCAGAAGAAGTTTGTATACCTCACCGCCGACGCCGCCGACTGGCTGATTGAACACACCATCAGCGTGGTGGGGCTGGACTATCTCTCGGTGGAGCGGTTCGGCGCGCCGGAACCGGTGGTTCACGCCAAACTTTGCGGCGCGGGACTCGTCATAATAGAGGGGTTGAACCTGAGCGCGGTGCCAGAAGGCGAATATGAGCTGATCTGCATGCCGCTCAAGCTCAAAGACGCCGACGGCGCGCCCGCGCGTGTCGCCCTGCGCACACTCTGATGAAAGGTATACTGGCAAACGGCGATGAAACCCGTTATCGAGGTACACAATATCACAAAAGACTATCGGCTGGGCAAGATTGTGGTTCACGCCCTGCGTGGGGTCAGCCTCACCGTGATGCCGGGTGAGTTCGTGGCGATTATGGGACCGTCGGGTTCGGGCAAGTCCACTTTTATGAACATTATCGGTTGCCTTGACCGCCCCACCAGCGGCGAATATTATCTGAATGGCGAGCTGGTCAGCGCGATGAACGATTCGCAGCTGGCGCAGATTCGCAATCGCTATGTCGGCTTCGTGTTCCAGACCTTCAATCTGCTGCCGCGCATGACGGCGTTGCGCAATGTGGAGCTGCCCCTGCTCTATGCGGGCGTGCGGGATCGCACGGAGCGGGCGAAACGCGCTCTGGAGCTGGTGGGGCTGGGCGACCGCCTGCACCATCGCCCGAACGAACTTTCAGGCGGTCAGCAGCAGCGCGTCGCTATCGCCCGCGCGATTGTCACCGATCCGCTGCTCATCCTGGCTGACGAGCCAACGGGCAACCTCGACTCGCGCTCCAGTGAGGAGATTATGGCTCTCTTCCAGCAGCTCAATCGGCAGGGGCGCACAATTGTGCTGGTGACGCATGAGCAGCACATCGCCGAGCATGCGAAGCGGATTGTGCGCTTTCGGGATGGCAAAATCATCGCCGATGAGCCGGTGCCGAACCCGCGCGACGCCGCCCGCGAGATGGAGGCGCTACCCGTGCTGGATTAGAACCAGCGGCGCAGTTTGCGAGCGGTGATAATCTCCGTGTTCATGCCGACCCAGTGCAGGCTGCCGCTGTAGCGCCCGTGTTCCATTTTGATACAGCGGTCCATAATCACGGTCAGCCCGGCGCGTTCCGCCAGCTCCGCCGCCTCCAGGCTCACGATGCGTAGCTGCATCCACACGCACCATGCGCCCTTCTCGATGGCTTGCTGCACAATCGCGGGGCACTCCCGTGCAGGGCGAAAGATGTCGACCACATCCACCGGATCGGGAATGCTCCGCACATCGGGGTAGCACCGCTCGCCCAGTATCTCGGTGGCGTTCGGATTAACAGGGATAACCCGATAGCCCTCATACTGCAGGTAGGCGCCCACCATGTGGCTCGCCTTGTACTTATCGGTCGAGATGCCCACAATCGCGATCGTACGGGCATCGCGCAACACGCGCCGAATCACTTCGGGGTTCTGATACTTTTCGCGCAGCTCTGGCGGCAGGATCGAGTTCAGCGTAATGTCGCAGGCTAACTCCATCGTTCACACCTCCTTTGCGACGGCGCAGAGCGCCTGGTCTAAGTCCCACAGCAGGTCGTCCAGCGTCTCCAGCCCGATGGAGAGCCGGATCAGGTCGGGCGTGATGCCTGCCTGCAGCAGCTCCTCATCGGAGAGTTGCTGGTGGGTGGTGGAGGCGGGGTGGATGACCAGACTGCGCACATCGCCCACATTGGCGAGATGGGAGAAGAGCTGCAGGTGCTGGATGAAGCGTTTGCCCGCCTCGCGTGCGCCGAGCGAACCGCCCTTGATGCCGAACGACAGCACCGCGCCCGCGCCCTTCGGCAGGTACTTCTTCATCAGCGCGTGATCGGGATGGTCGGGCAGACCGGCATAGGCGACCCACGCCACCTGCGGATGCTCCTTCAGGAACTGCGCCACGCCCAGCGCGTTCTGCACATGGCGCTCCATCCGCACCGAGAGCGTCTCCACACCCTGCAAAATCAGAAAGGCATTAAAGGGCGACATGCAGGCGCCAATATCGCGCAGCGCCTCCGCCCGCAGCTTCATCAAGAAGCCGTAGTGCCCGAAAGTCTCATAAAACTTCAGGTTGTGATAGGCGGGGGAAGGGTCCGCAATCGTCGGGAAGTGGCTGTAATCGAAGGTGCCCGATTCGACCACAATCCCGCCGATGGAGTTGCCGTGCCCGCCCAGAAACTTGGTTGCTGAATGCACCACAATCGTCGCACCCCATTCAATCGGGCGGCACAGATAGGGTGTGGCGAAGGTGTTGTCCACCACCAGCGGGATGCGGTGCGTGTTTGCCAGCTGCGCCAGCCGTTCGATGTCCAGAATGCTGCCGCGCGGGTTGCCGATGGTTTCGCCGTAGAGGGCGCGCGTGCGCGGCGTGATGGCACGCTCCCAGCCGTCCCAATCGTGCGGCTCCACAAAGTGAACCTTGATGCCCAGCTTTCTGAAGGTATGCACGAACTGGGTCATCGTGCCGCCATAGAGATGCGAGGAGGAGACAATCTCATCGCCTGGCTCCAGCAGGGTGGCGAAGGTCAGATACTGGGCAGCCATGCCGCTGGCGGTCGCCACCGCGCCCGTGCCGCCCTCCAGCGAGGCGACCCGCTCCTCCAGCACGGCGGTCGTCGGGTTGTTGATGCGCGTGTAGATGTTGCCGTACTGCTTCAGCTCGAACAGTTGTGCGGCGTAGTCGGGATCGTCAAACACATACGAGGTGGTCTGATAGATGGGCACGGCACGCGAACCCGTGTAAGGATCGGGAATGTGCCCTGCGTGAACCATGCGCGTCTCAAAACCGAATCGGCGTCGCTCCTGTTTCGCCATACTCACGGTGAAAGTATACCCAGCGGGTAAACTTATGGCAGGTGAGTGAGGATGGATCGGACGCAAGCGTTTGAGCAACCCGACGCGGAGCGCACGCAGGCGATGGGGCAACCGCTGGACCCGCTGCACACGCAGGCGATGAGTGGTGTGCCCGACCCGAACCGCACGCAGGCAGTGCCTGGACTGGGCGCACCGCCGAGCCGCGCCCTGACGATGACCACCGTGCTGGGGCGACCTGTCGCGCTGGCGAACAGCATCGCCCGCGAGGGACTGCTGCTCGAAATCACGGGCGCACCCACCGCCACCGCCCGCGCACCGCTCAACCTCTGCCTCGTGATCGACCGCAGTGGCTCGATGGAAGGCACGCCGTTAGAATATGTCAAACGCGCCTGCAGCTATGTGGTCGATCTGCTCAGCGACCAGGATGTGCTATCCATCGTGACCTTTGAGGAGACCGTCGAGGTGCTGATGCCGCCCCGCAAAATCGTGAACAAGCAACTGGTCAAGGAGCATATCAATCGCCTGACGCCGGGCAACACGACCAATCTCTACGACGGGCTGGTGCTGGGCATTCAGCAGCTCACCTCGCTGAACCTGCCAGGCTATCAGAGCCATCTGATGCTCTTTACCGATGGTGAGCCGACGGTCGGCATCAAAGATTTCAGCACGATTGTGGGCGTGGCGGCGCGGGCGAAGGAGCATCAGTTCCACATCACCGCGCTCGGCTTCGGTCCCGACTACAACGAGGAGTTGCTGGCGGGCATCGCACGGCGCAGCGGCGGCAAATATTACTACATCGACCGCCCGGAGCGCATCCCCGAAATCTTTCAGCAGGAGCTGCAGCGGCTGATGACGGTGGTCGCCCGCAATCTCAAGCTGGAGGTTCAGCTGGCGCGCTGGGTTCAGGTGCGGCAGGCGTTCGGGGGCGAGCTGCACCTGCGCGGGCGCACAGCCGAGCTGACGCTGGTGGATGTGGAGCGCGGCAGCCAGCTCACGCCCGTGCTGGAACTGGAGTTCCCCAACCACCCTGCCGGGGTCTACCGTATCGCCCGCCTCAAGCTCACCTATGACGATAATCTCACCGGGCGTACCGAGACGCTCACCGACGAGGTAGTGCTGGAGTTCGTGACCGATCCCGCTCGCGCGAATGTGCCGCAGGACCCGCGCGTGGCGAACGAGCTGCAGGTTGCCGTGACCTCCCGCGCACTGGAAAAGACCATCATGGGCATGCGCACGCAACAGCTCTCGCAGGCGCAGGCGTTGCAGGAGCTGGAGCGCACCCGCGCCCTGCTGATGCAGCAGGGACGCCTGCAGGAGGCACAGGAGATCACGCAGGCAATCCGCGCCCTCCAGGGACAGGATACAGGTAGCGCGGAAAAGACGCTGATGGGCACCATCGTACAGCTCGAACAGGCGAAGAAGGGGTCATAAGATGGAACGCATTCCCGAATCGGAAGTGGGTCAGTGGCTGCAGCGCGTGCCGCACTGGCAGCGCGTCGGCAACGAGATCGAGCGCACCATTCGCTTCAAAAACTTTCGGGAGGCGCTCGCGTTTGTGGTGCAGGTCGGGCTGCTCGCCGAGCGCATGGACCACCATCCTGATATCGAGATTCGCTATCGGCAGGTGACGCTCCGACTCAGCACGCACTCGGCAGGCGGGCTGACCGAGAGAGATTTCCAGCTCGCCCAGCAGATCGACGCGCTGCTGCCCGCCTGACTACGGCTCCACGAAATCGGCAATAAAGATGTTCGTCTCGCCGGGCACCTTCGCGTTGCGGTTCGACGCCCACACCAGCTTTTTGCCGTCGCGCGAGAACATCGGGAAGCCGTCGAACTGGGGCGTGTAGGTGATGCGCTCCAGCCCTGTGCCGTCGAGATTGATCAGAAAGAGGTCGAACTCGCGCCCGCGCGGGTCGTGATGGTTGGACGAGAAGATAATCTGTTTATTGCCCGGTCGCATAAAGGGCGCGAAGTTCGCTCCGCCCAGACGGCTCACCTGCCACCTGCGTTTCCCGTCCGCGGTCATCACCCACAGCTCCAGCTTGCTGGGGCGCACGAGGCGCAACTTCAGCAACCGCTGAAACTCCTCAATCTCCTCTTTTGTGCTGGGATGATAGGCGCGATAGACAATATACTTGCCGTCCCACGAGTAGAACGCACCGCCGTTGTAGCCAATTTCATCGGTGAGGCGGGTGAACCGGCGCGTGCGCAGGTTATACTCGCACAGGTCAAGGTTGCCGTAGCGTGTGGTGGTGAACAGGATGCGGTCGCCGTCGGGATGGAACGAGCCTTCGGCGTTGTAGGCGTCGTCGTCGGTGATGGCTTCGCGCTGGCTGCCGTCGGCGTTCGCGATATAGAGCCGATAGGGGAACAGCCCCCACACATAGCCGTGCGTGCGGTCAGGCGGTGGCGGCGGCTCGTCGCCCGTCCAGTCGGTGGAGCTGTAGAGAATCTTTTTGCCGTCGGGCGACCAGAATCCGCAGGTGCAGCGCCCCTTGCCTGTGGAGACCAGTCGCACATCCGTGCCATCGATGTTCATCGTGAATATCTGGTCGGCTTTGAAGGGTGGGCGCGTGCTTTGAAAGATGAGTTTCCTGCCGTCGAATGAGAAGTAGGCTTCGGCGTTCTCACCACCGAAGGTCAGTTGCCGAATGTTGCGCAGTCGTCGCTCACGCGGCTCGCGCAGCGCCTCTTCCTGCCTCACTGCTCGCACGCCTGCCATAGCACAAAGTATAGCCCCGTGCGCCCTCGCCAAACTGTCGCCAAACCGACCCGATTTTGACGCCCGTGCGACATGCGTGGCAGGTTTCAGCCGACGGCTGCCTGGTCGGGCAGGGAGACAATCTGGATGTTGACCAGCCCCTTTGCCAGGCGCAGGGCGGTCTCCACCGCTTCCGTCAGGCGCGACTGGACGCCTGCTCGCACGACGAGCCGATCCACCACAATCTCGATGGTGTGCTGCTTGTAGCGGTCTAACGGCGGCGCCTCGTTCACCTCGTACAGCGTGCCGTCCACGCGCACGCGCACGAAGCCCATGCGGGCAATCTCTTCGAACACATGGCGGTATTCGCCCTTGCGTCCGCGCACGACGGGCGCCAGCACCTGAATGCGCGTGCCTTCGGGCAGACGCATCACCGTGTCCACGATGCTGTCCACTGTCTGGCGCGTGATGGGCTTGCCACACTGCGGGCAGTGCGGGCGTCCGACGCGGGCGAACAGCAGGCGCAAATAGTCGTAAATCTCCGTTACCGTGCCCACCGTGCTGCGCGGGTTGTGGCTCGCCGATTTCTGATCGATCGACACCGCTGGCGACAGCCCCTCGATGGAATCGACATCGGGCTTGTCCATCACGCCGAGAAACTGGCGGGCATAGGACGAGAGGCTCTCCACATATCGGCGCTGACCCTCCGCATAGAGCGTGTCGAACGCCAGCGTCGACTTGCCTGAACCCGAGATGCCCGTGATGACCACCAGCTGATCGCGCGGGATGGTCAGATGCAGGTTCTTGAGGTTGTGTTCGCGTGCGCCCCGAATCACAATCCTGTCCTGCGCCATGCGTTCACCTCACCGTTGCAGCAGGATCGCCACCTGAATCGCGTTCACGCTGCCACCTCCTGAAACACCTGCTGGAGGATGCCGATGGCGGTGTCCACCTCGCGCTCTTCGATAATCAGCGGGGGCACGAGGCGCAGGATGCGGTCGCCCACCGGGTTGATGATGAGCCGTTTTTCGAAGGCTTTGTCCACGATAGTGCGGGCAATCGGCTCGGTCAGTTCGACGCCAATCATCAGTCCGCGTCCGCGCACTTCGGCGATGGGTGCGCCCTGCGCCTGCAGCTCGCGCAGGCGTGCCTGCAGGTAGTTGCCCACACGGGACGCCCGCTCGCACAGCCCCTCAGTCTCGATGATTTCGATGGTGGCGAGCGCGGCGGAGCATGCGAGCGGGTTGCCGCCGAAGGTGGCGCCGTGATCGCCGACCTGCAGAAGCTCGGCGGCAACACCGCGTGCCAGGCATGCGCCTATCGGGAACCCGCCGCCCAGCCCCTTCGCCAGCATCACCACATCGGGCTGAAGGTCCAGATACTGATAGGCGAACCATTTGCCCGTGCGCCCCATGCCCGTCTGCACCTCGTCGATCATCAGCAGGGCGTTATAGCGTCGGCAGAGCGCCTGCGCCTCGAGCAGGTACTCGTCGGTGAGCGGGTTCACGCCGCTCTCGCCCTGAATGGGTTCGAGCAGGATGGCGGCGGTGCGCTCGCTGAAGGCGGCTCGCAGGGCGTCGATATCGTTGCGCGGCAGGGCGCGGAAGCCGGGCAGCAGCGGCACGAACGGCTCCTGATACTTCGGCTGCATCGTCGCCGACACCGCTCCCATCGTGCGCCCGTGAAAGCTCTTTTCCAGCACCAGAATCTCGTAGTCGCGGATGCCTTTGTGCGTGTTGGCGAACTTGCGGGCGATTTTGATGGCGGTCTCGCACGCTTCCGCGCCGCAGTTGCAGAAGAAGGCGCGCTCCATGCCCGTCAGCTGGCACAGGCGATCTGCCAGCAGCGCCTGCGGCTCGCTCAATAGCAGGTTGCCGATATGCATCAGCTCGCTGACCTGCTGCTGGATGCGGGCGACCAGACGCGGATGGCAGTGCCCCACATTGCACACGGCGACGCCCGCCAGAAAGTCCAGATAGGCGTTGCCGTCGGGGTCATAGAGATACGCGCCCTGCCCGCGCACGAACAGCACGGGCTGGCGGCGATAGGTCTGCATCACGCGGCTCTGATCGAGCGCCCACGCCCGCGCCTGCCGCTCATTGCTCAACCGAGTCTCGATCATAGCATGGGAATTGTACCTCAAACAGACGGGCTAACCTGCAACCCTCTCTTATTTGAGAGTGTCGAGGAAAGTGAACAGGGTAGTGCCACCCATGCATTTGCAATAGAGACGCCTTTCCGTACCCCTCTGATAGGAAGTGCGCGGCGACCACGCCCCTACCGTCCCGAACCGTTGTACAGCGCGGTCACCGCGCCGGCACGGGGGCTTTCCTCAGTGCTCTACCTGAAAGGGACATCGATGGGGTTAGAAGAGCGATCTCTCAAACACCCTCACCCAGCAGTTCCTCTGCAAAATTGAGGTAAGCGTTTGCCACAAAAACGGGGTTGCGTATCAGATTCAGAGCCCGTAAAGCTTGGATCCACTGCTGGTGATGGGCGCAAGCGCGTGCAAAACCGAGCAGCCCTATACCACGCCAGTAGGGGTGTCGCACGGAGCGAACAATCCGCCACGCCTGCTGGAACTGACCCATCCACGCGAGTTGACACCCAATCTTGGCATAGGCTTCAGCGCGCCCACTGGCACTGCGAATTCGGCGCGCCGAGCGCAATGCATCCGCGTACATCGATGCATCATAGGTAGGTGTGAGGCAAAACAACACATCGATAATGTTGAAGGTGCGGTAAACGGGATCCAGTGTCTTGAGGCACGCTTGATAAGACAGCAGGGGCATGCGCGCTTCAATCGCCGACTCGGCTATTCGGTCGAGCGCCATATCGCGCGCTTCGGGGTCGGGTTCTGCATCGCAAAGCGCAATTGATTCCTGGAACAGGGCTTCAGCGGGGTCAGGCAATCCCAGGGTGGCATAGTTGCAGGCTACTTTTGCCAAGGTAGCAGCACGCCTCCACACACTTTCCACTTCCAGTGCGTGGGTTCTGGCTGTGGCGAGCGCCTGCTCCACGCCCGCAGAGTTCTCCTGCTGGTGATGCACCTGTGCCAGCGCACACCACGCCTCGGCGCGATCGTCAGGTGTCTCGATAGTGGCGACCCAGATATAGGCGTGTTCCCAGTGTCCTCCTGATGCCCATGCACGTGCCAGGGCGCCCCGAATGCTATCGCCTCCATATGGGGCTTGGTTCAGATACATTGTAGCTTCGTGCAAAAGGGCTTGCGCTTGATCCGTTTCGCCATGCCGAAAACGCACCTCAGCTACTTCACACAGAAGCTCGGCTTTGTCTTTCGCCCACTCATCCGACAGGAGCCGAGTCGCACGGAGCGACTCCTCCAGCAGGTTCCATTCCAGAAATGCCTCCACACAGAGCTTGATGTCGAGGAAGTTTTCTGGATCTGCCTCTATCGTTTCAAAGGCGAGCGTGAGAATCTGGGAGCAACGGCTCGCATCCTCAAAAAGTTTCGCCGTTTCGGCTATCGCAAAAATTTGGCGGACTTCGCGCTCTTCAGGGGGCTGGCTCAGATAAGCCTCGATTGCGTGTTGGAGGTGGAAGCGGGCGTTTCCCATATTGTGGAGGCGCGCCCAGATTTTCGCAAGGCGCGTATAGGTAACAACACGCCAGAAGACCGACGGAATCCGGGCGACAGCCTCCTCTGCACGCTGGAGGCACTCCTCAACCGTCGGCTCTGTTATAGCGGTCCTCCCCCATAAAGAGCGCGGTTTCCACAGCATTAGCCTAACATCCCTGCCCGAAGTTGAACAGCACGATCAGCAGGTCGGCGTCATCCACCGTGCCATCTCCGTTCACATCCTCCGGCAGCCCTGAACCCGATTGACCAAACGCAAACAGTACGAATAGCAGATCGCTATCATTCACACAGCCATCGCGATTCACATCGCCTACCAGCCAGAGGGGGTTGCGAGCCAGCACCAGCGTCGCATCCGGGCGCCCATAAGCAAAAAATTGCCCATCTGGAGAAAACCGAATGCTAAGAATCCCTGTGTCTGTCTCTTCGTCGTAGACTCGCACGAGCTGCCAATCGCTTACCCGCCAAATTCTGATAGTGGGTGGTGATTCTGATGTTGTCTGCGTTCGCCCGACTTGTGCCGAAATTAGCAATGAGCCATCCGGCGAAAAAGCAACCGAGTTGATCTCATCCGTATGCCCTGTCAGGGTGTGCAGCAGGGTGCCATCACTCACCCGCCATATTTTGACCGTATAATCGCCAAAACCGCTCCCCGATGCCAGCAATGAACTATCTGGCGAAAAGGCGACCGATAAGACGCGACCTGTATGCCCCGTAAGGATGCGTACCAGTGCTCCATCACTCACCCTCCAAAGCCTGATAGTCCAATCCTCACCTCCGGCTGATGCCAGTAAAGAACCATCTGATGAAAAAGCAATTGACCAGACATGATGCCCATGCCCGGTGAAGGTACGTATCAGTGAACCATCACTCACCCGCCACAGCTTAATGGTCCAATCTTCACCCCCACTTGCCAGATACTGCCCATCGGGTGAAAATGCCACAGAGAGAACACCGTAAGTATGCCCACTGAGCGTGCGCACCAGAGTTCCGTCACTCACTCGCCAGAGTTTGATGGTGTAATCCTTACTTCCCGGTGCCAGCAATGAACCATCTGGCGAAAAGGCAACCGATTGAACATCCGAGCTATGCCCTGTAAGGATACGCTCCAGAGCGCCATCGCGCACCCTCCACAACTTAACTGTATCATCACGATATCCGCTTCCTGATGCCAGCAAAGCGCCGTTGGGTGAGAAGGCAACCGATTTGATCGCACCTGTATAGTTGGTGAGCATGCGCACCAGAGTTCCATCACTCACCCGCCAGAGCTTGACCGTATGATCATAGCTCCCCGATGCTAACAGCGAACCATCCGGCGAAAAAGCAACCGATTCGACCGTACAGGTGTGCCCGATAAGCGTTCTCACCAGTGAGCCATCGCTTACTCGCCAAAGCCTGATAACCTGATCCCCACCACCTGATGCCAGCAACGAACCGTCCGGTGAAAAGGCAACCGATTGAACAGCACCTGTATGATCCACAAGATTTGTCACCAGCGAGCCATCACTCACCCGCCATATCTTGACTGTGCGATCATAACTTCCCGACGCTAACAACGAGCTATCTGGCGAAAAGGCAATTGATGTAAGATAGTCTATATGCCCGCTGAGGGTGCGCATCAATCTCCCATCGCTCAGTCGCCATATTTTGATGGTGTAACCACTGCCTGTAGCCAGTAGTGAACCATCGGGTGAGAAAGCAACCAGCGAACCAACACCGAAAGTTCGCACTAGTGTACCGCTATTCACCTGCCAAATTTTTACAGTATCGCCTGCACTGGCGAGATACAAGCCATTTGGTGAAAAAGCAATAGAGGTGACCGAAACCGAATGACCACCTCGCATCCACGCAATGTCGGGATAATACTGTGCCAAACCAATCGATAGGAGCCATAGTGCCGTCATTCCCAGTACTACTGCCCGAATCCCGATGAGCTGACTCTGCATCACAGCGTCTAAAACTGACCTCTTCGTTCGCATCGCCAATACCTCCACACAGGTTTTCCTATCCTAATTATACCCCATCTGGCAGGGCCTCAGCAGATGGGCTGGGTATCGGTTTCAGCCATCTGAACTAACCATACCAGCCGACGCCTTTAGCACCCCATGCAACGGCAGGGAGTTTCGCCGTAACGAAGAATCGAGAGAGGCGATGCGGTTATGGCTCTTACTGGCGGGCTGGCTGATCGTGGTGCTGGCGCAGGCGCAGCAGGGTGTGGACACCGCGCAGCTGCAGGCACGCTATCGCCAGCTGATTAGCGAGATTTCGGATGCCCGAATCGGTGAGACGGTGCGCTGGATGGCGGCGCAGGGTTCGCGCGTCGCGGGTTATCCCGGCGCCGCCCGCGCCGCCGACTATATCGAACGGCAGTTCCATGCGATTGGGCTTCAGAATGTGCGCCGTGAGCCGTTCGAGGTGAGTGTGCCTGTCGATGAAGGCACCTATCTCGAAACGCCCGGCAAAAGGGTTCGGCTCCATCCGCTCTGGCCCAATCTGGTGCGCACCTCGCAGTTGCCGCCGGAGGGCATCTCGGCGCCGCTCATCTATGTGAGCGACGCGCGACTCGAACGCTTTCGCGGCAAAGCGGTGGAAGGCAGCATCGTGCTGGCGGATTTTAACTGCGGTTCCAGCTGGCTGAACGCGCCCCGACTGGGCGCCAGAGCCATCATCTTTATTGAGCCGGAGGAGACCCAGCGGGGTGAGGCGGAGGCGAAGTTCATCGGCATCCCCATCGACATCCCGCGCTTCTATGTAACGCGGCGCGACGCCGCCCGCCTGCTCGCGCTCGCCGCCACTCAGCCCAACCTACGCGTCAAACTCACCTGCCGCCAGACCTGGCAAAAACGCACGGCTTATAACATCATCGGCACCCTGCGCGGCACCGATCCCAAACTGCGCCACCAGTGGATTGTCATCACCGCCTATTACGATTCGATATCGATTGTGCCGTCGCTGGCGCCGGGCGCGGAGAACGCCACGGGACTCGCCGCGATGCTGGAGCTGGCACGGCTTTTCAAGAAGTATCCGCCCAAACGCAGCGTGCTGTTCGTGGCGAACGGGGCGCATTTTCAGGCGCTGGAGGGCATCCGGCAGTTTATCGAGCGTCGCCTGCCCGAATGGAGCCGCCCGAACCTGCTGGAGCGCGCTCTGGGCGACCGCCGCAACCCGCCCGACATCTATCTGTTTGTCGGTCTGGACCTTGCCAGCCGCTCCAGAGGTGTCGGACTCTTCTACAAGGGCTGGTTCTACGATATGCGCGAGGACATCCAGCGCTACTTTTCGGAGCTGGGGCGCGTCATGCGCGAGCATGCCGACCGAATCGCGCCCGTGCTGGGCACCACTGCCAGCAAGCTGTTCGCCGACGGCATTAATGCCGTGCAGGGGCGCTACTGGCGCACCTACATTCCGGGCAGACCTGCCTTCGATGCCGAAGCCGCGACGCTGGCGGGCGCGTGGGGCGTGACCTTCGCCACTATCGAAGACGCCCGCCCGCTGGTCGATACCCCGCTCGACACCTACGAAAATTGCAATATCGCTAATATCGCCCTGCAGACGCGCACCATCGCCTGCCTGATGCATCATATCCTGAACGACCCGAACGAGCGCGGCACTCCCGGACCCCGATTTCCCATCGATGAGCCGTCGCAGTGGGCGCGCCTGCGCCTGCAGGGCGGGTTCGGGCGGCTGCACGGTAATGTCTATCTGTTTGATCCCAGCCGCAGCTTTCTGCCGAACACGCCCATTAATGGCTCCATCGCTGTCGTGCGCCACTGGATGAAAACGCTGATGGGCGTGCGCGGCAATATGATTCAGATTGTGGACGATAGCAGTCCCATCCCGCACGAGCAGGCGCGATTCAACTTTGTCGGCATCCCGCCGATTACTGCCTACGGCTGGAACCGCACCTTCGATATCGCGGCGTATCATCTGAACCCGCGCACGGGCGCCATCGACTACGCGCCCGATCTGGGCATTCAGGGCACGCACTACTATCCGCTCACGATTTACATGACCGTTGGCGACAAAGAGACGCCGATTATTGTGTTCCGTTGCGTGGCGACCTCGATTTACGATTTAGTAGACCCGCAGACGCTGGCGCCGCTGACCAGCATCAACATCTACGACGGCGACACGAACGGCGAGCCGCGCATGTACGGGCACATCATGACGCCCAAAGATGTGCCGCTCTCCTCCTATGTGGAGGATGTGGCGGTCATCTTCTCCCAGCCTGGCTCGCGTCTGAAAATCAAGATGGGCATGGGTCCGGGCGCTGACCGCCTGCTGCTGATTAATGCCACGCCCGAAAACCCCGAAGGGAAAGGCTATCTGGTGGGTGGCGATCCGCGCGAGGCGCAGGGCTTCACCGTGCCCACCTTTGATCCCCGCACGCTCACCGAGCGCGACCTGATCGCGCGCGGCGGCGCGATTGCGTTCACGGCGTTGCGCGTCGCCGAAGATATGTACACGCTTAACGACTACCGCATCCGCACGCTGGCGAAGCACCGCATCGTGAATCTGGGCATTAACGACCTGCACGCGGCGGCGAAGGAGGCGCTGGATAAGGCGCATGAGGCGCTGGCGAAACGCGATTACGCCGCGCTCGATGTATACGCTCGCGCCGCGTGGGGGTATGCCGCGCGCGCCTACCCCGATGTACGCGCCACCGCCAACGATGTGGTCAACGGCGTCATCTTCTATCTCGCCCTGCTGATGCCGTTCGCCTACTTCATGGAGCGGCTGCTGTTCGGTGCGCCCAACCTCAAGAGCCAGCTGATGTACGCCTCGCTGATTTTCATCGCCGTGTTCCTCGCGTTTCGGTACATCCACCCCGCGTTCGAGATCACGGGCAACCCCGTGATAGTGTTCATCGCCTTCACGATGGGCGCGCTGTCGGTGATTGTGGCGGTGTTCATCTCAGGCAAGTTCGAGGAGCAGCTGCGGGCGATTCAGAAGCAGGTGATGGGCACCCATCGCGCTGATATCGGGCGCATGAGCGTGGCGATGGCGGCGTTCAATCTGGGCGTCTCGAACATGCGTCGCCGCGCCCTGCGCACCTTCATGACCAGCCTCTCACTGGTGCTGATCACCTTCGTGGTGCTGTCGTTCACCTCCATCGTGAATGTGTTGCGCTTTAATGAGGTGCCCGCGCCGGGTGTGCCGCGCTATAACGGCATCATGATACGCACGCCCGACTGGCAGCCGTTGCGCGAATCGGCGTATCGGCTGATGCGGGACGAGTTCGGTACGACGCGCGCCGTTGCGCCCCGCGCATGGTTCTTTGGCACGCAGATTGGGGAGCAGGCGTTCATCACGCTCTCGCGCGCTGAGCGACGCTTCAACGCCCGCGCGATTGTCGGCATGACAGCTGACGAAGCGAAGGTCACGCGCCCGCAGGAGGCGCTGATCGCGGGACGCTGGTTCGCGCCCGATGACCGCACCACCATCATCCTGCCCGCCAATATCGCTGCTGCGCTGGGCGTCCAGCCCGAAGAGGTCGGGCGCGCCCGCGTCCAGTTCGCCGGCGTGGACTACACCGTGATTGGAATCGTTGACCCGAACGCGCTCAAACGCATCAGCGATCTGGATACTGAGCCGCTCACGCCCGTCGACTTCATCCTCATGCAACGCCTGCAGAGCCAGGGTCGGCAGGGGGGCGAGGGCGGATTCCGCGAATATGTGCATCTGGAACCCGATATTGTGGTCTTTATGCCCTACGACACAGTGATCAATTTCGGCGGCAACATCTACAGCCTGGCAATCGAGTTCGCCACGCGCCAGGAGGTGTACGACACGCTCAAAAAACAGCTGATGCCGCGGCTGGGGCTGAACCTCTACGCAGGGCTGGAGAACCGAATCGTGCGCTACAGCACGATTCAGGCGACCACAGGGCAGGGGCTGGAGTATATCATTCTGCCCGTGATTATCGCCGCGCTGATTGTGTTCAACACGATGCTGGGCTCGGTCTACGAACGCATTCGCGAGATTGGCATCTTTAGCGCGGTGGGGCTGGCGCCCAATCATATCGCGATGCTCTTCTTCGCCGAATCGCTGGTCTATGCGGTGCTGGGTTCGGTTGCGGGCTACTTCGTGGCGCAGCTGGTGGCGAAAATCATCACGATAACGGGCTGGTTCCCTCAGCTCTATCTGAACTTCTCGTCACTGTCGGCGGTCTTCTCAACGGTGGTAGTGGTCGGTGTGGTGTTGCTGTCGACGATCTATCCCGCTCGCAAAGCGTCGGAGGTGGCGACGCCCGCTGAAGAGCGCACCTGGCGACTGCCTGAGCCGGAGGGCGACCTGTGGCACATCCCGTTGCCCTTCTCCGTCACCAGCGTGCAGGCGCACGGGCTGTCGGGCTTCCTTGCCGAGTGGTTCCACGCCTATGAAGAATACTCCGTCGGCGAGTTCATCACCCAATCGGTACGCACAGCGGCTCTGGCGACCGAGCATGGTGAGGGCTATCGCGTGGAGTGCGACGCCTGGATTGCGCCCTTCGATCTGGGTGTGAGCCAGCATGTGCGCATCGATATCGTGCCCACCGATTACGAGGGCGTGTACGACATCCAGCTCACGCTCACTCGCCTGAGCGGGGATATTGCCAACTGGAAACGGGTCAATCGGCGGTTCCTGAACATTCTGCGCAAGCAGTTCCTGATCTGGCGCACCCTGCCACAGGAGCAGCGCGAGCGCTACCTGAAGCTCGAAGCGGTGGGCGTCTCGTAGCAGGTATGATAATCCAGGTGAGAGCATGGCTGCCCCTCAGTTGAAACATCAGATGAGCGTGGAGGAGTTCTGGGAGCTGTGCAGGGATGGCAAGCCGCGCGAGCTGGTGCGCGGGGAGGTCAGGGAAGAGATGCCTGTTGGAATGTGGCACGGTGTGATTGTCGGCACGCTCGTGTTCCGCCTGCGCTCCCACCTCGAAAAGGTGCGGCAGCAGGTGGGCAAGATCGTTGTGGAAACGGGTTTCGTCATTCGGCTGCCTGATAGTGTGTCCGTGCGGGCGCCCGACCTGGCATTCATCCGTCAGGAGCGTCTTCCCCAGCCGTTGCCAGCGACCTTCTCCGAGATTGCGCCCGATTTAGTGGTGGAGGTGATTTCGCCCAACGATTCGTACAGCGCGTTGCGGGAGAAGGTGGACGAATGGCTCTATGCGGGCGTGAAGGTCATCTGGGTGATCGACCCTCAGCGGCGCGTGGTGGAGGTGTATCAGCCCGACAAGCCGGTGGTGATTT
>JBBIML010000029.1:0-34610 GCA_037444405.1 Armatimonadota bacterium
AGCTGGGTGGTGTGGATTGGCAGGTGGGGGAATGGTATTTGCTGGAGGGTTGGAGCGAGCGGGAGATAGCCGAGCGGTTGGGCTGTTCGCAGAAAGCGGTGAACAAGCGGTTGCAGAAAATCAAGGCATATTTGCGGCAGCAGTTGGGCGATTAGCGCAAAAACAGCGCGAGTGGTGGTGCAGGAGATACTCAAAATTGGCAGAGGCGGCTACATGATAATATAGAGGGCGGGGATGGGAGTTGCGAGCTACCCGCCTTCGGACAGACAACAACGATGGAGGAGGAATGAGGCGATGAAAACTCTGAGAGTTGGCACACACAAAAGCCTTGTAGCTGTTGCGGCCAGTTTGATAACACTGGCGATAAGCAGTGCACAGATGAGTGCACAGATGGTCGATCAACCATCACCAGTCCCTGAAAACTGCTTTGTAGAGGTGGTTATCGCTTCTGCAGGACAGCCCATCTCTCTCCTTTTTGAACCTGCCTTACAAGCCGCAGCAGGAGAGCAGCTGGTTTACGATACCTTGATGGGAAGCTTTGTTACGACCAGCCCTTCGTTGATAACATGGGTTCCAACCTGTGCAGGTTGGGATTTTGTGCAGGTACGCGCGGTAGATGCGAATGGCAATTCGCGCGTGGTGGCACGGGTGGACTTTATGGTGGATGACGAGTCGCAGCTGACCGAGACTTACGACCTAACAGTCGAAGTAGAAGGACGCGGGTGGATAGTACCATTGAGTGCAGGTGGTGAACAATATGCGGCGATCTGGCTGAATGATTATGATACACAGGCACCTGGTCAACCTGGGCGCGGTGGGAGACTATGCCTTCCGCGTCCTAGTCCGCCTCCGGGGTTGACTTGCGCATCACTTCCCCCAGGAGGTTTATGGGTATGTCCACCTTTTTATGATGCTGCGGTGTATTGTACTGGCCTCTCTACCTGCGAGTACAGAGAGGGACAGGTAGTTGTTGTGCTCTGCGGTGAGGCCGCTGCGCGTTTAAAGGCGCAGCTTGGCTTACAACATGGGTGTATAAGAATAGGTTCATTTGAAGTTTGTGTGGTTGCAGGTGGTTGTGTTCAGATCATTAGCACCACACGAACCCGGGTTCAATGTCAACAATGCGTTGTGGATAAGAAGCAATACTGCCGCAGATATTGTTGCAGAAACGGTGTTGTCGAATGCTGTGAACAGCATCTTTGGCGACAGAGGTGCTGGTATCGGAGACTCTGGCTGCCTTTCGGAGTGGTACATACTAATCCAGACTGTGACCCGCCTGTTGGTCCATATACTCAACCAGGTTGTAACTGGTAGATTTTATCTAGGTTCTATCTGATCGCTTCTGGCGATCAGATAGAACCAGCCCGTGGTGAGGAGGAAAATGCTATGCACAAAATGGTTCGGATTACCATAGGATTGGCTCTCTTTACATGCCCTTGGGGAATCAACACGGAACCCTATCCCCAGGCGACCGCTTCCCAGACCAAGCCGGTGAAAAGTGTTCAGGTTCTACTTCGCCCTGGACAGACCTACAAACTTTCATTCAGCCAGAAGTTGCCCGTGCTGGAAAAAACAGGTTCTGTGCGACACGAGTGGCTTGGAGGGAATATTCGGATTCTGGAACAGACTCCCACCTTTGTTCGCTTCCGAACACTGACTTTGCAGGAAGCTCTCATAGAGGCAGGAAGAGCGAATAGTCTACACGGTGCCAACATCGATTTGAACGTTGTACGATTTGACTATGAGCATGGACTTCCGTTTAGCTTGAATTATATGGCTATCACTTCGAGCAGGATGGACACAGAGATGGAGCTGCTTTTTCCGCTTGAGACGGCGCCTCGCCGCCGCAAAGCGAAGCGGGTAGAGGTCAAGGGCAGGGGGATCGAGATAGCCGCCGAAATTCAACCGAAAGTGCGAGCACGCTTCTATCTTGCCTGTGAAGGGAAGAATAAAGCGATGTATATCTTGCCCCTGAATGACACCTGGCATCTCAAAGATAATCGTGGCAATTGATGGAGTTGATGAGAGTGAAGGAGGGGTGTGCGATGAAAGACGGGCGATGGCTCGGCTACCTGGCACTTACAACGAGCCTGATACTCTGGGGTGGCTGGTGGCTCCTCACTCGTACACCTCCTCCCACAGCAACAATCGGCTACTTTGGGGAGAATAAATTTTTATGTGTCCGCCCTGGACAATTGATATGTCTGCGCTTTTCGAAACCTCTCCCTTTAGGAATCGAAGAATGGCGCCAATATTTGCGGAAAATTAATTTAGAAAATGCAATCATCAATTATAACCCTGAAGAAGTGGGAAGAGGTCAATATTGGGGAGGCATCGGTATAGGCGAATGGTGGTATGTTTCGGAGCACGAAATCATGTATCAGATACCCACAGGGACATATGGTATATATCCTGTGAATTATCCATATCCTAAAAAGCTAAAGTCTGGAGAAAAGTTTGAAATTATGTTGTTCATTATGGGCGATAAAGATCTGGATGGTATGATTCATCGGCAGGAACGGCTTCCACCTGATGGCAAAGTTCCCTCAAAGGGAACAGTAGAGGTATACTACAAGGAGCTTTCACTCTGGATGAGGTTTCGGTTCTGGTTGCATCAAAACTTCTGATAGCTGATGGCTCAATCGGGCGTCTGACCTTCATGCAGGTGCAAGAGAAGCCGCCCGCCAGGTTTAATCCCAACCGACAGGAATCGCGTTGAACAGGGCGAATTCTGCCTCAGATAGAGGGCAGACACCTGTCATAATCATGCGGGATAGGAGGTAAAAAACGATGAGCCGAATGAGTCAGGTGATTCTGGTGTTGGGACTGTCGGGAACGATATCGGCGCTGGTGGCAGCCGATTACTTGGTGAGTTCACTTCAACGGGAAAAAGCGACGCCCCGACCCGCCTTGCAATCGAGCAACCGTTCGTTGACGGTTCACGACTCGCTACTTACAGGTTCTCTGTTCCGATTGCCAGTGGCGTCTCAGGAGAGCCTGTTTGTCACGCTGCGTGGTGAGGATAGTTCCCAGCTGAGATATGGCATCGGCTCGATGGCGGCTCGCATCGAAAAGTGGCTTTCGAGCGACCTTTTTGCGGACGCTCATCACGCCCGATGGATAGCCCCGAAAAGTTACGCTTATAAAGGCGATCCTGAACCGCAGCCTGTAGACCTGCCTGTGAGATGGACCGACCGCTCTTTCCAGATTCCCGGTGCGCCGACCCGCTGGAAGTCGGGTGTGGTGATGCGCATCTGGACGCAAGCCGACCCCTCTGGCTCCGAATGGACACAGCAGGTCGAGTATGCGACCTTCGAGTCATCTTCAGAGGTTTCCGCTCGTGAGGTTATCTACACGCGGGGTGCAGGAAGCAATCACTCGGTTCTGCGAATCAGGTCGAGCGAGGTCGAATCGAGGACGGGGGTCACCCTTTCGCCGAAAACGAATCGATGGATTATAGCCCTGTTCAGCTCACGGACAGCGGAGCGGAAAGACTCTCTGCTGGTGATCGGCGTGTTATCGGGTAAGTTTGTCAGCAAGGATGGCTCCATCTCCCTGAACGCGGGTCAGGCGGCATGCCTGCGCGTGAGCCAGAACAATGTTCGGGCAGAGTATGTGCAGCCTGTTGAGCTGATTGCACGCGACCACGAATGCATCCTGCGCTGGGAGGCAGTGGAACACGGCTATGAACCCGAGCGGGTCCAGATTCACGACCATGAGCAACTGCCCGATAGCACAGTGGGCTATTCGTTTGAATCTCTGAAGGCCATGTTTCCGCTCAGCGCGTATGACCTGTGGGCGAATCAGAAAGTGATCTATTATCCTGTGTTCTGAGCGTGGGCTGGTGCGGAAGCGCTGTCTGGTTGCCCCCTGTTGCCTGCGTCGTCCCTCGAAGGTGGACAGAGGGCGACGATGGGATGGTGGAGACAGTTATGGGAGAAGGCGCGCCTGCCGTTTGCCCGACGGCAAACCGTTCGCTGGCAGCAGGAACAGGCGCCTGTGGAGATCGATACGCTCGGCGAGCGCGATGCGACCAGCTTCGACGATGACCTGCTCGCCCGACACGGCTTCGAAATCTACGACCAGATGCTGACCGACGCGCATGTGCGCGCCTGCTTCAATCTCAAGCGGCTGGGCATATTAAGCGTCGGCTGGCGGCTGGAACCTGCCGACGGTTCGCCCGAAGCCGTGCAGGTGCGCGATTTTGTGCTGTATAATCTGCAGACGATGGCGGGCGGGGTGTTCAGCCTGCTGTGGCGCACGCTGGACGCGCTCGCCAGAGGGTTCGCCGTGCTGGAAAAGCTCTACGAGTGGCGCACGACGCCTCCCTATCCACAGCGATGGGTGCTGAAGGGTTTCAAAGCCAAGAATCCCGCGCTGTTCGCTTTTGAGGTGGACGCCTTTCGGAATGTGCGCGCGCTGATTCTGAATGCGCCGAACGGCGAGCGCATCGCCCTGCCCCGCGAAAAGTTCATTCTGTACGCCTACAACGCCCGCTACGAGTCGCCCGCCGGCGAATCGGATTTGCGCGCGGCGTACACACACTGGCGGAGCAAACAGCGCATCCTGCAGATGTGGGATCTGTTCCTGGCGAAGTACGCCTCGCCGACGCTGATTGGCGTCTATCGGCGCGGGCTGCCGCCCAGCCAGCAGGACGAGCTGCTGCGCGCCCTCGATCGGGTTCAGCAGGAGACGGCGATGGTCGTGCCCGACGATGTGGAGGTGCGGGCGCTGGAGCTGAAGCAGTCGGGCGCCAACAGCTTCGCCGAAGCCATCACCTACCATAACGCCGAGATAGCCAAGAGCCTGCTGGGCGAGACGCTCACCACCGACGAGGGTCAGCGGGTGGGCAGCCTCGCGCTGAGACAGGTTCACCTGAAAGTTCTCCAGACCCAGCTCAGAGCGCTCCGCGCCGACCTCGCCGAGCGCGTGATGCAGGATCAGGTCATTCGCCCGCTGATCCAGCTCAACTTCGGCAGCGCGCCCGAACCGCGCTTCGTCTGGGAAGACGAATAGCGACAGGAACCCATCGCCCCCGCATGGAAACTGCAGGGTGGCGATGTATCTGTTGGCGCTCGATCTGGGCACATCGGTGTGCAAGGCGGCGATTCTGTCCGCCCGCTGTGAGATTGTTCAACTAGAGCAGGCGCCGCCGGAGCTGCACCTGCTGCCGAACGGCGGCGCGGAGCAAAACCCGCACGAGTGGTGGCGCACGCTCACACAGCTGGTACAGCGGCTGGTCGATTCGGCAGGCATGCCAGTGGAGCAGATTCGCGCCGTCAGCTGCGCCTGCCAGTGGTCCAGCACGGTTGTGATCGATGAAGCGGGCGAGCCGCTGGGCAACGCCATCCTCTGGATGGACACGCGCGGCGCGCCCTATGTGCAGGAGCTGATAGGCGGCTTCCCCGCGTTTGAAGGCTACAGCCTGCGCAAGCTGTTCACATGGGTGCGGCTGACGGGCGGTGCGCCCGCCCGCTCGGGCAAAGACCCCATCGCCCACATTCTCTACCTTCAGCGCGAGCAGCCCGACCGCTATCGCGCGGCGGCGAAGTTCCTGGAACCAGTGGACTATCTCAACTTTCGGCTGAGCGGCGTCCTGTGTACCTCGCCCGAAGCCATCACGCTGCACTGGCTGACCGACAATCGCGATTTGCGGCGCGTGGAGTATCACCCGACGCTGTTGCGCTGGGCAGGGATTGACCGCGCGAAGCTGCCCGATATTCGGCGGGGCGGGCGCATTCTCGGTACGCTCCGCCCGCAGGTGGCGCAGGAGTGGGGGCTTGCTCCTGACACGCAGGTGATTGCGGGCATGCCAGACATCCACGCGGCGGCGGTCGGCTCCGGCGGTATCGCCGATTATGACCCTCACCTCTACATCGGCACCTCTGCATGGCTCAGCTGCCATGTGCCGTTCAAGAAGACCGATTTGCTGCACAATATGGCGTCGCTGCCCGCCGCGCTGCCCGGTCGCTACTTCGTCGCGAACGAGCAGGAGACCGCGGGAATGTGCCTTACCTTCTTGCGCGATCATCTCTTCTTTGCGTCGGACGGTCTGACGGGTGCGGCGCCGCAGGACGCCTATGCGCGTTTTGACGAGCTGGCGGCGCAGGTGCCGGCGGGCAGTGAGGGGTTGCTGTTCACTCCGTGGCTGTATGGCGAGCGCACGCCAGTCGAAGACCATGCCATTCGGGGCGGGTTCCATCATCTGTCGCTCCGGCATCAACGGGCGCACATGGTGCGGGCGGTGCTGGAGGGTGTCGCGCTGAACCTGCGCTGGCTGCTGCCCTATGTGGAGCGGTTCGCGGGTCGGCGGTTCGCGCAGATTCGGGCGATTGGTGGCGGTGCGCGATCCGCGCTCTGGTGCCAGATTCTGGCGGATGTGCTGAACCGCCCGATTGCGCAGATGGAGTTGCCGGTGGCGGCGCCGTTGCGGGGTGTGGGGCTTCTGTGTGCGCTGGAGCTGGGCTGGCTCACGCCTGATGAAGCGGCGCGATGCCTGCCCGTTCAGCAGCGGTTCCAGCCCGATGCGGAGCGCGCCCGCCTGTATGACGCGCTCTTCCGCGAGTTTCGCGCGCTCTATCGTGCGAATCGCCCCATCCACGCCCGCCTGACCGCCCTCCTGCGGTGAGGGAATTCCTCCTCTTCTTCGGCGTAGCCTGGTAGTCCTCGCTCTGAGGGCACCCCCTCACCCGTGCCCTCTCCCCCTTCAGGGGGAGAGGGTTCTGGAGGTTTCGGGTTCAGACATCGTAGTACAGTGCGAACTCGTAGGGGTGCGGGCGCAGAAGGATCTGCTCCACCTCGCGTTTGCGCTTGTACTCGATGTAGGTCTCCAGCAGGTCGGGGGTGAACACGCCGCCTTTGAGCAGGAACTCGTGATCGCTCTCCAGCGCGTCGAGCGCTTCGGAGAGGCTGGCGGGCGTGGTCTTGATGCCGATGCGCTCCTCCGGCGGCAGCTCGTAGAGGTCTTTGTCGATGGGGTCGGGCGGCAGGATGCGGTTCTGGATGCCGTCCAGCCCCGCCATCAGCATCGCCGCGAACGCCAGATAGGGGTTGCAGGAGGGGTCGGGCGCACGGAACTCGATGCGACGCGCCTTCGGGCTGGGGGAATAGGTCGGGATACGGATGCACGCGCTGCGGTTGCGCTGGCTGTAGACCAGGTTGATGGGCGCCTCGTAGCCCGGCACCAGCCGCCGATAGGAGTTGGTGCTGGGCGCGGCGAACGCCAGCACCGCCGGCGCATGGTACAGGATGCCGCCGATATAGTAGAGCGCGGTCTCCGACAGCATCGCGTAGCCCCGCTCATCATAAAACAGGTTCTCGCCCGCCTTCCACAGGCTCTGGTGCGTGTGCATGCCGGAGCCGTTATCCTGAAACACGGGCTTGGGCATGAAGGTCACGGTGTAGCCGTTGCGAGCGGCGACATTTTTGACCACATATTTGTAGAGCATCACCTTGTCCGCCATGCGGGTGAGCGTGTCGTAGCGGATGTCGATCTCGGCTTGACCTGCGGCGCCGACCTCGTGATGCTGCACTTCGACCTCCACGCCGCACTCGATCAGGGTGAGCATCATCTCGGTGCGCAGGTCCTGCAGGGTGTCGGCGGGCGGCACGGGGAAGTAGCCCCCTTTGAGGCGCATCTTGTGCCCCAGGTTCGGCTTCTCCTCGCGACCCGTGTTCCACTCGGCTTCGTCCGAATCGAGGTAGTAGTAGCCGTAGTTGGGACCCTGCCCGTAGCGCACATCGTTGAAGATGTAGAACTCCACTTCGGGACCGAAGTAGGCGGTGTCGGCGATGCCTGACGCGCGCAGGTACGCCTCCGCCTTGTACGCCACATAGCGCGGGTCGCGCGTGTACCGCTCGCGCGTGATGGGATCGACCACATCGCAGATGAAGCTCACGGTGGGCACCTCGGTGAACGGGTCCATAAACGCCGTTTCGGGGTCGGGCATCAGCAGCATGTCGGAGAGGTTGATAGTCTGAAAGCCGCGGATGGAGGAGCCATCGAAACCGATGCCCTCCTCGAACAGTTCCTCGGTGAGCGCCTCGATGGGCATCGAGAAGTGATGCCACATACCGAACAGGTCGGTGAACTTGAGATCGACGACACGCGCGTCATGCTCTCGCGCGAACTGAATCGCTTCCCTTGGACTCATAGTGACCTCCTGTTTTTGTTAGTGCTGGCACGCGATAGGCGTGCGAAAAGGCACTCTGCCGTCGTGCAGAGCGACCATCGAGGCGGCACCGTTGCCGACATAGGGGCGACGGAACAGGGCTAACAGCGGTCTGCATGCGCCGTTGCCATGCAGTGAGGAGCCACTGCTCGCGTCCAATCCAATTATACCCCACCCCGCTGACAAAAAAGTCAAGGGGACGGGAGGGTGTTCGAAAAATCATCTCTTGCGAGCCGCTTGAGCAGGGCGCGGGTACGGGCGCGGCGACCACGCCCGTACTTGACACGGGTACGGGCGCGGTTCCCGCGCCCTGTTTTCGAACACCCTCAGGGGACGGGGGGTGTTCGAAAAATCAGGCATGAGGGGGGTCGGCTGAAGCCGTTCCTGTGCAAACAAAGCCGACGCAGGTCGGCTGAAGTAGCCAGCGCATCTTGCGCTTGAGTTTGGGCAGGATGCCCCAGCTACGGGGAGCCAGCGCAGGCGGGATTTGTTTGGGTAGGAACGGCTTCAGCCGTCTGGTTCAGGTAGTGAATTCCTGGGCAATCCCACCAAGGCAGGAATAACTATTGTAAGGTACGAAACAGCCTTCCATGCGATGCCGATGGAGCCTGCTGATGCTCTGGTTTTGCTGGGGGCTGGGGCTGACACAGCAGCCCAGCCTTCAGCAGGAAATTGATCAACTGCTGAGCGTCGAGTGGCTGAAGTATGGCTCCTGCGGGATTGTGGTTCGCGACCTGCGCACAGGCGAGACGCTCTATCAGCGCGAGGCGGAACGGTTGCTGATTCCCGCCTCCTGCACCAAGCTCATCACGACCGCCGCCGCGCTCCAGCTGCTGGGCGCGGACTATCGCTATCGCACGCAGGTATGGATGCGTGGACGGCTGGAAACAGATGGCACGCTGAAAGGCGACCTCATTCTGCGGGGTGGCGGCGACGCCACGCTGACCCTTAACGACCTGAAGCAACTGGCGCAGAAGGTGCGCGCGGCAGGCGTGCAACGGGTGGAAGGATTGCTGCTGTACGACGACTCGTGGCTGGATGCCGAGCGCTATGGCTTCGGCTGGAACATCGATGATGAGCCGTTTGGGTATCAGGCGCAGATGAGTGCGCTCTGCGTGGAGCGCAACGCGGTGCGCCTCTACGCCCGCCCCGCCAGCCAGCCGGGCGAGCCGTCCCAGCTGCGGCTCGACCCGCCCACCGACTATGTGCAGGTGGTGAACCTGACCCGAACGACCGAGCGTGGTTCGCCTGCACGCCTCTCGGCAACACGCCTGCACGCGCTCAATCGGCTGATTGTGTCGGGCACTATCCCGCTCGGCTCTGACGAGGTGCTGATCGGGCGCTACTCGGTGGAGAGCCCCTCCCGATTCACGGCGGTGCTGTTTCGGGATGCGCTGCGCGAGGCGGGAGTGGCGGTTTCGAACCGCATCGCGCCCCTTTTGAATGCCGACCCGTCCGCTCAGGGGCGCGGTGACCGCGCCCTTACTGCCGAACATCTGTCGCCCCCGCTGCGCGAGATCGTTGCGCTCATCAACAAGCCGAGCGATAATCTGTTAGCCGAGACGGTGCTAAAGACGATTGGGCGCGAGAAGCGCGGGCGCGGCGCGACCGACGCGGGGCTGGAAGCCGTGCGCGCGTTTCTTCGGCAGGCGGGGCTGGAGATGGGCGCGGTGAATATTGTGGATGGCTCCGGGCTGTCGCGCATCAACGGCATCAGCGCGGAGAACCTCGTGCGCCTGCTGACCTTCATGGCACGCTCACCGAACGCCGAAGCCTTCCGCGCCTCGTTGCCTGTGTACGGCGTCGACGGCACCCTTCGCAACCGCCTGCGCGACACACCCGTGCAGGGCAACGCCTTCGCCAAAACAGGCAGCCTCTATCGCGTCAGCACCATCGCAGGCTATCTCAGAACCCGCAGCGGGCGCGAGCTGGTGTTCGCCATCCTGATGAACAACTACACCGCCTCCAGCAGCGACGCACGCAACCTGCAAGATCAGATTGTGCGCCTGCTGTGGGAGCGACTCTGAAGCGATAGGGACTAAAGTCCTATCATGGGCGTGCCGCGCCTTCGTATAATACTGCGGAGGTGCATCTCTATGGCACGCTCTGAACAGACCGATGAAGTATTGAATGAGCTGGAGCAGATTAAGAGTCTGCTCGGCGCGCTGAGTCAGGTCGTGATTCGGCTGGAGTCGCGCCTGAGGCAGGCGGCGCAGACTTCCCCTGAGCCGATGCGTGCCGAGTCGGCGGAGGTTCCGCCTGCACCTGAGCCGATTCTGCCGCCTCCGCCCGAAGTGCCGCCCTCGCCTGAAGTGCCCCCTGCGCCCGAAGTGCCGCCTGTTTCGGCGCCCGAATCGGTGCCCTCGGCGCAGCCTGCGGCAGGCACGACGCGACCGCCATCTCCACCCCCATCGCCCGCGCGACCCTTCGCCTTTGAGGAGGACCCGATGGCGCGCGAGCTGGAGCAGACGCTCGGCGGTCAAATCGCGCTCTGGATAGGCATCGCGCTGCTCTTTCTGGCGTCGGTCTTCTTCCTGAGCTGGGCGTGGACGAAGCTGGGACCGTGGGCGCGACTGGCGGTGGGCTACGCGGGCGGGCTGGCGCTCGTCGAACTCGGCTGGCTCTCGCGCCGACGCTCCGCTGGCTGGTTCGTGGACGGCGCGATTGCCGCCGGGCTGGCGATTCTGTATCTGACCACCTGGGCTGGCTTGCAACGCTACGGCGTGATGCGTTTCGAACTGGCGTTCGCGCTGATGGTGGCGACCACCGCGCTCGGCATGGGGCTGGCGGTCGGACGCAACTCCCAACTGCTGGCGACGCTCGCCGTCGCGGGCGGTTTTCTGACCCCGATTGTGCTGCAATCGGAGGGTGGCGCGGGCAAGCCGCTCGGTTTCTTCGCCTATCTCGCGGTGCTGAACGCGGGGCTGCTCGCCGTCGCCGCGCGCAACCGCTGGGAGGTGCAGCGATGGCTCTGCCTGATTGCCACCTGGCTGCTGCTGATGGGCTGGGCAACGGACTACTTCAACGACTCGGTGCGCCGCATGGTGTTCGGCTTCCTCACCCTCTATTACACGCTGTTTCTGCTCACCGTGCTGGTGCGCGTGTTCGGTCAGCGTCAGCCTGCAACAGAGAGCGATATCGCTTTTCTGTTGTTTGCGACCCTGCTCTATGTGCCCGCCGGTCAGGGCGTGATTGCGCCCCTGCTGGGCGACTATCCGGGGCTGTTCCTGATGGGGCTGGGCGCGGTCTATCTGCTGCTGGCGTGGGTGGTGTACCGGCTGGTGCCAGCGGATGAGATTCTCACGGGTGGGTTCGCCACGCTGGGCATCGTGCTGCTGACGATTGCCATCCCGGTGCAGTTCCGCACGCCTGTCGCCGCGCCGCTGTGGAACCTTGAGGCGATGCTGCTGGTCGCGCTGGGGCTTGGGTACGGCAGCCGCCTGCTGTACGGGCTTGGACTGGGGCTGTGGGCGCTGGCGTCGCTGCACACGCTGGTCGCGCTCAGCGAGCCGCCGCATCTGGAGCGGATCCTCTTCAACGAGCGCGGCGTCGCCCTGCTCACATGGACACTGGGCATGATGGTGAACGCGCTGATGGCACGCGCGAATGCCCTTCAGCAAGCCGATTCACCACTGGATCGGCTCTTCCCGCGCGACGCGCTCGGCATCCTGACAGGGCTGGCGGCGCTGTTCGGCGCGGTCGGGCTGGTCACGATGGAGACCTACTACTACTTTGAGCTGATTAACCATCCCGATAGCCCGCTGGCGCCGATGCTGGTGTCGCTGGAGTGGACGCTGTTAGGCGCGCTGCTGCTGATGGGCGGCGTGCTGAGCCGATCGCGCGGCATGCGCCTGCTGGGGCTGGCGATGCTCACCGTCACCGCCTTCAAGCTCTTCCTGTTCGATCTCGGCTTTCTGGAGATGCCCTATCGCACCTTCACCTTCGCGGGGCTGGGCATCACGCTGCTGATCGTGTCGTGGCTCTACAGTCGCTACGGCACAGCCGCCGCCGAACAGTCGCAGTGAGTAAAATAGAGACAGGCATGCTATACGAAGGGGCACATGGTGATGGATGAGAGGGCGTCGCGGGAGCTAAAAGGGGACGCCCCGCGTGGGGTGGTCACTCTTGTGTTCACCGACATCCAGAGCTACTCGGAGATGTCGGAGCGCTATCGCGGCGCGTTCCGACCCGTGCTGGAACAGCATAACCAGCTCCTGCGAGCAATCAGCCAGCATCATAACGGCTACGAGGTGAAGGTGATTGGCGACGCCTTCTTTCTTGCCTTCGAAAGCGCCGAGGAGGCGGTGCGGTTCGCCTTAGAAGCCCAGCGCACGATTCTGAACACCGAATGGCGCATCGCCCTGCCCGACGGTGCATCGGTGGAGGTACCTCTGCGCGTCCGTATCGGCATGCACACAGGCGAGCCGGAGCCGATTGTGCATCCCGACGGCGTGGTGGACTATGTGGGACCCGATGTGAATCGCGCCTCGCGCATCTGCTCGGCAGCACATGGCGGGCAGATTCTGCTCTCGTCGGCGACGCACGCGCTGATGATGACCGCGCTGGAGTCGAGCCCTGCGCCCGAATCGGTTCAGTTCCGCCCTCTGGGTCAGTACTGGCTGAAGGGCGTGGGTCGCGAGCGGCTCTGGCAGGTGTGGATGGAGGGGTTGCCCGATGTTTTTCCACCACCGAACGCGCCCCGTGCTGAGCTGCACAACCTGACGCTTGCCGACACGCCGCTCATTGGGCGCGAGCGCGAACTGGAGGAGCTGAGCGCGCTGTTGCAATCGCCCAATCATCCGCTCGTCACGCTGGTCGGACCCAGTGGGGTGGGCAAGACGCGCCTGGCGCAGGCGGTCGCCGAATCGCTGCTGGAGCAGTTCGCCGACGGCGTGTGGTTCATCCCGCTGGACGGGTTGACCACACCCGACGCGATTGCCCAGCGCATCCTGCAGGAACTGCCCATCCAGGCGCGGGGCGATGTGGACCCGCTCCAGCAGCTGGTCGCCTACGCGCAGGCGCGCACGATGCTGCTCGTGCTGGATGGAATCGAGTCGGCGTCAGCGTTGACGCCGGTGGCGCGGGCGCTGGTGCAGAGCGCGGCGCACACGCGCCTGCTGGTGCTGAGCTTGAACCCGTTGCAGTTGCGGGCGGAGTATCTGTACGAGCTGAAGCCGCTGAGCGTGCCACCACCGTCTGCGGATCGCGACCCTGCGGCGCTGGAGCGCTACGGCGCGGTGCAGCTCCTGCTGGAGCAGGCGCGCCGGCACGCGCCCAACTTCGAGCTGACCGCCACGAACGCGCCCGCCATCGCCGAGCTGTGTCGCCAGCTGGACGGGCTGCCGCTCGCGCTGGAGCTGACCGCCGCCCGACTGGCGCTGCTGACACCCGCCGAAATGCTCAAACGGCTCGATGAACGGTTCCAGATTCTGCAGACGCGCAGCCCCGACATGCCCCCGCGCCAGCGCGCCCTGCAAAGCGCCATCGAATGGTCCTACTGCCAGCTGGAGCCGCCCACCCGCGCCTTTTTCGAGCAGCTCGGCGTGTTCACGGGCAGCTTCACGATTGAAGATGTGGAGGCGGTGTGCGAATCGCCCAGCCCGCTCGACGATTTGCTGGAGCTGCGCCAGCGCGCAATGCTGGTTGAACTGCACTTCAAGGACGAGCGACGGTTCCGCCTGCTGCACCCGATGCGCCTGTTCGCACTGAGCATGGTGCGCGAGCAGCCCGAAAAGTATGCCATCCTGCGCCAGCGCCACGCCGAGCATTTTCTGCGAGTGGCGCAGCTCTGCCTGAGCCAGGTGCGCACCCCCTTCGAAAGCGACGCCCTGCGGAACGCCGAGTGGCAGATGGACAACCTGCGCGCCGCGCTGGAATGGTTCACCGAGCAGGGCGACTGGGCGCGGCGCACGCAGCTCGCGTTCGCGCTCTCACAACTGTGCGACCGACTCGGCTGGCTGCCCAGCGCGAACGCCTACCTGCAGGACGCGCTCGACTCCGCGCTCTTTTTAGGCGAGGAGTATGGCGAGCTACACGCCGATTTGCAACTGGCGCTATCGGCACTCCAGTACGAGCGCCACGAATGGGAGAGCGCACGGCGCACGGCGCAGGACGCGCTGGAACGCTTCCAGTCGCTCGGCTCGCTCAAAGGGACAGCGCGCGCTCACAACCTGTTGGGGCTGATCGCCTTGCGCATGGGACAGCACGATCAGGCAGAGACCCACCTGCAGAACGCCCTGCAAGCCTTTATGCGGGCGAACGAACCCGTGTGGATGGCGCTCGTGCTGAACAATCGCGGACTGCTGGAGTATGAACGGGGTCGACTGGAGGATGCGGCGCGCTTTTTACAGCAGGCAATCCAGCGTCAGCGCACGCTGGGCGACGCGCGCGGGCTGTCCGAAACGCTGACCAATCTTGGCGCGGTGTGCCAGCAGCAGGGCGAGCTGGACGCCGCCCTGCGCCATTACACCGAATCGCTCGAATGCGAGGTTCGGCTCCATCACCAGCTGGGCATCGCGCGTGGGCTGTGCAACATCGGCGAGGTGCTGATGTTGCAGGGCAAACCGCTGGAGGCTGCTCGCCACCTCCACGCTGCCGCCCAGCTCTTCCAGCGCTACGACTCGCCCGATCTGGACTACGCGCTCGCGCTGATTGCCAGCCTGCCGCTGGATACCGCCACCCGCGCCCGGTTAGAAGCCGAATCGCAGAACCGCGCCACCGACGACCTGCTCCAGTGGGCACGCGCCTGAAATCCACCAGCCACTTACTCCCGTTTCGTCAGGCAGGCGGGAGCATTTTCGAACAGCCTCGCTGGATGCCTTGACCTCGCTGTCATCGTTGGGGTATTGTATGGTGGCTAAACGATGGATCGCGAGCGATTGATGGGCTGGATTGAGGCTCACACCGAGCCGATGATTGCCGATTTTCAGCGGTTGTTGCGGGCAGAGAGCGTGCGCGCGGAGCCTGCGCCGAACGCGCCCTTTGGCAGGGGCGTGCGCGACGCGCTCGATATTGTGCTGGAGATGGGGCAACAGTTCGGGCTGCGCCCGCGCGACTTCGACGGCTATGCGTGCGACCTGGAGATTGGCGCGGGCAGCGCGATGGTTGCCTCGCTCAGCCATATCGATGTGGTGCCCGCCGGCAAGGGCTGGACGAAACCGCCGTTCGGCGCGATCGTTGAAGACGGCTACATCTACGCGCGGGGCGCCGTCGACAATAAGGGTGCCACACTCGCCAGCATCTATGCCCTCCGTGCGCTCAACGAGCTGAATGTGCCTCTGAAGCGGCGCGTGCGCCTGATTATCGGCTGCGACGAAGAGAGCCGCTGGGAGTGCATGCAATACTATCTGGCGCACGAGGCAGAGCGCCCGGTGTGGGGTGTCAGCCCCGATGCAGGCTGGCCCTTTATCTACGGCGAGAAAGGCATCGCGAACCTCTTTCTGGAGAAGCAGGTGGAGACAGGGGCGCACGGTAGGGGCGCGGTAACCGCGCCCCTACCCACACGCATCCTGTGGGCGCGCGGCGGCGAGCGACACAACATGGTGCCCGACCATGCCGAAGCGGTGGTCAACTGCGCCCTGCAGCCCGCCTATCCTCTGCCCGAAGGCACGGAATGGCAGCCTGACGCCAGCGGCTGGAAGCTGATTGCACGGGGCAAGTCGGCGCATGGGAGCCATCCCGAAGCGGGCATTAACGCCGTCGCCCGCCTGCTGGAAGCGCTCCAGCCGCTGAACCTGCCCGATAACGAGCTGTGGCTGGACACCGTGCTGGAGTGGGCGCGCTCGCTGGATGGCGCCGCGCTCGGCATCGACCACAGCGACGAAGTGTCAGGCGCGCTCACCAGCAATCTGGGCATGTTTGAGTATGACGGCGCGCGCGTGCAGTGCGTGTTCAACATCCGCTATCCCGTTACATGGAGCATCGACGCGCTGAAGGAGCGACTGCAGCCGACACTGGAGCGCACGGGCTTCCAGCTGACGGAGGTGCGCCACACGCCGCCACTCTATGTGCCGCTGGATACGCCCTTCCCGCAGGTGCTGTTGCGCATCTACCGCGAGGAGACGGGCGATCTGGAGAGCCAGCCTGCCACGATGGGCGGCGGCACCTACGCGCGCGTGATGCCGAACCTGGTGGCAATCGGCGCGGGCTTCGAAGGCGATGGCAGCGCGCATGAACCCGACGAACGCATCGCCATCGAGAGCCTCAAGAATCTGGTGCGGATTTACGCGCGCATCTTCGAAGGGCTGGCGAATCTGGAGTGAGTGAAAGCATAGGGATGAGTAGGGCGCGGTCCCTGCGCCCCTGCTCCCACACCCTATTCGTCCGGCTGCCAGCCATACTCGCCCACAAGAGGCACGAACACGCACTCGCCATAGGTGCGGGTGAACAGCTGCTGTCCGCGCTTGATGATGAGCGTCAGCACCTGATGGGTGCGGGAGCCGAGCGGCAGCAGCAGGCGTCCTTCGTTCGGCGAGAGCTGCTCCAGCAACGGCGGCGGGATGCTCGGCGGAGCGCCCGCCGTCACGATAATCCGATCATAGGGCGCCAGCGGCGGGAAACCGCGCGTGCCATCGCCAATCACCTGCACAGAGGGCGCCAAGCGCAACGCGGTGAGAACCTGATACGCCCGCAACGCCAGACGCGGGAAACGCTCCACCGTCACCAGCTCGCGACAGAGCAACCTCAGAATCGCCGCCTGATAGCCCGAACCCGTGCCTATCTCCAGCACGCGCTCGGCGCCCTGCAACTCCAGCAGCTCGGTCATCGTGGCAACCAGCGAGGGCTGGGAGATGGTCTGACCCTCGCCAATCGGCAGCGCGTGATCAATATAGGCTTGCCAGCGATACTCTTCGGGCACCATCAGGTGGCGGGGCACGCGCCGAATCGCCTCCAGCACCCGCTCGTCCCGAACCCCTTTCTCGCGAATGTGCTGGATCAGCAGTTCCGCCTGCGCCGTGTAGTCCAGTCCATCGGGCTGCATGGGGCGCCTTACAAGAAGGTAATGCCCGTTCGCACAGCTGCGCTGGCTGAGCGAACGGGCGCTTCCGCGTCTACAGGCGAATGTCAAGCAGACCGGAGATACCGACGCCTTCCACCCGTTCGAGCCGCTTGCCGGGATTCCGGGTGGAGATGGGCACCAGCACCCGAATGCGCACCTGGCGCCCCGCGAAGTTGCTCTCGATCTGGGCGACCGCCTGCACTCGTTTCACCAGGTCGGGTTTGCCCATCACCTGCGCGACGCCCACATAGGCGCCCGTGCCAACGCTGATGATGGGGACCACCTTCGTCGCAAAACTCCGGTTCGGCTTCGTGTTGGTGAGCCGATTGACCGCTCTGTCCATTTCGGGTCCCAATCGGTCAACAACAAGGGCGATGCCGCCCGCTTTGAGCAGCTTCTCCACCAGTTGCGCATGGCTGAACAGCCCGCCCAGCCCAAGCAGAAGCCCTAACACCACAACCATCCATCGGTTTCGCATGTTCATCTCCTTCCGCCTGTGGAAGTATACCGTGAGGGGATAGGGTAGAATAGAGTTGCAGTCCCCCCCGCCTTGTAGGACTGCAGAGAGGGCGATGGAGTTCCGCCCGCCCCCGTTTGGGGCGAACCGCCGCCAGCGGCTGATGACTCCTGCATCTTTTCCTGGAGGTGACGACAATGGCATACGGTCACTGGCAGCTGTTGCGAGCGCCTGCAACCGTCGTTGCGGGTTGCAACACGGCAGGGGGGCAGGCGCGATGAATGTCTGGTGGGTCGCTTTTGTGTGGATTGGGCTGGCGCTGATTGCCTCGCTGCTTTCGATGCGACTGGCAATCAGCGTGGCACTGATGGAGATTATTGTGGGCACGATTGCGGGCAACCTGTTCCATCTTCAACCGAACGAGTGGATTAATTTCCTGGCGGGTTTAGGCGGCGTGCTGCTGACCTTTCTGGCAGGCGCGGAGATCGATCCCGATCTGTTGCGTCAGCACTGGAAGGCATCGCTGGCAATCGGTTTTGTCTCGTTTCTGGCGCCCTTCCTCGCGGCGATGGCTTATGCGTTCTACATCGCTGGCTGGTCAGCGGACGCCTCCAGAATCGCTGGCGTTGCGCTTTCGACCACTTCGGTGGCGGTGGTCTACGCCGTGATGATCGAGACAGGTCTCAACCGCACGGCGCTGGGCAAACTCATACTGGCGGCGTGCTTCGTGACCGATCTTGGCACGGTCGTCGCGCTGGGGCTGCTGTTTGCCCATTTTAACGCCTGGCTACTGCTGTTTGTGGGCGCGTCCATTTTGCTCCTGCCGCTGGCGCCGCTGCTGACCCGCTGGTTCTTCGCGCGAGTGAGTGTGCATACCAGCGAGCCACAGATCAAGTTCATTCTGGTGCTGGTGTTGCTGCTAAGTGCGCTGGCGGTGCAGGCGAACAGCGAGGCGGTGCTGCCTGCCTATCTGCTGGGACTGGCGCTGGCGGCGCCGATGGCGCGCAACTGGGACTTCATGCATCGGCTGCGCACGGTGACCTTCACCCTGCTCACCCCGTTCTACTTCCTGAAAGCGGGTTCGTACATCGTGCTGCACGCGCTCGGTTCCGCCATCGGACTGGTGGCGATTCTGTTGCTGGTCAAGATCGTGGCGAAGGTGGTCGGCTGTTACCCCCTCTGCCGCCTGTGGCATATGCCCCATCGAGAGGCAACCTACACCACCCTGCTGATGAGCACCGGGCTGACCTTCGGTACCATCTCATCGCTGTTCGGCTTGACCCACGGCTACATCAACCAGCAGCAGTACACGGTGCTGGTGACGGTCGTGATTGGGAGCGCGCTGCTGCCCACCCTCATTGCCCAGAGCTTTTTCAAGCCCTCAACAGAAGTGGAGCCGCTGGCTACCGAAGCGACGGAGTCTGTCCCTTAGCGAAGGAGGTGTTATGATGTATCGGCGGATACTGGTCGGCTTTGACGGTTCGGACGGCGCCCGCAAGGCGCTCAACACAGGGCTGGCGCTGGCGCAGGCACTCAACGCCCAGCTGTTCGTGATTATGGTGGAAGAGGACCTGCCACGCTATGCAATCACCATCGGTGAATACGAGGAGGTCAAACATCAGCGGGATGCCTACTTCGCCCAGCTGGAGCAGGAGGTGCTGCAGGCGGCGCAACAGATGGGCGTGCCCGTTCAGACCCATATCGTGGCAGGACATGAGGTGTGGGCGATGGTGGAGTTCATCCACCACCATCAGGTGGATCTGCTGGTGATTGGGCACCAGGGGCACTCAACGCTCCATGAGCGGGTGTTCGGCAGCACCGCCTCTGCGCTGGTCAATCACGCGCCCTGCCATGTGCTGGTTGTCAAGTGAAGGGATTGCGTAAAGGCCAGATGGGGTATAATAGGGAACGGGCAGCCCTCAGGGGTATAATACAGGGTGAGGCGGGCGGGCGAGGATTGAAACAAAAGTCTTGCTTCACAGCCGGCGACCACCAGGGGGCGCAGTTTCCCCGCCTGCGCCCCCCCGCCGAGTATGATGGCAACTTGGAGATGGCAACGGCTGGATGTGCTGACTCGTCAGGCGCGGCGCATCGCGATAGGCTTGATGGCAGGCACCTCACTGGATGGCATCGATGCCGCCGTGATTGCCATCGAGGGCTTTGGGCGCGAACGGCGCATCCAAACACTCGCCATCCACTTCGAACCCTACACGGATGAGGAGCAGGAGGGGCTTTTACGCCTCATGCGGCAGGGCACGCTGGACGCGCTCACCGCCTGGGACGCCTATCTGGGCGAGCGGTTCGCGGAAGCCGCCTGCGCCGCGCTCAAAAAAGCGGGGCTGCCAACCGCCGATTTCGTTGGCTCGCACGGTCAGACCGTCTGGCACGCGCCCGACGCCCGCCTGTTCGACCGCGCCGTGCCCAACACGCTCCAGATTGGTCAGCCCGATGTGATTGCGGCGCGGCTCGGCATCCCCGTTATTGCCGACTTCCGCACGCGCGACATGGCGTACGGTGGTCAGGGCGCCCCCCTCGTGCCCTTCGTCGACTGGCTGCTGCTGAGCGATCCCGTTGAACCGCGAGCCGCGCTCAATATCGGCGGCATAGCGAACCTCACCGTGCTGCCTGCCGGCGGCTCCCCCAGCACCATTCGCGCCTTCGACACAGGACCGGGCAACGCGCTGATTGATCTGGCGGTGCGCTGGGGCACCGACGGCGCGGAACGCTACGATCGGGACGGCGAACGGGCGGCGCGCGGACAGATTATCCCGGCGATGCTCGATGAGCTGCTAACTCGCCCCTACTTCCACCTGCCACCGCCCAAATCGACGGGGCGCGAGCAGTTCGGTGAAGCGCTGCTCCAGGTGCTGCTGCTCGCCTATCACCTGCAGAAGAGCGATCTGGACAATCTGGTCGCCACACTCACGGAGCTGACCGCCCGCACGATTGCCGACGCGATTCAGCGATGGGTATTGCCCGAAGTGCCTGTGCGCCGACTCGTTGTGTCGGGCGGCGGCGTCCACAACCGCACGCTGATGGCTCGCCTGCAAGCGCTCCTGCCCGATAGCGCCATCGAAAGCTCCGCGCTATACGGCATCGATCCCAATTTCAAGGAGGCAATCGCGTTCGCGGTGCTGGCGGATTGCTACCTGCAGGGTGAGCCGGTTGCGTATCCGGGCACGACAGGTGTTTCGGAGCCTGTCTCGCTGGGCAAGCTCTGCTGGGAATAGGCAGCCTACAGCACCCGCACAAAGGTGCCACCCGGCATGCGGCGTGCCAGCCCCATCATCTCCAGCATGGTCAGCTCCACCTGCACCTGCTGGATGGGCAGTTGCGTGGCGCGGGCGAGCGTGTCCAGATGTTGCGGTTGAAGCGAGAGCGCGTTCAGCAGTCGCTCCTGCGCTTCGGTCAGCACGGGCAGGCTGGCGGTCGGCTCGCGCGGCTGATGCTGCACGCCGAGCGTGTCCAGCACATCCTGCGCCGAGTCGATGAGCATCGCGCCATCCTTGATGAGCTGGTGGCAGCCCTTCGCCTTCGGATTATCGATATTGCCGGGCACGGCGAACAGCTCGCGCCCATACTCGGCGGCGAGTCGGGCGGTGATGAGCGCGCCGCTGGCTTCGGGCGCCTCCACCACCACCGTGCCCAGCCCCCAGGCGGCAATCAGCTGATTGCGCACGGGGAACCGCCACGCATCGGGTTCCGCCTCATAGGGATATTGCGAGATGACTGCGCCCTGCGTCGCGATGCGTTCGAACAGGCGACGGTTCTCGGTAGGGTAGAGCCGTCCCAGCCCGCTGCCGATGATGGCAATCGTGCGCCCGCCGCTTTCGAGCGCAGCCCGATGCGCCGCCGAATCGATGCCGAGCGCGCCGCCGCTCACAATCGTCAGCCCCGCCTCGCTCAAATCGCGTGCGAGCCGCTCGGCGACCATCCGCCCATAGGAGCTGGGCGCGCGCGTGCCCACGATGCTCACCGCGAACCGATCGCGCTCCTGCAGCGTGCCCCACACGAAGAGCGCGACAGGGCTATCCGGCTGCTCGCGCAACGACGCCGGATAGCGCGGGTCGCGCTCCAGAACCAGCTGCACAGAGCCGTCGGCAATCGCGGGCGGAATGGGGCACGGCTCCTGCACGGCTCGCATCAACGCCTGCACATCCGCCTCGCGCATGCCGGGCACCTCGCGCCACTCGGCGGGCGTCGCGCTCAAAACGCCCGATGCATCGCCGCCGAACCGCGTTAGCAGCGCCCGCAACTTGCCCGGCGAAAACTCCAGATTCAACAGCCTCAACCACGCCTCTAACTCCGCCCGATTCATGGTCGCTCCACAAAATCCCACTCACGGCGTCGGAAATAGAGCAGCCCGAACAGGGCGCCCCCGACCGCCAGCAGCAGATGCACCCCCAGTAGCCAATACGGCAGCGGCATATCGGGGAACTGCACCGGCTGGGCGCTGATGCCCGGATTCTGCTGCACAATCGTGATGGGCGGCAGAATCAGCTTGCGGTAGGCAAGCGCGTAGGTCGCCATCGGGTTCAAAAGATGATACGCCCAGAAGAGCGTCTCCCGATACGACTCAGGCACGAAACCCGCATAACGCACCTGTTCCGAAAAGTAGATAATCGGCGACAGAAAGAACAGCAACTGTAGCCCGACGCTCACCAGATACTTCACATCTTCATAGAAGGCGTTCCAGCAGGCAATCACCAGCGACAGTCCCATCACCAGCAGCAGCTCCGTCAGCATCACCAGCGGCACCAGCAGCAGCCCCATCTGCACCGGCGCGCCCACATAGAGATGGAGATAGAGCAGCAGCACCACCATCGCCAGCACAAAGTGAATGAAGTTTGCCAGCGTAGTCGCCAGCGGCAGCAGCGCCCGCGGGAAGTATATCTTCTTGATGACCTGCATATACGCCAGAATCGTCTGGCTCGAATCGAGCAGCGCGAACTGAAAGAAGGTCCAGGGCAGATAGGCGACCAGCACATAGGCGGAGTAGTTCGCAATACGCATGCCCATCACATATTTGAACACGATGGTCATCACCAGCACCGTCACGAGCGGGTTGACCAGCGACCAGAAGAATCCGAGAACGGAGTTTTTGTAGCGCACGCGCAGTTCCCGGATGACGAGCGTCCATAACAGCTCGCGATAGTGCCACAGTTCCGCCATCAGCGCGACCACGAGGGATGAAGTTCGATGCAGGCAGGCGTTTCCCTACTCGCGTCCGACGGGCTGGAGGAGGGGTTGCACTTTGAGGAAGGCTTTCACCACGCGCGGGTCGAACAGGCTGCCCGCGCCCGCTTCGATGAGTTCGACGGCTTGCTGCTCGCTGAGCGCGGGTCGGTAGGGCATCGGGGTGCGCATGCCGTCGAACGCTTCGGCAACCGTCAGCACGCGCGCGGGCAGGGGTATCTGCTCGCCGCGCCAGCCGTGCGGATAGCCGCTGCCATCCCATCGCTCGTGGTGGCACTCGATGAGAATCAGCGCGTGCTGGAACCGCTGGATGCGCCGCAGGAGCTGCACGCTCAGGCGCGGATGCTCCCGAATCGCCTGCCACTGCTCGGGCGTCGGGTTCGAGCAGGTGAGCAGCTTGTCGGGCAGTCCCAGCATGCCGATGTCATGGAGCGCGCCCGCAATCCGCAACAGGCGCAGGGTGGGCTTACTCAAGCCCAGCTCGCAGCCAATCGCGACCGCATAGCTCGCCACACGCTCACTATGACCCGCCAGAAACGGGTGTGCCATCTCCAGCGCACTGATGAGTGCGCGAATCACATCGTTCTCCATCTGTATGAGCAGCTCGCGCGTCAACGCTCGCCTCCGTGCGCCTCCAATATACCTGAGTGCGGATGTGGCTCACAGTGGCTTGGGCGCCTCACCCAGGCAAAGTGCGCACCTAATCGCGGACGCCGCGCGGCAGGGGCAGATAGTCCGATTCGTGGCATAGCTCACGCTCTACCTGACCATTCAAAGCGCGGATTCGCCACAGGCGCACGCGCACGCCCGCGCGACCCGGCTGCGGATGGAAGCCCGCCACACGCGGCGGCGGCTGCCAGTCGGTCAACTCGCGCTGCAGCATGCAGATCGGCACAAACGCGCGAACCGTTTTCTCGTCCGCCTGCGCCAGCACCCGACAGAGGAGCCGATTGCCCTGCACGGAACACTCGAAACGCACGGCGAACGGGTACGGATTGCGGATTTTCAGGTCGGCGACCCCCTGCGCGACGGCGGCGTCCTGCCCAACGGGCACATAGCTGGGCGCAATCGTGTGCGGGTGGCGCTCCTTAATCTCCAGTCCCGATAGCAGCGCGGCGTTATAGAGCGTGGTGGAGGTCTGGCACACGCCACCGCCCCACGCGGGCACAAGGATACCGCCATAACTCACGGGCGCGCGCACGAAGCCCTCCGAACGCACCCACTGCCCCACACAGCGATTGAAGGAGAAGGTGGCGCCAGGCGCCAGTATCGTGCCGTTAACCTTCTGCGCCGCCAGTTGCGCGTTCCGCCGCTGACCCGCCGTGCGCCCCTTAAGCGAGGTGCTGTATTCGGTCAGCGCCGTCCATTCCGGCGCCCGCGCACAGCCCATCAGCAGGCACAGAAGCCACCAGCGGAAAATCCTTCTTGCGCGTGATACTGCCACGCTTCTCGCTGGCGATAATCTCTCGCGCCGTCCTCGCATCGCCCTGATAGCGTCCCAACCACTGCCTCCGTGCGCATGGGAATTGTACCCTATTTCATCTGGCGCGGCTGCATATAGCGTCGGATGATCCAGATACGCAGGAACGCCCACGCAATCAGCAATCCACCCAGCGCGATGCCCTCCAGCCGCCGATGCAGAACATATTCGTAGTAGATAAGTGCCAGCCCGAAGACCGCCATCAGCGCGCTGATCCCGTATCGAACCGCCATCGGCATACGGGAAGGATACCCTACCCTCTCTTTTCGCGGCGAGCGAGCCGTTCGGCACGGCGCTGGTCTGCCTGCTCCCACTTGCGGCGGTCTTCGTCCGTTTCGGGCAGTACGGGCGGCACGGGCGTTGGGCGACCCTGCTCGTCCAGCGCCACATACACCAGATACGCCTGCGAGGTCAGCCGCCGCTCGCCCGTCAGCAGGTTCTCGGCTTCCACAATCGCCTCGATCTCCATCGAGGTGCGCCACGCGCGGGTGATACGCGCCCGCACATGCACTAGATTGCCCACATGCACAGGCGCCTGAAAGCTGACCGAGTCGATCTCAACCGTCACGGACGGTCGGCGAGCGTGGCGTGAGGCAACAATCCCGCCCGCCTCATCGATGAGCTTCAGAATCCAGCCGCCATGCACATTCCCCAGCGGGTTCGCATGCTCGGGGTTCATCATCTGCGTCAGAATGACCTCGCTCTCGCGCGGTGTCCTGCCCTCCATCGCAGGGTAAAGTGTACCTGTAGGTGGACCCTCACGCTCTTCTTCGGGAGAGGGAATGGAGAGGCTCCCTCTCCCCTCTGGGGAGAGGGTTGGGGTGAGGGGCATCCCCCTCTCCTGAAGCCTCGGGAGAGGGGGCTGGGGGTGAGGGCAACTAACTAGTGCCCATCAGCACCGTCTGCCATAGCCCGTAGCCGACCCCGTAGCGGGCGCGCACACCGTAGAACACCTTGTCGCGCATGAACACGCTCTCGCTGGTCGGGCGATCCAGCGCGGCAAACTCCAGCGGCACATCCCGACGCTCCTGCAAAATCACACCCCGCACCGCCCGCGAAGTGTCCAGTAGGAACCACCGGTCCGCATCGGAACCCGCAATATAGGGCGACACAATCAGACGCAACTTGCCCTGCAACACATTCCGATACGGCGTGAAGTTGCCCGTCGTGTTCACCTGCACCACCACAGGCGACTCCAGCAGCTCCATCGCCAGCCACTGCAGCGCAGGACCCACCAGCAGCGTGTCAGGCATAATCCCCATCGGGCGACCCCGATCATCCTTAATCAGCATCATCTGCGCCATCGCCTGCTGAAGGTTCTCGGTGTTCAGCTCGCCCGTGAAAATGTTGCTCTGCAGTCCGCTCTCGCCCTCCTGATGCGCCGTGCTGAACAGGGGCTGACCGTCGTAGGCAGTGCCGCTTGTGCCCTCCAGCAGCGCATTAATCACCAGCTGCTCCCGATGGCGCACCGCCTCCAGCGCAAGGTCCTGCACGCGCATCCGAATCATGTCGTACTGCTCGTCCTCCAGCGCGCGGCGCTCTATTGCAATCGACGCCTCCCACACCTGGTCGCTGATGGCATACTCGAACGCCCGCAAACCGACGGGCACACGCTCATCGATGAACTCGCGCATGGCGGGCACACTGCCCAGCCAGCCGTACTTCTGCGTGGGCAGGTTCGTGCGCACCACCGTCGCGATGCGCGACACAATGCTCGACTCACTCAGCTGACGGTAGGCGCGGAAAAACTCCGTGCGCAACCCCGCCTCGATCAGCGACAGCAAATCGCTTCGAACCAGTGGCATCGGCTCTCCCTCCCTCAAACGGTGTGATTATCGATGCGAATGCGCACCGTCGTGCTGCTGGGCAACTCCACAACCGTGCCAACGAGAATGTTGTTCACGCTGGTCTTCGCCACCTCGTTATCGGAGACGGCTCGCACCACCGTGCCCACATCGTTCTGGCTGAATGTGCCCAAACGGTTGTAGAGGAAAGTGCCCCGCTTGATGACACGGCACCGCTTCGCGCCATCGGCACCGCTGGCGTTATCGACGCTTTCGAACGCCACGCCCACAAAGCGCAGGTTCGCCGCGTCAGACGCCGGCACCAGATAGCCCGCGCTATCCAGACACACCAGCGCGCCCTTCCAGATACGCGCGCCCCCCTTCACGGGATAGGCAATCAGCAGCCCTTCCTTCTCCTGGGCCTCATAGGGACCTGTGAGTGCAGGCATCAGCTCACCTCCTTACTGACGGTTGGCAAGAATCTCGGCGGGGTCTAAATCGGGGAACACCTGCTGAAGCAACCGGGCTTCTTCGGGGCTGATCGCGGGCGTCTCGTAGGCAGGCATCGGCGCCAGCTCGCCCAGCAGGGGCTGGGACGGCAGCGCGTCCACAAAGCGTCGGAACAACTCGGCAATCGGCACGCTCTCGCCGCTGAACACCACACTCGCCTCACCCTGCAACAGAATCGTCTCCGCAATCGGCACCAGCGCAGGGGGCAACTTGCCGCTCAGTGTCCAGCGCTGCGTCTGCTCGCGCACCTGCTGGGCATGCAGCTCGCGCTCCAGCTGGCGCACACGCTCCCGCAACTGCTGAACCTCATCGGGAACAGGGGTCTCAATCGGTTCCATGCGCATCACCTCCATGCTGGAGGGCAGTATCGAGCGGCTGAACAGGCGGGCATCGGGCACGCGCGGGCTGCCCGTGACGGACACCTCCACGATGCGCGCCCGATCGCGGCTCAAACCCAGACTCAAACCGCGCACGCGCAACCGCTGCAGCAGGGCGTCCGCCTCAGGGAGCAACGCGACCCGACCGAACAGCTCCGAACCCTGCCGCCAGACCGCCACCAGCCAGCCCAGCTGCACCGGCGACGGGCGATGCTCCACCAGCAGCGGCACCGGCGCCTCAAAATGCGCCACCAGGCGCTCCAGATCCGCCTCCGTCAGCACCAGCCCGCGCTCGGGATAGACGCCCGCCTCCAGCAACTTCGCCGCGCGTACCACCCAGCGAGTCGACTCACCCATCCTGACAGTCGCCGCTCGCATACTGCCTCCACAACGGGCAGGGCACAAAACAGCCACGCTGTCAACCCCAACGCAGACCGTTGCATCAGGAACCCTCGATGAGGTATAATTGTTTTATACACTCGAACCCCGATTTCCGGGCGCTGCTTGCAGGAATCGCAGCCCCAGTGGGGTATAATCACAAGCGAGAGGGACGACCCTCTCAAACCATAGAGGAGGAGGCTCGCTATGAGACAGCATGGCAGAGGCTTTACCTTGATCGAGTTGCTGGTCGTGATCGCAATCATCGCCATTCTGGCGGCGATTCTTTTCCCGGTCTTCGCGCAGGCGCGCGAAAAAGCACGCCAGACCGCCTGCACGAGCAACGCTAAGCAATGGGGACTCGCCTTCATGCAATACATCAACGATTACGACGAGACCTTCCCCCTGAGCTTCGGACTGAAAACTCCCAACGCTCCTGCCAACATCTGGCAATATGGTCACCTCGTGCCACCCGACTGGTCTCGCTCACAGGGGGCACAGACAGGTCATTTCCGCGGCGTATCCTCGCTGGTCCACTGGGCGAACACCGTGTATCCCTACATCAAGAACTACGGCATGTATGGCTGTCCCTCCGGACCCGAGGTCCGATTCCCACCGCTGGAGTCTGCGGGCGACTATAACAACCCGCCGAAGCCGCCTGTCGGGGTCAGCTACACCATGAACGGCCTCCTGCATGACTATCCGATGGCAGGCATTGCGCGCCCAGCCCAGCTGCCGTTGCTGTGGGAGGGTCGCGGCAAGGCGCAGTCACTGGGAGTGATCGTATCGAACCCGGTCCTCCAGTGCAACCCTAACGACCCGCGCCCATGCCGCTACTTCAGCTGCACTTATGGCAATCCAGGCAACGCCTATCCGACCAGCGTGATGTTCGTGCTATCTGGCACGATGTGGATTCACAACAAGGGTGCGCTGTTCGTGATGTCCGATGGGCATGCCAAATGGCGCCGACTGGGCGCCCAGCTCGCCCCCAACAACACCGACTGGCGCACCGACCCCTACACGGGCTACGACGCGAATGGTTTCCCAGCATACTTCTGGTGGGATGGCTGCAACGCCTGGCTCTTCCGACCCGATTACGAGTTCAACATCTGAACCCATCACAGTGGTGGGGTGGGCGACCGAAACCTGCCTGCCCCGCCTCCATTCCGAGGGAGGTGAAGAATGAAACAGCAGATACCGACGCCGATAGCGATTCTTATCATCGCTGTCGTGGTTATCGTTGCTGTCTTTATCGGCTGGCGGCTGATTAATCCACCAGAGCCGAAGCCTGTCGGCATGCCCCCCGGTCAGCAGATGATGCCACCCGCTATACCGCCAGTGGCACCTCCGCAGCCGGGTCAACAGCCACAGGGCGCTCCCCAGCGACCAACCCCTGGAGGACAGCCAACCGGGGCGCTGTAAGCTGTTAGCGAAAATATCAGGACACCCACCTGCAGGGGACATTAGACCCCCTGCAGGATTTTCATTAAGCAGGAATCGCGTGGGAATTGGTGTATAATAGAGATGACCCTTGCCGCCTGGCGGTGTCAGGCGTATCGTCAAGAATCATCCTTCGTGCTGGGCGGAGTCGGGGGAAGGAGGTCAGGCAATGCGACATGGCAGAGGCTTTACCTTGATTGAGTTGCTGGTCGTGATCGCGATTATCGCCATCCTGGCGGCGATCCTGTTCCCAGTCTTCGCGCAGGCGCGCGAGAAGGGGCGTCAGGCAACCTGCGCCTCCAACATGAACCAGCTCGGCAAAGCGGTGCTGATGTACGCCGCTGACAACGAGAACATCCTTCCGCCCAACCGCGTGGTGCTGGGTCCCTCTGGAGGGCTACCCGATGACCAGCGCAGGTTCTGGGCAGGGCTGGTACAGCCCTATGTGAAAAACAAGGATATCGTCTTCTGTCCCAGTGGCAAAAAGCCGCCCTTTGAAATCGACCTCAACAACTGGTTCCATCGGGGCTGGCTCTCTATCGGCTATAATGCGCATATCGCAGGCTGGTACTGGATTGGCGGCGGCTTGCCCGGCGGTGCAGAAACCATTATGGTGCCCTCGCTCTCCTGGATCAAAACACCCGCCCAGTTTGTGATGCTGGCAGAGTCTGCCAATGGCCCCGCGCCACCGCAGGGCAACTGCTTCGGCTCCTCCGCCGACAACAACGCCTATGGCGATTGCGAGGGCGGTCCAAACTTCCGAATAGTCATTCAGGGGCTGGCACGCAGCCCCACTGTGGGCTACAGCCCCATCATGGCACGCCATATGGGCGGACTGAACATCACCCTGATGGACGGACATACCAAATGGTTCCGTCTGGATGCGGTGATCCCCTCTCCCCCACGCAACGCCGGCTGTGCCAATCCCGAGGAGCTGCGCGACTTCAACGCCGCCAACCTGCGCTGGCTCATCTGGAACAACTGCGTGAGGTGAACCGATGCAAATCTTTCGGGAGAAACCGGCACTGGCAATCGGGCTATTAGTCATAGCCCTGCTGGCGCTTGTGATCGGCTGGTGGTTTTCCACACGCCAGATGAATCCGAGCGTCGAGGTGCCTCCCGTCAATCCGCCTCCCGAAACAAATCCGTCAAAAGAGGCAAGTCCTATCTGAGGAGGAACAACGATGATGAGACGACATGGTTTCACTCTGATCGAGCTACTGGTCGTGATTGCGATCATTGCCATTCTGGCAGCGATCCTGTTCCCGGTCTTCGCGCAGGCGCGCGAGAAGGGGCGTCAGGCAACCTGCGCCTCCAACATGAACCAGCTCGGCAAAGCCATCCTCATGTACGCCGCCGACAACGAAGAAGTGCTGGTGCCCAGCCGCCTCGTGCCCCAGAACAACCCTAACCATCCCGGTGTCAAAATCTGGCAGGAGCTGGTCGCCCCCTATGTTAAAAACATCGATGTCTACTTCTGCCCGAACGGACGCCGGTTTGACGGTGGCGTCTTCATACCCAGCTGGGCGACTCGCGGCTGGCCCTCCATCGGCTACAACGCCCACATCTCAGGCTGGTACTGGGTCGGCGGCGGTCTGCCAAACAATCCCGACGAGACCCTCATGGTGCCCAATCGCTCCATGCTCAAAAAGCCCGCCCAGTTTGTGCTGCTCGCAGATTCCCCCAACGGACCAACGGGCGCACCCCAGAACTGCCGCGGCTACCTCACCGATAACAACTGGTACGGCGGCTGCAGCGGGGACGGCACCGGGCGACAACACCGCACGGACATCACCTCCTATGTGGGCGTGGGCATCATGGCGCGCCATTCGAACGGGCTCAACCTCGGCTTCGCGGATGGACACACCAGATGGCTCCGCCTCGAACAGGTACTACCCTACACACCGCAACAGTACCAGGCCATCTATGGCAATCGCCCGTGCCGTTTTGTCGACGAATACCGCGACTTCAATCCAGCCAAAACGCACTGGCTCATCTTTAACGCCTGCAATCCTGATTAGGAGGTCACTATGCAGACCTTTCGCGAGAAACCTGCTCTGGCATGGATGTTGCTGATAGTCGCACTGCTGGCTCTGGCGGTCAGCTACTACCTCTTCATGCGACCGTCGGAACCCGCCGTGCCAGCCGCCACGGGTGGACAGCCAGCAGCAGCACCCCCACCCGGCGGTCAGCAACCTGCTTCGTCAGCAGGACAATCTGTGCCGTACTAACTCTCTGGAGGTGAATCAAATGAGAAAATCGGGCTTCACCTTGATCGAGCTACTGGTCGTGATTGCGATCATCGCTATCCTGGCGGCGATCCTGTTCCCCGTGTTCGCACGCGCACGCGACAGCGCCGTGCGCACCCAGTGCCTGAACAACATCAAGCAGATCGCGCTGGGCGCTCTGATGTATGTGCAGGACTACAGCGAGCAGATGCCGCTGGCCATCAACATCCCGTACGGCATCAACGAGCCGACCAACCCGAACACGATGGGTCCCTATATGAACCTCTGGGTGCGCGTCAACCCCTGTTTCATCAACCCTCAGGGCAACGCCTGTCTCAACTCTGGCGAGCTGCGCCAGCTACGCTACCTGCCCATCGGGCAAACCACCCAGAACGCGCCGATCGCCCCTCCCGTTGGCAACCCACCACGCTACCCGCTCTACTTCCCCGCCCAGGTTGATCCCTATATCAAGGCGGGCGCCAGCGGCACCCAGATGACAACCCGCAAAGTGAGAACCCTGTGGGCATGCCCAGCCGACTCGACCTCCGTCATCGGACTGGGCTCCGAAACCTCTCTCTTCGAGCTGAGCGGGTTGAACCACTTCCGCGTCATCGGACACGACTACATGTATAACACATGGCTCATCTACACCTACACTGATCGCCTGCGCGGTGGCAATCCCCAGCAGTGGACGCTCAATGTGCGTTCAATGGCAGGCATCGCGCGTCCCGCCGACATTATCATCGTGTTCGATGCCTACCCGATCTGGCATGGCGAGTCGCGTGCCCCAAATGGCGGCCCCATCCCGGATAACTGGAATGTCGCCTTCGTGGATGGACACGCCAAGAACCTGCCTCACGCCGTGTTCATGGACCAGTTCCCCGGCGTGATTGGGGGCGGCGGCAACAAACTGCGCCTGAACCAGGACCCGGGTGTGGATAACCCCAATATCTAACTGCTCCAGGGGCAGCCCGAAGAACATTCCTCCGGGCTGCCCCCACCGCCCGCTTCTGCAGGAAACCCATCCCACGCGCCGAATCGCACGCCCACAGGAGGCACAGCGATGGCGCAAATAGCGTTTGCAATCAATCCGTCCGTCAATCGACTGCAGGGCGCCCTGCCCAAAGTGGGCATCCGACCCGTCATCGACGGGCGACGGCAGGGCGTGCGCGAAAGCATGGAAGAAGCCACCATGCGTATGGCGCAGAGCGTCGCCCACTTCATCACCGAGAACCTGCGCCACGCCTGCGGACTGCCCGTCGAATGCGTGATCGCCGATACCTGCATCGGCGGTATCGCCGAGGCAGCCGCCTGCGAAGCCAAATTCGAGCGCGAGGGCGTCGGCGTTAGTCTCACCGTCGCCCGCAGCTGGTGCTACGGCTACGAAACGATGGACATGCACCCCACACGCCCCAAAGCCGTCTGGGGCTTCAACGGCACCGAACGCCCCGGCGCCGTCTACCTCGCCGCCGTCATGGCTGCCCACGCCAATAAACGCCTGCCCGCCTTCAGCATCTACGGACGCGATGTGCAGGACGCCACCGACTTCGCCATCCCGCCCGATGTCGCCGAACGCATCCGGCAATTCGTCCAGTGCGCAATCGCCGTCGCCACCATGCAGGGTAAAACCTATGTGTCGATGGGCAATGTCTCGATGGGCATCGTCGGCTCCCTCGTCGACCAGGACTTCCTCCAGCGCTACCTCGGCATCCGCACCATGACCGTCGACATGGTGGAGTTCGTCCGCCGCATGGAGCGCGGCATCTACGACCACGACGAATACGAACGCGCCCTGCACTGGGTCAAAACCTGTTGCAAAGAAGGCAAAGACTACAACCCGCCCGAAAAGCAACTCAGCCGCGAACAGAAGGAGCGCACCTGGCAGCAGAGCATCCAGATGGCGCTCATTGCCCGCGACCTGCTGGTGGGCAACCCCAAACTGGCAGAAATGGGCTACGAAGAAGAGGCACTCGGCTTCAACGGCATCGCGGGCGGCTTCCAGGGTCAACGCCAGTGGACCGACCACCTGCCCAACGGCGACTTCATGGAAGCGATCCTCTGCTCCAGCTTCGACTGGAACGGCATCCGCCAGCCCTACATCCTCGCCACCGAGAACGACTACCTGAACGCCATCGGCATGCTGTTCGGGCACCTGCTCACGGGCGCAGCACAAATCTTCGCCGATGTGCGCACCTACTGGTCGCCCGACGCCGTACAGCGCGTCACAGGCTGGCGACCTACCGGGCTGGCGGAACAGGGCTTCCTGCACCTGATCAACTCCGGTCCCGCCGCCCTCGACGGCACCGGTCAGCAGGAGCTGAACGGCAGACCCGCCATGAAAGCCTGGTGGCTGGTGACGCCCGAAGAGGCGCAACGCTGCCTCGAAGCCACCACATGGCACTGCGCCATGCTCGAATATTTCCGTGGCGGCGGCTGGAGTACCCGATTCCGCACGCGCGGCGGCATGCCCGCCACCATGTTCCGACTCAATATCGTCGACGGCATCGGACCCGTGATGCAGATTGCCGAGGGCGAGACCATCGACCTGCCCGACGAAGTTCACACCATTCTGGACGAGCGCACCAACCCCACCTGGCCCACCACATGGTTTGTGCCACGCACCACAGGACATGGCGCGTTCCGCGATGTCTACACCGTGATGGCGAACTGGGGCGCCAACCACTGCGTGCTATCCAGCGGACATATCGGACACCTGCTCATCACCCTCTGCTCCATGCTGCGCATCCCTGTCGCCATGCACAATGTGCCTCCGGAGCGGGTGTTCCGACCCCATCAGTGGGGCATGTTCGGCACCGCCGACCCCGAAAGCGCCGACTTCCGCGCATGTCAGGCATACGGCGCACTCTACGGCTGATACCAGGCGCCTGAAAGCCGACCGCCACGGGTGCCCGATTCAGGCGGGGCATGACCTGCATACCCCGCCTGCACAGACATCAACGCCACACATAGAAGAAGGTCATCCGCCAGAAGAGCGCGTCTTTCGGCTTCGCGCCACCACCAGGTGGGTTCGCGTAGGTAACCCATTCCACATTCGGCACGAGGTAGAGGTCTTTCTCCAGCTCGTAGATAACGCCGAAGTTATAGAAGCTGGGTCGGGCGGCAGGCGATAGCACGAAGTAGCTGATTTTGTCCGCGTCGGGCACAGGGTTGTTCAGCCAGTCGGCGCGAGCAAACAGGCGGGTGCGCTCGGCAACCTGTGTCTCCGCATAGACCGAGAAAACCGCCAAATCCCGCTGGTTCTGGCGATCCTGATGGGCATACTGGAACCCCAGTTTGGTGCGCTCGGTGCGGTAGACCAGCAGTCCCTGCACAGTGCGCCAGTCCTTATCGGCAGGCTGGTCGTACAGGTCGCCATAAAGCTCCAGCGTCCACTGCTCATTAAGCGGCTGCAGGAGCGAGAGGTAGACCGCCTTGCCGCGATTGGTCTCGGAGCGGGTATAACTGCCGTTGCCCACCATAAAGTAGAGCTGCGTTTTCCCGAACTGGGTTTTCAGTCCCACGCCGCTGTCGCGCGAGTTGCCCATGCGCCATAAGTCAAGAGGCGTCTTCTCGATATGGCGGTAGCCCAGC
>JBBIML010000030.1:0-34250 GCA_037444405.1 Armatimonadota bacterium
GTATGGTCTATCGTCGGCACAGCTCTATCCCTCGTGCGCCAGGAAAGTCGACCCGTGTCGCGCGCAAAGTGCTGCCCACAAACTCCTGCTCGCATACCGGCATCTGCCCATCATACAGATACTCCACTCGCGAAGATTTTCCTGCTCCCTTCCCAGCAGGAGGTGGCGGATGGAGCGGGAACGATTGTTTTCAGGAAGGGGAGCGGATGGAGCCGATTGTGAGCGAGGTGGGCTTTGAGGCGAGTTATCCGCCCGTGCTTGCCATCTACTGTTCGGATGGGCGCTATGCCGAAGCGTGCGACTGGTTTATTGAGCATTGTCTCGGCGAGCCGCGCTTTGATCAGTGGGCGGTGCCAGGCGGTGCGGCATGGCTCTGCCTGCACTATGACCGCGTGTGGGAGCATGAGCTGGCGCGTCGCTACCTGCAGTTCCTCATTCGGGCACATCAGATTCAGCGCGTGGTGATGATTGCCCACGAGAATTGCGGCTTCTATCGCGAACGAGGCGTGCCACCTGAAAAGATGCACGAACAGCAAATCGCCGATCTCCGCACAGCAAAGCGAACCCTGCTGAGCTGGTTCCCCCAGCTTAAAGTGGAGTGCTTCTTTGCCCAGCCAACGGAGGGACGAGTAAGCTTTACGCCTGTGGGAGATTGACGGAGGTCAGGAAGGTATAATCACCCTGCTATGCAGTGGCGGGCGAAGTGGATCTGGTCGCCGGGCGAGGTCGCCCCGCGCAACTTCTACTGGTGCGTGCGCAAGGAGTTCGAACTGCCGGCGCGATTTGATCGCGTGCAAATCGCCATCAGCGCCGACACGCGCTACACCCTCTGGTTCAACGGCACGCTCATCGGGCACGGTCCCGTGCGCGCCTTTCACGGCAAATGGTACTACGATATCTACGATGTCACGGAATGGGCGCAGCGCGGGCTGAACGCCATCGCGGTGCTGGTTCATCACTACGGGATTGCAACCTTCCAGTACGATTTCGTGCGAGGCAAAGGGCGTGGCGGGCTGATCGCGCAGGTGGAGTGCGACGGGCGCGTCGTGGCGGCGTCGGATCAAAGCTGGCTGAATGTACCGCACCCCGCCTTTGAACGCCAGACGGTGCGCATGTCGTGCCAGCTGGGCTTCGCAGAGCATTATGACGCCCGTCGCTCCATCGGCGACTGGACCCAGCCCCGCTTCGATGATTATGAGTGGAACGAAGCGGTGGAAATCGGCGATGCGGGCTGCGAGCCGTGGGGCGAGCTGCTACCGCGCCCTATCCCGCTGCTGACCCAGGAGCCTGTCTATCCGCAACGCCTGCTGAAGGCGCGTGTGGTGCGCCCGCCTGTTAGCGCGTGGGCGTTCGATCTCAAGCCGATCCTGCGCCCCGACGATCTCACCGCCAATCCCAGCGTGCTGGTCGGTTTAATCGCCACCGAACTGCGCCTGCAGAAGCCTGCCACAATTCGCATCAGCAGCGTGCATCACGGTCTGCGCGAGAACGATGTGCGCATCGACGGCAAGCCCATACCCGTGCAAAACGGCACCGCGACCACCACCCTCCCCGAAGGGAGCCACCTGCTGTGCATCAATGTCGCCCGCTGGTATCACGACTGGTTCTTCTATCCCGTGCTGGACTGGGAACCCGACGCGCCGGTACAACTGGTTAACCCTCTGCTGGAGCATGCCGATTACCCCTGGATTATTCTGGGTCCCTTTGAAAGCGATTCGCATCCCGATTTTCAGGCGGCGTTCGGTGTGGAGAGCGTGTCGGCTCTGCACCAGCTGCCCCACACGGTACGCCATGCGATTGACCCCCTGCACACGGCGAAGGCAAATGTCTTTGCGCTGACCTCTCGCGCCACGCCCCTGCAGGAACGCCCGCGCGTCGCACGCACCGAGGGCTGTCTGAACGCCGTCGATGACGAGACCCTGCTCCACCCACCGCAAACGGGCGATCTGGAACTCTGGTTCGACTTCGGGCGCGAGGTCGTCGGCTATGTGGAGCTCGAGCTGGAGGCGCCCGACGGCACGATTTTCGATTTCAACGGCTTCGAGTATCTGGACCCGGTTCAGCCGGAACGGGTGCAGTGGACAAACGGCTTGAACAACACTTTTCGTTATGTGGCGCGGCGGGGCTGGCAGCGATATCGGAGCATCGTGCGGCGCGGCTTCCGCTACGCGACGCTCACCGTGCGCTTCCCGCAGGGCAGCACCGAACCCGTGCGCCTGCGCCGAATCTGCTGCTATCTGAACACCTACCCTTACGAGCAGAGGGGCGCGTTCGCCTGCTCCGACCATCTGCTCAACACCATCTACGAGATGTCGCGCTATACGGTGCGCCTGTGCAGCGAGGACACCTTCGTGGACTGTCCTGCCTATGAGCAGACCTTCTGGGTGGGCGACGCCCGCAACGAGGCGCTGTTCGCCTACGCTGGCTTCGGCGACTACACGCTTGCTCGCCGCTGCCTGCTCTTAGCGGGCGAATCGCTCAGGCGTTCGCCCCTTGTGGAGAGCCAGGTGCCCAGCGGCTGGGAGAACATCCTCACGGCGTGGGCGCTGCTGTGGGCTATCGCCTGCTATGAGCATTACCTGTTCACAGGCGATGCGGAGTTCCTCAAAGCCATCTACCCTGCCATCCGTCAGCAGAACGAAACCCTGCACACGCGCTACCTGAACTCCAGCGGTTTGCTGGAGATTCGGGCGTGGAACATGCTCGACTGGGCGCCGATGGACACGCCGAACGAGGGCATGGTGACGCATCAGAACATGTGGCTGGTGAAGGTATGGGACTGCACGGCGCAGTTAGCCGAATGGCTGGGCGAGACGCGCGACGCACTCACCTGGCGCCAGTGGGCGAACGACCTGCGCGAAGCCATCAACCGCTACCTGTGGAATGAGCAGAAACAAGCCTACACCGACTGCCTGAAGCCCGATGGCTCCCAGAGCGCGACCTTCAGCCAGCAGACACAGGTGGTCGCCTATCTCTGCGGCGTTGTGCCCGACGCGCAGCGCGCCCGCTTCGAGGGCTATCTGAAGGAGCCGCCGGACGGCTTCGTGCGCATCGGCAGCCCCTTCATGATGGCATTCGTGCTGGAGGCGCTCATGCAGGCGGGACAGCGCCAGCCGATTCTGGACCTGATTCGCCGCTGGTGGGGGCTAATGGTGCGCATGGGCGCGACCACCTGCTGGGAGATGTTCCCCAGCCGCGAGCCGCAGAACCCCATGCGGGCGCACGAGGTCGGCTGGTTCACGCGCAGCCACTGCCATGCGTGGAGCGCCGCGCCCGCCTGCTTCCTGCCCACCTGCCTGCTGGGTATCCAGCCGCTGGAGCCAGGTTTCAAGCGCTTCGCCCTGCAGCCGTTTCTGGGCGATCTGGAATGGGCATACGGCGCGTTCCCACTGCCGCAGGGCAGGCTGGAGTTCGCGATGGAGCGCGTGCAGGACGCCCTTCACCTGCGATTGAGCGTGCCTGAAGGCGCAACGGCGGTGCTGGACGGCAGGGAGTACCCTGCAGGCACACACAGCATCACCCATAGAGGATAAAGCTCCAGCAGGGCGCGAAACTCGTCCAGAATGCCCCAGAAGAGCCACGGCACGCCCAGCACGAGCAGACCTGTCAGCATCATCTGGCGCAGCAGGGGCGGCTTGCGACGCCAGCCCCACGCAGGGAGAGCAATCGCAATTGCCAGAATGAGCAGAAATCGCAGATGCCGCCAGCCAAAATCGGTGAGCATCGATTCGAGAAACGGCAGGTTGAACTTCAGCAGCCAGAACTCGAACGCGCTACCCGGATTGCCCCGATAGAGCCATCCCAGCCAGAGGCGGATACTTAGATAGAGGCTGACCAGCCCCATCATCTGCAGGAACAGACCTGCATAACCGCTCTGCCCTGTGTGTCTCCATACCAGCGCCCACCACACGATGAGCAAAACGGCGGTCTCCTTGTGCCACGCCGCAAGCGCGGTCAGCACCACCATCCAAGCGAAACCCTTTCTTCCTGCCGCCTCCTGGACTTGCACCATCACCACCAGCACCAGCGAATAGAGGAAGAGCGTGGCGGCATCGTAAATATGCACCCCGTGCCGCCAGTTGAGCAGGGGATAGACCAGCCCCAGCGCGAGCATCGGCAGCCAGAGCGAACGCCTTGCCGAAAGCCCCGAACAGGTGCGCAACAGCCACCGCCAGCAGAGCAAAGCGCCGCAATAGCAGCCCCACACGCTCAGCACCAGCAACAGATGGGCATAGGCTACCTGCGGATTGTGCCCCAGCAAAAGTCGGGGTAGCGGCACGGGTAACGCCTCTATCGCCTGCACAATCGCCTCGCGCCACGGGGCGGGCGTGTAGCGCGCCAATAAGCCAATCGTGTCGGGCACAAGCCGGCGCATCACGAACGGGCGGTGCGCTGTGCCATCGACCATCGCCGCCAGACAGGAGCGCGCATCGCGGTCAAAGCGCAGCGCCGCGGTGAAGAGCGTCATCACTGCGCCAGCGAGCAGATAGAGCGCAACAGCCGTCAGCCAATGGTTCCTCATCTATCGCTTCTCAAAGAACATCACATACTCGTGCTTGAACAGATAGTAGTTGCCCTGCAGAGCGCGATAGCGCCACAGATTGCGTCGTCCCCGCTTGCCCCTGTTCTCCTGAATATCTTTCACGCAGATGCTTTTCAGGCGGAAGCCATGTTTGATCACGCGCTCCATCGTGTAGAAACCGAGCGGCACCCATTCACCGCGCGTATACTGGTCGCCAATCACCAGCACGAGGAACCGCCCACGCTCCAGCAGAGGCGCAAAGTTCGCCACCACCTCCTCAAAAGCATCGCAGAACTGCTCGGTCGTGGGTAGGTTGGAGAGGTCGCGCGGGTCGTCACTGAACCGAATGATGTTGTGGTAAGGCGGGTGAAGCAGCAGCAGATGGGCATGCTCGAAACCCCAGCGTTGCAACACCTGCTGCACCTGCGAAGCGGTCTCTGGAGAGCGGCTATCACCGAGAAGGATCTCCCAGCAAGAAGCAGATGTCGGCTCCTGTTGAACACGCTGGCGCGCCTGCTCGGCAACGGTCGGGTTCAGCTCCACGCCAACACTATATCGTCCCAGTCGGCAGGCTTCGATGAGCGTGGTGCCCAGCCCCACGAATGGGTCTATCACCGCCTCGCCCGTGCGCGTGAAGCGCAGCATTGCCTGGCGCGGGATTTGCGGCACGAAGTTGCCCCAGTATTCCGCCGTGTGCGCCCCGCTATTGTCCCGACGCCCCAGCAGCCAGAGGCTATCGGTCAGAATCTCCCTGTACTCCCGCCAGCGACTCAGCTCCAGATCATTAATCGGGTTCGCCATGATCGTTAGAGTATAGCCGATGGCTCAACCGCTGCCACCCCTTGACAAAAGCGTCTGCCATTGGGTAATATTTAGTCAGGCTAAGCAACAGGAGGCTGGCAGTGAGCGAGAGAATACCACTTCTGGAGATTCGGGATTTATGGGTCAAACTGCCCGATGAGGAGGAACCGATTTTGCGCGGGGTGAGCCTGACCCTCCATGCGGGCGAGGTTCACGCGCTGATGGGTCCGAACGGGTCGGGCAAGTCCACTCTGGCGAAGGTTCTCGCGGGCTATGAGGGCTACGAAATCGTGCGCGGCGAGGTTCTCTTCCGCGGCGAGAACCTGCTGGAGATGGAGCCTGACGAGCGGGCACGCGCGGGGCTGTTCCTCGCCTTCCAGTACCCGATGGAGGTGCCCGGCGTGACCATCGCGAACTTCCTGCGGCTGGCGTACCAGCGACGCTTCAACCGCGAGGTGCGATACGCTGAGTTCTATCGGCTGCTGCTGCAGCACCTCAAAAAGCTGGAGATGGATGCCTCCTTCGCCAGCCGTGCAGTGAACGAGGGCTTTTCGGGCGGCGAAAAGAAGCGATTCGAAATCGTGCAGATGTCCCTGCTGGAACCCGTGCTGGCAATCCTGGATGAGACCGATTCGGGGCTGGACATCGACGCGCTCAAGGTCGTGGCGAACGGCGTCAACAGCATGCGCTCGCCTGAACGCGCGTTCCTTGTCATCACGCACTATCAGCGCATCCTGAACTACATCACGCCCGACCATGTGCATGTGATGGTCGACGGGCGCATTGTGCGGTCGGGCGGCGCGGAGCTGGCGCTCCAGCTGGAGGAGCGCGGCTACGACTGGGTGCGCGGTGAACTAACCGGCGTCGCTGCTGTACAGGAGGGTTAATCATGGCACAGCCAGAGGTATTGCGGATTGGTGAAGACTACCTTCACAAGTATGGCTTTTACGATGACATCAAGCCCGTTTTCCAGACAGGGCGCGGGCTGAACCGTCGCGTGGTGGAGGCAATCTCCTACGAGAAGAACGAGCCGAAGTGGATGCGCGACTTCCGCCTGCGCGCCTACGAGATTTTCATCAGCAAGCCGATGCCCAGCTGGGGACCCAACCTGTCCGCGCTCAATTTCGACGAAATCGTCTACTACATCAAGCCGACCGACCACAAGGCGCGCAGCTGGGATGAAGTGCCCGAAGACATTAAGCGCACCTTCGACAGGCTCGGCATCCCCGAATGGGAGCGCAAGTTCCTTGCAGGGGTGGGAGCCCAGTATGACTGCCTAACAGCCGATTCGATGGTCTACACCGACTCAGGATTGGTGCCGATTTCCGAAATTCAACCCGGTCAGTGGGTCTATTCACTTGACCCCGACACGCGCCGCATCATCAAGCAGCGCGTGCGTGCCGTGATGTATAAGGGCAAGCTGCCTGTCTTTGAGGTTAAGGTCGCGGGGCGCACGCTTAAGGCAACCTACAATCATCCCTTTTACGCGATTGTCTACGAGAAGGGCGAGGGCAAGCAGCGCGGCACGATTCGCCCCCAGTGGCGCTATCTGTCGGACCTGCAGCCGGGTGACTACATCGCGATTGCCCGTCAAGTTCCTGATGAGGGCAAGCCATACCGCCTGCCAACTGTCGAGATTTCAGCGACCTACATGGGGCGCAACCAGCTGCGTGAATTTGAGGTGAACGCCTCCGGCTGGCTCTACACGCGCCAGCAGCGGCGCCTGCGCCTGCCGACAGAAACCACGGAACCCCTGATGTGGTTTCTGGGCGCGTATCTGGGCGATGGCTGCCTGCGACGGAAGAAGCGCGGGAAACCCTACACCATCGTGGACATCGCCTTTCCTGCGACCCAGCCCGAGCTGCGGGCACAGCTGGCAGACGCGCTCTGTGAGGCGTTCCACTACCGTCTGCGCCCCAGCAGCGACCCCTATCGGGTGCGTATCTACAGTGCGCCAATCGCCCGATTCCTTGAGACGCTGGGGATTACAGGCAACGCTTACACCAAGTCGGTTCCCGACTGGGTTTTCAGCCTGCCGCGCAGCCAGCAGCTGGCGTTCCTCGCGGGGTACATCGACGCAGACGGCGGAGTCCGATGTAGCGAGCGCAACAACGATGTGCTACTCACCAGCGTGAACGAATCGCTTCTCAAAGCGATACATCGGCTCGCAATCCTGTGCGGTTTGAGCGTATCGGATATCTACACCTTCACCTCACGGTCTACCTACAAAGGGCGCACGACAGAGCGCGTCGGCTACCGATTCCTCATCAGCGGTGACCTGACGCCACTGGCAGAATACTCCGTGAAGGTGCGCAATCACCTCGCTCCGCGCCGCTACTATCACCAGCACAAGTCGTATCACGACGTCCCCTTGAATGCCCATATCAGCGAAGAGATCGGGTTTGCACGCATCGAATCCATCACCTATGTCGGTGTCGAGGACACCTACGATATTGAGGTGGAAGGTGTGCATAACTTCATCGCCGAGGGAATTATTGTGCATAACTCCGAAGTGATCTACCATCGTCTGCGGGAAGACCTCGAAAAACTCGGCGTTATCTTCGTTGATACCGACACCGCCGTTCAGAAATATCCCGATCTCGTGCGGGAATACTTCGGCACGGTGATCCCGCCGCACGATAACAAGTTCGCCGCGCTCAACTCGGCGGTCTGGTCAGGCGGCTCCTTCGTGTATGTGCCCGCGGGCGTGAAGGTCGAAATCCCCCTGCAGGCTTACTTCCGCATCAACGCCCGCAACGCGGGTCAGTTCGAGCGCACCCTGATTATCGCCGAAGAAGGTTCGTTTGTGCATTATGTGGAGGGCTGCACTGCCCCGGTATATGCCGAGTCTGCCCTCCACAGCGCGGTGGTGGAGATTATCGTGAAGCGCGGCGCGCGCGTGCGCTACACCACCATCCAGAACTGGTCCAAGGATGTGTACAACCTCGTGACCAAGCGCTCCGTCGTATATGGCGACGCCGTGATGGAATGGGTGGATGGCAATCTCGGCTGCGTGTGCGCTGGGGAGCTGGTCTACACGGAGCGCGGCCCTGTGCCGATTGAGCAGGTCGAGCCGGGTACGCGCGTGTGGAGCTTCGACGAGTCGCGGCGGCTCTGGGTGTTGCGCCCTGTGGTGGCACGCAAGGCGAGCGGCATGCAACAGGTGTACGAGATTGCGCTCTCGAACGGGCGCACACTCCGCCTGACCGCGAACCACCCGCTGCTGACAGTGCAGTACGATCCGACACGCCCGAAGAAGCTGGGACGCTACAGCCTGCGCTGGAAGCCCGTCGAGGCGCTCACAGCAGGCGACCTGATTATCTTCCCGACCGCGTTGCACGCTGAGGGGCAGCCCTACCGCTTCGTGCGTCCCGAACTACCCGACCAGTTCACGGGACGCAACCAGTACGGTGCAGAGTACCCGATTGCCTCGCACTCGCGTCAGGAAGTTCAACTCCCCAAATACGCCGATGAAGACATCTGCTGGCTGCTGGGGCTGTGGATTGCTGAAGGCGACTACACCATCCAGTCGGGGCGCAACGGGCATCGGTATGGGCGTGTGGGGTTCAGCGTGCCGACGACTGACCGCGCCTACCCGCGCCTGATTTCGCTGCTGACCCGCTACTTCGGCAATCACGCGATTGAGCTGCGCAAGGACGAGCGCTACCTGCGCGTCAACTCGCTGGAGTTCGCGCTGTGGCTCAAGGCGAACGGCTTTGTGTCGGGCGCGAAAGAGAAGCGCATCCCCGCCTGGGTGTTCACCCTACCCACTCGCATGCAGGCGGCGTTCCTTGCGGGCTATATCGACGGCGACGGTTGCGCACGATACAACCAGCTCTCCCTCAAGTCGGCGAACCGCGCCCTGCTACAGGATGTGCAGCAGCTCGCCCTGCAGTGCGGTCTCCACGCAAGCGCCATCTACACCAGCACCGTCGAAGCGGACATCAACCGTGTGGGACGCACTAAACAATACACGGTGCATCGGTTGAACCTGGCGAATGTGGAACCCTTGTTGCCCCATCTGACGCCCGCGCTCCGTGAGCGGCTGAACACGCCCAAGAAAGCGTATCGCCATCGTTATCTGCGCGGCTTTCGTGCGGTGAACTTGCTGACTCCTGGCATGGGCGTCGCGCGCATTGAGGCGATTACCCCTTCCATCGTCGCACCCACCTACGACCTTGAAGTTGCGGAGGCGCACTCGTTTGTGGTGAATGGCGTGCTGGTGCATAACAGCCGCGTCACGATGAAGTACCCCTCGGTCTATCTGCTGGAGCCGGGGGCACGGGGCGAGGTGCTGTCGGTCGCCTTTGCAGGCGACGGGCAACACCAGGACACGGGCGGTAAAGCCATCCACGCCGCGCCCTACACCAGCAGCCGAATCACCTCCAAGTCGATCTCCAAAGGCACAGGTCGCGCCTCCTATCGCGGGCTGGTGCAGGTGCTGGAAGGCGCGCACCACAGCAAGTGCAATGTGGAGTGTGACGCGCTGCTGTTAGATGAGAACGCCCGCACCGACACCTACCCCTACATCGAGGTGAACGAACAGCAGGTAACGATCGGGCACGAGGCGCGCGTGAGCAAGGTGAGCGAGGATCAGCTCTTCTACCTGCAGTCGCGCGGGCTGAAGAAGGATGAGGCGCTCACGCTGATTGTGTCGGGCTTCATCGAGCCGCTGGCGAAGCAGTTGCCGATGGAGTACGCTGTGGAACTGAACCGCCTGATTGAGCTGGAGATGGAAGGCTCGGTGGGCTAAGCGTGCGCTCTGTGGGGGTCGCCCGTGCCAGAAGCGCGGGCGACCCCGTCTGGCTATGACACATACACCGTGCTTGGGTTAATCCCGCAGTGGTTCAGGACCTGAACTGCGAACCCCACGACCCGCGCTGCGTTACCGTGGGTGAGAACATCCCAGGAGCCGACCCTGGTGTAATACCGAGGATTCAGACTACCTGTCCCGATCGGCACGACGATGCTGGGAACTCCCGGAGCAGGTATCAAGCCTGCGTTGTTCAAATAGCGAACCACTTTCCTGAGAATATCTACATATGAGCCGACGGAGACAGGGGCATTACTGCCAGGAAAGTGCAGGCGCGAGTAAGAAAATGCCAGTTTTCGCGTGTGCTGCAGCTGCTTATAGAGTTGATCCAAGGAAATCGAATTGGAAGGTGGTGGGGGAGGTGTGGGCGATAGGGGAGAGGATGGCGCGAAAATCGAGGGCACAGCCGGTACAATAGGAGGTTTCTCAAGGCACTTAGCATACCGAGCTACATCAGCCGGCGCCATCTTGGAAATCTGCCAGCGTGCCAGCAAAGACCCCCCTTGAGAAGCATACCGGTAAACCTCCCAGATATCTCCATCGGTACACACGAAGTAGGCTGCTCCGAGGTGGCGACAGTAGGCATTGGCCTGACGAGGTGTGTTGGAACTCAGCAAACCCAGCGCTTTGGCTTCTATCACCACATGCGGTTTGTTGTTGAAGAAAATCACATAGTCCGCCCTGCCATTGCCCGCCGCGTAATCTACTTGCAGCTCATCGAGATTACCTGTGTCCCAGCCCAGAGCGCGCAGGATAGGGTCAATCAGACCGTACCGCGTTTGAAGCTCGCTGTTCGCGAAAAGGGGTCCGTGCGTCGGAAGACTGCGCTGTACCTGCACGATTGTCTCTATCAGTCCTTGCATCGCTGATACCCTCCATCATATTTCCGCTACCAGTAAGTGTTCCGCAAACTTCTGCCAAACCTCCTCCAGCTCGGAAGAATACGCAAGCTTTCTCTTGAATGCTTTCCAGTTCTCCACATTCATTGCCCCTGAATTATCGGGACCCCACACCCAGAATCTCCCTTCATGATAGTACCAGAACCACCACTCCATCCACTCACGATAGTATCTCCACCAGAAATCCCTATCGTACGGCACCAGAAGTCGCTGTGCCGCCGCATAGCCGAGGTACTCTGCAGGTTGCCTCTGGATAAGCCGTTGAATCCATATGGCTTCTGTGCCCTCAAAACGCTCATAGGCGATGAGATTCGCAAGGCTCTCTTCTATCACACGCCCCCAGGTCTCGTTGTACGGATTTGGCGCTCTAGCTGGCAGAGTGTCCATAATGGCGTGGCCAAGCTCATGGTAGTAAGTTTTGTCCAGAGCCAACTCGTAGGGTGCCCCCTCGGTGGCGGCGTGTCGCCGAATTCGTTCACAGCACAGGAAAATCGCGGGCAAATTGCATTCGAGAAACGCCTGCTCCGCTTCAGGGGTGCGCTCCGTGTTTGCACCGAGCTGAAGCACGCGCTCTCAGACGCGAGTCAACAGCTTTCATCCGCAAGTAAAGTCCCTGTGCAACGACTTCATGGTAGAGTTCCCAACCCCGCTCTTCAAAGCGCTTCAGTTTGTCAAAAAATGCATCACTATCGATGTCTCTCCTTCCCTCGCGAAAAGACTCGCTTCGAGACGCCTCTGTCTCAAAAAGCTCCCGCACGATTTCTGGGCTCAAAGCCTTTCGGTACTGGGGCGGGTAGAGAGCATCCATCTGGCTTTCGTTGACCAGAAACACGGGCGTCCGCACCGCTTTCTGACCCATTTGCGAGTCCATGCGCTTCCAGAGTTCGTCGCGATTGAAGTCCGCTGCTGTGCCAGCAGCAGCGCCGATATTGTAGACCTGCACAGGAACACCCAGCGATTTGCGCTTTCGCATAATAGCTCACCTGCTCTATTGCAAGGATACCCGATTTGGCTTTCACCACAGGTCGGTTTTCCCTGCATAGTGTATCCTTAGTGCGTATTATACCCCTTCACGCCTCTCTTTGCAACAGAGCAACTGAAGCCGTTCCTGTGCAGACGAAGCCGACCCGCATTGGCTAAAGTAGCAAGCGCGTCTCGCGCTTGAACTTGGGCGGGACGCTCAAGCCACTGGAGCCAGCGCAGGCTGGCTTTGTTTTTTTTCAGGAACGGCTTCAGCCGTCTTGGTCAGGTGAAGATTCAACCGCTCTGGGGGCAGGGGGCGGTGCTGGTGCCGCCATGCACGGCGGTTGGCGTCTCCCGCTCAATCGGTGCGCCCACGATATTGCCCCACTCCGTCCAGCTGCCGTCATAGTTGCGCACCTGCGGGTAGCCCAGCAGGTACTTCAGCACGAACCATGTATGCGACGATCGCTCCCCGATGCGGCAGTAGGCGATAACCTCCTTGTCCGGCGTGATACCCTGCGACGCATAGAGCTGGCGCAGCTCTTCAGGCGACTTGAAAGTGCCATCTTCGCGCACCGCCTGCGACCAGGGAATGTTGCGGGCGCCATGGATGTGCCCGCCACGCTGGGCGGTCTCCAGCAAGCCTGGCGGCGCGAGAATCTCGCCCGTGTATTCCTGTGGGGAACGCACATCGACCAGCGCGACATCCGCGCGCCCCAGGCTCTCGCGCACCTGCGGATAGAACGCCCGTAGCGACAGGTCTGGCTCCTTCGCGCGATACTCCGTGCGGGGGTAGCGGGGCACCTCCGTCGTCAGCGGGCGACCCTCTGCCAGCCACTTCTTGCGACCGCCGTCCATCAGCGCCAGCTGCTCATGCCCATACAGGCGCAACAGCCAGAAGGCATAGGCGGCAAACCAGTTGTTGTTGTCGCCGTACAGCACAATCAGATGGTCATTCGCAATGCCCAGCTCACTCAACAGCCGCTCCAGGTCCTCTTTCGAGACGATGTCGCGCCGAATGGGGTCCTGAAGCTGGGTCTGCCAGTTAAACGCGAGCGCGCCGGGGATGTGCCCCTGCTCGTAGGCGGTCGTGTCCACATCCACCTCCACGAGGCGAATCGTCGGGTCATTCAGATGCTGCTGAACCCACTCCGTCGAAACGAGAACCTCCGAACGCCGCACTTCAGCCATTGTCCACCTCCTGTATTTAGACTGGCTAAATATTCTACCCGATTGCGCCGCCGATTGTCAAGTGGGCGAGAGGCTGTTCGAAAAAGCAAACCCTCTCCTCCGCGTGTGGAGGAGAGGGTTCGTTCAGTTACGCAGGGGTTTGCCCTTTTCGAGCATGTGGCGCATGCGCTCCCATGTCTTGGGCTGCTGCGCCAGCAAGCCCACCACCTGCACCTCCAGATTGTAGAAGTACGATTCGGGCATCTCGGTCGGCTGGGTGAGGTCGCCCCCTGTCAGCACATACGCCAGCTGGGAGGTGATCAGCAGGTCGTGATCGGTGATGAAGTTGCCTCGCCGCAGGTTGTGCAGTTCCACCAGCAGACGCGAGTAGACCGAATCGCCGTACGCCATGATTTTCGGCTCTTCAGGCGGCTGATAACCCACATCGGCGAGGTGCAACACCTCCTGCCTGGCGGTCCACAGCAGGCGGTCGGGGTTAATGACGATGTGGTCGACGCCTTCGCGCAGGAAGCCGAGCTGGACACCTTCTAATGCGCTGGTGGCGACTTTGCCGAAGCCGAGCGTCTCCAGCACGCGCCGAATAGCGGGGTAAGGGTCGGCGTTCGGTGGCAGCGCGCTCAGTGCGCGGCGAAGCATCGTGGTGGTGCCGCCGCCCGCAGGGATGATGCCCACGCCCACCTCCGGCAAGCCGATATAGGTCTCCGCGCTGGCGACCACCTTGTCGCAGTGCATCGCCAGCTCGCAGCCGCCGCCCAGCGTGTAGCCGAACACCGCGGCGACCACGGGCACCTTCGCATAACGCAGGCGCAGGAGCGAATCCTGAAACGCCTTATCGCCCATCATCAGCTCATCGAAGTCGCCTGCGCCTATCATCATCAAAAACAGCTGGATGTTGAACCCGACGGAGAAATGCTCGCCGATGCCAGTGATGACCAGCCCTTTCGCCTCGCGCTCGGCGCGGTCGATGCTCCTGTAGAGCATCTCCATCACGCTGGGTCCGAGCGTGTTCATCTTAGTGTGGATACCCATGCAGTAGACGCCATCGCCCAGGTCAAAGAGCGAGGCATCGCTATTGCCGTCCAGTTTCGGCTTGTGGCGTGCCATGTTGATGGGCGTCAGGAATTCCTCATCGGGATGATAGGGCGCGATCTGCCCGGAGCCGATCCACACATAGACGGTGGTGTCGCCTGTATCGGCGGTGTCGTAGAATCGGGACCGCCCCTTCTGCAGAAGCTGCTGAACCACAGGGGGCACCGATTTGCCCTCCCGTTCGAGCCGTTCAGCGGTCTCACGCACGCCCAGCGCGTCCCATATCTGGAAGGGACCCAGCTCCCAGTTGAAGCCCCACTTGATGGCGTGGTCGATGGCGATGGGGTCATCGGCGAGTTCGGGCGCGTGGGTCGCCACATAGTGCAGACCTTCGGCGTGTAATCGCCACAGGAACCGCCCTTCGCGGCTGTCGTGGTTGACCAGCGCGCGCAGGCGTTCCTCCAGCGGCAACTTCTCCAGCGGTTCAAGGTGCTGGAACTTTGGACGCTGGCGCGGGCGGTACTCGAAAGTTTCGAGGTCGAGCGTTTCGATGGTGCCATCGGGCAGGCGACGGTAGAACCCTGCGCCCGTCTTCTCGCCCAGCCTGCCTTCGGCGATCATCCGCTGAACCACTTCGGGCAGGGCGAAGACCGCCTTCTCTTCGGGGGTTGGCAGCCGCTCATGCAGGTTGCGTGCAACGCTCGCCATCACATCCAGCCCCACAATATCGGCTAAACGGAAAGTGGCACTGCGCGGATGCCCGACCAGCGGACCCGTGAGCGCGTCCACCTCCTCAATCGTTAGCCCGAACTCCTGCATCAGCGGGAACACAATCATCATGCTGTGGATGCCGAGCCGGTTGGCGATGAAGCCGGGCGTGTCGCGGGCAATCACCACACGCTTACCCAGCACGCGCTCGGCGAAACGCACCATGCCCTCCACCAGATCGGGGTCGGTCTCGCGGCGCGGGATAATCTCCAGCAGTTTGAGGTAGCGAGGCGGGTTAAAAAAGTGCGTGCCCATAAACCGCCGCTTGATGTCGTCGCGGCAATCGTCGCTCATCTCGTGGATCGACAGCCCGCTGGTGTTGGTGGACAGGATGGCGCTGGGGTTCACATAGTCCTGCACGCGCGTCCACAGTTGGCGTTTGATGGCGGGGTCTTCCACCACCGCTTCGATCACCCAGTCGGCTTCTTTGAGGCGGGGCAAATCGTCTTCGAAGTTGCCGATTTCGATTCGGCTGGCGAGTTCGGGCAGGTAGAAAGGCGCAGGTTTCAGCTTGCTCACGCGTTCCAGTCCTGTGCGAGCGATACGATTGCGCACCTCTCTGTGCTGGAGGGTTAGCCCGCGTGCCTCCTCATCGGGCGTCAGGCTGGTCGGCACGATATCTAAGAGCAATACCTGCCAGCCGATATTGGCAAGATGCGCTGCGATCTGCGCGCCCATCGTGCCCGCGCCCAGCACGGCAGCCCTGCCAGTGGTCGAATATTCATTCAGCATCGTCGGTTGCCTCCTCCATTCTGACTCGTCGGTCAAACTTGCAGGGGGATTATACCCGCTGGTTCGTCAGGACATTGGCATCAATTTTAAGCCTCCTCCGCTTTGCGTTATGAGCGTTGTTGGGGGAGGTGGTGCGATTGCTGGCGGCGTGTTTGCGGTGCTGTCGTGTGTGTCGACGTCGGAAGCGTCCTGTGGATCGAGCGGGTATACTGGGGGAACCAGGGCGACGATTCGTCGTCTATGCTGCGCAGGGAGGTTAAAAACGATGCAAAGACGGAGCCGTTTGTGGTGGGTTATTCCGTTCGTGATCGGGGTGCTGCTGTGGAGCGTCTGGACGGTGATGTTCTCCTCGACCCCGCTCAAAGAGGGTACGCTCGCGCCCGACTTCGCACTGACCGACGCCAGCGGCAAACAGCACCGACTCAGCGACTATCGCGGCAAATATGTGGTGTTGATGTTCTACCCGAAGTCGTTCACTCCCGGCTGCACGGCGCAAAACTGCGCGGTGCGCGATGCCTATGACCAGCTCAGCCAGTATGCGGTCGTGCTGGGCATCAGCGTCGACAGCGTCGACACGCAGGCGAAGTTCACCCGGCAGTATAACCTGAAGCAGACTCTGCTCGCCGATGAGAAGGGCGAGGTGTCCCGCGCCTACGGCGTGCTGACCAGCGCCAACTTCGCCAGCCGAACCACCTTCATCGTCGGACCCGACGGCAAAATCGTGAAGGTGTTCGAAAAAGCGGGCACCAGCAATCACGGTGAGGAGCTGCTCGCCTTCTTCAGGAACCTCAAGAGCGGGTCCAGCAGCAGTGGCGCTGATGATGAATCCCCCACGATCGCGATTGGCAAGAAGGCGCCTGACTTCACCCTGCCCAATGTGATGGCGACCAGGGACTCCGAGCGCATGGTGCGCCTGTACGACATCCGCGACAAAAAGCTTATCGTGATTATCTTCACCGCCACGCGCTGCCCCATCGATAATGACTACGACGCACGCGTGGTCGAACTGGTGAAGACCTACACGCCGAAAGGGGTTCAGTTCCTTGCCATCAACTCCAACAGCACCGAGCCGGTGGCAGAGGTGATTGAGCACGCGAAGCAGACGGGCTTCCCGGCGCCTGTGCTGAAAGATGAGGGCAACCGCGTCGCCGACCTCTATCAGGCGCGGGTGACGCCAGAGGTCTATGTGCTGGATTCGAACTTCATACTGCGCTATCACGGGCGCATCGATAACAGCCAGAACCCTGAGCGCGTAACCCAGCGCGACCTGCAGGCGGCGCTGGACGCCCTGCTGGCGGGCAAGGAACCGCCCGTAACGGAAACTCGCGCCTTCGGATGCACCATCAAGCGCGTGCCGAAGTAGAGCCTCAATCGGCTGCATCGGCGTCGTTCAACGGGGCGGATGCACCGACGGACGGGCAGGAGCGGGCGAAACGGCTCGCTTCTGCCCTCTCGCTCACCTACAATGTGCTGTTCACCGCTGCCAAGCTTGTCGCCGCGTTGCTCACGGGCTCGATGAGCCTGCTTTCTGAAGCGCTTCACTCCGCCACCGATATTGTGGCGTCCACGCTGGCTTATGTGGGCATTCGCGCTGCCTCCGCCCCGCCCGACGAACGCCACCCCTACGGACACGGCAAAATCGAAACGCTTGCTGGCTTCGGCGAATCGATCCTGCTCTTCCTGATGGTGCTGTATCTGATCGGGGAAGGCATCCATCGGCTGGTGCGCGGCGTGCGGCTGGAGAGCCTTGAGCTGGGGCTGGGCGTGATGCTGCTTTCCACCCTCACCAGCCTGCTGGTGGGTCAATATGTGTTGCGTGTGGGGCGGCGCACCCGCTCGCTCGCCCTGCTCTCCAACGGGCAGCACCTAATGGTCGACTGCTGGACGAGCGCAGGTGTGCTGATCGCGCTCGTCATCATTCGGTTCACAGGCTGGACGCTGATTGACCCCCTGCTGGCGATTGGCATCGCGCTCTGGCTGCTGCGCGGCGCATGGCGACTCTCCACGCAGGCGTTCCACGAGCTGATCGACCAGCGGCTGCCCGATGAGGAAATCGCGCACATCGATTCGGTCATCCGCTCCGACCCGCGCGTGATCAGTTATCACAACCTGCGCACGCGCCGCTCTGGCGCCATGCGCTATATTGACCTGCATATCGTCGTGCCTGCCGACTGGAGCCTCCAGCAGGCGCACGCCGTCGCCGATGAGCTGGAGAAACGACTGAAGCGCGAACTCGCCCCCGCGCAGGTGGTCATCCATGTAGACCCCTACGACCCCAGCAAGGCGCGACAGGTATAATAGGGCGGAGGCACGCGAATGGGCGAGGTACGAATCCTGCTCCGTTGTCGGGACATCCCCAACTGCGACGAGCTGGAGGTCTACGAGGCGAACGGCGGCTATCAGGCACTGCGCAAGGCGCTGCAGATGGAGCGCCAGGCGGTCATCGACGAAATCAAGAAGTCGGGACTGCGCGGGCGCGGCGGCGCAGGCTTCCCCGCATGGATCAAATGGAACGGCATCCCCAAAGACGATGACAAGCCCCACTATGTGCTGTGCAACTCCGATGAGGGCGAACCGGGCACCTTCAAAGATTTCGAGCTGATGTACCGTGCGCCCCACCAGCTGATTGAAGGCATGATAATCGCGGGCTACGCGGTGCGCGCCCGCATCGGCTACATCTACATTCGGGGCGAGTATGTGGAGTGCGCCCGCAAGGTGCGCAAAGCCATCGATCAAGCCTATCGCGCAGGCTATCTCGGTAAAAATATTCTCGGCAGCGGGTTCGATCACGACATCTACATTCACATGGGCGCAGGCTCCTATGAGTGTGGTGAGGAGTCGGCGATGATGTCGAGCCTGATGGGCGAGCGGGGCATGCCGCGCCTGAAGTTCCCGCACGCGCCCCTGCCCACCATCGCCGGCTTGTGGGACTGCCCCACGCTCATCAACAACTGCGAGACGCTCTCCTGCGTGCCGCACATCATCCTCAACGGCGGTGAATGGTACGCCCAGTACGGCGCCAGCACCCGAAACAGCCGCGGCACTAAGATTTTCTCCGTCAGCGGGCATGTGAACCGACCGGGTAACTATGAAATTGAGTTTGGCACACCGCTGATGGAGCTCATCGAGCTGGCGGGCGGTGTGGCAGGTGGCAAACTCAAGGGCATCATCCCGGGTGGCTCCTCGATGCCCATCCTGCCCGCCGATAAGTGCGAGGATGCGATTATCGGCTATGAGGAGCTGATGGAAAAGGGCAGTATGGTCGGCTCCGGCGGCTGCATCGTGCTGAACGAACACACCTGTATCGTGCATTTCGCGTGGCGCACGGCGGAGTTCTACGCGCACGAATCGTGTGGCAAATGCACGCCATGCCGCGAGGGCACCCGCTGGATGGTGCAAATCCTGGAGCGCATCCTGCAGGGCAAGGGGCGCATGGCGGATATCGACCTTCTGCTGGACATCTGCGACCAAATTGATGGACGCAGTTTCTGCGCCCTGGGCGACGCCGCCGCCTGGCCCATCCGTGCCTTCATCAAAAACTTCCGTGAGGAGTTCGAGTATTTTGTTCAACACGGGCGCAGTCTGTACGCGGATAATCCCCTCTCCCAGCAGATGTTCCCCCCACGAGGCTATCAGCGCTACAACCCGATGCGCTATGGGTACACTTTCGGCTCAGCGTTGCTGAAGTAAGTCTGGAGAGCAAGGTACAATATTCTCCGCTATGGCGCAGGAGCTGCCGAAAACTTATGACCCGCATCAGGTGGAGCAGCGGCGGTATCAGTGGTGGCTGGAGCGGGGCGATTTTGAGGCGGTTATCGCTGATGACGGTCGCCCGCGCTACTGCATCACCATCCCGCCGCCCAACATCACGGGTTCGCTCCATATGGGGCACGCGCTCAACAACACCATCCACGATGTGCTGCTGCGCTGGAAGCGCATGCAGGGCTACAATGTGCTGTGCGTGCCAGGCACCGACCACGCGGGCATCGCCACCCAGAATGTGGTGGAGCGTGAACTGCTCAAGGAGGGACTGACCCGCCAGCAACTGGGGCGCGAGAAGTTCCTGGAGCGCGTGTGGCAGTGGCGCGAGCAGTACGGCAACACGATCCTGATGCAGTTCCGTCGGCTCGGCTGCTCCTACGACTGGCGCTATACCCGCTTCACACTCGACCCCGAATATGCCGACGCCGTGCTGGAGGTGTTTGTACGCTGGTGGCAGGATGGGCATCTCTATATTGGCGAGCGTGTCATCAACTGGTGCCCCCGCTGCCGAACCGCCCTCTCCGATATCGAGCTGGAACGCACGGAAGAGGCGGGCAAGCTCTATCACATCCTCTATCCGTTCGTGGAAGGCGAGGGCGGCGTGGTGGTCGCGACCACGCGCCCCGAAACGATGCTGGGCGATGTGGCGGTGGCGGTCAACCCCGCCGATGGACGCTATCAGGGTCTGATCGGACGCACCCTGCGCCTGCCAATGGTGGATCGGCTCATCCCGCTGATTGCCGACCCTTACCCTGACCCCACCTTCGGCACAGGCGCGGTCAAGGTGACGCCCGCTCACGACCCGAACGACTTCGAAATAGGACAGCGGCACAACCTGCCCCGCCCCATCGTGATTAGCGAGGACGCCACCATCAACACCGAGCGCCTGCGCGAGGAACTCAACGCCCACGACAACCCCTACCTGCAAAAGTATCATGGCAAAGACCGCTACGAGGTGCGCCGACTGATTGTGGAGGACCTTCAGCAGGCGGGCTATCTGGTGAAAGTGGAGGACTACACGGTGCCGCTATCGCGCTGTGAACGCTGCCACACGGTCATCGAGCCGCTCCTGAGCGAGCAGTGGTTCTGCCGCATGGAGCCCATCGCCAGACCCGCCATCGAAGTCGTGAAGCAGGGCAAGGTGCGCTTCATTCCCGAACGCTACACCGAGATGTACCTGAACTGGATGGAGAACATCCGCGACTGGTGCATCTCCCGCCAGCTCTGGTGGGGGCACCAGATTCCCGCATGGTACTGCGTGGACTGCCATCCTGAAAACTTTGACGATTCCTACCGCCTCAAGCGGCGGGAAAGCCCCATCGTGCAAAAGAGCGCGCCCGAAAAATGCCCGCGCTGCGGCAGCACGCGCCTCGTGCGCGACCCCGATGTGCTGGACACATGGTTCTCCTCCGCCATCTGGCCCCAGACCGTGCTGGGCTGGCCCAACCCGACCGACGAACTGCGCCTCTTCTATCCCACCAGCGTGCTAATCACCGCACAGGAGATTCTCTACCTGTGGGTCGCCCGCATGATTATGACGGGGCTTTATTTTGTGGGCGATGTGCCCTTCCACGAGGTGTATATCCACGCTACCGTGCTGAACAAAGAAGGCAGGCGGATGTCCAAATCGCTTGGCACGGGCATCGACCCACTGGAGATGATCGAGAAGTACGGCACGGACGCCCTGCGCTGGTCGCTGCTTCAGCAGGCGGGCATGCAGCAGTCGATCCGCTTCTATGAGGAGCGCGTAGTGAACGCCCGCAACTTCGCGAACAAGGTGTGGAACGCCACGCGGTTCGTGCTGCTGAACCTGAACGACGCCGATTTAGAGACCCTGCGCCAGCGGGGGGCACAGCCTGACGATGTGCTGGATCGCTGGGTGCTGAGCCGCCTCCAGCGCACCATCGACGCGGTTCAGACCGCGCTCGCGAACTACTGCTTCGATGACGGCGCGAACGCCCTCTATGAGTTCATCTGGAGCGAGGTGTGCGACTGGTATATCGAGGCGTGCAAGCCGCGCCTGCAGAACACCGCCCGCCGCGCCCAGACGCAGGCGATGCTCGTCTATCTGTTCGACCAGATTCTGCGCCTGCTGCACCCCTACATGCCGCACATCAGCGAGGAGCTGTGGCAGGCGATTGGCGCGACGCCCGACTGCCCTGCGCTGATCCGTGCGCCCTTCCCGCAGGTGAACCCCGCCCTTATCGACCCTGACGCAGAAGCCGAAATCGCACAGGTGTTCGAAACCATTCGCGCCATTCGCAACCTGCGTGCGGAGGTCAACATCACGCCCGGCGTCGAAATCCCGCTGGTGTGGCTCAACCCGGCGGACGACCTCAGTCGCACGCGATTGCAACGCCATCAGCCGCTGATGGAGTATCTTGCCTGGTGCCGCGAGATTCGCTGGGGCACGCCGACGGAGCGCGCGCTGATGAACCCCACCGATGGCGCGGAGGTCTACCTGCCCGTCGAAGGCGTCATCGACATCGGGCGCGAGCGTGAACGCCTGCAACGCGAACTCAACAGGGTGGAAGAGGAGCTGCGGCGCGTGCAGGCACGCCTGCGCAACCCACAATTTCTGGAGCGCGCCAAGCCCGAAGTGGTGCAGGAGACCCGCGCCCAGGAGCAGGAGCTGATGGCACGCCATCAGCGACTTGCCACGCGGCTCCAGCAGCTTTCATAAAAAGTCCTCAAAATCGGTGCATCGATGCCGATAATATCGGGTGAAGGCTGTGGCGGAACCGATTCGTATCCGATTGATGGACGCAGCGCTGGACGCCTCGCTCCTGCGGCTGACCGACATTCGGCGCGAGCCGCTGCCCGTTCAGGCGGGTGAATCCTGCATGGGAGCGGTTTGCCTTCCCTATCCGGGCGAGCCGTTCGGCGTCGCCTACCCACTTGAGGTGCCTGATTACGGCTGCCTCTATCTCTGGTCGAACAGCAGAGGCTACGGCTCACAGACGCACGAGATTGTGCTGGAGCGCGAGCTGGTTCACAGCCGCTATCAGCGCAGTCTGAGCTTCATCAAGCAGTATCAGCGCAAGGGCGTGCCGCTGGAGAGCCTGCAGGCGACAATGCTCCCGCCTGACGATTCGGGACGCGAGCTGCTCATGCAGAGCCTGCGGAAGAGCCTGCAGGCAGGCGAGCAGGCTGCGCTTGCGGTGGCACGCACGCGCCTCCAGCGCATGGGCGGGCGCGAACTGTTCGTGTGGGGCGTCGCCATCAACGAACCTGACCTGTCCATGCAAGCGCTCCATCCACCCTTCAACCAGCTCAGCCTCCGCATGACCCAGCCTGCGCTCGAACGCTGGGAGCCGCTGGTTCAGCAAGCCCAGCAGGAGCGACGACTCGTGCGCGGCGAATCGGTGCTGGACGCCGCTTTCATCCAGCAGGCTGTCCATCTGCCCCAGCCGCCGCTCGATGCCCTGCTCCATCGCCTGTGCAACGCCATCCGACTTTATCGCGGGCGAATCCGCTACTGGGAGATTCTGTCCGACCTGCCGTTTAGCCTGAACCCTATTGTGAGCAATGAGCGTGAGCAGGTCAGGCTGATTGGCACCCTGTGCGAGGCGGCGCGGGCAGTCGATTTCGGCATCGTGCGCCTGCTCGGCGCCCACTACAGCCTGTATCATCGCCATGCGGCATTCCAGCTGCTGAATGCCTGTGTGGAGTGGGGCGTGCCGTTTGAGGGCGTTCACCTCCATCTCCACTGGCACGACTTCGACCTGCTCGATCTGGACAGCCTGCTGGAGCATTACGGCGATCTGGGCAAGCCGCTGCACCTGACGCTGAATCTGCCCGCTGCTGCGAATCCCTTCTGGCGGGCGTCCAGCGGTGAACAACTGCCGCTGGAGTGGCTGCAGCAGGTGTCCACGCTCGCCATGAGCAAGCCGTTCGTGGTGGGCGTGCAGGTTCCGCCGAACGCCCTGCCTCCTGCTGCCCTGCACGAGTTGCGTGCATGGCAGGCAACCATGCTCCAACCCACTTGACAAAGCAGGTCAGGCATGGTATAATGCAGGGCGCATGCCAACCAGACACAAAGCGAGGGTGAGCCAGCTATCCAGAAGGAACTGAGGGCCAACAATCGGATCCGCGCCAGAGAGGTGCGCGTTATCGACGAGAACGGGAAGCAGATCGGAGTGATGCACATTCGCCGCGCCCTCAAAATCGCGCAGGAGCGCGGTCTCGACCTGGTGGAAGTCGCGCCGAACGCGAACCCGCCCGTGTGCCGAATCCTCGACTACGGGCGCTATCGCTACGAGCAGGAGAAACTCGCCAAAGAGTCGAAGCGCAAGCACAAACAGGCGGATGTCAAAACCATTCGCCTGCGACCCAGCACGGGCGCGCACGACATCGAAACCAAAACGCGCAACGCGCGCGAGTTCCTGCAGGACGGCGATAAGGTAAAATTTATTGTCATCTTCCGCAGTCGGGAGATCGGGCGACCGCAGATGGGCGAAACACTGCTCAAAAAGGTCGCCAATGCCCTGCGGGACGATGGCTTCATCGAGCGCCCGCCGACGATGGAGGGACGCCAGATGGTGATGGTGCTGGCACCGCACAGGAAACCTGCCCGCACCGAAACCGTCTCAACCGTGCAAGCAGGAGGAGATACCCAGCATGCCAAAGATGAAGACGAGCAAGACCGCCGCCAAGCGGTTCAAACGCACAGCGACGGGCAAACTGATGCACAAGAAAGCCGGGAACAGTCACCTGTTCCTCAGTAAATCGCCCGCGCGCAAACGCCGACTCGACCTCGAAGATGAACTCTTCAAGGGCGAGTATCGGCGTGTCAACCGCTTGCTGGCAGGACGCTGAACGCCGTAGCGGGCGCATCTTGCGCCCGAAACGAAATGGGCACGATGCCCACGCTCCATGCCTAAGGAGGCTATCACGATGCGTGTCAAAGGTGGAACCGTCACCCGGCGAAGACATAAAAAGATACTGCGACTGGCAAAAGGCTACTACAGCGCGAAGCGGAAGCTGTTCCGCAAGGCGCACGAGCAGGTGATGAAGTCGCTGCTCTATGCGTATCGCGACCGCCGTCAGCGCAAGCGCGACCTGCGGCGGCTCTGGATTACCCGCATCAGCGCCGCCTGCCGTGCGCAGGGCATCCGCTATCACGAGTTCATCCACGCGCTGGCGGAACGTGGCGTCGCGGTCAACCGCAAGATGCTGGCGGAGATGGCGGTGCGCGACCCCGACGCCTTCACCATGCTGGTGCAAAGCGTGCGCGGCTCATCCTGAAGCCCCGCTCCCAGACGCTTTATGGACACCATCCAGCAGCTTCTGGCTCAGGCGCAGGCAGAAATCGAGCGATGCAGCTCCACCGCTGAACTGGACGCGGTGGAGTTGCGCTATCTCGGCAAAAAAGGCGCGCTCGGCACGCTCCTGCGCCAGATCGGAAGCCTGCCACCCGACCAGCGACCCGCCTTCGGACAGGCGGTCAATCGCGCCCGCGAGCAGATCGAACAGTGGCTCGATGCGCGGCGTGCCGTGCTGACTCGAGCCGAACTGGAGCAACGCCTGCAAGCCGAGCGCATCGACATCACCCTGCCCGGCATCCCCATCCGCCCCGCACGCCTGCACCCGCTCACGCTCACCATGCGCCGCGTCAAAGCCGCCCTCATTGGGCTGGGCTTCGAATTCGTCGAAGGTCCCGAGCTGGAGCATTTCCGCTACAACTTCGGCGCACTCAACTACCCCGAAGACCACCCCGCGATGGACGAGCAGAACTCCTTCCATGTGGGCGACGGCTGGCTGCTGCGCACACAGACCACCGCCATCCAGGGACGCATCTTCGAACAGGTGCAACGCGGGGAACGCGCCCTGCCCCTGCGAATCGCCATCATCGGGCGCTGCTTCCGCTACGAAAATGTGGACGCCACCCACTCCCACACCTTCCATCAGGTGGACGCCTTCATGGTAGACGAGGGCGTAAGCATGGCGCATCTGAAGGGCACGCTCACGCAGTTCGCCCGGATGATGTTCGGACAGGATGTGCGCGTGCGATTCCGACCCGACTACTTCCCCTTCGTGGAGCCGGGCGTCGATTTCGCCATCTCGTGGAAAGGTGGCTGGCTGGAGCTGGGCGGCGCAGGGCTGATCCACCCCAACATCCTGGAGCAGTACGGCATCGACTCGGAACGCTATTCGGGCTTCGCCTTCGGGCTGGGCATCGAGCGCATCCCGATGCTGCAGTATGGCATCGACGACCTGCGCCTGTTCCTGGAGAACGACCTGCGCTTCCTGACGCAGTTCCCGCTTCTGGGTTGAGAGGAGCCTGCCATGCGCGTCCCGATCGAGTGGCTGAAGGAGTTCGTGCAGTTCGACCTGAGCGCGTCGGCGTTAGCCGAACGGCTGACGATGGCGGGGCTGGAAGTGGAAGAGATCGACCCCACGCCCGACGGCGAGGTGCTGGTGCTGTATATCACGCCCAATCGGGGCGATTGTTTGAGCATTTTTGGCATCGCCCGCGAGGTGGTCGCAATTCTGGGCGACTCGTGCCAGCCGACCCCCCTGTTTGAACGGCTTAACGCGCTGATTCTGAACCCGCCCGCGCCTGACCCTGGCGAGGTGCCCCAGTATGCAGCGGTGGAGATTCTGGACCCCGACCTGTGTCCGCGCTATGCGGCGCGGGTGATCAGGGATGTACGCATCGCGCCTTCGCCTGTCAGGGTTCAGCAGCGTCTCCACGCAGCTGGCATGCGCCCCATCAACAATATTGTCGACGCCACCAACTATGTGCTGCTGGAGCTGGGTCAGCCGCTGCATGCGTTCGACCTGGACACGCTTCAGGAGCGGCGCATCGTCGTGCGGCAGGCGCGCGAGGGCGAGCGCATCCAGACGCTGGACGGGCGCGAACACGCCATCAAGCCCCCGATGCTGATGATCTGCGATGCCGTGCGCCCCGTCGCCGTCGCGGGCGTTATGGGCGGCGCGGAAACGGAAGTTACCCCGCAAACGCGCCATATCCTGATGGAATCGGCGCATTTCAATCCGCTCTCGATTCGGCGTACCGCCCGCGAGCTGGGACTGCGCACCGAATCGTCCTATCGCTTCGAGCGCTTCGTGGACCCGAATCTGGTGATTGTGGCGCAGGTGCGCGTGTGCGAGCTGATTGAGCAGTGGACGGGCGTCGCGGCGGTGGCGGGCGTGCTGGATGCGTATCCGAAGCCGTACCCACCGCGCGAGCTGACCGTGCGGCTCGCACGCGCCGAAAAGCTGCTGGGCTTTGCGATAGACCCCGCCGAAGCGCAGGCGGTGCTGACCCGACTGAACCTGCGCCCCACCGAGCGCGAAGCGGGCATCTTCACCGTGCAGGTTCCGTTCTATCGCTATGAAGACCTCAAGCGCGAGGAGGATGTGATTGAGGAGCTGGGGCGCATTCTGGGCTATGAGCGCATCCCCGAATCGCCGCCCGCAGGGCTGACCACACAGGGCAAAGACAGCCCCGGGGGCGCCTTCGCCGAGCGCGTGCGCACCATTTTGCTCGGCGCAGGTCTGCAGGAGATTGTCAGCCACACGCTGGAGCCAGCGAACCCGCTGCAGCTTCTGCCGCCTGTCGAACTGCTCAACCCGATGAGCGATGAGCTGCGCTATCTGCGCTCTTCGATTCTATCGGGGCTGGTGTTCGCTGCGGACCACAACCGCCGCCATGGGATCGCCGACCTGCATCTGTTCGAAATCGGGCGCGTATTCAGCAGGGGTTCTGATGGCTATCAGGAGCGGCTCGCGCTGGGAATCGTGATGACAGGTGCGCTGCATGCGCCTCACTGGACGGGCAAGCCGCGCGAGGCTGACTTCTACGCGCTCAAGGGCGTGGTGGAGCATCTGCTGACCATGCTGGGCATTCAGGCGGAGTATCTTGACCTATCGTCCCAGCGGGGAGAGGAGGTTCAGGCGGACCCGCGCTTCCATCCAGGGCGCATGGCGGATGTGGAAGCGAGCGGCAGGTGGCTGGGACGGCTGGGCGAGCTGCATCCTGAACTCCAGCGCCAGTACGGGTTCCGCCGCCGGGTTTATCTTGCCGAGTTCGATCTGGAGGCGTTACGCGAGTTGTCCACACACGAGGTGCGCTATCGCCCACTACCGACCCAACCGCCCGTTCTGCGCGATATTGCCGTGATTGTGGCGCAGAGCGTGCCCACCGCGCGCCTGTTTACCACCATCTGGCAGGCGGGTGGCGAATGGCTCGAATCGGTGCAACTCTTTGACCGCTACACGGGCGCGCCAGTGCCCGAAGGCTGCCACAGCCTCGCCTTCTCGCTGGTGTTCCGCCACCCTGAACGCACCCTGACCGACGAAGAGGTCAACGCGCAGGTGGAGCAGATTTTTGAAGCGCTCCAGCGCGAGCATAACGCCCAGCCCCGCCGCTGACCAGCAGGCGTTTGCGTAGATCGGCAGTCGGATAGAGCCGTTCATAATAGTTGAACTTCGCTTCCGCCTCGTGCCGAATGGACTCCAGAACTGGTCAAACAGGGCACGACTCGCGCTTCACCAACACGCAGTGCGCCGTCCTCATCGATTCGCAGCGGTATCGGCGGCGCCTACAACCGTTCCAGCAACTCATTCGGTTTCATCCCGCTTTTATGATGCTCCATGCGCTTATCGGATAGTTCGTCGCAACAGGCGCAGGGCGTTGCTCACCACCGAGACGGAGCTGAGGCTCATCGCGAGCGCGGCAATCATCGGGTTCAGCTTGCCCGCCGCTGCCAGCGGGATGCCCAGCGCGTTATACACAAACGCGAAGAACAGGTTCTGCCGAATCGTGCGGTAGATGGCTCTGGAGAGGCGCAGGGCGTTCAGCAGGGTGCGCAGGTCGCGATTGAGCAGTACCATATCGGCGACCTCGCTGGCGAGCGCGGTGGCGCTGGCGACCGCGATGCTCAAATCGGCTTGCGCGAGCGCGGGCGCGTCGTTGATGCCGTCGCCCACGAACGCCACGCGCCGACCCTGCGCCTGCAGGCGGGCGACCAGCGCGGCTTTCTCCTGCGGACGCTGTGCCGCGTACCACTCCTGAATGCCCACCTGCTGCGCGAACACCTGCACCGCCTCCGGACGGTCGCCTGAACACAGCACCAGATGCAACCCGCTCGCCTGCAGCTCGCGTACAATCTCACGCACGCCCGGCAGGGGTTCATCCTCAAACTCGAAGCCCGCCACCACCTGCCCGTCAATCGCGAGCAGCACGGGTTCAGTCCACTGCTTGTCCACCTCGATACCCTGCTCCTGCAGGAAGCGCGGGCTGCCGATGAGAGCGCGCTCGGAGCGCACGCCGCCGCCAGGCACAACCTCCACCTCGCCGATGGAGAGCGGCGGCAAGCCGCGTCGCCCGGCTTCGTTCACTATCGCCTCCGCCAGCGGATGGCGCACAGCACGCTCCAGCGCCGCCGCAATCTGCAAAATCGGGGCTTCCTCCTCCCTCTGGGCTGAGGGAGCGTCTACCCTCTCCCCCGCAGGAGAAGAAGGTATGGGTGAGGGGGTTCTTATTTCCGGCGCCACGCGGATGCGTTTCACACGCGGTTGACCCATCGTCAGCGTGCCCGTTTTGTCCAGCACGAGCGTGTCGATCTGGCGCACGCGCTCCAGCGCCTCAATTCCGCGCAGCAGGATGCCCATCCGCGCGGCGCGGGTCGTGCCCGTCAACAGCGCAATCGGCACTGCCAGCCCCAGCGCGCACGGGCAGGCAATCACCAGCACGCTCACGGCGGGCACCAGCGCGTCGGGCAGCGAGCGCGTCTGCAGCCACCACACCCCGAAAGTGATGAGGGCAATCGCCATCACTATCGGCACGAAAATCGCCGCGACGCGATCCGCCAGCCGCTGAATCGCTCCCTTTTGGCTCTGGGCGGCTTCCACCGCGTGCGCAATCTGCATCAGCGCGGTCTGCTCGCCCACCGCGACCGCGCGAAGGTGCAGCATGCCATCGGTGAGCAGCGCGCCGCCCAGCACAGTATCGCCCGCTGTGCATTCGCGCGGCACCGACTCGCCCGTGAGCGCCGACTCATCCACCCACCCGCGCCCGTCGATCACCTCGCCATCGACGGGGATTCGGTCGCCCGTGCGCACCAGCAGGCGGTCGCCTGTTTGAACCTGTTCCAGCGGCGCAGGCTGATAGGCGGTGCCATCCCAGCGCAGCACCTGTCGGGGCATTAGCTCCCACAGGGCTTCGAGCGCGGCGCGCGCTCGCCCCTTCGCCCGCGCCTCCAGATATTTGCCCAGCAGCACCAGCGTGATGATGACCGCCGACGCCTCGTAATAGAGATGATGATGCTGACCGCTGAGCGTGAGCGCGAAACTGTAGAAGTAGGCGGTCAGCGTACCCGTGAGGATCAGCACCTCCATGTTCGCGCTGCCTGCCCGCAGGGCGCCCCATGCCGCACGATAGAGCGGCAACGCCACGCCGAACTGCACCGGCGTCGTGAGCGCGAGCAGCCACCAGCCTTGTGCAGGCAAAACACCCGGCAGCGCCATGCTCAGAATCAGCACGGGCAGGCTGAATGCGATGCTGATGACCAATCGCCGCCGCGCCGCCGACAGGTCCTCCTGCACAGGGCGTGAGTCAAGAGCAGGCTCTGCGTCGTAGCCCGCGGCGCGAACCGCTTCGATCAGGGCGTCAGGCGCAATCGGCTCGCTGAGTTCCACCTCCGCCTGCTCCGTCGCCAGATTGACCGCCGCCTGCTGAACGCCCGGCACGCGCTGGAGCGCGTTCTCCACCCGCCGCACGCACGCGGCGCAGGTCATCCCCCGAATGCGCAATCGCTGTCGTGGCATCCCATGCAAGTCTACCTCACAGGGCGTTCGAAACGCGCGTATGGGCTGGTATGAACGAGCGCAGCAGGATTGCCGATAATAGGCGGTGATGTGGGCGATTGAAGTGCGTGAGCTGGTGGTGGAGTATCGGCAGGCGTTCCGACCGCCTGTGCGCGCGGTGGATCGCCTCTCGTTCGGGGTGCGCGAGGGCGAGATTGTGGGCTTTCTGGGCGTCAACGGCGCAGGCAAGAGTTCAACCATCAAGGTGCTGATGGGCTTCCAGCCGCCGACGGCAGGCGAAGTGCGCCTGTTCGGGCAACCCGCGACCGACGCGCGCGCCCGCCAGCTGGTCGGCTTCCTGCCCGAAACCGCGCTCTACTCGCCCTACCTGACCCCTTACGAGACCATGCGCCTCTACGGCGCCCTGCAGGGGCTAAAGGGGCACAGCCTGAATGCCCAGATCGAAGCCCTGCTGGAGGCGGTCGGCATCGCCCCTAAAATGCACACCCTCAATCGCCACCTGTCCAAAGGCATGCTCCAGCGGCTCGGTATCGCGCAGGCGCTGCTCGGCAACCCGAAACTGCTGATTCTGGATGAGGTCTCGTCAGGGCTTGATCCCGTTGGCAGGCGCGAGCTGCGCGATTTACTGCGTCTGCAGCGCGAGTGGGGCGCCACTATCTTCTTCTCCTCGCACGAGCTGGGCGAGGTCGCCAGCCTGTGCGACCGCATTCTGATTATCCATCGCGGACGCCTCATCGCCGAGCATACGCTCAGCGAGCTGAGCGGGCGATTCGAATCGCTGGAGGACTACTTCATCCGCACGGTGCAGCAGGGCGCAGACGCGCTGGTGCAGGAGGTGGCAGCATGAGTGTCTCGCTGATTCAGGTCTGTCGTGCGCTGACCGTCGCAGGGCTGCTGGAGACTCTGCGGCGCAAAGACCTCTATGTGGTGCTGATGCTGATGGCGCTGATGGTGCTGGGCGCGTCGACCTTTCGCGTGTTCGGCGTGCGCGGACTGGAGATTTTTATCAAAGATACCACCTTTCTGGCGATTGGGGTCCTCAGCACGGTGCTGACGGTGCTGATAGCGGCGCGTCAGTTGCCCGACGAGGTTCAGCGGCGCACGATTTATCCGCTGCTGGCGCGCCCCATCACACGCGGGCAGCTGCTGATGGGCAAATGGTTGACCGCGTTCATCACGGCGAGCGCATGCTTTCTGATACTGGCGGGAGCGGCATGGCTGCTGCTCCTGATGCTGGGCGTCCCGCTCAAGCCTATCTTCGGGCAGTACCTGCTGCTGAAGCTGATCGGCATCGGCTGGCTGTGCGCGCTGGTGGTCGCGCTCTCGGTCTATCTGACCCCTGCGGCGAATGTGACTCTCAGCCTGATACTGGCGTTCGGGTCGGGGCTGTTCAATCGGCTCCTGCTGATGGCGCACTGGGAGCGCGGGCTGGACGCGCTCTGGCTCAACTGGCTCTACGGCATTCTGCCCCATTATGACCTCTTCGACATGAGCCAGAAGGTGGTGTACGACTGGAACCCGATTGCCTGGTGGGTGATAGGCGCGATGGCGGTCTACGCGCTCGGTAGCGGCGGCGCCTATCTGCTGCTGGGCTGGCTGCGGTTTCGCAGGCAGGTGCTGGGGTGAGCGATGCGAGCAATAGCGCTGGCGCTGGTTCCACTGGGTCTGGTTGGGGGCGTCGCGGTGCGGCTCGCGTTGCCCGTGCAGGTTCAGCGTGCCGACACACTGGATGCGCAGACGCTTTATGACCGCCATGCGATGGTCTCGGTGATAGGCGAGCTGCGCTCCAGCCTCGCAGGCTATCTCTGGGTCAAGACGGACGAATACACGCATGGCGGGGTGCAACTGCGCCCGATGACCGAACGGGAGAAGCGGCTGGGCACCGCGCGGGAAGCCTCCAGCGCGGACGAGGTTTACCACCATGAAGATGAGACCAGCGTCATCCCCGAACCGGAGCGTGACCCGCGCTGGCTCTGGGGCGACATCGAGCGACAGGTGAAGCCCTTTTTCGATGTGCGCCATCACTTCCATCGCCCTGTGCGCGAGGTGCTGCCCCTCTATCGCTTCATGACATGGGTCGACCCGACCTTCGTGCAGGGCTATCTGGTCGGAGCGCAGATGATTCTGTTCGATAACAAGCGCAACCTGCGCGAGGCGATGGCGTTTTTGAAAGAGGGCGCGCGCCACAACCCGCGCAGTATTGCCCTCTTCACCGAGCTGGGGCGCCACACGCTGGTGCAGCTGGGCGATGATGCGCAGGCGGAGCGCTACCTTCGGCAAGCGGTTGCGAACGGCGATTGGTGGGCGCGAGCAGGCAACGCTTCGATGATTCTGCAGAACCCGTTCGAGCGTGAGGGCTGGCGCGACGCCTATCGCTGGCTGGCAATCCTGAAGCATCGCGAGCAGCGGCTCAGTGAACAGCGCGAATGGGCGCGGCGTGGACTAACTTACTTCCCCGACGACCCCGTGCTGCAACAGCTCGCGCACTAACTGGATGTGGTGGCGTACGTTCGGTGGTTAGTGGGTCGGATAGTAAGGCGGAAGCTGCTCAGTTGCAAAGGCGGCTGAAGCCGTTTTTGACCCGACAAAGCCAGCCTGCGCTGGCTATGAAGCCGACGGCGGTTCAAAACCCAACTCCGCTCCAGAACAGCTTCTCTGTCAGGACGAACATAGGTTAGCACAATGTAAACTACCGCATGCAGCCCTGCCAACGGCAGAATAAGAAACCACCCATGTACCCCACTACTAACTCCCAATGTGGCTATAATAAATGTTTCTGGTATCCAGGCACAACCTGGCTCCTGCGTTATCCAGTTTATGATTCGCGAACCACAAATCTCTCGCCGCATAGCTCACTCCCATACAGGCAGCTCTAAATATTCAGAATATCCAAATCGATAATAGCATGCGACGGGCGCCAATAGTCTTTTCCTCTTTTGTCTTCAACAATATCCAATCCTCCAGCACCCACAAAGACGCTTCCTATAAAGCCCGTTATGCCTCCTATAACCACTTTGGGAATGCCTACAGGATTGCGAGAACAAACCTCTACGAGACCCGTACTCAAGTAGTAGCGCCGATACCGCACACTACGCACAGCAGGAGAGCGGCGCCTCCTAACACACCAAGCCATACCCTGAGACGAGCGCTTTTCATAGTCTTGTATGCCCCCAGTTCAAACCTTCTCTATCTTATTTTGAGTAGGTGAAGCGTCCAAGAATAAACAAAAACATAAATAAAAACAGAAACTACAATCTGAAACAATAATGAACAGTAAAGTATTAAACGATGAATCCATAATGGAGACCAAGCTCCTGCTTCTACCACCATTAACCAAAAACTTAGCCCCTGATGCTCCGCCTCGTGAACAACCTCGATGTAGGAGCATCCACGGAGCAAAGGGCGAACACGCTCCATCACGATAATACCCAACTCCAGCCCCTTTCGCAGTAACCAGCATACGGGAAAACCCCGCAGGAGCAACCATTGATACCACCAGAATCGCTCCAAAGAGTCGAACCAACCCAGATCTTGCCTGTATGCAGAGAGATCTTCGTCAACTCGTTTTGCCAATTGCTCTACATAACAACTGCGTTGCATACCTACCACCATCGCCAAATCCATGTATCCGTAATCCCACCGTGAACTTCTACAGGCGCAAGCCCTACTTCAACACCAATACCGAAGCTCCATTCTGAATATCGCCACCAAAGTGCTTATACTCCATCCCTGTGCTGGATGTCTGGGCGTACATCGCACCACCGTACCCGTAGTATACCCACTCATGTTGAGAGAGCAGACACAACCTGCGCGAAGTTCTCTCTCCTCATCATTGCTTGATGTTGCTGTCAAGATTTCTAACGATATACATGTGCCAAACAATCCATGCACTGGCAGCTGCACCTATCCCTCCGCCGATGGATGCAATCCACAGACCACTGTGCATGACATAGCGGAATGCCTCGCGAATACTGGATTGGTCAAGCCACACATG
>JBBIML010000031.1:0-34119 GCA_037444405.1 Armatimonadota bacterium
CTCAAAATAGGTGTTGCTGGCGTCTCTTGAGTCTCGCCGTCAGCTCTGTCCTCTCTTGACGATACCAGTCCTATTATACCACACTTTTTCGCCCGATGGTAGGGACGAAAGTCCCCCGATGACCTGGACCGACGAACCCGTTGAGCAGACCCCTCAAAAACCCGCGCTCGATGCGGTATAATCCTCATCGAGGAGGTCCTATGCGACGATGCAGATGATGGTCAACTGGAACGGCACGCTGATGCCGCTGCAGGATGCACGAATCCCCGTGTTCGACCATGCCTATCTGTATGGCGACGGCGTGTTTGAGGGCATCCGCCTCTATAACCGCCGAATCTTCCGGCTGGACGAACATCTCCGACGGCTCTACGACGGCGTTCACCATCTGGACATTCGGGGCATGTTGCCTTATGAGGAGCTGAAACAGCGCATTATCGACGCGGTGGAGGCTTCGGGCGCGGAGAACGCCTACATCCGCGTCTCCGTCTCGCGCGGCACGGGCATCGGGCTGAACCCCGAAAACATCGACCAGACCCCCAATGTGATGATTGCCGTCACGCGCCTTGCGCTCTACCCGCCCGAAATGTACGAGACGGGACTGCATGTGGTGACAGTCTCCACGCGCGTGATGACGCCCGATTCGCTGGATCCCCGCATCAAGTCGATCGGGCGCTATGTGAGCAACATTCAGGCGAAGCTGGAGGCGAATCGTCAGGGCGCGGGCGAAGGATTGATGCTGAACGCGCAGGGCTATGTGGCGGAAGCGACGGGCGATAACATTTTCTTAGTGCATGACGGCGTGTTGCGCACGCCGCATCCCGCATGCGGCATTCTCAAGGGCATCACGCGCCAGACCGTGATCGAAATCGCGCACGACCTCGGCATTCCGCTGATCGAGGACTGGCTGACCCTGCACGATGTGTACACGGCGGACGAGGCGTTTCTGACGGGCACGGCTGCCGAGATTATCCCCGTGATCAGCCTCGATCGGCGCCCGATCGGCGATGGCAAGCCGGGCGCCCTCACCCAGCGCATTATTCAGGAGTTCCGCCAGCGCACACGCGAGATTGGTGTGCTGGTGTCGGCGGGCGTGCGATGATCTGTGCCCTGTGCGGCGCGGCGGCGTGGCTGCAGGTGCACACCGAGCGGCGAACGCTGGCGCTGTGTCGGGCATGCGCCACACGCTACGAACGCCGCATGCGGACCGCGCCCATCAGTCGCTGGCTCCAGCAGCTGCGCCCGCCACCCCGCACCCACACCCGCTGCCCTCTCTGCGGCACCACACCTGAACAGATTCAGCAAACGGGGCTGTTCGGCTGCTGCATCTGCTATCAGGTTTTTGGCGTCCTGCAGGTATAATCAGCCCCAATTATGAGCGTGGCGGTTGTATTTCCAGGGCAGGGTTCGCAGCGTCCTGGCATGGGGCGCGAGCTGTATGAGCAGAGCGTGGCGGCGCGGCGCGTGTTCGAGATTGCCAGTGAGCAGGCGGGGCGCTCCTTCACCCAGCTCTGCTTCGAATCGGACGAGGAGACGCTCAAGCGCACAGAGAACGCGCAGCCCGCGCTGCTGACCGTCTGCTACGCCGCGTGGGAAGCCCTGCGCGAAGCCCTGCCCGACTTCCAGCCCGACTATCTGGCGGGGCACAGCATGGGCGAATACACCGCGCTGGCAGCGGGCGGCGTCTGGAGCTTCGAGGAGACCTTCCACTGGGTCGAAGAGCGGGCGAAAGCGATGCGCAAGGTCGCCGACCGCATCGTCGGCTCGATGGTCGCCGTTATCGGGCTGGAGACGGCGAAGGTGGAGGCGGCGTGCCAGCAGGCGCAACAGGAGACGGGCGAGATCGTGGTGCCCGCTAACTACAACGCGCCGATGCAGGTGGTCATCTCGGGCACGCCGAAGGCGCTCGAACGCGCCGCCGAAATCGCCAGAGCGATGGGCGCACGGCGCGTCATCCCGCTCGCCGTCGCCGGCGCGTTCCATTCGCCCCTCATGAACGAAGCTGCGGAAGTGATTGCCAGCGCCTACCGCACCGCCACCTTCCACCGCCCCACCATCCCCATCGTGTCGAATGTCACCGCCCGCCCGATGACCGACCCCGAAGAGATTCGGGACATCATGAGCCGCCAGATTGCCAGCCCCGTGCGCTGGCAGGAGTGCGTGGAGTGGATGCGCGCGCAGGGCGTGGACACCTTTATTGAGGTGGGCGTTGGCGAGGTGCTGATCGGGCTGATCAGGCGCATCGTGCCCGACGCACGCTGCCTGCGTGTGGTAGACTCACAGACGCTGCAGGAGACGGTGCAGGGATTGCGAGGTGAGGCATGACCATCGCGTTAGACGGGCGTGTGGCGCTGGTGACGGGCGCGGGGCGCGGCATCGGGCAGGCGATTGCGACGGCGCTGGCACAGGCGGGCGCAAAGGTCGCCGTGTTGAGCCGCACCGAAGCCAACGCCCAGCAGGTCGCCCAGCAGATTCTGCAGGCGGGCGGTGAGGCGATGCCCATCGCCGCCGATGTCGCCGACGCGACCGCCCTCGAAAACGCCATCGAGTCCGTCCTCAACCGCTGGGAGCGGCTCGACATCCTCGTCAATAACGCGGGCATCAATCGCGACACCCTGCTGCTGCGCATGAAGGACGAGGACTGGGATCGCGTGCTGGAGGTGAACCTGCGGGGCGCTTTTGTGGCGACCCGCGCCGCGCTCAAGCCGATGCTGCGCCAGCGATGGGGACGCATCATCAACATCAGCTCCATCGTGGGGCTGACAGGCAACGCGGGTCAGGCGAACTATGTGGCGTCCAAAGCCGCGCTGATCGGCTTCACCCGCAGCGTCGCCCTCGAAGTGGGCAGCCGCAACATCACCTGCAACGCGATCGCGCCCGGTCTCATCGAAACCGACATGACCCGCGCCCTGCCCGACAACCTGCGGGAATATGCCCTCCAACGCATCCCTCTCGGACGGTTCGGCACCCCAGAAGAGGTGGCGTTTGGGGTACTCTTTCTGTGCAGCGATTACGCCTCGTACATTACGGGGCAGGTGCTGACCATCGACGGTGGTCTCACCGTCGGACTCTAAACACTAAGAGGAGGTTAGAAGCGATGGATCGAGAGCTGTTCGAGCGTGTGCGCAAGGTCATCGTGGAGCAGCTGGATGTGCGCGAGGAGGAGGTCACGCCCGATGCGACCTTCACCGACGACCTGGGCGCCGACTCGCTGGATCTGGTCGAGCTGGTGATGGCATTCGAACAGGAGTTCGATGTCAGCATCTCGGAGGAGGAGGCGGAGCAGGTGCGCACGGTTGCCGACGCGGTGCGCCTGCTCGCCGAGAAACTGCAGATGGAAGTCTGAGCCATGCGACGGCGCGTTGTTGTCACCGGGATGGGGCTGATCACCCCGCTGGGCATCGGCATCGAACCGTTCTGGCAGGGTCTGCTGCAAGGACGGCGGGTGATCGGACCCATCACCCACTTTGACGCGAGCGGGCTGACCACGCGCATCGCGGCGGAAGTCAAGGACTTTGACCCCACGCAGTTTATGGAGCGCAAGGACGCCCGCCGCGCCTCGCGATTCATCCAGTTCGCCGTCGCCACCACCCGCATGGCGCTCGACGACGCCCGGCTCACCATCACGCCTGACAACGCCGAGCGAATCGGCGTGCTGATCGGCTCTGGCATCGGCGGCATCGACTATATGGACAGCCAGATGCGCGTGCTGATTGAGCAGGGACCCGACCGCATCACGCCCTTCTTTGCCCCGATGATGATTGCCGATATGGCTTCGGGCTTCGTGTCGATCACCTTCGGGGCGAAGGGACCGAACCTGTGCGTCGTCACGGCATGCTCGACGGGCGCGGATTGCATCGGGCAGGCGGCGCGGCTGATTGAGCGCGGCGACGCCGATGTGATGATTGCGGGCGGGAGCGAAGCGGCGATTGTGCCAGTAGGTGTCGCCGCCTTCTGCGCTGCACGCGCCATGTCCACCCGCAACGACGACCCCGAACATGCCAGTCGTCCCTTCGACGCCGAGCGCGACGGCTTCGTGATGGGCGAGGGCGCGGGCGTGCTGATCCTGGAAGCGCTGGAGCATGCGCAGGCGCGTGGCGCCCGCATCTACGCCGAGTTTATGGGCTACGGCATGTCCGCCGACGCCTACCACATCACCCAGCCTGACCCCGAAGGCGACGGCGCCATGCGCTGCATGCGCAACGCCATCCGTGATGCCGGACTGCAACCCACCGACATCCACTACATCAACGCGCACGGCACCTCCACCCGCTATAACGACGCGAAGGAGACGCTCGCCATCAAGCGGCTATTCGGCGACTATGCCTATCAACTGCCCGTCAGCTCCACCAAGTCGGTGACGGGGCATCTGCTGGGCGCAGCGGGCGCGGTCGAAGCCGCCGCCACCATCCTCGCCATCCAGCACCAGATATTGCCGCCCACCATCAACTATGAATATCCCGACCCCGAATGCGATCTGGACTATGTGCCGAACGAGCCGCGCCCCGCACGCGTGCGCTATGCGATGACCAACTCCTTCGGTTTCGGCGGGCACAACACTGCCCTCATCTTCGGCGCCTTTGAAGGCTGAACCATGCCCCAAGCCAGCAAAACGCACTGATGAGCGAGAGCATTAACCCTGCCTCCCAGTAAGGCGGGCGATAGCGCATCTGCACCTCGTGCGTGCCGGCGGGCACAACAATTGCCCGCAAGATGCCCTCCGCATAGAGCAGCGGCGCGGGTCGCCCGTCGATCCACGCCCGCCAGCCAGGTAACAGCGTCTCGCGCACCACCAGCACCGATTCGCTGCCGCACGACACGCGAATATGCAACCCGTCGTTGCGCCGCTCGATGCGCTCGATTCGCCCGCCCGATGACTGCATCACACGGTTCAACCCCTCCACGCGCACGCGCTGGCACACATCGCCCCGCTCCAGCCGAAACAGGCGCAACGCATCCTCAAAATCGCTCACGGGCACTGCCTGCGACACCACCTGCACGGGCGCACACGGGGGTTTCAATCGCTCAAATCGCACCTGAGCGTTTTCCAGACGCGCCCTCCAGCCGATGCCCAGCGCCCGGAGCCAGCGTTCAAGGTGAGCGCGCACCGATGGCGAGCCAGTCTGCGTCGCAATAGAAGCAGTGATGCGCAGGCGTCGCTCGATTCGGCTCACGCGCTGGGGCGCAAGCGGCTCATACGCGCCCCACACACTAACAGGCAACAGCATCGGCAGGTTCGGAATGCATGCCCCCACCATCTGCGCCGGGCTCGTATTCGCATAGGTGAGATAGGAGATATGGCGTCGCCAGCCGTCATAGGTTTGCGGATACCACCAGCGTTCGCCAGGGGCGTGCAGCACGCGCTTCGCCTTCGCCCAGCTGCCTGCAGGCGCAACGGGCAACGAGCAGTAGACCGTGTAGAGTTGCAGGGGCGCGAAGCCGAGCCACAGCAACAGGGCACGCGAGCGCGGCAGCCGCCATGCGAGCGCGAGCAGTCCCAGCGATGCGCCAAGCCAGAGTGCACCCTGCTGCCAGCCGCGTCGCGCCACCTCCAGCATCTGCTCCGCCGACGGCTGGGGATAATCTTCCGCCGCGCGCGGGGTCAGAAACGCTCGCTGCCATGCAGCACCTGTGCGCGTGTGGGGCGCCATCGCCATCAGCAGGCACAGCCCCACGCCAGCAATCAGCAACCCCAGCCAGAGACCCGGCGATACCCCCTCACCCGTACCCTCTCCGCGTAGTTTGGGCATCCTGCCCAAGAAAGCCCCCTCTCCCGTACCCTCTCCCCCGCCGGCGGGGGAGAGGGGCTTGGTTTCTCCCTCTCCCGCAGCGTCGGGAGAGGGGGTAGGGGGTGAGGGCAACACTCGCCCATAGCCCAGCGCGCTCAGCGCCGTCAGCATCAGGCAGGCGATTAGCAGCCAGCGAGCCGGATCGTGAAACATGCGCATGCCTGGCAGGTAGTGAAACGCCATCGTGTAAAGCCTGCCGTCCGTGCCCAGCGCGAGCCAGACCATCAGCAGCGCAATCAGCCCCAGCCCCCAACCCAGCCGGAACTGCCGCCCGCACCCCAGCGCGAAGGGCACCAGCAGCAACGGCACCGTGCCGATAAACGCCGCCGACTCCCAGTAGTTGCCCTTCGCCACATACAAGCCCATCGGGTTGCCCCACAGGAAGGGATAGAACAGTGTGCCGAGATTGGCGAAGTACCAGCGGAACCGCTGCGCCTCGCCGAGTGACATCTGATGATAATTGGAGAGCGTGCCGACCGCGCTGGCGGGCAGCCAGTAGAGCGCGCTCAGCCCCAGCGTTAGCAACCCCGCGCTTAGCAGCCAGCCGAGCGCGCGCCATTTCTGCTGACGCGCTGCACTCTCATCCGCCCACCAGCGCACGCCGATGTAAAGCAGAGCGCCAAGCGCAATCAGATACGCGCCCTGCGGATGCCCCGCCATCAGGCAGAGCGCACCGATAAGCGCCAGCCAGAGCGTCGAACGCATGCCGGGCTGCTGCCACACGCGCTCCACCGCCCACAGCACCCACGGATACCAGGCAATCGTCATCAGAAACGGGGGGAACTGCGCCCGTGCAACCACTGCCGTACAGCCCATCCAGACGCACGCGCCCCACGCCCGCGCCAGCTCACCACAGCCCAGCGCCCGCAGCCAGAACGCCATCCCCACACCGCTCCAGAGCAGGTGCAACGCCGTGATGAGGCTCAGCCATCGCTCGGTGGGGAGCCAGTAGAGAAGGGGCGTGGTGGGATAGAATACGCCCATCTGCGGGTTGCCAATCAACGGCTGACCGCCATTAATGAAGGGGTTCCAGAAGGGCAGCTCGCCCTTCAGCAGGCAGCGGCGCACGAACTCCCACATCGGGTAGAAATAGATGCCCGCGTCGCCCCAGAACAGCTCGCCAGTCAGCAGGCGACCGTGCATCAGCAGCCAGAACAGCCCAATCAGTAGTCCGCTAATCCGCGCTTGACGATGGCTCTTCACGGGGCGGGGTCAAACGATCCAGTTCATTCTGAAGCCTCGCCATCCGCGCGTGGAGCCACAGCAGGTACGCGAAGATGCCAACCCACACGATGGCGATGCTCACGCTTAAGGCGATCTGCCAGCTCATGTGCCTGTTCCTCCAGTCGGGTTAGCTGCACGCGCAGCCGATAGAGCGCAACGGCGAGCGCGCTGTAAGTCAGAAAGCCCAGATAGATTCCACTGCGGTAGAACCAGTCCAGCCCCTCCTTCTGCGCCAGCACATTGCTTGGATGGAGCGAGCGCTCGGCGATTGCGGGCAGGCGCGGCAACACGAAGATCAGGAATGGCACGGTCAGCGCGGCGAACACGGTGTAGCCTGCGCTCAACGACGCCCGCTGACGGTCATCCTCCACCGCCGCCCGCAGCGCAAAATACGCCGCATAAATCAGCAACTGAATCAAGATTGTGGTCTGGCGCGGGTCCCAGTGCCACGGCTTGCCCCACTGCTGGCTGGCGAACACCATGCCCGTGAGCGTGGTGAGAATGCCGAACAGCATCCCGACCTCATTCGCGGCGTTCGCCCGCGCGTCGTCCAGCATGTCGCGCCGTCGCAAATATCGCCAGCCAAAGAATCCGCCCATCAGAAAACACAGCACGCAGATAATCGCTGCAGGCACATGGAACAGCACAATCCGCGCCGAGCCAGGGTCCTGAAAGTTTTGCGCAGGCGGCACCCAGAAGAAGGCGAGTGCCGTCAGAATCAACATTCCGAATCCCGCAATCCCCAGCGCGATACGCATGATCATGACATTCACACCTCATTCATCGAGTTCAACGCCCAGCTCACGCAGGCGTTGTGCCAGCCGTTCCGCCCGCTGGCGTTCCGCTTCGGCTCTGGCGTGTTCGGCTTCGGCTCTGGCGCGCTCCTCTTCGGCTTGTTGCTGGTACTGTTGCATCAGCTCGGCGTGAGCGGGCACCATCTCACCGTTTTCGCGAAAGAGGCGCAGCCAGCGGTATCGCCGCCCCAGATAGACCCCTTCCCAGATGCCCAGCCATGCACCCAGCACCTCGCTCCACAGCCAGCCGCGCTCGTTCGGCTCTATCGGCACATACTCCTCGCCCATCAGCCGAAAGCCCGCGAAGTCGCGCTCGCCATCGAACCAGAAATATTCGTAGGTGTGGAACACGGTCGCATAGAACTCCTTCTTCTCGGTCTTATCGTAGGCAGCTGTGGTGGGTGAGAGCAGTTCAATCACCAGGTTCGGCACCTTGCCATCCTCTTCCCATACCGCCCAGTACCTGCGCGGCTTCTGACCGTCCACGCCCTTCACGATGAAGAAGTCTGGACCGCGGAAGGCGGTGCGGCTGCCCTTTTTGATGGCGCGCGCCTGTTTGAGGCTGGAGTAGACGAACATATTGGCGGCGCAGAAGAAGTCGGTGCGCCCCTTCCAGTTCTGGCGCGTCAGCTCCAGCAGCAGCCACATCTGATAGACATGCCACTCGCTTTCTAACGGTTCACCGTCGCTATCGATGAGTTTGATATGGGGCAGGCGCGGCGCGGGCACGGCGGGAGTGCGCCTGCGCTTCTTCGGTCTGGTTCTGGCAGAAAGCGTCGCCATTCTGCTCACCAGTCCGATTATACCCGCTCCCCATAGCAGGGGATGCCGTTAGAACGCTGAATCACCTTTGGCAGATGGACACGCTCCAGCAGTGGGACACGCAGGTTTTCTACTGGATATTTGAGGGGTTGCGCTCGAACTGGCTCACGCCCCTGATGTTGCTGCTTTCGGAGGGCAACAAATGGTGGACGGTGCGCATCGGGGTGTTGCTGTTGTGGGCGTGGCTCGTCTGGCGGGGCGGCAAACTGCGTCTGTTCGCGCTGCTGCTGATCCCCGCCCTGATTGTGTCCAACGAGCTGTGCGATTTGTTGAAGGGGTGGGTGGGTCGGGAGCGTCCCTGCGTGGCGTTGCCCATCGAGCCGCTCACGGGTCGGCTCACCTCGCCCTCGTTTCCATCGGCGCATGCGACGAACATGGCGACGGTGGTGGGGCTGGCAGGCGCGATTGGCGGCTGGCGCGTGGCGATACGCTTGCTGTGGCTGCCCCTGCTGGTGGGGCTATCGCGCGTGTATGTGGGCGTGCATTACCCCTCCGATGTGCTGTGTAGCTGGCTGATCGGCGCGGCGGTTGGCTCTGGTATCGGCTGGCTCTGGAGTTGGATAACCGCCCGCCGACGGTCGATGCCGTCAGTCTCCGATTCAGGCAGTCGTGGCACATAGGGCACCACGCGCGACACGCCGCCCGTCAGCGCGATTCCAATCCACTGCTGGGCGACGGCGGTCGTGATGGGGTTGTGCGTCACGATCAGCACCTGCGTGCTTTGCGCCATCTGCTGGAGATGCTCGGCGAAGCGTTGCACATTGCGTCCATCGAGCGCGGCGTCCACCTCATCCAGCACGCAGAGCGGACTGGGTTTGACATCCATGAAGGCGAACAGCAGGGCGGCGGCGGTCAGCGCGCGCTCGCCGCCAGAGAGCAGTTCCAGTCGCTGGCGCCGCTTGCCCGGCGGCTGGGCTTCGATCAGCACGCCTGCGCTCAGCGGGTCGCGCACATCGGTCAGGATCAGGTCGGCATGCCCGCCTTCAAAGAGCTGCTGGAACCGCTGGCGGAAGGCAACGCGCGCCGCCTCAAAAGTTTCTTCAAACCGCTGGCGTGCGTGGCGGTCGATGTCGCGCAGGGTGTGTTCGAGCTGCTCACAGGTCTGGAGGAGGTCGTCGCGCTGCTGGGTGAGCGTGGTGATGCGTTCGGTCAGGCGGGCGTACTCGTCGGCGGCGCCAAGGTTCACCTCGCCCATCGCCTGCACCATTCGGCGCAGCTTCTCAACCGCGGCGCGGGTGACAGGCATGCCCTCACCCCCTGCCCCCTCACCCGCACCCTCTCCTGAAGCTTCGGGAGAGGGGATGGGGGTGAGGGCAACACTGTCTCCAAACAGGCGTTGCCACTGCTCGTTAAGTTCGGCGATGCGCACTTCGAGGCGGGCGGCACGCAGCTCGAGGGCGCGGTCGCGCTCCTGCAGATTCTGAAGAGTCTGCCGATGCTCACGCGCCTGCGCACTGAACTGCAGGCTGTTCTCCAGATGCTGCTGGCGTTCCGCGCGACGCGCCTCCAACTGCGCCTGAGTGGCTTCGATCTGCTGTAGAAGCGTCTCGCTGTCGTGCTGGAGTCGCTCGCGGTTCGCCTGAATCTGCGCCTGCTCCTGCTGGACGGCTTGCAGGCGTGCCGCGCGGCTCTGCAGGCGTTGCCGAATCTGTTCCAGCTGCTGCGATTCGCTTTGCAGGCGAGCGGCGGTCTCTTCCGCTTCGCGCTGGAGCGCCTCGTGTTCGGCTTGCAGGCTGGTGAGGGCTTGCAGGGCAGTGGCGTGCGCCTGCTGGATGGCGTCGCGTTCGGTCTGCAGGGCGGCTAAATCGGGCATCGGCTGGGAAGCAAGCTCTGTCGCAATCTGCTGGAGCAGCGCCTGGATGCGGTCGCGCTCCTGATGCAGCTGGTCGAGCGCGTGTTCGGCACGGGCACGCTCGGCTGCGGCGGCGAGCCGTCGCTGGATGGAATCGTGCAGCGCCTGACGCAGGCTCTCCACGCGCTGCCGGGATTCCGCATGCTGCTGGCGCAGGGTGTCCAGCTCGGCTTCCTGTCGGGCATATTCGTGCTGGGCGTCGTGCAGGGCGGTTCGGGCGTCGTCCAGCTGGCGTTTGAGCGCGAGCATGCTGGCGCGTTCGCTGCCGTGTCTGCCGCCTGTTAGCACCCCGCTGGGCTGAACCAGCTCGCCACTAAGCGTCACCATGCGCGGGATTCGCCCGCCAGGCTGGGCGCGGCGCAGGGCTTGTAGGAGGCGGATGGCGTTCTCCAGCGTGTCCACAATCAGCGTGCGGCGCAGCAGGTGTTGCACCGCGCGTTCGAAGCGCGGCTCATACGCCACCATCTCGGCTGCCCAGCCGAGAACGCCGTCTCCCTCACCCGTACCCTCTCCCCCAGAGGGGGAGAGGGGTTTAGCAGGCTCTCCCTCGCTCAGGATGTCCAGAGGCAGGAAGGTGAGCCGACCCGATTGGGTGCGGTTGAGCCAGTCGATGGCGGCGCGGGCTTCGGCTTCGGTGGGCGTGATAATATCGTTCGCGCTGGCGCCCAGCGCGGCTTCAACGGCATGCTGGAGTTCGGGTGGCACGGTCAGGATGCCGCCGACGGGATAATATTCGCCCTGCAGTTCGCCCCGTTGCAACGCCTGGAGCAGGCGGCGCACGGCGGGCGACGCGCCCTCACCTGCCTGCAGGCTCGCCGTGAGCGCCTGTACCCGCGCCTGAAGCTGGCTGATGCGGGCGCTCTGGGCGTTCAACTGCGACTGGCGCGTTTCCAGCTGACGATTCGCCTCCAAATGGTCGGCTTCTGCCTCGCTCAGTTGCTGGCGGAGCGCATGCTCGTGCGCGAGGGCGGTTTCCAGAGCCTGGGTCGCTCGCTGCAGGCTCGCCTGCGCCACGGGTTCGGCGTTCTCAATCTCCTGCAAACGCGCCTGCAGAGCGAGCTGTTCACGGCGGCGCTGCTCCCGTTGCGCCTGCGTCTGCAACGCCTGCTGATAGCGGCTCTCGAAATCCCTGCGAGCCTGCTCCAGCTCGTCCACTCTGGCGCGCGCCTGTTGCAGGCGCGGCAGGTGCTGCTGGAGCGCGGCGCGGGCGGTCTGCAGGCGCGCCTGCAGCAGGTGGATGGCACGCTCCTGACGGCTCTCTTGCTCGCGGAGTGTGGCGGTCTCCTCCTCAAGGGTCTGCCTCAGCTCCTGCAGGGTGCGCTCGCGCTCATGCATGGCTTTCAAATCGCCCTGCAGTCGCTCTTCCGCGCTCAGCTGGTTCTGCAGCAGCATCCGCAGGGTTTCCATCTCGGCTTCGAGGCGGGCGACAATCTGACCTTCCGCTTCTGCCTGATTCTCGCAGAGGGTCAGTTCCTGCTGAACCTGCTCCATCGCCGTGCGCAGTTGCTGGCGTTCGCCGAGCGTCTGGCGCAGTTGCTGATGGAGCTGGGCGAGTTCTTGCTGGAGCAGCTGGCGCTCCATCTGGCGCAGTTGCTGTTGCAGCTGGCGGTAGAGCAGGGCGCGCTCCGCTTGCTCGCGCAGGGGTTCGCGCTGGCGCTCCAGCTCGCGCAACACATCCTCCACGCGCTGCAGATGGATTCGGGTTGATTCGAGGTCGCGCACGGTGTCGCGTCGGCGGTGGCGGTAGAAGGCGATGCCCGCCAGCTCTTCGAGCCAGCGGCGTCGCTCTTCGGGTTCGGCGGTCAGGAAGGCTTCAATTTCGCCCTGCCCGACAATCGCGTAGCCGCCGCGCCCCAGCCCCGTGTTGGCGAACAGCTCCGCCACCTCGCGCAGGCGGGCAGGCGTGCGATTGATCCAGCACTCCCACTCACCCGAGCGATACAGGCGGCGCGTGATCTGAACCTCGTCCACATCGAGCGGCAGCCAGCGCGACTCGTTATTGAACCAGAGGGCGACCTCCGCCATGCCGAGCGGCTTCTCGGTGCTGGAGCCGCTGAACAGCACTTCGGTCGGCGTGGCGGCTCGCAGCGAGCGCACGCTGACCTCGCCCAGCGCCCACACAATCGCGTCGACGAGGTTGCTCTTGCCGCATCCGTTCGGACCGACCACCGCGACGAGATCGTGGCTGAGTTCGATCTCCACGCGCTGGGCGAAGGTCTTGAAGCCGTGGATTCGGATTCGTGTCAGCGTCCGTGCCATCGTTCTGGTATCCTGACAGGGAGTTTCGCGCCTGCTGGCGCGTTTCCTGCAATCTGGGGGATAAGTTGCCCCTCACCCCTACCCCTCTCCCACGCTGTGGGAGAGGGGAGCGACGCGCGCATGCAAAATCCCCTACGCCCGAAGCTGCAGAAGAGGGGACACCGGGGGTGGGGACACCAACAACTGAAACACCTCGAGCGCCACTATGCGCATAGCCAGGTAGCGTACCGAGAGCTTGCATCCCTCCAGCCACTGTCCAGCGAAAGGCGCGCTCTGAACCGCTGGCGTTGTAGGCGGAACCTACGACCACTTGAGGATTCAGGTTGAACCGATGTCGGTGCGGAAGTGCATGCCGTCGAAGTGGATTTGTTCGACGGCGCGGTAGGCGTTCTGGCGGGCTTCGGGGAGGGTGTCGCCCAGCCCGACCACATTCAGCACGCGCCCGCCGCTGGTGACGATGCGCCCCTCCTGCAGACGCGTGCCCGCGTGGAAAATCAGCACATCGGGCATCTGCTGGGCGCGCTCCAGCCCCTCGATGGGCAGACCGGTGCGGTAGTCACCCGGGTAGCCGCCCGATGTCAGCACGACGCACACCGCCGCGCGCGCCTCAAACGCCACGCGCATCTCGCCCAGCCTGCCCGCCACCACCGCCTGCGCAATCGCCACCAGATCGGTCTGGAGCAGGGGCAGCAGCACCTGCGCTTCGGGGTCGCCAAAGCGACAATTGAACTCCAGCGTGCAGGGCTGTTCGTTGACAATCATTAATCCAGCGTAGAGGACGCCCTGATAGGGCGTGCCGCGCCCGGCGAGCGCCCGCACGACAGGCTGAACAATCTGCTGAACAGCTTGCTCCAGCAGGGCGGGCGTGGCGTCGGGCACGGGCGTGAAGCAGCCCATTCCGCCCGTGTTCGGACCCCGATCGGCGTCGAAGGCGCGTTTGTAGTCGCGCACGGGCGGCATCGGGCACACCGCCTGACCATCGGTGAAGCAGAGCAACGACAGTTCGCGCCCGTACAGGCGGTCTTCGATGACCACGCGCGCTCCCGCCTCGCCCAGCCCGCGCTGCTCCATCAGGAACTCCACCGCATCCAGCGCGTCCTGAAGCGTCTCACACACGAACGCGCCCTTGCCCAGCGCCTCACCATCCGCCTTGACCACACATTTCTGATAGGCGAAGCGTTCCTGCAGGTAGCGTCGGGCTTCGGCGGGGTCGTCGAAGGCGCGGAACGGCGCGGTGGGCACGCCGAGTTCCGCCATGAGCTGTTTGGCGAATGCCTTACTGCCTTCCAGGCGGGCAGCGGCGCGTGAAGGACCGAAGCAGGGGATGCCGCTCTCCTGCAAGGTGTCTGCAAGTCCCGCAATCAGCGGCGATTCGGGACCGACCACCACCAGATCGATGCGTTGCTCGCGGGCGAATCGCACCAGCGCGGGGATGTCTTTGGGCGGGATGGGGATGCACTCGGCGATGGCGGCGATGCCCGCGTTGCCGGGCGCAACGAACAGCCGCTCGCAACTCTGGCTTTGAGCCAGTTTCCATGCGAGCGCGTGTTCGCGTCCACCGCCGCCAACTAACAGAAGGCGCATCTACCGCTTGACATACTGGAACCCGCGTCGGGCGCCGTGTCGTCCGTACTTCTTGCGCTCCTTCTCGCGGGCGTCGCGGGTAAGCAAGCCGTTCTGCTTGAGAATGGGGCGAAATTCGGGGTTGACCTGCAACAGGGCGCGGGCGATGCCCAGCCGGATCGCGCCTGCCTGACCCGACAGCCCGCCCCCGCGCACGGTCGCCATCACATCGTATTGCCCTTCCAGCCCCAGCAGGCGCAACGGCTGCTGCACGATTCGCTGAAGGGTTAGCCGCCGCAGGTAATCCGGCGCCTCACGCCCGTTAATCACAATCCTGCCGGTGCCGGGCATCAGCCACACACGCGCCGATGCGGTCTTCCGACGCCCCGTGCCATAATAACGAACCTGTTCCGCCATCGTCTGTGTTCACCTCGCTCAGAGTTCATACGGTTGCGGCTGCTGGGCGGCATGGGGATGCTCCGCGCCCCGATAGATGCGCAGACGCTTCAGCATGCGGTCGCGCAGTTTGTTCTTGGGCAGCATGCCGCTAATGACCCGTTCCAGCAGTGCCTCCGGGCTTTTCTCAAACAGCTGTTTGCGCGTGTACGCCCGCAGACCGCCCGGATACATCGTGTGATGGTAAAGCATCTCCTGCCACTTTCTGCCTGTGAAGACCACTTTTTCAGCGTTCAGAATAATCACATGGTCGCCCACATCCATGTGGGGGGTGTAGATGGGCTTGTGTTTGCCCTGCAGCAGGCGTGCGACCTGGGCGGCGAGCCGCCCGGCGGGTTTGCCCGCTGCATCCACGACCCACCATGTGCGCGTGATCTCCTCTGGTTTCGCCGTGTATGTACGCTGTCTCATCGTTGCCTCCTTCGTTGCGAACCGAGTCAATATTTTACCCGAATCAGGCACAGTCCCTGTGGGGGCGCCATCGTGGTGACGCGCCGTCCGCTTTGCAGGCGTTCGTAGAGCGCGTCGGGATGCAGGCGTCCGCGTCCGACCAGCAGCAGGCTTCCCACGATCAGGCGCACCATACCCCGCAGAAAGCCGCTGCCCTCCAGCTCGATCTGAATGCTGTCGCGCGTGCGTCGCACGGCGGTGCGATAGAGCGTGCGGATGGTCGTCTGCTCGTCGGGCGTTTTGATGCTGAAGGCGCGGAAGTCGTGCGTGCCTTCCAGCCGCTGCAACGCCTGCTGCATCCGTTCGGTGTCGAGCGGATAGGGGTAGTGATAGGCGTAGCGGATGCGCCACACGGACGGGTGCGGGCGCGTGTAGAGCGTGTAGCGATAGAGACGGCTGCGGGCGGAATGGCGGGCGTGGAACTCCGGCGACGCCTCCGATGCGCGAAGCACCTTCAGATCGGGTGGCAGCCGCCGATTGAGCGCGGGCACAAGCCGTTCGGTGGGGATGGGACGAGCGGTGAAGAAGTTGACCACCTGCCCGCGCGCATGCACGCCTGCGTCGGTGCGGCTCGCGCCAATCACCTGCACTGGCTCCTTCAGAAGCGCCTGCAGGGCGGTCTCCAGCACGCCCTGCACGGTACGGGCATCTTTCTGGCGGGCGAAACCGTGAAAGTCGGTGCCGTCATACTCCACGAGCAGTCGCAGGTTGCGCATCTACTCGACCCGCTCCAACATTCTGCTGGGGCGTGGACGCCCCAGCCACGCAACAGAGTTGCGCATCTACTCGACCAGCTCCAGCACGGCGGTCTCGGCAGCATCGCCGCGTCGGACGCCGATTCGCACGATGCGCGTGTAGCCGCCGTTGCGGTTGCGATAGCGCGGACCGATGTTATCGAACAGGTGCTTGACCAGGCTTTCGTCGTTGAGGAATCGTCGCGCCTGGCGCCGTGCATGCAGGCTGTCCTGTTTTGCCAGCGTGATCATGCGTTCGGCGAGCCGTCGCGCCTCCTTTGCCCGTGGCACCGTGGTCACGATGCGCTCGTTAATCAGCAGGGAGCGCACCAGGTTCCGCAGCATTGCGCGGCGATGGTCGCTCGCGCGTCCCAGTTTTCGGTAGCCAGCGCCGTGGTTCATCGCGTTTTTCGCCTCCTTCCTTCCTTGCGCAGCTCCAGTCCCATCGCCTGCAGGCGTTCCTCCAGTTCCTGGAGGGCTTTATCCCCCAGGTTGCGCACCTCGCTCAGCTGCTCGCGCGTGCGGTTGAGCAGCTGGTGCAGCGTGGTGATGTTGGCGGATCGCAGCGCATTAATAATGCGCGTGGACAGCCCTATCTCTTCCAGCGGTCGGTCAGGCACGCCAAATGAGCCGATCTCGGGGGCGGAGACGGCGATCTCGGTGGGCAGTTCATCCATGCTGATGCTGGTGAGCAGTTCGAACTGGTCGCGCAGGATTTGCGCGGCGCGTTGAACGGCTTCGACGGGGTGCATCGCGCCGTTCGTCCACACCTCCAGAATCAGGCGGTCGTAGTCGGTGCGCTCGCCGACCAGCGTCTGCTCCACCAGGAAGTTCACCTTGCGCACAGGGTTGAACAGGGCATTCAGGCGGATCAAGCCGATTTGCCCGCGTTCGCGCTCGCGCTTGATGGCAGGCACGAAGCCGCGCCCCATCTCCACCAGAATCTCGGCGTTGATCGACGCGCCCACATCGCTTAGCGTCGCCAAATAGAGCTCGGGGTTCACAATCTCGATATCGGCGGGACACTGGATGTCGGCAGCATGCACGCGCCCGGGTCCCTGCACATTCAGGCGCAGGGTGTAGTGGCTCAGCGGGTGCAGGCTGTTGACGCGCAGGGCGACATTCTTGAGGTTGAGCAGGAACTGCAGCACATCCTCTTTCATGCCGGGGATGGTGTCGAACTCGTGCAGCACGCCCTCGATACGCACGCCCGTGATGGCAGCGCCTTCGATGGAGGACAGCAGCACGCGCCGCAGGGCGTTCCCCAGTGTGGTGCCGTAGCCCTGCTCCAGCGGCTCCACCTCGAACTTGCCGTAGGCGTCATCCGCCCGAATGACCCGCACCTGTGGCTGTACCATCTCTCGAACCATAGCGTTTGCCTCCTTATCGGCTGTAGAACTCGATAATCTTCTGCAGATCGACATTGGTGTCGACCTGTTCGCGTTCGGGTAGTTGCACGACGACGCCCTGCTGGGTTTCGGGGTTGTAGCGCAGCCATGCGGGCGGGTTGGTCTCGGCGGCGCGGGCGAGCGCCTGCTTGCCCAGCGCCGTATCGCGCTTCGACTCATGCAGGGCAATCACATCGCCGGGGCGCACCTGATAGGAGGGGATGTTGACCCTGCGCCCGTTGACGGTGATGAAGCGGTGGCTGACCATCTGGCGGGCTTGCCCGCGCGAGGCGGCGAATCCGAGCCGGTAGACCACATTGTCGAGGCGCGTCTCCAGCTGACGCAGCAGCACCTCGCCCGTGACGCCGCGCTGGCGCTGGGCTTCTTCCACATAGCGGCGGAACTGCGCCTCGCGCAGCTGGTAAATCTGGCGCAGTTTCTGCTTCTCACGCAGCTGCTCGCCGTATTCGCTCAATTTGCGGTCGCGCGTGCGGGGTCCGTGCTGACCGGGCGGGAAGTTGCGCCGTTCAAGGGCGCACTTTCTGGTGTAGCAGCGGTCGCCCTTCAAAAAGAGCTTGACTCCTGCGCGACGACACATTTTGCATTTCGCTTCCCAGATAACCGACATAACAGGCTTCCTCCTTGCTTATACGCGGCGCCGTTTGGGCGGTCGGCAGCCGTTGTGCGGGATGGGCGTTACATCTTTGATGGAGAGGATTTCCAGACCGGCGGCTTGCAGCGAGCGGATAGCCGTCTCGCGTCCCGGGCCGGGTCCCTTGACCATCACATCGACCTTGCGCACGCCGTGTTCCATCGCGGCGCGGGCGGCGCGCTCCGCCGCCAGCTGCGCGGCGAAGGGCGTGCCCTTCTTGGTGCCCTTGAAGCCCACCGTGCCGCCGCTCGCCCACGAGATGGCATTGCCCTTAACATCGGTGATGGTAACAATCGTGTTGTTGAAGGTCGCCTGGATATGGGCGACGCCGTGCGTGATGTTTTTACGCTCCCGTTTCTGTGCCACTCCGGCTCGTGCTTTGCGTGCCATAATCGTTCCCTCTCACTTATTTCTTGGCTTTGCGGCGTCGACCGGTGCTGACGGTCTTCTTGGGACCCTTGCGGGTGCGGGCGTTGGTGCGGGTGCGTTGTCCGCGCACGGGCAGCCCGCGTCGGTGGCGCAGCCCGCGATAGCAGCCGATATCGATCAGCCGCCGAATGTTCATCTGTTGCTGGCGGCGCAGGTCGCCCTCGATGGTGTAGTTGCGCTCGATCTCGTCGCGCAGTTTGGCGACCTCCTCTTCGGTCAGCTCCCGCACACGCTTGTTCGGGTCGACGCCCGTTTTTTGCAAGATTTTGCGGGCGGTACTCAGCCCGATGCCATAGATGACTGGCAGCGCGTACTCGATTTTCCGATCGCGTGGCAGGTCCACGCCGGCGATTCGTGCCATACTTGCCTCCTATCCCTGTCGCTGTTTATGTTTCGGGTTCGTGCAGATGACACGCACGACCCCGCGACGCCGAATGATTTTGCACTTGGCGCACATCCGCTTCACCGATGCTCGTACTTTCATGGGTCTCACCTCAGCATGCGTGGGGCAGGCGTGAACGCCGCCACACGCGAGTGCCTATTATACCCCATCGACGCGATGCAAGCCCTATTTGTACCGATAGACGATTCGCCCGCGCGTCAGATCATAGGGCGAGAGCGCGACCTTCACGCGATCGCCCGGCAGGATGCGAATGAAATGGATGCGCATCTTGCCCGACAGGTGCGCCAACACCTGATGCCCATTCTCCAGCTCCACCCGAAACAGGGTGTTGGGCAGGCATTCGACCACAGTGCCCTCGACCTCGATCTCCTTGCCTTCGACCTTCGCCATCGCATCACCTCCTCATTAATATATTTTACTCCATCGTAAGAATATCGGCTCCATCGGTGGTGATGACGACGGTGTGTTCGTAGTGGGAGGCGGGCTGGTGGTCGGCGGTGCGAATTGCCCAGCCGTCATCGGCGACCTCCACATCGGGCGTGCCCATCACAATCATCGGCTCGATGGCGATGACCATCCCCGGTTGCAGGCGTATGCCGCTGCCTGGCTCGCCAGTGTTGGGCACTTCGGGCGGCTCATGCACGGCGCGTCCGACGCCATGCCCTGCCAGCCCGTGCGCAGGCTGGAACCCAAACTGCTCCACATAGCGCTGCACCGCGGCGCCGATATCGCCAGTGGTGTTGCCCGCGCGGGCGACCTTCAGTGCCTCATAGAACGCCTCTTCAGTGATGCGCACCAGTCGTTTGCGCTGATAGTCCACGCGCCCGACGGCGACGGTGAGCGCGGCGTCAGCGCAGTAGCCCTCATAGAACACGCCCATATCGAGGCTCACCAGATCGCCCTCACGCAGAACGCGCTGGTCAGGGATGCCATGCACAATAACCTCATTAAAGGAGACGCAGAGCGCGGCGGGGTAGAGGCGATAGCCTTTGAAGGCGGGGAAGCCCCCCATCTCCAGCACGAGCCGCTCGGCGAGCGCGTTCAGCTCCGCGCCTGTCGTGCGGTTCGGCTCGATGGCTTCCGCGCAGGCTTTCAGCACCCGCGCGAGGATGCGACCCGCCTTGCGAATGCGGGCAATCTCATCAGCGGATTTAATCAGATGCAGATTTCTCATGGGGCTATCACTTCTTGCAGCGCATGCAAGACCTGCTGGTACACGGCGTCGGGGTCGCCGCTGGCGTCCACCGAACGCAGCAAGCCGCGCTCGCGATAGTAAGCAATCAGCGGCTCGGTCTGCTGGCGATAGACCTGCAGGCGGCGGCGGATGGTGTCGGGCTGGTCGTCCTCGCGCGTGATCAGCGTCGTCTCGCACCGCTCGCAGCGGTCGCCCGCACGGCTCGGATGGCTCACGATGTGATAGATGGCGCCGCAGTTCGGGCAGACGCGCCGACCGCTCAACCGCTCCACAATGCGCTCGTCATCCAGCTCGAACGCCAGCACGGCGTCAAGCGGGCGGTTCTGACCCTGCAGGAACTCGTCCAGCACCTGCGCCTGCGCCAGATTGCGCGGGTAGCCGTCCAGCACGAAATCGTCCAGCGTGCGCAACCGCTCAAACACAATCTGGTTGACCAGTTCGTCGGGCACGAGTTCGCCGCGCGACACATAGGCGTGCGCCTGCTCGCCCAGCGGCGTGCGCCGGGCAATCGCCTCGCGCAACAGGTCGCCTGTGGCAATCACCTGCCAGCCATAGTGCTGCTGCAGCCGTTTCGCCTGCGTGCCCTTGCCGATGCCCGGTGGTCCCAGCAGAACGAGCCTCATTTCAGGAAGTCTTCGTACTGGCGCATCGCCAGCTGCGCCTGCAACTGGCGAGCGAAGTCGATGGCGACGCCGACCAGGATCAGCACCGAAGTGCCGCCCACAATCGTCAGCGTCTGGATGCGGGTCAGGTCAGGAACCCAGTATTGCAGCAGGGCGACGATGGCGAGGAACAGCGCGCCTGCCACCGTGATGCGCGTCAGCACATCGTTGAGGTAGTCGGCGGTCGGCTTGCCCGGGCGCACGCCCTGAATGAACGCCCCCTGCCGCTTCAGGTTCTCGGCAATCTCGTCGGTGTTGAACACAACCGCCACATAGAAGTAGGTGAAGACGAAGATCAGGAACGCATAGATAAGCGACCCCCACATGCCCCCGCCGGGCGTCAGGATGGTGAGGATGTCGTTGACCCAGATTGCCCATGTGGGCGGGTTCGCGCGGTCATAGGGCAGCATCTGCAGGATGGTCGCGGGCAGCAGTTGCAGCGAGACGGCGAAGATGATGGGGATCACGCCCGCCGCGTTCACAGGGATGGGCAGGTAGGAGGTGCCGCCAACCGTCTGCCGCCGCCCAATGATGCGCCGCATATGCTGGATCGGAATGCGCCGCTGCGACATCGTCACATAGATAACGCCCCACACCGTGCCCACGAAAATCGCCAGCAGCAGCGCCACCTGAAACATCGTCACGGTGCCGTTCACTACCAGATCATAGGTGCGCGACACCTGATAGGGCATGCTGGCGACGATGCTGGCGAAGATCATTAGCGAGATGCCGTTGCCCAGCCCCTTCTCGTTGATCTGCTCGCCGAGCCATAGCAGGAACATCGCGCCCGCCACCCACGCGATGATGACCTGCACCATCTGCACGCCCGAAACATCCAGCACGCCTGCCGAGCGGAAGGTGGACAGGAAGCCGATTGCCTGAATGAACGCAATCAGGATGGTGAGCAGGCGGGTGCGCTGCTGCATCTTGCGGCGTCCCGCCTCCTCGCGCATCTCCTCGCGCATGCGCGGGTCCGCGTAGGAGAAAATCTGCATGATGATCGAGGCGGTGATGTAGGGGTTCAGTCCCAGCGCGAGGATGGTCAGGCGGCGCAGCGCGCCCCCCGTGAAGATGTTCAGGAACTCCAGCAGCTGCTGATCCTGAAAGATTCGCGCCAGATGCTCCCTGTCGACGCCGGGCACGGGGATATGCAGCCCGACGGCATACACGGTGAACATCGCGAACACGAACAGGATGCGTGCCCGCAGGTCGGGCAGTTTCCACGCGCTCTGCAGCGCCGAAACGAAGTTGGTGCTGAGCATGTTCTATTCCTCCAGCAGGATGACCTGCCCGCCCGCCGCTTCGATTTTGGCGCGGGCGGACTGGCTGATGGCGTGTGCCCGCACCGTGATGGGGAAGTTAATCTCGCCCTCGCCCAGCACTTTCAGCCCGTCTTTGAGCTTGCGGATGATTCGCTTCTCTAAGAGCAGTTCGGGCGTGATTTCGGCGTTCGGCTCGAATCGTGCTGCCAGCGTGCCCACATTCACAATCGCGTACTCGGTGCGATTGATGTTTTTGAAGCCGACTCGCACAGGCAGTCGGCGATGGATGGGCGTTTGACCGCCTTCGAAGCGGGGCGGGATGGTGTCGCGCGCCTTTTGCCCTTTGGTGCCGCGCCCGGCGGTCTTGCCGTGCCCGGAGCCGATGCCGCGCCCCACACGCTTGCGACGCTTCTTGCTACCTGGTGCAGGTTTCAAATCGTGCAACTGTATCATGGCGAAACCTCCTCTGCCGCCGATTCAGCGGCTTGACTTTCGCTGGTTTTGCGCGTGCGACCGCGTTTGGGCTTCGGCTGGGGTTCCTCGATCACCTCGACCGTCAGCAGGTGCGGGATGCGGGCGATCATGCCGCGAATGGAAGGGTTATCGGGCTGGTAGACGGTCTGATGGAGCCGTCGAAGCCCCAGCGCGCGCACGGTGCGCTTCTGGGTCTCGTTGCGTCCGATGGGGCTACGAATCAGCGTGATTTTGAGCCTGCTCATTCGGCAGCTACCTCCTTGAACTTGCGCACATACCATGGCGTGAGCGTGCGCAGGTGCATGTTGCGGGACTGAGCGACCTGCTCGGGCGTGCGCAGCTGCTGGAACGCCCTGATGGTGGCATAAGCGGCATTAATCGGGTTGCGCGAGCCGACCAGCTTCGCCAGCACATCGGTGACGCCCGCGGCTTCGAGCAGGGCGCGCACGGTGCTGCCCGCCACGATACCCGTGCCCGGCGAAGCGGGTTTCAGCACAAGGCGAGTGGCACCGAACTCCACCGTCACCTCGTGCGGGATGGTGGTGCCGATTCGGGGCACATACACCAGGCTTTTGCGGGCAGCCTCGATGGCTTTGCGGATGGCGTCGGGCACCTGTCGCGCCTTGCCAAGCCCCACGCCCACATGCCCGTCCGTGTCGCCCACCACCACCATCACCTGAAAGCTGAGCGTGCGCCCGCCCTTGTGCGTCTTGGAGACGCGGTTCGTGTAGACCACACGCTCCACATGCAGGTTCAGCAAATCGGGATTGATCCGCTCTTTACTTTTCTGTCTCATAAAGTTGCCTCCGTTCAGAATTTGAGCCCGGCTTCGCGGGCGGCGTCGGCTAAGGCGGCGACCCGTCCATGATAGCGGAAACCGCCCCTGTCGAACACCACCTGGGTAATGCCTTTTTCGAGCGCTCGCTGGGCAATCAGCCGTCCGACCGCTGCCGCCGCCTCCTTGTTGCCCGTGCTGGTCAACTGCTCGCGCAGGGCGGGGTCTAATGTAGAGGCGGCAACCAGTGTGTGTCCGCGCGTATCGTCAATAATTTGTGCGTACATATGTTTCAGGCTCTTGTAGACGCACAGGCGCGGTCGGTCGGGCGTGCCGAAGATGACCCGCCGGATACGCCGATGTCGAATGATGCGTTTTTCCCGTGGAGTGCGCTTCATCGTGCATTCGCCTCCTTACTTCTTGCCGCCTTTGCCCGCCTGCTGTTTGCCAGGCTTGAGACGCGGCTGTTCGTCGAGATAGCGCAATCCCTTGCCCTTGTAGGAGTCGGGCGGGCGCACGGCGCGGATGTCGGCTGCCTGCTGACCCACGACCTGCTTATCGATACCGCGCACCCGAATCAACAGATTGCGCGTCTGCGGATCCTGTTCGACGGCGAAACTGATGCCCGGATAGGGCTGAATACGCACAGGGTGCGAATAGCCGACCTGCAGCACAAGCGTATTGCCCTCCAGCTGGGCGCGGTAGCCGACACCCACCAGCACCAGCGTCTTCTCGAAGCCTTCGGAGACGCCTTTGACCATGTTGGCAATCAGCGTGCGCTGCAGCCCGTGCTGGGAGCGGGCGAATCGGTCGTCGCTCACCCGTTCGACGCGCAGCTGCCCATCGTCCTGCACCACGCGCACCACATTGGGCAACTGGTGGCTCAGCTCACCTTTGGGACCTTTGACGGTGATTTGGTTGCCCTCGATTCGCACCTGCACGCCCTGTGGGATCGGGATCGGTTGCTTGCCCACTCTCGACATAGTTCCGCCTCCTTACCAGACGATACAGATGACCTCGCCGCCGATGCGCCGTTTGCGGCATTCGCGGTCAGGCAGCAAGCCGCTGGAGGTGGACACAATCGCGGTGCCCAGCCCGCGCTGGATGGGGCGCAGGTCGTCCACGGAGGCGTACACCCGCCGTCCGGGCTTGCTCACCCGCTCGATGTGATGGATGACTGGCTCACCCTCTGGCGTATATTTGAGCGTGATGGTGAGCGTGGCGTGGACGCCTGTGCGCTGCACCCTGTAGTCCTGAATGAAGCCCTCCTGCTTGAGCAGGGCAGCGATTTGCTCCTTCAGTTTCGAGCTGGGCAGGCTCACTTCAGGCTTGCCCGCCCGCGATGCGTTCCGTATTCGGGTCAGCATATCGGCAATCGGGTCGGTCATCATCGTCGGTTTCTACCTCCTTACCAGCTGGCTTTGCGCACGCCGGGCAGCACGCCCCGGTGCGCCTGCTCGCGCAGGCAGATACGGCACAGCCCGAAGTAGCGGAAGTAGCCGTGCCGTCGCCCGCAAATGTTGCAACGGTTCACCTTGCGCACCTTGAACTTCGGCTTCCGTTTCGCCTTGACTATCCATGCTGTTTTTGGCATGCGTTGTTCACCTCGTACAGGGGTGTATTATACCTGAGCGGTCAGTGTTCGGCAGCGGCGGCTTTCTCTTTCTGGTACTTTTCGATGAGCGTCTGCGCGATATTGAACGGCACCTCCTCATAGTGGGAGAATCGGGTTCGGAACCGTCCGCGCCCGCGCGTGATGGAGCGCAGTTCGAGCGCGTAGCGGGTCATCTCGCTCATCGGCACGAGCGCGCGGATGAGCTGGCGTCCGGTGCCGAGGCTCTCGATGCCTTGGATGCGCCCGCGCCGCCCGTTCAAATCGCCCATTACATCGCCCGTGTAGGCGTCGGGCACATCCACCTCCACCTCCAGTATCGGCTCCAGAATGATGGGGTTCGCCTGCGCCGCCGCGCTCTGGAACGCGAGGCTGCCCGCGATGCGGAACGCCTGATCGGACGAGTCGACCTCGTGATAGGAGCCGTCGACGACCACCACGCGGAAATCGGTGACGGGGTAGCCCGCAATCACGCCCTTCTCGGCGGCTTCGCGCACGCCCTTCTCAATCGCGGGGATATAGTTTTTGGGGATTGCGCCGCCGACGATGGTCTCGGTGAACTCGATGCCGGCGCCGCGCGGCAGTGGCTCCATGTTGATGAAGCAGTGCCCGTACTGCCCGCGCCCGCCGGTTTGACGCTTGAACTTGCCCTCGACGCGCTGCACCGGGCGGCTGATGGTCTCCCGATAGGGAATTTTCAGCTCTTCGGTGTTGACTTCCGCGCCGAACTTGCGCTTGAGCTTTTCGATAACGCTCTCGATATGCAGGTCGCCCATGCCCATCAGCAGGGTTTGCCCCGTTTCGGGGTCGCGCCGTGCGCGCAGGGTGGGGTCTTCCTCCTGCAAGCGTGCCAGCGCGGGTCCCATGCGGTCTTCATCCGCTTTCGTTTTGGGCACAATCGCGACGGTGTAGATGGGATCGGGGAACTCTATCGGCGACAGGATGAGTGGGTGGCTGCGGTCGCACAGCGTGTGCCCTGTGGCGGTCTCCTGCAGTTTGGCGACCACGCCCATATCGCCCGCCCGAATCTCGGAGGTGGCTTCCTGATTTTTACCCCGCACATAGAAGAGCTGCCCGATGCGTTCGTCGCGCTCCCGATTGGCGTTATATACCTGCGAGTCGGCGCGAATGACCCCGGCATAGACGCGGAAGTAGGTCAGTTTGCCCACATAGGGGTCGGCGGTCGTTTTGAACACGAAGGCGCATAGGGGCGCGCTTGCATCACATGCGACCGGGACGGACTGCTCGGTGCGCGGGTCGGTCGCGGTGGGCGCGGGCGCCTCCACAGGGCTGGGTGCCAGCTCGATGAGCGCCTGCAAGAGCGGGGTTAGCCCGATGCCTGCCTGCGCCGAGCCGTACAGCACGGGCACAATCGTGCCCGCCCGCACGCCCGCATGGAAACCATGCACCAGCTCCTCATCGGTGAGCGGCTCGCCCTCCAGATATTTCTCCAGCAGGGCGTCGTCGGTCTCAGCCGCCGCCTCCATCAGCATCTCGCGCGCCTGCTGGACCTCCGCCTGCAAATCCGTGGGCACATCGCTGGCGGTGGTATCCCGATCCACGCCCAGATAGGCTTTGTTGTGCAGCACATCGACCACGCCGCGAAAGCCCGTTTGCGTGCCGATGGGCACCTGTACGGGCACGATGCGGTTGCCGTAGGTTGCCCGCAGGTTCTGAATCAGGCTGCTGTGGTCGGCGTTATCGCGCTCCATCTTGTTCACGAAGATCATGCGCGGCAGCCGGTACTTTTCGCACAGCTCCCAGGCGTTTTCGAAGCCGACCTCAACCTCCGCCTGAGCGGGCATGACCAGCAGCACCGCGTCGACCACGCGCAGGGCGGAGTAGAGTTCGCCAATAAAATCGGGAAAGCCCGGCACATCGAGCAGGTTGATTTTGTAGTCGTTCCACTCAACAGGGAGCAGGGAGGTGCTGAGACTGATTTTGCGCCGAATCTCTTCAGGATCGAAGTCGGAGGTGGTGTTGCCGCTTTCGATGGAGCCGATGCGGTCGATGTGCCCGGCGATATAGAGCAGATGTTCGGCAAGCGTGGTCTTGCCACTCCCACCGTGTCCCGCCAGTGCCACATTCCGAATATGCTCTGCTGGATACGGTTTCATCGGTGCATCCTCCTGCTAAATTTATTAACTGGAGCGGAACGGCAGTCCCAGCGCCTTCAGCAGGGCGAGCGCCTCCTCGTCCGTTTCGGCGGTGGTGCAGATAGTGATGTCCATGCCGCGAATGCGATCCACCTGGTCATAGACGATTTCGGGGAAGAGAATCTGCTCGCGCAGTCCCAGCGAGTAGTTGCCGTGCCCGTCGAACGAGTGGGGTGAAAGCCCGTGGAAGTCGCGAATGCGCGGCAGCACGATATTGATGAGTTTCTCCAGGAACACATACATGCGGTTGCCGCGCAGGGTGACCTTACAGCCGATGCGGTGCCCTTTGCGGATGCGGAAGTTAGAGATGGCGCGTTTGGCGACGGTGGCAACAGGCTTCTGCCCGCTGATGAGTGCGAGGTCGCGCATGGCGTTCTCCAGCTGCTTGGGTTCCTGCTCGCCCTTGCCGACGCCCATATTGATTACAATCTTTTCGAGGCGCGGAATCTGCATCGGATTTTTGTAGCCGAACTGGCGCTGCAGTTCAGGTTTCACCACCTCTTCATAGTGGCGGCGCAGGTTAGGCACGAACTGGAGCGCGACTTCAGCGGTTTCGAACAGTTCGCCCTTCTCCTGTTTGGCAGCCTTCTTCTCCTGCGGTTTCGGACTGGCAGCGGGTTTGGTCTGTTGTTTTGCCATACGAATCGCCTCCGTTTACTTTGTGGCGTCGATCATTTCGTGGCAGCGTTTGCACACGCGGAACCAGCGGTTATTTTCGCCGCGGACGCGCCGCACGCGGGTGGGCTGGTCACAGTGAGGGCAGACCAGCATCACCTTGCTGGCGAAGATGGGTGCGGGCTTCTGGATGCGCGAGCCTTTCTGCGTGGCAGTGCGCGGTTTCTGGTGTTTGGTCACCAGATTGATGCCGTCGACAATAATGCGGTTCTCGCGGGGCATCACGCGGATGACGCGCCCGCGCCGCCCCTTATCTTTGCCCGACAGCACATACACGGTATCGCCTGTCTTGATTTTCATTCGGATAGGTTTGGCTAACTTGCGTACCATACGGATCGCCTCCTATAGCACTTCAGGCGCGAGCGAGACGATGCGCATGAAGTTGCGGTCGCGCAGTTCGCGGGCGACGGGTCCAAAGATTCGGGTGCCGCGCGGCTCGCCCTGATTGTTGATAATCACGCAGGCGTTATCGTCGAAGCGCAGGGTGGTGCCGTCGGGTCGGCGGATGGCGCGGCGGGTGCGCACGACCACCGCCCGCACCACATCGCCCTTCTTAATGGGCATGTTGGGCGCGGCGTCTTTGACCGAGGCGACAATCACATCGCCGACCCGCGCGTAGCGCGCGTTGGAGCCTTTCAGCACGCGGATGCACATCACCTCGCGTGCGCCCGAGTTGTCCGCCACCTTCAGCCGTGTAAACTGTTGAATCATCGCGTTTCACCTCCTGCCGCTCATTCGGGTCGTTCCAGAATCGCCCGCACGCGCCAGCGTTTGTGGCGGCTGAGCGGGCGCGTCTCCACAATCTCCACCAGGTCGCCCACACGACACTCGTTGCGCTCGTCGTGCGCCATATACTTTTTGGTGCGCCGAATCGTCTTGCCGTAGAGCGGGTGGCGGAAGCTGCGCACGACGGCGACCACCACCGTTTTGTCCATCTTGTCGCTGACGACTCGCCCGACGCGCACCTTGCGCTTGCCCCGATAGGGTCGGGCGGGCGCTGCCGCGCTCTGCTCCGATGCCGTTGCTGTCTGAATCGTTTCGTCCATTCGTAAGCCTCCTTATCCTGCGGATGCTGATCGGCGTCGCTCGTTGAGAATGGTCTGGATGCGCGCAATGTTGCGCCGCGTGATGCGCATGGCGGCTGTGTCCTTGAGCTGGCGCACTGCCTGTTGCACGCGCAGGCGATACAGCTCGTTGCGCAGCTTATCTAACTCCTGTTCCAGCTCCTGTGTGGTCATGCGTCGCAGCTGGTCGGGTTTGAGCGGTTTCATGCGGTTTCACCTCCCGTAGCGACCGTACCGAGCTGGAAGTCGGCGCGGGTGACGATTCGGGTTTTGATGGGTAGTTTATGGCTGGCGCGTCGGAGCGCTTCGCGGGCGCGCTCTTCATCCACGCCGCCCAGTTCCAGGATGATGCGCCCGCGTTTGACGACGGCGACCCAGCCTTCCACGCTGCCCTTGCCGCCGCCCATGCGGGTCTCGGCGGCGCGCTTGGTGTAGGGCTTATCGGGGAAGACGCGGAACCAGATTTTGCCTCCGCGTCGGAGGTAGCGCACGATGGCGACGCGCGCGGCTTCCATCTGGCGATTGGTCAGCCAGCAGGGTTCCATCGCGACCAGCCCGTAGTCGCCAAAGTGCAGTTCGCGGGCGCCTTTGGAGATGCCCTTGCGCCGACCACGCTGCTGTTTTCTATACTTGGTTTTTTTCGGCATCAGCATAGCGGTTCACCTCGTTTTCATTCCTGGCTCGTGCCGTTTTCGGGGGTCGCGCTACTTTCGGGTGGTGGCGTGCCTCTGTCGCGAGCGCCACGGTTGCGCGAGGCGTTGCGTCCCTGAGCGTTGCCGTGCGATTGCGCCTGCGTGCCCCCACCGCCACCTCCGCCGCCACGCCCGCGTCGGCGCCCACCACCGCGTCGGCGGCGCGGTCCTGCGGGGCGGTCGGATGGTGTGGGGCGCGCCACGCGCGAGGGCGGCTCGAACGCCGATTCGGGTGTGGTCACGGTCGACATCAGGATGCGTCGTTCGGTGGCGGGGATGTCGCCCTTGTAAATCCACACTTTGACGCCGATGGTGCCGTAGATGGTGCAGGCAACGGCGAACCCGTAGTCGATATCGGCACGGAGGGTCTGCAGCGGCACGCGCCCGACACGCTCCCATTCGGTGCGGGCGATTTCCGCGCCGCCCAGTCGCCCCGCCACCATAATCTTGATGCCGCGCACATTGGCGCGTTCGGCGCGCGCCAGCGCCTGGCGCATCGCGCGGCGATGGGACACACGCCGCTCCAGCTGCTGCGCGATGTTCTCCGCCACCAGCTGCGCGTCGGTGTCGGGATTGCGCACATCTTCCACATCGATTCGAATCTCGGGCTTGCTGGGCGCCAGCGCTTTATGCACGGCGCGGGTCACCTCCTCGATGCCGTGCCCACCACGCCCGATAATCTGACCCGGTCGCGCCGCGTAGATAATCACCCGCACAATGTTCGCGGCGCGTTCGATATCGATGCGGGAGATGCCGGCGCTGTACCAGCCCTTCTTGATTGTCTGGCGGATGAGGTAATCCTCATAGACCAGATGGCGGTACTGCGACTTGGGCGCGTACCAGCGGCTCTCCCAGTCGCGCGTGATACCCACACGGAATCCGATCGGATGAATTTTCTGACCCATTTATGCCTGTTCCTCCCTGCTTGCGGGTGAAGGGGTGGCTTGTCGTCGCGCGGTGCGTCGCGGCTGTGCCATGAGCGCGCCCAGCTCGATGGTGATGTGGCTGGTGCGCTTGAGGATTCGGAAGGCGCGTCCGCGATCTTTGGGCAGAATGCGTTTCCAGCGTGGTCCCTCGTCCACATAGGCGCGCGCGATGAACAGCTCGCGCGGGTCATAGCCCTCGTTATGCACCGCGTTCGCGATAGCCGACTGCAGCACCTTGCGCGTGAGGCGCGCCGCCTTGTTCGGCAGCTGGTTCAGAATCACCAGCGCCTCCTGCACCGGCTTGCCCCGCACAAGGTCAATCACCAGTCGGGCTTTTCGGGGCGGAATGCGCACATAGCTGGCTCTGGCTCGCATGGTTTTACCTCCTCACCTTCGAGGTGCGCTCGCTGGAGCCGGCGTGCCCGCGGAAGGTGCGCGTGGGCACGAACTCGCCCAGTTTGTGCCCGACCATCTGCTCGGTGATATAGATGGGCACATGCTTGCGCCCGTCATGCACGGCAATCGTTAGCCCGATCATTTCGGGCACGATGGTCGAGCGACGCGACCAGGTCTTGATGGGGCGTTTCTGCGCTTGGGCAGCCATCGCCCGCACCTTTTTGAGCAGTTTCGGATCCACATAAGGCCCTTTTTTCAGCGAGCGTCCCATAGATACCTCCGTTTACTTTCGGCGTTTGAGAATGAATCGGCTGGTGCGCTTATTGCGGCGGGTTTTGACGCCGAGCGCGGGCTTGCCCCATGGAGTTTTGGGGTGGGGTAGCCCGATAGGCGCTTTGCCCTCGCCGCCGCCGTGCGGGTGGTCGCGCGGGGTCATGGCGGAGCCGCGCACATGGGGTCGGCGTCCCATCCAGCGCGATTTGCCTGCCTTGCCCCACACCTCGTTCTCGTGATCCAGGTTGCCGACCTGCCCGATGGTGGCGCGGCAGTCGAGGTGGATGAGGCGCATCTCGCCGGAGGGCATGCGCAAAGTGGCATAGTTGCCCTCTTTCGCCAGGATTTGCGCGGCGGCGCCTGCACTGCGCACCAGCTGACCGCCCCGCCCCGGATAGAGCTCGATATTATGCACCAGCGTACCGACAGGAATGTTGCGCAGGGGCAGCGCGTTGCCCGGCTGGATGTCGGCGTCGGGTCCGCTCATCACCGTTGCGCCGACGCTCAGCCCGACAGGGGCAAGGATATAGCGTTTTTCGCCATCCTCGTATTCCAGCAGGGCGATCCGGGCGGAGCGGTTCGGATCGTACTCTATCGCCACCACGCGAGCGGGGATACCATCCTTGTTGCGCTTGAAGTCGATGATGCGGTAGAGGCGCTTGTTGCCCCCGCCGCGATGGCGTGCCGTCACACGCCCCTGATTGTTGCGCCCGCCCGTCTTGCGCAAGCCGACGGTCAGGCTCTTCTCCGGCTCCGTCTTGGTGATCTCCTCATAGGTGGAGGTCACCATAAAGCGTCTGCCAGGCGATGTCGGTTTCCATTTTTTAACGGGCATCGATAGTCACCTCGTTTAGACGATGAAGTCTTCAATCACCTGTCCGGGTTTGACCGTGACGATGGCTTTTTTCCAGCGTCGGGTGTAGCCGGGTCTTCGCAGTCCCAGCCGGCGCAGCTTCGGTCGAACCCACATGGTGCGCACCTTCAGCACATCCACGCCATAGAGCTGCTTGATGGCGGTGGCGATGTCGATCTTGGTGGCATCGCCCGCGACCTCGAACAGGTACTGGTTCTGCGTGGTGCGCAGGCGGGTGCCCTTCTCGGTCAGCAACGGTCGGATAATCACTTCGGTGGGATGTTTCATCGCGCCCACACCTCCTCCAGTTTCTGGATGGCGGCCCGGGTGGCAATCACATGGCGGGCAGGAATGAGTTCGTGTAATGCGAAAGCGGGTGCGATTCGCACCAGCACATTTGGCAGGTTGCGGAACGATTTATAGACCACCTCGTTGGGTTGATCCAGCAGGATCAGCACGCGCCCGTCCGTGACCCCAAGTTGATTTAGAAATTGCACGGCGAGTCGGGTTTTGATTTCGGGGAAGTTCAGTTCGTCGACGATGCGCAGGGCGCCCGATTGGGCTTTATCGGTGAGCGCGGCGGCGAACGCCTGCCGTCGCTCTTTTTTGTTCACAGCGGGATCATAGTCGCGCGGTTTGGGTCCATGCACAACGCCGCCGTGTCGCCACTGGGGTGCGCGGATGGAACCCTGTCGGGCGCGTCCCGTATGCTTTTGGGGCCACGGTTTGCGCCCACCGCCGCGCACCTCGCCGCGGGTGAGCGTGCTGTGGGTGCCCTGCCGCTGGTGGGCTAACTCCGCCGTCACCACGCGATGCAGCACCGCCTTCTTCGCCGCGCGCTCAAACAGGGCGGGACTCAGCTCCATCTCCCCCACGGGTTCACCCTGCGCGTTATAAACCGTTGCCTTCGCCATCCCTGTTCACCTCACTGTTGTTTGCTGGAGAGCTGTTTCTGCACATAGACGATGGAGCCGTTGCCGCCGGGCACCGCGCCCCTGATCAGCATCAGGTTGCGCTCCGCGTCGATTCGCACGACGGTCAGCCCGCGCACCGTGACGCGCTCGCCGCCCATCCGCCCTGGCATCGGCTTGTTCTTGAACACGCGCTGGGGTCCGGTGGCACCACTGGAGAGCGGTCGGCGATGGGTCATGGAGCCGTGCGTCATCGGACCGCCGGCGAACCCGTAGCGTTTGACCACGCCCGCGAAGCCCTTGCCTTTGGAGATACCCGTTACGCGCACGATTTCGCCCTCTGCGAACACATCGCCAGGTCGGATCTCCTGCCCCGGCACCGCCCGACCCGACAGGATGCGGAACTCCTTCAGGTAGCGCAGGGGCTGATCCAACCCCGCCTTCTTGAAGATGCCTGCAAGCGGTTTGTTCAGCTTGCGGCGCGGGATGCGCTCGAAGCCGATCTGGGCAGCGGCGTAGCCATCCTTTTCGGGTGTGCGCACCTGCACCACGAAGCATGGACCCACCTCCAGCACCGTGACGGGGATCATGCGCCCCTCGTTGTCGAAGATGTGGGTCATGCCGCGCTTGCGCCCGATCAGCCCGCTCAATACGGGAGGCGGCGGCAACGACGGCTTCGGCGGGGCAGCAGGTTCGGGCGCTGTCTGCGCCGCAGGCTGTTCCGATGGCGCCGGCGCTTCCACCTGCTCAGTGGCGGCTGTCGGTTCGCCCGCTCCCGCCTGAGCTGGCTCGCCCGCTGGCTCCGCCGATGCCGGTGTGCCTTCCGCCGATTCGGGCTGTTCCGTCGCGCTAACCTCTTCCTGAGTCAGCTTCTCCTCGTTCATAACGCCCTCCGATCAGAGCTTGATTTCGATATCCACGCCGCTGGGCAAATCCAGTCGGCTCAGCGCGTCGATGGTACGGTTGTTCGGCTCAAGGATATCGATCAATCGTTTATGGGTGCGGATTTCGAAGTGTTCCATGCCGATTTTGTCGATGTGCGGACCGCGAATCACGCAGAATCGGCGGATGTCGGTGGGCAGGGGCACGGGACCGCGCACCTGCGCGCCCGTGCTGCGCACCTGCTCCACTATCCGCCGCACCGACTCATCCAGCACCCGATGATCGTATGCCCTCAGCCGTATCCGTATCTTATCGCGTCGCATAAACATCCGCCTCCTTGAGGGTTGCCGTACGGGGGTTTAGTCCAGGATGTCTGTCACCACACCGGCACCCACCGTCCGACCACCCTCCCGTATCGCAAACCGCAAACCCTTCTCTATCGCCACCGGACTTATCAACTTCACCTCCATGTTCACATTATCCCCCGGCATCACCATCT
>JBBIML010000032.1:0-33264 GCA_037444405.1 Armatimonadota bacterium
GACTTTTGGGATTTCCTGGGCACACGCTGCTGATCTCACAGGCGATGGAGACTTCTCCTACGGCGTCCAGGCGGTTCCTGAGCCGGCGAGCATGATTGCGCTGGGCGCGGGTCTGGCGGGTCTGCTGGGGCTGCGCCGCCGCAAGGCTCACACCGCGTAAATCTCGGCGTCGGGTAGCATCTGCCGCAGGGCGTCCAGCACCTGCGGCGTGAGGGCGACGCGCTGGGGCACCTGCACCCAGCGCGTCGCGCCATTTGCGCCCACACCGAAGCGCACAATCGCCTCCCCCGGATGGCGCTCCAGCAGCTGGCGCAGGCGGCTCAACTGGTCAGGCGGGCAGCGGCGCAGGCGAATCTGCAGGCAGGAACCGTTATCCTGTTGCGCCTCACCTTCATCGGCGGGCGGTTCGAACAGCTCCACATGCTCGGCAATCAGCTCCAGTCCATTTCCCTCGCCGTTGCCGTTTCGGTCGCCATTCTCGCGCGATTGGAGCCTGCCGCGAACCAGCACCACGCGGTCTTTGATGAGGGCGCCTTTGCACGCCTCATAGGTTTGCGGGAACACCGTGACGGGGATGCTGCCGGTGAGATCTTCCAGCACGAACGCCGCCATGCGGGCACCGCTCTGGCGCGTGGTGCGCGTGCGCAGGCTGGTGATGATGCCGCCGATGGTGACGGAGGCGCCTGCTTCGCGTTCGCGGGCGCGGGCGATGGGCGTGGCGACCTTCGCCAGCGCGCGGGCGTAAGGGCGCACCGGATGCGCGGACAGGTAGACCCCCAGCAGCTCCCGCTCCAGCGCCAGCTTTTCGGGCGTGCCCAGATCGTCGATGGCAGGCAGAGCGGGCTTCGGGATATGCACTTCCTGCCCGCCCTCAAACAGCGAGTTTTGCCCCGCCGCGCGCGCCCGTGCCACCGATTGTGCATAGTTGAGGATCGTGTCCAGCCCGGCGAGCAGCTGGGCGCGATTGGGGTGGAGCGATTCGAACGCGCCCGCCTGAATGAGCGCTTCTAAGGTGGCGCGGTTCAGCCCGCCCCGCTCGTGCAGCCGCACAGCGAAGTCGAACACATCGTCGAACGCGCCTCCATCCGCCCGCGCCTGCAGAATCGCCTCCAGCGCCGACTCGCCCACATTCTTAATCGCGCCCAGCCCGAAACGAATCGCGTAGGCGTGGCGAGAGGCAGGCTCGCGCGACCGTGTTGATGGGGGCGCACCGCCCTGTGCCCCTGCTGGCTCCACCGTGAAACCCGCCTCACTGCGGTTGATATCCGGCGGCAGCACCGCAATCCCCAGCGACTGGCACTCCTCGATGCAGCTGGCAATCTTCTCGGTTTTCTCCTTATAGACCGCCATCAGCGCCGCCATATACTCCACGGGGTAGTTCGCCTTCAGATAGGCGGTCTGATAGGCGATGTGGGCGTAGCAGACAGCGTGCGCCTTGTTGAAGGCGTAGCCGGCGAACGGCTCGATCAGGTCGAACAGGCGGTTGGCTTCCGCTTCGTCGATGCCTCTTTCGGCGGCGCCTTTGACGAACTCGGAGCGCATGCGGCGCATCTCTTCGGGCTTCTTTTTGCCCATCGCGCGGCGCAGGATGTCCGCCTTGCCCAGCGAGAAGCCTGCCAGCGCCTGCACGCACTTCAGCACTTGATCTTGATACACAATCACGCCGTAGGTCTCCTTGAGAATCGGCTCCAGCAGGGGATGTGGATAGGTAACGGGCTCGCGTCCGTGCTTGCGGGCGATGTAGGTGGGGATATGCTCCATCGGTCCGGGGCGATAGAGGGCGACCATCGCGGCGAGTTCGCGCACATTCTGGGGCTTCAGCTGCTGGATATAGCGGCGCATGCCCGCGCTCTCTAACTGGAACACGCCTGTGGTCTCGCCGCGCCCCAGCATCTCGTAAGTTTTTGCATCGTTGAGCGGTATCTCGCGCAGGTTGATGCGAACGCCGCGCGAGCGTTCGATGTTTTCTACGGCTTTTGCCAGCACGGAGAGGTTCATCAGCCCCAGAAAGTCCATCTTGAGCAGCCCAATCTGCTCCAGATTGCCCATATGGAACTGGGTGATGAGTTCGCCGTCGGCGCTGCGGGCGAGCGGCACGCGCTCCACCAGCGGCTCGCTGGCAATCACCACGCCCGCCGCATGCACGCTGGCGTTGCGCGTGATGCCCTCCAGCCGCCGCGCCAGATCGACCAGCCGTCGCACTTCGGGCGTGCGCTCGTACTCCTGTCGGAACTCGGGCGATTCTCTCAGCGCGCGCTCGAGGGTCATTCCGGGCACGCTGGGGATGGCTCTGGTGATGCGGTCAATGAGGGCGCTGTTGATGTTCAGGGCGCGTCCCACATCGCGCAGGGCGGCTTTCGCTGCCAGCGTGCCGAAGGTGATAATCTGCGCTACGCGCTCCTCCCCATACTTCTGGCGCACATAGCGGATCACCAGATCGCGCCGCGCGTCCTCAAAGTCCATGTCGATATCGGGCATCTGGATGCGCTCGATGTTCAGGAAGCGTTCGAAGGTGAGGTCATATTCGATGGGGTCGATATCGGTGATGCCGAGGCAGTAGGAGACGAGGCTGCCGGCGGCGGAGCCGCGCACGCCGAAATAGATGCCCTGCTGACGAGCGAACTGGGCGAAGTCGCGCACAATCAAAAAGTAGGGCGCGAAGCCCGTCTTATCGATGACCGACAGCTCGTACTCCAGCCGCTGGAGATAGGTGTCAGGCGTGTTGGGCACAAGGCGCGGCAGGGCATCGTAGCACAGGTCGCGCAGGTGCGCCATCGGTGTCTTGCCTTCCGGCAGGTCGGGCGCAGGCAGCTGAGCGCGACCAAACTCCAGAGCCAGATTGCAGCGTTCGGCGACCTCCAGCGTGTTCGCCAGCGCGCCGGGATGGTGGGCAAACAGCTCTGCCATCTCCTGCGGCGACTTGAGATAGAACTCCTGCGTGCCAAATCGGAGCCGTTTCGGGTCATCGATGCGCGAGTTGGTCTGCACGCACAGCAGCACATCGTGAATTTCGGCGTCCTCGCGATTAAGATAGTGCGCGTCGTTGGTGACCAGCAGGGGCAGGCGAAACTCCTCTGCCAGCTTCAGCAGCCCCTCGTTCACCGTGCGCTGTTCAGGCAGACCGTGATCCTGCAGTTCGATATAGAAGTTCTCGCGTCCGAAAATCTCGCAATACTCCTGCACGAGGGCGCGGGCGCGTTCGTAGTTGCCCTTGAGCAGGGCGTCAGGGATCTCGCCTGCGAGGCAGGAGGAGGTGGCAATCAGCCCTTCGGCATGCTGGCGCAGCACCTCCTTGTCCACGCGCGGCTTGTAGTAGAAGCCCTCCAGATGGGCAATCGTGCTGAGTCGCAGCAGGTTGCGATAGCCGCGTTCATCTTTTGCCAGCATTAGTAGGTGGTAGCTGGTCTGATCCTGACGGGTGCGGTCGCGCATGCGGCGCGGCGCCAGATACAGCTCGCAGCCGATAATCGGTTTGATGCCCGCCTCTGTGCAGGCGTTGTAGAAGTCGATCACGCCGTACATCACGCCGTGGTCGGAGATTGCCACGGCGGGCATCTCATATTGCGCGACCGTTTTGACCAGTTCGGGGATTCGAATCGCCCCATCCAGCAGGCTGTACTCCGTGTGCAGATGCAGATGAACGAACCTGGCTTCCATGCCCATTCCTCCTGTGGCAGATGACCGATTCGCCAGCAGAGACGGGATTCCTGTTAGCGGTGGGAAATCGATTTGCGAAAGTCAGGGGTTCCGAAGGGAGGCACTGGTCATAGATTGGGCATAATCGGGGTATGCCGTTAAAGGTTTGCCATCAGCTGTTCCAACAGTTCGCGGGGTACGGGTGCGCGGAGGGCTTTGTCCAGAGCGCGCTTTTTAAGCGCCTGATGGACGCATTCGCGCTGGGGGCACAGGTACGCGCCGCGTCCGGGCAGGTTCTGCGCCTGATCCAGCACGACGCGCCAGCCGCCGCGCTCTTTCAGGCGGGCGAAACGAAGCAGTTCCTTTTTGGGGGCAGTGCGCCGGCAGCTGGCGCACCGCCGGACGGGTTCATGCTTCATGGGCGTCGGGCGGAGGGGATACCGCCATTGACCTCGCCGCGTGCTATCTCGCCTTCGGAGCGCACATCGAGCCGCCAGCCGGTGAGCTGTTCGGCGAGGCGCACATTCACGCCGCCGCGCCCCACCGCCTGACGCATCTGATGGTTCGGCACCACCACGAGCGCTTCGCGCTTTTCGGGGTTGAGAATCACGCGGTTCACACGGGCGGGACTGAGCGCTTCGCGAATGAACTGCTCCGGGTCGCGACTCCATTTGACCACATCGATGGGTTCGTTGAACAGCTCGTTGCTGATTGCCTGAATGCGCATGCCACGCGAGCCGAGACACGCGCCCACAGGGTCAATCAGCGGGTTTTTGGAGGTGACGGCGATTTTAGTGCGTTCACCCGCCTCGCGAGCAATCGCTTTGATCTCCACATCGCCGCTGGCGACTTCGGGCACCTCCTGTTTGAGCAGGTGCGCGACCAGCATCGGGTCGGTGCGCGAGGCGATGACCTTCACATCGCGCAGGCGCGGCTCGCGCCCCGGCTCGGCGGGCGGCGTGCGCACCTCCAGCACATACACCCGAATGGTGTCGCCAATCTCGTACACATCGCGCGGGCTTTGATGCTTTTCAGGCAGTATCACCTCCAAGCGTCCGTAGGAGAGCAGCACCTTCGAACCGATAAATCGTTCCACTCGCGCGGGGATGACCTCTTTTTTGCGGGTGAGCAGATCTCTGACCGTATGCTCGCGTTCCAGTTCACGCAGTCGCTGCACGAGGAGTTGAAACGCGTTCTGAACCGCCACACGCCCGAACTCTTCGACGGGCAGTTCCACCTGGATAATCTCGCCAACTTCGGCATCGGGTTTGATCTTGCGGGCATCTTCGACGCTGATCTGGGTGTGTTCGTCGGTTACGAGACCAACCACCTCTTTTTCTGCGATGACGCAGAAGCAGTGGGGGGCTGCGGGGTTGAACTTCGCGTGCACGCGCGCGCTGGAAGGCAGGTGCGTCTGCCGCCGATAGGCGTTCGCGAACGCCCCTTCAAGGGTCGCCATCAGCTCCTCAAACGGGATATGGCGCTCCCGCTCCAGTTGCTTTAAAGCCTCTATGATCTCCTCACAGTGCATTCAGATACCCCCTTCGGTGCAGCACGGGTTCGGTCTTTTTAAAGAAAAGAGTGGGGGTTATGGAACTCCCACTCCGTGCCGACCCGCTGCAACCTGTCAGGAGTATACCCGATTCTGTTGTTCAGGGTGCAGGGGGTTTCAGGATAGCGCTGGGCGCCATGCGCGGGCGCGGCGCGAGCGACGATTCGCGCCAGCCGAGCGCGTCGACGCGGGGCAGCTCATACACCAGCAGGCGATAGGGTCCCACGCGCCCGCGCAGCATCGGGTGCGCCGCCGGCTCCACCCGATCCGATACCGTGTACCAGCGGCTCAAATCGGCGCCCGATGTCCAGAACCGAATCAGCGTCTCTTCGGAGCCGACCACCAGCAGGTGCGTGGCGCCCATCGCCTGCGGCGGCTGACGGTCGTTGCACAGCCCGCGAAACACGAAAAAGTAGCGGAACGGCGTCTCAAACGCCACGCCCACCAGCACCGACCCCTCCGGCAACGCGCGGGTCAACTGCTGATTGAACTCCCTGAGCTGATAGGTGCGCCCGGCAAAGTAGCTGATGTACCACGGCGTGTTGAGCAGTAGCCCGACCGCCGTCATGAGCGTGGCAAGGGCAGGTGAGGCGCGCAGGGCGAGGCGCCCTGCCACACGCGGCAGCAACCATGCGAGACAGCCTGCCGCCACAAACGCCACCATCAGCAATCGCGCACGCAGGCGATTGTCCAGCACAGGGAACTCCATCGTGCGCCACTCCACACCGGGCAACGCCAGCAACAGCAGAAAATAGACCACCCCCGCGCCGATTAGCAGCCGTGCCAGCCAGCTTTTGAAACCCGATTCAGTGAGCAGCCAGCGCAGATGCTCGAAGCGGGCAATCGCAATCCATAGCAAAGCAACCATTGCGGGTATGAACCCTGCCGTGTAGCGCGTGGGCGCAATCCGCATCAGTGTCATCTGCAGCCAGCTCAGCGCGACCCAGCCAATCAGCACCCACTCGACCGGCGTCAGTGCGGCACGCAGGCGCGCGGAACGCACCACGCCCACCAGCATGAGCAGGCTACCCAGCCACGCGAGCGGCGCATGCAGGAACAGGAACTGCATCAGCCCGTAGCGCTCGCCGATCAGCGCGGTCTGAACCGCCCGCCACGCCTCCGCCCAGCTGTGCGGGCGACCCTGCACGCGCAGATAGAACGCCTGCATGCGGCTCCATGTCTCCCAGTGGGGCATCAGCCACAGGAAGAGCCAGAGCGCGCCCACTATGAGCATGCCCATCAGCACCGCCAGCCCGATAGCGCGCGCCGACGCCACCGATTCGCGATCGAAAAGCGGTGCGAGCAGCCCCACCGCCACCAGCGCCGCCACAAACGGCAGCGTGGTCAACTTGGTTGCCAGCGCCAGCAGCGCCGCCGCGCCCGACAGTCCGCCCCAGATGAGCGCGCCCCACCGCCGCGGACAGACCGTCGCCTCCGCGAACAGCCAGAGGCTCAACAGACAGAAGAACGCGGCGGGCGTCTCCAGCAACGCGGTGCGGTTATACAGCAGATAGAGATGCTCATACGCCAGCCATGCCGCACCCAGCCACGCCAGAACCGCTGCCGAGGGCACTGCCCGCTGCGCCACACCCGCACCCCGAAACGCAATCCATAACAGGCGAGCTAACAGCACCACACCGAGCAGTCCCAGCGCCACCGACACCAGCCGACCCTGCACATAGCCCACCCCAAAATGCGAGAAAACCCACACATGCAGCCCGTGAACCAGCGGACTCAGCACCGCATTATTGAACTCATCCAGATTCGCCTGCCCGAACAGCACCTGATTGCGGGCGTTGTGCATGTAGAACGCCTCATCGGTGAGCAGACCGGGGTTCCAGTCGAGCCGCCAGTCGGGGTCGGCATCGAGGCTATAGAGTCGCAGCCCTATCGCCAGCGCAAAGATGGGCAGCACAATCAGCCATCCGAAGGCGCTCCCTCTCATACACGCTCACTCCCTCTCGTCGGGATAGATCAGCCCCCACCGGGCGCGAATGGTATCCAGCACGCGCAGGATGCGGAGCGTTTCGTCCAGAGGCATCCAGTCGCTCTCGGTGCGCCCTGCCCGCAGGCAGTCATGCACATGGCGGATTTCGAACTGCAGTCCGTCGCCCGTGTAGGGGTGGCGGATTGGCTCCTCGCTGCCGTCGGCGCGGGTGAGCGTTGCCTCCGACGGCTTCCACCACGGCGTGTGAATACGGATTCGCCCGTCTGTGCCGCAAATCGTTGCCTCTTTGGGCGTGTCGGTCTGGATGGCGGCGCCCAGTAGCGCGAGTGCGCCATCCGCATATTCGAACAGGATCGCGCACTGCTCGTCCACGCCTGTTGCGCCGATGGCGGCGGCAGAGTGGATGCGCACAGGCTCGCCCAGAAACAGGAACGCCAGCATGACGGGGTACACACCCACATCGAGCAGTGCGCCGCCGCCCAGCGCGGGGTTCAGCAGTCGCCCCGACGGGTTGAACGGCGCACGGAAGCCGAAGTCCGCCTGAATCATGCGGATAGTTCCAATCTCGCCAGCCCCCACGCGAGCGACAATCTCGCGGATGAGCGGGAAGCAGCGCGTCCACATGCCCTCCATCAGGAACAGCCCCTTCTGGCGGGCGAGCGCGACGAGCGGCTCCGCCTGACGCGCGTTCAGCGTGAACGGCTTCTCGCATAGCACATGCTTGCCCGCCTCCAGCGCGGCGCGCGTGTTCTCGGCGTGCAGGGTGTGCGGCGTGGCAATATACACAATCTCCACTTCGGGGTCATTCAGCAGGGCGTCGTAGGAGGCGTATCGGCGCGGGATGCGATAATGTTCCCCAAACGCCTCGGCGGTTGCGGCAGCGCGGGAGCCGACCGCCACCACCTGCGCTTCGGGCACCAGCGCCGCCGCCTGCATGAAGCGATGCGCAATCTTACCCGTGCCCAACACACCCCAGCGATAGCTCATCGTGGCTCCTCCCCACAACGAGCCATTATACCTGCAGAGGTATAATCGCGCCGGGATGAAGGAGTTGTCGGTGGTGCGGGTGCGGATTTCCGCGCCCGCGATGCGCCTTTTACATCATGCGCAGGTGCTGGCGCAGTCGATCCGCGCCGACGCCCGCCACCTGTTGCTGGCGCTGATTCAGCATCACCGCAACACGCTCCACCAGCTGGCGCCGGAGCTGGACATCGATGCGCTTCAGCAGGCGCTCCAGCAGGAGCTGAGCGGCGGCGATGAATCGTTCGCCTTCTCGCTCGATCAGGTGGTTCAGCTGGCGGCGGAGCAGGCGGTGCGCGAGGGCAAGCAATGGATCTCTGTGCGGCACCTGGGTCAGTCGCTGCTGTTATTGCGCCAGCATCGGGCGTCGGCTTCCGGGTCGGGCTTCCGCATATTAAGCGCGGGGCTGAATCTGACCGAGCAGGCGAAGGCGGGCGCACTGCCGCAGGTGGTGGGGCGCGACGCGGAGATCGAGTGCCTGATGGAGGTGCTGTGCCGCCCGATCAATCCCTACGCGGTGCTGGTGGGGCTGGAGGGCGTCGGGCGACGTGCCGTCGTGCAGGGGCTGGCACAGCGCATCGCGGCAGGCACCGTGCCCCCAACGCTCCAGAACCGACCCGTGATCCTGTTCCCGCAGCTCATCGACGCGCCCGATTTCTATATTCAGCTGGTGGAGGAGGCGAGCGCGGCGAACGCGATTCTCTATCTGGAGCCGTTCGAGATTTTCCTGAACGCGCCCGCGCCGCCGCTGGAAGCGCTGCGCCTGCAGTTCTTGAGCGATCTGGTGACCCGCCGCATCCCCGTTATCGGCGCGGTGAGCAGCCTTGAAAACCTGCAGCGTCAGGTCGGGCACGCACCCGACCTGCTCAAGCGGTTCCAGCCCATCCCCGTGCATCCGCTGGACGCGCAGGAGACACTGATTGTGCTGCAGCAGTTGCGCGACCATTTCCGTACGCAGCTGGGCATCGACATCAGCGACGGGACGCTGCAGCTGATGGTGCAGGTCGCTGACGAGAATATCCGCCATCGCCCCTTCCCCGACAAGGCGATTATGATTCTGGATCAGGCGGTCGGTCGCGCCCGCATGCTGGGGCTGAACCAGATCGAGCCGCGCCTCGTGTGGGAGGTCACGGAGCGCATCACGGGTCTGCCGATAGGCGCGGGCGAACGGTCGCTGATGGAGCGCCTGCAGGGGCTGGAGGCTTATCTGAAAAGCTGCATCGTTGGTCAGGACGCCGCCATCGAAACGCTGGTGCGGGTGTTCAGCCTCAAGATTCGGCGGCTGGACCTGCGCCCGGAGCGACCGAACGGGGTGTTCCTGTTTGTCGGACCGACGGGCGTGGGCAAGACGGAGATGGCGCGTGCCCTCGCCGAATACTTCTTCGGCTCGCGCGACCGACTGCTCCGCCTCGATATGAACCAGTTCTTTGAGGCGCACACGGTCGCCCGATTGCTGGGCGCGGAACCCGGCTATGTGGGCTTTGAAATGGGCAGCCCCCTGCTCGATTTCGTCGCCGAGAACCCCTTCTGCGTCGTGCTGTTAGACGAGATCGAGAAGGCGCACGCGGAGGTGCATAAGGTCTTCCTGCAGATTTTTGATGATGGCTATATCATCGACACGCAGGGGCGGCGCATCTCGTTCGCCGACACGATTATCGTGATGACCTCCAACCTGCACCCAGAGACAGCCGTTGGTTTCCTGCGCGAGAAGCATTCGCCCGAGGATTGGCGCCGGCTGTTCGCCGAGAGCTTCTCGCCAGAGTTTGTGAACCGAATCGATGCGCTGTGCGTCTTTCAGCCGCTGGAGAAGGCGCATATGCGACAGATTATCGAGACGCGCTTCCTGCCGCGCCTGCAGGAGATGTATCGGCGGCGCGGGCTGGAGGTGGCGGTAGACGACGCCGTTATCGACTGGTTGGCGGAGCAGGGCTATCATGAGCATTACGGCGCCCGCGAGCTGGAGCGGGCGGTGGAACGCGAGCTGCTGATGCTGATTGCGCCCTATGTGCCCACCGCTGTCGACAGCGCAGGTCAGCCGCCCCGCGCCCTTCGCGTTGAGCTGCTCGGCGGTCAGCTCCGCGTGCAGGAAGCGAGTTAGCCGTGAGGGAGGTTGCCGATGCGCGTGCTGGTGATCGATAACTACGATAGCTTCACCTACAATCTGGTTCAGTATCTGGGCGAGCTGGGCGCGACGGTGCAGGTGGTGCGCAACGACGCGCTGACCGTCGACGCGGTGCTGGCGCTGGTACCCGATTGCCTTGTGATCTCGCCTGGACCCTGCACGCCGAATGAAGCGGGCATCTGCGTGCCGCTCATTCGCGCGGCGGCGGGCAAAATCCCTCTGCTGGGCGTGTGTCTGGGTCATCAGGCGATTGGCGCGGCGTTCGGCGGCGAGATTGTGCGCGCCCTGCGCCCGATGCACGGCAAGACCTCGCTCGTGCGCCATACCGATCAGGGCGTGTTTCGCGGCTTGCCGAACCCGCTCAGGGTCATCCGCTACCATTCGCTGGTCATCCGCCGCGAGAGCCTGCCCGCCGAGCTGGAAATCACCGCCGAGACCGACGAGGGCGAGATTATGGGCGTCCGCCATCGACGCTACCCCATCGAAGGCGTGCAGTTCCATCCCGAATCGATCATGAGCGAGGCAGGCAAGGAGCTGCTGAAGAACTTTTTGACCCGCCCGTAGCCTGCGAGAAAGCCCTCACCCCCAGCCCCTCTCCCACGCTGTGGGAGAGGGGAGTCTAATCCCTCTCCCCATGAAGGGGGAGAGGGCGTGGTGATGAAGGGCAGAGGGCGTGGTGATGAAGAGTAGGAGCGTGGTTCCCGCGCCCTTCTTCAGGCGATTCAGGCAGTGGGGCGTGGGAACCATGCCCCACTCTCTTCAGGCGGTTCGGGCAGCTCGTCCAGGCTGTTCAGCCCGAAGTAGTGCAGGAACTGCGCCGTTGTGCCGTACAGCACGGGTCGACCGGGCGCCTCTTTGCGCCCCACTTCGGCGATCAGTCCTCTTGCCACCAGCTGGCGCACGGTGTGGCTGCTGTCCACGCCGCGCAGGGCGTCGATCTGCGCCTGGGTGACGGGCTGCTCGTAGGCGACAATCGCCAGCACCTCCAGCGCGGCGCGCGAGAGCTTCTTCGGGGGTGGGTTCAGCAGGCGGGCGATATAGGGCGCATATTCGGGCTTCGTCGCGAGCTGATAGCCGCCCGCGACGCGCAGGAGCTGAATCGGTCCCTGCGCCGTTAGTTCGCGCTCCAGCTGGTTCAGCGCAGCCTCCACCCCATCGGGCGGCTGACCCAGCGCCTCGCTCAGCGTCTCGATGGTCAGCGGCGAATCCGCCACGAACAGCAGCGCAAACAGTGCATCCCGTATCGTTTCCATCTCAGAATCGCCAGAGCAGATAGAGCAGCAGCGCGGCGGTCGGCAGCAGCACGAGCAGGCTCGCCCACTTCTCCTGACGGGAGAGCTGGAACGCCCGCCAGTTGACCGCGAGGATGACGACCGCCATCGGCACGAGCGCGGGCAGCGCGGGTGTGACGCCCACCATCACCAGCACCAGATACGCCCACAGCGTTAGAAATAGCCCGACCGCTGTGGCGAAGGGACGCAGCCCGAACCGATAGAGGCACGCCGCGTAGAGCGCCAGAAACACGAAATCGCCCGCGCCCACCAGCGCAATCGGCACCACACGCTTGACCGCGGGCGTCGCCAGACCGGGCGACGCCAGAATCGCGACCGCTGCCCGCTCCAGCACCGCCGGTGCCGTCTCCATCACCCGCTTCACAAAGCCCACAGGCGTCAGCACCGTGAGCGCGTCGATCAGCGCCGCGAACGGCACCACCGGCACCAGCAGGTTCCTTTCACGGATGATTCGGGAGAGCAGGCAGCCCAGCCCGATCGCGGACAGCATCAGCAGATAGCCGTGCAGGGCGCGATAGGGCACGGCGATCAGGGGCGACACCCGCTGGTGAGCCGACAGTCCCAGCAGGGTGGGCAGTAGCAGCCACAGGGCGAACGCGCTCGCGCCCCCCATCAGCAGCGCGAGCGCCAGCCAGCGATGCACTTCGCACAATCGGGCAAGCGCGAAGACCAGCCCCAGCAGCGTTGCCATCAGCGCCAGCGTGCTGATCAGCGTGCCGACCCACACCCAGCCCAGCGGCACCACCACGAACGGTGTCGCTGTCTGCAGCGCCAGATAGGCGACGCTCCAGCCCAGCCACGCCCGATCCCGCTCGCCTGCGCCCTGCCCTTCACGCCATGCAAGCCCCTTCAGCATTCCGATCAACCCTTCTACTATACCCCTTCTGACCCATGACGGGTATACTTCTTATCAGCCGCGGGGGGTGCTGCCGTCAGGCGGCTGAGATCCCCTTTGGGGGAAACCCCTGGAACCTGATCCGGGTAATACCGGCGGAGGGAACGCGGTCAGTGGCATCAGCGTCGCGCGTCAGGGGCAAGATGCCCCTGCTACTACGGTGAAACCCACTGACTTCGCCCCATTCCGCCCCTGATCCCCCGCGCAAGGAGGGACAAACGATGAGCCGAGCAACTTATGTGCAGGGCAGAAGGGGCGTCGTAACGCAGATGCATTACGCTCGACAGGGCATCATCACTGACGAGATGCGCTTTTGCGCCGAGCGCGAAGGCGTTGACCCGGAGTTCGTGCGTCAGGAGGTCGCTCGCGGACGCGCGATTATCCCCGCCAACATCCGCCACACCAGCCTTCAGCCGACTGTGATTGGCAAAAAGTTCCGCACCAAGATCAACGCCAACATCGGCAGCTCGCCCCTCAGCGCGAGCGTCGATGAAGAGCTGGAGAAGCTGCGCACCGCCATCCGCTGGGGCGCCGACACCGTGATGGACCTCTCCACCGGCGGCGACCTCGACGCCATCCGTCAGGCAATCGTGGAGTATTCGCCCGTGCCCGTGGGCACAGTGCCCGTCTACCAGTTGCTGACCCAGGTGCGCTCGGTGGAGGAGCTGACCGAGCAGGACTTCCTGGACATCGTGGAGCATCACGCCCAGCAGGGTGTGGACTTTATGACCATTCATGCGGGTGTGCTGCGCCACTACATCTCGCTCACCAACAATCGCGTCACGGGCATCGTCAGTCGCGGCGGCGCGATTATGGCGGAATGGTGCCTCGTTCATCACAAAGAGAACCCCTACTATACCCACTTCGACCGCCTGCTGGAGATTTGCCAGCGCTATGATGTGACGATCAGTCTGGGCGACGGCTTGCGTCCGGGCTGTCTGGCGGATGCGAACGATGCGGCGCAGTTAGCCGAGCTGCGCACGCTTGCCGAGCTGGTCAAACGCGCGTGGGCGAAAGATGTGCAGGTGATGGTGGAAGGACCGGGGCACATCCCGCTGCATCTGCTGGAGGAGAATGTGCGTATCCAGCAGGAGTGGTGTCAGGAGGCGCCCTTCTACACGCTCGGACCGCTGGTGACCGATATCGCGCCGGGCTATGACCACATCACCTCGGCGATTGGCGCGGCAATTGTCGCATGGCACGGCACCGCGCTGCTGTGCTATGTAACGCCCAAAGAGCATCTCGGCTTGCCGAACGCAGAGGATGTGAAGCAGGGGCTGATCGCCTATCGCATCGCGGCGCATGCTGCCGATATTGCGAAGGGCATCCCTGGCGCCCGCGACTGGGACGACGAACTCTCAAAGGCGCGGTTCGAGTTCGACTGGAACCGCCAGTTCGAGCTGTCGCTCGATCCCGACACGGCGCGGGCGATGCACGATGAGACCCTGCCCAAAGAGGCGCACAAGTTCGCGCCGTTCTGCAGCATGTGTGGACCGCGCTTCTGCCCGATGGCGACCACCCAGCGCCTCCGCGCCCAGGCGGACACCCTTGACGAGACCCGCTGAAAATCAAAAGAGCCGACCCGAACCGGGCAAACGCTGGTATACTATTGCTGGCAACAGGGTTGGATGGCGAAAGCCATCAAACCCTGTCGCTCCTCTGTCAACAGGGAGCAGGGTGAGGAGTTGATGCAGAGATGGGACGGGTCTGGTTCGCTCTGGTGGGTTTAGCGTTGCTCATAGGGGGCTGTGCGGGCAGGCGGCAGATCGAGCGGCTCACGGCGCAGGCGTTGCCCGCCAATAGCGTTGTTTTCACGCTGGAGCATCTGACCACCGACTGCCGGGGTCTGCAGGGTGATGAGCCGACCCAGTTCATCGTGCGCTGTTCCGACCCGAAGGTTCAGGTGCGGGTTCAGGCGGTCAAGCGGTCGCGCTGCCCGCGCCCGCAGGATGCGCGGCGCAAGCTGAGCGTGGCGATGGCGATGGATCAGTCGGCGTCGCTGTTTGGCACGGGTGGACGGTTCGGCTCCGACCCCGATAAACAGCGCTTTCCTGCCGCCCGACGCTTCATCGAAGCTTTGCCCGCCGATACTCGCCTGACGCTCTGTTGCTTCGCCTCGCTGAACCCCATTCAATATGGCGACTTCGACCTGCTGGTGCCGATGGGCGAAGGCAATCGGCAGGCAGCTGTTCGCGCGCTGGACTTTCTGGAGCAGCAGGGTCCGAGCATGCACGGCACACCGCTCTGGAACACACTGATAGCCCAGCTTAACACCCTGCGGGGTGAGCCGCCCAACCGCGAGCGGTGGCTGGTCTGCTTCACCGACGGTGCGAACGAGGTGCCCGCCGAGGTTGTCAGTCGCACTGACGCAGAGGTGGAGGCTGCCGCCCGTCAAACAGGCACACGCCTGTTCTTTGTGTTTCTGGGCGATGAGCAATCGATCCCTGACTACCCGGCTGTGCGCGCCACGCTTCAGCGATTAGCCGATGCGACCGATGGCACGCTGGTCGCGGTGCGCGAGGCGCGCGATCTGCAGGCGGCATTCGCGGATGTGATGGGCAGCGCGAGCTATGTGCCCTGCTACAGGCTGCAGTGCGTGTTGAAGCGTGAGGGCGGCTTTCGGCGTGGCGAGAAGGTTCGCCTGACCGTGCGCGGCGGCGCCGACGGAATCGAACGCACCTTCGAACTGACCATCGGGGAGCCGACCGCCCGCCGCCTGTGAGAGGTACTGCCGGGTGGGACCCAGCTGCTGGGAAGGGCGCGGGGACCGCGTCCGTACGGTGTGTTCCTGGGCGGGACGCCCAGGCCACGCAGGGTACACTTGCAACAAAGGGCACATGGAGGTGAGATGATGCGTGGTGTGATTATTGCTGGCGGGTTCGGCACGCGCCTGCGACCGCTGACCCTGCGCCGCCCGAAACCGCTGATCCCAGTGGCGAACCGCCCCTTTCTGGAGTATCAGGTGGCGCAGTTAAAAGCCGCAGGCGCCGAAGAGATTGTGTTCGCCACCAACTATCTGGCAGATCGGATTGAGGCGCACTTTGGCGACGGCTCGCGGTTCGGCGTGCGCATGCGTTACGCGATGGAGCAGGAGCCGCTGGGCACGGCGGGCGCCATTCGCAACGCCGTCGAGGGGCTACCGCCGATGCGCTGTATCGTGTTCAACGGCGACATTTTGACCGATTTCGACATCGGCGCGATTGTGCAGGCGCATCAGGAGCGTGGGGCACAGGCGACGCTCACGCTCTATCGCGTGCAACGCCCGCATCCCTACGGCGTGATCGAGGTGGCGGACGACGGGCGTGTGCAGGCGTTCCTTGAGCCGAGCGAGGAGCAGAAACGCGCTGCCGACTGCGGCGAGCCGATGGAAGGCACCGATTTTATCAACGCGGGCATCTACATTCTGGAGCCGGAGCTGATTGAGCGCATCCCGCTGCGCCCCTGCTCGATCGAGCGCGAGTTCTATCCGCAGATTTTGCGCGAGGGCGTGCCCGTGTATGGTTATGAGGGGCGCGGCTTCTGGCTCGATATCGGGCGCCCGTCGCAATACATGCGGGCGACCCGCGCGCTGCTCAGCGGCGAGGTTCGCGCCGCGCTCGCGCCGCCGGGCACCCGCACGCCCGACGGCTACTGGCTGATGCACGAGGCGGAGGTGGAACCCGACGCCGAGATCGAGCCCGGCTGCCATATCGGGGCGTCCGCCCGAATCGAATCACGCGTGCGGCTCAGCGGCTACACGGTGGTGGGCGCAGGCAGCACCGTCGGCAGCGGCAGCACCCTGCACGGCTGTATCCTGGGCACCCATGTGTCCATCGGCGACGGCTGCCACCTCGAAGATTGCATTCTGGACGACGAGGTGGTCATCGAATCGCATGTGCGCATGCGCGGGGCGGTGCTGGGCGCGGGCAGCCTCGTTCGCGCCTACAGCACGCTCTAAAGCAGCTGCGCCTTGTGCGCCGCCTGCTGAAGGTCACGGATCAAATCATCGGGATGCTCCAGCCCGACATAGAGGCGGAAGAACCACGGGCGCATGCCCTGTTCACCGGGTTCGCCCTCTGCCCAGCCAATCATGAGGCTCTCGTGCCCGCCCCAGCTGGGACCGAATCGAAACAGGCGCAGGTGGTCGGTGAAGGTGTAGGCTTGTTCGTCGGTGATAGGAACCGTGCGCAGGCTGAACAGGCTGCCGTAGCCGCGCATCTGGCGCTGTGCCAGCGCGTGCTGGGGATGGGTGGGCAGCCCCGGATGGTTCACCTGCGCCACGAATGGCTGCCCGGCGAGCCAGCGAGCGACCTGCAGACCGCTCTGCTGGAGACGCTCCATGCGAACGGCGAGCGTGCGCAAGCCACGAATCAGCAACCACGCGCCGAACGGCTCCAGTATGCTGCCGATCAGCTCGCGCGTGCGGGCGACCGCCTGCAGCAGTTCCGCGCGACCTGCCACCGCACCCGCAATTAAGTCGCTATGCCCACCCAGATATTTGCTGGCGCTGTGCAACACGATGTCGACGCCCAGCGCGTGTGGGTTCTGGAAGAGAGGCGTTGCCCAGCTGTTATCGCACAGCGTCAGGATGCCATGCTCCCGCGCCCAGCTCGCCACTGCCTGCAAATCCTGCAACTGAAACACGAGGCTGGTGGGGCTTTCCAGATAGACCAGTCGCGTGTTCGGGCGCCGTGCCGATTCAAACGCCCCCAGCTCAGTGCCGTCCACAAAGCTTGTCTCGATGCCGAAGCGGGTGAGCCACTCAGCCAGCAGTGTGCGCGTGGGCGGATAGACGCTCTCCACGCAGATGACATGCTCGCCCGCCCGCACAAAGGTGAGGATTGCGGCGGAGATAGCTCCCATGCCAGAGGCGAACAGCAGGGCGCATTCCGTTCCCTCTAAGGCAGCGATTTTGCGCTCCGCCAGCTCCACCGTTGGGTTCGACACGCGCGAGTAGAAGTAGACGCCCTCCTGCTGGGCGCTGGTGTGGCGTTCACGCAGCGTGCGTGCCGTGAAGAGCGAAGTTTGAACCAGTGGGGGCACGACCGCACCGTAGGGGAACGGCTCCTCCTCGCCCAGATGCTGAATCAGCGTCGCCGGATTCTCCTCATGCATAGTGCGAGTGTACCTGACCGACCAGCACCTGCCAGAAGGTGCGGGCGTAGCGGCGGTATCGGGGCACGCGTCCCAGCGTGAGCAATACCAGCGCCGCTCCCGTGAGCCAGCGCAGGAACGCGCCGAGCCGATCGAGCAAAGCGCACATCAGCCCCGCCCACCAGCCGTGATGCGTGCGGAAGAACCGCTCCTTACCCCGATTGTAATACAGCACCATTCGGGCGCGGTTCGGCTCGCCGCTGGCGCCCAGATGGTGGATGAACACGGCATCATGCACATAGAAGATTCGCCCGCCATTCCGCCGCAGCCGATAGCACAGGTCGGTGTCCTCGCAGTAGAGGAAGTAGCCCTCATCGAACAGGGGTGGGCTGCCATCAGGCTGGCGACGCAGCAGCATGCATGCGCCCATCACCTGCTCCACCTCGATGGTCGCGTTGAAATCCCAATCGGTGCGCCAGTAGCCGCCGAACAGGCGGGTGCGTGGGAACAGCTTCGCCAGCCCTGTCTGCTCGCAGAAGACCGCCCACAGGGTCAGCTCGCGAGCGCACGAGGGCTGGATGCGCCCATCCGGATAGCGCAGTTGACCTCCGCAGGCGGACGCTTCGGGATGCGCCTCCATAAACGCCACCAATCGCTCCAGTGCGCCGGGTGTCGCCCGCACATCGGCGTTCAAAATCAGCAGGTAGCGTCCCTGCGCTGCCTGCAAGCCCTGATTGCACGCCGCGCCGAAGCCCCGATTCTCCGCGTTGGCAATCAGGCGCACAGTTGGGAACTCGCGCTGAACCATCTCCGCGCTGCCATCAGCCGAGGCGTTATCGACCACGATCCGTTCGCACCGAATGCCCTCGCACTGCAGCGATTGCAGGCACTCGCGCAGCAGCTCGCGCGTGTTGTAGCTCACGATAATGATGGAGAGGTCGGGCACAGGCTCCATGCTCGCGTTCAGTCGCTGAGGGATTGCTCGCTCAGGCGCAGCGCTTCGTCCAGTTCGCGCATCGCTTCCGCGCGCAGCAGGGTCGCGTTCTCCATGTCTTCCGCTTTGCGGAACAGCAGGTAGCGTGCCATCTGCTGCGCCGCCTGAGCCATCAGATGCGCTCCGAACTGCAGGTGAGCGAGCGCGTCGCGGCTCCCTTCATCGGGCTGGAGTCGCGCCAGCCATGCGCCGCTATCCAGCGCGCGCACGACGATGCGCTCGCCCCGCTCCCGCAGCGCTTTCCAGTCGGGCGCAGGGTCGCTTGCCAGCCGCCGCAGGTCTAACAGCTCGCTGGAGAGGTCGTTCAGGATGCCTTTTGCCACGAACAGCAGCAGGGGCAGCTGGTCATGGCTGAGCGGGATGGGCGTTCGGTCAGGCTCAAACTGGCGGCGGACGCCCTGCAGCAGATAGAGTCGCCAGCGCAGCCCCTCACCCGCACCCTCTCCCCAGAGGGGAGAGGGGGTTCGCTCAGAGTGCAGCAGGCTTTTGAGGGTTTCTTCCGCGCCGTCGAAGTCGCCCGTTAGCAGCTGGAAATCGAACAGGGTGAGCGCGAGCGTGAGCGCGGCGCGGGCGTCCTGAACGCTCTGACGCGCCTGCTGCAGCACGCGAATGGCGTCGTCGAGCCGACCCTGCTCGCGCATCAGCCGCGCCCATATCAGCAGGAGCGCCTGTTCATGGGGCATCAGCTGCATCGCGCGCTCGCACTCTTCCAGCGCGGCGTTGTTCAGTCCCAACCGCTGATAGAGTTCGATCAGGCGCAGGCGAGCATCGACATCGAGCGGGTTCTGATTGACCCGCGCACGCAGCAGGGGCAGCGCCTCGCTCAATCGCCCTTCCCGAATCAGCTGCTCCACCGAAGTAGCAGGCGCATCCTGCGCCTGAACTGACTCCCGACGGCGCTCCACCGGAAGCGGGCTTTCTGGCAGGGTCGGCAGGTTCTGCCACACCTCGCTGTTGAGGCGCAGGACAAGCGTGCGAGCCAGCGAGCGCAGCGCCGGGTCAGAATCCATCACCTGCTGATTGCCCGACACCCGCCACAGCGGCGTGCGCCGACCTGTCTGCCACACCTCCACCGAGTAGGTGACGGTGAGGGCAGCCACAGGGGGGAAAGATTTTTCGCCACTGCCCGCTTTCGGGCGCACACAGCGAACAATCAGCAGGTATGAAGCCTCCCACGCGCTGGCGATGCGCAACAGCAATCCACTATCGGGCGCATTAAGCAACTTCGGATCGACCCCGTTCTCGTTGGCAAACCGCTGAACGGTTGGGTGATTCGGGGCGTAGACGACCACTTCAAACTTGCGCAGATCTTTCAGTTCCGCTGTGAGCGCCGGTATCAGGTCAATGTTGGGGTTGTAGCCTTCCTGTGGGGGGTCCTGCAGCTGGGCAATCAGCAGGAGTGGGCGTGGCGTCTGGGCGCCCTCGGGAGTGCTGAAGCCAGGCTCCAGCAATAGCGCTATTGCCATCAGCCACAGGGACAATGCCCGAGCGAGACGCCCAAGCCGCAGGGCAATCATTCGCATAGTTTCAGCCCCTGCTCGCAGGCACGAATGCCCTCGCGCGCGGCGTCCACATTCGTCCCGCGCTGAATCTCCTGCTGATAGGCTTGAATCGCCAGCTGGAAGTGGGCGCGGGCATTCGCCTTATCATCCAGTCGCAGGTAGCAGATGGCAATCTGCTGATGCACCTCGCCCTGCGAGGGCGCGGTCGGCAGTGCCTGCTCGTAGTATCGGATGGCTTCGCGGTAGTTGCCCGCCATCTGGTGGCGGCGTGCGACCTCCAGCGGGTTTTCACCCGACGGGTTCGACGGCTGAGTGGGCGGCGCACCCTTCTGCACGCGGATGTCGTACACGCCCTGATCGGCGTTTTCGCGCACTTCGACATCGGGCATGATGTTGTCGCCCTGTGCGCCGGGCGCGGCGGCTGAGTTGCTATTTTGTGGCGGGTTTGCTGGGGAGGGGGGACTGGTGTTGCTGGGTGCGGGCAGGGTCGGAATGGCACCGCGCGGTGCGGGGCGAGTCTCTTCAGGCGCAGGCGCGATCGCTAATCGGGACGGGTCCACCATCACGGGCGGCACGCCCCCTGCGCTCGTCGATTCCGATGGCGCAGGCGGTGGGGGTGAAGCAACGGCAGCAGATGAATTCGCCGCTGGCTCCGTCGGGGATGGAGCCGATGCAACGGGTGTCGGCGGGGCAGGCGCAGGGTGAGGCGCGCTGAGGCGCAGGATCATCATCAGCCCGATCAGCAGCACCACGCCCGCACCGATGAACGCGAACAGCGTCGGCAGTATCTCCACCCACAGCGGGCGGGCGCTGACGGGCGCGTAGCGCACTGCTGCGCGGGGCTGACGCCGCAGAGTGTCGAGCTTCAGGCGCTCCGACACGCTCAGCGGGTTCAGCTGCACCACCCGCTCATAGGTCTCGATCGCCTGTTCGAGCTGTCCGCGCTTCTCGTGCAGGAGCGCCTTGAGCGAGAGCGCAGGCAGCAGTTGCGGGTCGAACGCGAGTGCGCCCTCACACGCCAGCAGCGCCTCTTCATAGCGCCCCTGCTCATGCAGGCTCATCGCCTCGCGCAATAACCGCTCCGCCTGCAACCGCTTCCAGCCGGGCGTTTCGCCCTGCTCCACCGGAGCGCCGCAATACGGGCAGTAGCGCGCACCTTCCTCTACCGGATGCTCACAGCGCATGCACACCATCGCCCCGATCCCCATCGCCCCTATTGTACCTGCATTTTGGACTGCTTCTGCAGGGCATGGGTTTCGGTCGCCGTTGGGTACAATCGCTTATACGGGAGGTGAATCACAGTGGCAACGCGCATCAAATGGTTCGGACACGCGACCTTTCTGGTGGAATCGCCTCAGGGCAAGCATATTCTAATTGACCCGTGGGTGTACGGCAACCCCGCCTGCCCCGAAAGCGAGAAAACGCTCCCGAAAGTGGATTTGATGCTCATCACGCACGGGCACTCGGACCACTTCGGGGACGCGGTGCGCATCGCGAAGCAGTTCTCGCCCACCATCATGTGCATCTACGAAATCTATCTGCATCTCAGTCGGCATGGGGTGCAGTCGGTGCAGCCGATGAACAAGGGCGGCACGGCGTACTATGAGGGGATTGCCGTCACGATGGTGAACGCCTTCCACAGCAGCGGGCTGGACGAGGGCGGTCAACTGCACTATGCGGGCGATCCTGTCGGCTTCGTCATTCGGCTCGAAGATGGGCTGACCCTCTATCACGCGGGCGACACCTGTCTGTTCGGCGATATGCGCCTGATTGGCGAGCTGTATCGCCCCGATATCGCCATGTTGCCGATTGGCGACCTGTTCACGATGGGTCCGCGCGAAGCCGCCTACGCCATTCGGCTGCTGGGCGTGAAGCGGGTCATCCCGATGCACTGGGGCACTTTTCCGTTGCTCACGGGCACGCCGGAGCAGCTGCGTGAGTTGACCCGCGATATTGAAGGGCTGGAGATTCTCACGCTGCGTCCGGGCGAGACCATCGCCGTCTGATGAGCCATGCGGCGGTCAGCACGCCGAGCGCGTCGATCAGCACATCCGCCCCATTCGCGGTGCGACCGGGCACGAAATACTGGTGAGTCTCATCGACAATCGCGTAGAGGAGGCTCGTGACGATTGCCCAGCGCAGCGCGGGCTGGCGTGCGCAGCCCAGCCCGCGCCCGAACGCCCAGTAGCCCAGCAGCATCAGGATGGCATACTCGGTGAAATGCGCCAGCTTGCGCACCGCGAAGTTCAGTGCCTCCATCTGGCTCTCGGTGAGCCGTTGTGCCAGCGCGGGGAACCAGTGCATCAGTACCGCCTCCAGCAGCGACGCCGTGCGCTGACCGCTCCAGTCGACGGATGAGAAGTGAAAAATCAGCCCCATCCAGAGCAGGTAGCAGACGATGGGGATCAGTCGCCTGCGCCGAACAGTGGAGGGGCTGACCGTCATCGGGCGAACTCCTTCCGCATGGGCGATATACCAGCCACCAGCCCAAACAGCAGGGCAGCTGTTAGCGCGACCGCTGCGCCGGGCGGGATCGGCAGCCATAGGGCTGTCCCGAAACCCGCTAACAGACAGATTCCGCCGATGAGGGCGCTGGTCACCAGCATGGCGCGAAAGCTCCGACAGAGCGTGCGGGCGGTCGCCGCTGGCAGGATTAGCAGCGCGCTAATCGGCAGGATGCCCACCGCCCGAATGCCGACCGCCACCATCAGCGCCAGCCCCACCAGAAAGAGCGTCTCCACCGTCTGCACGGGCACGCCCTGCGCCTGCGCCAGCTCGCGATGGAAGCCAATCCGTATCAGCGGGCGTGTGAACCAGAGCAGCATCGCCGCGCCGATGCAATCTGCGCCGAGCAGTCGCCACAGATCGCCCCGCTCAATCGCTAACAAATCGCCGAACAGCAATGCGCTTAGCGGCAGCGGCATCTCTAACAGGCTGACCAGCACGATGCCCGCCGCCGACACGCTCGTGACGGCGACCACCAGCACCACATCGGGCGGTAGAGCCGTGCGCTGTTGAAACCAGGCAATCAACAGGGCGAACAGGGGCGCCACGAGCAGGAGCGCCGCGCCCATCTGCCAGCCCAGCCATGCCGCCAGCGCCGCGCCCAGAAACGCCGAGTGCGCAATCGCGTCCCCAAAATAAGCCACCCGCTGAGCCACCACATACACGCCCAGCACGGGATACACCGCCGTTAGCAAAACCATCGCCAGCAGTGCATTCCGTACAAAATCGAACGCCAGCCACTCTGTCCAGCCCATCGCTAACGCTCCTGATGCTCGTACACCGACACGGGATGCCCGTACAGCTCGTCCAGAATGGGCATCTGCAGCACTTCCTGCGGTGTGCCCGTGCAGAGAACGCGATGATGAATGCACACCACGCGCGTGGCGTAGCGGCTCACGATGCTCAGATCGTGCGACACGATCAGCGCGCCCACCTGTCGCTGTGCCCGCTGCTGCTCGATCAGGTCATAAAACCGCAGGCGCACACCCACATCGATGCCGGTGGCGGGTTCGTCTAAGAGCAGCAGGCGCGGCTGACGGGCGATGGCGGCGGCTATCACCACCCGTTGCAGCTCGCCGCCTGAGAGCGCGCGCACCTCGCGATGGAGCAGATGCTCCGCATCCACCGCCTGCAGCACCGCCGTCAGCTCGGGGACACGCCTGTCAAGCATCGCCTGCAGCAGTTCCGATACCAGCAGGGGCATCGTGCGGTCGAACTGGAGCGCCTGCGGCACATAGCCAATCAGGGCACGGTCGGCGGGCGTCAGCTGCGCGGGCGGTTTGCCCAGCACGCGCACCTCACCGCGCTGATAGGGAAGCAGTCCCAGCGCCACGCGCAACAGCGTTGTCTTGCCCGCGCCGTTGGGACCAATCAGGGCGACCAGCTCGCCTGCCGCCACCTGCAGCGAGACGCGCTCCAGCACCCATCGCCCGCCGAGCGCCACGCTCAGGTCGGAAACCTCCAGAAGGTTCTCCATCGGCTGTTATGAGACCTATTTCGGACGCGGCTCCTCGTACATCGCAAAGGCATTATGGTTATGAATCGACTCAATCGATTCGCACTCGGCACGAAACCAGCGCAGTTCGTCCCGCGCCTGCAGGCGCAGCACCAGCTCGCGCACCACATCCTCCACGAAGCGCGGCGTCTGATAGCTCCGCTCCGTGACGAACTTCTCATCCGGTCGCTTCAGCACGGGGTAGACCAGCGCGCTGACCGATTCGGCAATCAGTGGCAGGTACTCATCGGGTAGTAAGAGCGTGCGCTCCTTCGTCTGCAGCCACAGGCGCACGATGGCACGCTGATTGTGCGCCCCGAAATCGGCAATCGCTTTACTGCAGGGGCAGAGCGTCATCACGGGCACTTCAAAGAAGCTGGTGCTGCACGAGGCGCCATTATTGAGTTGCGCGTCCCATTCCACCGTGATGTCGAGCCAGCCTGCGACGCCCGTAACGGGGGCAGGCAGCGGCAGAAAGTAGGGGAACCGCAGGCGCAGGTGCGCCCGACGGCTTTTCAGTCGCTCCTGGGTCAGCTGCAGCAGTTCGCGTACACCGCTGGGCGCCTGCGGTTGCGCCGTCCACTCATAGAGGGTTTCCATCAGGCGGCTCATGTGCGTGCCGCGCTGGCTTGCGTCGATATCGACGCTCAGTTCAGCGGTGGCAACCACGGGTTGCTCTGCGCCAGTGGGCGTGATCAGGCGGATGGGCAGGCGCAACTCCCGAATGCCCACACATGGTAGCGCGACGCCACGCGCATCGATCTCCATCGCCACATCGGGCAACTGCTCAAATGCCGATTGCATCTCATCTTTATCATACCCCACGCCCGGGTCAGCTCTCCAGATTCACCGCGGCGAAGGGCTGGACGCGCTCGATGCGGGCGCCCAGCGCCTTCAGCTTCTCTTCGAGGCGTTCGTAGCCCCGATCGATGTGGTACACCTCTTCGACGGTAGAGGTGCCCTCGGCGGCGAGCGCAGCCAGCACGAGCGCGGCGCCACCGCGCAGGTCGGTCGCCCGCACGCGCGCCCCATGCAACCGCGCCACGCCCCGAATCACGATGGTGCGCCCCTCCACCATCATGTCGGCGCCCATCCGCTGCAGTTCAGGCACATGCTGCACGCGATTCTCATAGATGGTCTCATGCACCACCGACGCGCCCTGCGTCAGGGTCAAATAGGCACACATCGGCTGCTGTAAATCGGTCGGGAAGCCCGGGTAGGGCAGGGTGCGGATGTCCACCGCACGGAGCGGGTCGTGTGCCTGCACGCGGATAGTGCTTTCGGTCTCCTGAACCTGCACGCCCGATTCGCTCAGTTTCGCCAGCACCGAGTGCAGATGTTCGGGAATGACGCGCTCGATGGTGACCGCGCCGCGCGTGATGGCGGCGGCAATCGCGAAGGTGCCCGCTTCGAGCCGGTCAGGGATAACGGCATACTCGATGGTGCGTCGCAGTTCGCGCACGCCTTCGATATAGAGCGTGCTGGTGCCCGCGCCCTCGATTCGTGCCCCTGCCGCGTTCAGAAAGTTCGCCAGGTTCACCACTTCAGGCTCCATCGCGGCGTTTTCGATGATGGTCAGCCCATCGGCGTAGACCGCAGCGGTCATCAGCTGCTGGGTGGCGCCCGCGCTGGGTACATCGAGATAGATGCGCGCCCCTTTCAAGCGGCTGGCATGGGCAATATAGAGCGTCTCCTGCTCCTGAATCGTGGCGCCGAGCGCGCGCAAGCCGTTCAGATGAAAGTTTACAGGGCGACTGCCAATCTGGCAGCCGCCAGGGTGAGGCATGTGGGCATAGCCCATTCGCGCCAGCAGCGGTCCGAAAATATAGAACGATGCTCGCATGCGGTTCACCAGTTTCGGGTCTGGCTCCGCGCTGGTGAGCGCGCTGGTGTCCAGCCGCAGGCTACTTCCCTCCCGCTCCCATCGCACGCCCAGCCCCTCCAGCAGGGTGAGCATCGTCGCCACATCCTCAATCTGGGGCACATTATGCAGAATAACCTCCCCCTCAATCAGCAGGGAACCCGCCATTAGAGCCAGCGCTGCGTTCTTGCTGCCGCTAATCTCCACCGTCCCGCGAAGCGGGGTACCGCCTGTGATAGTGTAGCTCTCCAAAGTCGTCTCCTCCTTGCCAGAGTGTGCGCGTCCTGCGCCCGTATTTCTATTATACCCGCATCGTGACGGTCGACATTCGGGTATCATGGTGTCGTGCGCCTATACAGGCAGCTGGCAAATAAGCCGATAATCTACAGGGGTTTCCAGCCCCATTAGAGGCGCACAGGAGCGACGACTATGGCACGAAAGTTGCTGCACCACCGAGTGGACTCGGTTCGATGGGAGGGAGCATCATGAGAGGGCTGTTAATCGGGTTGACCCTTGCGATTGCGGGGGGTCTTTTTGCACAGCGTGTGGAAGGACTCTACCGCATTCAACCGGAGGATGTGCTGGCGATTCGGATTGATCCTGCCAATATTGTGCATGAGGCGAGCGTTGGGCGGGATGGGCTGATCTCCGTGCCGCAGATAGGGGTCGTGCGCGCGGCTGGGTTAACCATTTCGGAGCTGGAACAGGCGATTGCCAACCGATTTATTCAACTGGATCTGCTGCGCAACCCGCGCGTGTCGGTTTCGATTCGGTATCTGCATCGTCCGAAGGTCTCGGTGCTGGGGATGGTGAACCGCCCTGGCAGCTTTGAGTTCAAGGATGGCGATCGGGTGCTGGACGCCTTATCGCTGGCAGGCAACTACATCCCGGAGCGCGCCAAGCTCGAAGAAGCCTGGCTGCAGCGAATCGACGGCACGGTTATCCCGCTGAACCTGCGTCGCCTGCTGGAGCAGGGCGACCTGAGCCTGAACTATCCCCTGCAGGATGGCGACACCATCTTCATTCCCGAAGATGTGCTGAATCGCTACTTTGTGGGCGGGAGCGTGAAGCGTCCTGGGCTCTATACCTGGCGCCCTGGGCTGACCGTGCTGGACGCGCTGGGGCAGGCTGCATGGGAAACCGAGCGCGGCACGCTCAGCCAGACCTTCGTTGTACGCCAGAAACCCGACGGCACGACCGAACGCATTAAAGTGGACATGATCAAACTGCTCCGCAAAGCCGATATGTCGCAAAATGTGGCGCTCCAGCCAGGCGATGTGGTGTTTGTCTCCGAGACCCGAACGCCCGACCTTGACCAGATCTATCGGGTGCTGTCGGTCTTCTGGCTGATGCGCCAGCTGCGAATCGGCAGCTCGCTGTGGCGACCCTGAGGAGGGAGGTTTACGCTTATGACACTGTGGCAAGCAATTAAGATTCTCAAGCGGCGCTGGTGGCTGATTGGACTCGTCACGGGTGTGGTCACCGGGGCGGTCTTCGCCTACTACTGGTCGCAGCCGCGCGAGTTTGAGGGCTTTATGACGGTGGCGGAGTTCCGCTCGATCATCGCCAATCGCACGGTCATCTATCCCGATCCCTACACCCTGCAGGTCGACCTCATCACGCGCCTGCAGAATGTCGCCAATGTGATTGGCAGCTACACCGTGCTGATGAGTACATGGCGCGAGCTGAAAGATAGCGGGCAGTGGGACCCCGCCGAACGCATCAAGGAACAGTACCCGCTGAACGAACAGGACTATGCGGGCGTGATCGATCTGGCGAGCCGTCTGGAGATTAAGCCGCTGCCTAACACCGAATATTTGCGGGTCACGCTGCGGGTGCCCGGCGACATCGATCGTGCGCCTGCGCAGGCGCAGTACGCGATGGAGGTGCTGCTGCGCAAGTTTCAGGAGCATTATCAGGCGTTGAACGAGCAGACCGCCCGCCCCTCCCGCGAGTTCATTCAGCGACAGTATGAAGATGCCCAGCGCGAATATGAGCGCGCTTCCCGCCGACTCAGCGAGTACCTGAACCAGAACAAAGATGTGATTCAGGCGGATAACCAGACCAATATCCTGCTGCAGAACATCGCACGCGCCGAGACGCAGCTGTTCGACGCGGAGCGAACCCAGAAGGAGGCTTACGCCCGCCTGGCGCAGGTGCACCAGCAGCTCAAACAGGAGGCGAACAACCCCGAAGGGGGCGCCTACAAGGAGCTGAGCCGGGTCGTGCGATACAATCCGATTCTCCAGCAGCTGCAATCGGATCTGGCTCGTGCCGAGAACGAACTGCAAGGGTTGCAGCTGCAGGGTTTTGGCGACAACTGGCCTGATGTGCAACGGCTCAAAGGGCGAATCGAAGACATCAAAGCCAAAATCCGTACCGAGCAGAAAACGATTCTGGACGCGCGAACCACGGGCGTTAACACACTTTACGAGACCCTCAAGCGCGATTATCTGCAGGCGATTGTGGACGCGCAGACCGCTGATAAGCGGGTGGCGGAGCTGCGAACCCAGGTCCAGCAGTTGAGAAGCCGGCTCGAAGGTTTGCCTGACCGCCAGCGCACCTATGAGCAATTACGCCTCGATGTGGCGCTGGCGCAGCAGAAGGTTCAGCTGCTGAAGACCAAGCTGGATGAGGCATTAGCCCGCGAAGCCGAAACGCAGTCGGCGGGGCTGATCAAGCTCATCGATGCGCCGGGCGCCCAGCCAGTGGACAAGCAGATCCCTCTGCGCGTGGCGCTGGCATTTGTGTTGAGCCTGTTGCTGTCCACAGGGCTGGTGCTGCTGCTGGGTCAGGTGGATCAGTCGATCTACACGCCGTCGCAGGCAGAGGCGCTGTTCGGGATTCCCGTGGTTGCCGCGTTGCCGCGCATGCGCCGTGCCCTGCTGGCTCGTGACCGTGCGGAGCAGACGCCGCTCAGCGCCTCCTATCAGCTGCTCTCCACCAGCCTGATGGACGCGAACGGGCGTCTGAAGGGACCCGCGGTCGCCATCACGGGCGCGGACCCCGATGTGGGGCGCAGCACCGTCGCCTATAACCTCGCGCTGACGCTCGCACGCGACGGCGCCCGCGTGGTGCTGATCGACGCCGACATGCGCCAGCCGTCCCTCCACCGCCTGCTGCGCACCGACGCCAGCCACCCCGGACTGAGCGAACTGCTGCAGGGGCAGGTCAGCCTGGAGCAGGCGGTTCAGCAGACACCCATCGAGGGGCTGGTGTTCATCGGCGCCGGACTGCCACCCGATAATCCAATTCGGCTATTGCGCTCGCCTCAGTGCCAGGAGCTGCTGAACACGCTGTCGAAAGTGGCGGACTTCATCGTGGTGGACACGCCCGCGGGTGCCACCTTCGCCGACGGCACGATTATCGGGCTGGCGACAGGCAATGTGCTGATTGTGCATGCGGCGGGCAACCCGATCACCGACTCGACGCGCGAGATGCTCGCCCGATTCAATCAGGCGGGTCTCAACCTGGTAGGCGTGGTACTGAACAAGGTGCGGCTGGACGACAGCACGGTCTATCGCCACTTCCAGCGCGCCTATCGGCAGGCGATTGAGACGCGCAACGGTCTGGCGCGCGCCGCGCTTCCACCCAGCAGCCGCAGCGAGGAAGCCGAATCGGAGCAGACCGCGCCACGCGACTGATACCACTCCAGGACAACCTCCTCTCCCCAGAGGGGAGAGGAGGGATAAGGGGCTACCCCTTCCACCCTCACAGAGAGGGTGAGAAAGGGACATACAGCAGGAGAAAGGAGCATGGCTATAATATCGAGCCGACCGACGATAACGGAGACGGCGACGAAGGAGCAGAGTGCGCATGCGCCTGCCCTCTCGCCCTTTGCCGAATATGTGCCCGAAGTGCGAATCCCGCACTACTGGGCGAAACGCGCGCTCGATATCGTCGTCTCCGCGCTTGCGCTGCTCATCCTGGCGCCCCTCATGCTGCTGATCGCCCTGCTCATCCGCCTCGAATCACCTGGACCCGTGCTGTTCCGCCAGATTCGGCTCGGGCGCTACGGCAAGCCATTCATCATGTATAAATTCCGTTCCATGCGCTGCAATGCGCAGGAACTGCAACCCCTGCTGATGCATATGAACGAGAAGCAGGGTGGCGCGTTCAAGATTCGGCACGACCCGCGCATGACGCGCGTCGGGCGATTCATCCGCAAATACAGCCTCGACGAGCTGCCCCAGCTGTTTAATGTTCTCAAAGGCGATCTGAGCCTGGTGGGTCCCCGCGCGATGGCGCCCTACGATGTGAACCGCTTCGACGATGTGAGCTACTATCGTCGCTTCGCCGTGCCGCAGGGCTGCACAGGGCTGTGGCAGGTAAGCGGGCGCAGCAACCTCACCTTCGAAGAGTGGATGCGCCTCGACCTCTACTATGTGGACAACATCTCCTTCTGGCTGGACCTCAAAATCCTGCTGAAGACGATCCCGGCGATCCTTAAGGGTGATGGAGCGTACTGAACGGGTCTATCTGGTGACGGGGGGCGCAGGGTTCATCGGTTCGCACCTGGTGCGGTTCCTGCTCGCGCGTGGCGCGGTGCGCGTGCTGGACGACTTCTCCACAGGCACGCTGGACAATCTCGCCGAGGTGCTGGATTCGGTTGAACTCTTTCGCGGCAGTGTTACGGATGCCGCGCTGGTACAGAAGGCAGTGGAGGGCTGCGAGATTATTTTTCATTTAGCGGCGCAGGTGTCGGTGCCGCTCTCGCTGGAGCAGCCGGTGGAAACTTTTGAGGTAAACCTGTACGGCACACAGTTGCTGCTGGAGGCGGCGCGTCAGGCAGGCGTGCGCCGATTCGTGTTCGCCTCGTCAGCAGCGGTGTATGGCGATTCGCCGCGCCTGCCCAAACGCGAGACGATGCAACCGCGCCCCATCTCGCCCTATGCATGGAGCAAATGGTATGGTGAGCTGCTCTGCCACGACTATGGGCGCGTCTACGGCGTGCCGACAGTCAGCCTGCGCTTCTTCAATGTGTACGGACCGCGCCAGAACCCGCGCTCGCAGTACGCGGCTGTCGTGCCGCGCTGGATCACCGCCGCGCTCACCGACCGCAAGCCTATCATCTACGGCGACGGCAAACAGATGCGCGACTTCGTGTATATTGATGACCTACTGCAGGGCATCTGGCTGGCAGCCACCCATCCGGATGCGGTTGGGCGCGTGTTCAATCTTGCCAGCGGGCGCGCCTATACGCTGCTGGAGCTGCTGCAGGCGGTCGAGCAGGCGGCGGGCTATCCGCTGGAACCCCAGTTCGCGCCACCCCGACCGGGCGACATCCGACGCTCCTGGGCGGATATCCGCGCCGCGCGTGGAATATTAGGCTATGAACCCAGAATCTCACTGCAGGAAGGCATTCAGCGGACGCTGAACGCCTATCGGGAGGCATTAAGCGCATCATGAAGACGGAACTGGCACATGGGCAACCGTCGGAACGGGTTGAGGGGGTCAGCCGCGCTCACCCGCTGGCGATGGTGGTCGCGCTGGTACAGGCGATGCGCCCGCATCAGTGGATAAAAAACACGCTGGTGTTCGCTGCGCTGCTGTTCACCGCGCGGTTTATGCAGGTGGAGCTGGTATGGCTGAGCCTGCTCGGTTTCACCGCGCTCTGCATGGTGTCCGGTGGCTTGTATCTGCTGAACGACCTGCGTGATCGGGAACGCGACCGTCATCATCCTGTGAAGTTGCAGCGCCCGATCGCGTCGGGGCGATTGCCCGTGCCGGTGGCATGGGTGGCGGCACTAACGCTGCTGACGGCTGGGCTGACGCTGGCGTTCGCCCTGCGCACCCCGTTCGGCGCCGTGGTGCTGACCTACGCCGTGCTGACCAACCTCTACACGCTCTATCTGAAGCAGTTCCCGATTCTGGATGTGGCGGTGATCGCGCTCGGCTTCCTGCTGCGGGCGGTTTCGGGCGCCGTGCTGATCGAGGTGACGATCTCCCCATGGCTGATTATCTGCACCTTCTTCCTCGCGCTCTTTCTGGGCTTTGCGAAGCGTCGCCATGAGCTGATTGCGCTCGGCACGGACGCCACGCAGCACCGCAACACGCTCGGCGAATACTCCACCACCATCCTCGAACACCTGCTGACGATGTGCATGGTGTTCGCCATCCAGTCCTATGCCATCTATGTGATTCTATCGGATACGGCGAAACACCATCCCGGACTCTGGTATACTTTGCCTGTGGTGACTTACGGGCTGTTTCGGTACTTTTATCTGGTTCACCGCTACGATGCGGGCGGCAGCCCGGAGCGCTTGATTGTGAGCGACCGCCATATCGCACTGTCGGTGCTGGTCTGGCTGGGCATCGTGCTATGGGTGATGATGAGGAGTTAGGCGATGTTGACGAGCGCACGCACACTGATGAACAGCCTGCCCCCTGGGGTTCGGCAATTTTTGAAGTTTTGCACGGTGGGCGCGTTCAACACCGCGCTGGACTGGGGGCTGGCGTTCGTGCTGACCTACTTTACGCCGATTCCGCGCCTGCTGGGTGGCTGGCTGGCAAACGGGCTGAACACGCTCGGCTTTGCGCTGCGCCCCGAATCCCTCGCGGTGTTCGTCACCAAAGTCATCTCGTCGGGCACGGCGACCTGCAACAGCTTCATCTGGAACCGTCGCTGGACTTTCCGCATTCAGGGTCGCCATGCGCGCACGCGCCAGTTCGCCCGCTTCGTGACGGTAAATGTGATTGGGATGCTGCTGAACTCCACTATCACCACGCTGATTGTGCGCCCTTTCCTGCCCCCACCGCCGCACAAGCCGCACCCGCTGCTGTTTATGGGCGCGCAGGCGGTCGCCACGCTGATCGTGCTGTTCTGGAACTTCTTCGCGAACAAATACTGGACCTTCAAAGACGCCATGCCTTAACGGGAGGCTAAGACGATGCTGGATCAGTTCTTATTAGAGTTGAAGCGGCTGCCGCGCCCCCACCCTGTGTGGGCGGTGTTTGTGGTGGCGTTTATCGGCGCGTTGCTGTATGCCTATCGCGAGGTGATTGAGTGGTACTGGCTCCCGCGTTGGGGCGACCCCAACGGCTACTATTCGTATGCCTATCTGGTGCCGCCGCTGGCGATTGTGATGATCTGGATGCGGCGGGAGCAGCTGCTGCAACTGCAGGCTCAACCCTCGTGGTGGGGCATCCCTGTGCTGCTGTGGGGCGCAGGACTGCACCTGCTGGGGCACTGGGGCTGGTCCAGCTGGCTCTCCAGCATGGGCTTTCCGCTCTTTCTGATTGGGGGTAGCCTGCTGCTGTTCGGCATGCGCATCACGCGCGTGCTGCTCTACCCGTTGCTCTTCCTCTACCTGATGATGCCGATGCCCTCCGTCGTGTTCGATGAAATCACCAACCCTATCAAGGTATG
>JBBIML010000033.1:0-28907 GCA_037444405.1 Armatimonadota bacterium
TTACGCCCCGTGAGGTCAGCGCGCCTCAACGCGAATACCGTATTGGCAACCGATGCTTCCAGCTGATGCGCCAGAGCGCCTTGCACGCTGCCTCGCGCACCCACCAATCCTCATCCTGCAGGCGCGAGATGAGGTGTGGCACCGCCGCACGATCGCCTATCGCCCCCAACGCCTCGCACGCTGCCTTGCGCACATCCTCATCCTCATCCTGCAGGCGCGGGATGAGTGCCAGCACGCTCAGCTTGCCAGCGGATTGCAGGGTAGGCAAAGTGTACTCGCTGAGCATGTTAGAGAAAAGATAGCGATGCACCACCCTCTCTGCCACCCTCTGGCGCACGGTCTCATTCGGCACGCGCCCGAAGCCCACCACTCGCGCCTGCAAAAACAGCATCGAGCCGAAAATATCGTCTTTCTCCCGCTCCAATGCTTCCACCAGCGGCGTGGCGTCGTCCACCAGCCCCGCCAGGAAGGTCAACACTTCCCACCATTCGGGCTGGAACCAGAAGTGCTGGTGTATCTCGTCCAGCCGGTTCGGCTGCCGGCTGAGATGGCGCGCCGCGAGGAACTCCAGCAGGGAGCGGTGGGCGAAGCTCCACTGCCCGTCGCCGCGACGGTCGTAGCCCGCGAACACCACCAGCCCCACCTGCTCCATACGCTCAAGCAGCTCACCTGGGGATATCCCCGCCACAGGCGCATTCTGACCGAAGGCTGACTCCCACTGGTGATAGGTGAACAGGTTGCTCTGGGGGTTGTTTTGGAACAGGTTCCAGGCGATTTGCTCCAGCGTTTTTGCAACCTGCTCCTGCTGCACATTGCTCATCGGGCTGCTTACGCCGCGCCACTCGCCAGAGAGCAGCTTGCGAAACACATGGGCATACAGTTCGGCGTATGTGGCGTCTGGGGGGAGCGCGTTTTCGCTGTGGAGCAGGCAGACAAAGGCGAGCATCAGGGGGGTTCGGCAGGCGTGGTACAGCGCGTAGTTGTCGTGCAGCTGTCTTATCAGCTGGCTGGCGGCGGGCGACTCCGCGCCGAAGAATCGCTCCACCAGCCCACGCTGTGCCTTTCGGTCAAGGGGCGCCAGTTCGGCGGCTTCGGGCAGCGTTCGCCAGCCCAGCCACTCGCGCCGCTCGTCCCAGTGCATCGCGCGGCAGGTAACAACCACCGTGCCCCGCAGCCGCTCCAGGTGGAGGGCAATCTGGCGGAAGGCTTGCTCATGCTGGGGCTGGAGCTCATCGAGGGCGTCCACCACAATCAGGCAGCGCCCCTCGTCCAGCGCTTGCCGCAGCCACGCGTGAGCTTCTGGGGTGGCAGAGCAGAGGGCAGGCATCCCGTCTGTGAGGTTCGCCGCCGTAGAGGACGCCTCTGCCAGGCGGCGCGCGGTAATCCAGAAAGGAGCGGTCAGGTTTGTGATAGGCTCGCCGCGTTTCAGCCGTTCCAGCGCGTCGAGGGCGACCTGTCGCGCCCAATAGCGAGTGCTGAAGGTTTTGCCGCTGCCTGGCGCGCCAATCAGCGCGACGCGTTGCCCCGTGCTACGCCGTACAAACTCCTCCCAGCTGATGGCTTCCTTCGTTTCGCGATGCTCAGGCAGCTCATAGTGCGAGGCGCGTACCGCTTCGTAAGGGCTGAGCTTCTCGTCCTCGCGCTCTTGCTTCTCATGCTCCTGTCGCTGCCTCTCTTCTGGGGGCTTATGCACCAGCACCTGCAGTTGCGTGAACAGGTCGCTTGCGCAGAGCCGTCGACCCGAACGGTACCATGGCGTCTCGTCCAGCTGCGCAACAAGCGTTTCCAGGTAATTTTTCACGGCGAACGCCTGGCGCGTGGCGTGCTGAAAGGCTTCTTCCAGTGTGGCAGCAGGGATCAGGCGACTCTCCCAGTCGGGCAGCTGGTTGCAGGCGCGTGGATGGTCTGCTTGCGGTACCACCAGGCGCAGGCTGGGGTATCGGGCGAACGCGAGGGTTTTGGCGTCGTAGCGACCGACGGAAGTCAGCGCGCCGCTGTCATTCAGGGCGCCGGTGAGGGCGCAATTGGGGTCGGGCGCGGGGCTGTCTGCCTGCAACGCCCACAGCCCCACGCCGAGCGCCGCGCCGACCGAAGAACCGCTGAGGGGGCACAGAAGCCAGAGAGCGTCTTCGCTCTTGTAGCGCGTCAATCTCCAGCGGACGGCGCGCTGCAGGTTGACAAGCTGCCACGCGCGTTCCAGCTGTTCCCCAAATTGCCCATCCCATCGAGTGGTCAGCATCAGGCGCGGGTCGGGATAGAGTTCGGGGAAGGGGGCGTCGGTGAGGCTTACGGTCATATTTGCCAGCACGCCGTCGCCGCCAGGCGTCGCCATCGGGAAGGGCGCCGCGACGGCGCGCAAGCCATCCGCCCACACGCGCCCACGATAGAACTGGAGCAGGTCATACAGGGGGTTCAGCAGCCACTGCGGGCAGTGGCTGTGAATCTGGCAGAGCATGTCCAGAAGGGGGTTTTCAGCAACCCAGCTTGGGGTGAGTTGCTGTGGGGGAGTGTCGGTGGGGTTCAGGAGGGCGGCAGCGCGCAGGAGCCACTCCGAGGCTTGCTGAAGACGCCCTTCGGGCGGTTCACTGGTCGCGTCCAACGCGTGCGCGGCGAGGGCGGTCGCAAGCGCCCACCGAAAAACGCGCAGCGAATGCTCCCCCGAACACCCCCGACAGAGAGGGCAAGCACAGGCGAAGCCTTCGAAGTTGTAGTCCAGGTCGAGCAGGAAGGGGGGCATCGACGCGCTGTTTGCCAGCGTCCACCACTCCTGCAGTTTCTCTGGACAGTTCCGCAGGGCGGCGGCGATGGCGTCGAACAGATGCCCCTCCTCGAAGAGCGATTTGCGGGCGCAGGCGCTGCCCTCCTCGCCGATGTCGGGCTGGAGGGCAAGCGTCAACGCCTCAGCGTAGCGCGCCTGACCAATCGCGGTATTAAGCGCGTCTAACTGGCTCATGGCTGGCTCAACCCCTCGTCTCTCAGCACATTGGGGAGCTGGCGCCACCGCTCGCGATGGCGCGGAGCGAACTCGTCGGCATGCGCCTCAATCCAGCGATTCAGCGCGTCGATGGACGGCTTCGTGGGGGCGGCGCGCCACCTCTACTGGAACACTTCAGGGTCGGCGTATCTCGGCACGATACGCGCAACCTCAGGGCAGCCGACGACCCTCCCCGGCAGGACTACCTTCGTGCTGTAGCGCCCCCATGCGTTCGGCTTCGAAGGCATTATCACGAAGGCGGTCAACTCTTCCCGCACATTGCGCTCCGGCTGCGTAGCGTCGTACCACTGCCAGTAGCAGTGGAGCAGGGCGCCTCTCCACTCTTCGCCGCCCGACAGCACCACCTGCACATGCCCCTCGAAGGGTTCCAGAGTGATTTTAAGGTTCAGCCCCTCCGGGTTCCATGTCTGTGGCAGTATGGCATCAGGGGGCGCCGCCTCAAGCGTGGGCGCTTCCTGCTGGCGCGGTCGGCGCAGAGCCGCCAGCAAACCCAGCAATTGCTCATCGGTCAGAAAGTCCCGTGTTGCCATCTCAGTTACCTCCCGTCTCAAATTAGCGCGTTCTGCTGGCAAAACTGTACCAGTTCAGGGCAATTCCTTAGGTTCTCCAGGAGATAGTTGAATCGTTGCCGTGCGTTATCATGGCTGATGCAGAGCAGGCGCGCAACCTGCGTGAAATCCAGCTCCTCTACCGCTCTGAGATAGAGAATCTGCCAGTCCAGATCGTTGTTCAGGCACTGCCTGATAATCTGGAAGAGTTGCGTCCTGACATCATCGTCAAGGGCTGGCGCGAATTGGCAGGGAGCGGGAATGTCCCACTCCTGATCCTCTTCCGGTTCCATTTCTGGGTTCAATGGGACTTCGCGCCGAGCAGCGAGTCTTCTGAATGCCTCAGAGACTCTACCGCGCAGCACGACGCAGAGATAGATTCCAGGCCCTGCCTCGTGCTCATACTGCTCCCACAGCTGGCGCAGGCGCTCTTGCTCGATGGCGCGGCATACCGTGTCCCGCACGACATCTTCCACTTCCGCTGCTGGTAAGTTAGGATACCGCCCTCTCACGATTTGTTCCAGCGCGCTGGCTGCCTGATTAAGGATTGTAGCAGCCACTTCCCACGCACCTTCGTCGCCCTGTTGGGCAAACTGCTCCAGCGCCTTGCAGAACCGTGTCCGTTCCTCGTCACTGAACATCGCCATGCTTCCCTCCCGCATAGAAAGGGTTTTCCCGTTAGCAGGATTCGCCATGATGGCGCGGAATCCTGCTTAATCGTCGCTCTCGTCGCTCTTTTTGCGGAGGAGCGAGCGGGTTTCCTCGATCGCGTAGAAGTGGCTGGCGACCACGCGAAGGAGGGGCGAGACATGATTCTTGTAGCTGATGACGGTGACCTCGATCTCACGCCCCCGAAGCCACTCGGCGATGCGCACAAAATCGCCGTCGCCTGTGCAGATGACCACCATGTCGCCCTGCTTCAGGCGGTGCCGCTCGACGGCGCGTCCGAGCCAGAACGCCATCTCCACATCGGCGTTGCACTTCAGATCCCCGTTGCCATTGTGAATGGGGTTGACGCGATGCACCTCAAAACCTGTCTGGCTGAGCATCAGCTGGAGGTTGATAGTCTCCGGCTTGTCCGTCACGAAAGCAGCCGCTTTTTCCACACGCCCAAACTGCTGACAGAACTTCAGCAAGGCGTCATAATCCACGCGTAGAGTCGGGTGAATCATGTTCTGGGTATCCACGACCATTAGCACCTTGCGGGTGCAGGCAGAACGCCTGGCGTTCTGCCCATCAGTGTTGCGATTCTTCGCCATCGGTTCTACCAGAGTCATCGTTGTCTTCACCTCCATCATGTAATTAAGGCGTCTGGGGTTCCAGTGTGAAATTTGGGCGTTGCGACTGGAGCATGCTGGCGAGCGATTCATCCCCGCCACCTGCATGGGGACAGAGGCAGGGCGATAGAGGGCGTGCAGGGTTCACCGTGCGCAGGTGAGGGACGGCGCCCTCATAGGTGAGGCGGAGCCAGCAGCTGGTGTGCAGCCGTGCGCTGAGGTAGTCTTCCAGCATGCGCAGGGCAAGCCCCGTCGCAATCTGGTTGAGCGTGCGCAGGCTGCCCCGTCGCTCGCGGCGCCATTCACGCTGGAGTTGGTCAGCGTGTTCCGTCTGCGCCCCCGCGCGGATAGCAGCGATGTGGTCTTCGCGCGCGACGCCGCCCGTGCAGAGGGCGCCCGTGAGTCGATTCACAACCATAACGCCTTTGCGGTCTGCGAGTCGCCGCGCGGGAAGTGAGAAGGTGGGCGGGAAGGGTACCGACTGCATCATCTACGATGGATGCAGACTAACGACAGTCACTTCTTGCTGGGACTGTACCTGCACAACGATTTGCTGGGAACGCTGGAGCGACGCCTGTTGGAGCTTCATCTGGTGACCCCGCTGCTCACGCTCGACGAGACTCTGAGCCAGCTGCTGCAAGATGGATTTATCGGGCGGCTTGTAGAGATAGTCGTATGCCCCTGCCCGGAAGGCTTCGCGTGTGGTTTCGAACCCAACTGCATGGGCAGTCACGATAATGTAGAGCGGTTCGGGAAAATGCTGCTTGAGAGTCTTCAGCACCGAGACACCGCCCGTGTTGGCAGGCTCATCTTCCTGCAGGCAGGTGTCAATCAATACGAGGTGGGGGCGGCGGTGGTTCAACAGCTCAAAGGCAGTTTCGAGGTTGTTTGCGTAGAACCACTCAAAGTCAGGGAGCTGCTCTTGGAGCGCCTGATAGAAATCGGGCAGGTCATCGTAGACGAGAATGCGGGGGCGCAGGGGCGTCGATTCTGGTTCATCGGAGTGCAGGCGAAGATAAAGTGTTTGAATCTGGTCCCACTGAGCGGAGAGCTGGATTTTTGTGCGTCGTATCAGTGGTCGTAGTACCTGTTCAATCCGACGCTGGATATCTTCAGGTCCTGCAGTACCGTTGGCTTGAAGGAGCCACTCTATGAGTACTGGGTCGTACTGTAGGAGCTTACCCTCGCTTTTGTGAAACTGGATAGTTGATGTACCCCATCGCCAGCAGAAGCCCGTTCAGGCGATCGGCGGGCGTCTCGTCGATCGGCGCATGTAGCAGTTTGGGCACTTTGAATGAAAGGCTCTGCTTCTCCACTATCGGGTCAATCGTTAGCGTGTACCCCTCATGATCTTCGGAGCGGCGCCATCCCGTGTGAATAATGCCCTCCTGCTCGAAGGGTTCCTCCACTGCCTTGTATCGGCTCCAGCCGAACCGCTCCAGATAGTCCGTCAGCATCTTCAGAGTCACCTGTGACATGGCCCTATCCTCCTGTGCAGACTGGTACCTTTTTATACCCCGTTCTGCAAAAATTACAAAGCCCTCCTCGCCCAGCAGCAACTGAAAGGTCGCAGGACGCCGCCGATGCCGACACACCCCACAACGCCCCAAACACTGCCAGGCCTTCGGCGCCGAGGCGTTGGTGCAGACGAGTTTCCATCTGTTCCACGAGGGAGCGGTTCGGTTCCATCGTACTAAGATTGTAGCCCATAAGGGCTAAAATTGATGCGGATGGATTCTACTACGGGTGGGGTATAATCCCTGCTGGTGAATCGCAAAATCGGTGGGAATGTCTCGGTGGAGGACTATCTGAAGGCGATCCTGCGCCTGTCCGAGGGTGGGGAACCTGTCAGCACAACCGCACTGGCACAGCATCTGGCTTGCACGCCTGCGGCAGTATCGCAGATGTGCAAATCGCTGGCACAGCAGGGGCTGGTGCGCCATCAGCCGTACCGGGGCGTGCGCCTGACCAAGCAGGGACGCGCCTACGCCGAAGAGATCGTGCGCCATCACCGCCTGCTGGAGCGCTACCTGTGCGAGCATCTCGGCTTCAGCCCCGAAGCGGCTCATGCCGAAGCCGAACGACTGGAGCATCACATCTCCGAAGAGTTCGAAGACCGCATCGCCCGCTTGATGAACGAGCCTGAGACCTGCCCGCACGGACAGCCCATCCCACCCAAGCGACCTGTCAGGTAAAATCACCGCCATGCAACGGCGAGCGGCTGTGCAGATCAACGCGGAGCAGTGGGTGCAGTGCGCCAGATGCAAAAAGATTATTTTTAAAAACGACTTTGAGCGCGCGCTGCGGGTCTGCAGCCACTGCGGGCATCATCACCGCCTGCGCGCCCGCGAGCGAATCGCCATCACGGTGGACCCCGACAGCTTCACGGAGATGGACACCGAACTCATTTCCGACGACCCGCTCGCCTTTCCCGACTATCCCGACAAGTTAGCGAAAGGGCGGCAGGCAACGGGTGAGCAGGAGGCTATCGTCACGGGCACGGCGCAGATTGGCGGCCTGCCCGTTGTGCTGGGCGTGATGGATTTCGCCTTCATGGGGGGCAGCATGGGGTCGGTGGTGGGCGAGAAGGTGGTGCGCTGCTTCGAACGCGCGGTTGATGAGCGTCGCCCTGTGCTGATGTTCTGCGCATCGGGCGGGGCGCGCATGCAGGAAGGGCTGATTTCATTGATGCAGATGGCGAAAACCACCGCTGCCGTCGCCCGCCACCACCGCGCAGGGCTGCCCTACCTGGCGGTGTTCACCGATCCGACGATGGCGGGCGTGTTAGCCAGCTTCGCCTCACTCGCTGATGTGATTCTCGCCGAGCCGGGCGCACTGGTCGGCTTCGCGGGTCAGCGGGTCGCTGCGCAAGCCAGCGTCGGCAAAACGCCCGCGAACTTCCAGACCGCCGAGTTCCAGCACGAACACGGCATGATCGACCTCATCGTGCCACGCCGTCAGGTGCGCCCCACGCTCATCTACCTGCTGGAGATGCTCCAGAGCGACGCGGGAGGGCGACCATGACCATCTTCGATTTTGAGAAGCCCATCACCGAGCTGGAGAATGCCATTGAGGAGCTGCGGCGGCTGGCAGCCGAGAAGGGGCTGGACCGCTCGAAAGAGATTGCCGAGCTGGAAAGCCAGCGTGAACGGCTCCTGCGCCAGATTTTCGCGCACCTGAAGCCGTGGGATAAGGTGCTGCTGGCACGCCATCCCAAACGACCATATGCGATGGACTACATCCGATTGATGTGTGAGCAGTTTCTGGAGCTGCACGGCGACCGTCTGGGCTTTGATGACCCTGCGATTGTGGCGGGGCTGGCACGGCTGGGACGCTATCGGCTGGTTATTGTGGGTCAGCAGAAGGGGCGCGACCTGAAGGAGCGTCAGCGGCGCAACTTCGGCATGGCAAAGCCCGAAGGCTACCGCAAGGCGATGCGGATGTTTGCACTTGCCGAGAAGTTCCGCCTGCCCGTGCTGACGCTGGTCGATACGCCCGCTGCCGATCCGGGCGTCGAATCGGAGGCGCGGGGCATCAGCGAGGCGATTGCCCGCTCGATGCTGACGCTGTTCGATCTCACCGTGCCCACCGTGTCGGTCATTCTGGGCGAGGGAGGCAGCGGCGGCGCAATCGCGCTGGCAGCGACCAACCGTGTGCTGATGCTGGAACACGCCATCTATTCGGTAATTCCGCCCGAAGGCTGCGCGGCGATCCTGTGGCGCGACCCGAACCGCGCGGCGCAAGCAGCCGAAGCGCTGCGCCTGACCGCCGAAGACGCCCTGCAGATGGGATTGATCGATCTGATTATTCCCGAACCGCTCGGCGCCGCCCATCGCGACCCGCAGACCACCGCGCTCAGCGTTCGCACCGCCGTGCTCCAGCAGCTGGACGAGTTGAGCGCGCTCTCGCCCGACGCCCTGCGCGAGCAACGCTACCAGCGATTCCGCCAGATGGGCGTGTACCAGACCATCCGCTGAAAAAAAATGCGCCTGTGCATTATCGGGCTGGGCGGCGTTGGCGCCTCCATCGGACTGGCTGCAAAAGCCAGCGTGGAGTTAGAAATAAGCGGCTACGATATCGACCCCGACACGCTCGCCTCCGCGCTGGCGCAGGGCGTGATTGACCGCCCCTGCAAGACGCTTCAGGCGTGTGCTGACGCCGACCTGATTGTGCTGGCGACCCCACCCGGCGCGATACCCGATTGCCTTCAGGCGCTGGCGCCCCATCTGAAACCTGCCACCGTGCTGACCGATGTGGCAAGCGTGAAAGCGCCCGTGCTGGCGTGGGCGCAGGCGAGCCTGCCCTATCCAGAACGGTTTGTGGGCGGGCACCCGATTGCGGGCACGGAGCGGAGCGGGTTGCACGCCGCGCGAGCCGACCTGTTCAGAGACGCGGTGTGGGTGCTAACGCCCGCCGAGCGCACCGATGCCGACGCCCTCCAGCAGGTGGAAGCGTTCGTGCGCCAGCTAAAGGCAAACCCCCTGCGGATGGACGCCCTTCAGCACGACCGCGAGTTTGCATTGCTCAGCTTCCTGCCGCACTGTGTCGCGTTCAGCCTGATGGCGTTGCAAAAAGAGAATCCCACCCAGCTGTCGGGCGGCAGCAGCTGGCGCGACGCCACGCGCGTGGCTGGTAGTGACCCCGCGCTCTGGGCGGAACTGCTGATGCTCAATCGCGACGCGCTGTCGCCCCTCCTGCAACGCCTGCAAACGCACCTGCAACAAATCCACGAATGGCTTCAGCAGGGCGACATCACCGCCCTGCAGGCATTTCTGAAGCGGCACCGTCGGGTATAGTGAAAGCGTGGAGGTGAACCGATGCGACATTTCGGATGGAGTCTCGGTCTGCTGCTGTGCCTGATGCCCGCGCTGTGGGCACAGACAACGCTCAAAGAGGGCGATAAGGCGCCCCCGCTCAAAGTCGCCCGCTGGATCAAGGGCAACCCGGTACAACGATTCGAACCCGGCAGGGTCTATGTGGTCGAGTTCTGGGCGACCTGGTGCGGTCCCTGCCGCCAGTCGATTCCCCACCTGACGGAACTCGCCAGAAAGTTCGCGGGCAAGGTGACCTTTGTGGGCGTCAGCATCTGGGAGAATCCGCGAGGCAACACCCGCGACGACTACATCCCGCGCGTGGAGCAGTTCGTGCGCGAGATGGGCGAGAAGATGGACTACACCGTCGCGGTGGACGACCCGCAGGGCACGATGGCACGCACATGGATGACCGCCGCCGGTCAGAACGGCATCCCCACCGCATTTGTAGTTGACCAGCACGGGCGCATCGTGTGGATTGGACACCCGATGGCGGAGCTGGAGCAGGTGCTGGAGCAGGTCATCGCGGGACGGTTCAACTGGCAAAAAGTTGCAAAGGAGCGCCAGGCACGCGAGCGCGATGAAGCTGCGGTGGATCAACTCATGCGGCGCGTGGAGAATCTGCGCCAGCAGAAGAAGTACGCCGACGCGCTGAAGGAGCTCCAGCAAGCCGAACAGCGCTACCCCGCCTACAAAACGGCGCTGGCACTCACACGCTACGAGATTCTGCTCTATGTGGATGAGCCGAAAGCCTATGCGCTGGCACGGCAGCTGGCAAACAACGAGTTCAAAAACAATCCCGGCGCGCTCAACATGCTGGCGTGGAGCATCGTGGAGGACAACACCGAGCGACCGCTCAAGTCGCCCGACTATGCGCTCGCCGTCGAAATCGCCCAACGCGCCGTGCAACTGACGAACGAGAAGGACCCGTTCATTCTGGATACGCTCGCCTACGCGCTGTTCAAGCAGGGCAAAGTGGAGGAGGCGATTCGCTATCAGGAGAAGGCGGTCGCCCTGCTGAAGGAGCAGAGCGGTATACCCGATGAACTCAAGCGCGAGATCGAGGAACGACTCGCCAGGTTCCGCCAGGCGCAACAGAAGCCGTGAGTCGAGCTGAGGCGTGAGCGATGGAGACCCATCTACTACCGACGGAGAAGGTTCTGCTGATTCTGGGTCTGCCATTTGCAGGCTTTCTGTTCCACGCACTGTTCGGCGGGGCGCTCATCCGCTGGCTGGGCGCCCGCGCCGGCAAATGGCTGGTGGGCGCAGTCGGCACGGGCGTGGTGTTCGCCGCCTTCGGGTTCAGCCTGCAACTTTTGCAGGCGCTCCTGAAGCTGCCCGAAGAATCGCGCAAAGCCATCCACACCCTTGCCGACTGGCTCACCGTCGGACAGCTCAGGGTTCCGTTTGAGTTCGTTATTGACCCGCTTTCGGTGCTGATGTGCCTGATTGTGTCGGGCATCGGTGGGCTGATCCACCTTTACGCGACGGGCTACATGGCAGAGGACGAAGACTATCCGCGCTTTTTCACCTATTTCAACCTGTTCATCTTTTTTATGCTGGTGCTGGTGCTGGCGGGCAACTTTCTGGTAATGTTCATTGGCTGGGAGGGCGTGGGGCTGTGCAGCTATCTGCTGATTGGCTACTTTTATCGAAGCGCGGAGTGGAAATACAACACCGATTCGGCGAACAAGGCGTTTATTGTGAACCGTATTGGTGATCTGGGCTTTCTGCTGGCGATGTTTATTATCGCGGTTCAGTTTGGCACGCTGTCGTTTGAGCAGGTGAATGCGCGGGCGGAGGCGGTGCTGGGCGTGGGCACGGGGCTGGCGACGACGGTGGCGCTGCTACTGTTTCTGGCAGCGACGGGCAAATCGGCGCAGTTGCCGCTCTATTTCTGGCTCCCTGACGCGATGGCGGGTCCGACGCCCGTCTCCGCGCTGATTCACGCGGCGACGATGGTCACGGCGGGCGTCTATCTGTTCACGCGGGTGCATCCGCTGTTTGTGATCGCGCCCGATGCGATGCTAATGGTCGCATTAGTGGGCGCGTTCACAGCGATTTTTGCTGCCAGCGTCGCGCTGGGTCAGACCGACATCAAGCGCGTGCTGGCGTTCTCCACCGTCAGCCAGCTGGGCTATATGTTTCTGGCGTGTGGGGTGGGTGCGTTCTGGGTTGGGATGTTTCATGTGGCAACGCATGCGTTTTTCAAGGCGCTGCTCTTTCTGGGCGCAGGGTCGGTGCTGATCGCGCTCCATCATCGGGGCGATATTCGGGAGATGGGCGGTCTGCGCCGCTACCTGCCCCTGACGGCTGCGACGATGGTGGTCGGCTTGCTGGCAATCAGCGGCTTCCCGCCCTTTTCGGGCTACTGGTCGAAAGAGGCGATTCTGTTGAGCGCGTATCGGGGCGGCGAGTCTGTGCTGTTCTGGATAGGCATCGGCACGGCGTTTCTGACCGCGCTCTACATGACGCGGCTGGTGTGGCTGGTCTTTTTTGCGCCACCGACCGCTGAGATTCAACACCATCCGCCGGAGCGGGAGCGATACTGGGTGGTGCTGGGCGTGCTGATTGTGCTGGCGGCAGGTTCGTTGCTGTTCGGCTGGCTGTTGCCGGGCGAGCATGCAATTCATGAGTTTCTGAAGCCGTCGGTGGGGCTGACCACTGGCTCTGGGATGGAGGGCGCGGGGACTGGATTTGGGGTTGAGGGCGCGGGGACTGGATTTGGGGTTGAGGGCGCGGGAACCGCGCCCGTACAGGTGTCTGCGCTGCTGGCGGCATTTCTGGGGCTGGCGCTGGGCATCGCGCGCTATCGGTCGGGCATGCCCGCAAAGGAGACGCAGTTGCAGGGGCTGTGGGGCGTGCTGTATCGGCAGTGGGGCTACGATGGGGCGATGCGCTGGCTGGGCGTTCAGTTCGGCGGGGTGTGGGCGTGGATTGTCGGCGTGCTGATTGAGGGGCTTATTGACGGTGTGGTTGATGTGGTTGGATTGCTGACGCGGGAGCTGGGTGGCGTGGTGCGCCGGCTGCAGAGCGGTTCGGTGCGCGTGTATGCGCTGGTGATGATGCTGGGCGTGTTTCTGCTGCTGATTGCCGCGTTCGTGTATGGGTGGCGATAGTCGGCTGAAGTAGCAAGCGCATCTTGCGCCTGGGCGGGGCGCCCAGGCCATGAGAGCGGGCGACAGGAGGCGGTTCGGTGCATGAGGCGTGGCTGATTCTGCCGGGTTTGATGCTGCTGATAGCGGGCGGCGAATGGCTCGTGCGGGGCGCGTCGCGACTGGCGGCGGCGCTGGGCGTGCCGCCGATTGTCATCGGGTTAAGCGTGGTCGCGTTCGGCACCAGCGTGCCTGAGCTGGCGGTTTCCACCCTTTCCGCCTTTCGCGGGCAAGTCGATATCGCCGTCGGCAATGTGGTCGGCAGCAACATCGTGAATATCCTGCTGATTCTGGGGCTGTCGGCGGCGGTGGCGCCGCTCACCGTGCATCTGCGCCTGATCAAGTTTGAAGTGCCCTTTATGATAGGCGTGAGCCTACTTTTTCTGGCGCTGGGGTACGATGGTTATCTCTCGCGCACCGATGGATTGGTGCTGGTAGCTCTTTTCGGAGGCTACCTTTACTGGATGGCGCGCACGGCGCGTGAGGAGCCTGTGCTGGAGGCGGAGCTGTCCGAATATGAGGAGCTGGTTCAGCCGATAAAGCCTTCGGTGAAAGCGTTCGTTTTCATGGGGCTGCTGATCGTGGGCGGGCTGGTGGGGCTGGTGCTGGGATCGGAGTGGTTGATTCGGGGCGCAGTGAGCCTTGCCCGCGCACTGGGCGTGAGCGAGCTGGTGATCGGATTGACCATCGTGGCAGCGGGCACATCGCTGCCTGAGCTGGCAACTTCGGTGATTGCCAGCCTGCGCGGCGAGCGCGACATCTCCGTCGGCAATGTGGTCGGCAGCAACATCTTCAACATTCTGTCGGTGCTGGGACTCAGCACCACTGTGTCGCCGAAGGGGTTAACGGTCTCGCCCGCTGTGCTGAACTTCGATGGCTGGGTGATGCTCGCGGTCGCAACCGCCTGCTTTCCTGTCTTCTTCAACGGTTTTGAGATCAAGCGCTGGGAGGGGTTGCTCTTTGTGGGCTACTATATCGCCTATGTCGCCTATCTGGTGCTGAAGGCGACGGAGCATGACACGCTCCCGCTGTTCAGCACGGTGATGCTAATGTTCGTTCTGCCACTCACCGCGCTGACGCTACTGACCTCACTGATTTTCGCGTGGCGTCGGCAGCGGGGCGTGCTTTCGGGCAGGGAAACGAACCACCCATAGCGAAAGAGGAAGCTGATGAGGACACGCAAACCATCCCTGAAGGCGTTGCAGGCGCAGATTGCCGAGCTGGAGCAGAAGGTTCAGCGGTATCAGACCTTCCTTCAGCTTGCCTACGAGGGCATCTGGTGCTACGAATCGGAGCGACCCATCCCGATTGACCTGCCGCTGGGCGAGCAGGTTGAGTGGATGTGGCGCTACGGCTATCTGGCGGAGTGCAATCCTGCCTATGCCCGCATGTATGGCTATGATGATCCTGCGCAGATTATCGGCACACGCCTGAGCGACCGCCTGGTGGCAGGGCATCCGCTGAACGAGGCGATGCTACGCCAGTTCGTGCAGAACGGTTATCGCCTGGAGAATGTGGAGACGGTCGAACTGGATCGGGACGGCAGGGAGCGACGGTTTCTGAACAGCGCGGTGGGCATCGTGGAGAACGGGTATCTCGTGCGGGCGTGGGGCGTGCAGACCGACATCACGGAGCAGCGTCGCCTGCAGGAGGAGCTGGCGGCAGTTCAGCGGCTGGAGAGCATCGGGCGGCTGGCGGGCGGTGTGGTGCACGATTCCAATAATCTGCTCACGGCGATTATGGGCTATGCGGAACTGGCGCTGGAACACACGGGCGACGAGCGCGTGCGCCGCTATCTGGAGGGCATCATCAAGGCGAGCGAGCGCGCTGCCGGGCTGGTGCGCCAGCTGCTGGCTTACGCCCGCCGCCAGATCGCACAGCCGGTGCCCCTCGATATCGCCCGCTGGCTGACCGAGATCAGCGACATGCTCCAGCGACTGCTGCCCGACAATATTCGCCTGATGCTCGATATCGAGCCGAGGGTGGGCACACTCTACGCCGACCCTGACCAGATGACACAGATATTGCTGAACCTGGTGACCAACGCGCGGGATGCGATGCCAAAAGGGGGTGTGCTGACCATTCGCCTGTACCGCCGCCAGCGCTGCTACTGCGAAAGCGAAGATGCCAGCAACGGTAGCGGTCCGGCGCGAGTGATGCTGGAGGTGGTGGACACGGGTAGCGGCATCCCGCCCGAAGTGCTGCCCCATATCTTTGAGCCGTTTTTCACCACCAAGCCGTTCGGACAGGGCACAGGGCTGGGGCTGGCGGCTGTGCATGGCATCGTTCAGCAGATGGGCGGGCACATCCATGTGGAAACGGAGCTGGGCAAGGGCACGCGCTTTATCCTCTGCTTCCTGCAACGCACGCCCAGCGGACGCAAAACAACTACAAAAGAGGTATAATAATGTTAGCGAGGCGACGGATGAACAATACAGGGTTTGCCGCGATCCAGATGGCGTATAAGCTGGACGATTACAGCAGTCGGGAGGCGTTTCGCAAGCGTGTGCTGGAGCTGACCAGCGCGGCTCGCCAGCGCGTGCCGCAGAAGCCGCTGCTGGTCGTCTTCCCCGAAGATGTGGGGCTGGGACTGCTGTTTACCCAGGATTTTGAGCGGGTGCGTACCAGCAAGACGATGGTGGAGGCGGGCGCACGCCTGATGGAAAAGTATCGCATCAGCCCTTACAACGACCGCGAGCTGGGACGGCAGCCAAACGCCTTCGCGACCGCCGTGCGCAAACTGCTGGTGCATCTCAGCCCCTTTGTGGAGCGGGTCTATCACGAAACCTTTTCGGAGGCGGCACGCACCTATCGCTGCTATCTGGTGGCGGGCAGTGCGCCCATCGCCAGCGGCGACTGCGTGTTCAACACCTGCTATGTGTACAATCCATCGGGCGAGCGGATTCTCATTCAGCGCAAGGTGAACCTTGTGCCGCTGGAGCAGGAGCCGGGACTGAACCTGTGCCCTGCACCACGCGACCAGCTCGAACCGTTTGAGACCCCTGCTGGCAAGGCGGGTGTGCTGATCTGCTACGACGCCTTCTTCCACGAGCTGGTGGACGCACTGGTCAAACGAGGCGTGCCCATCATCACCCAGCCCTCCTTTAACCCGCTGCCCTGGACCAGAGAACAGCGCGAATCGTGGGAGAGCGGCTTGCTCGCCGCCGCACAGCGACATCCCCAGCTGATAGGCGTCAACCCGATGGGCGTGGGACAACTGTTCGATGTGTCCGCCGAAGGTGTGTCGTCCATCGTGGCACACAGGGAGCGCACGCCCGACGGCACAGGCTACCTCGCCCGCGCCAGAAGCCACACCAGCGAGGAGATCGTTGTCTATCCCTGATGCTCGGAACAGAGGTATAATCCAGTCAGTCAAAACACCACAGAATCAGGAGGGAACCTCGAATGCGGGCTAATGTCTGTGGTTGGAGCGCTGCGATTCTGTTGCTGATGGGCAGCCTGACGTTCCCGATTGTCGGGCACACGCAGGAGCCTGCCGTTGACGAGAAGCCGATCAGTGTCGGCGAAGCAATCAAGTTAGCCAATCAGGGCAAGATTCAGGAGGCAATTGAGGCGTTTGAGGCGCTCTATCAGCGGGCGCCACAGAACAAGACGGTCGCCAACTGGCTCGGCTATCTCTATTTGAAAGCGGGCAAGCCTGCCGAAGCGGTGCCCGTGCTGGAGAAGGCGGTGCAACTTACTCCTAACAGCGCGGAAGCCTGGAACAATCTCGGTAATGCCTACCTGCACACGGGTCAAATCGAGAAAGCCATTAACGCCTATAAAAAGACGCTGGAACTCAAGCCGAACTCCGCCGATGCGCACTACAATATTGCCAACCTGTACACCAAAACGAAGCAGTACCAGCTGGCGATCCAGCATTATCAGCAGGCGATTAAGCTCCAGCCGCGCGATGCGAACGCCTATAACAATCTGGGCTATGTGTATCAGATGCAGCGGTTGCCCAGCCGTGCGCTGGAGATGTATCGCAAGGCGGTTGAGCTGGAGCCGGGCAATCACACCTTCCGTTATAACTACGCGCTGGCGCTGGCGGAGCTGGGACGCTTCAAGGAGGCGGCGACGGAGCTGGAGCGCGTGATGCCGAAACAGCCCAACGATCCGGCAGGCTGGCTCAAGCTCGCCGAGTGCTACACGCGCACCAACCAGGCGCCGAAGGCAATCCAGACCCTGCAGAAGGCGATTTCGCTCAATCCCAGCCAGTCCGATCTGCACTATAATCTGGGCGTGCTGTACCTACAGCGGGGCGACCTGACCGCCGCGGCGAACGCCCTGCAGAACGCGCTGAACCTGCGCCCGGACGACACCGACGCGCTGGCACAGCTCGGCTTCGTCTACCTGCGCCAGCGACGGCTCGACGACGCCATCGCCACGCTGGAGACCGCTTTAGAGCGCAACCCGAAACTGAACAGCGCCCGCCTCAATCTGGCAACCGCCAAACGGCTCAAGGGTCAGAAAGAGGAGGCGATGCGCCTCTATCAGCAGGTGCTGGCGGCGAACCCCCAGCAGTTCGAAGCGCGGCTCGCGCTGGGCGACCTGCTGATGGAATCGGGCGACCTCAAAGGCGCCGAAGCCCAGTATCGCACCGCGATTCAAATCAACGACCGCTCCGATGTCGCCTGGAACAATCTGGGACTGGTGCTGCTGCGCACCAATCGCGTTGAAGAAGCCATCAAAGCGCTGGAGAAGGCGGTGAGCCTGAACCCGAAATCGCCCGCTGCGCTCAATAACCTCGGCGCCGCCTATGAACGCAAAGGCAACATCGCTAAAGCCAAAACGATGTATCGTCAGGCGCTCGCCCTCGACGCCCGCTTCGAAGAAGCTCGCGCCAACCTGAAACGGCTGGGTGAGTGAAGTAAACTCCTGGCAAGGGGTGATTGCGAATGAGCCGAACCGCCTGCCGCACCTGCTCGCCCTCCCGTTGAGATCGGTGGGCTTATCAACCGCCATGTGTCGTATCGCCTGGCACGCGCGTTGTTCAACCGTCCATCACCAACAACACTGGGCGCACTCTTCGCAACCTTCGGATTACTCGCTTGAGTCTGGACGGTAACCCGCCAGTCGGGATTCGGTTGCCGTTGCGGGTGCGCTCGCTGGCGCCAGGTGCTTCCCACACGATTAGACGGTGGGGATGTGCAGGGGATTGACAATCACTACTTTATCGCCTGCAATTGTTCAATCATTCGGGCGAGGCGGTCGCGGTGGCGAAGGAGCGGGCGCGGGTCGTAGCTGAACTCAGTCAGGCTGCGCGACACATCGGGCGGAACCTGTAAGAGCGTCCGCGCCTCGTTGATTAGCCTTGCCGAGTAGGGGCGCGGTGACCGCGCCCCTACCGCCGCGTCGCAGAGCCGCTCCAGCAGAGCAAAATATTCATAATCCTCCGCACCGTCGCGTAGGCACTCCCAGCGGATGGAGGGGATGGGGTCTTCAATCGCGGGTTCGCTCGCGCGGTTGGGGTCGCGGCGCGGCGGATAGAGCAGTCGCCCGTCGCCGTTGCCCCAGAACAGGCGCGTGCCCGGCTTCAGGCTCGCATCCCACACATAGCTCATCGGGTCCCGCCACGGGTCCTGCAACCTGTCGGGATAGGCGAACTCGTTGTGCCACCATGTGGTCTGCCAGATGAGGATCCCCTGCACGCCATATTGCCATGTCTGCCAGAGCCAGACGCGCATCTCGGTGCCCGGATGGTCGATAAAGAGCGTGGCGTAGGGCGCGCGTGGACCCGTGCAGACATACCACCAGACCTCCTCGCCCGCCCGACGCCGCTCACGAATCGATTCGGGACGCACGAAGGCGGTTAGCGGGCACCACAGATCGACCGCGCCAATCAGTGCCTCTTCGGGCTGTTCCGTCAGCATGCGTGTAAGACCGGGCGCGACACGCTTGATCTTCTCATTCACGCGCCGCACAAAGGTGTAATCGGCGGTTTCGGGTTCATCGAACCAGTAGAGATAGGCTTTTTTGAGCCAGCCACACTCGCGCAGGTGTGCCTCCAGCTGGCGCAGGTAGTCGCTCCAGAGTCGCTCATAGTCGGGCGTGCCCTCCCGAAAGCCGCCGAACTCGCCCGGCGAATAGTTCGGGTGGCGTCCGCCGGGCAAGCCGTGAATGGGCAGCACGAAGGCATTGAAGCCGAACTCGTCCAGATAGCGCCGGGCGGCGCGGTCGAAGCGCGTGAAGTCCAGCACCACGCGCCGCTCGGTGCCCTCGCCCTCGAAGCGCACCTCGTACGGGTCATAGGCATAGAAGCTGTAGGGCGCGAGCCGATGCTCCCGAAAACTGCGCATATAGCGATCCCACAGCTCGCGCTTCTCGGCTTCAGTGCGCGGCTTGTGATACTGCGCGATGCGTCGGGCATCGATGCCGAACCCGCTGCGCAGGGTGGGCGTGCGCGGCAGGTTAAAGTCATAAACGGTCAGCTGCAGAGGGATGGTTGCTGTGCCCCTGTCGGTGATGAGGCGAAGCGCGCCCCTGTAGTCGCCCGCAGGCGTGCCGTAGGGCACATAGACGGTGAGCCAGAGCGGCTGATTGCGCTCCGCCGTCAGACGCATGGGTGTTTTGAGCGGCGGTAGGGGGTCAGGATAGTCGCCCGGCTCGCCCAGCCAGTCGGTCGGATGCTCCACACGCACATAGGCAACCTCATGCAGGGTGAGATGTTTCGCAGGGAGCCGATTCTTGCCGCGCGTGAGATCGCCGATCTCCACGCGCTGGAGGGTTGCATCCCTGCGGGGGCGCAGCACAATCTGCACCGGTTCATACTCGCCGCGCGCGGCGCTCAGGCGCACGACGCGGGCGGTCGCATCGGGCAGGGGTCGCTCGCGTCCCACCTTCCAGCCCCACTCGCACCACCAGACGCCCAGCTCGGCGGGCGTGCCCGCCAGCCGATAGCCGTAGTGCGCCGCGCCCAGAATGCTCGGCTCCAGCTCAAGCTTCACCTGCCAGAGCGGGCTACCACGCTCGCGCCGCAAGCCCAGCTCCAGCTGGATCGTTTCCAGCCGTGCTGGCGGCAGCCGAAAGCGAACGGACATGGGCTTGTTCGGTGGGAGCGTGAGCATGGCGGCGCGTTCCGTGCCGACATACGGCTCCACACGCAGGGGTTGCGTCCCTGCGTTGGTGGCAGTGCCCGTTAGCCACCACTGCCCGCTGCCATCGCGTTCCAGCCGGAGGTCAGCGACGGTCAGCAGGCGGTTCTGAACCGTGGGGAACAGCACGAGGCTTTTGCCCGTGAGCGTGGCGCGCCCCGCGCCCTCCAGCTCCGCCTCCAGCACATAGCGGTCTACCTGGATCGTGCCGCCCTCCTGCGTTAGCAGGCGAACAAACAGCACAGGCGTCGGAAACAGTTCGGTGGGCAGCTCGATTCGATGCTCGCCGCGCCCGCTGATCGCGCCCACGATGCGCCAGTTGCCGTCCTCACGCCCCGCCTGAACGCTCAGCCGACCGCTCTGCTCAAACGGCACATTCAGCCAGAGCGTCGCGCGCCGCATGGTGTACCGGGTCGCCTGATGGCGGTAGACTACCTCCTGATTCGGGCTGAACACCCAGCGGTTGGTGTTGAAGAAGGCGGTGAAGCGTTGCAGGGGCGCCTGCGCGTTGGACAGCCGCTGGTCATAGCGGGAGACGAAGCGATAGCGTCCTTCGCGCACCGTTTCGCCCTCGCCCAGCGTCGCATGCACGATCTCCACAGGCATCAGCACGATGCGGTCGAAAAGAACCTCGCCGTTCCAGTGCCACTGCCCGAAGCGCAGGAAGGTGTCGCGCGTGTCGGCGGGCGTGCGGAAGATGAACTGGCGTCGCGCCCAGTCGGCAGGCGGCATCATGTCGCGATTGACCGTGTTGGTGCCCGTGATGGCACAGACGCCGTTGCCGGTGCCCTTCAGCCAGAACTCGACGGCATAGGCGCGGTTCGGCTGAAGCTTCAGGCGCGTGTTGCGCCACCAGCTCATATCGTTGCCCGTGCCCTTCACGCCCAGCACGATGCGGTCGAGGCGGGTCAGTATCGGCGGCTGATTGGGCAGCTCGCTGGAGCGGGTCTCGATGAACACCTCGTGTTGGGTGAAGGTCTGCCCCTCGCCGGGCTGCCAGTCGGCGGGCGGAGGTGGCTGAACCTGAGCGATAGACCATATCAGCGGCAACAGCATCATCGGGATTGCCCTCCAGCATAGCCAAGCCGTTCAGCGCAGCAGGTTCGGGTCGGTCTGGTGCTGTTCGCGGAGGCGGGTTTTGGGACGGGAGGCGGCTTTGAGTTCCGTTAGCAGGGCATCATACGCATCGCGGTCAACAGGAATCTCAACCGGGGTGCCGCGCTTACCTGATAAGATTATCGCGTTAATCAGCTCCACCACGGGCAACCCTCCCTCACCGGGCGCAATCAGCGGTTCATCGTACAGAATGCTGCGAGCGAAGTTCTGAATGATTGCCGGGTGGTCGCGCAGGGCGTTTTCGGGCAGAGGCTCCAGTGGCACTTCCACCCGCTCGGCGCGAATGGCGCCCCACATCTCGTCCGTTTCGAAAGTGAACTCGCGGATGGAGCGCTCAAACTGCCAGAATTCGAGTTTGCCGTTATAGAGGCAGAGCTTGCCGCGGTCGCCGCAGATTTCGATGGCGTTTTCGTCGGGCACTTCGTTCGTAGTGGCATAGAGGTAGCCGTGTGCGCCGTTGGGGTACTCCAGCAGGGCGAACGCCTCGTCTTCGGTTTCGATCTCGTGCAGGCGGGTGCGCACCTGTGCCTGCACCCGCTTCGGCAGCCCGCCCAGCCACTGGAACAGGTCTAAATAGTGCGGCGCCTGATTGATCAGCACGCCACCACCTTCGCCCGCCCAAGTGGCTCGCCAGCCGCCTGAATCGTAATAGGCTTGCGTGCGATACCAGGCAGTGATGAGCAGGGTGCGGCGCACTTCGCTGATCGCGCCCTGTTCGATCAGGCGGCGGGCGGCGCGGTGTTCGGGGCGCGTGCGCAATTGATACATGATGCCGAACCTGCGCCCCGATCGACGCGCGGCGGCGATCATGCGGTCGGCATCGCTCACGCTGACGCAGAGCGGCTTCTCGGTCAGCACATGCAGTCCGTGCTGGAAGGCGGCAATCGCCAGGGGCGCATGGTGGTAGTGGGGCGTGGCGATCAGCACGGCGTCGACCAGCCCGCTCTGGAAGAGGGCTTCCGGTTCGGTGAAAGCGGGCACCCCATACTGCTCGCCGAACGCCTTCGCGCGGTCGGCGCTGGTGTCGCAGACGGCGCCCAGCTCGGCTTCAGGCACCAGATCGCGCACATAATGGCAGTACCCGGCACCCATTGCGCCCAGCCCCACGATGCCGAACCGCACGCGCTCTGCCATACCCCTTTAGCCCTTACTTGAAGTAGACGATTTGACGCAGAGCCATCTCGTTGGTGGGATCGCGGCGCAGCACCTCCTCCAGCTCGCGCTTGGCTTCCGGCTCATAGCCGAGCATGGCGTAGGTCAGCGCGAGATCCAGCCGTGCCTGCACACTCTCTGGATTCAATCGCACCGATGTCTCCAGCTCCTGAATCGATTCGTCGAACAGCCCGGTGAAGCAGTAGACCAGCCCCAGCTGGTGATGCGCTTCGGCGTGATTGGGGTTCAGCCCCAGCGCCTGCTTCAGCAGCTGTTCCGCTTCCTCATACCGCCCTTCCTGTTTAAGGGCGGTCGCCTGTTGTACCAGCACATTCGGGTCGCCCATCGCTCGTGCTTCCTCCTATGACCGATGATTCACTATCAGAGCATCTCTGCATGCACGAGCTTCCGCGAAGCCCAACGATAACCGCCCCTTATTATAGCACATCGACGCCCTGTGCATGGGAGCTTGCGATTCGACAGGCAGTGGTTCGATCCCTGCCGTTCAGGGTGGCAGGGACCGCCTGCCCAGACGGTGGGGAAATGGTCGCCCTGCAGGATTTCGACGGGTGCAACATGGATATGCGCTTCGCACACATCCCGTAGAACGCGCGGTCGGCTTGCCAGGTGTTCACCACCTGCACGACCACCCAGCCACGCTCATCGCGATACAGCTCCCGATTGAGCAGCGGGGTTCCTGCCGCACGCCCTTCGATCAGCGTGTAGCAGCGTTCCATGCAAATAGCGCACCTTGTCCGCGCTCAACAGCGGTCGCGCGGGCAGAAAGCCGTTCTCCCGAAAGAATCGCACCTCCGTTTTCCGTTATCATCCGAGCCTCCTTCTGCTTTTCAATACACCATCCTCATCCCTTCTCCTGCTGCAACGGGTATCATTCGCCCACTTCGAGCGGATATTCAGCACTGGTATACTGAGGCGGAATAAAAGATGTGGAGCGCGCAGGCGTTGCCGAAGGGCTGGACACAGCAGGAGTTTGAGTGGCTGCAGGCGCTGGGTCAGGCATCAACGGTTGCCGAGCAGCAGAAACTCCTGCAACAGCGGCGGGAGTGGCTGGAGCCGAAATGGGTGGAGCGGTTGCAGGCGACTCTCCGCACAAACGCTCCCGCAGAAGCGCAGGCGTGGCTGCCCGCCGCGCACGGGCTGCGCATCGTTGCCGACAGCCTGCGCCACGACCGCTTGAAAGGCGCTACGCGCCTGCAGCTCGCCATCCTCTATCTGACCCTGTATGAGCTTGATTCTGCCTGGCGCTGGGCGCAGGAGAGTCACATGCTGTTTCGCAAAGCGAACCATGTGGAGGGGATGGCGCAGAGCCTGCACCTGCAAGCCGATATTCTGGTAGAGCGTGGCGAGCTTCAGCAAGCCATCCGTCAGATGCGGCAGGCACTGCCCCTCTATCAGCGCCTGCGCAACCCGGAACAGCAGGCGCATGGCGAGCTGGGGATGGGTCGCCTGTATGCGATGGCGGGCGAGCCAGAGCGGGCGCTCCACCATCTGCAGCGAGCGCAACAACTCGCCCATCAGGCAAAGGCGCATAACCTGCAGGCTGTGATCGAACTGACACAGGGCATCGTTCTGCGGGCGTTAGGGCGGTTCGATGAGGCGCTCCAGATGCATCAGCAGGCGTTAGAGCTGTTTCGGCAGCTGAACCGCCCCGTGAATGTGGCACGGCAAATCGCCAACATCGGGCTGGTCTACTGGTCGATGGGTCTCGTGCAGGAGGCGCGCTGGCACTATCAGCAGGCGATGCCACTTTTTAAGGAGCTGAACCTCCAGCAGGATGTGGCTATCTGCCTGATGAACACCGCCCTGCTTTTGCAAGCTGAGGGTGAGCTGGATCGCGCGCTGGAGACCTGCCAGCAGGCGCTGCAGTTGAGTGAGTCGCTCCATGATGCGGTCGGCATCGCCTTTTGCCAGGGCACGCTTGCCGACATTCTGAACGCGAAGGGCGATTATGAGCGGGCGCTGGTTTATGCCGAGCGCGCTGTTCAGGATGCCCGGCGCAGCGGACTGAAGAATGTCTATCAGAGCGCCCAGTTGCGGCGTGCCGCCTGCCTGCACGAGTTAAAACGCTATGCTGAGGCAGAGCGCATTCTCACCGAGCTGGTGAAACAGCTGGATCCCGTCACGGATCGCCCTGCGCTGATTGAGGCGCTCTTTCTGCTGGGTGAGGGCGCACGGCGGCGTGGGGATTGGGCACGCGCCCGCCGATACTACGAGCGCTGCCTTCAGGCGATGGAGCGCCTGCACGGGCTTCAGGCGTTGCCACCTGAAGATTGGAGCCGTGCCTTCCAGCAGTTTCAACGCACCATTTCATGGATTGCCTGCGCGTATGCGGGTGCGAACCTGCCCGAGCGTGCCTTCGAAATCTGTCAGCGGGGCAAGGGCATCGGGCTGCGCCTGGCGATAGAGAGCCGTCGTGCGCCGATAGGGCTGTCCCGCTCCGATTCGGCGCGTTTCGCCCGCCTGCGCCAGCGCTGGGAGCGTGCCGAACAGCAGCTAACGGCTGCCCGCACGCTCAGCGAGCGGCAGCGTGCCCAGCGCGACTATGAGCGCGCGCTCAGCGACTGGAGCCGCGCCCGCATGGAACTCGCGCGGCGCAATCCGCGCTACCAGCTCGTGTTTCAGCAGCCCGTTCACCTGCAGGAGCTGCCCCTCACGCCCGACACCGCGCTGATCGAATACGCGCTCACGCCGAAAGGCGTGGCCATCCTGATTGTTCGCCGTGAAGGCATGCGCAATCGGGTGCGGGCAACCCTGGTGGCGGTCGCCGAATCGCAGCTGCGTTCGGTCATCGGCAGCCTCTATCGCTGGATGGGGCAAGCGGGTGACCTGCGCTCGATTCACGAAGCGGCACACCAGCTCTATCGCTGGCTGGTACAGCCCGTGGCGAGCCAGTTGCGCGGGGTGCGGCGCGTGATTGTCTGCCCGGATGGGATTCTGCATCGGGTGCCATGGACGCTACTGCGCACTCCAGAGGGGCGTTACTGGACGGAGCGGGTGGCGCTCGTGCAGGTGGCGTCGGCGTCGGTGTGGGCAAGCGTGCAACGGCTGCGCCGTCCGCCAGCAACGGCGCGCCCGCTGATGGTCGCGCTCTCCCAGTTTCCCGCTGTGTCGGGAGGCAGCCCTGGTCGCGCGCGGCTCGCACCGCTGCCTGGCATCCGACAGGAGCGACTCACACTGAGCCATCTGCTGGGGCGCTCCCTGCAAGTGCTGGGCGAATCGGAGGCGAGCCGTGCGCGCGTGTTATCCGCGCTACCACGCGCCTCGCAGATTCACTTCGCGACGCATGCGGTGTCGAACCCTCAGCTGCCACTGTTGAGTGCGCTGGCGCTGTACGGCAGGGCGACTCCTGAGTGGCTTTATGCCTATGAGGTGCTGAACCTGCCGTTGCGGGCGCGGCTGGTGTTGCTATCGGCGTGCAGCACGGCGGGCGACACCCTCACGGGCGATGGGCTGATGGGGCTGGCGTGGGCGTTTCTGGCAGCAGGCTGCCCCAGCGTGGTCGCAACACTCTGGAAGCTGCCCGACGAGGGCGTGCCCATGTGGACGGAAGCCTTCTATCGCGCTCTGCAGGCGGGTCAATCCGTTGCGGAAGCCGTGCGTCAGGCGAATCTGCACCTGCTCAAAAGCCCGCGCTTCTCGCACCCGCGCTACTGGGCGGGCTGGATATTGTTCGGCAAAGATTGAGTCAGCGCCGCACGCCAGCGCTGAACCAGCGGGTCATTCGGGCGGTTCGGCAACGCCTGCAACGCCTCACGATAGCGACCCAGCCGATAGAACAGCATCGTGCAGGTGTAGGGCGCACGCTGGCGATGCTGGCGCGCCCAGTTCAGCTGTTCTCGCTCCTGTGCGGTGAGCATCCGAAAGCGAAAATGCTGGCGCGGCTCGCTGCCAGGCAGTGCATCGGGCGATAGCACGGTGATGGTCAGCTGATAGGTAGCGCCCGCTTGTAATTGCTTGCCCGGTGGCAGGGTTGCCCGTGTGCCGTTGATCCGCAGGCTTATCGTATCGCCGTCGGGTTCAGCGATCAGCGTGGCGCGATAGCCGCTGGCGTCGGGCACGGACGCCCACTCGAACACGGGGCGCGGGTCGGTCAGCCCTTCATCGACAGGTTGGAGCAGGCGCACCAGAGGCGCACTCGCCGATTCGGAGCGGGTGACGGAGGGCGGGTTCGGAAACTGGAGCGCCGCTTTCGCCGCCCAGTCGGGCAGGCGGAGCGCACCCTCGTACACCGCGCCGCGCTCCACTCGCACCGCCACCTGCCACGCGGGATAGCTCCGTCCCACCAGTAGCCAGAGCAAGATGATAGCCCCAACCGCAGCAGCCGTTGCAGGCGCCAGCCACCAGAAGAGGCGACGCAAGCGTCCAGCACCCTCCGATAGACCCCGAATCACCTGCTCGGTGGCGAGCATCTCCCTGTAGGCGGCGCGACACATCGGGCACTCCACGATGTGATTTATCCGCTCGCGGTAGCCCCGACAGCGGCGACCCCGCTCCACCAGTTCGATCAACTGCTCCGCAGATCGGAAGAGCATCTGCACCACCGTTCGTTGCCCCGATGCCTGAATTGAAACAGGACATGTCATGATACCTGATATCCTCCCTGTGCGCTCAGGGCATGCCTCCATCACCAGTTGATGAACCGCGCGATTTTGAGGCAGGCGCGGCGCAGCAATAGCTGGTTGCGTCCCGGATGGGCTAAGGCATGCCGTTCGGCAGGGGTCAGCTGTTCGGACGGCTTGCCACGCATCTCCAGCTGTTGCACCGCCTCCCAGATACGCTCCATCCCGCCCACCAGCGCCGGCTGGTGCTGCACCACATAAGCCAGCACCTTCGCCCGCGCCCGCATCAGATGCGTGCGCACCGTGTTGATGTTCAAATGTAGCATCGCGGCTATCGATTCGGTCGTCTCGTCCTGTGCATACAGCAGGATAACCTGCCGCTCGGTCTCGGAGCAGACTTTGCCGATAACGACTCGAAGCTGCTGCGCCATCTGCTCCGTCCCTATCTGTTCGACAAGACTCGATTCGGGTGATTCCTGTTGCAAGAATCGGGGGGCTGGCTCCGACTCGAAGGTGCTGAGCGGGATGTCGGTACCGGCAACGCGCTGATAGAAGGTGCGCAGGCAGTTCGCCGCGATGTGCATCAGCCACGGTTCGAAAGGCGTGTCGGGTTTGAGCCGGGGCAGGAAGCGGGCGACGCGCAACAGCGTCTCCTGCAGGATGTCCTCACTGTCCTGCTCCGACCTGGCACGCTTTCGAATGTAGCGCCATAGTAGGGGACGATACCGCTCCAGCAGCTGTTCCAGTGCCGTCTCGTCGCCCTCGCGCGCCGCCTGCAACAGCACCTCAATCTCTGCCATTCCAGCCCGATGAGATTATTATACTCGAAAAGCGAAGGCGCCCCGCTGTTTCCGCAAGGCGCCTCGGACAGGGACAACAGAAGGCGAAAGGTTCAGGTGTTTTTGCGTCGCCGCAGCAACAGCCCCAGCAGCCCTGTGCAAAGGGCGGTCAGGCTGAACGGCTCGGGCACCATGTCGCAGGCGTTGTTGATCCAGTTAGCGTAGTTGGCAAGTCGTGCATCCCACCAGCTATAACCTGCATTCACGCGAACAGGGTTCCCCATATTGTCGGCGTCATACTCTGTAAAAGAGTGAACCCCTGTCAGAACCCACTGGTTTCCGCTGAGCTGTAGAGAAGGGCCTCCGGAGTCGCCAAACAGCACGTGTGCTTCGCCAGTATTCGCAGTGAAATCCAGATCAGCGCGTAGGGCGGTGAACCGATAGTGCTTGCGATTAGGCGCCTCGCCAGCGTCGACATCTTCCCCGTTAGGATTCTCCCAGGTATTGCGCCCAGCCTCGAAAGTGCCGTAGATCCTGACAATATTGTAGAAATTCCCGGCCCCTCTCCGTCCCTGCATCCCGTAACCGGCAGCGACGAGATTGTGATTGGGCGGCGCTGCAATGGCTATGCTATCGGGGATGTTGGGGATTTCATCGCGCTGACCATTGCCGTTAACATCGCGAATGAACACGCCCAGCATCGCCAGATCGACCCATGTGCCATCGTTGTTTTGCGGACCTCGAAACATTAGACTGGCGCGGAACTCCAGACGGTCGTAGTCCTCCCGATCCCTTGGCAAGCCACCCCCACGAAAGCCTATTGACCATGTTCGGGGGTGCCCAACCACATGATCAGCGGTCAGCACGCAGAGCCACCAGCCATTGGCAGCAGGCTTGACATGGATGACTGTGCCTGAACCTCCGCCTGAACCGTCATCTACGCCAATCCGGACAATCGCGTCCCTTATCCCTGCAGGCAGAGTGACGCGTGTGTTTTGCTGGGCGATGGAAAATCCAGGCAGGGTTGAGCTCAAAAGGCTCGCTGTGATACCGAGAGAAACCAGTATGAGCCGCCTGGTGCGGCAAGTCGCCAGAATGGCTTGCATGGCAAACGCCAGTCCGCTGTACCGTGCAATTGCTCTATCGCTTCTCATGGTTCAAGATCCTCCTTTCGAAGGGGCGGTGCTGGGCTGCAGCTCCCGCGTTCCCTTCCAGCAGGAGAAGACTCGGCTTTCGCACGGGGCGTTGCAAGTTTTAAGAGGGATTCCCAGCTCAGCGCCACAGGTCGCGTTCCACATCGGCGCGGAAGCGATGGAAGCTGGCTGCCTCCATGCGCTCCCACTGCTGGCGCACATTATACAGCCCCTGCATGCAGACCTCAAAATTCTCCGAGAGCT
>JBBIML010000034.1:0-23586 GCA_037444405.1 Armatimonadota bacterium
GCTCAGCGCCACAGGTCGCGTTCCACATCGGCGCGGAAGCGATGGAAGCTGGCTGCCTCCATGCGCTCCCACTGCTGGCGCACATTATACAGCCCCTGCATGCAGACCTCAAAATTCTCCGAGAGCTTGCGGAACAGCGGGGCTTCGTCGCGCCATTCGCCGATGTCGAACAGCGACACGATGTAGTACGACTGCTTGCCCTGCTTCACATAGTCGATCAGATGGTCTTTGCGCGAGTGTGCCCGCAGGCGGGGCAGCGCTTCGGGATAGACGCCTGCCCAGAAGAGCGTGTAGTCGCCGATGTGCCGATGCACCTCGCGCTCCTGATAGAACGACTGCGCGCCCAGTCGCACATCGGCGTAGTAGAGCATATCGGCGACCTCCTCCAGCGGGCGCCCGCGCAGGTCGCGCAACTTATACAGCTCGCGCATATGCACAAACTTCAGCAGCAGGTCGCTGAGATATGCCACCACCTGCGGGTCATCCCACCGCAGGGAGACCACGAACGCCCGCTCCACCAGATGCCGAAACAGTTGCGCCAGCGGATGATCCTTGCTCACCATCGCGATCGACCTCACTCATTTGGACGAACCGCCTCACACAGGGTTCCCACAGAGTTAATATTCCATCGAGCCGCCCTGAGTTTCCTATCGAACAGGCGCGGGCAGGCGCTGGAGATACTCATCGGGGGCGCGGGCGATCTGGCGCAGGGTGCGCTCGCTGCGCGAGGAGTAGATGGGCAGCCCTATCAGCAGCAGGGGCGCGAGCATGCAACCTGTCACGGCGCAGCCTGTATACAGCAGGGAGAGCAGGGTCGCCCGCGCCATCGAGGGTCGCTCGCGCCGACCCAGCGCGCTCAGCGTGTCCTGAATCGCCACCGGCGCCGCCAGAAACAGCTGCGAGCAGACCACCACCATCACCGACAGCCATGTCATGGTCACCATTCCGCCCGTAAACACCATCATGATGGGTAAAGCGGGCGACGGCGGACTGTGCAGGGCGTCATAGAGGCTCCGTATCCACACTGCCAGCGCGCCGCAGCCGAACAGCGCGACGAGCAGGCGCAACTGCCAGTGCCACACGCTGAACACCAGCCCCCAGTAGATGTTGAGCGGGTTCAGCCCCGTGAGGAACCACTGGCGCAGCTCGCCCGTCTCCACCAGCTTCTGCACGCGCTGGCTGGCTATCCGATAGCCACCCAGCCAGAGCGAGACCATCATCACCGGGAAAATCAGTATGCCCCAGCCGATTGCAGCAGGGGGCGGTAAAACCAGTCCCACCAGCCAGCCCAGCCCCGTTAGCAGGGGCGCAGGGTCGAACCGCCGCTCCGACGCGAAAAAGTGCGTCACAGGATTGCTCGTCATGCGCCTGTGCAGCCAGTCGTGCAGAGGATAGAGCAGCACGGGCGCCAGGAGGGTTTGCAGCCATGCAGGCAGCGGTCGCCACTCCCATGCGCGAATCGCGCTGCGCGTGAGCAGATAGGCAACGGCGAGCATCCCCAACCGCCACAGCAGCGGCAACGCTATCAGCACCCACGCGGGCGGTGGCGGCGGCCTCACGGTCAGACCCCACAGCGGCGTGAACGCCGTCAGCGCCACCAGCGGGTTCAGCACACCCAGCACCACATACCGATCGGGCGCCAGCACAAACCAGCTGATGGGCAGCAGCTCCAGCACCGCCAGCCTGTTTAATCGAATGCGCATGCACCACGCGCGCTGGAGCATGCTCCGGTAGAACGCGCTCAGCGGTATATCGGCAACGGTCAGCGTCAGCCATACCAGCCAGAACGCGGGACCTGTCCCGCTGACGCCATAGCTTTTCGCCGCGAGCAGCAGCACAAGCGCGCTGAGCGCACGCGCCAGCGCGACCTCTTTCAGATGCGCCCGCCATCCCTGCTGGACGGGGTCACGCCCACGCACGACGGTGAGCAACAGCATCTGCTGCCAGCCCGCCATCAGAAAGAGCAGCACAGCCGCCGCCTGAAACCGCTGCGCGTTGCTCCATGTGGGCGTCCACTCCCATACCAGCGGGAACGGCATCGCCATCATGCCAGCGGCGGGCAGCAACCACCAGTATCGCCACAGCCCCGATGGCGCATGAAGCCAGCGAGCGCGTCGCTCCCAGCGCAGGCTCTCTGTCAGCAGCCACACCAGCGCGAAACGGCTCGTGTCGGGCAAGGTATACATCCACGACATCGGCAGCAGCAGGCGTAGCAGGATCGAACCGCCAATCAACAGCCCGAACACCCAGCTGCTCGCGGAACCGAACCGCATCCGTTCAATCTCGCGCAGGGAGCCGTAGCCGAAAACGAGCAACGCGAGCGTGAGCGGCTCCCAGATGCCCAGAATGGAGAGCGCGAGATAGAAGCCCAGCAGGATCAGCACCAGCGGGTCCGCAAAGGCGAACAGCAGCCACAGCAGCCCGCTCTCCAGCGGCGGGATGCCCATCCAGGCGCCCCACGCGCCATACAGCGGCAGCCAGAGGCAGTGCGCGGGCAGGCGATAAAACAGCGCGGGCAACCCACGCTGTAAAAGCAGCGCATGGGGCGATAAATCTAACAGGCGGAACTGATCCAGATTGCCCGTGCGCAGGTCGTTCAGAAAGGAGGGGTTCGGCAGCCGCTGCTCCAGCAGACTGCGCGCGATAAGGTGCGCAATCACCAGCGCCGCGAGCGTCAGATAGGGCGCGGCGTACCCGCGCTTGAGCGTGAGACCGAGCAGCCCTGTTAGACCCAGCGCGAGCGCACCCAGCAGCAGAGCGCCCCACATGAGGCGAACCAGCGGCTCCCCCTCCACACGCCGATACTCTAACTGCCAGAACGGTAGCTCCCGCCAGCGCCCCTCCATCGCAACCCGTGCCCCGTGCAAGTGTACCCCAACAGGCAGGAAAATCAGCTGTCCAGTGAGTAGTAGCACGGGCATCCTGCCCGTGTTCCGTACCCTAACAGGCAGGAAAAACGGCTGCCCGGCGAGTAATACCCTTTACTGGAGGCGAACTGTTGGAGGTTATCGAAGGGGTTCAGCTGATCGATCTGAAATTTCTGGGCTATCCGCTGGCGATTGCCGCCTATTTGCTAATAGGCGACGACGAAGCCGCGCTGGTGGAGGTGGGACCGACCAGCACGGTGGAGACCCTGCTGGGCGCCATTCAGCAGGCGGGCGTGCCCCTGAACGCGGTTCGCCACCTGATCGTAACGCATATCCATCTGGACCATGCGGGCGCGCTGGGCGTGCTGACTCAGCGGCTGCCGGAAGCCATCTGCTATGTGCATCCGGTGGGCGCGCCGCATTTAGCCGACCCGTCGCGCTTGATTGCGAGCGCGTCGCGCCTGTATGGGGAGCTGATGGACACGCTCTGGGGCGCGGTGCTGCCAGTGCCCGCCGAGCGCATCCGTGTGGTTCAGGACGGTGAGCGGCTGCAGGTGGCAGGGCGCCGATTGCTCGCGCTGGATACGCCCGGACACGCCCGCCACCATCACGCCTATCTGGACGAGGCGAGCGGGCTGCTTTTCGCAGGCGATATTGCCGGCGTTCGCATGCCGAACACGACCTATGTGCGCCCGCCCACCCCACCGCCCGAACTCGATCTGGAAGCGTGGCAGCGCAGCCTTGCCCGACTGCGCGGCTTGCCTGTGCAGCAACTCGCGCTGACCCATTTCGGCGTCTTCCGCGATGTGGCGCGCCATCTGGACGAGCTGGAGCGCCGCCTGCTCGATTGGGGCAACTTCACCCGCCAGCTGGTTGAGCAGGGGCGCGCGGAGAGCGAGATGATTACGGCGTTGCAAGAATACGGCAACGCCGAGATGCAGGCGCTCGGCGTCGACCCCAGCAGCTACGATCTGGGCGCCGGCTACCAGCTCATCGCGCTTGGCTACGCCCGCTACTGGCGCAAAAAGTTAGAGAAGGCTCCATCATGAGCGCGTTCAGCGTGCGGTTCGAAAATGTCTCCAAACGGTTCGGCACGGTGGTGGCGCTCCATCGCCTGAACCTGGAGGTTCAGCCTGGCGAGTTGATGGTGCTGGTTGGACCCTCGGGCTGCGGCAAGACGACCGCGCTACGCCTGCTGGCAGGGCTGGAGGAGCCGACCGAGGGACGGCTCTATATCGGCGAGCGGTGTGTGAACGAGATCTCACCCCGCGACCGTGATGTGGCGATGGTGTTCCAGAACTACGCGCTTTACCCGCACATGTGCGTGTATGACAATATCGCGTTTGGGCTGCGCCTGCGCGAGCTGGGCGGCTTCTGGTGGCAGCTGGTGCACTATCGGCAGGCACGCCAGATTCGGCAGCGGATTGACCAGCGCGTGCGGCAGGCGGCGCAGATGCTGGGCATCGAGAGCCTGCTGCGTCGCCTGCCGAAGGAGCTGTCGGGCGGTCAGCGCCAGCGCGTCGCGCTCGCCCGCGCCATCGTGCGCCAGCCGAAAGTGTTCCTGATGGATGAACCGCTCTCGAACCTCGACGCCCAGCTGCGCGACCAGACCCGCGCCGAACTCAAAAAACTGCAGGAGCGACTGGGCATCACCACGCTCTATGTGACGCACGACCAGAAGGAGGCGATGACGCTCGGCACGCGCATCGCCATCCTGAAAGAGGGCGTGCTTCAGCAGGTTGGCACGCCCGAAGAGGTGTACCATCGCCCTGCGAACCTGTTCGTGGCGACTTTTATCGGCACGCCACCGATGAATATTCTGGACGCGCAGGTAATTACGCTCGCCGATAAGCCCACGCTGCAGATAGGCGCGCTGTCGCTCCCCCTATTGCCTGCCCAGCAACGGCTGCTGAAGGCGCGAGCAGGTCAGAAAGTGCTGCTGGGCGTGCGCCCGCAGGATATTTATGCGGCGAACGCCGCGCCGCCCGATGTGGTTCTCTCCGAGCCGTTGCCGGGCATCGTGGATGTGGTGGAGCCGCAGGGCGACCGCAACGACCTGCATGTGCTGATTGAGGGACAGCGCGTGATTGCCCAGCTCAGCGCGCGGGTCAAAGCCAGCGAAGGGGAGCCAATCGCGCTCCGCTTTAATCTTGAAAGCCTCCACCTCTTTGACCCTGCTACCAGCACACGCCTGACGGAAGACACATCACCCTCCGAGTCTGTCAGAGGGTACACTTCTACAGGGTGACCTATGCATACGATTACCGTGCAGATAGACCCGAATACGCTGGAGCGGCTTCAGCAGAAGGCGCGCGAGCGGGGCGTCAGCGTCGATATGCTGATTGCCGAACTCCTGCAACACTGGACACGCGCCGAGTGGCCCGAATCGGTTCGTCAGCTGGCAGGAGCCTGGCAGCAAGATTTCCCTGAGCCAGGCGAACTTCGTCGTTCGCTGGAGGTTGAGTCTCCGCGTGAACAGCCTTAGGTTCCTGCTGGATACCGATACAGTCATCTACTTTTTCAAGGGGCAGGGCAGGGTTGCTGCTTCCCTCTTGCAGACGCCCCCTGCGGAGGTGGCAATCTCGACGATTTCATTATATGAGTTGCAAGTTGGTGTGGCGCGGTCACGAGAGCCAGAGCGCACGCAGGCACAATTGGAGCAGTTGCTGGCATGGATTACGGTGCTGCCCTTTGATGATTCGGCAGCCCGCCGTGCAGCTGAGGTTCGAGCTGAACTGGGGCGTAAAGGAGTGGCTATTGGCACTCTGGATACACTGATTGCAGGGGTTGCTCTTTCGCGAGGACTGGTGCTGGTAACACACAACCTTGCCGAGTTCCAGCGGATTCCAGACTTGTTAGTGGAGGACTGGTATTAGGGCATCAGATCAGGGTGCCCCCAGGCTGGATAAAGCTATCGATCAGAGCCGAGACCGAGCTGGCTTTCGCTGGAGCGGTCGTTGCGCAGGCTCCAGATAATCCAGTTGCGCATGTTGCCCGCAAAGTCGAGCTGTGGGGGATAAGAGTCCTGCCCGCCACCATCGAGAAAGATTGCGAGGCAGAGCGCACGCTCACGCAGGGTTCCTTTGCTGGAAGCGTTCGCTCGCCCCATATTGGCGCTGTTGGCGCGGACGCGATACTGATCCTCGCCCCTGAGGTCGACAAAAATGCCGATGCCGTTCGCGTTCGCGCCGCCGAGCGCGAGGCTGGGCGCGTCATACTGGTCGTCGCCCTCCGCCTCATAAAGATAGCCGATGGAGAAGTCGTGTCCCGCGCCGATTGCCATGTTGAACGCGGCGAGGTAGCGGTCGTTGCCGAGCCGATCTTCGAGGTAGCCAATCGCGAAGTGGGCAGCGGCGCCCTGCACATACCATGCACCCTCGCGCGTGTCGTTGCCCTGCAGGTCAATCAGCCAGCCTGAACCGCCCCAGTAGCCTGCGCCCTGCCCGAACACACCACACCGATAGAGATCATCGCCTTGAATATCGAGCAGGGCGCCGATGCCGCCCGCCAGTGAGTGCCCATCGCTGAAATCGGCGCGGCGCCCCATGCCACAACCCTGCGCGAGGCTCGTGTTGCGCTCCTTCGTCTGGGGCGAGGGGAAGTCCAGCGGCTGATCAAAAGCGATATATTGGTCGTTGCCCAATGCATCGATGAGAAAGCCTGCACCGCGCACGCCACCGAAGCCCTGCCCCTGATAGAAGCAGCCGTATCGGTCCGTGCCGCTGCGGTCGATCAGCAGTCCGACGCCTGCGAAGCCTGCGCCCTCGGTGAAGGCGTAGCCGTCATAGGTGTCGTCGCCCTGCAGGTCAATCAGTGCGCCGACGCCAAATCGAGCCGCGCCCAGCCCTGCCGACGCCGTGCGGTAGAGATCGTCGCCCGCCATATCGATCAGATAGGCGTAGCCCAGCACCGCGCCGCCGAACGCCATATCGCCCGCCTTCATGCGGTTCGGCTGTTCGGCAATCGGGGTCCTGAGCGCCTGCGCATCGGCGCCGTACTGATCGTCGCCCTCCAGGTCAATCAGCCAGGAGACGGCGTTCGCCAGCAACAGATTAGCCGCGCCGCCGTAGTAGGTATCGTTGCCGCCGGTGTCGATAATGAGCAAATAGGGCAGGCGTGGATAGGTGTCGTTGGCGCCGCCGCAAAGTCGGACACGCCCCCAGGGCGTGTCGACGGTGAACTCAAACGGCTGTTTGAGGCTCTCGCGTGTAGCGGCGTCCAGCCTCTGGAAGGCATCCATCACCTGCTGGGCGGCAAGCAGACCATCGTGCCCGCCTGCCAGCAGCCGTTGCAGGTCGATGCGCTTGAGCGCGCGCTCTATTAGCTGGCTCGCGCCGTCCGGTCGGTCGTTGCCCAGCTCCCGCTCCGCATCGGCAACAGGCAGGGTCAGCAGGCGGAACAGCTCGTTCTGGCTCTCCACCTCCCTGAGCGCCGAATCGCGCCAGCGACGAATCTGGATGGCGGTGAGCAGCAGGAACGCCGCCTGCTGCTGCACAACGGCGGGCACCTGATTGATGGCGCGGAGTTGCTGGCGCACCGCTTGCGGCACAGGCGCGTTCGCCTCGCGATAGAGGGCGAGGATGGCTTGCTCCAGCGCGTCAGGGCGCTGGCTCTGCTGGCGCAGGCTCTCTAACGGGTCGCTTAGCAGCGTGCGGCGCGTGCCCGCGCCCAGCAGGTTGCCCCCGAACTCGACGCCCAGCGCAGGCTGGGCTATCACGGTGGTCAGCCCGTTGCGCAACCGCTCCGCATAATAGGGCAGGCGCAACAGCTCGCGGATACACATGCGGAAAAAGGGCGTGATATATTCACTGTTGAAAAAGTAGTCGAACAGCTCGGCGTCGAAGCGTACCTCTTCAGGTTTCAGGTTCGCCTGTGCCAGCACGGGCGCGAACAGCGCGTCAGTCGGCGTCCCCGTCGCAGGCTGGGATTCGTCGCCAGTGGCGTGCAGAACGCACAAAGTCAGCATCAGCGCGAGCCAGCCTTTGCCGGGAACGCCGAATGGTCTCTGCATGGGAACGCTATTCGCGCTACAACGCGCCTTTTCCTGCCAGCTGCTGGATGGCTTCGACGCTGCGCGGGTTCTCCAGCGCGCTGAGATCGCCCGTCGGCTCGCCCAGATAGGCAGCGCGGATCACGCGCCGCATGATTTTGGCATTGCGCGTTTTGGGCAATTCAGGCACGGCGTGAACCGCTTTCGGCATCAGCGGCTTGCCCATGCGCTGGGCGACCAGCTGGAGCAGTTCCTGCGCGAGCGCGTCGCTCCAGGTGTAGCCGGGCTTCAGCACGACGAAGGCGACCGCCGCCTGACCCTTGATTTCGTCGGGCACGCCAATCACGCCCGCCTCCACCACCGCCGGATGCTCCACCAGCACGCTCTCAATCTCAGCGGGACCGACCCGCTTGCCCGCGATTTTGAGCGTGTCATCGGCGCGTCCGAGTATGTACCAGTAGCCGTCCGAATCGATCAGGCACAGGTCGCCATGATCCCACACATTCGCCCAGCGGCTCCAGTAGGTGTCGAGGTAGCGCTCTCTGTCGCGCCAGAATCCGCGCGTCATGCCGGGGTTCACATTGCGCACGACGAGGTAGCCGACCTCGCCCTGCACGGGTTCGCCCTGCTCGTTGAATACGGCAGCGTCCACGCCGGGCACAACCGTGTTGAAACTGCACGGTTTGAGCGGTCGCAGCACCACACAGCCGAGGATGCCGCCCGAAATCTCGGTGCCGCCCGAGTAGTTGATGATGGGTGCGCGCCGCTTGCCCACATGCTCCAGCGTCCACAGCCACGGCTCCGGGTTCCACGGCTCGCCTGTGGAGCCGAGCAGTCGCAGGCTGGGCATCGGGTGGCGGTCGGCGTAGTCCGCGCTCTCGCGCATCAGCGCACGAATGAGCGTCGGCGTGATGCCCAGCACGCTAATGCCGTGCCGCTCCACCATCTCCCACAGGCGGTCCGGCGCGGGATAGTCGGGCGAGCCGTCGTACATGAACACCGTTGCGCCCAGTATCAGCCCGCCCATAATCAGCCAGGGTCCCATCATCCAGCCGATGTCGGTCACCCAGCTAATGGTGTCGGTCGGCTTCAGGTCGAACAGGTGATACATGTCCTGCGCTGCCTTGACAGGAAAGCCGGCATGCACATGGAACGCCGCTTTCGGTCTGCCCGTGGTGCCGGAGGTGTAAATCATCATGCAGGGCTGGTCGCTGTCGAAGGCGGGCGCTTCAAAATCGCCGGGTTGCAGCAGCTCGGTATATCGGATTTCGCGCTGGGGGTTGAGCGTCAGCCCGCGCCCGCTGCGCTCCACCACGATCACGCGCTCGACGGTGGGGATTGCCTCCAGGGCGGCGTCAGCGACCTCCTTCATCGGCACGGTTTTGCTGCGTCGGGGGAACCCGTCCGCCACGAACAGCCAGCGCGCCTCCGCGTCCTGCAGGCGCATCTGAACAGGCTCCGGTCCGAAACCAGAGAAGAGCGGGAGTGCGATCGCGCCGATTCGCGATAGCGCCAGCAGTGCAATCGCCACTTCAGGCGTAAAGGGCAGGAACAGCCCCACGCGGTCGCCCGCCTGCACGCCCAGCGCTTGCAGACCGCGCGCGAGCGCGTTCACCTCGTCCAGCAGCTGGCGATAGGTGTAGCGGCGGATGTTGCCCTCCTCGCCCTCCCACACGAGTGCCAGCCGCTCGCCGTTGCCCGCTTGCACATGGCGATCGAGCGCGTTATAAGTCCAGTTCAGCCTGCCGCCCACGAACCATCGCGCCCACGGCTTGCCCTCGCTGAGGTCCACCGTGCGCCGATACGGCGTGTGCCAGTGGAAGCCAATATCGTCAAAAAAGGCTCTCCAGAACCAGTCGGGGTCGTCGATGGAGCGCTGCAGGAACGCCTCATAGGAGGCGATCCCATAGCGGCGCATCTGCGCGGTGAGGTTCGCCTGCTCAATCAGCCCGGCATCGGGCGTCCACGCAATCGGCAGATTGAACTCCTGCATCGTCGCTGCCCTCCAGCGAAGAGGATACCCGATGGTGTTCGCCAGAGAGGGAGTGAGGATGACAGGATGCTACTGCCAGCGCTCCCAGAGTTCGGGATACTGGTTCGGGTTCAGATCGATGCGGGAGCAATAGGTATTGTCGTCGCGCTCGCACTCCCGTTCAGGCAGTCCGTAAAGCTGTTCAAATGGCGTCGCCTTCGTGTGCCCATCGGCAAAGGTGACCACCACCTGCCTCTGATGGCGCCCGTGCGGACGCTGGTGGAACCCCGCGCCAACCTGCAGACCCTGCGCCGTCGGAAACGGCGAAAAGACCACATTCATATAGTAGCCGTAATCGCGCCAGAGCGGGTAGCTCTGCGTGCCCGATGGAATGCTGTCCATCGCAAACACATGGCTTGCCGGCTTGTCCAGCGCAGCCAGCGATTTGCTGTTCACCGCCCAGGGGTTACCGCAGGTCCACAGATAGCCCATCGGCGAGGGATAGGCAGCGCCGTAGCCGACGCGACCCTCGCACAGCAGGCGCCGACCTGTCGCCGTCGACTCAATCACCCGCTTCGCCGTGGGACAGCGCGAAAAGAGATTGTCCTTCGAGTAGGGCTGAAGCCAGTAGAGGTAGCCAATCGAGGTGCAGCCCGAATAGCCACCACCACAGAAACCAGGCGGCGGCTCCATCGCAATCTCCGCGAAGGGAAACACCTCGTCGTAGTCCTGAATATACATCATCGCGGCAAGCCCGATCTGCTTGTTCTGCGACAGGCACTGCGTCTTGCGCGCCGCCTCCCGCGCCTGCGCGAACACCGGAAACAGGATCGCCGCCAGAATCGCGATAATCGCAATCACCACCAGCAGCTCAATCAGAGTAAATCCGCGCCGATTCATCACCGTCTCCTCCTGTATAACCATTATACCCCATCTTCAAAGGGTTATTGGCTCAGTCGAACACATCGAAAATCTCCTCCAGCCAGTTGCGCTTGCGTTTGCGCGGGTGTCGGGCGTTCTGATGGGACGCGCCATCAATCATACCCGCTCATGCACCGATGCGTATGGGGTATACTATCCCTCACCTGACAGGAGGATCACGCCTTGAGTACACGGGTCAAAAATCGGACGATGGAAGAGGAAAAACTCGCGCGGTATCGTGATCGTCTCACCCGCGAGGATTTGCTGGAGATTTATCGGCGAATGTGGTTCGCGCGCGTGTTTGACGAAACGCTTTACGATTTGAAAAAGAAGGGTCGGCTACGGCGCGGCAATGTGTACGGCTCGCGCGGACAGGAGGCAATTCTTGTCGGCACGAGCTATCCGCTGCGCCCGACCGACTTCGTGTCGCCTATCCATCGCGATATGCCCATCTTCGTCTTCAAGGGCATGAGTACCCGCGCGGTGATGTGCCAGATCTGGGGCAAGGCGAACGCGCCCTCGCGCGGCAAAGACTCCTGGAGCCATATGGGCGACCTGAAGCTGGGCATCATCCACTCCACCAGCATGCTCGGCTCCACCATTCCTGTCGCCTGCGGTGTAGCGTGGGCGCTGCGGCTGGACGGCAAGACCGATAGCGTCATCATGACCTATCTGGGCGAGGGCGCGACCGCCACGGGCGCGTTCCACGAAGGCATGAACTATGCTGCCGTGCATAAATTGCCCATCGTGCTGATTATCGAAAACAATCAATATGCCTACTCCACGCCCGTGGAGCTGGAGGTGCCCACGCCGCGTGTGGCAGACCGTGCGCTGGGTTATGGCATTCCCGGCTACTCGGTGGACGGCAACGATGTGCTGGAGGTATACGACGCCACCTGCGCAGCGATTGAGCATGCCCGCGCGGGGCGCGGACCCAGCATCGTGGAGTGCGTCACCTATCGCCTGCAGGGGCATGCCGACCACGACGAGACGCGCGCCCGCCAGTATCGCCCCGTTGAAGAGATAGAGCTGTGGGAGAAACGCGACCCGCTACCCCGCTTCCGGGAATATCTGCTCGGCACCGGGCTGTTCAGTGAAGAAGAATTGCCCACACCGCCGCCCGATGTGGTTGCCGAGATTCAGGATGCCGTGGAGTACGCCATCCGCAGCCCTGACCCGGAGCCGCACACGGCATTAGAAGACATTTATGATGAGAGTGCGGGGGTGTCCCGATGAGGGAAGTGACTCTGCTGGAGGCGATTCGCGCCGCCATCTGGGAGGAGATGGAGCGCGACCCGAATGTGTTCCTGATTGGCGAGGACATCGGGCGACTGGGTGGCGCGTTCGGCGTGACGCACGGCTTTCTGGAACATTTCGGAGCCGATCGGGTGGTGGACGCGCCCATCTCTGAGACCGCCATCATCGGCGTGGCGGTGGGCGCCGCCGCGATGGGCAAACGCCCCATCGCCGAAATGCAGTTTATGGACTTCATCTCCTGCGGATTCGATCAGGTGGTGAATGTGGCGGCGACCTATCGCTACCGCTCAGGCGGCACGGTGAGCCTGCCCCTTGTTATTCGGGGTCCTTCGGGCGGCTATGTGGGCGGCAGCCTCTATCACAGCCAGCAGTTCGAAGCCTGGTTCTTCCATGTGCCCGGTCTCAAGGTGGTTCAGCCCGCCTTTCCCGACGACGCCTACGGTCTGATGAAAGCCGCCATCCGCGACAACAACCCTGTGCTGTTTTTTGAGCATAAATATCTCTATCGCCGAATCAAGGGCACCATCCCGCAGGCGAGCGACGATTTCATCGTGCCGCTGGGCGAGGCGCGAATCCGCCGCCCGGGCAACCATCTGACCATCGTGACCTACGGCGCACTGGTGCATTTCGCGCTGGAGGCAGCGCATCAGCTGGAGGCGGAGGGCATCTCCGCCGAGGTGATCGACCTGCGTACCATCAAGCCGCTGGACATGGAGACAATAGCGAACTCGGTGCGCAAGACGAGCAAGGTGTTGATTGCTTATGAGGCGCCGCTCACAGGCGGTGTGGGCGCGGAGATCGCGGCGCGAATAGCGGAGAATCTGTTCGAATGGCTCGATGCGCCCATTATGCGCGTGGCGGCGAAGGACAGCTTCGTACCGTTCGCCGAGCCGCTGGAGAAGTTCGTGCTGCCCAGCGTGGACGATATCCTGCTAACGGCACGGCAATTGGCACGCTATTGAGGGAGGCATACAGAATGGCGGTCGCTGTGGTGATGCCGGAGCTGGGCGAAAGCATTGTGGAGGGCACGATCGTGCGCTGGCTCAAAAACGAAGGCGAGCGCGTGCAGGAAGACGAACCCATCGTGGAGATTATGACCGACAAGGTGAACACGGAGCTGCCCGCGCCCGCCAGCGGCGTTCTCGCGCGCGTGCTGGCGCCCGCGAACACCATCGTGCGCGTCGGTCAGGAGTTAGCCCTGATTGAGCCAGAAGGCGCGCAGGCGGATCGTGGCGTGAGCGTCCCGCCCGCAGGAGCGGAGGCTGTTCCCGCACCCCCGCCCGTGCCCGAAAGCGCAGGTTTTTACGCACCGGAGGCAACTGAAGCGCCCCCCGCGCCTGCGCCAGCCCCCGCACCCCCTGAAGGCGACGGCAAACGCGCGGGCAGGGGGCTGTTTCTGTCGCCCGTGGTGCAAAAAATCGTGCGCGAGCAGAACATCAGCGAGGAAGAGCTGCGCACCATCAGGGGCACCGGCGTCGGCGGGCGGATCACCCGTGCCGATATCGAGCGCTATCTCGCCCAGCGCACCGCCGCGCCGAAACCCGCGCTTGCACCGACCCCTGCGCCTGCACCGACACCCGTCGCCGCGCCCGGCGAAGGCGAGGAAATCATCCCGCTGGTCGGCATGCGCAAAGCGATTGCCGAACACCTCACCCGCTCCTACCAGACCGCCGTGCATGTCACCACCGTCGTGCAGGTGGATGTGTCGCGCCTGGTGGAGTTCCGCGAGCGCAACAAAGAATCGTTCCAGCAGCAGTACGGCGTGCGGCTGACCTACACGCCGTTCTTCATCAAGGCAGCGGCGGACGCCCTGCGGGAGTTCCCGATGCTGAACGCCTCGCTCGTCGACGACCAGATAATCGTGCGCCACTATGTGCATATGGGCGTGGCGGTCGCGCTCGGCGAGAGGGGCGAGGAGGGGCTGATTGTGCCCGTGATTCGCGACGCGCATAAGAAGTCGATTATCGAACTCTCGCAGGAGCTGGAGGCGATAGCCCAGCGTGCCCGCAACAAGAGCATCAGCCTCGCGGAGGTGCAGGGCGCGACCTTCACGCTCACCAATCCGGGCAGCTACGGCGCACTCATCGGCACGCCCATCATCAACCACCCGCAAACCGCCATCTTGGGCACCTACGCCATCGTGAAGATGCCCGTGGTCATTAACGATATGATTGCGATCCGCCCCATCATGCATCTGTGCCTGAGTTATGACCATCGGCTGATTGATGGGATGTATGCGGGTCGCTTCCTGCAGCGGGTCAAACGCGCGATTGAGGAGTTCGAGTTTTTCCGTTAGCACGACTTCCATCCGACCCGTCCCCCAAAGAAACCGCCCCGTAGTCCCCCACGGGGCGGTTTCACTTTCAGAACGAATCGGTGGGCAGGTAGATGGCGGGGCGCGGCGGGTAGCGCGTGGTGAGGGTGCGAGGCAGGTCAGGCAGGTCTGAATCATCATACAGTCCGAACAGCAGGCGCAGCGCCTGCGCCCCCGGAAGGCTCTCCAGTTCAGCGGGTGGTGCGCCGCCCAGCTGCTCAAAGGCTTCCATGAGCCGTTCGCGCTTGCCGATTCGCACCATCGACAGGCGCACGGGCATCAGCACCAGCCGATCCAGGCGTGGCTGGAGCCATCGCTCCGAATCGCACACGGGCATGCACCAGCGCACATAGTCTGCCCCTGCCTGCAGCGCCACCTCGTTCACAAACCCCACGAGCGCGTCTACCGATTCGTCATCCGCATGCTCCATGCCCATCTCGATGAGCGAGAGCGCCTCGACACGGGTGGAGCCGTCGTCCAGCCGGCCGTGGTGGGTTTCGATGCCGAGATAGCCGCACGGCTCGCCGTCGTACTCCGCGATATAGAAGCCGCGTCGCCAGTTCGGGTCGTCCCAGCGCAGCCAGATACGCCAGTAGGTCTCATCACGCACCACCGTGAAGGGGTGATCAGCGTAGGCGCGCTCGTGCCAGCGCCGAACCAGCGGTAAATCGTGCGGTTCGGCGGCTCGAAACCGCCAGCGGTCGTTCAGCGCCATTGGTTTCGGCGGTGCGACGGCAACCCTCGCTGTCAGCAGCTCCCAGCCCAGCCGCGCATAAAAATCGTGAATGCCCGTGAACAGCAGAGCAAAGGTGAAGTCTTCCGAGTCGATCACCGCGTGGGCGTCGCGCATCAGCTGGGAGGCGAAACCGCATCCGCGATAGTCGGGCAGCGTCGCCACATTCGCAATCCCTGCCATCCACACCGTGTGCCCATTCAGTCGCACAGCGCGGCGCACAATCTGCACAGTGGCGACCAGCCGCCCGTCCAGCTCGCACACGCGCGTGTAGTCGGGCTTCCAGAAAGGGTCAAGAAAGTAGCGCACGAAGTAATCTTCACCGGGCGTGAAGACGCTCGTCCACAGCCGCAGGCACTCATCCCGCTCATTCGGGTGGAGGGTGCGGAAGCGGGGCGTCATTCTTCGCTCAGCTCCTCTGGCAGCTCGTCGCCGCTTTCGAACAGATCATCGCCGAGCAGTCGCTTGCGCTCCTCCGCTGCCAGGTCTTCCAGCCCGACCTCGCCCTCCACAAAGGCGATATCCTCATCGGGTCCGACCGCGATGCGTTCCTCCTCGTCATCGGCAATCGGCAGCGGGAACCACTGTTGCGGGTTCACCTTGCGGCAGGCGTCGCACACGAAGCGGATGTTAACCGTCGCCATCCAGAGGGGAACCTTGTCCAGCGTCTTGCCACATTCTGCGCAGGTAATCATCGGGTGGTCGCCTCCTGTTGACCGCTTGCGGGCTGGTTCGCCTTTCTGGCTTTCTCCGCTTCCAGCTCGCGCAGGTATTGCCGATGGGAAAGAATGCCGTTGATGAGCATTACGAGCGCGGCGAGCAGATAGAGCCACGCCAGCCGCGGGTCCACATCCTGACCCGGGTCGGCAATCACCTCGTTGCCGCGCGCCAGCCCAACGATGCCTATCGCCGCCAGTATCAGCGCGATCCAGAAGTCGGTCTTCTTCCACCAGCCCATAGCAGGGGATATTATACCCGTTCTGCTGATGGGCGCATCAGGGCGTTCGGGGCGTGCGCCAGCGGGGGAGGAACCGCCCCGTTCGCCGTTGATAGTCGGCATATTCGGGATAGAGGCGCAGGAGGCGACGCTCCTCCTCACGCGCCTTGAGATTGAAAAAGAGGGTCAGCAGCAGGGCAGCTGCCAGCGCGCCCGCTTTCTGAAACCAGAGCGCCAGCCCGAACGCAAGCGCCATCAGCCCCGCATAGATGGGATGGCGAATGTAAGCGTAGACGCCCGTGCGCAGAAGCCCCAGCTCGCGTCGGGGTTCAGGCAGCGGGGTCAGCTTGCGCCCGTGCGCTTTGAGCGCAGGCAGAAGCAGAACTACCCCCACCCCAATCAGCGGAACACCCAGCCAGCCAATCCAGCCCCAGTCGCCCGCTGGCAAAACGACCAGCAACACCCCATACAGCCCCAGCAACACCACCTGCACCACCAGCCAGACCCAATCCATCACCCCGAAAGTTCGAGCGCGCCCTTCCTGCCCCCTGCTTTTTCTGTGATGCTGTTCGCCTGCAGCCAGCGGGCGGTGCGGGGTCCATACTCACGAGCGCCTGCCTGCCGACTGCCCGAAGCTGAACAGCACGATCAGCATGCCGGCGTCGATCACCTGTCCGTCCCCGTCATGGAAACCTGTTGCGAAACTCTTTCGTTGCTGCAAACGCGAACCCACACGCGCCCCAGTCCCCAGCTCGCGCCTTCCTCCTGCTTCAGCAACCCGCCCGATACCCGTACGTGCCTCAGGAATCTTCAGGTACAATAGCTGCTGCAGGGCAAGCTCTGCCAGTGAAGTGTGGAGATGAACGAGGAAATCACAGCTGAGTTGAGTGTGGAGGAGTTGCAGGCGCCGCCTGCGGAGCCGCTGCGCGTGCTGCCCGTCGTGAAGTTCGTCGCCCGCAGCGAGATGGGCAAGGTGCGCGAAAACAACGAGGATAAGTTCGACTTCTACGAACCCGACGAGCCGGAGCGACTGGCGGCGCGCGGCAGCGTCTATATGGTGTGCGACGGCATGGGCGGGCACGAGGCGGGGCAAATCGCCAGCGAGCTGGCGTGCAAACTGTTCCTGTACCACTACTATCACAGCGATGGTACACCCCAGCAGGCTGCTGAACGCGCCGTGCTGCAAGCCCACACCTACATCCAGCGCATGGGTCAGGCGATACCCTCGCGCAAAGATATGGGCACCACGCTCACCGCGCTCATTATCCGCCAGGATGAGGGCATGCTGGTGCATGTGGGCGACAGCCGTTGCTATCGTCTGCGTGAGGGCGAACTGCAACCGCTCACGCGCGACCACTCGCTGGTGCAGGAGTGGGTCAGTCAGGGTCTGTTGCCACCCGAAGCTGCCCGCTATCATCCCTACAGCAGTGTCATCACGCAGGCAATCGGCGTGGAGGGCGAGCGGGGCGGTCTCAAGCCCGATATCGAAACCTTTCCCCTGCAGGTGGGCGACCTGTTCCTGCTTTGCTCCGACGGTCTGACCGATATGCTGGATGATTCCGAAATCGCGGAGATTCTGCGCACCTGCCCGCCCACGCAGGCTGCCTGGACGCTCATCGACCGCGCCTTAGCCGAAGGCGGACGGGACAACATCACTGTCGTGCTGGTGCAGATTCGCGAGCTGCGACCTGTGAATGAATAAGAAAATACTTTGCTGGGCAGATACTCCTGTATCATTTCGGCACAATCTGGCTCGCAGCCTGCCGGCTGCGCCATTGACCAAGCTGGACGCTGATAAGGGCGCCGAGAAAGAAGAGCATCGCGGAGACATAGACCCACAACAGCAGCACTACCAGCGAGCCGGCGGAGCCGTAGAGAGTGGCAAGTCCGCTGTGGGCAATATAGAGACTCACCAGCGAACGCCCCAGCGTCAGCAGCAGCACGGCAACGACGGCGCCCAGTAAGGCGTGTCTCCAGCGCGGCTTCGCGGCGGGCAGAGCGCGATAGAGTAAAGCAAAACCCAGCGTCGCCAGCACGGGCACAAGGGCACGACTGAGCCACGCCAACAGCCCATAAAGGGGTGGTAGCGTGTCCAGACGCTGCTTAAGCACCTGCACCACCACCTCCAGCACCACGCTGACGCACAGCAACAGCGCCAGCAGCAGCACGCCCAGCATGGCGATGAACCGACCCAATAACCACTGCACGATCGCTGGCTCATCGGGTTTCGCTTCCCAAAACTCATCTAACGATGTTTTAATGGTCTGGAGCAGCCCTGACGCACCCCAGAGGGTCAGCAGCAGCCCAACGAGCGTCGCGCCTGCTCCAGAACCCCGCTGCACCGTCTGCTCGATAAACTGCCGAAGCGGTTGGGCAGCCGCCTCACCAAGGGTACGAGCCGCAAGCTTGAGAATCTGCTCGCTGACCTGCTGCGTACCCAGCCACAAACTGCCGATGCCTGTCAGCACCAGCAGCATTGGCACCAGCACCAGCAGTGTGTAGAACGCCAGCGCCGCAGCATGGCGTGGTATCGCGTGCCGCGACCAGAGCGCGCCGAGCTGGATCAGGAACTGAGCTGCAGGCTTCTCCTGAAGGCGCCGCCAGCGGGCTTCTGCCTTGTGCAGGGGTGAGCGCACTATCTCAACTCCGTTTGAACCGTCGTTCCAACTCGTCCCAGCTGAGCGTGAGGGTGATGGGACGCCCGTGCGGGCACAGGTAGGGGTTCTGCGTGCGGGCGAGGTCTTCAATCAGCTTCTGCATTTCGGGCAGGCTGAGCGGGTCGCCCGCCTTGACCGCCAGCTTGCACGCGGTGGTAATCCAGATTTGCTCCCGTGCCAGCGGCAGCCGCCGCGCGACCGACAGCTCCACCAGTTCGTCGATAATGTCGCGCAGGGTGTTGATGGCGTCGCGCCCCGTCAGTGCAGCGGGGATGGAGCGCACCAGATAGGTGTCGGTGCCGAACGGCTCCAGCTCGAACCCCAGCCGATTCAGTTCGTCCAGTCGCTCCTGCAGGAGCAACGCGCTGCGTCGGTCAAGCGTGAGCGGTTCAGGCGTGAGCAGGGGCTGGCGTGGCACGGGCGTGCCGCCACGCTGCTCGCAGAACTGCTCATACAGCACGCGCTCGTGCGCCACATGCTGGTCGATAATCACCAGCCCTCTGCGCGTGGAGGCAACGATGAAGGTGTTCTGCACCTGCCCCAGAATGCGCAAATCGTCCAGCAAGTGCGCGAAGGGCAGATGGGCGGTCTCCAGCGGCGCAGTTTCAGCGGGTTCGAACTCCAGCAGCGTCTCTAACTGGGTGGCTGCGGGTTCAGATGCGACTGGCTCGGCTTCAGGTGGCGCAGTTGACGGCGCAGCTTCGGGCGGCGCCAGCCCCGCGCGTTGCAACAGCAGCCGATGTACCGTGCCCACATCGGGCACATATGGCTCGGCGCCTCCTCTGCTCGCTGGCGCAATACCCTCCCGACCCTCTCGCCTCTCTGACGAGAGACCCTCCTGACCCCCTCTCCCCTCTGGGGAGAGGGTAGGGGTGAGGGGCGTATGGGACTGGGAAACATGGGGGCGCGCTGGCGGAACCGCCGTGCCGCCGACCGCCGACGGGATCATCCCATGCTCCAGTAATGCGGCGCGTATCGCCTGCACCACCGCCTCGAACACATCGCCCTCGCGCTGGAACTTCACCTCGATCTTGGCAGGATGCACATTCACATCCACCTGACGCGGGTCCAGATCGACCATCAGCACGCAGGCGGGATAGCGCTTTTCGGGTGTGAGCGTGCGGTACGCCTCATCGAGCGCGGCGGTCAGCGTCTTATTGCGCACGGGGCGCAGGTTCACATAAAAATACTGGTGCTGGCGTGTGGGGCGCGTGTGGTGTGGCGGCGCAATCAGCCCGTACACATGGATGCCGTCCCGTTCGTAGTTCACCTCCACCATGCCGCGCACCACCTCGCGCCCCCAGATCGCGGCGACCGCTGCCAGTCGCTCGCCGTTGCCCGGCGTGAACAGCAGCTCCTGACGCTCATGCACCAGTCGGAACGACACCTCGGGGAAAGCGAAGGCATAGCGCGTGACGGTCTCCAGAATGTGCCCCAGCTCGGTGGGCACGGTTTTGAGGAACTTGAGGCGGGCGGGCACATTGAAAAAGAGGTCGCGCACCGTGACGGTGGTGCCAATCGGTGCGCCCACCTCTTCAACGGCGGTGATCTCGCCGCCTGTCGCGACGACCCGCGTGCCGATCTCTTCCTCGTAGGCGCGGGTGATCAGCTCCAGTCGGCTCACGGCGGCGATGCTGGGCAGAGCCTCACCCCGAAAGCCCATCGTCTGAATGCGCAGCAAATCGCTATCGGTTCGGATTTTGGAGGTGGCATGGCGTTGCAAAGCGAGCAGGGCGTCCGCGCGCGTCATGCCGATGCCATCGTCACGCACGCGAATGAGCCTGCGCCCGCCCATCTCCACCTCCACCTCGATTCGTCGGGCGCCTGCGTCGAGGCTGTTCTCGATCAGCTCCTTGACGGCGGACGCAGGGCGCTCCACCACCTCCCCCGCCGCGATGCGGTTGACCACCGATTCGTCCAGCACCTGCACAGGGCGCCGTTCCGGGCGTGTTCGCATAAACAAAAGTATACCCGCAGGTGAGGTATCCTTCAGGCTATGCGAGTCGAGGTGGTAGCGAAGGGACTGGAGGTGCCGTGGGCAATCGCATTTGCGCCCGACGGACGAATCTTTTTCACGGAGCGACCGGGGCGCGTGCGCGTGATCGAGAAGGGTCAGCTGCGCCCGCAACCGCTCGCGGTGATAGCCGACTGCGTGCATCGGGGCGAGGGCGGGCTGATGGGGCTGGCGCTGCATCCCAACTTCGCCCGCAACCACTGGCTCTATCTGGCTTACCTCTACAACCAGAACGGGCTGAAGGTGAAGGTGGTGCGCTATCGCGAGGCGGGCGACCGACTCGTGGAGCCGAAGGTGATTATTGAGGGCATCGAGGGCAGTTTCGTGCATGACGGCACCGCGCTCGGCTTCGGACCCGACGGCAAGCTCTACATCACCACGGGCGACGCCGCCAAACGCGAGCTGTCCCAGCAACTGAACAGCCTCAACGGCAAGACACTGCGCCTCAACGATGACGGAACCGTGCCGAAAGATAACCCCTTCGTGGGCAGAGCCGACGCCCGACCCGAAATCTGGTCGTACGGTCATCGCAACGCGCAGGGGCTCGACTGGCAACCGGGCACGGGGCTGATGTTCCAGTCGGAGCATGGTCCGTCGGGCTTCGATGGGCCGGGTGGGGGCGATGAGGTGAACATCGTGGAGCGCGGCAAAAACTACGGCTGGCCGCTGATCCACCATCGTCAGCAGGGTAGCGGGCTGGTATCGCCCCTGCTGGAGTACACGCCCGCCGTCGCGCCCGCAGGACTCGCCTTCTATCGGGGCGACCGCTTCCCCGAATGGAAGGGCAACCTGTTTGTCGCCTGCCTGCGCGGGGAGCGACTGATCCGTGTGGTGCTAAATGGCAGGCGCGTGGTCAAAGAAGAGGCGTTGCTAATAGGCGAGTATGGACGCCTGCGAGCCGTCGCCTCCGGACCCGATGGCTATCTCTATGTATCCACCTCCAATCGCGACGGGCGCGGGCGACCCCACCCCGATGATGACCGAATCCTGCGCCTCGCGCCACGCTAATCAGCGGGTATGCTCCCGTTAAACAGGAAGGAGGAGCCATCAACAATGAAGATTGTTGTGAGTGTCAAGCGCGTTCCTGATCCCTACGCGAAGGTTGCACCAAATGCTGACGGAACCGATATCGCGCAGGATGGGCTGCAATGGGCAGTGAACCCGTTTGATGAGATTGCCCTGGAGGAAGCGATTCGCCTGAAGGAGTCGGGCAAGGCGAGCGAGATTGTGGCGGTCTCCATCGGTGGCGAGGCGTGCCAGGAGCAGCTACGTACCGCGCTGGCGATGGGCGCCGACCGTGCCATTCTGGTTCAGACCGCCGAACGGTTAGACCCCCTCAGCGTCGCGCAGATTCTTGCCCGAATCTATCAGCGCGAGCAGCCCCAGCTGGTGCTGATGGGCAAACAAGCCATCGACACCGACGACAATCAGGTCGGGCAGATGCTGGCGGCGATTCTGGACCTGCCGCAGGCGACCTTCGCCTCAAAAATCACCCTCGAGAACGGCGCCGCGATAGTGGAGCGCGAAACGGACGGTGGTATAGAGACCATTCGCGTTCCCCTGCCAGCGGTGATTACCGCCGATTTGCGTCTGAACGAGCCGCGCTATGTGGCGCTGACGGGCATCGTGCGCGCCCGCAGCAAGCCGCTGGAGGTGATCACACCCGCTGATCTGGGCGTGAACCCGCAGGTACGCCTTCGGCTGATTGCTGTGGAGCGCCCGCCTGCGCGCCAGGCGGGCAAGCGCGTCGCCGATGTCAAGGAGCTGGTGCGCCTGCTCAAAGAGGAGGCGCGAGTCATCTGAAGGAGGCAAGCAAATGAGAGTTTTAGTTGTTGCAGAAACGGACGGTCAGCAGGTTTCGGACAAGAGCCTGCCTGCGATTGCGTTCGCGCAACAGGTTGCGCCCGATTCGTTCGAGATTCTGGCGATTGGGCACGGCATCAGCGGTGTGGAACGGCTCGCGGGCTACGGCGCCCAGGGCGTGTGGGTCGCCGACGATGCGCGTTTGGCTCGCCCGCTGGCGGAACGGTACGCGCCCGTCGTGGCGCAGGCGGCTCGCCAGACAGGCGCCGAGCTGATTGTGGCGACCACCAGCACCTTCAGCCGCGACCTGCTGGCGCGTGTCGCAGGGTTAATGAATACACCGATGCTGAGCGATATCACCGCCTTCACCGCCCAAAACGGGCGCTTTATCGTCAAGCGCCCTATCTATTCCGCCAACCTGATTGGCACTTTTGAGGTGGAGGGCACGCCCGTGGTGCTGACCGTGCGCGGTCCCGCGTGGGGCAAGCCGACCGCTCACTCAGACGGCTCGCCGATCCAGAGCTTTGCGCTCGCGGTGGAACTGCCCACACGCTCCGAGTGGATCAGCCTCAAGGGCGGTACGGGTGGACGCCCTGACCTCACGCAGGCGCGCGTGGTGGTGTCGGGCGGGCGACCGCTCAGAGACCCCGAAACCTTTGAAAAATATATCGGCGGCTTGGCTGATGTGCTGGGCGGTGCGGTGGGCGCAACCCGCGCCGCCGTCGATGCCGGCATCGCCCCCAACGAACTGCAGGTCGGTCAAACGGGCAAGACGGTCGCACCCGAACTCTATATCGCCGTCGCGGTCTCCGGCTCGGTGCAACACCTGGCGGGCATGAAGGACTCCAGAGTGATTGTCGCCATCAACATCGATCCCGAAGCGCCCATCTTTCAGGTGGCGGACTACGGGCTGGTCGCCGACCTGTACGAGGTTGTGCCGCAGCTGATCGAGGAGCTGAAACAGGCAACAAGCAGCAGTTAGGGACGGGGGGTTGAATATTGGGGGTAGTGAACCTCCTCTCCATTACAGGAGAGGAGGTTCCTGACCCCTACCCTCTCCCCACTGGGGAGAGGGTAGGGGTGAAGGGCATCCTTGCCTCTGGTTTGATTTTTCGAACGCC
>JBBIML010000035.1:0-20842 GCA_037444405.1 Armatimonadota bacterium
CCGAAGTTGAACAGCACGATCAGCAGGTCGGCGTCATCCACGATGTTATCGCCGTTCACATCCTCCGGGCAGCCCGAACAGAAGTTGCCGAAGGCGAACAGCACGGCTAACAGGTCGGCATCGTCCACCACGCCATCCCTGTTCACATCGCCCTCACAACCGGGCGGCGTCTCGCAGCCTGCCGGGCTGACAAAGTAGGCGCCCTGCAGGGTGATGGTGTAGGTGCCGCTACCACCGGAACCAGTCCAGCCTGCTATCGGGTTCGAAGCGCCCGGACCATCGGGACAGCGAACCCCGCTGAAGGGTGTGTTGTTCCAGATGAGCTGCCCGCTGGCGTCGATCGGATCCTGGTTGTAGCCCGTGATTGCCAGCAGGTAGATGCCCGATTCGGTGATACAGCCTGTGGAGTTGTCGATCTGGGATTGCAGTCCGACGGAGTCGTCGTTATGCACCACGCCCGTGCCATCGCAGCGGAACAGGAACAGCTGGGTGTCGAAGCCCGCGCCGCCCACCGTGCTGGCGACGAAGCTATTCGGGTCGGTGATGCAGATGATGTACATATCGGCATCGGTGCCACTCGTTCGGTTGCCCGTGATGCGTGTGACCGCCGTTGCGCAGGGTTCTGCTTCGGGTCGCGCAACAACCTGCGCGGTGGAGGGCAGATCGCCCGCATCGCCGCCGCCGTTAGCGGTCTCGTCCCAGTGATCGATCGGCGGTGGCGGACAGTCGTCGGGATCACCCGCGCTGGCGCCCTCGGCGCCCTGCAGGGTGATGATGTAGGTGCCGCCTGCGCCCGTAGCGCCCGACCAGCCTAACACGCGCGAGGTCGATTCGGGACCATCAGGGCAGCGAATAGCCCCGAAGGGTGAGTCGTTCCAGATGAGTCCACCACCACAGCCCACCGGGTCGCGGTTATATGCGCTCACGGCAAGGTAGTAGACACCCGGACCTGGAATACAGAAGGTGGAGTTATCGATGTAAGAGATCAGCCCGAAGGTGTCGTCGTTGTGCACGACGCCGTTGCCGTTCGCGTCGAACAGGAAGAGTTGGGTGTCGAACAGGGCGCCGCAGCGGAGCGATGCGCTAAAGAGGTTGGGATCGGAAATGTAGATGGCGTACATATCCACGCCGTCAGCTTCCAGATCGCCCCGAATGGCGGTCAGCACGCCGCTGCCAGTGCTCTGAGCGGTTTCAGGGGTATCACCAGCGTCTCCACCACCGTTGACTGCCTCATCCCAGCCTGTGAATGGCGGGGTAGTCCCAAACTGGAAGGAGAGCGTGCCGCTGTCCCAGTTGCCGTCCTGCCCGCAGCCACCGAAGTCATCGAAGGTTTCGAAGAACTCCAGGTAGAGATTGCCGTCAGGTAGCGGCAGATCGGGGAAGCCGTACACATCGCACAGCTTGTTCACGGCGCCGCTGGAGTAGCAACCGGAGCCAGCAGAGCAATCGGCAGCACCGGGACGGAGAATGTAGCCTTCGCCATTCACATTCGTGATCAGCACGGCAATTTCGCAGCGCCAGCTGGGTGAGGTTGCCGTCAGACACACATCCCAGCCGATGCCGTTGAAGTTGTCTCTACCAGCGGGTGCGGGGATGGTGAGCCGCACATTGCACGACGCGCCTGCGCTATCATAGCTGGGTGTGCCCGTTACATCGACGACAACCACATCGCCGCTTGCCGGGGAGAAATCGCCCCCGTTATAGGGAGCATAGAGAGCCGGGTTGCGCGGACCGGCATTCACCGGTTCCACGATGAGCGTCGGACGCGGCTTGTCGAACTGGTCTTTGGGAGACGGTACTCCCTTCTGCGCCAGCATCGGCGCGCTCACACAGAGGGCTATGCTGATCAGCCCCATCCAGCGAAACCAGCCATTGCGTTGCATCATCGAACCTCCTTTCGCGGCCTCAGCCGCACCTCTATTATACCACATTTTGCGCAGGAGCCAGTCAAGAGGAAATGACCGCTGCCCTGCAGAGAATCCCGCAACCGTCCGATAATAGCCCTGAATCTGCATCATACATCGAGACACTATGATTATGGCGAGTGATGTTCGCAGGGATATTGAGCGCGCGATTCACGAGCTGCCCGCGCTGCCAGGGCTGGTGACGCAGCTGGTCGAGCTGGTGGAGAGCGAGAACGCGACCGCTGAGCAGGTAGAGCGCCTCATCACAACCGATCCCGCCCTCACGGTGAAGGTGCTACATCTGGCGAACTCCGCTTATTACGGGCTGACGCGCACCATCAGCACAGTGAAGCAGGCGGTGATTGTGCTGGGCTTCCACACGGTCAAGAATCTGGTGCTGGGCGTGTCGGCGTTTATGGCGCTGCGCAACAGTCGGGCGCCCAGCCCGCTGGAACTGGAGCTGTGGGAGCATTCGTTTGCCTGCGCCGGGATTGCCCGCGAAATCGCGCTGACACAGGGGCGAGGCATCCGCCAGGCGGAGAACGCTTTTATGGCCGGGCTTTTACACGACATCGGTATCCTGTTTTTGCACACCCGTTTCCCCAGAGAGTATCAGCGGGTGTTGCGCCATGCGAACCCCCAGCGAACACGCCATGAAGTGGAGGGCGCGATTCTGGGCATGGATCACGCGGAGGTGGGCGCGTTGATCGCTGACGGCTGGAACCTGCCCCCGTTGCTGGTGAACTTGATCGGCAATCACCACGCGCCCGCCCTACCCGACGACGACCTCTGTCTACCCACCGCCTGCCTGATGGTGGCGGACCAGTGGAGCTATCAGCGACACAATACCGACCACGGGTTCGCTATCCCACCCATACCCTCGGAAGCCGAGCAGGTGGTCCACCTGTCGGACGATACCCGCGAAGCCATCGTCACGCGCGTCTTCGAAGCGGTCGCCGCCATGCGGCAGGTCGTTGCCGCATAGGGATAGCAGCACAGGCAGGAAAAGCCGCGCTTGTCGGCGAATCTTTTTGCCGGTGAGCGCGTATGTTCAAGGGGCTACCGTTGACGCTGGGCGTCGAGGAGGAGTACCAGATTGTGGACGCTGAGACGCGCGCCCTCGATTCGTATGTGTCCAAGATTTTGCCCGACGGGCGCGTGCGCCTGCAGGACCAGGTGAAAGAGGAGTTCATGCAGTCGCAGATCGAAGTGGGCAGTCAGGTCTGTGAGGATGTGCAGCAGGTGCGCGACGAGCTGGGTCGGCTGCGCGGCGCCCTTATTGAAATTGCCGAGTCGAACGGCAAGCATATCGTGGCAGCGGGCACACACCCCTTCTCCCGCTGGATCGATCAGACTATCACACCGAAGCTGCGCTACAAGGCGCTGGAAGAGAACATGCAGGACATCGCCCGTCGCCTGCTCATTTTCGGCATGCATGTGCATGTGGGCATCGGCGATCTGGAGCTGACCATCGATATTTTCAATCAGGTGCGCTATTTTTTGCCGCATCTGCTGGCGCTATCGGTCAGCTCGCCCTTCTGGGACGGTCGACGCACGGGGCTGATGTCCTATCGGAGCGTGGTGTTCGAAACCCTGCCTCGCACCGGGATTCCTGACGCCTTTCGCTCCTATGCCGACTACGACGCCTTCATGAACACGCTGGAGCGAGTGGGCGCGATCGATGACCGCACGAAGGTGTGGTGGGATGTGCGCCCGCATCCGCACTATAAAACGCTGGAGTTCCGCATCTGCGATGTTTGCACGCGCATCGAGGACGCGGTCTGCATCGTGGCGATTATCCAGTCGCTGGTGGCGTTTCTGTACGATTTGCGGCGCAACAATCAGAGCTGGCGGCTCTACCATCGCGATCTGATTCGGGAGAACAAGTGGCGGGCGGTGCGGCACGGCGTGCGGGGTGAGCTGATCGATTTTGGCATCGGCAAGAGCGTGCCCTATGAGGAGTTGCTGGAGGAGCTGCTGGCGTTCATTCGCCCCTATGCGGAGCAGCTGGGCTGCTGGGAGGAAGCGAAGCATGCGCGCCGCATCGTGAAAGAGGGCACCAGCGCGGACTGGCAACTGCGCGTCTATGACGAATCGGGTGGCGACCTGTGCGCTGTGGTCGACTGGCTGGTTGCGGCGACTCGTGAAGGGGTCAGCTAAAAGCCGTACTCCGCGGGGTTCACCGGGTCGCCGTTGATGCGCACTTCGAAGTGGAGATGGGGTCCGGTAGAGTAGCCCGTGCTGCCGACGCGCGCGATAATCTGCCCCCGCTGCACGGTCTGCCCCTCGCTGACCAGGATCGCGGAGCAGTGCGCGTAGAGGGTGGCGACGCCCCCGCCATGATCGATAATCACGGTGTTGCCGTAGCCGCGTATGTAACGGGCTTCGACCACCACGCCCGAATCGGCGGCGACAATCGGCGTGCCGTGCGGGGCGGAGAAGTCGATGCCGTTATGCATGCGGCGCACCTTGAAGATGGGGTGGACTCGCATGCCGTAGCGGGAGGAGACGGCGCCGTTCACAGGGCGGATGAATCGCCCTGACCATCGCCGGTCGGCGCGGGCGCGTCCGGCGGGGGTTTCCATCAGCGCGCGCAGGCGGCGGGCTATCGCCTGCGACTCGGCTTCCAGCTCGGCTAACTGCTGTTCATAGAGGGCGCGCTCGCTGGCAATCTGGCGCAGCGTCTCCCGTTTCTCCTGATGCGCCAGCTGCAACTCGCTCGCCTGCGCCCGCAGGTCGCGTTCCAGACCGGCTATTTCGGCGACCAGCGCGTCCATTCGCGCCTTCGCCTTCGCGACCGCCTGCTGGTCGGCTCGCACCGCATCGAGCAGTGCGCGGTCGGTCTTCACAATCTGGCGCAGCACATAGCCCCGACTGGTCAGCTCGCGCATGCTGTTAGCGCCCAGCAGCACATTCAGATACGAGATGGTGCGGTGTTTATAGGCGGCGCGCAGGCGCTGGATGAGCAACGCCTGTCGTCGCTGGAGCCGCTCGGTGAGAATCGCCAGCCGTTTCGCCAGCTGGCGCTGTTCCTGACGGGCGCTGGCTAAGCGGTCGCGTGTGGCGCGCAGGCGGTGGGTGATGGCGTCGATCTGGGCGTCCAGCGTTGCCAGATCGCGGCGCACCCTGCGCTCCTCATGCTTTTTTTGCCGAATCTGCGAGCGCAACTGCCCAATCTGACCCTGCAGGCTCTTCAGCTCCTGCTGCAGCTTCTGCCTCTGCTGGCTTTTATCGGATTGTGGTGCAAGCGGGGCAAGCAGAAGCAGCCCTCCTGCGCAAATTAGCAACCACCATCCCTGTGCGCGCATCCACATCGTTCCCTACTATACCCATTCGCGACCGTTGTCCGCAATCCTGCCAGAAAATCGCGCAAATCGGTCAAAAAAGGTCGAACCGTTGCACTGTAGTGGTATGCATCGGGTATACTCTGGCTACTATGAAACCCATCGACATGCTGAGGCAGTATCGGCAACAGGAGTACTTTACGATCGAGGAGCTGGTGGCTGTTGCCAATAGTCTGCTCGAGCAGTGGGCTCCTGTGCAACCGCGCTACAAGGTGGTGACCTTCCCGGATGTTCGGACCGTACGCTTCTATGCGGCGAACCGGTTGATTGACCCGCCCAGCAAGCGGATGGGCAATCGGGTGCTGTATGACTACCACCATCTGCTGCAGCTGGTCGCGCTTAAGGTGCTTCAGTCTCAATACATTCCGCTGCGTGCGGTGCAGCGGATGATTGAGAACAAGAGCGCGGAGGAGATTGAGGGGCTGATTGAGTCGGTGCTGGAGAGCCGCTCGGAGAAGGAGCTGGTGCAGCGGATGGGCGAGGCGGCGAAGGCGCTGGTGGCGGAGACCCCCGCGCCCGCTTATGCCGTCGCTGCGCCGCGCCCCACGGGATCACCCTACCCCACGCCCGAAGAGTGGCATCGCTTCATGGTCACACCGTGGCTGGAGGTGGCGGTGCGTCCCGAAGCGGCGCGTACAGCCAGCGTCACCGAACTCAATCGGGTCGCCGAGCTGGTGCGCCTGAGTATCCAGAAAGCGTACGAGGCGCAGGCGAAAGCCGAACAGGCACAGCAGCCCAAAGCGGAGGCAGCACCGAAGCGGCGCGGGCGCAAGCGCCGCTCTGAATAGGAGCCGCTGGCTCCATCGACGCGCCGATTGCGCGGTTAATCGGGTACGGCAGGGCAGTTGCACGGGCGATGAAAGCCGCAATCATCGGTGGCACCGGCGTGCAACAGCTGCCGGGCTTTGTGTTGCAGCAGGAGCAGGCACTGCCAGGCGAGGTCTACCTGCTGCACGGTCAGCTGGAGGGCTGCCCGGTGATGCTGCTGCCACGCCACAGCAAGGGGCACCGCGTGCCCCCGCACCAGATTGACCATCGCCGCCATGTGCAATTGTTGCGGGAGCAGGGAGTGCAGGCGGTGTTAGCCACGGCCGCCGTCGGCTCCCTGCGCCCCGACTGGACGCCCGGCACGCTCGTGATCCTCAGCGACTTTCTCGATTTCACGCGCACGGTTTATACGCTTTTCGAGCATGAGGTGGTGCATACCGATTTTTCGCAACCGTTCAGCCCGCTGCTGCGGGAGGCGCTGCTCCAATCGGCAGGCGAACTGAGACTCAGCGTGCAACCGGAGGGGGTCTATGTGTGCGCGCCGGGACCGCGCTACGAGACGCCCGCCGAAATCCGCATGTTTCGCATGCTCGGCGGCGATGTGATTGGCATGACCGTCGTGCCAGAGGCGATCCTGTGCCGTGAGGCGGGCATCCACTACGCGGCGGTGGCGGTCGTCACCAATCCCGGTACAGGGCTGACCGACCAACCGCTGGATCATTCGGAGGTTACCGAAGTGATGGCGCAGGCAACCGAAGCGATTGCTCACCTGTTCGCCCGCACGCTGCGCCGTATCCAGGCGGTGCCACTATAGCGGCGAGTGCGGAAGCTCCGCTTCCGCAGTCCCGACCGATAGATAGGGATGGAGCCACTGAAAGCAGCGATAAGTGAGGGTTTCCGCCGTCTGGAGGCGCGGGATGGGTTCGAGGTGCGTCCCGTTCAGCATCAGATGGCGGAGTTTATTGCCGAATGCCTGCATGGGGGTCAGACCGCCTGCATCGAGGCGCCCACCGGCGTCGGCAAGAGCCTCGGCGCGCTCATTCCGCTGATTGCCTGGCTGCTGCAAACAGGCAAGCGGGTGGTGGTCTCCACCTACACCAATGTGCTGGCGGAGCAATACTGGCGCAAGGATTTGCCGCTCGCGCTGGAGCTGTTCGGGGAGGCGAGCAAACGGTTGCGCGGGCAACTGGTGATGGGGCGGTCCCGCTACGCCTGCATCGATCGAATTGCTGGGCGCGAGAACAACACCCTGGAGCCTGCATTACAGCGCTTCCTGAAGGAGTGGGTTCCGCTGGCGCAGGAGGGCACCGAGAGCGAGCTGATGCCCTTTTTGCGGCGCAAGGGCGTGCCCGAAAGCCTGACGCGCGATGTGTGGCGTCGGATTGCCACGCCGCCCGCCTGCCGCGCCCGCGCCTGCCAGCATTATGCGTCCTGCTTCTATTATCGCCAGCGCCGCGCCGCTGCGAACGCCCCGCTCATCATCACCAATCACTCGGTGGTGCTGACCGACGCCCTGCTCAAGGCGAGTGGCGCGGAAGGACTGCTGGACGAGTACGACTATCTGCTGGTGGACGAGGCGCACGATTTGCCGGAAGCCGCCCGCAGTGCGCTGGAGTTCGAACTCTCACCCGAAACGCTGGAGGAGATCGTGCGCAACGCCGCCAGCCTCAGCCACCAGATTGCGAACGCGCTGGAAGGCGAACAGCGCCCGGAGACGCTGCTGAACACCATCGCGGAGCTGGTGCAGGTGCTGGCGCAACGCTGCCACGCCGCCGTGATACCGCTCAGTGGCGCGGAGCTGCCGCCTGAAGGGCGTATCGTTGCCATCAACCCGCCTGAGCTGATGGACGACGAAGCGGTTCAGAAGGCGTCGCGTCCCGACTGGCTGCCCCTGATGCAGATGATAGTGGACAATCTCCAGCAGGCGCTGCGCCAGTTCTTCAGCGATTTGAAAAGCGAGCTGAACCACCATCGCCACCAGATGACCAACGCGCAGTATGCCGCTGTGCGTGAGGCGTTCAATCAGTACGCGAGCTGGTTCCGCCAGCACTATCTGGGCTTGAACCTGCTGGTGAACCCTGTGGGCGGGGTGAGCTGGCTGGAGGGGTCGCCACTGGGCTGGCGGGCGTGCTATCAGCCGCTGGAGGTGGCGCCGTGGCTGGCGGAGCATCTGTGGAGCCGTCAGCCCGCGATCCTGATGAGCGCGACGCTCACCATCGACGGCTCCTTCGAGTTCTTTCGGCGGCAGGTGGGTCTGCCCGAAACGGTGCGCACGCTCCAGCTGCCCCCTGTATTCGACTACGCGCACCAGTGTGCGCTCTACCTGCCGCCGCGGGGCGCACTGCCGCCGCCACCACGCTCATCCCGTTCCCACGACGCGCCCGAATATTATCAGGCGGTGGCAGAGCAGCTGACAGCGATTCTGCAGGCGACGCGCGGGCGCGCGCTCGTGCTGTTCACCTCACGAGCAGAGATGGAAGCGGTGCGGGAGCGACTGCCGCCGCTGCCGAACCTGCGCCTGATGGTGCAGGGCGACAGCGCGACCGCCGACCTCTCCCAGCGGTTTCGGGAGGATACCGGGTCGGTGCTGTTCGGGCTGCGCTCCTTCTGGACAGGGTTTGACGCGCCCGGTGAGACACTCAGCTGTGTGGTGCTGGTGCGAATCCCGTTCGAGGTGCCGATCAGCCCGCCGCAGGTAGCACGCCATGCCCTGCTGCGCCTGCGGGGTGAAGACCCCTTCGAAAGCTGGACACTGCCGTTAGCCAAGCAACAGATTCGGCAGGGGTTCGGACGGCTCATTCGTCGCGCGGACGATAAGGGCGTCGTCTGCCTGCTGGATGCTCGCATCCGCACGCGCCCCTACGGCAAAACGATTCTTGCCAACCTGCCCCCGAACATCCCCATCCACACCTCCATCGAAGCCGCCGCCCGACTGATTGCGTAAAAAACGGTTCCTGCTGAGAGTGCGGGTAAGGGAACAAGCAGGAGGTGCGCCCCCTTTTTGCAAGTAGGGGTAGAGGATGTGGAGGAGTGGGGGGTGGTATCGATCTGTTGGCACATTTAGACGAACCCCTTGACAAAGGGGGATATGTGCATGGTATAATGACCTTTCGTGTAGACGTCCGACAGAGGAGGTCATATATGCGAATTATACGTCCAGCTAAGAAACGAATCAGCACCGTCCTTGAGCCGCCAGCACTGCTGGAAGTGCAGTTCAACTCTTACCGATGGTTTCTCGAGCAGGGACTGAAGGAGCTGTTCGAGATCTTTTCGCCTATCTACGATTTGACGGAGACCTATTTTATCGAGTTCGGGGAGTATTGTCTGGGTGAGCCGAAATATGCGCTGGAGGAGTGCCGCGACCGCGAAATCACTTTCGAGGCGCCCCTGCGCGTCAAGGTGCGTTACGGCAAAAAGGATGGCGAGATTCAGGAAAGTGAAATCTATCTGGGCGACCTGCCCCTGATGACCGATAACGCCACCTTCATCGTCAACGGGCGCGAGCGCGTGGTCATCAACCAGCTCAACCGCACGCCCGGTGTCCACTTCCCGTCGCCCTATCTGTCCAGCACGGGGCGCGAGATGATGGCGCGTGCCCTGCAAGAGGTCTATCTGGTGCAGATTATCCCTGCTGAGGGTCCCTGGATCGATGGGGGCAGCGACCCGCACGATGTGGTGCGTGTGCGCGTGCATCAGTCGAAGCAGCTGCCCTTCACGCAGATTATCAAGGCGTTAGCTGCCTTCCCGGAGGCGCAGGTGCCGACCCGATTGCCGCTGCAACGCGCCGTTGGCTGGCGACTGCTTGAACCCGTGCGGGAAGGGCGCAAAACGGTGCTGGAAGCGGGCACGATTGTTCAGCCTGCCATGCTCGCGAACCTTTCCGCCGATACCCTCCAGCAGAAGGTGCAGGTGGAACCGCCCTATCTGCCCGACGCTGAAGGACGCCCCAGCCTCACCAACGAGTCGTTTCTGCTGCTGTTTGGCACGTTCGAAGAGGTTGCGGAACCCTCCATAGAGCAGGTGCGCGACCGCTATGTGGCGGAAGACATTCGCGACCGGCGCGGGCGCGTGATTGTGCCGAAGGGGACGCGCATCGACGCCGAACGCGCCCCTGCCGTCGCCCAGCATGCTATCCCACCGTTGCGGCTGATCCGATTGCCACGCCTTGTGCAGGCAACCCTTGACGCCGATCCCACCACCGACTCGCGTGAAGCTCTGCTCGACTTCTATCGGCGTGTGCGCCCTGGCGACCCCGCCACCGAAGAGAATGTGCGCGCGGTGTTCTATAACCTGCTACTTGACCGCCGCCGCTACGACCTCGGCGCCGTCGGACGCTACCAGATTAACCGCAAGCTCGGACACGAAACGCCTCTGGAGGTGCGCCACCTGACCGTGCCCGACCTGATTCTCACGCTGCAGTACCTGATTGAACTGGCGGATGAGAAACATCCCTACGATGATACAGATCACCTTGCCAACAAGCGGGTGCGCTCCGTCGGCGAGCAGTTGCAGGCGCATTTGCGAACCGCCTTTTTGCGCATGGAGAAGATTGCCCGCGAGAAGATGACTGCTGCCGAAGATGTGCATCAGCTGCTGCCCAACATGGTGCTGAGTGTGAAGCCTGTTTCCACTGCCCTCAAAAGCTTCTTCGCCCAGAACCCGCTCAGCACTTTTATGGATCAGACCAACCCGCTTTCGGAGGTTGCCAACAAGCGGCGGCTCTCGGTGCTGGGTCCGGGCGGTCTCAGCCGTCAGAGTGTGCCGCCGCAGGTGCGTAACATCTTCCCCAGCCATTACGGACGGCTCTGCCCCGTCGAAACGCCCGAAGGTCAGAACATCGGGCTGGTCAATCAGCTGACACTGTATGCCCGTGTGGACGAGTACGGCTTCATTCGCTCGCCCTACCGTATCGTGCGCGACGGGCGCGTTACCGACGAGGTGGTCTATCTCGCCGCCGATGAAGAGATGACCGCCTATATCGCCCCTGCCGACACGCCCGTGCTGCCCGACGGCACACTCGCGAGCGAACTCGTGCAGGTGCGCTACGGCGACGAGTATCCCACTATCCCTCGCGAGCGCGTCCAGTATATGGATGTCAGCCCCTCGCAGGTGTTTTCGGTCTCTGCCAGCATGATCCCGTTTCTGGAGCATGACGACGCGGGACGCGCCCTGATGGGCGCCAATATGCAGCGTCAGGCGGTGCCCCTTGTGGAGCCGGAGACCGCCTATGTGCATACGGGTGTGGAGCGCGCGGTGGCACTGAGTGCGCCCAGCGTGATTCGCGCCCGCCGCGCGGGACGAGTCCGCTATGTGTCCGCTGAGGAGATTCGCGTGGAAACCAGCGAGGGCGAGCTCGACATTTATCACCTCACCCACCTCCAGGAAAGCAATAAAGGCACCGCTTTCAGCTACCGACCCGCTGTCAAACTGGGGCAGCGCGTGCGGGAAGGCGATGTGCTAGCTAACGGCGCCGCCACCCAGCACGGTGAACTCGCGCTCGGACGCAATGTGCTGGTCGCCTTCATGCCCTGGAACGGCTATAACTACGAAGATGCCATGCTGGTCTCGCAGGCGCTGCTCCACCGCGAAACCTACACCAGCGTCCACCTCGAAACCCACCAGACCGATGCCGTGGACACCAAGCTCGGCACCGAGGAAATCACCAGCGACATTCCGAATGTGAGCGAGGAAGCCCGCCGCCAGTTAGACGAGAACGGCATCATTCGCATCGGGGCGGAGGTGCGCGCGGAGGATATTCTGGTGGGCAAGGTCGCGCCGAAGCCAACCACGGAGGGCAGCACGGAGCAGCGCCTGGTACGCATCATCTTCGGCTCGCAGGCAGAAGAGATGCGTGATGTCTCGTTGCGTTTGCCCCACGGTGAGCGAGGCGTGGTCGTGCAGGTGCTCCAGTTCGCCCGCTACCGATACCAGTGCCAGCGCTGTAATGCGCTCTTCTATCGCGCCAAACCGCTCGAAACACGCAGCTGCCCCCGCTGCCGCGGTACCCTCGAAACCCTGCCCGAAGACGAACTCCCGCCCGGCGTCAACCATCGCGTGCGCGTCACCGTCGCGACGAAGCGTCTGCTCACCGAAGGCGACAAAATGGCAGGGCGACACGGCAACAAGGGCGTCATCTCCCGCATCCAGCCCGTCGAAGATATGCCCTTCCTGATGGACGGCACGCCCGTCGATGTCGTTCTTAACCCGCTCGGCGTGCCATCACGGATGAATGTGGGGCAGATTATGGAGCTCCATCTCGGCTTTGCGGCGCACCAGCTGGGCATCCGTTATCAGATCCCCGTCTTTCAGGGCGCCACCGTTGAGGAGATTCAGGCGGAGCTTGCGATTGTTGCCGACCGCCTGCGGCTGCGAACGCTTCTGGCTCTACTCACTGACGAACTCGGACTCACCTTGAACCTGCCGCCCAACGCCACCTTTGACGAAGCCATCGAGCAGCTGGGCGAGATTCTGCACGGGCTCGACGCCCAGCGGCTCGCCGCCATCGCCCGGCGATTGGGCATTCCTGGATTGACGGCACCCTCCAGCGAGCCTGCACGCGCCCGCCGTCGCAAACAGACAGGCACCCCCGAAGCCGCACCGCAGCCATCCATGCCCGAACTGATCCAGACCCTTCTGGACACCATCCGCGAACGCGCCATCCAGCGCACAGGCTTCGACCCCACCACTGGTAAGGCGCTGCTGCGCGACGGCAAGAGCGGTGAGACCTTCCAGAACCCCGTCGCCATCGGCTACCTCTACCTGCTCAAGCTGGAGCATCTCGCCGAAGAGAAAATCCATGCCCGCTCCATCGGACCCTACTCGCTGGTGACGCAGCAGCCGCTGGGCGGCAAAGCGCAGTTTGGTGGGCAGCGGCTCGGCGAGATGGAGGTCTGGGCGCTCGAAGCCTATGGCGCCGCCCACACCCTCCAGGAGATGCTCACCATCAAATCGGACGATGTGATGGGGCGCATCCGCGCCTACGAGGCGATCGTCAAAGGCGCACCCGTCATCCAGCCCTCGGTGCCTGAATCGTTCAAAATCCTCGTTAATGAGCTGCGCGCCCTCGCGCTCCGCGTCCAGATCGTCGACCCCAGAGATCAAGCCCACAACTTCCGAAGCCTCGAGGAACTCGAAACGCTCGGCACCGAAGAGGAGACCAGACCCACTCTCACCATGCTCCATCCTGAAAACGAATAGCTGACCACACTCCTGCCCATAGATGGAGGTGACGCAAATAGATGGATATTGAACAGATTAAAGCGATCCGAATCGGGTTGGCGTCGCCAGACGACATTCGCAACTGGTCGTACGGCGAGGTCAAAAAGCCTGAAACCATCAACTACCGCACCTTCCGCCCAGAGCGGGACGGGCTCTTCTGTGAGCGCATCTTTGGTCCGACCCGCGACTGGGAATGCAGTTGCGGACGCTACAAGCGGGTCAAGAATAAGGGCGTCCGCTGTGAGCGCTGTGGCGTCGAGGTCACACGCGCCCGGGTCCGACGCGAGCGCATGGGACATATCGAGCTCGCCGCGCCCGTCGTCCATATCTGGTACCTCAAAGGGCAACCCCCATCCCCGCTCGGACTCCTGCTCGACATCTCGCCCCGCCAGCTTGAAAAGGTCATCTACTTCACCAACTATATCATCACCGAGATCGACCGCGCCGAGATCGAGCGCAATCTCGGCGACATTCGCCGCGTTGTTGAAGAGGAGAAAGCTCGTCTTGACGACGAACTTGCCCGCGTCTATCAGGAGCTCGACAACCGCCTCCAGCGCGAGCTGCAGGAGCATCGGGACGACTGGACCGACGCCCAGCGTGAGGAGCGCATCCGCTACTACAACCATCGCAAGGAGATGGAAGCCCGCGAACATCAGAACTGGTTGAGCGACCTCGAACGCGCCACGAATCACCTCGCCTCCCTCCAGAAATATCAGCTGCTGGACGAAACCACCTGGAGCGCGATTGAGCATCTGCTGATCCACTGTTCCCGCAGGCTCGGACGCGACCTGCGCGGGCTGGTACGCGCCGGGCAGGGCGCCGAGGCGGTTCGCGAACTGCTGCGCCAGCTCGACCTTGAAGCGCTCACACGCCAGCTCCGCGAGGAAATCCAGCGCACGCAGGGCGCCCGCCGCGCTCGCATTGTCAAGCGGCTTGAAATTGTTGAAGCCTTCCGCCAGAGCCATGCCCGACCCGAATGGATGATCCTCGAAGCGGTGCCCGTGCTGCCGCCTGAGCTGCGCCCGATGGTCCAGCTCGATGGCGGGCGCTTCGCCACCAGCGACCTCAACGATCTTTACCGCCGCATCGTCAATCGCAACAACCGCCTGCGCAAGATTCTCGAAATCCGCGCACCCAAAACCATCCTGAACTCGGAGAAGCGCCTGCTGCAGGAAGCCGTCGACGCCCTCATCGACAACGCTCGCCGCACCAAACCTGTCGCCGGCTCCAACGGGCGACCTCTCAAGTCGCTCTCGGATCTGCTGCGCGGCAAGGAAGGGCGATTCCGCAAGAACCTGCTCGGCAAGCGCGTCGATTATTCAGGTCGCTCCGTGATTGTGGTCGGTCCTCACCTGCACCTACACCAGTGTGGTCTGCCCAAAGAGATGGCGCTGGAGCTGTTCAAGCCCTTCGTGATGCACCGCCTCATCCTTATGGGGCTGGCAAACAACATCAAAAGCGCCAAGCAAGCCGTCGATCGCCAGACGCCCGAAGTCTGGCAGGCGCTCGAGACGGTGATTCGGGAGCATCCGGTGCTGCTCAATCGCGCCCCGACCCTGCACCGACTGGGCATCCAGGCGTTCGAACCTGTTCTCACCGAAGGCAAGGCGATCCAGCTCCATCCGCTGGTGTGCCATGCCTATAACGCCGACTTCGACGGCGACCAGATGGCGGTGCATGTGCCCCTCTCGTATCCTGCCCAGGCGGAGGCGCGACTGCTGATGCTCGCCATTCATAACCTCTTCAAGCCTGCCGACGGCTCGCCGATTGTGTCGCCTCTGCAGGACATCGTGCTGGGCGCCTATTACCTCACGATGGACGATCCCTACGGTCAGCAGGAGCCGCGCTTCATCTTTGGCAGTGTGGAGGAGGCGCACCTGGCGTTCGAGGGCGGCGAGATTCGCATGCATGAACCCGTCCGCATCCGCCTCAGCACGGAGAACCTGATTCCGACTTCACCCGACGGCTCCGACTCGATTCCACCGCGCCTGGTGCTGACCACCTATGGGCGACTGCTGTTCTTTGAGCTGCTACCTGCCTCGTTCAAACGCCACCTGCTGGAGTCGCCCGATGAGGCTCTGCAAGCCTGTCTGAACCGCGTGTACACCAAGAAGGCGCTCTCGGAGCTGATCCGCGAGGTGTATCGCGTCTGCGGGCACGCCGAAACGGTCACCTTCCTCGATCAGCTCAAGCAGGCAGGCTTCTACTGGGCAACGCGTGCGGGCATCACCTTCGCGCTGACCGATATGGCGATCCCGGAAGAGCGCGACGAAATCGTGCGCCGTGCGGAGGAGGAGGCGCGCCGCATCGACGAACTGTACGAGATGGGCGAACTCACCCTTGCCGAAAAACGCCAGCGACTGATCGACCTCTGGCAACGCGCCTATGAGCAGGTGACTCAAGCGATGCTGCGCTCCATCCCACGCGATAACCCGCTGTTCATCATCACCGATTCAGGCGCCCGCGGCTCCACCAAGCAGCTGGCGCAGCTGGTCGGGATGCGCGGGCTGATGAGTGGACTGCTCGACATCCGCACCGCATCCGAGCGCCTGATTGAGGAGCTGCCCGTGCGCCACAACTTCCGCGAGGGTCTCACCACCCTCGAATATTTCGTCTCTGGCTACGGCGCGCGGCGTGGGCTTGCCAGCACCGCGCTGCTGACCGCCAACGCGGGCTATCTCACCCGCCGTATGGTCGATGTCGCCCAGGATGTGATTGTGCGCATCCCCGACTGCCAGACCACCGAGGGCATTGTGGTGGCACGCATCATTCGTGAGGGTGAGGAGATCGAACCGCTCTATCAGCGTATCCGCGGGCGCACCGCCCGACGCACGCTGCGCAACCCCTACACGGGCGAGACGCTGATCGAAGAGAACCAGATTATCCCGGACGAGCTCGCTCGTACCATCGATCAGCTCGCGGCTCAGCTGGAGCGCTTCACCCAGACCCTGCGCGACCTCTCCGAAAAGGAGCCGGGCGAGCTCTTCACGCCCGATGATGCTCAGCCGCTGACCGATCCCGAGACGGGCGAGCCGCTGTTGGAACCGTTTGAGCCGATTGATGAGTCGCTGCTGACCCGGTTGCGCGCTCGCCGGGAAGAGCTGCGCCAGCTCTGGTATCGCGCGGGCTTTGAATGGGTTGAACATGATTGGGTTGGCGTGCCCATCCGTTCACCGCTGACCTGCGCGTCCCGACATGGACTCTGCGCCGCCTGCTACGGTCTCGATATGGGCACTTTGCGCCCTGTTGAACTGGGCACTGCCGTCGGCATCATCGCCGCCCAATCGATCGGCGAGCCGGGCACCCAGCTCACTATGCGCGTGTTCCACACGGGCGGCGTCGCAGGCGCTGGCGAGCAGATTGCGGGCTTCCGAGTCGGCGGCGCAACCCTGCAGGCGGCTGCCGCGCTCGGCGAGCTTGAAGAGCGCGGCGTAACCGAACGCATCAGCGACCTGCGCTCCGACCAGCGCCGCGTGCTGTATCGCGTCGCCCAGCGACTGCTTGGTAAGCCTGTCCAACCAGAACCCATCGAACCCGCTGAAACAGCCGAAACCGAGACTGAAGAAAAGGTCCAGCGCAAGGTGCGCGAGTGGGTGCGCAAGCTCGCCAAACTGATGGAGAGCCAGAACACGGGCATCAACCGCGTGGAGGAGCTGTTCGAAGCCCGCAAGCCCAAAGGCGAAGCCATCACCGTCGACTACGAGGGCGAGGTGGTCGCCATCGAGCGCAGCATCGGGCGCTGGGTCGTGCTGCGGGCAAACCTGCCCGTCGGTGAGCAGCTCATCGGCAAGGTCAGCCTGCACACCGTCGTCAGTCCCATAACGGGCGAAACCCTTCTGCGCGAGATGGAGGAAATCCGCTCCACCCACCTCAACCGCCTGATGGAGCATGGTGTGGAGCAGGTGGAGGTACTGGACGCTGTGCTGGTGGGCGTCTCGGGCACGCTGGAGGTCAAGGTGGGCGACCGCGTGCTGCCCGGCGATCGCCTGACTCCGGGACCGCTGAACCCGCATGACCTGTTGCGCCTGCGCGGCGTGCGCGGCGTGCAGGAGTACCTCCTGCGCGAGATTCAGGCGGTCTATAAGGCGCAGGGCGTCGACATCGATGACAAACATATCGAGGTTATTCTGCGCCAGATGCTGCGCAAGCGGCGCATCATCGACCCGGGCGACACCCTCTTCCTGCCCGCGCAGATTGTGGATCGGTTCGTGTTCGAGGATGAGAACGCGCGGGTGATGCGCGAGGGCGGTCGACCCGCCACCGCCGAATGGGTGCTGCTGGGCACTTCGGAGGCGGCGCAGCAGACCGAATCGTTCCTGTCGGCTGCCTCGTTCCAGCGCACCGTAAAGGCGCTCACCGATGCCGCTGTGCGTGGCAAGCTGGACGAGCTGGTCGGGCTGAAGGAGAACGTGATTATCGGGCGGCTCATTCCGGCAGGCACGGGCTACTCCCGGCCCGAGTTCCGGGCGGAGTTCACCCGCCCCACCCGCGCCGCCGTGATGGAAGCGGAGGCGCCGCCCACCACCGAGCCGAAACAGCCTACTCTGCGCGACCTCGAACGGCTGATAGGCGAGCCGTCGGCAACCGAAACTGCCACCCCTGCCCCACCCGACACAACCAGCCTGGCAGACCTGTCTGAGCGGGCTCCCATAACGGAACAGCCCGATCAGTCGGGGCTGGTAGAAGAAACCCAGCCAGCCGCTGAATCCGAAACGAAGCCGAAGCGCCGTCGCCGCAAGCAGGCAGACGCTGAGAGTTGAATCAAAACGGGGGGCGGGTGTCAAACCCGCCCCCATCACCCTACGGGTTCCAGCGACTGAACACCCGATCGCGGTCTTTCACCTGGTCGTGGCAGCCCTGACACTGACCCACAGGGTCGGTCACGATGGGCTTGCCCGACGCATCCCACGCCTGCCAACCCCAGCCGCCCGATCGCGCATAACGGCGACTGTCTTTGACCATCAGCGCGGTGACCTTCTTCTTCCCCGCGACATACATGCCGTTCTCGTCTTTCGCCTCGTACAGCACGAAGACTATCTGGCTGCCGTTGGGGAACTGCTTCGCGTTTTTGCGATAGGCTTCCGCCGCAATCGGGTTCGCGTAGATATGATGCACGCCACCAAACGCGCCAAACAGCGGGTGCTTGTCGCTGTAGATGACACCCGTGGTAATATGCGTCCAGTTGCGCCAGCCTGCAGGCAGCCGCTGAGGAGTCGGCGGCTTGCTCTGACCCGCTATGGCGACCATACTCAACAACGCCAGTAAGCCCGCTCCAAGCAGAAAAGCTCGCATGTCATTCACCTCCATATTAGATGTTTACCATGCAACAGCAACGAATGTCAAGAGGTTTCCAGAAAGTAAGTGGCTTACCTTTCGGTAAGTTTCGGTGGTTCAGAGCCAAAAAGCAGGAATCGGTTCTGCCTGCGGCGAATCACCAATCAGGCAGAAATCGAACGAAAGTTCGAAAACCCTGCCTAATCCAGAAACAGGAGGTACAGGCGATGCAGAGACTGATCGGTAAAGCGATGGGGCTAATGGCGTTCTGCCTGCTGATGGGCGTTCCCTTCGCCCAGCAGCCCAACCTGCCGCCCGAAACCAGCAATTGGGTAGCGGCAGAGCAACCCGCCGAGTTCGTGCCCGGCGAACTGGTCGTCGGGTTAGACCCCGCTGATCCCAAAGCGCTCCCCCTCCAGGCGATGACGCTGGTCGGCTGGGTGGTGGAGACCATCCCCCAGATCGGCGCCTATCGCGTGGTGCTGACGCCAAACATCTCAATGGACGACGCCAAAGCGTTCCTTGAGGCGATTCCGGGCGTGCAGTATGTGGAGCCGAACTACATCTACCACGCCTTCGCTAATCCGAACGACCCTGGCTACAGCCAGCAGTACGGTGTGCGCCGCATCCAGGCGAACCTGGCGTGGGACATCTGGCAGCCGCAGACAACCCGCTATATCGCCATCATCGACACGGGCATCGATTACAACCATTCTGACCTGCGCAACAAGTTCCGCCGGCTGGCGAACGGTCAGATCTATGGTTACAACACCCTGAATAACAGCACGAACGCGAACGATGATAATGGGCACGGCACGCATGTGGCAGGGATTGCGGCGGCGGAGATCAACAACGGAATTGGTGTGGCAGGTGTGGCGGGCTGGAACCCGAATGTTCCAAACTCCAACCAGTATGTGCAGCTGATGCCTGTCAAGGTGCTGAATGCGAACGGTTCTGGCACGCTGACCAGCGTTGCCAACGGTATCACCTGGGCAGCGGATAATGGGGCGCATGTGTTGAGCATGAGCCTGGGGGGTTCCTCGGGTTCCTCCACTCTGTCCAACGCCGTGACCTATGCGTGGAATCGGGGCTGTGTGCTGGTGGCGGCGGCGGGCAATGGAGGCAGCTCCTCACCGCAGTACCCTGCCTACTACACGAATGTGATCGCGGTGGCGGCGACCGATCAGAACGATCGGTTGACCTATTTCTCGCAGTACGGTTCGTGGGTGGACATCGCGGCGCCAGGTGGATCGATCTACTCCACCTATCGGGGCAACAGTTATGCGACGCTATCGGGCACCTCGATGGCGTGTCCGCATGTGTCGGGCGTGGTGGCGCTGGTGTGGTCGCACGCACCAAATCTGAGCAATCAGCAGGTACGCACGATAGTGGAGCAGAATGTGGATCCGTACCAGCCCTATTCGGGTCGCACGATAGGTCCGAACGCGGGTCGTGTGAACGCCTATCGCGCGGTACAGGCGGCAGGAGGTGGCGGCGGCACGCCATCGCTGAGCAGCCTGACGCTCAATCCCAGCACGGTGGTCGGCGGGCAGAGCAGCACGGGTACCGTAACGCTCACGGCGCCCGCGCAATCGGGCGGATTCACCGTGCAGCTGAGCAGTAGCAACCCATCGGTTGCCAGCGTGCCGTCGTCCGTCACCGTGCCGCAGGGTCAGACCTCCGCTAACTTCACTGTCACCACACAGCCGGTCTCCAGCCAGACTCAGGTGACCATCACCGCCAGCGCAAACGGCGTCACGCGCCAGGCAACACTCACGGTGAACCCGCCTTCTGGCTCCGTGACGCTCCAGTCGCTGACGATCAGTCCGACCTCTGTGTGGGGCGGCAGCAGCGCGACCGGCACGGTTACGCTCAGCGGACCGGCGCCGTCGGGCGGTGCGGTTGTGCAGCTGCGCAGCAGCAACCCCAGCGCTGCGATTGTGCCCAGCAGCGTCACGGTACCTGCAGGTCAGCGATCCGCCAGCTTCACCATCCGCACTACCAGCTGCTGGTACTGCTTCGTGCGTCAGGTGACCATCACGGCGACCTACAACGGCGTTTCGCGATCGGCAACGCTGACCATCTGGTTCTGACCTTCCCCTGAACCCCAGCCACCTCTGGAGCGTCTAATGCTCTGGAGGTGGCTGGGCAGGAATCGGTTCTGCCTGCGGCGAATCACCAATCAGGCAGGAATCGGTTCTGCCTGTGGCGAATCACCAATCAGGCAGAAATCGAACGAAAGTTCGAAAACCCTGCCTAATCCAGAAACAGGAGGTACAGGCGATGCAGAGACTGATCGGTAAAGCGATGGGGCTAATGGCGTTCTGCCTGCTG
>JBBIML010000036.1:0-12239 GCA_037444405.1 Armatimonadota bacterium
ATGCGTCGCCCCTACTCAGGTACGCAGGAGTTGCTCAATCAGGCGATATCCCTCCGCGACAAAGGGGATGCTCGACTCTTCCAGCACCGATTCGTCATAGGGCAGGCGGTTCGGGCGCGGGTTCTGTGAATCGTAGAGCAGGAAGGGCACGGCGCCTTCGGCGTGCGTGCGTCGGGCGATGGGCGTGAAGTGGTCGGGCACGACCATCAGGCGGAACGGCTCGCCCCGCGCCTGCAGTCCCTCCACCACCGTGCCCACGATATGGCGATCAATCTGCTCAATCGCCCAGATTTTCGCCTCGATATCGCCGTGATGCCCCGCTTCATCGGGCGCTTCGATGTGCGTGTACACGAAGTCGTGCTTTTCCAGCATGCGCAGGGTGTATTCGCCTTTGGCGCGATAGTCGGTGTCGATGTAGCCCGTTGCGCCGGGCACGCGGGGCACCTCCAGCCCTGTCAGCACGCCCAGCCCCTTGACCAGATCGACGGCGGCGATGACCGCGCCCGTGATGCCCCACCGCAGGCTGAACGGCTCCAGTCGCGGGGCGCGACCCTGACCCCAGAACCAGACCATATTGGCGGGCAGTTTGCCCTCGTCGCGCCGCCGCTGATTGATGGGGTGCGTATCGAGCAGTTCGAACGAGTCTTCCATCAGCTGGCGCAGGGTCTGCTCGCCGTCGCCGCGCGGGTAGTGCGCTTTCAGGGGCTGACCCACGATTTCGTGGGGCGGCGTGCAGTGGAGTTCATCGGGACCGTCGCTCCAGCGCATCACATGGCGGTAGCCGACGCCGGGGAAGAAGTGGATGCGCGGCGTGCTGAGTTTCTGCTCCAGCAGCTCGATAAGGGTTCGGGCGTCATCGGTGGGGATGCCGCCACCACTGTAGTCCAGCAGGGTGCTGCCGTCGGTGCTGATGAGGGAGCAGCGGAAGGCGACATCGCGCGGCTCTAATGGCACGCCCATCGCGGCAGCCTCAAGGGGACCCCGCCCCGTGTAATGAAGGCGCGGGTCATAGCCTAACAGCGCCATGTTCGCCACATCGCTGCCAGGGTACATGCCGGATGGCACGGTCAGCACGGCGCCAATCAGCGATTGGCGGGCGAGCGCGTCCAGATGGGGCGTGCGCGCCGCCATCAGCGGCGTGCGCCCGTCCAGCTCCGGCAACCGCCAGTCCGCCATGCCATCCGGCACGATCAGCACATATTTCATCTGGCGCCGATTCTACCGTATCAGCTCCCATTCGCGTGCGCTGAGCTGGCTTTTGCCCGAAGGTGTGATCTGCACCACCGCCTTTTCGAGCCGCAGGATGACCTCCTCGCCCAGCGCGAGGTAGCGCCGCAGCTTCGGCTGGCGTCGCAGCAGTTCAAAATAGGCGTCGCTGTAGGGCGCGATCTGGAGTACAGGCAGCTTCTCGTCGGGCTTATAGCGGCTGTCGATCCACTGCGTGCCCTTCTGATAGAAGGTGCGGTCGCCAATATGGCGCATGCGCTGGGCAGCCTGCTGGGCGATTGCTTGCGGCAGCTGGGCGTTGCCGTAGTGCAGCTGGATCGATTCGCCGGTCTGAGTGGCGGGAGCGCTGGGTGCGCCGCCGAAGCCACCGAAGCCGCCTGCGCCTGCCCGCTGGAGCGACTGCGCCCGCTGGCTCTGGTCAACCGCCGACTTGCCCATGACGGACGACGCGCGGGCTGCGCCCAGCACCTGATCGCCCCTGAATCGAATATCTGCCTCCCGCGCCAGGATCATATCCTCATCGATGAGGAACGCGGTGAACTCGGTGACGATACCGTATTCGCGGGCGAGGCGGATGATCTCGGCGCGCACCTCCTCGTTCTGGTGCAGACGCCACTGGTCGATCAGGTAGCCGACCTTGCGGATAGCCCACAGGCGCGGGATGAAGTCCATCGTGTCGGCGTAGTTGGGGAGCTGGACGGTCTGGCTGAGGTGTTGCAGGCGTTCGCGGGCGCGCCCCTCCAGCGTTATGACGGCACGCCCGCTGCCCCGATACCGCCCCATAATCACCAGCTGGTCGCCCTCAAACAGGTCAGGCAGCACGGCGGGGTAGATATCGTACGCCTGAACGCCCTCCAGCGTGAGGCGCAAATCGGTCAGCAGCGGCAGGTTGATGCGGTCATAGAAGCGCGCCAGTTTGGTCTCGATGTTCTCTTCGGGGCGCACATATTCGGGCGTGCCGCGATTCTGCTCGCAGAGCCTGTCCAGTAGTTGCACATTCACATCGTAGCCGACGCCGAAGGTGAAGAGCCGTATCTCGCGCTGCTCGTTCAGCTCGCGCACGGCTTGCAGGATGCGTTCGGGGTTCGTCTCGCCGACGGTGGGCAAGCCGTCGGTAAGGAACACGACGGCGCGCAGGGCGGGCGTGCGCTCGATGGGCAGGCTGCGGAACGCCTCACGCAAAGCGTCCAAAATGTTCGTGCCGCCGCGCGCATCCAGCCCCTCAATCGTGCGGAGCGCCTGCTGCACATTCGCGCGCGTGGCAGGCATCAGCGTCTCAAACAGCACGGTCGGCTGCTCGTTGAAAACGATAAGGTTGAACTTATCGCCCGGCTGGAGGTTGTTCAGGCAATACCGGAGGGCAGCTTTCGCCTGCTCCAGTTTCTCGCCTGCCATGCTGCCCGTGCGGTCCAGCACGAACACCAGATGCTTGGGCAGCCGCTCAGTGCGCCGTTCGGGGCTGGGCGTAAACAGGATCAGGAAGTAGCCATCGCCGCTGGTGCGATAGGTGAACACCTGCAGGTCGTACGGGTTAGCGGTGGTGGTGAAGTAGAGCAGGAGTTCGCGTTCGGGGATGAGGTTCCGTCCTTCCCATTCGATTCGGGCGCGGTTCACGCCCTCGCGTTGCGCCCATGCATCGGGGTGCGACGGTGTGTAGAGGCTGACCAGCGGCTTGCTGGTGCGCAGTTCGATTTGCAGGCGCACGCGCTCTATCGGGCGCATCTGGGCGCGGGTCGCCCGCAGGGGCAGCAGGTAGCGCGTGGCGGCTCCTTCACGGTGCAGCGTCTCAGCGTAGCTCAGGCGAATGCGGCATGTGCCTTTCGCGGGAACGGGGAACACCCGCGCCCGCAACAGACCCTGCCCGGCGAACTCCAACAGCGCGGGGTCGCGCCGACGCCGCACATAACTCTCATAGATGCGTCGCGCCTCGTCCGCCGGCAGCAGCCGCGCCTGAACCTCCTTATCGCCCACCACCATCGTGAAACGGCTGACAGCCGCATCGCGCGGCACAGGGAACCAGTATTCCGCCTCCTGTGGCGCCGCAGACTCGTTGATAAACAGCTGCTCGATCGTTGTCTCGGCGAGGTTATCGCGAATGCTCACCCGCACGATCTGCTCTTTGATGCGGAACGGTCGCTGCTCGATAATCCGATGGTCGGGCGGAGTATCCCCGGAGGGGATTAGGATGCCCTGCGCTCCCATCGGCGCGAGCGCGATCAGCCACATCAGCCCGATTGTTGCCACTCGTCCCATAGCATGCCTCCCTCTGTTGCCACGAGTTAGACGCGGGCGTGCAGGATGGCGTTACGGGCGCATCGGGGCACGGCGGCAGGAAAAACGAGCCTTCGGGCGAATCGTCTAAATCAGGGGTGAATCGTGATGGGCGCTGAGAATCGGCGGTCCCACATCCTGCCGATGCGATGGATTGCCGTGCTGGTGAGCCTTGCGGGGGTTGTGTGCCTGGTCGGGTCGCAAGATGGCAGGCTAACCCTGGCGGTTGGCGCGTTCGAGGGCAACGATGCGGCGCTGGTGGAGCAGGTGCGCCAGCAGGTGGTGCAGACGCTGAGTCTATCTTCGCGCCTGCAGATTGCCGATCGGTTGCAGTCGCGGGCGCTTTTGCAGGAGCAACGCCTGCGCGAAACGGGGCTGACAGGCGATCCAGAAAAATCGTCCGCCCCGCCGTTACCGTTGGCGAACTGGCTGCTGGTCGGGCGCATCAGCGTCGATGAGAGCCGCCTGCAGATTGAGCTCAGCTGCCTCGATGTGCGCACGGGCGCCGTGCTGACTGGCGGGGTGGAGCTGGTCAGCGGGGCGCGGGGCGAGTGGCAGATTCTGGCGCAACGCGCCGCCGAACGCATGCATCGACGGCTCACGGGTAGCACCCTGCCCGTCGACTTCCGCATCGAGCCGCTGCCCGATGAGGGCGTCCCGCCCGCGCGCAACCTGCGCGACTATGAGCAAAGTCCCTACCGCTGGCACATCGACGCGATTCTGGAGCAGGGCTGGATGCGCCTCTATCCCGATGGAACCTTCCGCCCCGACGAACCCGTGTCCGCCTGCTACTTCGCCGCGCTGCTCCAGCGATTGCGGGCGCGTTTCGGCACCTACATCGACTATCAGCCGTCCGATCCGGGCAGCACGGTCAGTCGAGGTCAGGCGGTGCTACTGCTATCGCGGCTGTGCGCGGCGCGATTGCCCTCGCAGCGCGCCTCGTATCTGGATATTCCCGACTGGGCGCAGGGCATCGTGGGCTGGGAGAGTGCACGCGCCATGCCGCTCACGCGCGAGCGGCTCGCCGCCCTGCTTTATAACCTGCTCAAAGCGCTCGAAAAGCGCGAGCAGCCGACGGAGGGCGAATCGCCATGAGAACCGCGCTTTGCCTGCTGCTCGGCGTCGCGCTGGCGGGCAGCGTGGCGCCCTGCACGGCGGACGGTACGCGCCTTCAGCCTGTGGTGGTGGAGGCGGAGGGCGTCGCCGAATGGCGCAAGCCGTATGAGCAAGCGGTTCGGGAGGCGACCCGCAATGCGCTCCTGCAGGCGATTGAGAGCGCCTGTGGCGTGCGGCTGGCACGGTTCGAACAGGGTCGCGACGGGGCACTGCAACATTCGGCGCAAATCGCCTTCGTGCAGGGCATCGCCCTGCGCTGGCAGCCGCTGGGCGAGCCGCGTGTGGCGGACGGCTGCGTGCGCCTGCGCGTGCGTGCCGAAATCGTGCCCGTCAGCCAGCTGCAGACCGCTGACGACTGGCGCGAAGTGTGGCAGACCGTCGGTCATCCGCCATTGACCGTGCAGATTCGCTACGCAGGTGAGCCAGCCTTCGAGACGGTCGCCCGCCGCGCCTTACAGGCGACGCTGACAGGCGAGCTGAACGCGATGGGCGTGCGCCCTCTGCAGAGCCAGCGCGACGCTTCTGCTTCGAAGCACTGGCAGCTGATTGCTGAGCTGTCGGTGGAGCCACTCAAGCGGTGGGGCGATACCGACGCGCCCTACGCGCTGGGCGACCTGTTCGCCAGCTGGAAGGTGCGCATCCGCCTGCAGGCGCTGGCGCCAGGCGAACGCACGCCAGCCCTGCTTGCCCAGCGGGAGGCGAGCGCGGTCAGCTTCTCCAGCGACCGCGAAGCCATCCACCGCGCTATCCGCAAAGCCGTCACCGAACCCGACAGCAACTGGCGAATCACCCTCGCCAACCTCTGGGTTGACCATCTGCTTGACCGAGTAGCGAGTTCCGGCAAACCCACAGTGAAGGAGGTAAATGACGATGCGAAGAAGCGTACGAAACCATCTGTGGCTGCTGCTTCTAATAGCAAGCCCGCTGTGCCACGCTCAAAGCGGCGGTAAGACGGTTCCGCCCAGCGGCAGCGGCTATATCGAGGTGTATGATGTCGGCGCGATCAACTGGACGGACGGCATGCTGACCGCCACGGGCGTCGGCTTGATGCCGCGCGAGGAGTCGAACCGCGCCCGTGCCTATCTCAAGGCGCGCGGCTACGCCCGACTCGACGCGCTGGCGAACCTGCTGATGCTCATCGACCGCGTGCAGATCGATGCCCAGTTCGTCGGTGCGGATTACATCACACAGGATGAGCAGATCCGCGCCTCCATTAATGGCTTCATTCGCGGGGCGCAGGTCGTTGAAGAGCGCAAAATCCTCATCGAGGGTCAGGAGGCGGTTCAGGTGACGGTCGGCACGCTGATGTATGGTCAGCGCGGCTTGAGCCGCCTCTTGCTGAAGCCTGCTGCGCCGCCTGCCGTGACGGAACCCGCATTACCGCGCATCGAGCTCCAGGCGCCCAACACGCCCGCGCCCGCTGAGCTAACTGCGGAGGGCACCTACACGGGGCTGATTATCGACGCGCGCGGGCTGAAGGTTCAGCCGGCGATGGCGCCGCGCATCCTGAAAGCGGACGGCACGGTGCTTTACGGCACGGGCGCCGTTGACCCCGATCTGGTGGTGCAGAAGGGGCTGGCGGCGTACTATCGCGACATGAACGCGGCGCGGGCAGACGCGCGCGCAGGTCTTAACCCGCTGGTCATCCGCCCGATAGGGGTCTATCGCCGCGCCGTCGCCACCACCGATGTGGTCCTCAGCGATGCCGACGCTGCCAAGCTGCTGACAGAAGATGCGCGCACGGGCTTCCTGAAACAGCTGAAGGTCGTGTTCGTGGTGGATTAGCCGGTAAGGGTAATGGCGACGCGCGAGACTGCCGAAAATAGGGGTACGGACGCGGTCCCAAAAAGGGTAAGGACGCGGTGACCGCGTCCCTACGGCTATGCTGGGTCTGGACATCGGCAGTCGCGCGATTTATCTCACGCGCTATTCGAACGGCGCTGTGCTGGCGTTCGGGCAGTGCCCCACCCCGCCCGAAAGCGTGGTGGACGGCATCGTGGTTGAACCGCAGCGGGTTGCAGACGCGCTCAGCGGGCTGATACGCCGCATGCGCCTGCACGAATCGAATGTGTGCCTCGTGGTTGGCGGCGCGCTAATGGTCAATAAATGGGTGGAGGTGCCGCGCCTGTCACTCGAGGAGCTGAACCAGTCGGCGTCGCTGGAAGCGCCACGCCATCTGCCGCACTCGCACGAGCCGATGCTCTACCGATTCTGGGTGCCACCCGATGCGTCCCCATCGTCGGGTGACACGATGGTTGCGCGACTGATCGCCGTGTCGGAGGCGGCGGTTCACTCGCGGCTGGATACGGCTTTACTAACAGGTTTGCAACCTGTGAGCGTTCTGCCTGAAGTGGACGCGCTGGTGCGCGTGCTGACCCGCCACCATCGCCCCCATAGCCTGCTCTGGCGCGGCAGGGCGACCGCGCTGATGGCTATCCGCTACGACTACACCGAGATGTCCATCGCTCGTGAGACCCATCTGGAGTTCACCCGCACGCTGCGAATCGGGCTGGAAGACGCGATAGAGGTTATCCAGCGGTCGCTCGGCGCCTCGTTCGAGGAAGCGGAGGCGTTGCTGAAGGAGTGCCAGCTCGATGAACACGGCACGCTCCACTTCACGGAAGGGCTGGGGCTGCCGCCCGTGTCGCTGCTGGACTTTTTGCACACGCTGACCGCTGAGATGCGTCGCCTAATCGACTTCCAGCGTTCGCGCTTCCCCGAAGGCAGCTATCTCGGTCTGCTGGACAGCTTTTTAATCACGGGCGAGGGCGCGATTCTGAACGGGCTGACACGCTACTGCTCGCACAGTCTGGGGCTGACCTGCCTGACGGGCGACCTGTTGAGCGCGTTGCGCTGGCGCGTGCCCGTGCAGGATCGTCGCCCCGAAGAGATGGGGCGCTATGTGGCGGCGCTTGGTGCCGCCGTCGAAGGCGAGCCTGAGTTCGCCGCATGGAGTGCTGAAGCGCAGCTTCAGCACTCCATAGAGAAACTCTCTGAGACCGCATCACTGGAGCAGGGGGTGCGCGCGGCATGAGTTTCCATTCGCTGAATCTGCTATCGGAGTGGGCGGGTCGGCGGCGGCGCGAGATTCGTCAGGCGCAGCTGTGGCTGAGCGTGCTGATGGTGAGCCTGCTGATGGCGGTCGCTGGCACGCTCTATCTGCTCCATCAGTTGCCTGAAGCGGCTCGCCAGCGGGCGCACTGGCAGCGCCAGCTGGAGCGGGTTCAATCGGCGCAGGTGGCACCACCCGCGCCGCCGTTCCCCGAAGAGAAGTTGACCCACGCCCGCCTGCGCACGCTGGAGTTCAATCTGATCCTGATGGCAATCACGCGCCTGCTGCCCCGCGCCGCCAGCCTGCAGGAGGCAACCGTCACCCATCAGCCCGATATGGGGCTGACCATCACTCTGCGCGGCAGCACGCAGGGCTTCGAACCCGTGCGCCTCTACACGGAACGCCTGCGCAACACGGGGCTGTTCTCGGATGTAACGCCCCTCTCCGTCACCCGCGCCACCGACACGCAGAAGCGGAGCCAGTTCGAGATTCGTCTGGTCGTGCCCGTTGCCTCCGAGCAGCCGTCCGCGCCGCCCACAGAAGGGGGTGAGAACCCGTGAATCGGGCGCTCACGCGCTTCTGGGCGCAGCTGGTGCTGGCGCCGCAGCGACTGCGCCAGCTGCAGATGATCGCGATTGGCTGCGCGGTCGCCTCCACGCTCCTGCTCGGCGTCGGCTTTGTGCAGCTGAACCGTATCCGCGCGGAAGCCGATTCGTACCGGGCGGAGGCGCTGGCGCCAGCAGAACAGGATCAACTGCCCCCTGAACAGCAGGAGCGGCTCAAAGAGATTCAACAGATTGCCGCCACGCTCACCAGCACGCCCAACGCGCAGGCGTTCGCCATCAGCCGGTTGAGCCAGATTGCGCAGCGGCAGGGGCTGACACTCACGGGCGTGGAGACCGCCGACGCGCCCGACAGCGCTGGTCAGGGCGCCAGCAATAGCGAGTGGCATGCCCGCCTGTTGCGCTTTCGCGTCAGTGGCCCCAGCCAGCAGGTGCTGCGCTGGCTGCAGAGCCTCGAAGCCGTGCCGCTGGTCATCAAGCTCACCGGCGTGCAGATTTCTGCCGATATTAACGCCAGAGGGAACGTGAATGCAGTCGTGGAAATGGAGCTGCTGTTGCCACCCTCACGCGGAGGTGCATCCCCATGAAGCGACCGAATCGCCAGACTTTGCTGATAGCGGGTGCGGGGCTGGGACTGATGCTGATGCTCTTCAGCCTGCTGTCGGGTTCGGGCGGGGATTCAGCAGAACCGTCCCCGCCTGCGCCAGAGCGGGCAGCGCCATCGGCGGATCAGCCTGCCCTCCAGAACGAGTCGGCTGCTCCTGCCACCCCCGAGTTCTATCAGCGCGTGCGCCAGCAGCTGATGGCGGTCGTCCCTGAACATCAGGAGCCATTCGTGCCGACGGAGCGCGCCGCCCTGCAAGCCGATTCTTCGGGCAACCAGCCCGCATCGTCGGTGAACCCGCTGCCGGTGCCGCCGTTCAGCCCGCAATTTGCGCTGGTGCAAGCGGAGGCGCCCTCCGACGGTTCCACGAAGGAGCCGCCCCCAGCCACCGATTCGGCATCTCCCGCAAAGGCGGATTCAAGTGAGCCACCCAATACAACGGCGCGGCTGCGCGGGCGGATTTACGACCGTGCGAACGGCAAACTCACCGTGCTGTTTGAGCTGAACGGCACGCTCCTGCGTGCCACGAACGAACCCGATAGCGAATGGCGCATCATCAAAGCTGAGCCGCGCCAGATTACCCTGCGTAATGGCAATCGCACGCTTGTGCTGGAGGTCCCCTATGCGCCCTGAACGAATGGCAGGTGGCATGTTGAGCCGTTTTCGCTGGATTGTGAGCCTTGCGATCGCGCTTGGGAGCGCGCCTTTGCTGGCGCATGCCCAGCTCGATCTGGAGCTGGACGGCATCCCGCTGGGCGTCGCGTTGCAGATTATCGCGCGTCAGGCGAATGTGAACCTGATGCTGGCAGGAGGTGACGATCTCAAGGTCACGGCGCATCTCAAGCAGGTGACGGTGGAGCAGGCGCTGGAGGTGATTTTGCGTCCGCTGGGGCTGGCGTTCCGCAAGGTGCAGGGCTGCTATGTGGTGGGCAAGCCGGAGCAGTTAGCCATCTGGGACGCGCCTGCCACCTCCAGCACGCCCACCCAGCAGGCGACGCCCATCGTGGAGATTTACACCGTGCGCTTCGTGGACCCGCAGGCGCTCCTGCAGACGCTGAGCCAGCTCCATCCCGATGTGAAGGTTCTGCCGGGCGTGCCCTCACTCGCGCCCACGATTGGAGGCGGCATCAGCCAGAGCGCGCCTTCAGCACCCACTCTTAGCGAATCGACTGCAACGGGCGCCAGCACGGGCGAAGCGACCGCGCAGGGCACTTCAGCGACGGCGAGCTTAGCAACGGTGCGCACGCTCCTGCTCTACGGGTTGCCCGCAGGCGTGCAGGCGGCACTGGAGACGGCGCAACGGCTCGATCAACCTCCGATCCAGATACGAATCGAGGTGATAGTGTCCGACATTGCCCGCTCGTCGCTGAAGGAGCTGGGGCTGGATTATAACTGGAGCAAGTTCGGCGTGCAGGAGATTGTGCGCCCTGATGAACAGGCTTCAATCACGAACCAGACGCCACTGACCCCACCCGACAAGAGCCGATTCTGGCGCACGCCCATCAGCATCGAGGCGACGCTGAAGGCGATGGAGCAGCGCGGGCTGGCGAAACTGCTGGCGAACCCCAGCGTGTCGGTGCTGAACGGTGAAACGGCGCATGTGCTGATCGGCGACCGCATTCTCTACCCGGTGGTGTCGGGCACCACCACGGCGGGCACGCCGCTGTTCGATGTGCGCCAGCAGGAGGTCGGGATCGTGCTGCAGGTGCGCGCCTACGCCGAGCCGGGCGGCACCATCACGCTGGACATCTATCCGCAGGTGAGCCTCATCACGGGCTTTTTGCGCGTGGGCGACAGCAGCTTCCCCCAGATTTCCACGCGCGAGCTGCGCACCAAGATTCGCGTGCGCGACGGCGCCCAGATCGCGCTCGGCGGACTGCTGCGCGAGGAAGAGACCCGCACGCTGCAACAGGTGCCCATCCTGTCGCAGATTCCCGTGCTGGGCGAGCTGTTCAAAAGCCGTCGCCGCTCCACCACCCAGAACGAGCTGGTCATCTTCCTCAAGCCCGAAATCATTCGGGAGTGAGAGCAGGCAACCAAACCCAACCGTGGTCGCAGGCGCATCTGCTTATGTATCCGATCGTACGGTGAAGATTCACCACCAGGCTACAAAAGTTGGGCGCTCCCCAGACAGCCGCCTCTGGAGATAGGCGCGTGCCTCTTGAGCTATAAATTCATCAGGGACGGCTGCGAACTGCTCCAAGACAGCAACGGCTGATGGGGCATCGATGGCCGCCAATACTTTTAGCAACAGACTGCTCCCAACACGCTTCGGAGGGCTTGATGTAACCAGCATCTCCAGACTGGCGCGAATAACGGGAACGGCTTGCTCGCCACAGTCTGAAAGCGCTTGCATCAGGTAGCCGTCCTCCATCCTTTCAACCTCCTTCCCAACCAGTTGATCCACCAGCCACTGGATGCGTTCCTTAGCAGGACGCTGTCCTATCTGAATGCGAACCCAGAGTGCATAGTCCTTCTCCAGATGCGCAGTAATGGGTTTGAAAACTTGAAAGGCGTCTTTGATGCCGCTGGCACAAGCATCGGCTGCCATCTCGGCTAACTGCCGCAGTGCCCAGATGGCGCGCGGCGCATAGAGGATATTATCGGGAGGCCATTGCTGGCATGAATGGGAGTATTGCTCAAGAATAATCCCCACCTCATCCATCGAAACCCCGGCTAACTTCAAAAAATGGCTGACCTTCTCTTGCCAGTCGGCGGTTGTGCGCGGGTTGGGTCTCCGATGCTCCACCTGAATACGGGCGATCACGACGGGAAGCAGCTCCTTCTTGAAGTAGGGGTCTAAAAGAGGCTCTACCTCCTGCAGCAGTGGGAGAGCTGCAGGGTCCCCAATTCGTGCCAGTGCCAGCAGGGTCGCAGCTTGTAGATAGAAGCGAGCCCGGCGTACTGAGGGAACATTCTGCGCCGCTTGAAGCACATCAGGGCGCAGGACACTTATCAGGGTTCGAATTTGAGCGCGCTGTTTTTCCAGCCTCGCTTGTCGGATAGCCGTGACTAATTGGTCATACTCTCTCACATCAGTTTGTAATATCAGAGGATTTTGTAGAGCCGATGGTACCTTGGTTTTTGAGGGAGCTTGAGCAACAGCTCTGTTCATCAGGCAGAAGAGAGCTACCAATAGCGCAAGACTCAACCACTGTCGTGCCTTGTTTCGCATGGTCATCACCTCCAGAGCGCTGCTATGGGCACTGGCATGGTGGATAAGCTCCACAAGTGGGCAGCTGCGTTAGTAAATCGCTTCGGCTCGGTTGATTGGTTCCAGATTGCCTTCATTGCTCCTCCTCAGTTTCCGATTGGTCTGGAATGCCCGCTTCAGGATATTACTATTATTAGCGACGCAGGACGCCCTTTTGTTGCCAGCGATTCCGAAAAACGCCCGCCCTAACGC
>JBBIML010000037.1:0-8054 GCA_037444405.1 Armatimonadota bacterium
GCCCGACGCGAGCAACCCCCTCACAGGCGGCAACTTCAGCCTCACGGGCGGCTTCTGGTTTGCGGTGGGCTGTGTGCCGACGAATGGGGATGTCAACAGCGATGGCTGCGTGGACGATGCGGACCTGCTGCAGGTGCTGTTCGCGTTTGGGGCGACGGGTTCCAATCCAGCTGATGTGAACTGTGATGCGGTGGTGGACGATGCCGACCTGCTGGTGGTGTTGTTCAACTTTGGGAATGGGTGTTAGCGCCCTCGCTCCCGTGCCGTCTTCTTGGGCGTGGGGTGAGAGGGTTCGCTCTCACCCCACGCCCTGTTCTCGGGCGGGGCAAGAGCGGGTAATATATCTGATGGGGGTTGGATGATGAGACAACGCAGACTTTTTGTGGCGCTACTGGCGGCTCTGGCGCTGCTGGGCGCACTGACGGCGTTCCAGCGTGTGCGTGTGTTCATCAACGGCAGGGAGACTACCGAAGTGCTGGTCTCCAACAACAAAACCTATATCTCCGTTTCCGCCCTGCGCGATGCGGGCGCGGTTGTGTCCCAGTCGGGCGGACGCATCGACATCCAGTTTGAACCCCTGCGCGGACGCCTGCAGGGCGACATGATTGAGGGACGCATCGGCGAATGGCTCAGCAACGGCACATGGCGCGTGTGAGTCTCGAAGGTGGAGCCGATTCCGAACCCCTTCGGGCGCAGTCCTGGCTACACCGTCACCGTGGAGTTCCGCAACCTGACCCAGAACACGATCACCCTGTTCAACAGCGGTTTCGACAAGATGCTGCTGCTGGACGATGCGGGCAACCAGCTTGCCCACGCCGATAGCATCTTCAGCCAGAAATTCGACTCGATTGTGCGCGCGGACGGCTTCACGGCGCAGGTTAAGTTCGGCGACTCCAGCACCGCCTCACCGAGCTGGGTCAACCTGAAAAGTTGTTGATCCAGTTCCGCTCGACGGGCGGCAAAGCGCCGTTGAAGGGGTTCCGCATCTTCCTGAAGGAAACTACTTCGGAGGGGATGTGATGCGGGCAGCGACTTTTCATCAGTGGACGCCCGTAGCATGCGCGCACGGTTCCCAACCATCACGGCGGCGAGGTGACGAAACCCTCTCCAGAGGGGTCCAGACTTAGCCTGCCTCGACGGGTTCCTCGTCGAAGGTGGAGCGATCATCGCGTAGGCGCCAGGAGCGCAGCTCGGCAGGCTCGCCCCGCTGAACCGACACGATCACATAGCTGTACCAGGGCAGAGCGTGCTGTCGGTCATACTCGGACGGGACGGCGGGATGGTCCGGATGCGAATGATAGAAGCCGAGCAGCATCAGCCCCTGCTGGGCGGCGCGCCGCTCCACCATCAGCACCTGCTGGGGACTGATAAAGAAGCGTCGCTCGCGCTCGTCGGTGCGCTCGTTCGCCAAGCGCAGGGCGTACTGAACGACGCGCCGCTCGCCCTGCTCGACGCCGATCAGCGCGCCGCAACACTCGTGCGGGTAGTCGGCACGCGCATGCGCACGAATCTCCCGCTCTGCCAGAAGCGACAGGCACAACGCCATCAGAACGAACCGTCCTCCCAGAACCGCTCCGACAGGTACTTGTCCGCGCTGTCGGGCAGTACGGTCACTATTATGGCATGCGGCTCGCTGTCGCTGCGGTTGAGCAGTTGCTCGGCGACTTTGAGGCAGGCGGCGACGGCGGCGCCCGCCGATAGCCCCACCAGCAGCCCCTCCTCGCGCGCCAGCCGCCGAACCATCTGATAGGCTTCTTCGGTGCTGATACGCAGGTCGGCGTCGGCGAGGGTGGGGTCATAGATGCCGGGCACAATCGCCGTCTCCAGATGTTTTAGCCCTTCCAGCCCGTGCAGGGGCGAATCGGGCTGGAACGAGATGAGCTGGATGGCAGGGTTATATTCGCGCAGGCGGCGTCCGACGCCAATAAAAGTGCCCGTCGTGCCCAGCCCCGCCACAAAGTGCGTGATGCGTCCCTCCGTCTGCTGCCAGATTTCGACGCCTGTCGTCTCGTAGTGCGCCTGCCAGTTGGCGGGATTGTTATACTGGTCGGCATAGTAGTAGAGGTCGGGGCGCTGGGCAGCCAGTTGACGCGCCATCCGAATCGCGCCGTCGGAGCTTTCCAGCGGGTCGGTGTAGATGACCTCCGCGCCGTAGGCTTTCAGGATACGCTTGCGCTCGACGCTCACATTGGCGGGCACACAGAGCGTGACGCCGAACCCCAGCGCGGCACCGATCATCGCGTAGGCGATGCCTGTGTTGCCCGATGTGGCGTCCAGCAGGCGCTTACCCCGATGCAGCTCGCCCCGCTCAATCGCCGTGCGAATGATGTTCCACGCCGGACGATCCTTCACCGAGCCGCCCGGATTGAACCACTCCGCCTTGCCGTAAATCTCGATGCTGGCGGGCAAATGCGCCGTGACGCGCCGCAACCGAATCAGTGGCGTGTAGCCGATCAGGTCGACCACTTCCGCCACCTGCTGCAGCTCATGCGGCAGCCGAATATAGCACGGATAGCCCATCGTTTAGCCACGCTAAGTATACCCGATGGGTACACTCTTTAGTGGGTACGATGGACACGCCGATAGGGTTTCTGGAGTCGCATCTTGGGCGGTTGCCCTGTGCCGAGACTCTGCACGCCTATCAGACATGGTGGGAGACCACGGGGCGTGCCCTTTCGGACACGGTGGATCGGGCGGGCACGCCGTGGCTGCGCCTTTATGATCGGCACGGTGAGCGCATCGACGAGGTGGTGATGCCGGCGGGCTATCGCGAGCTGGTGTTGCAGGCATATCGGCACGGGGTCGTGTGGCGTGCGCTGGAGGAGAACGACTGGCTTGCCAGCTTCGCGCTGGGCTATTTGACCTCGTTTTATGACCCCGGTCTCTATTGCCCGCACACGGTGAGCCTGTCGACAGCGGTGCCGATTGCCAAGTATGGCACTCCGCTGCTGAAGGAGCGGTATCTCCCGCACCTGCTGAAGCGTGACGAGACGGTGTGGCAGGGCGCGACATGGATGACGGAGATTGGCGGCGGCTCCGATCTGGGTGCGAATGTGCGCACGGTGGCGATGCCCGACGGCGACCGCTATCGGTTGCGTGGCGAGAAATATTTCTGCAGCAACATAGGCGCGGAGCTGGCGGTGGTGGCGGCGCGTCCGCAGGGTGCGCCGGAAGGTATTCGCGGGCTGGCGCTCTTCCTGGTTCCACGCTGGCGCGAGGACGGCACGCTCAACTACTTCACACGCCGTGTGAAAGACAAAATCGGCACGCGCTCCGTGCCCACGGGCGAGGTGGAGTTCATCGATAGCGACGCCTACCTGCTGGGCAGTCCCGAAATCGGTGTCTACCTCATTCTGGAGGTATTGAACCTCTCGCGGGTTGCCAACAGCATCGGCAGTGTCGCGCTGTTGCAGCGGGCGATTGTAGAAGCGGAGGCGTTCGCCCGCCATCGCATCGCCTTCGGCAAGCCGCTGATTGAGCAGCCGCTGATGCGTCGGCAGTTTGAGCGGTGGCGCCAGCAGTTGCAGGGTGCGTTCGCGCTGGCGTGGACCGCCGTGTGCCTGCTGCAGGAGGTCTGGCAGCAGACGCCGCCCTATAGCCCGCGCTATCACCTCTTTCGGCTGCTCACCCATCTGGCGAAATACTGGACGGCGGAGCTGGCGGTGCAGGGCGCGAAATGGTGCATGGAGGTTCATGGCGGGATGGGTGTGCTGATGGAGTTCCCCGCTGAGCGACTGCTGCGCGAGGCGATGGTGCTGCCCATCTGGGAAGGGGGCAGCCATCGGCAGATGCTGGACGCGCTGGAGGTGATGCAGCGCAAGCAGGCACATCAGCTGCTTCTGGAGATGCTGGCGCCTGTGGCGGAGCCAGCCGAGTGGCAGGCGTGGCAGGCGCGCATCGAGCGCTACCTGCAACAGCCGCAGGAGGAGCAGGAGTACTATCTGGAGGAACTCATTCCGCCGCTGGCGCAGTGGGTTGCGCAACGGTTAGGCGAACGGGCATACTGGAGCCGGCGAGGGGATTCGAACCCCTGACCTTCCGCTTACAAGGCGGCTGCTCTCCCGCTGAGCTACGCCGGCACTCCATGGGATTATACCTCCGCGCCTCTTACCGGTTGCATCGGGTTCACTCCAGCACTTCGACGGTGATTTTGTCGTTGGTGTAGATGCAGAGGCTGGCGGCGATTTGCAGGGCGGCTTCGGCGATTTCGCGGGCGCTGAGGCTGGTGTAGCGCAGGAGCGCCTGCGCCGCCGCCTGCGCGTAGGCGCCACCTGAGCCGATGCCAATCACGCCCTCATCGGGTTCCAGCACATTGCCATCGCCTGCAACCACCAGCAGGGCGTCGCGGTCAGCCACAATCATCAGTGCGTTCAGCTGGCGCAGCACCTTATCGGTGCGCCAGTCTTTGGCGAACTCGACAGCAGCGCGACGCAGGTTGCCACCCGACGCCTCCAGCTTCTGCTCGAATCGGTCCATCAGCGCCTGGGCGTCGGCGGCTGCGCCCGCGATGCCGGCCAGCACGCGGTTCTGATAGAGCCAGCGCACCTTGCGGGCAGTATGTTTGAACACCACATCACCCAGCGTGATCTGTCCATCGGCAGCGAAGGCGGTCTGCCCGTCGCGCCGCACAGCCAGCACCGTTGTGCCATGCAGTCTCATGGTCACTCCTCCTCTTCGGGTGTGGTGGGCAGGGCGCGCTCGACCACGCGCCGCAGCTGATCCAGCGTGAGGTGCGTGTACACCTGCGTGGTTTGCAAGCGCTGGTGTCCGAGCAGTTCCTGCACGGTGCGCAAATCTGCGCCGCCTTCCAGCAGGTGCGTGGCGAAGGTATGGCGCAGGGTGTGGGGGCTGATGTCCAGTCCCAGCGCCTGCCCGTAGCGTTTCAGCAGGCGATGCACGCTGCGCACGGTCAGTCGCCCGCCCTGATAGTTCAGGAACAGGGCACGGGTCGGGTTCTGGGGGTTCATCAGTTTAGGGCGGGCGTGCTGAAGGTAGTCGGTGAGCGCTTCGTGCGCGGCGCGTCCGAATAGCACCATGCGCTCGCGCCCGCCCTTGCCCCGCACGCGGATCGCGCCCTGCTCGAAATCGATGGCGTTCACATCGAGGCTCACCAGCTCGCTCACGCGCAATCCCGTTGCATAGAGCAGCTCCAGCAGGGCGCGGTCGCGCAGCGCCAGTGTGTCGGGATAGGGAGCAGGCTGCTCAACCAGCTGGTTCACCTGCGAGCGAGTGAGGAATCGGGGCAGTCGCCGCGCGGCGCCTGGCTCGCCAATCGCGCCCGTCGGGTCAGCTGAGAGCCAGCCCATCGCCCGACAGAATCGGAAAAAGCTGCGTAGAGCGTAGAGCTTGCGGGCGCGCGTGGAGCGCTGAATCGCGCGGTGCGAATCGAGCCACGCGCGCACCAGCCGCTCCGTAACGGTCTCCACCTCCGACACGCCCGTGCTGAGCGCGTACTCCACGAACTGCGCCAGGTCGGTGCCGTACGCCTTCACCGTGTGCGGCGCCCGCGCCGTGCCCAGATGAACCAGAAACCGCTCCACCGCCTCGTCCAGATTCATCATGCAGAGTGTACCTGAGCGGCGCGAATCGAACCCTGCCCGCTTATCGGCGTCTATACTCACAGTGGCGAACCATAGCGGCGATCTGGCTTTGCACAGGGATGAGGTATTTAAACGGGCAGGGAGGAGCGACGAGTTGGACACGCCATCGTGGGCAGAGGCGACCCTGATTGAGCGGGCGCAGGCGCAGGACGAAACCGCTTTCGACCAGATTGTGCGCCTGTATGCCGACCGCATCTACAACTATGTGCGCCGCATGGTCGGCAACCCGCAGGACGCGGAAGACATCACGCAGGAGGTGTTCATTCGCGCCTATCAGGGTCTGCCCAGCTTCGATGGGCGTGCCAGCTTCAGCACCTGGCTCTATCGCATCGCGACCAACCTGTGCATCGATCACCGACGGCGGCAGAGCCGTCGCGTGCAAACCGTGCCCTATCATCGCGACGAGAGCGACGAAGAGGACGGCGACTGGGAGTTTCCCGACACCAGCCAGCCCAGCGCACTGGATATGTTGCTCACCCGCGAGCTGCAGGCGGTGGTGGATGAAGCCATCGATGCGCTCTCGCCCAAGCTCAAAACGGTTCTGCTGCTGTACGATGTGGAGGGCTTGAGCTACGAGCAGATTGCGCAGGCGCTGCGCATCCCGATGGGCACGGTCAAATCGCGCCTGTTCGCCGCGCGCGAGCAGATTCGCAGGGCGGTCGAAGCCTACCAGCGAGGTGAAGCGAAATGAATTGCCATCATACGGAGCGGCTGCTGTGGAGCTATGTGGAGAACGCGCTGAGCGTGGCGCAACGCGCGGCGCTGGAGGCGCACCTGCAACAATGCGAGCGGTGCCAGCAGCGGTTGCAGGCGGTGCGCCTGACGCACACGGCGCTGCAGTCGCTGCCGCGCTATCGGGCGCCCGAGCGGCTGGTGGAGCGGGTGCGAGCGGAGATCGCCGCGCAGCAGAAAAGCGTCGCTCGCCGAACCGCGCGCCATGCGTTCTGGCGATGGGCATTAGCGCCCGCGCTGGGACTGCTGGTCGCCGCCCTCTGGTGGTGGAGCCAGACATCTTCGCCAGCGCCCATAACCGATAGCACTCGCCCCGACACCTCTGGCTCGTTAACCCAGCAGGCGGCGCAGGAATATGCCGATACCTGCATCGAACTGCATCAGCAACTGGAGATGGCGGATTGGGCAGGCACGCCCACAGCCAGCTATCTCATCACCACAGGCTACACGCGATGAAACGAATCGGCTGGATTGGTCTCGGATGGCTGTTGGGCTTCAGTGTAGGCTGGGCGCAGGAGCGTCCCGCCGAATGGTTGCGCCGCGCCGTGCGCGCCGAACAAACGCTGACCGTCAGCGGCGAGCGCGTCACCGAAATCCGCATGGGACGCCGCACGGAGCGCATCGTGGAACGGTTCTGGCGTCAGGGCGGGCGCGCCATTCGCATCGAGGTGCTGGCGCCGCCCGAACGGCGCGGCGAAATCCTCCTACTCAGAGGCGACAAATGGATCCTCTACCGCCCCACCATGAAGGATGCCATCCTGTTGCCCGCTCCACTGCACCCGCATGAGCGCATGTTGCAGCGATTGCTGATGGCGGTGGAGAAGCAGGCGATGACGCTCACGCTCAATCCGCCCGAATCGGTGCTGAACCGCGCCTGCATCGTGCTAAATCTGAAAGGAGCCGCGCTCCCGGCGCCGCGCAAACCGAGGGAGCCTGCACCGCCTTTTGCCCGTGAACCCCGCCACCCTGAACCGATTCAGAACCTCACGCTGTGGATCGATCGTGAGACGGGGCTGGTGCTGCGCCGTGAGGTGCGCTTCGCCGACCCTGACAGGTGGGTGCGTATGGAGATCACGCGCCTGGAGCTGCCCACGCGACTGCCCGTTAGTCTGTTTGAGCTGCCCGAAGGTGTGGTGGTGCGCACGCCGCGTGAGGGACGCTTCGAACGCATCGAAGAGGCGCAAAAGGCGGCAGGCTTCCCGATCCGCCTGCCCGACTATCTGCCTGACGGCACGCGCCAGGAGGGGATTATCGTGCGGCGCCTGCATGACCGCGCGCTGGTCGCCATTCGCTACCGCTGCCCACAGGGCAACTTCACGCTGGTGCAGACGCGCGCGCCCAATGCTGATTTCAAATTACCCCAGCCGCCCCACCAGCGCCCGCTGAACACCCACTTCTGGCAGGTGGGCGACTACTGGTTCGGACTGGTGGGTAGCCTGCCGAAAGAGGAGATGGAGCGCATCGCGCGGTCTATCAACCGCTAAATCGCCCTCTGCCCCAGCGCGTAGCCTGGGCGTCTCGCCCAGGAATGCTTCCCTCACCTGTATCTACGCCGCGAGGTTCGCCAGCGCGTTGCGAGCAATCATGTTTTCGGGGTCGATCTCCAGCACCTGGAGGTACTCGGCGCGGGCTTCGGCGTGGCGCCCTGAGTCGCGCAGCGTGATGGCGAGATTCAGACGGGCTTCCACATAGCGCGGGTTAATCTCCAGCGCGCGGCGGAAC
>JBBIML010000038.1:0-8028 GCA_037444405.1 Armatimonadota bacterium
GTTCGCCAGCGCGTTGCGAGCAATCATGTTTTCGGGCTCGATCTCCAGCACCTGGAGGTACTCGGCGCGGGCTTCGGCGTGGCGCCCTGAGTCGCGCAGCGTGATGGCGAGATTCAGACGGGCTTCCACATAGCGCGGGTTAATCTCCAGCGCGCGGCGGAACGCCTGAATTGCCTCCTCGTCGCGCCCCAGTGCGGCGAGCGCCATGCCCAGATGGTTGTGGATGTCGGCAAAGTTCGGCTGGATGGCGAGCGCACGCTGATACTCGGCGACGGCAGCCTCAAAATCGCCCCGCCGATAGAGATCATCGCCCAGCTGCGCATGATAGAGCGCGTCGTCGGTGGTGGTGGAGCCGAGCGTCTCAAAGAGCGCGAGCGCCTGATCGAACCGACCTTCCCTATCAAACTGCAACGCCTGCTCGTACCGCTCGGAGCGGAAGCCCGCGTCTAACTGCACCGCCTCCTGAACCCACTGCAACGCCTCTTCGCGCCGACCCGTCTCGTAAAGCAGAATACCGTAGTGGAGCTTCGCCTTCGCAAAGCGGGGATTGATGCGCAACGCTTCCTGAAGGTGGAAGCCTGCGCCCTCATAATCTTTGAGCTTGCGCAGGGCGAACGCCCGCTGAAAATGCAAATCGGCATAATGGGGGTGGATTTCGAGCGCTTTGGCGAAGTGAGCCGCCGCGACCGCATACTGCCCGCGCCGCAACGCTGCCTGACCCAGCTGCGCATGCGACTCAGCCACATAAAACCGGGCGAGCTTCTGAATCATCAGGTCGCGCGTCTCGATAAGGGCGCGTTCGAACAGGCGGAGCGCCTCCTCAAATCGCCCCTCATCATAACAGCGGATGCCCTCATCGTACGCCTGATGGCGTCCAACACCCAGAAAGCGTTGCAGGAACGACATGCGTGCCTCCAGAAGGAGATTATCGGTCAGTGTAGGGGGTCTTTTTAGACCCCATCCGACGGGCAGGAGAACGGGCAGCGAGCGCGAATCGTTCTCTCTTACAGGAGGTGGCTATGGTCATCACAACAGTGCCAGAGGTGCCAGGCTACCGCATCGTGCGGGTGCTGGGCATCGTGAAGGGCAACACGGTGCGCGCCACGCATTTTGGCAAAGATATTCTGGCAGGCTTGCGACAGATTGTGGGCGGCGAACTCAAGGAGTACACCGAGATGCTCACCAACGCGCGGGCGGAAGCCGAGCGGCGCATGATTGAAGAGGCGGTGCGGTTGGGCGCGAACGCGATTGTAAATGTGCGCTACGCGACAGGGCATGTAACGCAGAACTCCGCCGAGATTCTGGTGTACGGTACAGCGGTACAGATCGAGTCGGCAACACCATGAGGCTTGCGAAGCGCATCGCGTGGGTCACGGGCGCGGCGCAGGGGCTGGGCGAGGCGATTGCACATCGTCTCGCCCGCGAAGGCTGTAGCGGGTTAACGCTCACCGATCTGCAATTCGACAAACTGCAGGCGGTCGCCCAGGCGATTGAACGCGAATCGCCCGCCTGTCGCGTGCTGGCGCTCTACGGCGATGTAGCGGACGAAGCCCATGTCGCCGACGCCGTGCGCCAGACGGTGCAGGCGTTCGGCAGGCTCGATATTCTGGTCGCCAACGCGGGCGTCATCCACTCCGCGGAAATCACCGAGATGACGCTCGCCCAGTGGCGCTGGCAGATCGAGGTGAACCTCACCGGCTACTTTCTGTGCGCCCGCGAAGCCGCGCGGGTGATGAAAGAGCAGGGCAGTGGGGTGATTATCCAGATCAACTCCAAATCGGGGCTGAAGGGCAGCTATAAAAACTGCGCCTACGCCGCCAGCAAGTTCGGTGGCGTCGGGCTGACCCAGAGCCTCGCGCTGGAGCTGGCGCCCTACGGCATCCGCGTGAACGCCATCTGCCCCGGCAACCTGCTCGATTCACCGATGTGGCAGGAGACGCTTTTCGAGCAATACGCTCGCAAGTGGGGTCTGCCCGAAGAGGCGATCCGACGCTACTACGAGGCGCAGGTGCCGCTCGGACGCGCCTGCACCTACGACGATGTGTGCAACCTGCTGGTGTTCCTCGCCTCTGATGATGCCGCCTACATCACCGGCGAAGCCATCCGCGTCGCCGGCGGACAACTCTGAGGTATAATCGAGAGCGGAGGTTCATCGTATGCGACTGATCGAGCGTCTGAAAAGCAAAATCCATCTGGCGCGGGTGACCGAATCGCGACTGGACTATATCGGCAGCATCGCCATCGATGAGGAGCTGATGGACGCCGTGGGACTGGAGCCAGGCGAGATGGTGCATGTGTGGGTGATGGATAACGGGGAGCGATTTCAGACCTATGTGGTGCCCGCACCGCCTGGCTCGGGCGAGGTCGCCATCTACGGCGCCGCCGCCCACCGCGCCCAGAAAGGGCACCGACTCATCATCGCCGCCACCTGCTGGACCGACGAATGGATTGAACCCAAAATGGTGCTGGTCAACGAGAAGAACCAGATTGTCCAGCACCTGCCTTTTCAGGCGCAGGCAATCCCTGTCGAACTGTCGTGAAGAGCGATGGAAACAGCGACGGTGTTGAGAGCCATTCTGTTCGATATCGACGGCACGCTCATTGACACGGTGGAGCTGATTACGCAGGCGTTGAACTACACTTATCGGAAACATCTGGGCATCGAGCTGCCCAGAGAGGAGCTGCGGCGACTGATCGGGCTGCCGCTGAAGACGCAGATGCACTATCTGGACGAGCGCGTGGCACAGCCCGTTGACCACGAGGCGATGGAACGAGACGAGATGGCATATTACGAACAGCACCGCCATCTGGAGCGGGTGCTGCCAGAGGTGGTGCAGGCGGTGCGCATAGCCCATGCGCGTGGCTATCGAACCGCGCTGGTCACCTCCAAAAATCGGGCGGAGCTGAGGGGCGTGCTGCCACGCCTGAACATCGATTCGGTGGTGGACGCCATTATTTCCGCCGACGATTCGCCGCGTCCCAAGCCATCGCCCGACCCCGTGCTGGTCGCACTGGATCGACTGCAGGTGCGTCCTGAATCGGCGATTTTTATCGGCGACACGGTGTTCGACATCGCCTGCGGGCGCGCGGCGGGCGTGCAGGTCGGCGCCGTCGGCTGGGGCGCCCACCTGCCCGACGACCTCAAAGCGGCACAGCCCGACTACTTTTTTGAGACGCCCAGCGACCTCCTGAACTGGATCGAGCAGCTACCCGAACGAACCGACAATGGCAAGGCGCAAAAAGCAACCGATTTCCGAGAGTTCACCCGCGATCATACAGCCTATCGAGCCAGAAGCGACTGAAAAGCCGAAGCGTCGACGGCGAAGGTCCGAAGGTGCCGCTGAATCGGCGCCCCCTGCCGAACAGGCTGGGATCGAGCAGGCGATAGTGGAACCGCCCACAGAGGCGGCTGTGCCCGAAACGGCAGCCGAGCCGCCAAAGCAGCGGCGCACGCGCCGTCGCGCCAGAACCACCACCAGCGAGCCACCCGCTGAAGACAAACCTGTGGAATCAGCACCCGAAACAGGTGCAGAAGCCGAATCGGCAGCGGTGGCAACCTCGCCCGCCCGCAGACGGCGCGCCCGCCGCAAGAAACCCGCTGCTGAACATCCGTCAGAGCCAGAGGTCGCCTCACCCGATGGCGCCATCACGCTGGAAACCCCGCCCGAAGTCGTCATCCGCCATCCAGTTGCGCAGGTGCAGTTCCAGCGTGGTGTGCCCTCGCTGCGCTTTGGCGAGCGCGCGCTGAAGCCGTGCCTCTTCTTCGGCAATCCGCACACGCCTGAAGCGGCCACGCGCGTGCATCAGCAGATGCAACTCGCCAGCGAGGCAGGCATCGCCCTCTTCGCCCTGCTGATCGTGCTGCCCGTACGCCCCACCGGCGCCATCGAAGCCTTCGATGCCATCCGCTACTGGTCCACACTCGCGCGGGAGATCAACCCCGATGCGCTGATGCTGTGGCGGGTTGTGCCTGCACCGGTGGGCAACTGGCAGCAGGAGTTTCCCGAAGCGGTGGTGCGCTATGCCGACGGCACGGTCGGCGGTCCATCTGTCTGCGCTGACCGCTGGTGGGAACAGGTTCAAATGCTGCTCACCGAGCTGGTGCAACTGGTTGAACGCGAGGATGAGGGCGCCTGCACGCTGGGCTATCATCTGGACTGGGGCGAATGGTTCCAGCCCGAATCGGGCGGCTACGACACCAGTGAAGCCGCGTTGCAGGCGTTCCGTGACTGGCTGCGCCGCCACTTCCGTAACGACACAGTGAGCCTGCGCGCAGGCTGGTTCAGCGGCGAGGTCAGCTTCAGCACGGCTGCCATCCCGCCCTTCATTCCGAACGCGCCCCTCACCAGGCGCCAGCTGTATGACCCGCGCCGCGAAGGACGCTGGATCGATTATCACCAGTTCATTTCCGAGGCGACCGCCCGCCGCATTTTGAGCCTGGCAGGCGCCATCAAGCAGGCGTGCCATCGCCGCTGCCTTGTGGGGGTCTCCTACGGCTATGTGCTGGAGTGGCGCCATCCCTATTCGGGGCACCTCGCGCTCGCCAGCCTGCTTCAAAGCGACGATATCGATTTCATCTCTGCGCCCATCACCTACGCTGACCGATTACCCGGCGGCACGGGCGCATTTCCTGTGCCCGCCGATTCGCTGCACCTGCACCAGAAGCTGTTCCTGTCGGAAGAGGACTACCGCACGCCGTTCGGCAAACTGATGCGGCTGGATCAGCCGGCGACGGAACACACGCTGACGCCTGGCACAGGCAGCGAGGAGGACTACAACCCGCCGTTGCGGTCGGCAGAGGCGGTCGCGCAGGTGCAAACCCGCTCGCTGATGCAGGCGGTCGTGCATGGCTTCGGCGAATCGTGGATGGATTTGTGGGGCGACGGCTGGCTGATGCATCCCGCCATCTGGGAGCGCGTCGCGGCGGGGCAATCGCTGTGGGAGCTGCGCGAGCGCGTCGGTCAGGCGGAGCCCGACCTCGCCGTCGTGATCGACCCGCTGAGCCTGAGCTATGCGCGCACAGGCTCACCCCTCATCCAGCAGGTCATCGGGGCGGCGCGCGAGGCGGTGCTGCGCTCGGGTATCTCCTGCGGTTTCTACCTGCTGGACGATGTGGCGCGGCGCGACTTCCCTCGCTCCCGAATCGTGCTGTTCCTGAATGCGTGGAACCTCAAGCCGTCGGTGCGCGAGGCGATCCGACGGCGATTGCATCGGGATGGGCGCGTGCTGGTGTGGCTCTATGCTGCCTCACTGTTCGAGAATCACCGCCACGCGCTGGAGACCGCCCGCGAGGTCACAGGGCTGGCGCTCGCGCTCCAGCCGTGGGCAAGCACGCAGGGCACCCAGATTGTGGACCCGCTGCATCCGATTGCCCGCCGACTCAAAAGCGACAAACTGGGCACGCAACAGCGCTGGGAGCCGTCGTTCTACGCCCTGCCCGACGAATGCCATGTGATTGGCGAGTATATCGAAACGGGTCTGCCCTCGCTCGCCGTCGCCGAATATGAGCGCTGGAAAGCGGTCTTCATCGGCGAGCAGGCACTCACGCCTGACCTGCTGCGTGGCATCGCCGACTGGGCAGGCGTGCATGTGTGGTGCGCCACCGACGATCTGGTACAGGTGCGCCTGCCGCTGGTGCATCTGCATGCCCGTCGCGGCGGCGAGAAATCGTTGCAGTTGCCGATGCCCCTGTGCGTATACGATCTCACCGAGGGCACGCTCGTTGCGGACGAGGTGCAGGAGTACCGACAGGGCATGAGCGAGGGTGAGAGCCGATTGTGGCTGATTGCGCCCCGCGAGGCGATGGAGCGCTGGCTATCGGGTGAGGGCGACGCCAGCGAGCTGCGCTGGTGGGAGCAGCCCATCCCTGAAGAATCGCCTGCGCCCGAAGCCCCCGACGCGCAACCGTCAGCCATCGCGCTGGTGCAGCCACTGCTTGAACCCACTGCGCCCGAAGAGAAGGACGAACCCATCGTGCAACAGAGCCAGCCGCCGCGCAAACGCCGACGCGCCCGCAACCGCAAACGAACCCGACCCGAACCCACAGAAAGCGCTGACCTGTTGCAGACCGTCCGCTGGCGCAAGCACGCAGGAGAATAAAAAAGAACCCCCTGCCCATCAGGCAGGGGGTTCTGGGGAGGATGCGTTACTGCTGGCGTCGGCGGCGCAGCAACAGGCTGCCCAGCCCCGTGCCCAGCACCAGCAGGCTCGCCGGCTCCGGCACCCAGTCCTGCTCCACCAGCAACAGCGCCGCCGTGTCCGTGCCCGGCGCAGGTGCCCCATTCAGAGTGAGCGTGAAGCTCTCGCTCACATTCAGCACGGTGTAGGTAGCGGGCAGGTTCACGAAGATACTGAACACGAAGGCACCATCAGTACCCCCTGCGCCTGAACCTGCGAAGCTGCCACTGGCGCTGTAGACGACATTACCGGCACCGTCGGTCACCACCTTCTCCCAGTTGACCTGTCCCAGTCCCCAGACAAAGCCGCTGATCACGAAGGCGAAGCCGTTCAGCCCCTTGCCAGAGAGGGAGTAGGCGGCGTTGAAGCTGCCCGTGGTGTAGAGGGTCCCGTCGCCGATGGTGACGGGCGGGTTGCTTGCCTGGGTCAGGAAGGTGATGGTGGGGAAGGTTCCGACCGTGACCCCAACAGGCGGTGTGTAGGTCGTGCCGTTAATGTTCACGGGCACTGTTCCTGACACACTACCAGGGTTCAGCGTGACGGTGCTGGTGGTGACATTCACATTCCAGCCCGATGCCAGTGCGCTCGATATCAGCGCGGCGCTCACTGCGACAATCCAGCACTTCCGATAGTTGAGCATCATAGATCACCCTCCTTTCACAGCGTTCGATTGCGGGAAGCGCGTCGTTAAGGCGATCGCTTCCACACCCCTATTATAACCTAATCGAACCCCTTTTGTCAAGAGTTTGGGAGGGTTTTCGAGCGCTGGCTCCCCGTCGCATGGGCACCCTGCCCAAACTCAAGCGCAAGATGCGCTTGCTACTTCAGCCGACGGGGGTATAATAAAGGGCGAATCAAGGGGGAATCGCTCTGACCTCTTGACAATCGCCCCAGAAATGGGGTATAATAGGGTCGGAAAAGGGGTGAATCCCCTGCCTGCTCTTGACAATCGCCCCAGAAATGGGGTATAATAGGAATCGGTGATGCGGAGAGTGGCACTCTCCCGCACCAGCCATAGGCAATGCGCTGATGCAGCGTAGTCGCTGCAGTGCCGTTTCGGTTTCGCCCTGAAAACGGCAACACCAAACCTCAGAAAGGAGGATGTGTGTGATGAAACGATTAATAGCACTGACTGCGCTCTGTGCGAGCCTGTCGCTGACATCCTTTGCGCAGTACACCCTGACACTGGGTGGCGACAATGTGTTCTGGAACGGGACAGACTCCTATGTGGATGTTCCCATCATCTTCCAGATCGACGCAGATGCCAACAGCTTCCCGCTCTGGGATGCGTTTGCTATCCGCTTCACGGTTGAGAAGAGCAAGGCGACCATCATCGGTGGTAGTCGACAGAGCGGCAACACTGCCCCTATCGACTTCTCCAATACACAGGGAACCTTCACGGCGTTGCAGATAGCCATCCAGGCAACGCCGCCCTATTCGGGCACTGCGGTGGGGCAAATCTACAGCGCAGCTGCCGATCCTGTGCTGGATGTGGCTTTCGGACTTGCAGGCGATGACCTTCCTGTTTTCAACCAGTTGCCCGCAGGTTCGGAGGCACGCAGCAAGGGTATTCTGACGACCCGCTATGGCGTTCCCAATACGGAGGCTAACCGGGTACCCTTCACCTTGCGCCTGTATGCGCCAGCAATTGGCTTTGGCAACTCGGTGACCTTGGCTCTTAGAGATCAGTCGATTATCTGGGATGGTGCCCGTTACCGGCTTGCGCTGGAGGGTAACACCTGGACCATCGTCCCCGAGCCGGCGAGCATGATTGCGCTGGGCACTGGTCTGATCGGGCTGGTGGCACTGCGCCGACGCCGCAAGGCGTAAGTCCCGGTTCAAGCGCGTGGC
>JBBIML010000039.1:0-3907 GCA_037444405.1 Armatimonadota bacterium
GTACGCCATCTACATTTCCGATCCCAACCTCTTTAGCGCATCGCTCCGCTGCGGCGCCCTGTTCGACACCCAACTCTTCCTGTTCGACGCGAACGGCAAGGGTGTGGTGCACAACGACGACACCTTCGGGCTGATCTCTTACATCGATAACTCCACCTTCTGTATTCCAGGTCCGGGTGTCTACTACCTTGCCGTGAGCGCATATAACCGCGACCCGGTGGGCTGTGGTGGCGGATTCATCTGGAACAACTCACCCTTCGGGGCTATTCGTTGCCCTGATGGTCCCGAATCGACCTCGCGTGTGTTAGGCTGGTCGGGCGCTACGGGCGCAGGCGGCACCTACATCATCACCCTACAGGGTGCCGAGGGCGCCAGTGCGGGTGATCCTGACGATTGTCCGCCTTTTGAGGGTTGGGATGAAACCGCAAACGGCGGCGGCGATGCGGGCGACCTGCCTGGCAATGCCCAGATTGTAACCCTGCCCGATGCGACCCCGTGCGAGACCCCTGTGAACCGCATCCGCGGCGATCTGGAAGCCGACGGCGTGGATATGTATGTCATCTGCATCACCGACCCGGACAGCTTCGTCGCCAGCACGGTGGGTCAGGTTGACTGGGATACCCAGCTCTGGTTGTTCACCTGCGATGGCACAGGCGTCGTTGCAAATGACGACTATAGTGGCTTACAGTCCCAAATCGACAACACGCCTGGTTGTATCACGCAGGCAGGCAGCTACCTGCTGGCAATCAGCCGATTCAATCGTGACCCTGTGGACGCGAACGGTTCGCTGCTGTGGAGTTCAGGAGCACTCTCCTGCGCCGACAATACGAACCCGATTGCAGGCTGGACGGGCTCGACGAGCGCAGGTGGAACCTACATCATTCAGCTGCAGGGCGCCTACTTTGTCAGCCCGGCAGGCTGTGCAACGCCGCCCGGCTGCGAGGGCGATGTGAACAGGGATGGCGTGGTGGATGATACCGACCTGTTAGCCGTGCTGTTCGCCTTCGGCAACTTCTGTTCGGGCTGCCCGGAGGATGTGAACGGCGATAACATCGTGGATGACGCCGACCTGCTGATCGTGCTGTTCAACTTCGGCTGCGGCTAAGCCCTCACCCCCCTGCCCCCTCTCCCGAAGCTTCGGGAGAGGGGGTATTCTGGCACAAAAGTTGCTGCATTTCAAGTATCACTGAGCAGAGCCGCTCCTTCCCCAACGGCGCGTTTCGGTTCCCACTCTTATCGGGCAATACCCTTCACACGGAGGCACAGGCAATGATCGTTGTGATGCAACCGGGGACAACCCCCGAACAGGTTCGCGATGTGGAAGAGCGACTGCGCCAGTTCGGGTTCGACATCCACCCGATCTATGGCGTGGAGCGCACCGTGATCGCGGCAGTCGGCGCACCCGAACTGGACCGCAACGAAGCCAAAGAACAGCTCGAATCGCTGCCGTGGGTGGAGCAGGTCACCCTGGTGCTGAAGCCCTACAAGTTCGTCTCAAAAAAGTTTCGCGAACGCACGATTGTGGAGGTGAACGGTCTGCCGATAGGGGGCGAGCTGTTCGTGGTGATGGCGGGTCCCTGCACGGTGGAGAGCGAGGAGCAGCTGCTCAAAACGGCGCAGGCGGTGCATCAGGCGGGCGCCCACATCCTGCGCGGTGGCGCATTCAAACCCAGCACCAGCCCTTACTCCTTCCACGGCATGGGACGCGCCGCGCTCGAACTGCTCCAGCAGGCGCGTGAACTCACAGGCATGCCCGTCATCACCGAGGTGATGGACCCCCGCATGGTCGCCCTGGTCTGCGACTATGCCGACATCCTGCAGATTGGCACGCGCAATATGCAGAACTACGACCTGCTGCGCGAGGTGGGGCAGACGCGCAAACCTGTGATGCTCAAGCGCGGCATGTGGGCAACCTATGAAGAGTGGCTACAGGCTGCCGAATACATCTGGCTGGGCGGCAACGAGCAGATTATTCTGTGTGAGCGGGGCATCCGCACCTATGAAACCTATACGCGCAACACGCTCGATTTAAACGCTGTGCCCGCCATCCGCGAGCTGTCGCACCTGCCGATTATCGTCGATCCGAGCCATGGCACGGGTCGCGCCTCGCTGGTGCCCGCGATGACCCGCGCCGCGCTGGCAGCAGGCGCAGACGGCGTGATCATCGAGGTGCATCCCGACCCCGCCCGCGCCCTCAAGGACGGCGCGCAGTCGCTGACGCCCGACGCCTTCCGCGAGCTGATGCGCACGCTCCGACCGCTCGCCGAAGTGATGGAACGCCGACTCTGATGGCGGGAAAGCGCCGCTGAAGCGCGAATCGGGTTCCTGATGGACACCCTGGTGCAGGAAGCGATTGAACAGCGCGTCTTCCCCGGCGCGGTGTGCGCCGCATTGATGGGCGGGCGCATCCGCTATCAGAACGCATGGGGTATCACCGACCCCGACAGCCAGACCGCCACGAGCGCCAGCACAATCTATGATCTTGCCTCGCTCACCAAGCCGCTGGCGACCGCCACGCTCACCCTGCTAACGCTGGAGGAAGGCAGGCTCACCCTGGAAACGCCCCTCACACGCTTCTTTGCGGGCGCGAAGCATCTGCAGGGGATCACGATTCGCCACCTGCTAACCCACACATCGGGGCTGCCCGCGTGGAAACCGCTCTACCGCGAGGCGCAGGGGCGCACCGCCGTCGTGGAAGCCGTCCTGCAAACCCCACTGCAGCGACTGCCCGGCACAGGCTACACCTACAGCGACCTGGGCTACATCCTGCTCGGCGCAATCCTGGAGCAGGTGTACGAGCGCTCGCTGCGGGAGCTGTTTCAGGCGCGGGTCGCGGAGCCGCTGGGCATGGGCAGCACGGGCTTTGTCCCGCCCGCCGACTGGCAGCCTCGCGTTGCGCCCACCGCCAACTCCGAATCGCGTGAAGGGCAAATCCTGCGCGGCGAGGTGCATGACGAGAACGCGCACGCGATGGAGGGCGTCGCCGGGCACGCCGGGCTGTTCGGTACCCTCGAAGATTTAATCCGATTCGCCCTCATGATCCTGCGCGGCGGGCGACCCCTGCTCTCCTACTATTCGGTGCAGGCGTTCCTGACCCCACAGGTGCAGATTGGTCAGCAGCCACTGGGAATGCACACGCTGGCGTTGTTCGCGCACCCGAACCCCCTGCTGCCGCGCGGCGACCTGTTCCCGACGCGCTGTGTGGGGCATTCGGGCTTCACAGGCACACTGATGCTGTTCGACCCACAAACCGAACTGGCGGTGATCGTGTTGACCAACCATGTCTACTATTCGCGCGAGAAAGATTCCTATCTGGACTATCGGCGGCGGTTGCTGAACGCGCTGGCTGCCCATATCGGTGAGGTATAGGAGGTACAATCGCGCTATGCGTGCATGGCGAACTATCCGCTGGCTGAGCGTCTGGTTGCTGATTGTCAGCAGCGTCAGCGCGGTTTCGGAGCCGGTGCTGTGGGGCATCACGCTCAGCGAATACGCGCTGCGTCGGGAACAGTTGCGCGGGCGCGCGGGCGAGCAGGCAATCATCGTGGCAGGCGAATCTGCCACCCCCGTGCGCTTCAGGTTCCGTCAGGACAGCAACTTTATGTATCTCACAGGCGTGGAGGTGCCCGGTGCAGTGCTGGTGCTGCTGCCTGAAAAGAGCCAGCTGAACGCGGGTGAGGTGCTGTTTTTGCGGGAGCAGTCGCCCGTCGCACGCCTTTTTGACGGCGAGCTGCCCGCGCCCGACGAACGCACCCGGCGCATGACGGGCATCGAATCGGTACGCTCCAGCCGCGAGCTGCAGAAGTTCCTGAAACAGCTGGCGCAAACTCACCCCAAAATCCTGCTCAATCGGCTGGCGCGCAATGCGGGGCTGGATCAACTCTTGCGCGAAGCCAATCCAGAGGTT
>JBBIML010000040.1:0-3283 GCA_037444405.1 Armatimonadota bacterium
TTCACCAGCTTGCCTGGCACAACGATAACCTTTTTGGGCTGACCGCCGTTAAGGTACTGCTGCACGCGCGGGCTTTGCAACGCCAGCCGCTCCATCTCCTCGCGCGAGATGTCGGCGGGCACGCGCAACCGATCGCGCACCTTGCCGTTGACTTGAATCACCAGCTCGATCTCCTCCGCCCGCGCCAGCGATTCGTCATACTGCGGGAACGGCTGATTGAGCGTGAATCCCTCGAACCCGTAGCGCTCCCACAGCTCGTCCGCGAGGTGGGGCGTGAAGGGCGCCATCACCAGAATGAAGCTCTCCACCGCCTCGCTCAGGACCGCCATATCGTCGGCGCAGCACATGCCCTGATTGCTTGCCCGCCAGAACTCCTCGATGGCGTTGAACCACTCCATCAGCGCGGCGACCGCCGTGTTGAACCTGAAGTCCACGATGTCCTGACCGACCTTTTTGATGGTGGCGTGGGTGCGGTGGCGCAGGTCGCGAGCCGACTTGCTCAGCTCGCGCGGCTCCGCTAAAATCGCGCGCCAGTCGCGAACGAAGCAGGGCTGAAACTCCATCATCAATCGCCACACGCGGTTCAGGAATCGGAAGCAGCCCCGCACGCCCTGCTCCTCCCACTGGAAGGCGGCGTCGAATGGCGCCACGAACAGCTCGTACAGGCGCAATGTGTCCGCGCTGTACTGCTCCACAATCTCGTCGGGCGTCACCACATTATGGAGCGACTTGGACATCTTCGCCCATACCCAGAGGAGGGTCGCCTTCTCCTGCTCGCTCATCTGCTCCAGCTGCTCACGGCGCACCAGGATGCCCGGCTCGCCCGGCTTGAGCGTTTCATCCGCGCGCGGTGGGCGATAAGGCGTCAGCGCCAGCACCATGCCCTGATTGCGCAGGCGATAGAACGGCTCCTTGACGGGCGAGATGCCCGCATCGTAGCCGACCTTCGTCCAGAATCGGGCGTACAGCAGGTGCAGCACGGCATGCTCCGCGCCGCCGATATAGTAGTCCACGGGCATCCAGTAGTTCACCTTTTCGCGGGAGAACGGCTCGCGGTCGTTGTGCGGGTCGCAGAATCGGAAGAAGTACCAGCTGCTGCAGGCGAATCCGCCCATCGTGTCGGTCTCGCGCTGGGCGGGTGCGCCGCACTGCGGGCAGGTGGTGTTCACAAACTCCGGGATGTTCGCAAGAGGCGATTGACCCGTGCCCGACGGCTCGTACTGCTCCACATCGGGCAACAGAACCGGCAGCTGCTCCTCTGGCACGGGCACCTCGCCACAGCGCGGGCAGTAGACAATCGGAATGGGCGCGCCCCAGTAGCGCTGACGACTGATGAGCCAGTCGCGCAGGCGGTACTGCACCGTGCGCCGTCCGATACCCCGTGCCTCGAACCAGTCGGCAAGCCGCTCCATCCCCTCGCGATTCGGCAAGCCGCTGAACTCGCCTGAGTTCACCATGATCCCATCGTCCACATAGGCGTCTTCGAGCGGCTCGCCGTTCCAGCCGGGCGGGGCAATCACCACACGAATGGGCAGGTCGTGTTGGTTGGCGAAATCGAAGTCGCGCTTATCGTGCGCGGGCACCGCCATAATCGCGCCTGTGCCGTAGGTCATCACCACATAGTCCGCCACATAGAGCGGCACCAGCTCGCCGTTCACAGGGTTGATGGCGTACGCGCCCGTGAATACGCCCGTACGCTCGCGCTCGGCGGAGAGCCGATCGGCTTCCTCCATCCGCATCGCCCGCTCGCGATAGGCGTCCACCCCCGCCTTGCGGTCGGGCGTGGTAATCGCGTCCACCAGCGGATGCTCCGGCGCCAGCACCGCGAAGGTCATGCCGAACACCGTGTCGATGCGCGTGGTGAACACGCGGAACTTCGAATCGGGTCGCCCCTGAACCTGCATTTCGAACTCGACGCCCTCGCTGCGCCCAATCCAGTTGCGCTGCATCTGCTTGATGCCCTCGGGCCAGTCCACCTCGTCGAGGTCGTTCAGCAGGCGGTCGGCGTAGGCGGTGATGCGGAAGAACCACTGCTTCATCTGGCGTTTCTGGATGGGCGTGCCACAGCGCCAGCATTTGCCTCCTTCCACCTCTTCATTTGCCAGCACGGTGCGGCATGAAGGGCACCAGTTGACGGGGGCTTCGGCGCGATAGGCTAATCCGCGCTTGTAGAGCAAGAGGAACCACCACTGCGTCCAGCGATAATATTCGGGCGTGCTGGAGTTGATCTCGCGCTCCCAGTCGTACGACAGCCCGATGAGGTTCATCTGGCGCTTGTAGTTCGCTACATACTGGGGCACGGTATATTTGGGGTGCGAGCGTCGCCGAATGGCTTCGTTCTCGGCGGGCTGACCGAAAGCGTCCCAGCCCATCGGGTGCAACACATTGTAGCCCTTCATGCGCATATAGCGTGCCAGCACATCGGCGGGCACATAGTTGCGGCAGTGTCCGACCGACAGCCCGTCGCCCGACGGGTACGGGAAGAACTCCAGCACATAGCACTTGGGCTTGCTGGGGTCTTCCTGGGTGCGGAACAGCCGCGCCTGCTGCCACCGCTCTTGCCACTTCGGTTCAATCACTTTCGGATTGTAACCCTCGCTCATCGGCTCCCTCCAGGACAGATAGTATACTTGACGGGAAAACAGGGCGCGGGAACCGCGCCCATATCCGCCTTGCTTATCGGCTCCCCTAAAACAATAGTATACCTGCTGGAGACGAAAGCAGGAATCGCGCGTGCAGGCGCGAACGATAACCCTGCGATGCAGGCGCTAACAGTGCTGATAGCGGACAAGTTCGAGCAGAGCGGGCTGGATGGGCTGAAAGCGCTCGGCTGTACGATTATCTACGACCCCTCCCTCAAAGAGGCGAGCCTCGTCGATGCCCTGCGCCAGCATGACCCCGATGTGCTGATTGTGCGTTCCACGCAGGTCACCGCGCCGATGCTGGAAGCCGCCAGCAAATTGAGCCTGGTCATTCGCGCCGGCGCGGGGGTCAACACCATCGATGTGGCGACCGCCTCCCGACGCGGCATCTATGTGGCGAACTGCCCCGGCAAGAACGCGATTGCCGTCGCCGAGCTGGCGTTCGGGCTGATACTCGCGCTCGATCGGCGCATTCCCGACAATGTTCAGCAGTTGCGCGAGTGTCGCTGGAACAAGAAGGAGTTCAGCGAGGCGCGCGGGCTTTATGGCGGCACGCTGGGGCTGATTGGTCTGGGCAATATCGGGCGCGAGATGATCCCCCGCGCGAAGGCGTTCGGCTTGCGCGTCATCGGCTGGAGCCG